>JALHOL010000003.1 GCA_022843025.1 Paracoccaceae bacterium | reverse complement strand
TTTGCCGGTGCGGCAGCGGCGGCCTTGCGGGCTGCGCCCGGTGCGGCGGGCGCGGGGCCGGTAGAGGCGGTGGCGATGGACCTGTCGGTGGGGGTGGTGCCGCTGTCGGCGGTGTTGCCATCGGAACCGCCCGCGGTGGCGATGGCCGCGCCTGTACAGCCGGAGGCCCCGCTGACCGAGGCCACGCCTCACCTGCCTGCGGTGCCGGAACCGGTGGCCATGCCGCGCCCTGAGCTGCCGCCGCCTGTGATGGACCTGCCGCAGGCTGAAGCGCCGCCTGTGATGGCGGCGGCCCCGCCGCCGCCGGAAGAGCCACCGTTGACCATGGCGCAGAGCCCGCGCCCGGTGGCGCGGCCCGATCGTTCGCAGCCTGAGCGCGTGAGAGATGAGGTCCAGCCGGCCGAGGCTGCGCGGCCCGCCCCGCCGGAGACGGAGGCACAGGCTGAAGCCAAGCAACGCGCGCCGAGCGCGGCTGCGCCTGCGCAGGCGGCGGGATCGGATCAGGCGGCGCGGCCAGCGCAGGAGCGGCGTGTCGCCGGCGGGCAGGCGGCGGCGCGCTATGGCGATCAGGTGATGCGCCAGATCGCGCGGCTGCGGCGGCAAAAGGCGCCCGAGCGGGGGGTGGTGGTCGTGGGGTTCGAGATCGGGGCCGATGGCGGGCTGCGGCGGGTGGCGGTGGTGTCTTCGTCGGGATCTGAGGCGCTGGACCGTGTGGCGCTGGACCATATCCGCCGCACCGCGCCCTTTCCGCCCCCGCCCGAAGGGGCAGCGCTGCGCTTTGCCTTTGAGTTCGTGGGGCGGTGAGGCCAATGGTCCAAGGTGAGGGCGACCAAGGTCTCGGCCCTTTTTGGGAGGGCTGTGTCCATTGTCTTTGGCGCTGTTAACATATATTAACATCTAGAAAATAAAGACGGATTTTACACAGATGTACGACCGGGATTTGATGGAGCTTCAGACACTCATCGGGCAATGGGCCCAGACCGGACGGGTCGATGTCGGCGGTTGGGGCGCGAATGAGGTGATGACGATTCTGTCAGGCCAACCGGAGTTTCGGGAAAAGTTCGTGGCGCTGTTGCAGTGCCGCCTGGGTGAACCGATCCACTGACATCTGCTGCGGCGCGGTCCGGAACGGATCGGGCGGCGGGTGCTTTTCGCAGACGTTTTTTGCAGACCTTGTGGAAAACGGGCTGAACCCACGTGCGGTTTGCGTCAGGTGGCGGCGGGCAGTCGGAGGGTGACGCGTAGGCCGCTGCCTTTGCTGTCAAAGGCCAGTTCCCCTTTGGCGCGGGTGAGGATTTCATCCGCGATGGCGAGACCCAGACCATTGCCATCGCTGCCCGGACCTGCCGTATCAAGCCGTTGGCCGCGTTGGCGCAGGCGGGCGATCTGATCCGGTGGCATTCCCGGCCCGTCATCCTGAAGCGTCATCACGATTTCGGCCCCGTCGCGCCGGGCGGTGAGCGTTATCCGCGCCTTTGCGTGGGCCACGGCGTTTTCCAAAAGCGCGCCCAGCGCCTCGGTCAGGTCGGCGCTGTCGATGCGGGCGGAGAGGCCTTCGGCAGCGTTGATCTGCCAGACAAGCGCTGCACCGCGTGGGGTGCGTTGCAGCACGGCCACCACACCGCGCAGGGCGCGGGCGGCATCGGCGGTGGTGCCGGGGGTGCCGCCTGCCAGAGTGGCGCGGGTGAGTTCGCGGTCGACTTGCAAGCGAATGGAACGGACCACGGCTTCGATCCCCGCCGCCTCGGTCTGGCGGTCGGTGTCGCGCAGGCGGGCGGCGTCGCCCAGCAGGGCCTGCAGCGGGGTTTTCAGGCCATGCGCCAGATCGGCGGCGCGGCGGCGGGAGCGGTCAATCTCGGTCGCGCGGGCATCGAGGAGGTGGTCGATCTGGCGGGCGAGCGGGGCCAGTTCCTGGGGCACGCTGTCGCCGATCCGGTCTTGCGCGCCGGAGGTGAGGGATTGCAGGCGCTGGCCCAGCGTGGCCAGCGGGGCAAGGCCCACGCGGATTTGGACGGCCCCGGCGGCGAGGATTGTCAGGCCAAGGACGGCAAGCCAAGGCAGCATGTCGGCACCAAAGGCGGCGCGGGCGGCATCTATCCGCGCGCGGTCCAGCGCGGTGGTGATGCGGACCTGCTTTTCACCCGCCGGGGTGGGGCGGATGACGGTGCGGTCCAGCGCAAGAAGCGCGGTGTCCTGCGGGCCGGGCAGGGTAAGCAGAACGCCCGCGCCGGGCGGCGGGGCAGGGGGCAGGGTGAGCGTGAAATCCCAAAGTGAGCGCGAGGACCATGTCTGATCGCCCACGGACACCGCCCAGTAGCGGCCGGAATAGGGGCGGTTGAAAGCCGGGTCAGGCGGCGGGGTGGCCAGCGTCAGGCTGCCATCGGGGGCAGGGTCTAGCGTGACGACGAGGTAATCCGACAAATCCGCCAGATCGGCGGCGATGGCGCGTTCGGCATGGCGGTTGAACAGGATCGACAGGCCGAATTGCGCCGCGATCAGCGTGACGATGAGGGCCAGGCCCCCCGCCAGCGCCAGACGCAGGCGCAGGGAGCCGCGTGTCATGGATCGCCGCCCAGCCTGTAGCCAAAGCCGCGCCGGGTTTCGATGGCGGCGGACCCGAGTTTGCGGCGCATCCGGGTGATGACAGCCTCGACGGCGTTCGCCTCGCGCCCGTCTTCGGTGCCGTAGAGATGGTCAAGCAGTTCGGTGGGGGGAACCGTGCGGTCGCGGTTCAGAAGCAGATAGGACAGGAGCCGGAATTCCAGCGGGGTCAGAGCGACGGGCAGGCCGTCGCGCTGCACGGTCATGCGGTTGAGGTCGATGGCAAGGCCGCCGATGTGGTGCAGCGGCTGCGCCTGCCCGGCGGCGCGGCGGATCAGGGCGCGGGCGCGGGCGGTCATTTCCTCGACCATGAAGGGTTTGGGAAGGTAGTCGTCGGCCCCGGCCTCGATCCCTTCGACGCGTTCGGACCATGTGCCACGGGCGGAGAGGATGAGGATGGGGAAACCCCGCCCCTCGGCCCGCCAGCGTTTCAGCAGGGTCAGGCCATCCAGCCGGGGCAGGCCCAGATCGAGGATGACCAGATCGTAATCTTCCGTCCCGCCCTGAAACCATGCGGTTTCGCCATCGGTGACGGTTTCGGCGCGGAAGCCGGCGGCGGTGAGGGCGGTGGAGACCATATCCGCGATGCGGCTGTCATCTTCGACGACAAGGGCGCGCATCAGTCATTGATCCGGATGACACGCGCCGTGGCAGCATCGACCGACACGCCCAGAACGCGCCCTGCGGGCGTGATCAGTTCCAGTTCATAGATCAGGCGGCCGCTTTTGCGGTGAAGTTCGGCGTTGATCATGCGCGCACCGAAGCGGTTTTCGACCCCGCCCAAGATGGCCGCGAGGGGCAGGATCGCCCCGGAGGACACGCCCGCGCGGGCGCGGTCGCTGTCATCGTCATCTTCGTTGTCGTCGTCGTTGTCATCGGCGCTGTCGTCGCCGTTGCTGTCGCCGCCATTGTCATCACCACCACTGTCACCACCACTGCCACTACCGCTGTTGCCGCCACCATCATCGCTGCCGTCCTTGGCGAAGACGGGCGTGGCGACGCTCAGGATCGCGAGGAGGAGGAGGAAGGAATAGCGGGTCATGCACGCGATGTACCGGATGGAAGCTGACAATTGGCTGACAGGTCCGGTCAGGAGGCTGTCAGACGACTCATGTCAAAGCTGGTGCATCCCGGGAGTTGGGGCAATTGAAAAACGAGAGGATGAACCAATGGACGCCAAAGACCTGAACCGTGCTGGACACATTTCGATGGGCATCGCCATGGTTGCGGCCGTGGTGGGGGCGCTGTCGCTGGCATCGGTGCCGACGCCGACCTTTGCGGGCAGCGATGACCGGGGCAGCGACGACCGGGGCGGCAGCAGCAGCAGCAGCGACGACCGGGGTGGCGATGACAACGGTGGCAACAGCAGCGGCAGCAGCAGCGACAGCAATGGCGACAGCACCAGCGATGGCAATGGCGGCGATACCAGCGGCCATGGCAGCGACGATGTCGGCTATGACGACAAGGGCGGCAACGGAGCGGGCTATGGCTCGCAGAACGGTGTGATCCTGCCGGTGCTGACCGATGTGGTGGCCGATTGGGAAACGCGTGGCTACCAAGTGCTGGAGATCGACCGCGAGGATGGAACGGTGGTGGAGATGAAGGTCATCACCCCGGAAGGCAAGCGGGTCGAGATGTATGTCGACGCGGCCACCAACACGATCCTGAGCCAGCGTCTGGACTACTGAGATCACGACCGCGCTGCAGGTGGGGGGGTGGGCGCAGGCCCACCCCTTTTGCATTGCGGGGTGCGGTGCGGGGGCAGGGGTATTACGTCGTATCCGGCGTGAGCAGCGGCTCAGTGCGGAAAATCTTGTGCTGAAAATCTTGCTCGGGGGAATGGACAAGGGCGCGCGCTTGCTGCGGTATGGCGGCGGGTGGGATCGGCTGATCCGGGGGGCAAGGTGACGGCATCCTTTATCGACATGGACGCGCTGGCGGCGCTGCTGGTGGAAAAGGCAGCGGGGGGCGGGCGCGTGATCGCGGCACTGGCCGGGGCGCCGGGATCGGGCAAGTCCACCGTGGCCGAAGGGTTGGTGGACCGGCTGAATGCAGGGCAGGCGGGAATGGCGGCCGTGCTGCCGATGGACGGGTTCCATTACGACGACTTGCATCTGGTGCCAGCGGGGCTGCGGCCACGGAAGGGCGCGCCGGAGACGTTTGATGTGGGCGGGCTTTATCACACGCTGCGCCGCATCCGGGCGCGGGATGAGGATTTCGTCGCCGTTCCGGTCTTTGACCGCGATATCGAGATTGCGCGGGCGGGTGCGCGGATGATTTCCGCCGACGTGCCAGTCATCATTGTCGAGGGGAATTATCTGCTGCTGGGGCAGGAGCCTTGGTCGCGGCTGCGGCCGTTATTCGATGTGGCGGTGCTGGTCGATGTGCCGGAGCCTGTACTGCGCGCGCGGCTGACGGCACGGTGGCGGCATTATGACCTGACGCCTGAAGAGATTGCCTGGAAGCTGGATGGCAATGACCTGCCGAACGGGCGGTTCGTGATGGCCGAGAGCAAGAACGCGGATTTCCGGCTGGTGAACGGATAGCGCATGACGGAGCCGAGCAGAATCGCGGTTCTGGATGTTGGCAAATCCAACGTGAAGTTGTCGGCCTGTGATGCCGAGGGGCATGTCCTTGAGACATTGACGACGCCGAACCCGGTCTTGCCGGGGCCGCCTTGGCAACACCATGACCTGAAGGCGCTGAACCTTTGGGTTATCGACGGGTTGGCTGCGCTTGGGCGGCGGCATCCGCTGGCGCGGTTCGTGGCGTCTGGCCACGGGTCGGGTGCGGTGTTGGTGGGGGATGATCCCGATGCGGGCGGCGACGGGGCCGTGCTGCCAATGATGGATTATGAGCAGTCCCTGCCCGAAGGGCTGGACGCGGAATATGCCCCTTTGACCGGGGATTTTCTTGACCGGGGATCGGCCATGATGATGGGGGCCAGCCATGCGGCGCGGCAGATGTTCTGGGCCGCGCGCGACAGGCCTGCCGAATTTTCCCGCGCGCGGTGGTGCCTTGGCATCCCGCAATACTGGGCGTGGCGGTTGAGCGGGGTGGCGGTGAGCGAGGTGACGATCCTGGGTGCGCAGTCGCATCTGTGGAACGTGGCGCGGGCGCGGTGGTCGCCCATCGTGGCGGCGCGGGGCTGGGGGCGGCTGATGCCGCCCTTTGCGCGGGCATCGGATGATCTGGGTCCGGTGCGTGCGGCGCTGGTGGCGCGTGGGGTACCGCAGATGCGGGTCCATGCGGGGGTGCATGATTCATCGGCCAATTTCCACCGCTATCGCGCGGCGGGGCTGGACGGCATCTGCGTGATTTCGACCGGGACATGGATTGTGGCCATCGCCGACCGGATCGCGCCCGAACGTCTGGACCCGCGCTTTGGCATGACGCTGAACGCCGATGTTGGCGGTGCGCCGGTGGGGGGCGCGCTGACGATGGGCGGGCGGGATTATGCGGTGCTGGCCGGGACGCAACCCGAGGGCGCGCGGGCCGATCCGGCAGTGCTGGCGCGGCTGATCGTGCGGGGAACGATGGCGCTGCCCGCCTTTGGGCCGAGTGACGGGCAGTTTCCCGGCACGGCGGGCAAAGGGCGGATCGTCGGGCCACCGCCCGAGGGCGCGGCAGAGCGGCTGGCGCTGGCGGTGCTGTACGTAGCGCTTCTGACGCTGGAATGCGGCAATCGGCTGGACGCAGAGCGACCGTGGATTCTGGATGGCAGTTTCCTGCGCGATCCGGCCTTTGCCGCGCTGGTGGCCGCGTTGCGGCCGGGGCGCAAGACGCGGACCCATGCGGAAAGCTATGGCATTGCCGTCGGGGCCGCAGCCCTGTGCGCGCAGGGTGAGGTGATGCCGCCCCTGCACCTGACAGAACCGCAGCCCCTGCCCGGGCTGCCCGACCTGACCGATTACGTCGCGCGCTGGCGCGCGCTTGCCAAGGAAGCCATGACATGACCGATGCCGAACTGACCCTGCGCCAAGAGATGGTGCGGACCTGCCGCAAGATGAACGAGACGGGGATCAATCAGGGCACGGCGGGCAACCTGTCGGTGCGGTTTGGCGACGGGTTCCTGATCACGCCATCGTCGCTGCCCTATGACGGGATGGAGCCGGACGATCTGGTGGAGATGGGGTGGGACGGCACCTATGCAGGGCGGCGGCCATCGTCGGAATGGCGGTTCCATCGCGACATCCTGAAGGCGCGACCGGATGTGAATGTGGTGCTGCATTGCCATTCGGCCTTTGCCACATCGGTCGCCTGCCATCACCGCACGATCCCGGCCTTTCATTACATGGTGGGCGTGATGGGGGGGAACACGCTGCGCTGTGCGCGCTATGCGACCTTTGGCACGCAGGCGCTGTCGGATGCGGCGATCGAGGCGCTGGAGGGGCGGATGGCCTGCCTTCTGGGCCAGCATGGGCAGATCAGCCTTGGCACCACGCTGGAGGGCGCGTTGTGGATGGCGGTGGAGGTAGAGACGCTGGCGCGGATGTATGTGCAGGCGCTCGCGCTGGGCGAGCCGCCCGTGCTGCCGGAGGAGGAGATGGAGCGGGTCATCGCGCAGATGAAGCGCATGAGCTATGGCCTTGGTCCCGAGGAAGAGGGTGCCAATGACGTGGCACGGCCGCGCAAGCCGGCCTGAGAGGCGGCGCCGCAGGGCGTGACCAGGCGGCAGCCGGATTGACCGAAAGTCGCACCTGATCTTGCATCACCACGGCTTGCCCTTGGCGCATTGTTTACGCAAACATGTCGCCGAGGACCGGAGAGTCTTGGGGGGAGTGAATGCTGAATCTGCCGGAAGAGGGCCTCTTCGTCGGCCGTGTGTGGCGGCGTGGGATCGGCCCATCGGTGGTGGTGGTGCGGGGCGGCGAGGTGGTGGATATCACCACGCGCGAGGCGCCAACGATGCGCGATGTGTTGGAACAGCCCGATATCGGGGCCTTTGTGGCAGGAATTGCCGGCGAAAGCATCGGATCGCTGGAGGCGCTGGCCCAAGCTTCGGTGGAAGGGACGGGCGGGATCACGCGGCTGATCGCGCCGGTTGATCTGCAGGCGATCAAGGCCTGTGGCGTAACCTTTGCGCGGTCGATGATCGAACGGGTGATCGAGGAACGCGCAGGCGGCGATCCGGGCCGGGCGGATGCGATCCGGGGACGCGTGGCGCGGGTGATCGGTGACAGCCTGCGCGATCTGGTGCCGGGATCGGATGAGGCGGCCGAGGTCAAGCGGCTGTTGCAGCATGAAGGGCTGTGGTCGCAATACCTTGAGGTCGGGATCGGCCCGGATGCCGAGGTGTTCACCAAGGCGCAGCCGATGGCGGCGGTGGGCTGGGGCGCGAGCGTGGGGCTGCACCCCGTCAGCCATTGGAACAACCCCGAGCCCGAGGTGGTGCTGGCGGTGGATTCCACGGGCCGGATCGTGGGCGCGACGCTGGGCAATGACGTGAACCTGCGCGATGTCGAGGGGCGGTCGGCGCTGCTGCTTGGCAAGGCCAAGGACAATAACGCGGCGGCAAGCCTTGGGCCGTTCATCCGTATCTTTGATGATGGTTTCTCGCTGGATGATGTGCGGCGGATCGAGTTGTCGCTGCATGTGCAGGGCGAAGACGGGTTCGTGCTGGAAGGCCGGTCCTCCATGGCCGAGATCAGCCGCGATCCGGCCGATCTGGTGGGGCAGGCGCGGGGGCGGCATCATCAGTATCCGGACGGGTTCGTCCTATATTGCGGCACGATGTTCGCGCCTGTGCAGGATCGGGGCGCACCGGGGCAGGGCTTTACCCATCATCTTGGCGATGTGGTGACCATCGCCGCGCCAGAGCTTGGGGCGCTGACCAATACGGTGCGGCTGGCGACCGAAGCGCCGGAATGGACCTTTGGCACAGCGGCCTTGATGCGGAATCTTGCAGGTCGCGGCCTTATTTGACGGGTCCTTCCCTTGACCCGCAAAGGCGTGAATGCCATGTCGCGTTGACATGTCAGCCGGAGGAGCCGCTATGCCCGTCTATCGTTCCCGCACGACCACCCATGGCCGCAACATGGCCGGGGCCCGTGGCCTCTGGCGCGCGACGGGGATGAAGGATGGCGATTTCGGCAAGCCGATCATCGCCATCGTCAACAGCTTTACCCAGTTCGTGCCGGGCCATGTGCATCTGAAGGATCTGGGCCAGCTTGTCGCGCGCGAGGTCGAGGCGGCGGGTGGCGTGGCGAAAGAGTTCAACACCATCGCGGTGGATGACGGCATCGCCATGGGCCATGACGGGATGCTGTATTCGCTGCCATCGCGCGAGATCATCGCCGATAGCGTGGAATACATGGTCAATGCCCATTGCGCCGATGCGATGGTCTGCATTTCCAACTGCGACAAGATCACCCCCGGCATGCTGATGGCCGCCATGCGCCTGAACATTCCCGTGGTCTTTGTTTCGGGCGGGCCGATGGAGGCCGGGAAGGCCATCATCAAGGGCAAGGAAATTGCACTCGATCTGGTGGATGCCATGGTCGTGGCGGCGGACGAGTCCTATACCGATGCCGAGGTGGAAGAGATCGAAAAAGCCGCCTGCCCGACCTGCGGATCGTGCAGCGGCATGTTCACCGCCAATTCGATGAACTGCCTGACCGAGGCACTGGGCCTGTCGTTGCCCGGCAACGGATCGACCCTTGCCACCCATGGCGACCGCAAGCGGCTGTTCGTGGAGGCGGGGCATCTGATCGTCGATCTGGCCAAGCGCTATTACGAACAGGACGATGCCAGCATCCTGCCGCGCAATGTGGCCAACAAGGCGGCGTTCGAGAATGCGATGGCGCTGGACATCGCGATGGGCGGGTCGACCAATACCATCCTGCATATCCTTGCCGCCGCGCATGAAGGCGGGATCGACTTTGACCAAGACGATATCGACCGGCTGAGCCGCCGCATCCCCTGCCTGTCCAAGGTGGCCCCGGCCAAACAGGATGTGCATATGGAAGATGTCCACCGCGCGGGGGGGATCATGGCGATCCTCGGCCAACTGGATGTGGCAGGCCTCTTGAACCGGGATTGCGTGACGGTGCATTCGCCCACCATGGGCGCGGCGCTGGATCATTGGGATATCAGCCGCACCACCAATGAAAGCGTGCGCAAGTTCTTCAAGGCGGCGCCGGGGAATGTGCGGTCCGCCACCGCGTTCAGCCAGGACAAGCGCTATGTCGAGCTGGACCTTGACCGTGAAAAGGGTGTGATCCGGTCGGTCGAGCATGCCTTTACCAAAGAGGGCGGTCTGGCGGTGCTGAAAGGCAATATCGCGCTGGACGGCTGCATCGTGAAGACGGCGGGCGTGGACGAGTCGATCTTCGTCTTCTCCGGGCCGGCCAAGGTCTATGAATCCCAGAACGCCGCCGTTGCCGCGATCCTGAACAACGAGGTCAAGGCCGGCGATGTGGTGGTGATCCGCTATGAAGGGCCGAAGGGCGGCCCGGGGATGCAGGAGATGCTCTATCCGACGAGCTATCTGAAATCCAAAGGGCTGGGCAAGGTTTGCGCGCTGCTGACGGATGGCCGTTTTTCGGGCGGGACATCGGGCCTGTCGATCGGTCATGCCAGCCCCGAGGCCGCGTCGGGTGGTGCAATCGGGCTGGTGCGCGAGGGCGACATGATCGACATCCACATTCCCAACCGCACCATCAACCTGCGTGTCAGCGAGGCCGAACTGGCCGCCCGCCGCGCCGAGCAGGACAAGCTGGGCTGGAAACCCGCCAAGCCCCGGTCGCGCAAGGTGAGCCAGGCGCTGCGGGCCTATGCGCTGTTTGCGGCATCGGCCGACAAGGGTGCGGTGCGCGTACTGCCCGGCGAGGAGTGATCGGGCGGGGGTGATAACGGCAGAGGTCCGTCTGCGGCCCCGGCCCCGGAAAGGGCTGTCTGCCCTCTCCGGACCTCTCCCGAGGATATTTCCGCAGAGAAGATAAGGCAAAACCCTGCCCCTATCTTCTCTGTTCAAATATCCTCAGGGGTGAGGAGCGCAAGCGACGAGGGGGGTGAAGCCCCCCTGCGACGGTCATCACCAGCGCTGGTGGACGTGGGGCGCGATAAGGCGCTGATAGATCTCGCGGCAGGCGTCCATCGTGGCGGCGGGCACCGGGGCAAGTGCATCAGCCCCGGCATTGGCGGTGCTTTGCGCCGCTGTGCGCGCGCCGGGAATGATGACGGTTGCGGCATCTTCCATCAGGATCCAGCGCAGGGCGAATTGCGCCATGCTTGCGCCCTGGGGCACGAGGGCGCGCAGTTCGTCCACCGCGGCCAGCGCCACATCATAAGGAACGCCGGAGAAGGTTTCGCCCATGTCAAACGCCTCGCCATGGCGGTTGAAGGCGCGGTGATCGTCGGCGGCGAAGGTGCTGTCCTTGGTCATCTTGCCTGTCAACATGCCCGAGGCGAGGGGCACGCGGATGATGGTCGCCACGCCGCGCGCCTTTGCCTCGCGGAAGAACAGGGTCGCGGGTCGCTGGCGGAAGATGTTGTAGATGATCTGAACCGAGGTGCAGCCGGGATATTCGATGGCCTTCAGCGCCTCTTCGACCTTTTCGACAGAGACGCCCCAATTGGCGATCTTGCCCTTGGCCTTCAGACCTTCCAGCCCGTCGAAGAGGGCGGGGGTGTAGTAGACGTCCCAAGGCGGGCAGTGGAGTTGTACGAGATCGAGGCAGTCGATGCCGAGATTGGTCAGGCTGCGGTCTATGAAGGCTTCGATGTTCTGGATCGTGTAGCCTGCCGCGACATGGGGCGACAGGCGGCGGCCGGCCTTGGTGGCGACATAGGGGCGGTCGCCGCCGCGGTCCGCCAGCACGTCGCGGATGATCCGTTCCGAGCGGCCGTCGCCATAAACGTCAGCGGTGTCGATGAAGGTCATACCTGCATCTAGGGCGGCGTGGAGCGTGGCCTTGGCATCCGCCTCGGACACGTCGCCCCAGCTGCCGCCGATGGCCCAGGCGCCAAAGCCGATGCGGGTGACAGCGCGGCCGGTGCGGCCGAAATGGGTGGTCGAGAGCGTCATCGCGTGGTTCCTTTGGCTATGGGGGAGGGGGGCTTTCCGCCCCCCACGGGCCGCGTGCCGCGACCCTCCCCCCGAGGATATTTTCGCAGAGAAGAAAGGATCAGGCGCGGACGCCGGAGAAGCGCGTTTGCCAGTCGGCGCGTTCCTCATCGGTGATCTTGCGGAACAGGTTTTCCGGTACGCTGAAATCATGCCCCGCAGGCAGCGCGCGCATGGCGGCTGCGGTGTCTTCGGGCCATGTCCAATCGTCCGACCCCATCGCTGCCATCATGGCGGCGGCGGCATCGGGGATGAAGGGTTGCGACAGGATCGCATAGACGCGGATGAGGTTCAGCGACAGGCGCACGATCGCCTCGGCCCGGGCGAGATCGGTTTTCACGGCGGACCAAGGCGCGGCGGCTTGGAGGTATTCATTGCCGATGACCCAGATGGCGCGCAGTTCGGCCGCGGCTTTGCGCACCTCCATCTGCCCCATCAGGGTTTCATAGTCGCGGATGCGGGCGCCCAGATCGGCGATCAGCGCGGTTTCCTCGGGCCCGAAATCACCGCCTGCGGGGACGGCCTCGCCCAGTTTGGACTTGGCGAACTTGGTGACCCGGGAGACGAAGTTGCCCAGCACATCGGCCAGATCCTTGTTCACCGAGGCCTGGAAGTTTTCCCAAGTGAACTCGCTGTCGGAGCTTTCGGGGGCGTGCGAGAGCAGCCACCAGCGCCAGTAATCGGCGGGCAGGATCGACAGCGCCTGATCCATGAAGACGCCGCGCCCTTGGCTCGTGGAGAACTGGCCGCCGTCATAGTTGAGGTAATTGAAGGACTTGAGGTAATCGACAAGCTTCCATGGCTCACCCGACCCGAGGATCGTGGCGGGGAAGGACAGGGTGTGGAAGGGGACGTTGTCTTTGCCCATGAACTGGTAATAGGTCACGTCCTGCGCGCCCTTGTCGGTGCGCCACCAGCGTTCCCATGCGGCATCGTCAAGGCCATTGGCATCGGCCCATTCGGCGGTGCCTGCGATGTATTCTATGGGGGCGTCGAACCAGACGTAGAAGACCTTGCCTTCCATCCCCGGCCAGGGCTGATCGCCCTTTTTCACCGGGATGCCCCAGTACAGATCGCGGGTGATGCCGCGATCCTGCAAGCCGTCCCCGTCGTTGAGCCATTTCTTGGCGATGGAGGTGGTCAGGGTCGGCCAATCGGTTTTAGAATCGATCCAGGCCTCCAGCTTGTCGCGCAGCGAGCGCTGGCGCAGGAAGAGGTGTTTGGTTTCGCGCACCTCCAGATTGGTGGAGCCGGAGATGGACGAGCGGGGATTGATCAGGTCGGTCGGATCAAGCTGTTTGGTGCAGTTTTCGCACTGGTCGCCGCGCGCGGCCTCATAGCCGCAATTCGGGCAGGTGCCGGTGATGTAGCGGTCGGGCAGGAAGCGGTTGTCGTCGATGGAGAAGACCTGCTTTTCCGACACTTCCTCGATCAGGCCATTCTCGGCCAGTTTGCCGGCAAAATGCTGGGTCAGGCGGTGGTTGCGCTGGCTGGAGGAGCGGCCGAAGTGATCGAAAGACAAGCGGAACCCTGCGGCCAGGTCTTTCTGGACCTGATGCATTTCGGCGCAATAGACCTCCACCGCTTTGCCGGCCTTGGCGGCGGCAAGCTCGGCGGGGGTGCCGTGTTCATCGGTGGCGCAGATGAACATCACCTCATGTCCGCGGGCGCGCATGTAGCGGGCGAACAGGTCGGCGGGCAGTTGGCTGCCCACGAGGTTGCCCAGATGCTTGATCCCGTTGATGTAGGGGATGGCCGAGGTGATCAGAATCCGTGCCATTTGCGCGCCTTTCGTCCCGATGCGCGCGCTGTTTAGCGCGGGTGCGGGGCGAGGGCCAGAGCCAAGGGCAACCCTGCCGATCCGTCGCGCAAGATTTGCCGGTTTTGCCCCGGCGCGGCGAGATCAGGCGGCGCGGTCGGGGCCATCGGGCATCAGCGGATGGGGGACCGGGTCCTTGGCGCGGAACAGGTGGGCGCGGAAGATATCGAGGTAGGAGCGGTACACATAGCCATCATTGCGCCGCAGATAATGATCGCGGTTGGCGGCATAGACGGCAGGCAGGCGATACCATGGCACGTTGGGGTGCATGTGGTGGACGACGTGCAGGTTGTTGTTCAGAAACAGCAGCGCCAGCGGGCCGCGATCTTCGACAACCACAGTGCGGGCGCGGGCGGATTCATGCGCGCGGTGTTCGAGATATGTCCGGATCTTGAGCAGGCCATGCCCGATCCAGGCGGCCAGCAGATAGGCCCACCATGGCATGGCCGCGACCCAGAGCCAGGCCACCACCAGCGCCAGGCCACCCAGATGGAGTGCCCAGTCGCGCCGCAGGCCTGCATCACCCCTGCGCAGCCCGGCCCATTCCGTGACCAGCCAGCGCAGATTGCCCAGGATTGACCCCACCACAACGCGCCCAAATAGCGTATTATTCAAACGATACAGCAACTTGAGCCATGTGGGCATCCGCGCCCAGACCACCGGATCAAGATAGTTCGATTCCGGATCGTCATAGGGATCGGTCAGGATCGGATCATGGTGATGGGCCAGATGCGTGTCACGGAAGCGGCCATAGGGGACTGTCAGGGTCAGCGCAGGAAAGGCCAGCGCCTCATTCGCCCGGCGTGACGGGAAGGGGTGGCCGTGCAGGATTTCATGCTGGAGCGAAGAGAATTGCGCGATGGCGATGCCCGTCAGGAGGATGCCAAGGAGAGGTGAGAGGCCATAGGCGACTGTGGTGCCAAGCGTCCATGCCCCATAGGTGGCGGCAAGCAGAAGAAGGGTCGGCCATTCGATGGCTGGGGCGTCGCTGCGCAAGATCGGGTGTTTCCCAAGTCTTTGTTCTGATTGGATTCACCGATATCACTTGCGTTCTGGCAGAGGAATTCAGAGGATAGGCAACATATTATCACTTTTGGTGAGGAAAATCACCATTGGCCCTTAAAATGGACAAGCGCGACCGGGCTGATCTGTTCCGCGCCCGGTTGGCCGAGGCGATGGCGGATCGCGGCATAACGCGGGCGGCGCTGGCGCGGGCGGCGGGGGTGGACCGTTCCACCCTGTCGCAGCTGCTGGCCCCCGGCACGCGGCTGCCCAATGCCCAGCTTGCGGCGGATTGCGCGCAGGTTCTGGGCATTTCTGCCGATTGGCTACTGGGGCTGACGGGCAGGCCAGAGCCGATTGCGGATCTTCTGGCGACAAGCCTGACGGTGACAGAAGCGCCCCGCGCGCTGATGGATGAGGCGATCTTTGGCTGGCACCGCGAGGCGGCAGGATACAAGATCCGCCATGTTCCGGCGACCTTGCCCGACATGTTGAAAACGCGGGCGATGGTGGAATGGGAATACCGCCCGCAGCTGGGCCGTACCGCCGAACAGGCGCTGGGCGCGTTCGAGGACCGGCTGCAATGGATGCGCAACGCGCGGTCGGATTATGAAATTGCCTTGCCGCTGCATGAACTGGCGGCCTTTGCCGATGGTGCGGGCTATTATGAAGGCCTGCCCGCGCGCATCCGGGCGGAACAGATGGACCGGCTTATCCTGTTGACGGAACAGCTTTATCCGTCGCTGCGGCTGTATCTGTTTGATGCGCGACGGGTGTTTTCCGCGCCGGTCACGATCTTTGGCCCGCTGCTGGCGGTGGTCTATCTGGGGCGGCATTATCTGGCGTTCCGCGATACGGCGCGGGTGGAACAGATCAGCCAGCATTTCGACTGGCTGGTGAAGGAAGCGGCCTTCAGCGCCCGCGATGTGCCGGGGCATCTGCGCGGGCTGCGGGCGCGCATTCTGCGGTAAGCGATCGTTAGGGTTAACGCTGTGGCGGGGTGGCGATCTGGCTTAGCGGCTTCGGCAGCGCCCAGTGCAGCGCCCAGTGCAGCGCCCGGTGCAGCGGGCTGTGCAGCAACCGGTATGCACGCGGCGGGCGGGGTGTTGACGCGCCGTTAAGGTTAACGCGCGGCGGGCGGGTCAGCGAAAGCTGGCCAAGCGGGCCACGTCATAGCCGTTCCAGTCAAGGATATCGCGCGCAGCGGCCAGCCGGTCGGGCGGCAGGGGGCCGCCCCGGTTCAGGATGAAGCCAAAGCTGCCATCCGGCGTGCCGATGACCAGCGTGCGCAGATCGACATCGGCCCAAAGCACCCACCATTCCCGGTTCAGCGGTGCAGGGGCCTTGGCGGCGGGGGTCAGCCGTCCGGGGCCGGAAACCGCCAGCGGGCCGCGATAGGTAACCTCTGATCCGTTCAGGCAGAGGCGGGCCGACACGGTAAGACCCGCCGCGCTGCGCGTGAATTCGGCCCCACCCGGGCGGCATGTGCGCCCGTCGCCCGCAAAAGCGGCGACCTGCGTCCATTGCCCGGCGATCGTGGTCAGATCCAGCACGGCGTTAGAATAGATGGGCCCTTTGCTGCGGAACCCGTCGATCTGCGCGGGCGGCGCGGTGCAGGCGGTCAGCAGCAGAAGCAGGGGAAGGATCAGTCGATGCACAGCGATACCTCGGCCCCGTTATCCATCAGCACGGCGTTGCAGCCGAACAGCGGCTGGATCGGCGCACAGGTGCGCGACCGGGCCAGACATTCGCCCTGACACTCTGTCTTGCTGTCGCATTGCTTGCCGCCGTCGCGAGTCTGTCGCACGCAGGACATCCCGCCGCCCGCGCCTGCGCGCGCCCAGGTGCCGCCATCCTCTTCACAGGCGATCTGGCTGGCGGATTTCAGGGGCTCGGAAATCGCGGGGGTGGCATCAGCCGGGGCAGCCGTCTCGGGTGCCGATCGCGCCGGATCGGCCTCGGGGGTTGGCGGTACGGCGGCGGCCGGTGCGGTGGGTGTTGCGGAGGCAGTGGGTGCCGCGTCCAGCGGGGTTGTGGTGATGGTCCCGCCGGTGATCGGGTTTGCCTCGGCCATGGGCCGGTCGCGGCCGGGCAGCGACAGCTGGCAGGCGGCCAGCAGGGGCAGGGCAAGGGCAAGGATCAGAAAGGCGCGGCGCATCGGTCATCCTGTGGGGGGTTGCGCCAGATGGACAGAAGCGGTGCCGCGATGCAAGCCCGCGCCTGCGCCGCCGCATCACGATCGGCGGCGCGGGATGCGCTGGCCGGGTCTGTGGGCCAAGGATAAGGCCGCTTGTTCTTGGGACAATGGCTTCATCTTGGCCAAAACCCCGTGGGGTCCGGGGCAAAGCCCCGGGTGCCGGTGCAGAGCGCCTCAATAGGGTTGGGGATGGTCGCGATGCGCGAGGGCGATGTCGGCCAGCACCTCTTCGGACAGGGTGACAGAGGGCGCGCCAAAGGCAATGCGCAGCTGGTCCAGCGTGGTGGCCCCAAAGATCGGGATGCAGGGGAAGGGGCGTTGCAGGCAGAAGGCGAGCGCCATCTGCGCCGGGTCCAGCCCATGCCGCGCGGCAATGCCCAGATAGGCCGCGACGGCGGGAAAGACGCGCGGCGTGATGCGGCCGCCCAGCAGCGGGTTCAGGCTGCGGCGCGATCCTTCGGGGATCACGTCGCCCGCGTATTTCCCGGTGAGCAGGCCGGTGGCGAGGGGCGAGAAGGCCAGCAGCGGCAGGTTTTCGGCAACGGACAATTCGGCCCAGTCGCTGTCGAACTGGCGGCAGAGGAGGGAGTATTCATTCTGCACGCTGATCATGCGGGGCAGGCCGTGCACCTCGGCCAGATGCAGCCAGCGCGCGGTGCCCCAGACGGATTCGTTCGACAGGGCGATGTGGCGGATCTTGCCGTCGCGGATCAGGTCGGCGGCGGTGGACAGCACTTCGATCATGTGATCGGTGACCTCGGCCTTGTCCAGCGGGCGGGGGTCGTAGCCCCAGATCTGGCGAAAGTGATAGCTGCCGCGATTGGGCCAGTGCAGTTGGTAAAGATCGATCACATCGGTTTGCAGGCGTTTGAGCGAGGCATCCACCGCCGCGCGGAAGGTGGCCCCGGTGATGGGCGCGCCGTCGCGCACGGCCTTTTGCCCTTCGCCGGTGATCTTGGTGGCGATCACCAGACGGTCGCGCCCCCCGCGTGAGGCGAGCCAGGTTCCCATGATCTCTTCCGTCCGGCCCACCGTTTCGGCGGTGATCGGGTTCACGGGATACATCTCGGCCGTGTCCCAGAAGGTGCAGCCGTGATCCAGTGCCATGTCCATCTGGGCATGGCCGTCGGATTCAGTGTTCTGGGTGCCCCATGTCATGGTGCCGAGGCAAAGCTCGGACACCATCAGGTCGCTTGCGCCGAGGCGGATCTGTTTCATCGCATGGTCCTTTTTGATTCAGGCGAAGCCTAGCGGGGTGGTGGCTGGGGGCAAGGGGATGGGTTGAGAACAAATAAGGAACATGGCAGGATGTGATCCATGAGTCTGCCGATCTTGAACAGCACTGGCCCGCAGTCGCGCGGGATGCAGCCGATGCCCGGCGGGGCGACGGCGGGTGTCGCGCTGGCACGCGGGCGGGTGCATGAATTTTGCGGCCCGGCGCGGGTGGCGCTGGCGGTGCAGGTGATGGCGGAATGTGCGGGGCCGGTGCTGTGGATCTGCCCCGGCTGGCAGGCGGAGCGGCTTTATCCCGACGGTGTGGCGCGCTTTGCTGATCCGGGGCGGCTGATCTGTGCGCGGGCACGGCGGCCCGAGGATATTCTCTGGGCGATGGAAGAGGCGTTGCGATCGGGTGCGGTGCCGCTTGTGGTGGCCGAGATGGCCGCCGTGCCGGGGCTGACGCCCGTGCGGCGGCTGAACCTTGCCGCCGAGGCGGGGGCAGAGGCGGCGCATCACGCGGGGCGGGGAATTGTGCCGCTTGGGCTGATGCTGACGCCGGGGGACGGGGGCGCCGCGGGGGCGGAAAGCCGCTGGCGGATGCGGCCCCTGCCATCGGGATCGACGCTGCTGGAAGAAAGCGGGCCGGTCTGGCATCTGGCGCGCGAACGCGCGCGGGGCGCGCCGCCCGCGGAATGGCGGTTGCGCCGCGAGGGGCGCGGTGCGCTGCTGGAGGCAGCCTCTGCCCTATAGCAGGCGGCGGAAGGTGGGGATCGGACCGGAATTGTCGAAGAAGGGGGTGCCTTCATCGGGGTGGCCCATGGCCAGCGCGGTGACCTCGGCCAGCACCACCTCGGTGATGAAGGGCAGGTCGAGCGCGCGGGCGGCATTTGTGCCGATCCAGTGCAGATGCGACAGCTCATCCGAGGCGGCAGAGAAATCGTCGGGGTCGCCTGCGATATGGCTGGCGTCGATCAGGAAGAAGCGCGCGTCAAAGCGGCGGGAGCGGCCGGGCGGCGTGATGGCGCGGAAGATGAAGCGCAGGGCGGGGGTCGCGGACGGCGCAAGGGTCAGGCCCGTTTCCTCGACCAGTTCGCGCAGGGCGGCGGTGGCCAGCGCGGCGGGTGAAGGCGCAGGGTCGGGCAAGTGTTGCGTCAGGCGGGCAAGGCAGGCGTCACCCAGCAGGCCCGGCGTGAGCGGGCGGTGATCGGCGGGGTCCACCCCGCCCCCCGGAAAGACGTATTTCGATGGCATGAAGACCGCGCCCGCGCCGCGCTGGCCCATCAGGACCTGTGGGCCATCGGCGGTGCGGCGCAAGAGGACGGTGGTCGCGGCGGGGCGGATTGCATCCGCCTCGCGCCCTTCGGTCAAGGCCTGCCCCCGAAGCCGTGCATCCGTTTCGCCCATTGCACCCCCACCAAGGCCCCCTTGAGCCTTGGCAGAAGGTAGAGCGAAAGCGCCACGGTGCCCACGGAAAACACCGAGGCCAGTACCAGCGGATCGGGGCGGTATGTGGTGAAGACCCAAAGGATCATGGGGGCCATCAGGTGGCCCACGATCAGGATGGTCAGATAGGCCGGGCCGTCATCGGCGCGCTGGTGATGCAGGGCCTCGCCGCAGACGGGGCAGCTTTCGCGCACCTTGAGATAGCCGCGCAGAAGGGGGCCTGCGCCGCAATTGGGGCAACGCAGACGCCAGCCCCGGCGCATGGCGGGGCCGAGCGGGCGGTCTTCGAGCAGATCGTCACGCAGGCTGTCTTGCGGAAACTGTCCGTCGGGCATCGGTCGATCCAGTCGGGGAGGCTGCGGTCAAGCCCGAACTCCTAGCGTGCGGATGCAGCGAAGGGGAGGGGACAGATCGCCACAGCATTTCGCCGTGCGGAAATCCGCACATCGTGGGGTCGGGCAGAAAAGCGGTGGCGGGCAGCGACGGAACCACGGGTGGGCGGCGTTTGACGGTCAGAAGGGTGGCAGGGATGGCCTGCAGACCCGATCGAGGAGAAGAGCAAGATGACCAAGAAACGCAATGCCCTGTCGATGCTGGCCCTTGTGGCCGTGTCTGGTGTGATGCTGTCGACCGCTGCCATGGCGCAAGGCATGGGGGATGGGCCGATGGGTGACGGGCCGATGGGCCGTGGCGCGATGGCGGGCCTCGATTTCGCGGCGGTGGATGCCGACAAGGATGGCAAGATCACCACCGCCGAGATGGACGCCTTTCGCGCGGCCCGTGTGACCGAGATGGACACCGACAAGGATGGCAAGCTGTCCACTGCCGAACTGTCGGCCATGCACATGGCGCGGATGCAGGAGCGGGCAGACCAGATGGCCACGCGCATGGTGGAACGCCATGATGCGGATGGCGACGGGATGCTGACGGCGGCGGAATTCGCCACGCCCGCCGCGCCGGAGCGGATGTTCGAGATGGCCGATGCCGATGGCGATGGTGCCCTGACCGAAGCCGAGATCGAGGCCGCGCGGTCCAAGATGGCTGAAATGCGCGACGGTCGTGGCAAGGGTGGCAAGCATGGCCGGGGCGAAGGCCATGGCGAGGGTCATGGAAGCCGCTGGTTCTTTAACTGACCCTTTCGGGGGGTCCCGCGCGCCGGTTACCCGGCGCGCGGGGTTTGCAGGACAAGGGTGAAAGCGGTAAGCCGGACGAAGAATGGACATGCCCCGCGACATGCAGGCCGAAGAACTGGCGAAGGATACCGACGCGGCGCTTCTGGCCCGCTATGCCGCCGGCGATCCGGCGGCGGCGCGGGCTTTGACGCAGCGGCTGGTGCCGCGCGCGCTGGGCTATGCCGCGCGCCTGCTGGGCGACGGGGCCGAGGCCGAGGATGTGACGCAAGAGGCCATGCTGCGGCTATGGCGTGCGGCCCCCGGCTGGCGGGCGGGCGAGGCGCAGGTGGCGACTTGGCTGTATCGGGTGGTGACCAACCTGTGCACGGACCGGCTGCGCGCGCGCAAGCGCCGCCCGGCCAGCGCCTTGGACGATGCGCCCGAGGTGCCGGATGGCGACCGGGGCGCGGTGGCCGGAATGATCGAGGCGGACCGGATGGCCGCGTTGCAGGCCGCGTTGGATGCGCTGCCGGATCGGCAGCGGCAGGCGGTGGTGCTGCGCCATATCGAGGGGTTCACGAACCCTGAGATTGCCGTGGTGATGGACATTGGCGTTGAGGCGGTCGAAAGTCTGACCGCCCGCGCGAAACGGGCGCTGACCGCCATTCTGGCGGGGCGGCGCGAGGAGTTGGGCTATGACGACGAGGATTGAGAAGGCAGAGACGGGCGCAATGCAGGGCAGCACCGGGCTTGACGATCTGTTCGCCGAGGCGCGCAGCACCCCGCTGCCGCCATCCGATGCGTTGATGGCGCGGGTGCTGGCCGATGCGATGGAGGTGCAGCCGCGCGCGGTCGTTGCGGTTGCGCCTGTGGCGGTGCGTGGTCCGGGGCCGTGGTCGCGGCTGGCGGCGCTGTTTGGCGGGGCCGGGGCTTTGGCCGGTATGGGGACGGCGGCGATGGCGGGGTTGTTCATCGGCTTTGTCCAGCCCGAAAGTCTTTCGGTGCTGGGCGATGCCGTACTGGGCACGCCGCTGGAGACGGTGGAGCTGGTATCCAGCGTGGATGCGCTGTTGGCTGGGAATTGAGCGATGAGTGAGACGAAAGATATGGATGCCATCCCGCAGCCGCCCCAGCCCCCTGTGCCGCCGGTTCCCCCTGCGCCGCCTGTGTCTTCGGGCAAGGGGGTGCGGATCGCGCTGGGGATTTCGGTGGCGCTGAATCTGGCCGTGGTTGGGCTGGTGGCCGGGGCCTTGTTGCGCGACGGAGATCCGCGCGCGCGGATGGTGCGGGATCTGGATTTCGGACCCTTTACCGAGGCGCTGTCGCCGCGCGACCGTGACGCGCTGCGGCGGGAGTTCGTGGAGCGCGCGCCCGAGATGCGCGATGTGCGCCGCGCGATGCGCGACGATCTGGAGACGTTTCTGACAGTGCTGCGGACCGAGCCCTTTGATCCGGCGGCGCTGGCCGTGGTGATGGACAATCAGGATGGGCGCATGGCGCGGCGGATCGAATTGGGGCGGGATTTGCTGCTGGACCGGCTGGCGGCGATGCCACCCGAGGAACGCGCGGCCTTTGCCGACCGGTTGGAGCGGCGCCTGCGCCGGGGTGGCGGCATTGACGGGCCGGGCCGGCCCGGCGGAGACGAATAGCGGTTCTGCGGCAATCCCGGGATCAGGCGGCCGAGCGGCCGACGATCACGCGGTTGCGGCCTTGAATCTTGGCCGCCAGAAGGGCGCGGTCGGCCAGATCGATTGCCTCATCCGGCAGGGTGCCGGGGCGCGATACCGATAGGCCGATGGAAATGGTCAGTGACACCCGCGCGCCATCGGGCAAGGTGACCGGTGTGCCGTTGATGGCAGAGCACAGGGCATGGGCCTTGTCCTGCGCCTGGGCGAGGTTGCGGTTGGGCAGGGCGATCAGGAATTCTTCGCCGCCGATGCGGGCGATCAGATCGGTCTCGGCCAGTCCCGCCGACAGGCGTGACGCCACCTCGACCAGCACGGCATCGCCTGCGGCATGGCCGAAGCGATCATTCACCTGCTTGAAACGGTCGATGTCGACGATCAGCACGGCGGGGCCGGTGCCGCTGTCGACAGCGGCGACAGACATTTCCCCCATGCGCCGCAGGGCATAGCGGCGGTTGTAAAGGCCGGTGAGCGGGTCGGTCATCGCGAGGCGGATATTGTCGCGCAGACTGGCGCGGCGGCTGGCGGCGGCGCGGCTGCGGGTGACCATGGCGGCAAGGCGCAGGGCGATTTCGGCATCCGATGCAGCGGCGGAAATGGATTCGTCGGCCCCCAGATCATAGGCCATGGCGGCGCTGACAGGGCTGTCGGTCAGCAGCGCGATGCCTGCATGGCGGCTGTCGGGATCGGAGCGCAGTTCGGACAGCAGGCTGAAGGCGGCGGCGCTGCTGCCCGTGGCATCGATCAGATAGGCGTCTGGGCCAGCATTGGGGCCAGAATCGGATTGGGCATCGGGGGTGTTCGGCGGCGGCGGGTCTGTCGCATCGCCACCCAGGGCGGCGGCGCGGCCAAACAGGATCAGCCGGTGGGGCAGAAGCGGGGCCAGCGCGCGGCGCAGGCGGGGCCCAGCTTCGGGGCGGAAGGCGGTGAGCGCGACAAGCCCCGGCCAATCAAAGGGTGCGGCCTGATCGTGCAGGGCGAGGAGGGGGGTCTGTGCCACCTCGGCCGGGTCGCGGCGGCGCAGCAGGCTGCGGACGCGGGCCAGCAGCAGCTGTTCATCTGCGGGTTTGGGGATCACGTCATCTGCGCCTGCGCGCAGGGCGGCGAGCCGGGCCTCGGCATGGGTTGTGGCGGTGTGGACGATCACCGGCAGGTCATGGCTGGCGGGATCGGCGCGCAACGCCTGAAGGACGGCGATGCCGTCCATATCGGGCAGTTCCAGATCGAGCAGCAGCAGGTCGGGCTTGCAGTCGCGCACAAGGCGCAGGGCGCCCGCGCCATCGGAGGCGAGGAAAGTTTCATGAAACATCGCCCCCAGCCGTACCTTGAGCACGATGCGGTTCGTCGCCACGTCATCTACGATCAGTATCCTGCCTGCCATGGCGTGTCTTGTTGGTTTGTCCCTGCTACGGTTCCGGCAGTTTGGTTCGCAAACCCTTACCAAGGTGTTAACGGAACCTTTCCAGAACGGGCGCAAGTTGATCTTTTTTGCAGGGGGATGCGGAATGAAGGCAGAGGCGGCGGAAACGGTGGCCTTGCAGGCGCTGGGCTGGCTGGCGGGGCAGGATGATCTGATCGGGCAGTTTCTGGGGGCGACCGGGGCCACGGCGGCGAGTGTGGCCGAAGCCGCGGGGCAGCCGGAGTTTCTGGCGGCAGTGCTGGATTTCGTGCTGATGGATGATGCCTGGGTGGTGGCCTTCTGCGACGCGGCGGGGATCGGGTATGGCCTGCCGATGCAGGCGCGGGCGGCGTTGCCGGGCGGGCAGATGGTGCATTGGACGTGATGAGGGCGGACCGGATTGCCAAAGGCAAAACGGCAGACCAAAGATGGCGCAGCGCAATGGACAGACAGGGCAAGGGGTGCAGGGCATGATTGACGGTGTGATCTTTGACAAGGACGGCACCCTGTTCGATTTCCGCGCCAGCTGGGGCGCGTGGGCGGTGCGGTTGGTGAATATGCTGGCGGCCGAGACGGGGATTTCGGCGCAGGTGCTGGGTGCGGCGATCGGGTTTGATCCGGTGGCAGGGCGTTTTGCGCCCGACAGCGTGGTGATCGCAGGCACCTCGGGCGAGATTTCGGCGGCGCTGGCAGCGACGGTGCCCGGATCGAATGCGCGCGATCTGGAGGACCGGATGAACCAGATGGCCGAAGGCGCGCCGATGCTGCCCGCCGTGGACTTGCCTGCCGTGCTGGGCGCGTTGCGCGAGCGGGGGTTGAAGATCGGGCTGGCCACCAATGATGTGGAAGGCACCGCCCATGCCCATCTGGCGGCGCATGGGATTGGCGGGCTGTTCGACTACGTCGCGGGCTATGACAGCGGCCACGGCGCGAAGCCCGGGCCGGGGATGTGCACGGCCTTTGCGCGGCAGTTGGGCCTTGATCCTGCGCGCGTGGTGATGGTGGGCGACAGCCGCCACGACCTTGAGGCCGGGCGCGCGGCGGGGATGCGGGCGGTGGCGGTGTTGACCGGGGTGGCGGGCGCGGCGGACCTTGCCCCCCATGCCGATGCGGTGCTGCCCGATATCGGGCATCTGGGTGCCTGGATCGACGGGTTGGCGGGGTAAGCGCCTGTCTTGCTGCCGTGGTGTGTGTGGCGGGCGTTGATTGGGTATTTGGGCCACGGTGAATGGGCAGGGGCCGCTTTGGCGACAGGCCGGGGGTGGCCTTTTATTTGGCGCGCTGAGGGGGGTGCGGGGGGCGGGATGTCCCCTGACCTGTGAGCGGGCGCGCGGGCAGTTGCGAAAAACGACATATGCGCGTCGTGGGTGGAGTGTCCTTTGCCGCCCCGCTTCGCCATGGTGACCCAAAGCGGGACGGTCGCCCGACGGAGGATGCCATGAACGAAGAGCCACGCAAGCGCCGTGCCGGGGGACGGGCGGGGAACAAGCAGCGGGCCGGCACGGCGGTCATCGACCAGATGCCCTGGCGTATCCCGGTCAATCCTGATGCCCCGGTGGAGCCGCTGGATGCCGATGGCGTGCAGCGCGTCCACAAGGCGGCGATGCGCATTCTGAAGGAAATCGGGATTGAGTTCCTGAACCCCGAAGCGGTGGCGCATCTGAAGCGCGCGGGCTGCAAGGTGGACGGCACCAATGTAAAGTTCGACGAGGATTTCGTGATGGAGATGCTGTCGCATGCGCCATCCGAATTCACCATCACGCCGCGCAATCCGGAGCGTGAGATCATCATCGGCGGCAAGCATATGGTGTTCGTCAACGTCTCGTCCCCGCCCAATGCCTGGGATCTGGAACGTGGCAAGCGGTCGGGGGATTTCGAGACCTTCAAGGAATTCATGAAGCTGACGCAGTATTTCAACTGCATCCATATCGCCGGTGGTTACCCGGTGGAGCCGATCGACATTCACCCGTCGGTGCGGCATCTGGACTGCCTGTATGAAAAGCTGACGCTGACCGACAAGGTGGTGCACGCCTATTCGCTGGGTGCGGAGCGTGTGGAAGATGTGATGGAGATGACCCGCATCGCGGGGGGGCTGACGGAAGAGGAATTCCAGGCCAGGCCGCGGATGTATACCAACATCAACTCGGTCTCGCCGCTCAAGCATGACTTTCCGATGCTGGACGGGGCGATGCGGCTTGCCAAGCGCGGGCAGCCGGTGATCGTGACGCCGTTCACGCTGGCGGGGGCGATGGCACCTGTGACCATGGCGGGGGCTGTGGCGCTGTCGCTGGCCGAGGCTTTGGCCGCGATTGCCCTTTTGCAATATATCGCGCCCGGTTGCCCGGTGGCGATTGGCACCTTTACATCAAATGTCGACATGAAGTCGGGTGCGCCTGCATTTGGCACGCCGGAATACATGCGTGCGACGCAGATGACGGGGCAGCTGGTGCGCTACTACAAGCTGCCGATGCGGTCATCCGGTGTTTGCGCGGCGAACGTGCCGGACGGGCAGGCCATGTGGGAGACATCCAACAGCCTGTGGGCGGCGGTGCAGTCGGGGACCAACATGGTCTATCACGCGGCGGGTTGGCTGGAGGGCGGGTTGATCGCATCCCCCGAGAAGTTCGTGATGGATTGCGAAGTGTTGCAGATGATCCAGCGCTATTTCGAAGAGGCGACCTTTGCGACGGGCGAGGATGACCTTGCCTTTGACGCAATCAAGGAAGTGGGTGCGGGCGGGCATTATTTTGGCTGCCAGCACACGCAGGAACGCTATTCCACCGCCTTTTATGCGCCTTTCGTGAGCGACTGGCGCAACTATGAGGCCTGGCAGCAGGATGGATCAGTCTGGACGCCCGAACGGGCGCACCGGATCTATAAGCAGATCCTGGAAGAGTTCGAGGCCCCGGCGATGGACGGCACGGCACAAGAGGAATTGCGCCGCTTTGTCGCCCGCCGCAAGCAAGAGGGTGGCGCGCCCACCGATTTCTGAGGCGTGTCCCCGGGCGGTGCACGCTGCCCGAGTTAGCCCTTTTCCGGCGGGCCTGCGCAGGATAGCCTGCGCGCGGGAAGGCCTGCGTGAGCCAGGCCGCCGAGTGGGGACTTGAGCGAATGAGTGGTCTGATGCAGCGGCGCGGCCTATTGGCGCTGACCGGGGCGCTGGCGGGGCTTTCGCTCTGGCTGTTGGATGAAGTTGCGCTGCGTGGTGGCCTGCCCGAACGGCTGCATTTCTTTCTGACGGCATATGCGGTGGTGTTCTTTGGCGGGCTGCTGGCCATGGCGGGGCCATTGCGGCTGGGCCGGGCGGCGCTGTCTGCTGCGCCGCTGGCGGCGGGTGTGGCGGGGCTGCTGCTGCTGGCATCGCTGCGCTATGACATGGTGGCGCAGTTTCATTTCGCCGACCTGTCCTTTACCGCGGCCTTTGCGCTGTGCTTTCTGGCGCTGCCCTTTCTGATTGCGGCGGCCGGGCCGGGCTGGCGCGACTATGCGGCACTGTTTTCGGAAAGCTGGCTTTTGGTGGTGCGGGTCGTGATGGCCTGGATCTTTGCCGGGCTGATCTGGGGGCTGATCTGGCTGTCGGATGCGCTGCTGGGCCTTGTGGGGCTGGGCGTGATCGACTGGCTGATGGCGGAGGGCGGTCCTTTGCCGGGGATGGTGACCGGGGTGGCGCTGGGCGTGGGCATCGCGGTGGCGGTGGAGAATGCCGATCTGCTGTCGCCCGATCTGATCCTGCGGCTGTTGCGGCTGCTGGCGCTGCCGCTGCTGGGTGTGATGGCGGTGTTTCTGGTCGCGCTGCCGATGCAGGGACTGTCGCGGTTGCCGGAGGGGATTTCGGCAGCGGTCACCCTGCTGTTTCTGGTGGCTTGCGCAGTGGCATTGGTCAGCGCGGTGGTGGAGCGGGACGAGGCGCAGGCGGCAGAGGGGGCGGTGACCCCCCGCGCGGCGCAGGGTTTGGCGCTGCTGCTGCCGGTGCCGGTGGCGCTTGCGGGTTGGGCGCTGATGCAGCGGGTGGTGCAGCATGGATGGACGCCCGGGCGGCTGTTCGGGGTGGTGCTGGCGGTGTTGGCGGCGGGATATGCGGTACTGTATCTGCGCGCCTTGCTGGCTGGCGCGGGGTGGCGCGGTCTGGTGCGGCGGGCCAATCTGGGAATGGCGGTTGCGATGATGATGGCGGCGGCGCTGTGGTTGACGCCCGTGCTGAATGCCGAGGCGATTTCGGCGCGGTCGCAACTGGCGCGGCTGGAGGCGGGGCAGGTGACGGCGGCCGATCTGGACCTTGCGGCGCTGGAGCGTTGGGGGCGGGCGGGGGCGCTGGCGCTGGAACGGTTGGAGACGCTGGCGCTGGAGCCGGGGCAAGAGGTGCTGGCGGCGCGGATGGCGGCACGCACGCAGGAGCGGGCGGAAAGCGGCGATCCGGTGGTCATCGCGCAAGAGGCCGAGACGTTGCTGGCCGATCTGCGCGCGGTGATGCCGGTGCAGCCTGCCGGGGCCACGGCGACGCGCGACATGCTGCTGGCGGCGATCCCGGCGATGGAGTTGCAAAGCTGGATCGATGCCTGCCGCAGCCCGCTGCCGGGGACGGAGCGGCCCGGTTGTGTGTTCGTGGTGGCCGATCTGTGGACCGATGCGCCGGGCGAAGAGGCGCTGGTCCTGCTGCGCGAGCCGTCGGGGTTCATCCGCTATGAAGGCCTCGGGATGCGCGGCGGCGAGGTGCAGCGCCGGTCGGCGGCGGCGATGGCGGGCATGTTGCCGGACCGGACCGAGGGCGAGGCGCTGATCGGCGAATTGCAGGATGCGCCGGTGGCGCTTGCGCCTGCGCCGTTGAACGCGCTGGGCGTGGCCGGGGGGATCGTGCTGCTGCCGTAAGGAATTGTTGACGCGATTCGGCGATCCTGCTGTCCGCAAGGGTGAGCAGGGGCCGAAGGGGCGATGAACGGGCTGATCAACAAGGCGATCCAGTGTTTTCTGCGGGATGGCTGGGGAATGCCGGCCTGGCTGGATGCGGCGCGGGCGGCTGGCATCGCGCCGCGCGGGTTTGAGCCGCTGCTGGATTACCCGCCCGATGTGACAGCGCGGCTGTTGCAGGCGGCGTCTGACCGGCTGGATCGTGGCCGCGATGATTTGCTGGAAGATTTGGGCACGTATCTGGTGTCGCATCCATCGCGCGCGGCGGTGCGGCGGCTGCTGCGCTTTGGCGGAATGGATTTTCGGGATTTTCTGCAATCGCTTGAGGATTTGCCGGCGCGGGCGCGGCTGGCGCTGCCCGATCTGGCGCTGCCTGCAATGCGGCTGGAGGCGGTGGGGGGCGATGAGTTTCGCCTGACCATCGCGCCGGGTTTTGCCGGGGCCGGGGCGGTGGCATTGGGCCTGCTGCGGGCGATGGCGGATGACTATGGCGCGCTGGCGCTGCTGGAGGCGGGGGCAGAGGCGGGGGATGGCGCCGCAGTGCTGACGATCCGGCTGCTGGATGCCGATCATGCCGAAGGGCGGGCCTTCACGCTGGGGGCGATGTGATGGCGGCAGGGTTCGAACTGGCGGCAGACGCGTTGGCGCGGCTGATGCCGATGCATCTGGCGCTGGATGGGGCCGGGCGCATCCTTTCGGCCGGATACACGCTGGTGCGGCTTGTCGGAGTAACTGAAGCGACGGCGGGCGGGTTGGTTGGGGCGGCGATTGGCGATCTGTTCGATCTGCGGCACGGGGGGGCGGTTGGATCCGTTGCGGCGCTGCTGGAGGCTGGTGGCGGCAAGGTGCAGCTGGAAGTGCGGGGGCGGGCCGATCTGGCCTTTCGCGGGCTAGCGGTGCCGATGGGGCCGAGGCAGGGGGCACTGGTGAACCTGTCCTTCGGGATTGGCGTGGTCGAGGCGGTGCGGCGCTATGCGCTGACCGAGGCGGATTTCGCGCCGACCGATCTGACGGTGGAATTGCTGTATTTGTACGAAGCAAAGACCGCCGTGCTGGAAGAGTTGCGCGCGCTGAACGCGCGCTTACACGGTGACAAGGTGGTGGCCGAGGAGCAGGCGCTGACCGATGCGCTGACCGGGCTGCGCAACCGGCGCGGGCTGGATCTGGCGGTGGAAGTGGTGACAGAGCCGGAATTCGCGCTGGTGCATCTGGACCTGGACCTGTTCAAGCAGGTGAATGATGCGCTGGGCCATGCGGCGGGGGATCATGTGCTGCTGGTGGTGGCGCGCATCCTTTCTGAGGAAAGCCGCCGGGGCGATACCGTGGCGCGGATCGGGGGGGATGAGTTTGTCCTGCTGCTGCCGGGGATGGATCGGGTGGAACCCGCGCTGGGGCGGATTGCGCGGATCATCGCGCGGCTGTCGGAGCCTATTGCCTATGGCGATGCGGTTTGCCGGATCGGGGCCAGCGCCGGGCTGATCCTGTCGGCGCAGGTGCCGTGGGCAGATGTGGCGCAAATGCTGGCCCATGCCGATGCAGCACTTTACGCGGCCAAGCGGGCGGGGCGGGGGCAGGTGTTGCTGTGGCGGCCGGATATGGCGGGGGAATAGCGACGGGGGGCGGTCACCCGCGGCAGTATGGGCGAGCGGAGGGCGCGTGTGTCTGCATGGGCGGAGATGCGTCGCATCGCGGGCGGTTATTTGCCACTGTTTGTGAAACAAAAAGACATACCAACATAGATTGTGACATGTTCCGTGAACGATGCGCGGGGGGACAGGATGCGCGCACCGGGCGCGCTGCCGCGTCGACATCTGCCGACAGACCCACGTCCAGAAATGCCTTTTGGGGACCACTGCCATGCGCCCGCTGCGATCCTTTATGTCTGCACTTGCCCTGTGGGCGATGTTCAGCCCGGCCGCCTTTGCGGTTGACTCTGCCCACGGCGCCTATCTGCCCGCGAAGATGGCAGCACCGACACCGGAAGGGGCAGAGGGGCTGTGCCGGGCCTATCCCTGGGCCTGCGCGGGTAAGACCAGCAATGCACAACTGACGCCGCACGCGCTGGCCAAGGTGGAGCAGGTAAACAAGGACGCCAATGCCGCGATCAGGCCGGTGACCGACAAGGATCAGTATGGCGTGCAGGAATTATGGGCGCTGCCCGGCGCGGGGGGCGGCGATTGCGAGGATTACGCGCTGTTCAAGAAGCGCGCGCTGATCCATGCGGGGATTTCGCCGGATCGGTTGCTGCTGACGGTGGTGCTGGACCGCCGCGATGATCCCCATGCCGTGCTGGTTCTGCGGACGGACAAGGGGGATTACGTGCTGGACAATGTGACCAACCGCATCCTCGCCTGGCACAAGACCGGCTACACTTTTGTGGCCAAGCAGAACCCGGACAACCCGTCGCATTGGGTGGCGGTGTTTGAAAAGGGGGCGGTGCCGAAGCTGTCTGCCGATGCGATGCTGACCGGGCCGCTTGGCCCGTAACGCGCGCCCGAAGGGGGCAAATGAATAACGCCCCGGTTTGCACCGGGGCGTTTGTCGTTGTCAGCTTTGACGCCGGATCAGGCGGAAAGGTCGTAGCGGTCGGCGTTCATCACCTTGGTCCAGGCGGCGATGAAGTCGTGGACGAACTTTTCGCGGTTGTCGTCCTGGGCATAAACCTCGGCATAGGCGCGCAGCACGGAGTTGGAGCCGAACACCAGATCGGCGCGGGTGGCGGTGAATTTCACCGCGCCCGATGCGCGATCCACGATGTTGTAGCTGTTCCGGCCGGTGGGCACCCATTTGAAGCCCATGTCGGTGAGGGTGACGAAGAAATCATTCGTCAGCGCACCGGGACGGTCGGTGAACACGCCATGGGCGCCACCGCCAAAGTTGGTGCCGATCACCCGCATGCCGCCCAGCAGCGCGGTCATTTCCGGGGCGGTCAGCCCCATCAGTTGCGCGCGGTCCAGCAGCAGTTCTTCGGGCTGGGCGGCATAGTCCTTCTTGATCCAGTTGCGGAAGCCATCGGCGACCGGTTCCAGAACCGCAAAGGCGTGAACATCCGTCATCTCTTGCGAGGCGTCGCCGCGACCGGGGTGGAAGGGAACGGTCACGTCAAAGCCTGCAGCCTTGGCGGCATGTTCTATGCCGACATTGCCCGCCAGCACGATCACATCGGCCAGCGATGCGCCCGTCGCGGCGGCGATGGGTTCCAGCACCGACAGCACGCGCGACAGGCGGGCGGGTTCGTTGCCCTCCCAATCCTTTTGCGGGGCAAGGCGGATGCGGGCGCCATTGGCACCGCCGCGCAGGTCCGACTGGCGGAAGGTGCGGGCGCTGTCCCATGCGGTGGTGACCATGTCGGTGACCGACAGGCCGGAGGCGGCGATCTTGGCCTTGACTGCGGCCACATCATAGCCGGTGTTGCCCGCGGGAACCGGATCTTGCCAGATCAGGTCTTCGGACGGGACATCGGGGCCGATGTAGCGGATGCGGGGGCCGAGGTCGCGGTGGGTGAGCTTGAACCACGCGCGGGCGAAGGTTTCCGAGAAGTAATCCGGATTGGCGAAGAACTTTTCCGAGATCGCGCGATAGGCCGGGTCGACCTTCATTGCCATGTCGGCATCGGTCATCATCGGCATGTGGCGGATCGACGGATCCTCGACGTCAAGCGGCTTGTCCTCTTCGCGGATGCCGATGGGTTCGTATTGCCAGGCACCGGCGGGGGATTTGACCAGTTTCCAATCATGGTTCAGCAGCAGCTGGAAGTAGCCGTTGTCCCACTGCGTCGGGTTGGTGGTCCATGCGCCTTCGATGCCGGAGGTGACGGTGTCGCGGCCCACGCTGCGGGTGGTGTGGTTCATCCAGCCCATGCCCTGTTCGGCGATATCCGCGCCTTCGGGCGAGGGGCCGAGGTTTTCGGCGCGGCCGTTGCCATGCGCCTTGCCCACGGTGTGGCCACCAGCGGTGAGGGCGACGGTTTCTTCGTCATTCATCGCCATGCGGGCAAAGGTTTCACGGATCTGCGCCGCGGTTTTCATCGGGTCGGGCTGGCCGTTCACGCCTTCGGGGTTCACATAGATCAGGCCCATGTGCACGGCGGCGAGCGGGTTTTCCAGTGTCGAGGGATCGGACAGGTCGGCATAGCGGTTTTCCGACGGAGCGAGCCATTCGGTTTCCGAACCCCAATAGATGTCTTTCTCCGGTGCCCAGATGTCCTCACGCCCAAAGGCGAAGCCATAGGTTTTCAGGCCCATGTTTTCATAGGCGATGGTCCCGGCAAGGATCATCAGATCGGCCCAGGAGATGCGGTTGCCATACTTCTTTTTCACCGGCCAGAGCAGGCGGCGGGCCTTGTCGAGGTTGGCGTTATCGGGCCAGGAGTTCAGGGGGGCAAAACGGTGGTTGCCGGTGCCTGCGCCACCCCTGCCATCGGAGATGCGGTAGGTGCCGGCGGAATGCCATGCCATGCGGATCATCAGGCCGCCGTAATGGCCCCAATCGGCGGGCCACCAATCCTGACTGTCGGTCATCAGGGCGTGGACATCGGCCTTGATCGCGGCGAAGTCGAGCTTCTTGACATCTTCCCGGTAGTTGAAGCCCTTGAGCGGATTGGACTTTGTGTCATGCTGATGCAGGATGTCCAGGTTCAGCGCCTTTGGCCACCAATCCATGACCGATTTGCCGGTGGTCGTCTGACCGCCATGAATCACCGGGCATTTGCCAACGTCGTTTCCGTCCATGTCGCTCTCCTAGGGTTGTGCGGGGCGGGCGCGCGCCACCCATGAGTCGGGCGGCGGCCTGCCGGAATGGAATCGTTCTAACACCCCATTTCGATTAGTTTAAGTTGGATTTTCTGATTGGCGTGATAAGTTGAGGTTATGATAAATCTGACGCTGAAACAGTTGCGCTACTTTGAGGCTTTGGCCCAGCACGGCCATTTCGGCCGTGCGGCAGAGGCCTGTTCCATTTCGCAACCGGCCCTGTCGATGCAGATCCGCGAGATGGAGGCGGTGCTGGGATCGGACCTGTTCGAGCGTGGTGCGCGGCAGGTGCGGCTGACCGGGTTTGGCGAGGAAACGTTGCTGCGTGCGCGCGAGATTTTGCGCGGGGTGGAGGAATTGGCGGATATGGCGCGGGCGGCGCGGGGCAATCTTTCGGGGCGGCTGCGGATCGGGGTGATCCCGACGATTGCGCCCTATCTGCTGCCCGCCATCATCGCGCGGCTGACCGAGGCCAATCCGGGGCTGGACATCAACCTGCGCGAGACGGTGACGCCCAAGCTGATCCGCGAGTTGGAAGAGGGGCGGCTGGATACGGCCATCGTGGCGCTGCCGGTATCGGAACCGTCGCTGACCGAGGTTGATCTGTTCGCCGAGGATTTCGTGCTGGTCCGCCCCGGGGCCGAGGCGGGCAAGCCGGTGCCGAACCCGGAAAAGCTGCGCGAGATGCGGCTCTTGCTGCTGGAAGAGGGGCATTGTTTTCGCGATCAGGCGCTGTCGTTCTGCTATGCCGGGCAGGCCGCGCCGCGTGAGTTGCTGGATGGGAGCAGCCTGTCCACCTTGGTGCAGATGGTGGGTGCGGGGATTGGCGTGACGCTGATCCCGGAAATGGCGGTGGCGGTGGAGACGCGGTCTGCGCATGTATCCATCGCGCGGTTCAACGGGGCGCAGCCGTCGCGGCGGATCGGGATGGTCTGGCGGCGCACATCGCCACTGTCCAAGCAGTTGTTGCAGGTGGCCGATGTGGTGCGCGCGGCGGGGCTGGCGCAGCGGGCGGGACTTCACCCTTGACCAAGGCCGCCCGGTTGCGGCCTTTTGGCGGGAAAGGGGAGGACAGGATGACCGTTTGCTTCACGACCGACAGGATGCTGCGCTTTGGCGATTGCGACATTTCCGGCACGGCCTATTACCCGGCCTATATGAACATCCTGAACGGGGTGGTCGAGGAGTTCTGGACGCATATCGGCTGGCCCTGGCATGAGATCATCTGGAAAGAACGCTGGGGGACGCCGACGGTGCATCTGTCCTGCGATTTTTCCAAACCGTCTTTCTTTGGCGACAAGCTGACCTTTCGGCTGACGGTGCTGAAGGTGGGCAAATCCTCGCTCAGATTGGCGCATACGGTGCATTGTGGCGAGGAACATCGCTGGTCGGTGGAGCAGGTGCTGGCGGCAAGCTGGCTGGACAGCCACACCTCGATGGTCTGGCCCGAGGATGTGAAGGCCAAGCTGGAAAGCCTGATGGGGCCTGCCGAGGTGCCGGAGCGGCGGCCTGTCGGTGGCCCGCAGGCCCCGGCAAGTTAGGCCCAGACCTGAGCCGGATCGGGCAGCGGGATCGCATCCAGCAGGTCGCGGGTATAGGCGGCCTGCGGGGAGGCGAAAAGGTCGGCGGTGGGGCGATCCTCGACGATCTTGCCCTGATGCAACACGATGGTGCGTTGGCAAAGGCGGCGGATGACAGACAGGTCATGGCTGATGAAGGCCAGCGTCAGGCCGAGGTCGGCAACCAGCCGTTCCAGCAGGTTCAGAACCTGCGCCTGAGAGGAGACGTCGAGGCCCGAGACGATTTCATCGGCGAGGATGAAATCGGGTTCCAGCGCGATGGCGCGGGCGATGCCGACACGCTGGCGCTGCCCGCCTGACAGTTCATGCGGGAAGCGTGTGGCGAAGGATTGCGGCAGGCCGACATGATCCAGCGCGCGGGCCACGCGGGCGGGAACGCCGTCCATCCCGTGCAGGCGCAGGGGTTCGGCGATGATGGTGCCCACCCGGTGGCGCGGGTTGAGTGAGGACATCGGATCCTGAAAGATCATCTGAAACCGCCGCCGCATCGGACGCAGGGCGGGCTCTGACAGGTGGGTGATATCGGTGCCGCCAAAGCGGATCGCCCCGCCGGACGGTTCCAGAAGCCGCACCAGCGCGCGGCCCAGCGTGGATTTGCCCGACCCAGAGCCGCCCACGATGCCCACGACTGCGCCTTTGGGGATGGTGAAGGACAGACCTTTGAGGATTTCGATGCGCGGCGCGGCCCCGAACAGGGGTTTGGCGGTCATGTCAGCCAGCGACAGCGACAGGTTTTCGATCTGGTAAAGGTCCATCACGTGACCCCGCTTTTATCGAAAGTCGCCACTTCGGCGCGGACGGCGTCGATCACCGCGTCGGGGACGGGGTGAAGCCCGGCGGCGGGATCGGTGTATTTCGGCGTCGCGGCCAGCAGGGCGGCGGAATAGGCATGGCGCGGGGCGGCAAAGAAATCGGTGACCGCGCTGTCCTCCACCACCATCCCGGCATAGAGGACGGAGAGGTGCTGACAGACCTTGGATACGACGCCAAGGTCATGCGTCACGAACAAGAGCGCCGTGCCATGGCGGGCCTGCATCCCGGCGATCAGTTTCAAGATCTGTTTTTGGACCGTCACATCCAGCGCGGTGGTGGGTTCATCGGCCACGATCAGTTTGGGTTCGGCGGCAAAGGCGCTGGCGATCAGGATGCGCTGGCGCATCCCGCCCGAAAGCTCATGCGGATAGGACCGCAGCACACGGTCGGGGTTCGGAATCTGCACCTCTTCCAGCAGGGCGCGGGCGCGGGCATCAGCATCCGCGCGCGTCCAGCCAAGGATATCGACCAGCCGATCGGTGATCTGCGGCCCGATGCGATGGGACGGGTTCAGCGCAGTGAGCGGGTCCTGCGGGATCAGCGCGCAGGTGGCCCCGATGCGGCGGCGGCGCTCGGCCAAGGGCAGGGTCAGCAGGTCGGTGCCATCCAGTACGATCTGGCCCCCGATGATTTCCACCGATGGCGGCAGGATGCCCAGCACGGCTTTGCCGATCATCGATTTGCCCGCGCCGGATTCGCCGACCAGCCCGCGCACTTCACCCGCCGCGACGTCCAGCGACACGCGGCGCAAGAGGGGCGGGCCGTTTTTCAGCCGGACAGACAGGTTGCGGATGGAAAGATAGCTCATCTCAGCACCGGATCGAAGCGGTCCTTCAGCCCTTCGCCCAGTTGCGAAAAGGACAGGACGGTGAGGAACAGCGCGATCAGCGGGAAGACCAGCACCCACCACGCCTGATGGATGGAGGTGCGGCCTTCGGCGATCATGCCGCCCCAAGTGGGATCATCGGTCGAGATGGAGAGGTTCACGAAGGACAGGATCGCCTCGACGATCACCGCGATGCCCATTTCAAGGGTGAGAAGGACCACGATGGTGGGCAGGACGTTGGGAAGGATTTCGCGCACCATCGTGCCCAGCCGTCCGCGCCCCGCGACGCGGGCAGAGGCGACGTAATCCATCGCGCTCTGTGCCATTGCCTCGGCCCGCACCACGCGGGCGAAGCGGGTCCAGTCGATCACGACGATGGCGATGATGATCGACGTCAGGCCGGGGCCGAGGACGGCGATCAGGAGGATGGAAAACAGGACGGGGGGGAAGGCCATCCAGATGTCGATCAGGCGCGAGATGACCATATCCACCCAGCCGCGCAGGAAGCCTGCGAGCAGGCCCAGCGTTGCCCCGACCACGCAGGTGATGCTGCCGGCCACCAGCGCCACGATCAGTGCCAGCCGCGCGCCATGCAGGATGCGCGACAGCACATCACGGCCCAGCGAATCCGTCCCCAGCCAATAGCCCGGCTCCGCCCCTGCCATCCAGAAGGGCGGCAGGCGACCAAGAAAGAGGTCCTGCGCCAGCGGGTCATGCGGCGCGATCCAGGGTGCCAGCAGGGCGGCAAGCGCCAGCAGGCCCAGCCAACCGGCCGACAGCCACAGCCGCAACCCCGCGCGGCGGCGGATCAGGGACCGCCCGTCCATGCCTTTGGCGTCAAGCATGGCGCAGCCGGGGGTTCAGGACGGCATAGAGCAGATCGACGATCAGGTTCACGACGGTGAAGATCACCGCGAACAGGATCACGATCCCTTGGATCAGCGGCAGGTCGCGGTTGATCACTGCATCAATCGCCATGTTGCCAAGGCCCTCATAGGAAAACAGCCGCTCGATGATCACCGTGCCGCCGATCAGAAAGGTGAATTGCACGCCCACCAGCGTCAGCGTGGGCAGGATGGCATTGCGCAGCGCCTCGCGCAGGATGACCCGCGTCTCGCCATAGCCCTTGGTGCGGGCCAAGGTCACATAATCAAGGTTCATGGTTTCCTTCAGGCTCTGCTTCAAAAGCTGCCCGATGATCGCGGCCAGCGGAATGGCCAGCGCCAGCGCGGGCATGAACATATGGGCCACCAGATCGGCCCAGAGGTCGAACCGCAGGCGGAGCAGGCTTTCGAACAGGTAGAAATCGGTGGTGAAGGGCAGGTCCAATGATGGCGAAACCCGCCCCGAGATGTGAAAGACCGGCCAGAGCACGCCAAACAGCAGGATCAGCACGAGCCCCCACAGGAAATCGGGCACTGACAGGGCCATGCCATTGGCCACGTCAATCGCGCCCTCGCGCCGCCCGCCGCGAAAGCGCGTCCCGGTCAATGCCGCCGCACCGCCCAGGATCACGGCCATGACCAGCGCCATGATCGACAGTTCCAGCGTGGCGGGCAGGCGGCCCAGCACAAGGTCCAGCACCGGCTGGCGCGTGGTGATGGAGGTGCCGAAATCGCCTTGCAGCACCCCGCCAAGCCAGATGCCGAATTGCGTGAGGATGGGCTGATCCAGCCCGTAAAGGGCCGAGAGGCGGGCGATGTCTTCTTCCGTCGCGCCGGGGGGAAGCATCATGGCAATCGGATTGCCCGGCACCACCCGGATTACGAAGAACACGATCACCGCCACCCCCGCCAAGGTGATGGCGGTGGTCAAAAGCCGGATCGCAACGAATCTCAAGAACGCCATTCCCACCCCGTGACAGAACCGATCAAGGCACTGCCCTTGCCCATTTCATCTTGGCCCAAATACCCAAATCGACGCATCAACCCCGCGCGACGCCCATCAGGCGCGAAAGGGGGGTCCGGGGGGGCGGTTGCCCCCCCGGTTTGCCGGATCAGGCGCGCTTCATCAGATGCGGCAGCAATGAGCCCGAGGCATGGGGCGTGACCACCACACCCGGCGCGTGCAGGATGGGCTGGACGTATTGCAGCAGCGGGATCACCAGCGCGTTGTCAGCGATGTATTTGTCCACCGCTTTCCAGCCATCGATGCGCTTGGCCTCGTCCGCCTCGCCCCACAGGGGGCCGATCATGCCGATCAGATCCTCGCCATCCCACACCGAATGGGGCGAGGGGCCGAACATCGCGAAGCCGGTCGACGTGGTCGGATCGCCCACCGAATTGCCCCAGTTGTAGAAGGCGGCAGGGGCAAGCTGGTCGGCGGCGCGGAGTTCGTAATGCTTGGCGATTTCATAGACCTCGATCTCCGCCTCGATCCCAACCTTGCGCCAGAGGCCGACGATGGCCTGGATCATTTCGTAATCCTTGGGCTTGAAGCCCTTGGTCGTCTGGATCTTGAACTTCACCGGGTTGTCGGGGCCAAAGCCCGAGGCGGCCAGCAATTCGATGGCCTTCGCTTCGTCATAGGGCACAGCGATGGAGGCGTCGAAGGCATCGTATTCCGGGGTTTGCAGCGTGTCGATCTTGACGCCGTAGCCCGACAGAAGACGGTCGATGATGGCCTGCTTGTCGATGGCATGGGCGGCGGCCATCCGCACGTTCGGATCGGTCATCACTTCGATGTCGTTCAGGAAGATCATCCCGATATCGGAAATGGGCGCGGCCACGCCGGCCAGCGGGCCGCCTTTCAGGCGGTCATATTCCTCATACGGCATTTCCAGCGTGACGTGGGAATTGCCGGATTCCACCTCGGCCACGCGGGCGGCGGCATCGGGGACGAACTTGATCGTCACGGTGTCGAAATCGGGCTTGCCGCCCCAGTAATTGGCATTGGCCTTCAGGCGAACAAAGGCGTTGCGTTCGAATTTCTCTACCATGTACGGGCCGGTGCCGATGGGTGCGGCCTCAAAACCCTCGGCCCCAACCTTTTCGTAATAGGCCTTGGGCAGGACGTAGCCGGTCAGGAAGTACATCCATTTGAAGATCGTGGGGTCGAACTGCGCGACATCCGCGATGACGCGGTTGCCTTCTACCCGGTGGTTGGTCAGCGTACCCCAGACGAACTGGATCGGGCTGCCGGTTTCGGGGTTGGCGACGCGGGCGAGGTTCCATGCCACGTCATCGGCGGTAAAGGGCGATCCGTCATGCCAGGTGACGCCTTCGCGCACGGTCATCCAGACCTGTTTCTTGTCATCGCTCCAGCCCCATTCGGTCAGCAGGCCGGGGGCGGGGGACAGGTCGGGCTGTTGCAGGATGTATTGGTCAAAGACCGATTGATAGAGGCCCTGAATGGTGGGGTTCACCGCGCTGGGGCCGACGGTCGGGTCCCATGAGGGCAGGTTGACGTTATAGGCGATCACCAGCTCGTCGATGGCCTGCGCAAAGGTCGGTAGGCCGATGGTGCCTGCGGCCATGGTGGCGGCAGAGAGCTTCAGAAGGCTCCGGCGGTTGAGGTTCATGGTCATTTTCCCTGTTGGTGGTTTTTGGTTTTGTGGTTGTGGTTGGACGCTATCAGGTTCCGGCGAGTTTGCGGGCCAGAAGATACCCTGATCCCGCCCCGGTGCCTGCGCCGGGCCAGACGGCGGCCCCTGTCAGGTGCAGCCCGTCGATGGGGGTGGACCCATCGGCATGGCCGCGCACGGGGCGGAAGAGGAAATGCTGTGACAGGTGATGGCTGCCGCAGACCTGATCGCCGCCGATCAGGTTGGGGTTGTCGGATTCCAGATCCAGTGGCGTGACGATGCGCTGACCGATGATCTTGGCGCGCGTGCCGGGGGCGTGCGCCTCAAGGATCGCCAATGCGCGGTCGGCGAAGGGGTCTGCGGCCTGCGCCCAGTCGGTTGACGTGATCTGGCCTTTGGCATCGCCGGTGATCGTGCCGGGGGCCATGCGCACCTGTACCCAGAGGATGTGTTTTCCATCCGGCGCGCGGGAGGGATCGAACACGGTGGGCTGGCCCACGACGAGGATGGGTTCATCGGGCAGGAGGCCCGCCTGCGCCTGTTGGTAGGTGCGGGCCATTTGGTCAAGGCTGGGCGCGATGTGGACATAGGCATGCGATTGCAGCGCCACGCCTGCGCGCCAGTCGGGCAGGCCGTCCATCGCGAGGTGGATCATCATGGTGCCGGGCGCGTGGCGGAAGCCCGTCATCGCGCGGTCAAAGGCGGGGGTGGTGCCGCCCGTCAGGTGGGGCAGGGCACGGGGCGCAATGCCCGCGATCACCGCGCGGGTGGCGGTGATCTGGCGGCCGTCTGCCAGTTCGATGCCCGTGGCGCGGTTGCCGGAATGGATGATCCGCGCGACGGAGGCGCTGGTTTCCACCACGCCGCCGCGCGCCTGAATGGCGGCCACCAGCGCGCGGGTCACGGTATCGGCCCCGCCTTGGCCGATCACCATGCCGAAGGCCTGTCCTGCCATGCCTTCGAGATAGGGAAACATCGCGCCGCCGGCGACATCGGGGGCGAAATCGAGATGCATCCCCCATGCGCCCAGCAGGGCGCGGATGTGGGGATGTTCGAACGTCTCTTCCAGCCAAGCGCGGGGGGAGGCGATGAGAAAGCGGGCCATGTCCAGCGTTCCGGCTAGACCCTTGGCGCGGAGTGTTTTGAACATGAAATATGCAAGCGCACGGAATTTCATTTCGGCCCCAAGCAGGCCGAAGAGATGCGGTGCCTCATCCCCGAATCGGGCGGCGAGGGTGGACCATGTGTCGGCATCGCGGGGCGACAGGGCGCGCAGGTTGGCCAATGTATCGGCCATGTCGGTGGAAACACCCGCCCATGTGCCATCGGGGAAACTGGAGGCGAAGGGGCGGTTCACCGGCACGAAAGCGCAGCCGTGGCGGGTAAGCTCGGCGCCGTAAGCCTTGAAAAACGGGCTTCCTGCAAAGAGCGACAGGTTCATAGCCGCCCAGTCATGCCGGAATCCGGGCAGCGTGTATTCGCCCGTCTTGACCGCGCCGCCCACGGTAGCTGCCTGTTCGAACAGGCCCACGCGCCAGCCCTTGGCCGCCAGATGCAGCGCGGCGGCCAGCGTGTTGTGGCCCGCCCCGATCAGGACGGCATCGAATGTGGCGTTGGAACCTGCGGTCATGTCTTCCCCGACAGAGTGACGCAGGGATATTTGCAAATGCATTTAAATCTGTCTAGCATGATTCCATGAATGCCGGGACAACCGGCGCAGCTTATGCCGGGATGGACCGGCCAACAGGGAGATGGTGATGACCTCTGCAAGCGTGCTTCAGGCCATGGCGGGAATGCTGGCATCCGGCGGGATCGAAGTGGTGGATTGTTCCGGGGTGCTGGGGCCGGAAACGCCCCTGCTGAAACTGCCGCCGGATTTCGCCAAGGACACCCCGCCGATCAAGATTCACCGCATCAGCGAATATGACAAGGACGGGCCGTTCTGGGCGTGGAACTGGCTAGAACTGGGTGAACATTCCGGCACGCATTTCGATGCGCCGCACCACTGGATCACCGGCAAGGATTATCCGGACGGCTATACCGATACGCTGGATGTGCAGCGGCTGGTGGCGCCGGTGAACGTGCTGGATTTCAGCAAGGAATGTGCGTCGAACCCGGATTTCCTGCTGACCATCCAGCATGTGCAGGATTGGGAATCGCGCAACGGGCCGATCAATGCGGGGGAGTGGGTTGTCCTGCGGTCGGACTGGGACAAGCGCGCGCATGACGAGGCGGCCTTCCTGAACGCCGATGCCACCGGCCCGCACACGCCGGGGCCGACCGCCGAAGTGATCGAATACCTGCTGTCCAAGGGCATCGTGGGTTGGGGCAGCCAGTGCATCGGCACCGATGCGGGGCAGGCGGGCGGAATGAATCCGCCCTTCCCGGCGCACAACCTTTTGCACAAGAACAACTGTTTCGGTCTGGCCTCGCTGGCGAACCTCGACAAGCTGCCTGCCAAGGGGGCGATCCTGATTGCCGCGCCCTTGAAGATCAAGCAAGGCACGGGGTCGCCGATCCGGGCGCTGGCGCTGGTTCCCAAGGGCTGATCCATGCGGCCTGATCACGTCATCATCGGAAGCGGGATCAACGCGCTTGTCGCCGGGGCCATGCTGGCCCTGAAGGGCGAGCGCGTGCTGCTCTTGGAGCGGGAGTCGGTGCCGGGCGGGTGCCTGCGGACCGAAGAGATCACGCTGCCGGGGTTCAAGCATGACGTGATGGCGGCGACATGGGTGTTGTTCATGACATCACCAGCGGGGGCCGCGCTTGGCCCCCATCTGGCGCGGCACGGGTTCGACTATTGCCATACGCCGCATCCGACCGCCGTGCTGCGGCCGGATGGATCGGCGCTGGTGCTGACGACTGACCGCGCGGCGAATATCGCGGCGTTCAACGCGCGGGCGGCGGGGGATGGCGATGCCCATGGCCGCGACGTGGGCGGGGTGGAGGCCGATGCGCCCTTCCTGTTCGCGCTGCTGGGTGGGGCCTTGTGGTCTTGGCCCACGGCCAAACTGTTGTGGGGGCAGGTGCGAAAGCGGGGCCTGCGCGGGTTGGCCGCGTGGTTCGGGCGCGCGCTGGTGCCGGCGCGGGGGTGGTTGGAGACGACCTATACCTCGCCCGATGTGCAGGCGCTTTATGCACCCTGGGTACTGCATTGCGGGCTGACGCCGGAAAGCACCTATTCCGGCCAGATGGGCAAGGTGATTGCCTTCGCGCTGGAGGCGGCGGGCGCGCCGATCGTGAAGGGCGGGTCGGGGGCGGCGGTGGCCGCGTTCCGCGCCTTGATCGAAGAGAAGGGCGGCGAGATTCGCTGCGGCGCGGATGTGGACCGGATCATCGTGAAAGACAGTCATGTGCGCGGCGTGGCGCTGGTGGGCGGGGAAGAGATTGCCTGCCGGTCCGTGCTGGCATCTGTCGCGCCGGGGCAATTGCAGGGGCGGCTGTTGCGGGATGTGAACTTGCCCGAGGATCAGGCGGCGGCGAAGGTGTTCCGCCATGGGCGCGGGAATTTCCAGCTGCATTACGCTCTGGACCGGCATCCCGAATGGCTGTCGCCGGGGCTGGATGATGTGGCGCTGATCCATCTGGCGGACGGGATCGACTCGGTGTCCAAATCCGCCAATGAGGCAGAGCGGGGGATGCTGCCTGCGGTTCCCACAATCTGCGTGGGTCAACCGCACCGGCTGGACCCGTCGCGGGTGCCAGAGGGCAAGGCGGTGCTGTGGCTGCAAATCCCCGACGCGCCAAGGGTGGTAAAGGGTGATGCGGCGGGCGCGATTGCCACCGACGGCGCGTGGTCCGAGGCGGTGAGAGAAGGCTTTGCCGACCGGATCGAGGGCATCCTGCGCCGCCACATCAAGGATTTCGATAGGGTCAAGCTGGCGCGGCGTGCCTATTCGCCCGCCGATCTGGAGGCGATGAACGTCAACCTTGTGGGGGGTGACCCTTATGGCGGGCTGTGCAGCATCGACCAGTTCTTCATCTTCCGCCCTTATGCCCATTCCACCAATGGCGCGGGCCTTGTGCGCGGGTTGATCCATATCGGCGCGTCTACCCATCCGGGCCCCGGACTTGGCGGCGGGTCGGGCTTCCTTGCGGCGAAAAGGTTGGGCGCATGACGGATCAGTCGCCCCCGGAAAAGCCACCCTCATCGCTGCCCCGGCTGGGGGAGATCGGGCTGACGAATTACGCGCCTTATCTGATGAACCGCATCATGGGGCGGTACAATGCCAGCTTGCGCGATGAGATGGCGGGGCAGGGTCTGACCACGCCCAAAATGCGGGCCTTGGCGGTGCTGTCGGTGATCGAGGGGCCGCTGATCCGGGAACTGGCGGTCTATTCGGTGGTGGAGCAATCCACCCTGTCCCGCGCGCTGGACCAGTTGGCGGCAGAGGGCCTGATCCGGCGCGAGGCGGATGCCAGCGACAGCCGCGCGACGCGTATCTTCATCACCGAAGGTGGGCGCATGGCGTTCGAGGCGCTTTGGCCCCGGATGGCCGAGGCACATGCCCGCATGTTCCGCGGCATTCCCGATGATGAGCGGCGGGCCTTTGTGGGCACGTTGCAGAAGATGCTGACCAATATCCGCAAGCACGAGATCTGACATGGCTGAACGGTCCTTCAAGGCGGAAGTGGAACATCTGCGGCTGGGCGAGGGGGAAACCTTCACCGGCGAAGGGATCCTGGCCATCACCAAGGCGCTGCTGGAAAACGGGGTGGGCTATGTCGGCGGCTATCAGGGCGCGCCGATTTCGCATCTGATGGACGTCTTGGCAGATGCCGAAGAGCTGCTGGGCGAGTTGGGCATCCGGTTCGAGGCCAATGCCAATGAGGCGGCGGCGGCGGCGATGCTGGCGGCATCTGTGCATTACCCGATCCGGGGGGCGGTGACTTTCAAGGGATCGGTGGGGGTCAACGTGGCCTCTGACGCGCTGGCGAACCTGTCATCATCGGGGGTGAACGGCGGCGCGCTGGTCATTGTGGGCGAGGATTACGGCGAGGGTTCCTCGATCATGCAGGAACGCAGCCATGCCTTTGCGATGAAATCGCAATTCTGGCTGCTGGACCCGCGCCCGAACCTGCCCTGCATCACCAAGGCGGTGAAGGACGGGTTTGAACTGTCCGAGGCATCGAATACGCCCGTCATGCTGATGGTGCGGATACGGTCCTGCCATGTGACCGGGTCTTTCCAGACGCGCGACAACCAGCGCCCGACGCTCAGCGTGAAGGATGCGCTGTCGAACCCGCAATCCGATTTCGCCCGTGTCGTGCTGCCGCCCATGTCCTTTGCCCATGAGCAGGACAAGATCAAGAATCGCTGGCCCAATGCAGAACGGTTCATCCGCGAGCGCGCGTTGAATGAGGTGTTCGGCCCCAGCATCGCCCCGGTGGGGCTGGTGTTGCAAGGCGGCATGTATAACGGCGTCATCCGCGCCTTGCAGCGGTTGGGTCTGGCGGACCTGCACGGCAATACCGAGGTGCCGCTTTATGTGCTGAACGTGACCTATCCCCTGCTGGCAGGCGAATTTCTGGAGTTCTGCGAGGGCAAGGATCAGGTGCTGGTGATCGAGGAAGGCCAGCCGGAATTCATCGAACAACAGTTGACGACCTATCTTTATCGCGCGGGATCGTCGGTAAAGCTGCGCGGCAAGGGCATCCTGCCGATGGCGGGGGAATATACGGGCCAAGTGCTGCTTGACGGGATCACGGCCTTTCTCAAGGAGGCCGCGCCCCAGATGCTGCCCGCGCTGGTGCGCGCCCCGAATGAGGACAAGCCGCAGATCCCCGATCTGACGAAAACCGTGCCGATCCGCCCGCCGGGATTCTGCACCGGCTGCCCGGAACGGCCGATCTTTGCCGCGATGAAGCTGGTGCAGAAGGAAACCGGCAAGTTGCAGATCAGCGCCGATATCGGCTGCCATCTGTTTGCTGCGCTGCCGCCGTTCGAGATTGGCGGCGCGACCATGGGCTATGGCCTTGGCCCCGCCGCGAATGCCGCTTTTGATGGCGGGGGGGAGCGGCGGCCTGTGGCGATCATCGGGGATGGGGGCTTCTGGCATAACGGGCTGTCGTCCAGTTTCACCAACATGGCCTTCAACAAATCCGACGGCGTGGCGGTGATCGTGGACAACTACTATTCCGCCGCCACCGGCGGGCAGGACATCATGTCGTCGCGCGCCGACAACCCGACCAAGGCCACCAAGCACCCGATCACCAAGGCGCTGAAGGGCATCGGGATCGACTGGGTCCGTCAGGTGGACCGCACCTATGATGTGGGCCATATGCGCGACGTGCTGCGCGAGGCGCTGACGACGGATGCGCCGGGGCCGAAGGTTATTGTCGCCTCCAGCGAATGCATGCTGAACAAGCAGCGGCGGGAAAAACCGCTTGCGGCCAAGGCGATCAAGGAAGGACGCCGGGTGGAGGCGCCGCGTTTTGGCGTGGATGAGGATGTATGCACCGGCGATCATGCCTGTATCCGCCTGTCGGGCTGTCCGTCATTGTCCGTCAAGAAGCTGGACGATCCGCTGCGCGACGATCCGGTGGCCAGCATCGACCAAAGCTGTGTGGGCTGCGGGAACTGTGGTGAGGTGGCGGATGCCGCTGTCCTTTGCCCGTCTTTCTACCGCGCGGATGTGATCCATAACCCGTCGAAATGGGAAACGCGGCTGGCGGCTTTCCGCACGCGCGTGATCGGCTGGTTGCAGGCCTGCCGCGCCGCGCGGCGGCTGGATTTCGGGGGGGCGGCATGACGGTGCATGACATGGTGTCGGGCGCCTTGCCCGCCAAATCCGCCGATCCGCGCCTGTCGGGGATCATCAAGCTGGCGATCCTGGCCGTGGGTGGGCAGGGCGGCGGGGTTCTGACCAGCTGGATCGAGGATCTGGCGCGATCCAACGGCTATGCCGCGCAGGCCACATCGGTGGCAGGGGTGGCGCAACGGACCGGGGCCACGGTCTATTACATCGAGATGGCCCCGCATCGGGCGGGTGATCCGATGCCGGTCTTTTCGCTGATGCCGGCGGCGGGCGATGTGGACATCATGATCGCGGCGGAAATGATGGAGGCCGGGCGATCGATCATCCGGGGGTTCGTGACGCCGGACCGGACCACGCTGATCGCCAGCACCCACCGCGCGCTGGCGGTGTCGGAAAAGATGGTGCCGGGGGATGGTATCGCGGCATCGGATGAGGTGATGGCAGCGGCAGAGATCGCGGCGCAGCGCTTCATCGCGGCGGATTTCGACGCGCTGGCGATTGCGAACGGGTCGGTGATTTCCGCCTCGCTCTTCGGGGCGCTGGCGGGGTCGGGGGCGCTGCCCTTTGACCGCGCAGCGTTCGAGGCTGCGATCCGTGCCAGCGGCAAGGGAGTGGAGGGGTCGCTGCGCGCTTTTGGCGCGGCGCTGGCCGTGGCGGCAAACCCGGTGGCCGAGGTGGCCGCGCCAAAGCCCAAGGCGGTAGCGGCACAGGTGACAGGCCCCGCCCGGCTGACGGCAGCCTGGGACACACTTGCCGCCCGCGTCGCGGCCCTGCCCGCGCCGGTGGCCGAGATGGCCCTGCCGGGCCTGCGCAAGGTGGTGGATTTTCAGGACATCGCCTATGGGGGCGAGTACCTGGACCGGCTTGCCACAGTTCTGGCGCAGGACAGCGCGGCGCAGGGCTGGGTGCTGTCGCGCGAGGCGGCGAAGTACATCGCCAACGCCATGGCCTATGACGACATCATCCGCGTGGCCGATCTGAAAACCCGCGGCCGCCGCTTTGACCGTATCCGCAAGGAGATGGGGGTGAAGGAGGCAAACCTTCTGCACCTGACCGAATTCTTTCACCCCCGGGCTGAGGAAATCGTCGGGCTGTTCCCGGCGCGTCTGGGTGCGAAGGTGGAGGCCGATCCGAAATGGATGGCGCGGCTGGATCTGTGGTTCAACAAGGGCCGCCGCCTGCGGACCGACAGCCTGCGCGCCTTTCTGACTTTGCATATCGTGGGGGGCTTGCGCGGATGGCGTCGCCGCACGCTGCGCCACGCGCAGGAACAGGCGCATATGGCGCGCTGGTTGCAAACGGCCTTGGCCGAGACGGCGCGCAATTATGATCTGGCGGTGGAACTGATCCGCTGTCGCCGCCTGATCAAGGGCTATTCCGATACGCATGCGCGCGGGCAATCCAAGTTTGACCGCGTCCTTGCCGCCACCGCGCAGATCGCCGCGCGCCCGGATGCCGCCGACTGGTGCCGCCGGTTGCGGGAGGCTGCGCTGAAGGATGAAGAGGGCAAGGCGTTGGACGGGGCTGTGGCTACGATCCGCAGTTTCGCCTGACACCTAGATCTTTTCTAGCCGCTTCATCTTGGCCCAAATACCCAATCTGCCCGCACCGCTGCGCAAGGTTTGGGCAAAAGGAAAATGGGGGGTCAAGGGGGGGCGGTTGCCCCCCCTTGCGGCCTTAAGCCTCTAGCGCGCGATAAGCGCCGTTCCAATACATCAACGCCCCGGCGTTCGGGGTGGTGCGGATCGCGCGGACGCGGCCGATCAGGATGGAATGGGTAGCGCGGTCGATCATTTCCTCCAGCGTGCAGTCAAAGGCGGCCGGTGCGCCCTTCAGGAGTTGCGCCCCGGTGACGGCGGTTTCCCATTCCGCCCCTTCATAGCGCGCGGCCCCGCGCACCCCGGCAAAGCCGGAGAAGCGTTCCGCCACCGGCTGATGCGCCGCGCCCAGCGAGTTCCAGCCGAAATGGCCGTAGCGCGCGAACAAGGGGTGGCTGGAGGCCGAGCGGTTCACGCAGGCCAGCAGCAAGGGTGGTTCGGCCGAAAGCGAGATGGCCGAGGTGACGACCAACCCCGTCGCCTCTTCGCCCTCGCCCACGGTGATCACGCTGCAATTGCCCACAAAGGCGCGCATCGCATCGCGAAACGCTTTGGCGTCCGGTTCGGCCATCTGCCATTCTCCTATCTGATCCCTGCCGCCTCCAGCCGGGGCAGCACATGGTCACGGAAATAGGGGAACTCTTCGACATAATCGACAAAGGAAAGCGTGGTTCCTGCAAATCCTGTCGCATGCAGCTTCACGATTCCGTCGGCCACCTGTTCCGGCGTGCCAATCAAGGGGAAACCGCCATGCCCCAGCGCAAAAAGATGCTTGATCTGGGCCAGCAGATCATGGGGAAAGCTGTGGGCATGGGCGAATTGCAGGCGCACCAGATTGTCGACGGCATCGGTATCGGCATTCTGCACGGCGGTGTAATCGGCATAGGCCTTTGCTTCATCCTCGGTCGGGCGGCAGATGACATGGCTGAAGGTCAGCACGTTCACATCGCGCCCCTTGGCCTTGGCCTGCGCCTTCAGTTCCGCGATTTCCGCCTTTGAGCGTTCAAGGTCGATGGCGGGGGTGAACAGGAAGTTGGCATTGTCGGTGGCAAATTCGCGGCCTTGCGGGCTGCCTGCCGCGTTGATGATGGGGACCGTGCCGCGCATTGGTTTCGGGTCGCCCTTCACCTTGGCGGCTTTGAAGTACTTGCCGTCCCAGTCGAAATGATCGTCTGATGTCCACAGCTTGCGGATCAGGTCGAACCATTCCTGCGCATAGCCGTAACGGGTTTCATGGTCATCGGGCAGGGTCAGACCCAGCGCCTCATATTCCGGCTTGTTCCAGCCCGCGACGATGTTCAGCCCGGCGCGGCCGTGGCCGATCTGGTCGATCGTGGCCATCTGCTTGGCCACCACGACGGGGTGGTTGGCGGCAGTGTGGATGGTGGCGAAGACGGCGATGTTCTTTGTGGCGGCCAGCAGGCCCGCGGCCCAGGTCATGGTTTCCAGCACGCCGCCGTGGAAATCCGTCTCGCCGCCGTAACCGATCCAGCGGGCAATCGGCAGCATGAAATCAATCCCCGCCTCATCCAGCATCTTTGCCAGTTTCAGGTTGTTGTCCCAACTGTTGTTCCAGCGTTCGGGCGCTTTGGTGGGCGTCATGCCCGAGGAGCAGTTGGTGGAAAAAGTGCCAAGGCGAAAACGATCGCCCGAGAGCATCGGGTGTTGGGTCATTGTCAGCCGTCCCTGTTGGAGTTTTAAAAGTATTTTATGTTTGAAAGTCTATCGTAAATTCCAATTGCGTCAACGGGCGCGTGCGGCCAGAGTCACGCTGGAAAAGGGCGGGGTTCATGGCAGACAAAATCATTCCAGTTCAAAATGATGCACGGGTGCGGGGGCTGGATTGGCACTGGCATCTGGCGCAAAGCGCGGTCGAGGTGGACACGACCGAGCTGGAGTTTGCCCTGATGCGCACGTTTGAGGGATTCGGGCGCTGGCAATCGGAATGTCTGGCGTCGGTCTGCGATCTGGCGGCGACGGGGCCGGAGAACGCGCTTTTGCACATCATCCGGATGAACGACCGCCCCAAGACGATCAAGGATCTGGCGCGGCTGACGAATCGGGATGATGTGCCCAACATCCAGTATTCGCTGCGCAAGCTGATCGGGGCCGGGCTGGTGCTGCGCAAGGGGGCGGGGCGGTCGGGTGTGACCTATGAGGTGACCGAAGAAGGCCTGCGTGTGACCGAGGATTACGGCGCATTGCGGCGGCGGCTGTTGTTGCAGGCGGTGGCCAATGTGCCGGGATTCAGCGAACGCCTGGCCGAGGCCACGCGCACACTGAACCTGCTATCCGGGATTTACGAGGAAATCTCGCGCGTTGCCGCCACGCATCGCAGGCCGTGACGCGGTTCAGGCCAGCACGGGTTTTCGTTCGACGCTGTCCAGCCGGCGGTGCAGGTCGCGCGCGACGCGGGCATAGGCCCCCGGCTTGACCGGCATCTGCCATTCCATGAAGCGCTGCATCGGGCCGATGGACAGGCCCATGTCTGCAAGCAACTCATCCACCTGATGCATGGAAAAGGGGATGATATTGGTGCCGCGCGCATGTTTGCCTTCGGTCCGTTCCTCCATCCAGCGCAGGCGGGCATCGGTCGCCTCAAGCTGCGCACGCTCGGACGGCAGGTCCAGCGCGCCGCCCAGATGGGCCGCGATCCAGAGCGCGCCCATTTCCGCCGACAGGGGCGAGAAGAAGGAGGAATTATAGCCGTTGAAGGCAAGGTTGCGCACGCCCGTGGGCAGGATGCAGCGATAGAGGCGGAAATTGCCGCGCCCGTCCATGATGCGCGCCTGAAGCGCAGGGTCGAGGAAGGGCACCTCTTGCCGCCATCCGGTGCCGCAGATCACGATATCGGCGGGGATCTTTTCGCCCGATTTCAGCAGGGCAAAGCGGCGGCCGCCTTCGACAACCAACTGGTCGATGGCCGTGTCACGCTTGATGGTGATGCGGCCTTTCTCCACCAGATCAAAGAAGCCGTCGGTGACAAGGCTGACGGTGGACCGCGCGATGCGTTCGAATGACCCTCGCGGCAGTGCGCCGCGCTGTTTGAGTTTCAGCTGTTTGGTGATCACCGCCTGCACCGATCCCAGCATGGAGTTGCGCACCGGGCGGCCTGCGCCGTGTAGGAATTTCTCAACCCCCTGCAGGCGGATATAGGGAAACAGCGCCTCGCCCATCCGGGTGAGGAAGATGTATTTGTAATTCAGCACGCCGCCCAGTTTCTTGGGCATTTTCCAGATCAGTTCCCGCGCGACCACGGTCATGGAGGCAGCGGCATCGACCAGCCCCACCGCCACATCGCAAGAGGATTTGCCATAGCCGATCACCACCACATGCTTGCCCCTCGCCTGTTCCAGATCGAGGAATTCCGAAGAATGGCAGATCGTGCCGCCTGCGGATTTGAACTCTGCCGCACCGGGGAAGTCGGGGATGGCGGGGGCAGAGAAGATGCCGTTGCAGATGGTCAGGAAATCGAAGCTCTCCGTTTGTTCCGCCTGCCCGTCGGGCCGGAAGGTGACGGTCCAGCGCCCGTCTGCGCCCTGTGCCGCATGGGTGACGGGGGTGGACAGGCGGATCAGAGGGTTCAGGCCAAAGTGATCGGCATAGGCGTTCAGATAGGCCTGCACCTGCTGGCCTGACGGCCATTCGGGATAGTGTTTCGGCATCGGGAAATCGGACAGGTGATAGGTGTCCTTGCCATTTTGCGTCGATACGCCGGGATAAAGCCGCGTGGTGGACCAGACGCCGCCCACGTCATGCACCTTTTCGAACACGGTCACGTCATGGCCGAAGTCGCGCAGGTGGCGCGCGGTGGTCAGTCCGGCAAAACCGGCCCCGATGATGGCGATTTTCATTGTGGTTCCCCGTGGGTTGGGGCGGGGGCCTTATCGCGACCCCTCGCCAAAGGTCAGGACATCAAAAGCGGGATGGCAGGCACCGCCTGTTCCGGGCCCATGGCAGTATAGCCGCCATCGACGCAGAGATCGGTTCCGGTGATGAAGCTGGCCTCATCTGAGCAGAGGAACAGCACGGCGGAGGCCACCTCTTCCGGGTTTGCGACGCGGCCCAGCAGGTGGAAGGGGGCGGCGACAGCATCGGTTTTGGCGCGGTTGCTGTTCGTCAACTGGTCCATGATGTTCGACCAAGTCCAGCCGGGGCTGACGGCGTTCACGCGTATGCCCTTGGGGGCAAGGTCCATCGCCTGATTGCGCGTGAGTTGCAGGATCGCGGCCTTGGACACCGGGTATAGCCAGCGCCCCGTCTGCGCCACGCGCGAAGAGATGGAGCCGAAATTGACGATCGCGCCATGGGTCGCGGCCAACTCCGCCTCGGCTGCCTGCATCAGCATGACCGATCCCACCACGTTCACGTTCAGGCTTTCCAGCCATTCCGCGCGAGTGGAGGCAGCGCCGTTGTCCAGATAGGAACAGGCGACGTTCACCAGAAAGTCGATGCGGCCGAACCGGTCCTTCGTGGCAGCCACGAGCGCGGTGATCTGGGCATCATCGCGCAGGTCGCAGGATTGAAACCCCACTTCGGGCGCGAATCCCTCGCCCGGTGCGATGTCTGCCACCATCACCTTTGTGCCTGCGGCGACAAAGGCATCGACCACCGCGCGCCCGATTTTCGTGCAGCCCCCCGGCACGATGGCCACCTTGCCCGATAATCCCCGCATCCGCGCCCTCCGCTTTTTCCTTTGAATTTGAAAGGATTGTGACGGGCTGGCGGGATGGGTCTATCCGCCGGGCGCGGGGATTATCCGGAAAACGAAAAAATCGACAGGCGGGGCGGGTCTGATTGGCGGCTGTCATGCTAGGCTGGATCAAGAAAACAAGGCCAAGGACACAAAGGTCGCCGCTGATGAACCTGCCGCTTCTGCGTCATCATGCTCTGTTTCGCACCCGCGACCTTGATGAGGCGCGCGAGCGGGTGGCGGCGGTGTTCTGCCCGCACCGGCTGGAAACGCTGGGGGCGCGGAACCTGTTTGATGCCTGCCACCATCATTTGGCGGGGGAACGGCTGTCGCTGAACTACATCGAATACGGCGCGCGCACGCGGATCGCGCCGGGGGAGTTGGGCGGGTTCTACCTGTTGCAGATCCCGCTGGAGGGCGGTGCGGAAATCACCAACGGGCGCGATACCTATCTGTCTACGCCCGACCGCGCGGCGATCCTGAACCCGCATCTGCCCACGCGGATGACATGGGAAGAAGGCACGCGGCAGGTTCTGGTGTAGATCTCGCGCCGGGCGATGCAGGATCATCTGGCGGGTCTGCTGGGCGGCCCATCGGACCGACCGCTGACGTTTGACGGGCCGCTGGACTTGGCTTCTGGACCGGGCGCGGCGCTACGGCGGCTGGTGCTGTGGTTGGTGGATGAGGTGGATGCGGGCAACCCGCCCATCGGGCCGGGGCTGATGGCGCGGCAGATTGAAAGCACGGTGCTTTCGGGCCTCTTGGAGGCGCGGCACGACCATCACCCCCAGATCGCGCGCCAGCGCGCGGCCCCCCGGCCGCGCCATCTGCGGCTGGCCGAAGGGTTCATCGAGGCGCATCTGGATCAGCCCATCACCATCGAGGATGTGGCGGCGGCGGCGGGGGTTTCGCCGCGCGGGCTGCAACTGGCCTTTCGCGATTGGCGGGGGACCACGCCGCTGGCCTTTTGGCGCGCGGCGCGGTTGGCGCGGGCGCATGCCGATCTTTTGTCTGCACCGCCGGGAACGACAGTCACCGATGTTGCGCTGCGCTGGGGCTTTACCCACTTCGGGCGGTTTTCCGAGCTTTACCGCGCGCAGTATGGTCTGTCGCCACGCGATACCTTGAGGACGGGGGGGCGGGCGGGGGGATAGCGCCCCTCGGCAGGCCGGGTCAGATGGCCAGCAACTCCAGCGCGACGCCTTGGCCTACGCCCACGCAGAGCGTGACCAGAGCGCTTTTGCCGCCGCCTTCGGCCAGCCTGCGCGCGGCGGTACCCGCGATACGTGCGCCGGACATGCCAAGCGGGTGGCCCATGCTGATGCCGCCACCAAAGGCATTCACACGCGGATCATCGTCCGCGATGCCCCAAGCGCGCAGGCAGGCCAGCACCTGCGCGGCGAAGGCTTCGTTGATTTCTATCACATCGAAATCGGCGGCCGCGCGGCCTGTGCGTGCGGTCAGGCGTTCCACGGCGGCCACCGGGCCGACGCCCATGACACGCGGGGCAACCCCTGCCGATGCCGCCGCGCCGATCCGGGCGAGGGGGGTGAGGCCGTGGCGCTTCACCCCGGCGGCTGAGGCGAGGATCAGCGCAGCCGCGCCATCGTTGATGCCTGCGGCATTGCCTGCCGTGATCGTGCCGCCCGGGCGGAACGGGGTGGGCAGGGCGGCCAGCTTTTCCAGCGTCGTGGCGCGTGGGTGTTCGTCCTGCGCGACCACGGTGTCGCCTTTGCGCCCCGTGATCGTTACGGGCAGGAGATCGCACGCGTGCCAATCGGCGCTGTAGCGCGATTGCGACCGCAGGGCGAAGGCATCCTGATCGGCGCGGGAGATCGCGTGCTCTGCCGCCACATTCTCGGCCGTTTCGGGCATCGAGTCTGTGCCATAGGCGCGCGCGATCCGGTCATTCACGAAACGCCAGCCAATGGTGGTGTCATGTATCTCCGCCTGACGCGAAAAGGCGGTTTCCGCCTTGGCCAGAACGAAGGGCGCGCGGGTCATGCTTTCCACACCGCCTGCGATCACAACATCCGCCCCGTCGCGCACGGCGCGTGCGCCTGCGATCACCGCATCAAGGCCGGAGGCGCAAAGGCGATTCACGGTAAGTCCCGGCACGCTGTCGGGCAGGCGCGAGAGGAGGACGGCCATGCGGGCGACGTTGCGGTTATCCTCGCCCGCCTGATTGGCGCAGCCCAGGATTACCTCATCCACCGTCAGACCGGGATGCAGGTCCAAGAGCCCGTCAATCACATGGGCGGCCATGTCATCGGGGCGGACCATGGCCATCGCGCCGCCATGGCGGCCAATGGGGGTGCGGCGATGGGCGCAGAGGAAAACGTCGGTCATGCGGTCAGCTCCGGTGCGCGCAGGTAGCGCCCTTTCAGATGCGGCGGGGCCGCGCTTTCCAATGCGGCGAGGGTTGCCAGCACCCGGCTGCGCCCGTGATGGGCGAGTGCTTCGAACGGGCCACGCGGGAAGTTGAGGCCCAGTTTCAAGGCTGTGTCGATGCCATCCGCAGTGCTGCCGCCTTCTGCCAGCAGCCATGCGGCCTCATTCACCAGCGCGGCTTCGATCCGCAGGGTGATGGCCGCGGCATCTTGCGGGGGCGGTGGGGGATCGGCAGGAAACACAAAGCCGCGCCCGGTCTTGCGGCCCAGATCGCCGCGCGCCACCTGCGCCTTGAGCGCGTCAAAGACATGGTAGCGCGGGTGGTGGTCCATCGCGGCAGCGAGGCCCTCCGTCGCGGCAAGGTTGATGTCGGCACCGATCAGATCGATCAGCGCAAAGGGGCCAAGGCGATAGCCTTCGGCCATCATCGCCGCGTCAATATCACCCGCGTTGCGGCCTTCCTCCAGCATTGCCAGCGCCTCGCCATAAAAGGGCCGGGCGCAGCGGTTGACGATGAAACCGGGGCGGTCGGGGCATTGGATGACGGTCTTTCCGGCGCTTTCCGTCAAGGCGCGGGCGGCGGCAAGGGCATCGGATGCGGTGGTGGCATGGGGGATCAGTTCCACCAGACGCATCACGGGGGCGGGGTTGAAGAAATGCAGGCCCAGCAAGCGTTCCGGGTGGGCAAGGCCGCGCGCGATGGTGGCGACCGAGAGGGAGGAGGTGTTGGTCGCCAGCACGGCATGGGGCGGCAAAAGCGGCTCCAGCACGGTAAACACCGCCTGTTTCACGGCCAGCCGTTCCACCACGGCCTCGATCACCAGATCGGCGGGGGCGAGGTCTTCGATCCGGTCGACGATGTGAAGGCGCGACAGGATGGCGTCACAGTCGGCCTGCGTCATGGCGCCTTTGGCCACGCGGGGGGAGAGGGTTGCGGCAAGGCGGGCGGTGGCGGTGCCGCGCGCGTCCGTGCTCGCATCGGTGGCGCGGATGGTGTGGCCCGCCTGCGCGTAGACCTGCGCGATGCCAAGGCCCATCGCCCCAAGGCCGATGATGGCGACGGTCATTTTCCCCTGAACTCCGGTTTCATTCGGGCGTGGAAGGCGCGGATGCCTTCGGCCTTGTCGTAGGTATCCAGCAGCGCCTCGAACGCGGCGCGTTCCTGTGATAGGGCGAGCGCCTGTTCCGACCCCGCGATCAGCGCGGCTTTGGCCGCGATCAGCGCCAGTGGCGCGCGGGTGGCAAGGCGGGCGGTGAGCGGTTCGGCCATGGCCAGCGCGGGGCCGTCGGCCAGATGAGTGGCGATGCCCCAGTCACAGGCGGTGGCGGCGTCGATCACCTCGCCCGTCAGGACCATACGCATGGCGCGCGCGCGTCCTGCAAGCGCCAGCAGGCGCTGCCCGCCGCCCGCACCGGGGATCAGACCGAGGTTGGTTTCCGGCAGACCCACCCGCGCGGTAGGGCCAAGCACCATCAGATCGGCCATCAGCGCCAGTTCGAAACCGCCGCCAAGGGCAAAGCCATCCACCGCCGCGACAAGGGGTTTGGGAAAGGCGCGGATGGTGGCCCAATGCGCCTTGCGCGGATCGGCGGCCCCTTCGGCTGCGGTCTTGTGTTCAATCTCGCCGATATCGGCCCCGGCGGCGAAGTTGCCATCCGCCCCGGTCAGGAGCACGGCGCGGATCGCGGGATCGGCAGCAAAGCCCGCAAGCGCATCTGCCACCGCTGCGAGGAGCGCGGTGTTCAGCGCATTCTTTTGCGCCGGGCGGTTGAGGGTGAGGCGGGCCCAGCCCCCCATGCGGTCAATGATCAGGTCCATGGGGGTGATCTTCGCAAGCGCGGCAGAAATTTCAAGCCCGAAAATTTCAAGCTTGAAATTGTTTTGATCCGGTGTAGCTTTTCCCCAAGGCGCATTCCGCGCCATCTGGGATTTGGGCCATGAAGATACTTTGTCTGGGCGGCGGCCCTGCCGGCCTTTACTTTGCGATTTCGATGAAGCTGCGCGATCCGGCGCATCAGATCACCGTGCTGGAGCGCAACCGGGCCAATGATACCTTTGGCTGGGGCGTGGTGCTGTCGGATGATGCGCTGGGGCGGATGGGGCGGAACGATCCGGTGTCCACCCAATCCATCCGCGATCACTTCGCCTATTGGGATGATATCGCCGTGGTGCATGACGGCGTGCGCACGGTATCGGGCGGGCATGGTTTTGCGGGGATCGGACGCAAGCAGATGCTGATCCTGTTGCAGGCGCGGGCGCGCGAGTTGGGCGTCGATCTGCAGTTCGAGACAGAGTTCAAATCGGCCGAGGAATACCGCAAGGAATACGATATCGTCGTCGCCTGTGACGGCATCAATTCGGCGGTGCGCCGGGAATATGAACCCGTGTTCCAGCCCGATATCGACATGCGGCTGTGCAAGTTCGTCTGGCTGGGCACGCAGCAGAAATTCGACGATGCCTTTACCTTCATCTTCGAAAAGACGGAGCATGGCTGGGTCTGGGCGCATGCCTATCAGTTCGACGACAAGACCGCGACCTTCATCGTGGAAATGGCGCAGGAGACGTGGGACCGCTGGGGCTTTGCCGATATGTCCAAGGAGGACACGGTCGAAACGTGCCGGCGGATATTCGACCGGCATCTGGGCGGGCATGAGCTGATCTCCAACGCGGCGCATCTGCGCGGGTCGGCAGTGTGGATGAACTTTCCCCGCGTGGTCTGTGGCAAGTGGTTCCATGAAAATGTGGTGCTGATGGGCGATGCGGCGGCGACGGGGCATTTCTCCATCGGGTCGGGTACGCGGCTGGCATTTGATTCCGCAATCGCGCTGGCGGAATACCTGCATAGTGAGCCGACGATGGAGGCAGCCTTCCAGCGCTATCAGGATGAGCGGCGGGTAGAGGTGCTGCGCCTGCAATCGGCGGCGCGCAATTCGCTGGAGTGGTTCGAGCAGGTGGAACGCTATCTGGACCTGCCGCCCGAGCAGTTCGCCTATTCCCTGCTGACCCGCAGCCAGCGGATCGGGCATGAAAACCTCCGCCTGCGTGACCCAGAATGGCTGGGCCGGACCGAGGACTGGTTTCAGGAACAGGCGGGTGGGGTGAAGGGGCGCAAGCCCATGTTCGCGCCGTTCCGCTTGCGCGATATGGCACTGAAGAACCGTGTCGTCGTGTCACCCATGGCGCAATACAAGGCGGTGGAGGGCTGCCCGACCGACTGGCATCTGGTCCATTACGGCGAACGCGCCAAGGGGGGCGCGGGGCTGGTCTATACGGAAATGACCTGCACCTCCGCGCAGGGGCGGATCACGCCGGGCTGCCCGGGGCTCTATGCGCAAGAGCATGAGTCCGCGTGGCGGCGGGTGGTGGATTTTGTCCATACCGAGACGGAGGCCAAGATCTGCTGCCAGATCGGCCATGCCGGGCGGAAAGCATCGACGCAGGTCGGATGGGAGGAGGGCGACGCGCCCTTGCCCACGGGGAACTGGGAGATCATCGGGCCATCCGCACTGCCCTGGTCGGCCAAGAACGCCACCCCGCGCGAAATGACGCGGGCGGATATGGAAGCAGTGACGGCGGAGTTTGTCGCAGCGACCGATATGGCCAAGCGGGCGGGGTTTGACATGATCGAACTGCACGCGGCGCATGGCTATCTGGTGTCGTCCTTCATCAGCCCGAAATCGAACATCCGGACCGATGCCTATGGCGGATCGCTTGAGAACCGGATGCGCTGGCCGTTGGAGGTGCTGCGCGCGATGCGGGCGGCATGGGGCGAGGAGAAGCCCTTGTCGGTGCGCATTTCGGCCACCGATTGGGTGGGCGACGAAGGCGTGACGCCGGATGAAGCGGTGGAGATTGCGCGCCTGTTCGCGGCCAATGGGGCGGATATCATCGACGTGTCGGCGGGGCAGACGTCCGTAGACGCCAAGCCGGTTTATGGCCGCATGTTCCAGACACCCTTCAGCGACCGCATCCGCAACGAGGCAGGGATTGCTACCATGGCGGTGGGCAACATTACCGAACCGGATCACGTCAATTCCATCCTGCTGGCAGGGCGGGCGGATCTGGTCTGCCTCGCGCGGCCGCATTTGGCCAACCCCTATTGGACCCTTCACGCCGCCGTCGCCATGGGCGATGCTGCCACCGAATGGCCGTTGCCCTATCTGGCCGGGCGCGATCAGATGCGGCGGCTGGCGCAAAAGGGGACAGAGGTGATCCGGGCATGAGCATCACGGGACGGCGAGTTCTGGTCACGGGCGGCGGATCGGGCGCGGGGGCAGACCTTGCGCTGGGCTTCGCCCGTGCCGGTGCCGCCGAGGTGGTGATCTGCGGGCGGCGGGTGGAAGCCTTGGCTTCGGTCGCCGCGCAACACCCCGCCATTCGGGCGCTGCCTTGCGATGTGACGGATGAGTCCTCCGTGCAGGCGCTGTTTGCGCAGGCGGGGCGGGTGGATGTGGTGATCGCCAATGCGGGGCAGGCCGATAGCGCGCCCTTTGCCCGCACCACGCTGGAGCAGTGGAATGCGATGCTGGCGGTGAACCTGACGGGGGTGTTCCTGACCTTTCGCGAAGGGTTGCGGCAGTTCGATGGCTGGGGGCGGTTGATCGCCGTAGCCTCGACCGCGGGGGTCAAGGGCTATGCCAAGGTCGCCCCCTATGCGGCGGCCAAGCATGGGGTGATGGGGATCGTGCGGTCGCTGGCGCTGGAGGTGGCGCGCGGGCCGGTGACGGTGAACGCGATCTGCCCGGGGTTTCTGGATACCGAGATGACGGAGCACTCCATCAAGGTCATCTCGGAAAAGACCGGGCGGTCGCTGACCGAGGCACGTGCCGCATTGGAGGCGATGAGCCCGCAGAACCGCCTGTATCGCCCCGATGAGGTGACATCGGCGGCGCTGTGGCTGGCATCAGATGGGGCCGATGGGGTTAACGGGCAGGGGATCGTGATTTCCGGGGGGGAGGTATGACCGATCCTCTGTCAAAACGGCGGCTTAAGATGTGGATCCGCCTGCTGGGGGTGACGCGGATGGCGGAAAGCGATCTGCGCGAATTCCTGCGGTTGCAGCACCAGACGACCTTGCCGCGCTTTGACGTGATGGCCGCGCTTTATCGCCGCCGTGAAGGCGTGACGATGAGCGAGTTGAGCCGGATGCTGCTGGTGTCGAACGGCAATGCGACCACGGTGGTGGACCGGTTGGAGAAGGACGGGCTGGTGCGGCGCACGCCGTCCGAGGTGGACCGGCGGACGGTTTATGTGGCGCTGACGCCCGAGGGGCTGGCGCAGTTCGAAGTGCTGGCCGCGGGGCATGAGACCGAAGTGTCGCGCCGCTTTGCCAACCTGTCCGAGGCGGATCTGGACGCGCTGACCGATATTCTTAAACGCATGGGGGGCGCGTGATGGGCGCGATGGCGGGGCTGCGGCCCGAACATTTCCTGTGGCAGGTGGTGGATCGGGTGGCCGTGGTGCGGCTGAACCGGCCCGAACGAAAGAACCCGCTGACGTTTGAGAGCTATGCCGAGTTGCGCGATACGTTCCGCGCGCTGGTCTATGCGACGGATGTGGATGTGGTGGTGATTGCGTCCAATGGGGGGAATTTCTGTTCCGGTGGCGATGTACATGACATCATCGGCCCGCTGGTCGGGATGGAGATGAAAGAGCTTCTCGCCTTTACCCGCATGACCGGCGATCTCGTGAAGGCGATGATCGGCTGCGGCAAACCCATCATCGCGGCGGTAGACGGCGTTTGCGTGGGGGCGGGCGCGATCATGGCGATGGCGTCGGACCTGCGGCTGGCAACACCCGGGGCGAAATGCGCCTTTCTGTTCACCCGCGTGGGGCTGGCGGGGTGCGACATGGGGGCCTGCGCGATGCTGCCGCGGATCATTGGGCAGGGTCGGGCGGCGGAACTGCTTTATACCGGGCGCGTACTGCGCGCCGAGGAAGGCGAGCGGTGGGGGTTCTGGAACGCGCTGCATCCGGCGGAAGAGCTGGAGGCGGGGGCGATGACGCTGGCGCGGGCCCTGGCGGCAGGGCCGACATTTGCGCATGGGATCACCAAGACACAGCTCAATCAGGAATGGAACATGGGGCTGGAGCAGGCCATCGAGGCCGAGGCACAGGCACAGGCCATCTGCATGCAGACCCGGGATTTCGAGCGGGCCTACCGTGCCTTTGTGGCGAAGGAAACGCCGGTGTTTGGCGGGGATTGACGATTTTTCATGCGAAAAATCAGGGGGCGCTCGCGCCCCCTCGGCGCGTGCCGCGCCTCACCCCCTGAGGATATTTGAAACAGAGAAGATGACATGAGCGATACGAGTTTTCTGGACTGGCCTTTCTTTGAAGATCGGCATCGCGAACTGTCCGTCGCGCTGGAGGCGTGGTGTGGGGCGCATCTGCCGGTGGATCATGGCGATGTGGATGCAGCCTGCCGGTCGCTGGTGGCCATGCTGGGGGCGGGTGGCTGGTTGCAGCACAGCGCTGCTGCAGCGGGGGAGCGGCTGGATGTGCGCACGCTGTGCCTGATCCGTGAGACGCTGGCGCGGCATGACGGGTTGGCGGATTTCGCTTTTGCCATGCAGGGGCTGGGAATGGGGGCGGTGAGCCTGTTCGGCACGGCTGCGCAGCAGGAGTGGCTGGCGCGCACGCGGGCGGGAGCGGCGATTTCGGGTTTTGCCCTGACGGAGCCGGGATCGGGATCGGATGTGGCGGCGACAAGGACCACTGCCACGCGGGTGCAGGGCGGATGGCTGATCGAGGGGGAGAAGACCTGGATTTCCAACGGCGGGATTGCGGATGTCTATGTGCTCTTTGCCCGAACGGGCGAAGCACCGGGGGCGAAGGGGTTGTCGGCCTTTCTGATGCCCGCCGATGCACCGGGGTTGGAGGTGGTGGAGCGATTGGAGGTGATCGCACCGCATCCTTTGGCGACCTTGCGGATGAAGGGGATGGTGCTGCCGGAGGGGGCGTTGATCGGCGAACCGGGTGCGGGGTTCCGGATCGCCATGTCGGTGCTGGACGTGTTTCGGTCGACCGTCGGGGCGGCGGCGCTGGGCTTTGCGCGGCGGGCTTTGGATGAGGCGTTGGCGCGGGTGAAGGCGCGGCGGATTCAGGGGCAGGCGCTGGCCGAATTGCAGATGGTGCAGGGACATCTGGCCGATATGGCCGTGAAGATCGACGCGGCGGCGCTGTTGGTCTATCGCGCGGCCTGGGTGAAGGACAGTGGCGCGGCGCGGGTCACGCGCGAGGCGGCGATGGCGAAACTTTATGCCACCGAGGCCGCGCAGGAGGTGATCGACATGGCGGTTCAGTTGCACGGGGGCGACGGTGTGCGGCATGGGTCTGTGGTGGAGAGCCTGTACCGCGAGATACGAGCGCTGCGGATCTATGAGGGCGCATCCGATGTGCAGCGGGTTGTGATCGCGCGGAGTGTGCTGGGATGAGCTATGGGCGCACGATCCGGGTGGAGTTCAACCATTGCGATCCGGCGGGGATCGTCTTCTATCCCCGTTACTTCGAGATGACCAATTCCGTCTGCGAGAATTTCTTCCGCGAGGTGGTGGGCTATTCCTATCACGCCATGATGAAGGATGGCATCGGCGTGCCGACCGCGCGGGTGGAGACGGATTTCCGCGCGCCGTCGCGCCTTGGCGATGTGCTGGACTGGGTGCTGGTGGTGGAAAAGGTGGGTGGCAGTTCCGTCACCGTCCAGCTGGACATGGGCAGCGGTGGCGCGCATCGGCTGACGGCGCGGCTGGTGCTGGTCTGGATGTCGCCCGAGGGGCGGCCTGCGCGCTGGCCTGACCCTATTCGCGCGGTGCTGACCGCACATCTGGAGACGACCGCATGACCGAAACCGCGCTGCAATTCCTGCACCCGTCGCATTGGAAACCAGCCATCGGCTATTCCAACGGGGTGGCCGCCACGGGGCGGATGGTGTTCACAGGGGGCATCATCGGCTGGAACGCCGAACAGCAGTTCGAGACGGATGATTTCGTGGGGCAGGTGGAGCAGGCCCTGAAATCGATCGTCGAGGTGCTGGCCTGTGCGGGGGCGGGACCGGAGCATCTGGTGCGGCTGACATGGTATGTCACCGACAAGCGGGAATATCTTGGGTCGCTCAAGGAGCTTGGCCGCGTCTACAAGGCGGTGATCGGGCGGCATTACCCGGCGATGGCGCTGGTGCAGGTGGTGGCGCTGGTCGAGGACCGCGCCAAGGTAGAGATCGAGGCAACGGCGGTGATCCCGGCCTGAGAGCCGGGATCGGGGTCAGTTGCTGCGCAGGCGGAAGCGCTGGATCTTGCCGGTCTGGGTTTTCGGCAGGGCGTCGGTGAACAGCACCCGGCGGGGATACTTGTAGGGCGCGATCACCTTTTTCACGTGATCCTGCAACAGCTTGATCATCAGCGCGTCGCCCGCATGACCGGCGGCAAGCACGACATGGGCCTCGACCACCTGACCGCGTTCTGCATCGGCGGCACCGATCACGGCGCATTCCTGAACGGCGGGGTGGGAGAGCAGCGCCGCCTCTACCTCTGGCCCGGCGATGTTATAGCCTGCGCTGATGATCATGTCGTCAGAGCGGGCGGCAAAGTGGAAGCGGCCGTCTTCGTCTTGCCAGAAACTGTCACCCGTCAGGTTCCATCCATCGCGGACATAGTTGGTCTGCCGATCATCGGCCAGATAGCGGCAGCCGGTGGGGCCGCGCACGGCCAGACGACCCACTTCGCCGCGCGGCAACTCGGCCATGTCGGGGCCGACGATCCGCGCCTCATACCCCGTGACGGGGCGCCCGGTGCAACCGGGGCGGTGGTCATCGAAGCGGTTGGTCAGGAAGATGTGCAACATCTCGGTCGCACCGATGCCGTCGAGCATCGGCTTGCCCGTGCGTGCCATCCATTCTTCATAGACCGGGGCGGGCAGGGTTTCGCCCGCGCTGACGGCGGCGCGCAGCGAGGAGAGGTCCGCGCCGTCCTCTATCGCCTTGAGCATGACGCGATAGGCGGTCGGTGCGGTGAAGCAGATCGTCGCGCGATGTTCGGTGATGATGTCGATCATATTGGGCGGGCTTGCCTGTTCCAGCAGCGCCGCCGCCGCGCCAAAGCGCAGGGGGAAGATGGCAAGGCCACCAAGGCCAAAGGTGAAGGCCAGCGGTGGAGAGCCGACAAAAACGTCATCGGGGGTCACGGTCAGAACCTCGCGCGCATAGCCATCGGCGATGATCAGCAGGTCGCGGTGGAAATGCATCGTGGCCTTGGGCGCGCCCGTGGTGCCCGAGGTGAAGCCCAAAAGCGCCACGTCATCGCGCCCCGTGGGGTGCGGGGTGAAACGGACGGATTTTCGCAGGGCGATCCGGTCGAGTTCCGCATCATGGTTGGCCGTGCCGTCAAAGCCCACGACCGTGTGAAGAAAAGCGCTGTCCTTCTGGCAGGCGACCAGTTCTTCCATCAGGCGGGTGTCGCACAGGGCGTGGGTGATTTCGGCCTTGTTCACGATGGCCGTCAACTCGCCCGCGCGCAGCATGGGCATGGTGTTCACCACCACCGCCCCCGCCTTGGTGGCGGCCAGCCAGCAGGCCACCATCGCCGGGTTATTGGCCGACCGGATCAGCACCCGGTTGCCGGGTTTGACGCCGTAATCTTCGACCAGCGCATGGGCGATGCGATTGGACCAGTCGGTAAGTTCTTTATAGGTGCGCGCGCGGCCATTGCCGATCAGCGCGGTATGGTCACCAAAGCCGCGATCAACCATCCGGTCGGTCAGTTCCACAGCGGCGTTAAGCCAGTCGGGATAGTCGAACGCGCCCAGTTGCAATTCCGGCCACTGGTCGGCAGGGGGCAGGCTATCGCGGGTGAAGGTGTCGCTATGGCCCGTGGGGCCGAGGGGGATCGTCTGCATCTGCGCCTCTAAGACGGGGTCACTGGCAGCATCATGGCACGGGGGAAGGGCGGTGTCGCCAGTCTGCGGACAGACCGATCCCGCATTGCGAATACGCGGCACAAAAGGCCCAAATCCGAATTGGATGTCTATGGCAGGAAGTGGCAGCCCGTAGGGGAGTCGAACCCCTCTTCCCAGGTTGAAAACCTGGTGTCCTAACCGATAGACGAACGGGCCACTGTCGGTGGCGGGTGTCTAAAGGGGGGCTGGGTGACTCGCAAGGGGGAAAATGTGCGACACAGGGGCGCTTTGGCAGCAGGGGCGCATAGCGGTCAGGCTCGTGCGGCGTCTTCCAGGCGGAGCTGTACCTTGGTCTTGCCGTTCCATTGGTTCAGTTCCAGCCGACCGGCCAGATGGAAGCGTTGATGGCCCCCTTCGAGCAGGGCGGGTCCGAGTGGGCCGTCAAAGGCACCGAAGGCCACGGCCTCCAGCTTTGGGCCAATCCCATCGCCGAAGGACAGGCGCAGGTGGGATTCACCGATCCGCCGCGCGCTCACGGCCATGGCGGCAAAGGCAAAACGCGGGGCAGGGGAAGAGGCCCCGAAGGGCCCCGCTTCTTCAAGCTTTTCCACCAGATCGCGGTCGGCGGCACCAGGCATCAAAAGCCCGTCCAGCTTCAGGTCCGCAGGGCCCGCACTGCCCGCGCCCTGACGCGCCAGCAGGTCGGACAGGCGGGCCATCGCCGCGTCCAGCTTGCCTTCCTCGACTGTCAACCCAGCGGCCATGCGGTGCCCACCGCCCTTGACCAGCAAGCCCTCGGCGGCCAGCCGATGGATGGATGCGCCCAGATCGACACCCGAGATGGACCGCCCCGATCCCTTGCCCATCCCGCCTTCCAGCCCGATCACCACGGCGGGGCGGTTGGTCGCCTCTTTCAACCGGCTGGCGACAATGCCTACCACGCCCGGATGCCAGCCCTCCCCTGCAGCCCAGACGAGGGGGGCGTCCAGACCACGGGCTTCGGCCTGTGCCATGGCGGCTTCGCGCACCCGCATCTCGATCTCGCGCCGTTCCGTGTTCAACTCATCCAGCCGGTCGGCCAGCGCCTTGGCCTCGGCCTCATCATCGGTGCACAGCAGCCGAGCACCCAGATCGGCCGCGCCGATGCGTCCGCCAGCGTTGACGCGGGGGCCAAGCAGAAAGCCGAGGCTATAGGTGTTGGGGGCCGTATCCATCCGCGCCACATCGGCCAGCGCGCGCAGACCCACCCGGTCGCGCCGCGCCATCACCTTGAGCCCCTGCCGCACCAACGCCCGGTTGACCCCGATCAGCGGGGCCACATCGGCCACCGTGGCCAGCGCCACAAGATCGAGCAGCGCCATCAGGTCCGGGCCCTGCACGCCATCGGCGCGCAACTGACGGTTCGCCTCCACCAGCATCAGAAACACAACCGAAGCGGCGCAAAGGTGGCCCAAGGTGCCATCTTCATCCTGCCGGTTGGGGTTCACGACGGCCAAAGCGGGGGGCAGGGTGTCGGCCCCAAGATGATGGTCCAGCACCACCACATCCGCACCCTTCGCTACAGCGGCGGCGATAGGATCATGCGACAGTGTTCCGCAATCGACGCAAATGATCAGCCGGTGCTTTTCGGCCAGCCCCGCCATGGCCGGAACGTTGGGGCCATATCCCTCGTCGATACGGTCGGGGATGTAGAGCGTGGCCGTATGGCCCATCGCGCGCAGCCAGATCATCAGAAGCGCGGCAGATGACCCGCCGTCGACATCATAATCGGCAAAGACCGCAATCGTTTCGCGCGCCTTCAACGCCCGCAGAAAGCGCGCGGCGGCAGGGCCCATGTCGCGCAGCGTCAGCGGATCAGGCAGCAGATCGCGCAGGGCCGGGGCAAGGTAAGCGGCGCAATCCTCGGGTGCCACGCCCCGCTTGACCAGCGTGTGACACAGGGCCAGCGGCAGGTGCGTGACTTGCGCCATGGCTTCGGCCAGACGGTCCTCTTCGGCGGAAGGGCCGATCCAGCGCCGCCCAGTAAGCGACGCTTCGACGTTCAGAAAAGCGCGTGCTGTCATACCAAAGGAAGTGCCGCAAAGCGGCACCTCCTGCAAGCCCTGCCCTGGGAACGGCAGGCCGAACCTGCGCTCACTTCACCGGGCTGCGATAGGTCATCCGGCGCACCGATCCGGTCTTGGACCGCATCAGGATCGTCTCGGTCGTCACCACGCCGGGTTCACGCTTGATGCCTGCCAGCAGTGACCCGCTGGTCACGCCCGTGGCCGCAAAGATCACGTCGCCGCGCACCAGATCATCGCGCGTGTAGACGCGGTCGAAATTGGTGATCCCGGCCTTGCGGGCACGGGCACGCTCATCTTCGTTGCGGAACAATAGCTTGCCGAAGAATTGCCCGCCCATGCATTTCAGCGCGGCCGCCGCCAGCACCCCTTCGGGCGCGCCGCCCGATCCCATATACATGTCGATCCCGGTCACCTCAGGCTCGGCACAGTGCATCACACCCGCCACATCGCCATCCGTGATCAGCCGGATCGAGGCCCCGGTGGAGCGCAGTTCGTTGATCATCTCCTCATGCCGGGGGCGTTCCAGCACGCAGACGGTGATATCCTCGGTCGAGCAGCCCTTGGCCGCAGCAAGGGCCGAGACCCGTTCAGACGGGCTCATGGACATGGTCACGGTGCCGGGCTTGTAGCCCGGGCCGATGGCCAGCTTTTCCATATAGACATCGGGCGCGTGCAGCATCGTGCCGCGCGGGGCCATGGCGATCACGGTCAGCGCATTGGGCATGTCCTTGGCGGTCAGCGTGGTGCCTTCCAGCGGATCAAGCGCGATATCCACGGCAGGCCCGTTCCCGGTGCCGACCTTTTCGCCGATATAGAGCATCGGCGCCTCGTCCCGCTCACCTTCGCCGATCACAACCACCCCGGCAATGTCGAGCAGGTTGAGCTGGTCGCGCATCGCATTGACGGCGGCCTGATCGGCGGCTTTCTCATCACCCCGACCGATCAGCTGCGCGCTGGCCAGTGCCGCCGCTTCCGACACGCGGGCAAGGCCCAGCGAGAGGAGACGGTCCTCAAATTCCTGCTTGTCGGCCATGGTATCGTGCTCCTCGCCCCGGCTGTGCTTCCCGCCCCTTAGCGCCCGGACAGGGGCGGGGCAAGCGTGGTCGCGCTAACACTCGGTGACAAGGGTTCCTGGACGGGCGCATGAGAGAAAATTTTTCACTGAAAAATTTTCCGGCTTGCCGACCAAAGGTCGGCAGGCAAATTTTTCGTCGAAAAATTTGCGCCCTTCAAAAACTTTCCGTGGAAAGTTTTTGTCCCGCCCTCAGACTTCCTCGATCCGGATGGCGACGGGCGCACCCATTACCACGCCGGTTTCACCAAAACGCGCCAGTGCATAGGCGATGTCGGCAGGGGCCGCCTTGTGGGTGACGATCAGGACCACCGCCTTGTCATCGGCCTCGCCGGGCTGGTTGATCTGGCGCATCTGGTCGATGGAAATGCCCGCCTCGCCCAGACAGGTGGCCACCTTGGCCAGCGCGCCGGGTTTGTCGAGCAGCGTCATCCGCAGGTAATAGGGCGCCGGGGTCGCGGCCTTGGCCGGGATCGGTTCGGCAAGGGTCGCAGCGGGCCGCCCGAAAGTGGGCACGCGGATGCCACGGGCGAGGTCGATCACATCGCCCATCACGGCGCTGGCTGTCGGCCCTTCGCCCGCGCCGGGGCCGCGCAGCACGATCTGGCCCACGCTGTCGCCATCCAGCACCACCATGTTGGTGCCGCCCTGCAACTGGCCCAGCGGGCTTTCCGCCGGCACAAGGCAGGGGGTCATGCGCTGTTCCAGCCCGCGCCCCGTCATCTGCGCCACACCCAAGAGCTTGATGTGATAGCCCATGTCATCGGCCATGCGGATGTCTTCGATCGAGACATTGCCGATGCCTTCCAGTTCCACATGGTCAAAGCTGACGCGAGTGCCAAAGGCAATGGCGGCCAGCAGGGAAAGCTTGTGGCCCGCGTCGATGCCGCCCACGTCAAGGTTCGGGTCGGCCTCGAGATAGCCAAGCTGGCGCGCCTCTTCGAATACCGTCTCATAGGGCAGGCCCGCATTGGCCATGCGTGTCAGGATATAGTTGCAGGTGCCGTTCATCACGCCCATCACCCGGCGGATCTGGTTACCGGCCAGCCCTTCGGTCAGGGTCTTGATCACCGGGATGCCCCCGGCGACGGCGGCCTCGAAACGGATCACGCGCCCTGCCGCCTCGGCGGCCAGAGCAAGCGCATGGCCATGGTGGGCCAGAAGCGCCTTGTTGGCGGTGACCACGTCCTTGCCGCCTGCAATGGCGGCCTCGGTCGCGGCGCGGGCGGGGCCTTCATGGCCGCCCATCACCTCGACGAACACGTCCACATCGTCGCGCCGCGCCAGTGCGACGGGATCGGTTTCCCAGGCAAATCCCGACAGATCGGCATCGCGGTTCTTGCTGCGGTCGCGGGCGGAGACGGCGGTGAGCACCACCGGGCGGCCGGCGCGGGCGGCGATCAGATCGGCGTGCTTTTGCACGATCTTCACCACACCGATGCCCACGGTTCCCAGACCGGCAAGACCAAGGCGAAGGGGCGCAGGCATGAGAGACTCCATCAAGCGGACAGGCACAGCGCCCCCTTAGCCGTTCGCGGCAGGGCTTGCAACGCGGGCTAACCGGACGTGCCGGCCTTTGCCCGCAATGCCGCGCCCCGTGCCGTCAGGGCTGCGGCTGCCTCGGCATCCAGTTGCGGGCTTTCGCCGCTGAGGATTTCGTCGATCGGCAGCAGGCTGGGTGTGGCGGCGGGTTCGGCCTTGCGGATGAAGCCCGGTTCACTGCACCCCGCCAAGAGGGCCAGAGTAGCAACAGCAAGGGCAGGCGCAACGTGCATCGCTCGGGCTCCGGTCAGGCTGGCGCGCAGCAAAGCCGCAAGTGGCGCCCGCGTCAATGCGCAGGCCGGATGAAGGTGCCGTTCTTCAACTCGGCCATGGCCTGGCGGATTTCGGCCTGCGTGTTCATCACGATGGGGCCGTGCCATGCCACGGGTTCCTGAATCGGCGCGCCGGAGATCAGCAGAAAGCGGATGCCATCCGGCCCGGCCTGCACCGTCACCTCGTCGCCGGTGCCGAACTGCACCAGCGTGCGATCCCCCGACATGTCGCGGATGTTCACCTCCTGGCCCATCACTTCTTTTTCCAGCAGCACGCCTTTGGGGCGGCTTGCATCGCGGAAAGTTCCCTTGCCGTCAAAGACATAGGCGAAGGCGCGGCGATAGGTGTCCACCTTGAAGGTCTTGCGCCGCCCGGGCGGGACGGAAATGTCGAGATATTGCGGATCAGCGGCGATCCCGTCCACCGGGCCGGTCTTGCCCCAGAATGATCCCACGATGACTTTCACCACCGTGCCGTCGTCATCCATGATCTCGGGGATGTCCTTGCCCTTCACATCCTGATAGCGCGGCGCGGTCATCTTCAGGGTCGAGGGCAGGTTGGCCCATAGCTGGAAGCCGTGCATCTGGCCGCGGGCGTTACCGCGCGGCATTTCCTGATGCAGGATGCCCGAACCGGCGGTCATCCATTGCACATCGCCACCCTTCAGAAGGCCGTGGTTGCCCAGACTGTCGCCATGCTCCACGGCCCCGGCCAGAACATAGGTGATCGTCTCGATCCCGCGATGGGGGTGCCACGGGAAGCCGCGCATGTAATCGCGCGGGTCTTCGTTGCGGAAATCGTCGAACAGCAGGAACGGGTCCATCCGGTCCGGGTCGCCAAAGCCAAAGGCGCGGTGCAGATGCACGCCCGCGCCTTCATAGGTGGGCTGGGCGCGGTTTTCCTGAACGACGGGGCGGATGGACATGGGCGGGCTTCCTGCTGCTGGACAAGCCGTAACCTAGGTCATGCAAACGGGGCGGACAACGCCGCCCCGTGCAGAAGGTTGGTGCCCTGGCGCACAGCCCTGCAAGGGCCGCGCGTCAGGCGCATGTCAGCAGGTCACGCCCGTCAGGCACAGGGTGGGCAGAAAGCGCGGCCGCATGGCGACGGTTTCGTTGATCGTGTTCAGGGTCAGGATCTCGGTCACCGGGGAATAGGGGACCACCACCTCATAGACCACCATGTTCGACCCGACGGCCATCATCGGGACTTCTGAAATCACTTGGTTCAGAGTGCCATTGGTCAGCGGCGGCATCGTGTTGCCGGGCGAATGCGACCACAGCACCACCAGCCCGGTCGCCCCGAGCGGACCGTCCGAATTGCGGCGGATGCTGGTGATGCGGGTGCGGGCATTGGTGCCGATCAGATATTCCAGCGTGGTTTCCAGCCCGTTCAGAAAGGCCGGGGTCGCGGGAACCATCTCGCGCGACAACATGTCGGAAATGGCATAGGCCCCTTTCTGCACGCGGTTCTGGGTCTGATAGGCATCCCAGAAGGCATAAAAGCCCGACATCCCCATGGCCATGACCGGCACGATGAACATGGCTTCGGCCAGCATGCTGCCCGAGGTGTCTTTGGCGAAGCGGCGGACAGACCGTTTGATGCCCGCAGTGATGGAGGACAGGATTTGCATGAACTGCCCCTTAGCTTGGTTCGTTGACATAGACAGACGCGACCGACAGCGCATAGCCGCCCTGTGCATCCAGCGTGATCGGCAGCGCAAAGCGCGATGTCGGGAACATGGCATCCACCGCGACACAGACGCGGATCAGCATCAGGTCGTTCTGCTGGCCCGGCGTGACCTGCGTCACCGGTTGGATGATGTCCTGATCGCGCGTCACGCAGGGTTCGTCATCATCGGGCATCAGGAAGGTTGCCCGGTTGATGCGGCGGATATCGACGGCGATGTTCTCGAAGCAGTTTTCCACGAGGAACACGTCATCGCAGATTTCCTGCCGCAACAGTTGCGCCGTCGGGTTTGTGTACTGCCCAAGGCGCAGCGACCGGATCACCATATCGGCGGCACGGTCGATGCTGGACCAGCGCGACATCATCATGCCGATTTCCAGCGTCGCGATGAAGATCGAAAAGATCAGCGGCACGAGGATGACGAATTCCACCGTTGCCGTTCCGTCCTCGCGCCGCCGGAAGCGGCGCATCATGGATGACACACGCATCAATTCACGAGCCTCAGTTGGGTGATGTTGGTGGCAATCGCCTGGAAAGCGGCGTTCAGCTGCGTGGTGTTGGTCGAGTTGAAGAAGTGACCTTCAGAAGACGCGCAGCCCTTCACCGCGTTGACGCCGCGCGTGGGTGCCGAGAAGGCGATCCCGTAGACCATGATCCCCTGGGTTTTGGTAAGGGTGCAGATCTGTTGCAATTCAGCGTCCATTTCTGGCGTTGATGTGCTGGTGCCGCGTTGCGAGCGGAAGTTGTTGAACCAAGTGTTGTAGGTGTTGGTCCGTGTGCTTGAGGTGGTGCCCAAGGCCCGTGCATACAGGTGCCATGCGGTCCAGCTGACGTTCAGGTCCTGCCAGACCTGCTGCCAGCTTTGCGGGGTGCCCGTCGTGCTGGTCGTCCCGCCCCAAGAGGTTGCGCGCCATTCGTTGCGGTGCGGCACCCAGAATTGGTTGGTGCCTGCCGCCGCAGGGCGGCCCGAGGTGAACTGGATGGAATGGTTGCCATCCGTGCCCTTGAAAATGGGCGATGGGCCGGTGCGGTAATTGTTATTCAGGCGCACGTCGCCAAAGTTTTCCCCGTCGGTCATCAGAACCACGATCTTCAGCGCGTCACGCTTGGAATAGTCGAAGGGGCGGTCGCGGAATTCTGTCGGAATGGTCCCGGCGTCGACATATTCGTTCACCACGCTGCGGAATTGCGGGTCCAGCATAGCGCCGGCCCATTTCATCCCGGCGTTGATCGAGGTCGCGCCGATCGCAGTCAGATTGTTGATATACGTGTGCAAAGCAGAGATGCTGTCATCCTGCAGGCGCACCACGTTCACCGTTGACGGTGGGCACCATACGTTGCCCGCAGTCGGCGACCGTCCGGTCGTCGAATAGCTGGTCGGGAAAGAACTGAGCGTGCTGAACGCATCCGCCCAGCCCGTTGCGGGCAGCGGCAGGTCGCGCGCAATGCCGGTATATCCATAAACGCTGGCCGGCATGTCTACGCAATTCACGTTCTGGGTGGCCGTCAGTCCGGGAACATTGGTCACGTTGAACTTTGTCCGCAACGACTCGCCAAGGTTCACCTGACCATTATAGGGAACGACCGCGATGGAAATCTTGTCGGTGTTGTTCCCCAGAACGGTGCTTACGAAGTTCTTGGCCGAATCTTTCAGCGAGTCCATCTTGCTGCCCGCCATCGACCCCGAAACGTCGAGCGCCAGCACGATCTCGATATTCGTGGCGCGCTGTTCGGCAACCGACCGGGCGGCCACATCGATCACGTCCACGCCCGATGCGCCCATGAACAGTGTTTCAACAGGGATCTTTCCCTTCACCTCGACCGACCGCTGACCGGCGACGCTGGTGACCTTGACGTCTGTCAGGTAGGACAGCATCCCGTCGCGATCCACGCAGTCGCGCACCACGGCGGCGGGGTCCAGCGTTTGGCGCAAGGCGGCGGCGTTCAGCGCGCAGCGGTCCAGCGATTGCGCCAGCGCCGTGCGGCGATTTTCCGTCCGCATCAGATCAACGGCCATGCCGCTCATCAGGAAGAAGGTGGCGAAAAGGAACAGACCGAAGACCAGCAGCGAGCCGTCCTCGCTGCGGTGGAACCGACGGAACGGCCGACCGAGAAGTGAGAGGACAGAATTACGCATGACTCGTGATCCCATGATCATTGCACGGCAGCCCGGTAACCCGGTTTACCGCATCTTTGCGCCCCCGATCAGGGATGCGGGATGCCTGTGCTGGCTGCAAGCTTTGTGAAGATTCAAGGTTGGCAGAGGGGGTGTCGCCGAAACGGTCGGCCAAATTCCGCCATGATTGTGGCGGGGCCGCAGACAGTGCTTTGCGGGCGGCCCGAAGGCTGCCCGAGACTGATTCGCCCGATGCCGCCCGGGCAATTATTGCCCTTGTGCGGCGGTTGATATGGTAAATCGTCATGTCTTACCCTTTCCGGGATGTTCCAAGCGGATTGGCACCCATCCTCAAGTCTGCAGAAGTTAACCATTCCGCTAGGCAGGATTGAGGCAGGATTGGGAAAGAAGCAGGCGTATTGAGGTAAATCTTAGCGCCGCAGCGCCCTGCCGAACCGGCCCCGCGCGCCTGCATTTGCGGGTGTTTCATGCAGCTGTCTTAAATCCCTGCAAACCTGTCCGTCGTAATCCTGAGGCTACAGGATCAGGCTGTGCTAGCGTCACAGTCAGGGCCGCGTCCCCTGTTTGGCGCGACAGGGAGGATGACATGCAACATTCCGGTGAACCCAGCTTTCGGGAATCTGTCGATCTGATGTTCAACCGCGCGGTCCGGCTGATGGATCTCAGCCCCGGGCTGGAACAGAAGATCCGGGTCTGCAATTCGACCTACACCGTCCGCTTCGGGGTGCGCCTGCGCGGCAAGATCGAAACCTTCACCGGGTATCGGTCTGTTCATTCGGAACATATGGAACCGGTGAAGGGCGGTATCCGTTATGCCCTGTCCGTCAGCCAGGATGAGGTAGAGGCGCTGGCCGCGCTGATGACCTATAAATGCGCGCTGGTGGAAACGCCCTTTGGCGGATCGAAAGGCGGGCTTTGCATTGATCCCCGCGCCTGGGATGAACATGAACTGGAGCAGATCACCCGCCGCTTCGCCTATGAGCTGATCAAGCGCGACCTGATCCACCCGGCGCAGAATGTGCCCGCCCCCGATATGGGCACGGGTGAACGCGAAATGGCCTGGATCGCCGATCAATACGCCCGCATGAACACCACCGACATCAACGCCCGGGCCTGCGTTACCGGAAAGCCGCCCCATGCTGGTGGCATACAGGGGCGGGTGGAGGCGACGGGCAGGGGCGTGCAATACGCCCTGCGCGAGTTTTTCCGCCACCCGGAAGATGTGGCCAAGGCGCGGCTGTCCGGCGGGCTGGACGGCAAGCGCGTGGTGGTGCAGGGCCTGGGCAATGTGGGCTATCACGCGGCCAAGTTTCTTTCGGAAGAGGATGGGGCGAAGATCACCGCCATCATCGAACGCGATGGTGCCCTGATCTCCGATACCGGCCTTGATGTGGAAGCCGTGCGCCAGCACATGGCCGCCACCGGCGGGTTGAAAGGCTTTGCCGGGGCGGAGTTCACCGCCGATGGTGCGGCGGTGCTGGAAAAGGATTGCGACATCCTGATCCCGGCCGCGTTGGAAGGCGTGATCCACAAGGGCAACGCCCACCGGATCACCGCGCCGCTGATCGTTGAGGCGGCCAATGGCCCCATCACCTTTGGCGCCGATGAAATCCTGCGCGCCAAGGGTGCGGTGATCATCCCCGACATGTATGCCAATGCGGGCGGGGTCACGGTCAGCTATTTCGAATGGGTCAAGAACCTGTCGCATATCCGCTTTGGCCGGATGCAGCGCCGCGCCGAAGAGGCGCGACATCACCTGCTGGTGGATGAGTTGGAACGCCTGTCCGCCGACAAAGGGCTGGGCTGGACGCTGAACCCCGGCTTCAAGGAAACCTATCTGCGCGGGGCAGGGGAGCTGGAACTGGTCCGGTCGGGACTGGATGACACGATGCGATCGGCCTATCAGGCCATGCGTGAGGTCTGGCACAGCCGCGCCGATGTCGAGGACCTGCGGATGGCGGCCTATCTTGTGTCGATTGGTCGCGTGGCGCAGACCTATCGGTCCAAGGGTCTCTGACCATAAGCGACATTTCCTGTCGCCCCCGGCAATGGCCCAGCCCGCCGGGGGTTGCATCTTCGCCCGTGGCGCGCTTGTCTTGGCGCGGCCAGCGGACGGGATAAAGCGATGCGCTATTCAGGCTTTCAGGTCATCAAGGAAGGGCTTTTCGGCAACAAGGGCTGGAAACCCGCCTGGCGTGACCCGGCCCCCAAGGCGGAATACGATGCCATCATCATCGGGGGGGGCGGGCATGGCCTTTCTACCGCCTATTATCTGGCCAAGAACCACGGGCTGACCAATATCGCCGTGCTGGAAAAGGGCTATCTGGGCAGCGGCAATATCGGGCGCAACACCACCATCGTGCGCGCCAACTATTTCCTGCCGGGCAATTCGGAATTCTACAGCCATTCGATGAAACTGTGGGAAGGGCTAGAGCCCGACCTGAACTATAACGTGATGCATTCCCAGCGCGGGCTGATCAACCTGTTCCATTCCGATGGCCAGCGCGATGCCTTTGCCCGGCGCGGCAATGCGATGATCAACCAGGGCGACGACGCGATCCTTCTGGACCGCGAAGGTGTGCGCGAGCATCTGCCCTATCTCGATTTCGAACAGACGCGGTTCCCGATCTATGGCGGCCTGTTCCACCCGCGCGGCGGTACGGCGCGGCATGATGCGGTGGCCTGGGGCTATGCGCGCGGGGCCGACCGGCGCGGCGTGGACCTGATCCAGAACTGCGAGGTGACGGGGATCGACGTCCAGAATGGCCGCGTGATCGGCGTGCAGACCACGCGCGGCGCGATCCGGGCCAAGAAGGTGGGCATCGTCGTTGCAGGCCGATCGTCGCAAGTCGCCGCCATGGCAGGGATGCGCCTGCCCATTGAATCCCACATCCTGCAAGCCTTCGTGACCGAAGGGCTGAAACCGGTGATCGACCATGTCGTCAGCTTCGGGATGGGCCATTTCTACATCAGCCAGTCCGACAAGGGCGGTCTGGTCTTTGGCGGCGATCTGGATTTTTACGCAAGCTATGCGTCGCGCGGCAACCTGCCCATGGTGGAACATGTGATGGAGGCGGGCATGACCCTGATGCCGATGATCGGGCGGGCCAAGGTGCTGCGGTCCTGGGGCGGGATCATGGACATGTCGCCGGACGGATCGCCCATCATCGACAAGACGCCCGTGGATGGCCTGTTCATCGACTGCGGCTGGAACTACGGGGGCTTCAAGGCCGTCCCCGCTTCGGGTTGGTGCATGGCGCATCTGATGGCGACGGGTGAATCCCATCCCGTTGCCGCCCGCTTCCGCCTGAACCGTTTCGCGACCGGCCACCTCCTCGACGAGGAAGGCACCGGCAGCCAGCACAATCTGCACTGACCATGACCAGACCTCATGCCCTGCACCCGGCCCCTTCTGTCGCCGCCTTCGGCGAGGGTATTTGGGCCAAGATGAAACCCGCCCGTCAGACAAACCACCGCTTCCACGAAATGAGCTTGCCATGCGCCTGACCTGCCCCCTCTGCGGCCCCCGCGACCGGCGCGAGTTCTATTACTATGGCGCCGAGGATTACCTGAATCGCCCCGCCCCTGATGCCGCGCCGCAGGCTTGGGATGATTACCTGCATAACCGCGACAACCCTGCGGGGGTGACGCGCGATCTGTGGTATCACGACATGGGCTGTTCCTCGTGGCTGGTGGTAACGCGCAACACGGTGACGCATGAGATCCTGTCCGTCGAAGCCGTGGCCGACCGTAAGGGAGACGCGGCATGAGGCTCGCCGGCAAGGGACTGATCGACCGCAGCCAACCTGTCAGCTTCACCTTCGACGGGCGCAGCTATCAGGGCTACCAGGGGGACACGCTGGCCTCGGCCTTGCTGGCCAATGATGTGCGTCTGGTGGGGCGCAGCTTCAAATACCACCGTCCGCGCGGCGTGCTGACGGCAGGCAGCGAAGAGCCGAACGCGATGGTCGAAATCCTTGAGGGCAACCAGCAGACCCCGAATGTCCGCGTCACGGTGCAGGAACTGTTCGACGGTCTGTCTGCCCGCAGCCAGAACCGGTTCCCGTCGCTGAAATTCGACCTTCTGTCGGTCAATGACCTTGCCGCGCCCTTCCTGTCGGCGGGGTTCTATTACAAGACTTTCATGTGGCCGCGCCCCTTGTGGGAAAAGCTGTATGAGCCGCTGATCCGCCGCGCGGCGGGTCTTGGTTCGCTGTCTGGCAAGCATGACGAAGCGCAGTATGAAAAGGCATGGGCCTTTTGCGATGTGCTGGTGATTGGCTCTGGCCCAACCGGCCTGATGGCCGCGCTGACCGCCGCGCAGGCGGGGGCGGATGTGATCCTGGCCGAAGAGGATGCCCGCATGGGCGGCCGCTTGCTTGCCGAAAATCTTCGCATCGATGGGCAACCCGGCGCGGATTGGGCCGATGCCGTGCTGGCTGAATTGCGCGCCATGCCCAATGTGCGCCTGATGACCCGCACCTCGGTGGCCGGGGCCTATGATGACGGCACCTTCGGCGCGCTGGAGCGGGTTGGGCTGCATGTCAAACCCGCCCCGCATCTGCCGCGCGAATGTTTCTGGCGCATCGTGGCGGGACAGGCGGTGCTGGCCGCCGGCGCGCTGGAACGGCCGCTGGCCTTTCCCGACAATGACCGCCCCGGCATCATGCTGGCCTCGGCTATACGCAGCTATCTGCACCGCTATGGCGTGGTGCCGGGAAGCCGCATCACCGTCATCGCCAATAACGATGCCGCCCGCGCCACCGCGCGCGATCTGATGGCGGCTGGCGTCAAGGTGACCGCCATCCTCGACACCCGCCCCGATGCCACGGCTCTGGAGGATTGCCCGGTCTACCTGAACGCCCAGATCACCGGCACGGCTGGGCGACTTGGCCTGTCGTCAATCACTTTCCGCCATGCGGGCGGCACATCGACGCTGGAAACCGATTGCCTTGCCATGTCGGGCGGATGGAACCCCACGGTCCATTTGACCTGCCACATGAACGGCCGCCCCTTGTGGCGCGAGGATATCGCCGCCTTCATCCCCGCCCCCGATGCCGTGCCGCGCCTGACGCCTGCCGGGGCCTGCAACGGTGCGTTCTCTACCGCCGCCTGTCTGCGTGACGGGATGGAGGCCGCCCGCACCGCCCTTGCCGCGCTGGGCAAGACCGCCCCGGACATGCCCTTGCCGGTGACCGAGGACGCGCCTTATGCCATCACACCCTTCTGGCAGACGCCGGGGGTTGAGGGCCGCCAATGGCTCGATTTCGCCAATGACGTGACGACCAAGGATGTAAAGCTGTCGGCGCAGGAAAACTTCCGCAGCGTCGAGCATATGAAGCGCTACACGACACAGGGCATGGCCCCCGATCAGGGCAAAAACTCCAACGTGGCGGCGCTGGCGATCCTTGCTGATGCCACCGGGCGCGGCATTCCGCAGACCGGGACCACCACCTTCCGCCCGCCCTATATCCCCACCTCCATCGCCGCGATGGGGGCGGGCGGGCGCGGCGCGGGTTTTGCGCCGCAACGCTTCCTCACCTCCGATCAGGCCAGCCGCGACCGAGGCGCCCCGATGATCGAGGCAGGGCTGTGGTATCGCCCCAGCTATTTCCCCAAACCGGGGGAGACGACATGGCTGGAGGCCTGCAACCGCGAGGTCCGCATGGTGCGCGGTAGCGTGGGCGTGGCCGATGTCTCCACCCTCGGCAAGATTGATATTCAGGGCAAGGATGCGGCGCGCTTTCTGGATTTCGTCTATACCAACACCTTCTCCACCCTGCCCGTGGGCCGCGTCCGCTACGGGCTGATGCTGCGCGAGGATGGGCTGGTGCTGGATGATGGCACCACCGCGCGGCTGGGGGAAAACCACTATCTTATGACAACCACCACCGCCGCCGCCGGATTGGTGATGCGCCATCTGGATTTCGTGCATCAGGCCTTTTGTGAAGGCTGGGATGTGCGCTTCATCTCGGTGACAGAAGGCTGGGCGCAATTCGCCGTCGCCGGGCCAAAGGCGCGCGATCTGCTTGCCACGCTGCTGGGCGAGGCGCCCAACCTGCCCTTCATGGGGGTGACGGACATCACGCTCGGCTCCACCCCGGCGCGGCTGTTCCGCATCTCGTTCTCGGGCGAGGAAGGGTATGAGATCGCCGTTCCCACCCGCTTTGGCGAGGCGCTGTTCCGCGACCTGCTGGCGCGGGCCGAAACCATGGGCGGCGGTCCTTATGGGATGGAGGCGCTCAACGTCTTGCGGATCGAGAAGGGCTTCATCACCCATGCCGAGATTCATGGCCGCACCACGGCCTTTGACATCGGCATGGAAAAGATGGTGTCGGCCAAGAAGGACTGCATCGGCAAGGCCGCCGCCACGCGGCCCGGCATGCATGGGCCAGAGCGGGAACAGCTGGTGGGCTTGAGGGCCAGTGCCGCCATGACGGCAGGCGCGCATGTCTTCACCCCCGGCGACCGGGTGCATCGTGAAACCGATCAGGGCTATATCACCTCGGTCTGCTGGTCACCCACGCTGGAGGCGCATCTGGCGCTGGCTTTCGTCAAGGATGGCCGCGCGCGACATGGGCAAAAGATCCGCGTCGTCGATCACCTGCGCAAGATCGATGTGATGGCCGAAATCACCGATCCCGTGTTCCATGACAAGGAAGGGGCAAAGCTCCGTGCCTGAACTCATCGCCAAATCCGCCCTGTCCGGCCATGCCCCCGTAACCGTGCTCGGCACCACTCTTTCCGAGGGGCGGGCGGCGCCGATCACCTCCATCGCGCCCTTTCCGGGGCGGATGGCGCAGGTCAACGCCGCATTTGCGCCGCTCGGTCTGGCCTTTCCGTTGCCCAATGCCCAATCCACCAATGGCGAGGTCCGCCTGATCTGGACCGGTCGCGATCAGGCCTTCCTGATCGGCGTCCCGGCCCCTGATGCCTTGGCCGATCACGCCGCGCTGACGGATCAGACCGATGGCTGGGCCATCCTCACCTTGCACGGCCCTGCAGCTACGGATGCGTTGATGCGCCCCGTCCCGCTGGACCTGCGCGCGGCCAGTTTCCCCGCGGGCCGAACCGCCCGCGCACCGCTCAACCACATGCAGGCCATCCTCTCCCGCACTGGCCCGGACGCGTTCGAGATCATGATCTTCCGCTCCATGGCCCGCACCGCTTGGGCCGAACTGGCCGAAGCCTTGGACGTGTTGGCCGCCCGCGCCAAGGTGTCCTAACGCTGCGCGGGGCGGTCAGAGCAGAAGGGTATTTACGGCCAAGATGAAACCCAAACCCTTCATCTTGGCGGCAAATACTCTCAGGGGGTGAATGGGCCGCAGGCCCAGAGGGGGCGGAACGCCCCCTGAACGGGCCCCGCACGCGCCGCAAGGCGCGGGTGGGGAGAATGGCCTTCGGCGGGCGGGCCTGCCCGCCTGCCGTCCGCATGATGACTGGACAGCCGCCCCCGCCCGCCCGATATAGGGATCATGTCCCTGCCGCCCGGATTCCTTGACGAACTCCGCACCCGTGTGTCCCTGAGCCAAGTCGTGGGGCGCAAGGTCACATGGGACATGCGCAAGTCCAACATGGCCAAGGGTGACTGGTGGGCGCCGTGCCCCTTCCATCAGGAAAAATCCGCCAGCTTTCATGTCGATGATCGCAAGGGGTTCTATTACTGCTTCGGCTGCCACGCCAAGGGCGACGCGGTCACCTTCATCAAGGAAAACGACAACGTCTCGTTCATGGAAGCGGTCGAGGTTCTGGCGCGCGAGGCCGGGATGCAGATGCCCGCGCGCGACCCTCAAGCCGCCCAGAAGGCCGACCGCCGCACCCAGCTTTCACAGGTGATGGAAGAGGCGGTCAAATGGTTCCGCCTGCAATTGAAAACCTCTGCCGCCTCGGACGCGCGCGCCTATCTTGACAAGCGCCGCATGTCACCCGCCGCGCAGGACCGCTGGGAAATCGGCTTTGCCCCGGATCAGCGGCAGGGGCTTTTTCACGCGCTGACCCAAAAGGGCATCGCGCCCGACCTGATCGTCGATGCAGGCCTTTGCGCCAAACCCGATGACGGCGGCCCCCCCTATGACCGCTTCCGTGGTCGGATCATCTTTCCCATCCGCGACGCGCGCGGTCGCGCCATCAGCTTGGGCGGGCGGGCGATGGACCCGAACGCGCGGGCCAAATACCTCAACGGCCCGGAAACCGAACTCTTCGACAAGGGGCGCAACCTCTACAACCAAGCCCCCGCGCGGGAGGCGGCGGGCAAGGGCCAGCCCCTGGTGGTGGCCGAAGGCTATATGGACGTGATCGCCCTGTCCGAGGCCGGCTTCCGCGCGACCGTGGCCCCCCTCGGCACCGCCGTGACCGAAGACCAGCTTCGCCTGCTCTGGCGTATCCATGATGAACCTATCATCGCGCTGGATGGCGATGCGGCTGGATTCCGCGCCGCGCTGCGGGTGATCGACCTGGCGCTGCCACTGTTGGAAGCGGGCAAGGGGTTGCGCTTTGCCATCCTGCCGCAAGGAATGGATCCGGACGATCTCATCAAGGCGCAAGGCGCGCCTGCGATGCAGAAAGTGTTGGATGCTGCCCTTTCGATGGTGGATTTGCTCTGGTGGCGTGAAACTGCTTCGAAGAAGTTTGTAACGCCGGAGCGGCGAGCAGCTTTAGAGAAACGCAGCCTTGAATTGGCCGCGCAGGTCAAGGATGCAACTGTTCGCAAACATTACGAAACCGCATTCTTCAATCTTCGGAAAAATCTCTTTTGGGAGATTGAGTCAGGCGCGCGAAAGAATGGCTCGAAAACTCCAAAACGAGCTGCTGATAACGCTCCACCAGCACAAACGACAAAGCACTCCCTGCTGGGATCCGCCACTACGCCGGTAGAGGAAGCGCTGCGCGAAGCGGTGATCCTTGCCACGCTTGTCACCCATCCGCGCCTGATCGCCCGCTTTGAATCCGCACTGGAAAGCCTGGATTGCACGGGCGACGGTCATGCCCTGATCCGAGACCTGCTTTTGGCCCATGCCGATGCGCCCGATCCGAAAGACGCCATCGCCCGCGCAGCGCCCGCACCGCTTGACGTGTTGCTGTCCCATCCCCATGTGCGTAATGCACCCGCCCTTCTTGACCTTGCCGATACCGAACGGGCCGAATTCGCATTGGCGCAGGATTTCTTCATCCTGTCCGCCGAACGTGGCCGCCGCCGCGAAATTGAAGAGGCCGAACAGGATATCGAAGGCGTGGTCGACGAAGGGCTGACATGGCGCATCGCCAAGGCGAACGAGGCCCGCGCCGCAGCACATCGCGGCCCGCAGGACAAGGTCGGCGAGGCCGTGATCTCGGCCAACGGGGTTGCGCTGGACAAGGAGGAACTTGAAGAGGCGCGGAAGGTCTTTGACAGCATCCGCTTTGACCGCCCGTCGCGCCGGCATTGACCGGCAAAACCCCAAGGCCCGAAAAGCCCAAAGAATACGAAAGAATCACCGTTCGCACCCTTTAACCCACCGTGATTCGCGTTATTGATTCGTTGCAGGCGAACCGATTCGCATCCGCCCCGCGCCCGAGGAGACCACATGGCACTCAAAGACACTGACGACGCGAAGCCCGAAGAGCAGGAAGCCGATGTCTCGCTCGACATGAGCCAGGCCGCGGTCAAGAAGATGATCGCCGACGCCCGCGAGCGCGGCTACATCACCTACGAACAGCTCAACACCGTGCTTCCGCCGGAACAGGTCTCGTCCGAACAGATCGAGGACGTGATGTCCATGCTGTCGGAAATGGGCATCAACGTCATCGAAGATGACGAAGCCGAAGAAGGCGAAGTTGGCGGCGAACTGGTGGAAACCTCGTCCACCTCGCGCGAAGTGGCCGTCGTGGGGGCCACGACCGAAACACTGGACCGCACCGATGACCCGGTCCGCATGTATCTGCGCGAGATGGGGTCGGTTGAACTTCTGTCGCGCGAGGGCGAGATCGCCATCGCCAAGCGGATCGAGGCCGGGCGCAACACCATGATCGCGGGCCTGTGCGAAAGCCCGCTGACATTTCAGGCCATTACCATCTGGCGCGACGAACTTCTGAACGAAGACATCCTGTTGCGCGACGTGATCGACCTTGAGGCCACTTTCGGCCGGTCGCTCGACGGTGAAGATGATATGGAAGGCGGCCCCGCGCTGGATGAGGTGGACATGTCCGCCGCCGCCCCGCGCCGGTCTGGCGGCAGCGCCGAGCCGGAACTTGACGCCGATGGCAACCCCATCTCGCGCGCCGAGGAAGAGGATGACGATGACGAAGCCAGCGCCATGTCGCTGGCGGCGATGGAAGCCGCGCTGAAGCCCAAGGTTCTGGAAACGCTGGAAATCATCGCCCGCGACTATTCCAAGCTGGCCGAAATGCAGGATCTGCGCATGTCGGCGACCCTGTCGGAAACCGCCAGCTATTCGGCATCCGACGAAGCCGCCTATCAAAAGCTGCGCTCAGAGATCGTCACGCTCGTCAACGCGCTGCACCTGCACAACAACCGGATCGAAGCGCTGATTGATCAGCTTTACGGCATCAACCGCAAGATCATGGCGATCAATTCCGGCATGGTGAAACTGGCCGATGCCGCCCGCATCAACCGCCGCGAATTCATCGACGAATATCAGGGCTATGAGCTTGATCCCACCTGGCTGGACCGCATGGCCGCCAAGGCAGGCCGGGGCTGGCAGGCGCTGATGGAAAAATCGCGCGACAAGGTCGAAGAACTGCGGGCCGAGATGGCGCAGGTCGGCCAGTATATCGGCGTCGACATTTCCGAATTCCGCCGCATCGTGAACCAGGTGCAAAAGGGCGAGAAAGAGGCCCGTCAGGCCAAGAAGGAAATGGTCGAGGCGAACCTGCGCCTCGTGATCTCCATCGCCAAGAAATACACCAACCGCGGTCTGCAATTCCTTGACCTTATTCAGGAAGGCAACATCGGCCTGATGAAGGCCGTGGATAAATTCGAATACCGCCGTGGTTATAAATTCTCGACCTACGCCACATGGTGGATCCGTCAGGCCATCACCCGGTCGATCGCCGATCAGGCCCGCACGATCCGTATCCCCGTGCACATGATCGAAACGATCAACAAGCTGGTTCGCACCGGCCGCCAGATGCTGCACGAAATCGGCCGCGAACCGACACCGGAAGAACTGGCCGAGAAACTCCAGATGCCGCTGGAAAAGGTCCGCAAGGTGATGAAGATCGCCAAGGAACCGATTTCCTTGGAAACCCCGATTGGCGACGAGGAAGACAGCCAGCTTGGCGATTTCATCGAAGACAAGAACGCGATCCTGCCCTTGGACAGCGCCATTCAGGAAAACCTGAAGGAAACCACGACCCGCGTTCTGGCCAGCCTCACCCCCCGCGAAGAACGCGTCCTGCGGATGCGCTTCGGCATCGGCATGAACACCGACCACACGCTGGAAGAAGTGGGCCAACAGTTCAGCGTCACCCGCGAACGCATCCGCCAGATCGAGGCGAAGGCGCTGAGGAAGCTGAAACATCCGTCACGGAGCCGGAAACTGCGGAGTTTCCTGGATCAGTGAATAGAAGGCGCCCTGCGGGGCGCCTTTCTGCTGGATTGATGATTGGATACTTTTTCTATCTGAGGGAAAATTTTGATCCAGTACAGCGAGACGGTTGTTGACGAGTTTGCACCTCAGCTTTGGGATTTCACTTCTATAAAATGTCCTTCGGTTGGAATAGTATTGCCACCCGTCCATTCCCTAATGTGGAATATTGCCAATAGGCGCGTATTGTTGGGGCAGTTCAATGATGCTCAAAATACTTTGGTTCGTCAGTATGCTCGCCGGTGCATTTATGCTGCAAAATCATACGGAAGCATGCGCAAGTCGCTGAGGCTGTATTTCAAGGATTTCAAGCGCGATCAACCGAAACTGGCTCATTATTTCAACGCGTTAGCCGATGCTGAATCTTGTATTTTGCACCTGCACATCATGATTGATGCGCTCAACGGTCTTGGTTCAAAGAGCCTCCTAGATGACCATTTTCCGCAGTACAAAACGGCAAACGATTTCTCCAATAACATAAAGCACCTAGCGGGCCAATTGAAGGGTGGAGCGTATAACAAAAACAGATTTCTTCCCGTTTATTTTGTTGATGCCGGAATTTCAAACGGAAAGACTGTGTTGGCATTCTCTGAAATGCAGAAACTCATCCGGGGCAATGGCAAGGTGGTCATGAGTATCTACAGGCATTCTGCGTAGAACTTTGTTATTGGGCAAGTTTCGGAGGGTTGAGCGTGAAGCAGTGTCAGACTGATCTTGCCCAAACGTACACAATCACGTACATTCATCCCCATGAAAACCCTCACCTCCACAGAACTCCGTGCCAACCTCTCCGCTGTCATGGACCGTGTGAACGATGACCATGAACCTGTCATCGTCACCCGCGCGGGCGGCAAGCCCGTGGTCATGGTCAGTCTGGAAGACTGGGCCAGCATGGATGAAACAACCTATCTGCTCGCCAGCCCCGCCAATGCCCGGCTGTTGCGCGAAGGGATCGCTGCGCTGAACGCGGGGCAGGGGCAGCCGCGTGATCTGATCGACGAATGAACCTGCTGTTCTGGGACAAGGCCTGGGAACAATACCTGTACTGGCAGGAAACCGACAAGGCGACGTCCCGAAAACTGAACGCCCTGATCCGCGAATTTCAGCGCCATCCCTTCGAAGGCACAGGCAAACCCGAGCCACTGAAGGGTGATCTGTCGGGCTTCTGGTCGCGCCGGATCACACGTGAACATCGCCTTGTCTATCGCGTGACGGCATCGGCAATCGAGGTCGTGCAATGCCGCTATCATTACTGACCTGAGTCCCCGCCGCCACACCCCGCCACCCCCGGATATGGGGCCGCGCAGTTCCCTCTAGGCGAAACCTCGCTTCCCCCCCTATAGTTTGGGCCGAACCGGGGGAAACACCCCGGCATGAGGCAGGCGTAACCAACAACAAGCAAGGAGGGGGCCCATGCGCTGCCCATTCTGCGGCAATATCGACACCCAGGTAAAGGACAGCCGTCCCGCCGAGGACCACGTCGCCATTCGGCGGCGGCGTTTCTGCCCGGCCTGTGGCGGCCGCTTTACCACCTATGAACGTGTGCAGCTGCGCGATCTGGTCGTCATCAAATCCAGCGGCAAACGCGAAGATTTCGACCGGACCAAGCTGGAACGCTCCATCCGCATCGCCATGCAGAAGCGGCCCATCGATCCCGAACGCATCGACCAGATGATTTCCGGCATCGTGCGGCGGCTGGAATCCCTGGGCGAAACCGACATCTCGTCGAAGGTTATCGGTGAGATTGTCATGGAATCCCTCGCCCGGATCGACACCGTGGCCTATGTCCGCTTTGCCAGCGTCTACAAAAACTTCCAGGCAGCGGATGATTTCGACAAATTCGTCAGCGAACTTCGCCCCGGCGGCGGCCCCGAAGAGTGACGGGCCGCATGTGACCGAGGATGAGGTCCATATGTCCCACGCCCTCGCGCTTGCCGCGCGGGGGCTTGGCCGCACATGGCCCAACCCGGCTGTAGGCTGCGTGATCGTCAAGGCAGGTCGCATCATCGGGCGCGGCTGGACACAGCCGGGCGGCAGGCCCCATGCCGAACGCATGGCGCTGGCGCAGGCGGGCGCGCAGGCCGAAGGTGCCACCGCCTATGTCACGCTGGAACCCTGCGCCCATCACGGCCGCACCTCCCCCTGTGCCGAGGCGCTGGTCGCGGCCGAGGTCGCCCGCGTGGTGACCGCGCAAACCGACCCCGATCCCCGCGTCTCGGGCCGGGGCCATGCCATCCTGCGCGACGCAGGCCTTGCGGTGACGGAAGGTGTGCTGGAACCCCGCGCGCGGGCGCTGCAGGCAGGTTTCCTCAAGCGCATCACGGCAGGCCTACCCTTCGTCACGCTGAAGTTGGCAACCACACTCGATGGCCGCATCGCCACAGCCTCGGGCGAAAGCCGCTGGATCACCGGCCCGGCTGCCCGCCGCGCTGTCCATCAGATGCGCCTCGCCCACGACGCCGTGCTGACGACCTCTGCCACCGCGCTGGCCGATGACCCCGACCTTACGGCCCGCGATATCGGCGCCAGCCATCAGCCGCTTCGCATCCTTGCTGATACCCGCCTGCGCGTGCCCGCGGCATCCCGCCTCGGCCAGACAGCCGCCCTGCACCCCGTCTGGGTGCTGCACGGTCCTGACGCCGCACCCAACGGCTGGGATCAAACCAATGCCCGCCTGATCACAGCCCCGACAGATGGCGACCATCTCGACCTGCCCGCCACCTTTCGCCTGCTGGCGACAGAGGGCCTGACCCGCATCCTGATCGAAGCTGGCGGTCAGTTCGCCGCCGCGCTGATACGCGCGAACCTTGTCGATGAACTTGCCTTGTTTCAGGCTGGCTGCCTGATCGGCGGCGACGGGATCCCGGTCCTAGGCCCCCTCGGCCTGACGGCGCTCGCTGATGCCCCGCGACCAAGGTTGATCGACGCCACCACCCTCGGCCCCGACACACTTACCCGCTGGTCCTTCTGACCTGCCGTTTCACCTTGGCCCAAATACCCAATTCCCCACACTCCGCTGCGCCGCCGGTCTGACTCTGCGCAAAGGGGCGCGCGGGGGGACCATGGTCCCCCCGCCTGCACTCACCAATGCCCAGTGCTTGCCATGCTCTTCCACGGCTCGACCGGCTCCAAAGCGCCACCCTTTTGCAGCAACTCGATCGAGATATTGTCGGGGCTGCGCACAAAGGCCATCCGCCCGTCGCGCGGCGGGCGGTTGATCACCACGCCGTTCGCCTGCAAATGCGCGCAGGTGGCGTGGATGTCATCCACCTCATAGGCCAGATGCCCGAAATGGCGGCTGTCGCTTGGCAAGCCGTCATCGCCATCCCAGTTATAGGTCAACTCCACCGGGCATTCCGGCTGACCGGGGGGCGCGAGGAAGACCAGCGTGAACCGCCCGCCTTCATTGTCATAGCGCCGCGTCTCCTCCAGCCCCAAAAGCTTGTAGAAGGCGATCGACGCCTCCAGATCCTTCACCCTTACCATCGTATGCAGATACCGAATGCCCATTGCGGCCTCCTTTTTCCATTCCACCTTACATAGCCCGTCGCACCCAAGCCCACCACAAGATAGAGTGGAACCCGACTCATCCCATACCCATCGGCAGGCCCATGCAGCAATATCACGACGCGCTCCGCACCGTCCTTGCCCAAGGCACCCCCTCCACCGACCGCACAGGTACCGGCACCATCAGCCATTTCGGCCTGCAATGCCGCTACCCACTCGCCGATGGCTTCCCGCTGGTTACCACCAAGAAGCTGCACATCAAGTCGATCATCCACGAACTTCTGTGGTTCTTGCAGGGCGATACCAACATCCGCTACCTGAACGACAATGGCGTGACGATCTGGGATGAATGGGCCGACGCGAATGGCGACCTTGGCCCCGTCTATGGCCGCCAGTGGCGCGATTTCGGGGGCGTGGATCAGATCCAGACGCTGATCGACATGATCCGCAAGTCGCCGGATTCCCGCCGCCTGATCGTTTCCGCATGGAACCCGCTCGACGTGCCGCAGATGGCGCTGCCGCCCTGCCATACGATGTGGCAGGTCCGCATCCTTGGCGGGAAGCTTCACCTGCAACTCTACCAGCGCAGCGCCGACATGTTCCTCGGCGTGCCGTTCAACATCGCCTCCTATGCGCTGCTTCTGGTGATGCTGGCCCATGTCACGGGCTATGAACCGGGCGATTTCGTCCATTCCATCGGCGACGCGCATATCTATTCCAACCACATGGATCAGGTCGCCACCCAGCTTGCCCGCGACCCCCGCCCGCTGCCAAAGCTGCGGATCACGCGCCCTGTCCAGTCCATCTTTGACTTCAAGTTCGAGGATTTTGAGATCACAGGCTATGACCCCCATCCCGCCATCAAGGCCCCGGTGGCGGTCTGATGCTGACGCTCATCGTCGCCCGCGCCCGCAACGGGGCCATCGGCAAGGGGAACACGATCCCTTGGCACGCGCCCGAAGACCTTGCCGCGTTTCAGCGGGAAACGACCGGTGGCGCGCTGATCATGGGGCGGCGCACATGGGAAAGCCTGCCCTTCCGCCCGCTGAAGAACCGGCTCAACATCGTGGTCACCTCTGACCCGACAGTCTGGGAAACCACCGCCCCCACGCCCGAGGCCGCCATCGCCCTGGCGCTCGACGCCGGCCACACCCGCCTCTACGGCATCGGCGGCAGCGCCATCTACCGCGCTCTGCTGCCACGGGCCCACCGGCTGCTGGTGACAGAAGTGGACCTGACAATCCCCGACGCAGACGCGTTTTTCCCGGCCTTTGATGAGGGGGGGTGGCGGGTGATTCATGAGCGTCGGTTGCGGGAGGACGGGCCGGGCTGTGTGTTGCGGGAGTGGGTGAGGGCGCAAACACCCGCCTAATGCCCGCTCTCACCTCAACCCTCCACCAACTCCACCCTAAACCCTCCTCCAGCTCCACTCTAAACCCTCGCGTGCCGCGCGCGCAGCACCACCGCGTCGGGATTGGCGTTCGAGACGCGCAGTGTGTAGAGCAGGTCATCGCGGGCCTCGAACCGGATCAGGCCTTTGCGCGATGTGGTCACCAATGTCTGTTCCGGGGTGACAAGCCCGCGTGAGAACACCCGCGCCTCGGAGAAGGAGCCGAGGATCTGCGCCTCGACCGGGCCTTCGCCAAACCATTGCGGTTCCGACCGCAGCGCATCCTCTTGCAGTGTCAGGGCAAGACCCATCCAGTCTTTCCACATCTTGCCCATCAGGCTGCGCGCGCTGCGTTCGGCCATGGCGCGGGTTCTGGCGAAGCCTTTAACGACGGGGCGCACCTTCCGTGCCGCCGATTTCGTCAGCACGACGGAATTCCCGATGATCAAAAGCCCCCGGCGCAGCGCAACCAGCGGTGCGACGCCGTTATTCGCCCCAAGAAATCCATAGGTTTCCGGGCGTTCCAGCCGGGCCTGATTCAGCGTGTGATCCCTGAGCAAGCAGTCAAACACCCTATTGGCCTGCAACATCGATTCATGTGCGAGGTCCATCAGATGCGTCGGGTTGAAATAGTAATTATGCGGAATCCGGGCGGTCTGGTCGCCCATCACGCAGGCCGTGGTGAACACATAGGTGCCCCCCGGTTTCAGCACCCGATAGACTTCATTCAGATGGCGGATGAAATCCTCATCCCCGCCAATATGTTCAAACGCGCCGGTCGACCAGCAGAAGTCAAAACTGTCATCGGGGAATTTCAGATCGCGCATGTCCATGGGCAGCGCCTGAAGCTTTTCCTCTGCCACCGGCCAGGGGGCCTTGGCCATGATCAGCTTTTGCGGGTCGGGCACATCCAGCCCCTTCCAAGCGCCCAGCATGCCATAAAGATCGGTCACCACGACCTTTTCCACCTGCGGGGCGATGGCATAGATCAGCCGCTCGGTCCCCGCCCCCATGGCCAGACCGCGCGCCTGCGGATGCAAACAGCCCGCCGCGTGCAGGGCAAGGAAGATGATGGAAAACTCCCAGGTGCGGCGGCTGTGAACGGGCGAGGTTTTGAGATGGTCCCGGATCACCGCATCCATGGCGGGATCGAACAGATCGTAGATGTCGGAAAGTTTTTGAAAGTTCGCAACCTGCGACTTGGGCAACTGGAGCAAAATACATCTCCTTGAACAGCACTCGTAAAACCACACAGGACTTGCGTCCGACGAGCAGTCTGTTGTGCGACGGGTGCCGTGGTCAAGGCCCTAGTGGTGCGCCCTCGATAGTGCGGCCGTTTTCCTTAGACGGTTAACAACCCCTTTCCCCCTTCCCCCCCTGTGCTACCTGTGTCGCCACAAGGAGCGCCCCATGCAGATCGCCACCCTCTACCTGTCGACCGCCGCCGTCTTCCTGATCCTCGATGCGATCATGTTGACCTTCGTGATGAAGCCGCTGTTCAGCCGTCACATCGGGGCGCTGATGCTGGAGAACATCCGCGTTGTTCCGGCGGCGTTGTTCTACCTCGCCTATGTGGCGGGGCTGATCTACCTGATCTCATGGCCCGCGCTGAAGACCGGCGCGCCGGTGCTGATCCCGGCGATGATCATCGGGGCGATGGCCTATGGCACCTATGAGTTCACCTCCTATGCCATCATGAAGGATTGGCATTGGCAGATGGTGATGACCGATACGATCTGGGGCACGGTGCTGACGGGCCTGTCGGCCTGGGCCGGGGTGGCCATCACGCGGGCAATCACCGGTTAACCTCTGGTCAAAACACAGCCCGCTGCGTATGCACAATGTGCTGCACAGCGTGCTGCACCATCGGCTGCACAGGGTAAAAACATGATCCTTTACGGTATCCCGACCTGCGACACCTGCAAGAAAGCGCTCAAGGCATTGCAGGCGGCAGGCCATGACGTGACCTTCCGCGACGTGCGGGCCAACCCGCTCACTTCGGCGGAAATCGATGAAATCGTTGTGGAATTCGGCGACCGGGTAATCAACAAGACGTCGACCACCTATCGTGCGTTCAGCGATTTCCTGAAGGCGTCGGACCCCGAGGCCCAGATCGCCGCGCAACCCACAGTGATGAAGCGCCCGGTCATCCGCATCGGTGCCGAATGGCACCTTGGCTGGGACGATGCGGTGCAGGCGAAACTGCTGTAACGCACAAGGCCCGCCAGTGGCGGGCCTTGTGATTGTTGTGCCTTTTCAGCGGTTTGCTGCGATCAGAGCAGCCGAAGATCGCTGGCCGAGGCCCGCCCGTCGCGGCCCGACTGCAATTCATAGGCGATTTTCTGGTTGTCGTTCAGACCTTGCAAACCCGCCCGTTCGACCGCCGAAATATGCACGAACACATCCTTGCCGCCATCATCGGGGGCGATGAACCCAAAGCCCTTTGTCGTGTTGAACCACTTCACGGTGCCCGTTGGCATTCCGCATTCTCCTTTCACTACCTCCCCGCGGCGATATTGCCGTCAGGCCGTGCAGCCAGGTCTTCCTAGGTCCGGCTGCCTGAGCAACACAGGAGGCGGTCGAAAGTCTGTCGTCACTGTGCAAAATCATGCCAAAGCCCGGATGAAAATCAAGCCCCAATCCGCGGCGTGAAATCAGCGGGCAAGCCAATGAAACAAGGGGAAAATTGGCGAATTGACCGCTTCATGCGGGCTGGCGGCGCGCGGCGGTGTGGGCGGAAAGGTGCGCTGAGGCACCTTTCCGCCCGGGATTTCAACGCATGTCTGGCGGCAGAGAGGCTGCGGTCAGTTCAGCGACGATGGCATCCAGCGTCATGGTTTGCGTCTGCGTCTCGCCCAGGCGACGGACGGAAACCGTGCGCTCTTCGACCTCTTTCATCCCGATGGCGAGGATGACTGGAACCTTGCCCACGGAATGCTCGCGCACCTTGTAGTTGATCTTTTCGTTGCGCATGTCCGCCTCGGCCCGCACCCCGGCAAGCGTCAGGGCGGTCACCACCTCTTCCACGAAGGGATCGGCGTCTGACACGATAGAGGCCACCACCACCTGACGCGGGGCGAGCCAGAAGGGCAGTTTGCCCGCGAAGTTTTCGATCAGGATGCCGATGAAGCGTTCGAAGGACCCAAGGCAGGCGCGGTGCAGCATGAAGGGGCGGTGCTTTGCGCCATCTTCGCCGATATAGCTGGCATCCAGACGTTCCGGCAGGTTCGGGTCAAGTTGCAGCGTCCCGCATTGCCAGTCGCGGCCGATGGCATCGGTCAGAACGAATTCCAGTTTTGGCGCGTAAAATGCCCCTTCGCCGGGGAACAACTCGTAAGCGTAACCGGCGGCCGTGCAGGCATTTGCAAGCGCGGCTTCCATTTTGTCCCAGATTTCATCCGAGCCCACACGCTTTTCCGGACGGGTGGAGAGTTTCACCCGCCACTTATCGAAGCCGAGGTCGGAATAGATCTTTGCCAGAAACTGGATGAATTTCTTGGACTCTGCTTCCACCTGATCCAGCGTGCAGAAGATGTGCGCGTCATCTTGCGTGAAGCCGCGAACGCGCATGATGCCATGCAGCGCGCCGGACGGTTCATAGCGCGCGCAAGAGCCGAATTCCGCCATGCGGATCGGCAGGTCGCGATAGGATTTCAGGCCCACGTTGAAGATCTGCACGTGGCAGGGGCAGTTCATGGGTTTGAGCGCGTTGACGACCTTTTCGCGTGCGCCTTCTTCATCCACTTCGACGATGAACATGTTTTCGCGATAGTTTTCCCAGTGACCCGACGCTTCCCACAGCTTGCGGTTCACTACTTGCGGGGTGTTCACCTCGACATAGCCATCCCGGCGCTGCTGGCGGCGCATGTAATCTTGCAAGGTGGTGTAGATCGTCCAGCCGTTCGGGTGCCAGAAGATCTGACCTGGGGCTTCTTCCTGCATGTGGAACAGGCCCATCTCGCGACCCAGCTTGCGGTGGTCGCGTTTGGCGGCCTCTTCCAGCATGGTCATATGGGATTTCAGGTCATCGCGGTTCTTGAAGGCCACACCGTAGATGCGTTGCAGCATTGGGCGTGTGCTGTCGCCCAGCCAGTAGGCGCCTGCGACATGTGTCAGTTTGAACCCGTCAGCCGGAACCTGCCCCGTATGTTGAAAATGCGGGCCACGGCACAGGTCTTGCCAGTTGCCGTGCCAATACATCCGCAGGTCCTGATCTTCGGGGATCTTGTTGACCAGTTCCACCTTGTAGGGTTCGCCGCGCTGTTCGTAATAGGCCAGTGCATCCGCGCGGGACCAGATTTCCGTCCGCACGGGATCGCGGGCATTGATGATCTGCTTCATCTTGGCTTCGATCTGGCCAAGGTCATCGGGGGTAAAGGGCTCGGCCCGGTCGAAATCGTAGAACCATCCGTAATCGCGCACCGGGCCGATGGTGACCTTCACATCGGGCCAAATCTCCTGCACGGCGCGGGCCATGATATGGGCAAGGTCATGCCGGATCAGTTCCAGCGCCGGACCGTCATCCTTCATCGTGTTGATGGACAGGCGCGCATCGCTGTGGATCGGCCATTGCAGATCCCAATGCACGCCGTCCACCTGCGCGGAAATCGCCGCCTTGGCGAGCGATGGCGCAATAGAGGCGGCCACCTCGGCAGGCGTTACGCCCGCATCATAGACGCGCGTGTTACCATCGGGAAATGTCAGGGAAATCTGGGCCATCTTTGGCTCTCCTCGTCGGTTTGGCGCCCACGGAACGCCCGATTGCGGGTTATGTGCCGCTTTCCTGCGCGGGCGGGGCGGGATTGTCAACCGCTGCCACGGCGGGCGCCTTGCGCGGGTCACGCGCTGTTGCGCGGCGACCGTGCAGAGCGGGCTTCTGATGCCCCGGTGCGCCTGTTATGACGATGGCGCAAGACGGAGGCATACGATGATCGACAGTTTCACCACCCTGCAAGGCCGCAGCATCGCCTATGTCCGCACGCCGGGGCAGGGGCCGGGGGTGGTGTTTCTGGGCGGGTTCATGTCGGATATGACGGGCACCAAGGCGCAGTTCCTGCAAGACTGGGCGCGGATGCAGGGGCGGGCCTTTATGCGGTTCGACTATTCCGGGCATGGGCAATCTTCCAGCGCTTTTGAAGACGGGTGCATCGGGGATTGGGCCGAGGATGCGTTGGCCGTAATCAATACCCTGACCGAAGGGCCGCAGGTTTTGGTGGGCTCGTCCATGGGGGGCTGGATTTCACTGCTGGTGGCGAAGGCAATCCCCGAACGCATTTCCGGCATGGTCGGTATCGCCCCGGCACCTGACTTTACCGAAGACAGCATGTGGAGCGGTTTTGACGAGGCGCAGCGTGCCGCCCTGATGCGGGACGGGCAGATTACCGTTCCATCGGATTATTCGCCCGACGGCTATCCGATCACGCGCAGGCTGATCGAGGATGGCCGCCGCCACCTTGTGCTGCGCGCGCCCTTGTCGCTGCCTTTTCCGCTTCGCATCCTGCAAGGCACGGCAGATACCGATGTGCCCCCTTCGGTGGCGCTGCGGCTGATGGACCACGCCGATTGCCCCGATTTGCGGCTGACATTGGTGAAAGGGGCGGATCACCGCTTTTCAACACCCGATTGCCTTGCCATGATTGCGGCCAGTGTGGAAAACGTCAGCGGTGCAATGTGATGCGGGCATTCGGGAAATGGCTTGGCCGGGGTCTGCTGGCGCTGTTGGTCGGACTGGCGGTTTTGTGGTTTGCGGTGCCGCGCAGCGGGGTTGATCGGACCATCGCCTTTTCAGAAGCCGACATTCCCGCCGATCCCGAGGGCTGGATCACCGCACGGGAACAGCAATTTACCGACATCCGCCCCGGCGACGGTAAGCGCATCATCTGGGCTGGGGCGAAGGGGGAAAAGACCCCGCTGGCCATCGTCTATGTCCACGGCTTTTCCGCAGGCCCCGCCGAAATCCGCCCCGTCCCAGATGAGGTGGCGCGGAACCTGGGCGCGAACCTGTTCTTCACGCGGTTGGCGGGGCATGGGCGCGACGGCAAGGCCATGGCCACGGCCAGTGCCGAGGATTGGCTGTTCGATATGGCCGAGGCAATGGCGATTGGCCGCCGTTTGGGGGATCGGGTGATCGTGATCGGCACCTCGACCGGGGGCACGTTGGCCGCGCTGGCGGCGACTGATCCGGCGCTGAATGGGGGGCTGGCGGGAACGGTGCTGATCTCGCCGAATTTCGGCGTGCAGGCGCCGACGCAATGGTTGCTGGATGCGCCGTTCATCGAAAGCTGGGGCGATAGCGTGGCCGGGGAAACCCGCCGCTTTACCCCGCTGAACGCAGAACAAGGGCGGCACTGGACGACGGAATATCCTACAGCGTCGCTTTACCCTATGGCGCGGCTGGTCCGCGCCGGCCGCGCTGTCGATTACGGGCAGGCCACGACGCCTGCACTGTTCCTCTATGCCCCGGCGGATCAGGTGATTGATCCCGAACACATCCCCCCTGTGATCGACGCCTGGGGTGGGCCGACACAGGTGGAACTGCGCGAGATGCAGGGTGATGATGACCCGCTGTCGCACGTGATTGCGGGCGATATCATGAGCCCCGGCCAGACCGAAGCCGTAATCGCCATCATCACCGATTGGGCGCGGGGGCTGTGACCGAACCGATCCTCTTTCTGCCCGGTCTGCTGTGCGATGCGCGGGTCTTCCTGCCGCAGCTCGTGCATTTGGGGGCAAGGCATCCGCTGCATATTGCCGTGCCTGCGCGGGGCGAAACCGTTGAGCAGATGTCAGAGGCGATCCTTGCCACTGCGCCGCCAAAGTTCATTCTGATCGGGCACGGGCTGGGCGGTGACATCGCGCTGGATATCCTGCGGCGCGATCTGGGGCGGGATCAGGGCCGCGCCAGCCGCGCGGTTCTGATCAGCACCGATCCGCTGGCCGAACCCCCGGCCACAGCCGCCGCACGCGAGGCGCGGATCGTTGCGGCCAAGGCCGGACGGTTGAAAGAGGTGGTGACGCAGGAATATCCCGAAACTGCCTTCGCCCCCAGCGATTGGCGGGATGAGATCATGGCGCTGCTGCGCGACATGGCGCTGACGTTGGGCGAGGGGGTGTTTCTGCGCCAGAGCCGCGCCCTGCAACGCCGCCCGGACCAGCAAAAGACGCTGCGCCGCGCGAACCTGCCTTTGCTGATCATCGCGGGGGCTGAGGATCGGCTTGTCCCGGTGCGCCGTCAGGATTTCGCCGCGCAGCTTGCGCCTTATGGCAAGCTGACGGTGATCGAAGGCGCGGGACATTTGCCGATGCTGGAACAGCCCGAAACCGTCACGGCGGCCATCGAGGCATTCCTCAATGGCCCCATGATGCTGCGCTCTATTGCGAAGAAGCCAAGCTGACCTTCGGTTTGCGCACTTTTGGCGGTTCTGCGTTCGCGTCGATGAAGTTCAGAACCAGCGGGCGGATGTTCAAACGCCAGCTCTTGCCTGCGAAGATGCCGTAATGGCCAGCGCCGGGTTCCAGATGGCTGGCCTTTTTCGAATCGGGCAAACCCGTCAGCAGATCCAGCGCCGCCACGCATTGCCCCGGCGCGCTGATATCATCATTCGCGCCTTCGACGGTTTTCACCGCCACCTGCGTGATTGCGCCGATATCCACCTTCTTGCCGTTCACGGTGAATTCGTTGCGCGCAATCTCGCGGTTCTTGAAGATCCGCTCGACAGTTGAAAGGTAGAATTCCGCCGTCATGTCCATCACGGCGAGGTATTCGTCATAGAAGCGGTTATGGGCATCGTGATCCGACGACTCCCCCCGCGCCGCGCGCATGATCTGCTCGGCGAAGGCCTTGGAATGGCGTTCGGCGTTCATCGAGATGAAGCTTTGCAGCTGCAGAAGGCCCGGATAAACCAGCCGCCCGGCACCCTTGTATTTGAACCCCACGCGCTGGATCGCGGTCTGTTCCAGCTGCCCCATCGTCACGCGGCGGCCGAAATCGGTGACCTCGGTCGCGGCGGCATCCGGGTCAATCGGCCCGCCGATCAGCGTCAGGCTGCGCGGCTGTGCTGTCGGGTCTTCGGCGGCCAGATAGGCCGTGGCGGCCAGCGTCAGCGGCGCAGGCTGGCAAACGGCGATCACGTTCACCTCGGGCCCCAAGGCCCGCATGAAATCAACAAGATAGAGGGTGTAATCCTCGACGTCGAACTTGCCCGCAGAGACCGGAATGTCGCGCGCATTGTGCCAGTCGGTGACATAGACATCGGCATCGGGCAGCAGGGACGCGACGGTGGACCGCAACAGGGTTGCGTAATGGCCCGACATGGGCGCAACCAGCATGATCTTGCGGGCCATCGGTGCGCGGCGGCGGACAAAGAACTGCACCAGATTGCCGAAGGGTTTTTCCACCACGGTCTTCACATCGACCAGATGGTCGGTGCCATCGGGGCCCACGATCGACCGGATACCCCAGTCGGGCTTGGCCACCATCCGGCGGAATGTCCGTTCCGTCACCTCACCCCAGGCGGCCATCAGCGGCAGCACGGGATTCATCGACATGGCAAAGGCGGGGTAGGATGCCATGGCACGCGCGGTAGCACCCAGCCACTCATTCGTGTTCCGGGTCGTTTCCATCAGGTCATACGTGTACATGTACCGCAAGGCGAGTCTCCTGGTCCGGAAGGGGTCGTCGAACATATTCGCAGCTTCCCCCCCCGGACAGGCGGCGGTATGCTGCGTAGCGGCGAGGATAGGGGGGAATTTTTCGCATGACAACGGAAGAGAACGACGCAGGCGAGCGACTCGTCAGATTGAACGAGAATCTTGCCAAGGTCGAAGAGTTGTCAGCCCGGCTCGTTTCCGCGATGGCCAAGCGCAAGCAGGTCGATACGGCGCTGAACGGCCCCTCGAACGAGGTCTACATGAAGGCCGCCGCTGCCTATATGGCGGAAATGATGCAGAACCCCGCCAAGATCCTTGAGCATCAGATCAGCTACTGGGGCAAAAGCCTGAAGCATTATGTCGAGGCCCAGCAGGTGCTGGCCAAGGGCGAGCTGAAGGCACCGCCGGACCCGACCCCCGCAGACCGCCGCTTTTCCAACCCGCTGTGGCAGAGCCATCCGTTCTTCAACTATCTCAAGCAGCAATACCTGATGAATGCCGCCGCGATCACCGAGGCGGTGGGTGACATGGAAACGCTGGATCCGGCTGATCGGCGCCGGGTGGAATACTTCACGCGCCAGATCGTCGACATGTTCGCGCCGACCAACTTTCTGGGTACGAACCCGGATGCGCTGGAAAAGGCCGTGGAAACCGATGGCGAAAGCCTGGTGAAGGGGCTGGAAAATCTGGTCCACGATATCGAGAACAATTCCGGCGATTTGGTGGTGACACTGGCCGACCCTGAAGCGTTTCAGGTGGGTCAGAACATCGCCACCACCCCCGGCGCGGTGGTCTATCGCAACCGAATGTTCGAGCTGATCCAGTACACGCCCACCACGGAAAAGGTCTATCAGACCCCGCTGTTGTTCTTTCCGCCCTGGATCAACAAATTCTATATCCTCGACATGAAGCCCGCCAGCAGCCTGATAAAATGGGTGGTGGAACAAGGTTTTACCGTCTTCGTCGTGTCTTGGGTAAATCCGGATGCCAGCTATGCCGATGTTGGCTTGGATGATTACATCCGCGACGGATACCTGCGCGCCATGGCCGAGGTGCGCCGCATCACCGGCGAGGCGCAGATCAACTGCGTCGGCTATTGCATCGCGGGGACCACGCTGTCGCTGACGCTGGGCCATCTGGAAAAGGCGGGCGATACTTCGGTGAAATCGGCCACGCTGTTCACCACCCTGACCGATTTCTCTGATCCCGGCGAAGTGGGGGTCTTCCTGAACGATGATTTTGTCGACGGTATCGAGCGCCAGTCAGCACAGGACGGCATCCTGTCGCGGTTTTTCATGTCGCGAACCTTCAGCTTTCTGCGGTCGAATGACTTGATCTATCAGCCGGCCATCAAAAGCTACATGATGGGCGAGGCGCCGCCCGCCTTTGACCTGCTTTACTGGAACGGCGATGGCACCAACCTGCCTGCCAAAATGGCGGTGGAGTACCTACGCGGGCTGTGCCAGAGCGACCGATTTGCCACAATCGGCTTTCCCGTATTCGGCCGCCCGATCCACCTGTCGGATGTCAAGCTGCCGCTTTGCGCCATCGCCTGTGAGACTGACCATATTGCCCATTGGCGCGGCAGCTTTAATGGCGTGAAGCAGATGGGATCGAAGGACAAGACCTTTATCCTTGCCGAAAGTGGCCATATCGCGGGGATCATCAACCCGCCGTCCAAGGGCAAGTATGGCCATTACACCAGTGATGCCCCGCTTGCAGGCGCACCGGAGGACTGGAAGGCCACGGCAACCTATACCAAGGGCAGCTGGTGGCCGCGCTGGGCAGAGTGGCTGGCAAAGCAATCGGGCAAAAAGATCAAGGCGCGCGTTCCGGGCGATTCGGGGGCCGAAATCCTTGCTCCCGCACCGGGCACCTACGTAACCTCTGTACCAAGCGGTTGATCTGCCGCGCAATTTCCGGTTGCACGACATATTCCGCCCGCGCAATGCTGCACTGCAGAAAAAGACTTGAATTGCTGCGGTGCAGCATGTATATCTAGCGTCATCAGGAAGCGGGTTGCGACCCGGAACGCTAGGAGCGATGAAATGACCAAGACCCCCGACCTCACCAAAGTCATGCAGGACATGATGGCTTCGTTCCCGGTCGACTCGTCGGCGATGCAGAACGCATTCAAGACCCAGGCCGCCATGGCCGAGAAACTGTCGAAAGTGGCTCTGGAAGCCGCCGAAAAATCGACCGAGATCACCGCAAAGTGGACCAAGGACACCCTGGCCAAGCTGAGCGACGTGTCCAAGGCCAAGACCGAGCCGACCGACTACACCAAATCGGTGACGGACTTCGCTTCGGCCGCTGCGGAAATGGCTGCTGAAAATATGGCCGCCTTTGCCGAAGTGGCGAAGAAGGTTCAGATGGAGACCGTCGAACTGATGCTGGCCGCTGGCAAAGACATCTCGGAAGACGCGACCGCCGCCGTGAAGAAAGCCACGTCGGAAGTGACCACTGCCGCGAAGAAAGCCGCTGCAGCAGCGAAGTAATCCGCAAGGATTGTGCGCCGTTCGTACTCCTCCCTGTCGGACCGGCGCCATTGGGCGGGCCTTGTGCCCGCCCTTTCTTTTTGAATTTCCCCTAACGGGCGGGCCTTGCGCCCGCCCTTTCTTTTTGAATTTCCATGTCCTAAGCTTCTCTGCACTGCAGCCACTGCGGCTGCAAAACGTAAGGGGAGGTGGCCCATGGCCGATACCGACAAGCCGCTGTTGATCAAGCGCTATGCCAGCCGCCGTCTCTACAACACCGAGACGTCCGATTACGTGACGCTGGAGGACATCGCAGGTTTCATCCGGGCCGGGCGCGAGGTGCAGATCGTCGATCTGAAATCCGGCGATGATCTGACCCGCCAGTATCTGCTTCAGATTGTGGCCGAACATGAATCCAAGGGCGAGAACGTGCTGCCCATCGGGGTGCTGACCGATCTTGTCCGGTCCTACACAACCGAGATTCAATCCGTGGTGCCTCAGTTCCTCGCCGCCTCGTTCGAGATGCTGCGTGATGGGCAATCCAAGATGATGGAAAACATCTCGTCCATCCCCAACCCCATGGCCGCGATGCCGGGGTTCGAGGCGATGCGCAAGCAGCAAGAGGTGTTCATGCAGGCGTTCATGGGCGGCCTGCCCGGCTGGACCGGCGCGCCGCATGGCAAGGAGGAAGCGGCAGCAGAGGCTGGTTCCAAGGATGAAGAACTGGCCCAGATCAAACGCCAGTTGGCCGAGCTTCAAAAGAAGCTGTCGAAACTCTGACCGGGAAAGGGGGCGCGACCCATGTCCGAAGGCCAGGGTCGCGTCACGCTCTGGGGGATCGAGGTCTTTCTCGCCACCGCCGAGGAAGGCGCGATCTCGGCTGCGGCGCGTCGGCTGGGCGTAAGCCCGTCAGCGGTAAGCCAACAGCTTTCCTCGCTTGAAGCTGCGCTTGGCACCACGCTACTGGACCGCAGCGCCCGCCCCATGACGATGACTCCGGCCGGAACCATGTTCCGCCGCCACGCGCAGGTGATCCTGAATGCCGAGGCTGAGGCGCGGGCGGAACTGGCCCAATCCGATCTTTCAGCGCTGACGACGCTGCGACTGGGAATGATCGAGGATCTGGATGCCGAGGTCACCCCGCGATTGCTGGCCGAACTGGCGGGTGAGTTGAAGGGGTGCCGCTTCCTGCTGGAAACCGGGGCGAGCCATCATTTGCTGGAGCGCCTATCCACCCGCGCGCTGGATATCGTCGTGGCCGCCGATGCGACGCTGGACATGTCCGAAGGCTGGCGCGAGGTGCATCCCCTGCTGGCGGAACCGTTTCTGGCCATCGCGCCGAAAGGGGTGGGGGATTTCGCTGATCTTCCGCTGATCCACTATACCAGTCGCCATCTGATGGGGCGCCAGATCGCCGCCCATTTGGCCCGCCAGAACATCCGTATCGGGACCAAGTTTGAACTGGACAGCTATACCCCCATTCTTGCGATGGTGGCTGCAGGTGCGGGTTGGACGATCCTGACGCCGCTTGCGCTGCATCAGGCAGCCCGCTTCCGTGGCGCGGTGGACCTGCGCCCGTTGCCGTTTGAACCGCTGGGACGGACCCTGTCCTTGCACGCCCGCGCGGGTGTTCTGCGCGATATGCCGGGTGAAGTGGCCGCCCGTTTGCGCCGACTTTTGCAGGCGCAGGTGGTTGATCCCGCACAGGCGACCTGGCCTTGGCTTGGCTCTGCGCTCAAGGTTCTGTAAGGCTGCAATTTTTTCCATGGAAAAGATTGCCTTAGCGAAAATCCTTTGAAAAAGGATTTTCCGATCTTTCGCAGAAAGATCGCATCAAAGAATTTTCGCCGAAAATTCTTTGTCTTAGCCCTTTATGTCGTGGGCGGCCTCAAGAATGGCGGTTGCGATGTAATCCAGCTCTGCCTCGGTCAGCCGGGCCGGCAGGCGTACGTCGCAGGCGCGCATCAGCATGGCACGTGTCTGCGGCAACTCAGGCAGATCGGTCAGGAATTGCCAGTTCCAGAAGGCACGGGCGTTCCCTTCGGACAGGCCGAAAATCTGCACCGAAACCCCGCGCCGCTTGGCGGCTTTTTGGAAGGCGCGCGCCTCATCATCCGTCCAGTCGCCCGTCAGGTTGAACTGGATCGAATCCGGCGCGCGCAACTCCTGCGGCAGGGCAGGGGGCACCTGCATCCAGTCGCTGCTGTTCAACTGTGCCGCGACCCAATCGTGGTTAGCACGCCCTTGCGTCACGCGCCGGGCCACTTCGGGCAGTTGTGGGCGGATCACGGCCGCCGACAGGTTCTGCATGCGCAGATTGTACAAAGGCAGCTTGTTCTGCCAATGCGCACAGCTGTTCGACAGGCCCGGATGTTTCTTCCAGTTTTCCTCATAGGCGCCCGACATGATGATCGCCCGCGCGGCCAGTTCCGGATCATCCGTCACCATGATCCCGCCTTCGCCGGCATTCACCAGTTTGTAGGACTGAAAGCTGAAACAGCCCACCTTGCCGATGGTGCCGATATTGCGCCCGTTCCATGTGGTGCCGAGCGAATGTGCCGCATCTTCGATCACCGGAATGCCGCGCGCATCGCACAGCGCCATGATCGCATCCATATCGGACGTATGGCCGCGCATGTGGCTGATCATCACGGCCGAGGCATTGGCCAGCTTCGTTTCGAAATCGGCCATATCGACGCGGTAATTCGCCCCCACCTCAACCAGAACCGGCACGCAATCAGCATGCACGATCGAGGAGGGCACGGCGGCGAAGGTAAAGGCGGGGATCAGGACCCTTGCACCACGCGGCAGGTCCAGCGCCTTGAGCGACAGGAACAGAGCGGCAGAGCAGGAGGAAACGGCCAGCGCATAGCGTGCACCCAGAAGTGCGGCGAACTCGGCCTCCAGCAGCGCAACGGGGGCGCCTTCCGGGGCGGTGTAGCGGAACAGGTCACCGGTAGCGAGCAGTCGGTCGATCTCGGCCCGCGCCGCATCGGGGATCGCCTCAGAGTCATAGACATTGGGGGCGAGCGTCTGTCCGTCAGGAGCCATCCTGCACCTTTTCTGAAACTCTTCTTCTGTTTTTGTGTAAAGGGACAGATGCCACATTTCCAGTGACATCTTTACGACAGCAGGTTTTTCCCCCCGTTCAATGGCGGGAAATCGCCCAAGCAGACAGTCAGAACCCCAACCTGTCGCGGAGAGAGAACCAAGTCATCGCAAGAACCAGTATTGGCCAGCGCAACATGGCCCCGCCCGGAAAGCGCGGGGTGGGCAGGGTTGCCATCAGGTCGAACCGTTCCGCCTGTCCGGCCACCGTTTCCGCCAGCAACCGCCCGGCCAAAGTGGCCAGCGCCACGCCATGCCCGGAATAGCCGGAGGCCGACAGGATGTTGGGAGCAACGCGCAGGAAGCACGGATTGCGTGTCATGGTGATGGCCAGCGTTCCGCCCCATGCGTGGTCGATCCGCACATCGCGCAATGCGGGATAAATCTCCAGCATCGGCTTGCGCACGGTCTGGATGATGTCGGGGAACCGATAGCCATAGCTTTCACCGCCGCCGAACAGCAGGCGATTATCCTCGGACAGCCGCCAGTAGTTTACCACGAATTTCGTATCCGCCACGGCGACGGGTTCGGCCAGAACCTGCGCCGCCCGGTCTCCCAGCGGTTCGGTTGCGACGATGAAATTGTTGATAGGCATCACCCGGGCGGCCACCTGCGGCACCAGCCCACCCAGATAGCCGTTGCAGGCAAGGATCAGGTGATCGCAGGTCACCCGGCCCTCGGACGTATGCACCACCGATTTCGCGCCCTGATCGACCCGCGTCACCTCGGACCGTTCATGGATCACGGCACCCGCCGCCAGCGCCGCCCGCGCCAAGCCGATCGCATAGTTCAGCGGGTGCACATGCCCCGCGCCCCGGTCCACCTCGCCCCCGGCAAAGACGCCGGATGGGATCAGCCGCGCCATCTGATCGCGCGACAGGGTTTCGACCTGATCATACTCATAGTCGCGGCGCAGTTTTTCGGCATAGGCCTGCGCATCGCGCGCCTCTGCCGCTGTCCAGCAGGCATGGGCGATGCCGGGGTGGAGCCGCACCGGCATGTCATGCTCGGCGATCAGGCCGCGCACCATACCTTTGGCGTCTTCCGCCAGATCCCACAGGCGGCGCGCGTCGGCGCGGCCTACCGTTGCCTCCAGCGCCTCTTGATCCAGCCGTTGCCCGCTGCCCACCTGCCCACCATTGCGGCCCGACGCGCCAAAGCCCACGCGATGCGCCTCTAGCACCACAACGCGATAGCCGCGCTGTGCCAGATGCAGCGCAGCGGACAGACCGGTATAGCCCGCGCCAATCACACAGACATCTGCCCGCACCTCGCCTGCCAGCGGGGGTAGGGCGGCAAACTCGGCGCGCGTGGCGGCGTAGAAAGACGGGGGATATTCCCCCGCCCGGTCATTGGCATGCAACAGGTTCAGGCGCATCAGACGTTCAAGAGCAGATGCTCACGTTCCCACGGGCTGATGACCTGCAGGAATTCCTTGTATTCATTGCGCTTCACGCTGTCATAGACATTGCAGAATTCCACCCCCAGCACTTCGCGCAGGGCAGCATCTTCTTCCAGCAGATCCAGCGCATCGCCCAGATTGTAGGGCAGGTCCGTTTCCATGTTATAGGCGTCTTGCGTGCATTCCGGACGCGGCATCTTGCCCGCCTTCAGCCCCAGATAGCCACAGGCCAGGCTGGCGGCGAGGCCGAGATAGGGGTTGCAATCCATCCCTGCGAGGCGGTTTTCCAGACGCCGCGCCTCGGGCCCCGAAATTGGCACGCGCAGGCCGGTGGTGCGGTTGTCGCGCCCCCATTCCAGATTGATGGGTGCTGCGAAATCGGGGACGTAGCGGCGATAGCTGTTCACGTAAGGGGCCAGAAGGGCCACGGCGGCGGGCAGGTGGGTCTGCATCCCGGCGATGAAATGCAGGAACTCCGGCGTTTCGCCGCCCTTCTTGTCGGAAAAGATGTTCTTGCCGGTTTTCATATCCACCACCGAATGGTGGATATGCATAGCCGATCCGGGTTCGCCCTCGATCGGTTTGGCCATGAAGGTGGCGAAACAGTCATGCCGCAGCGCCGCCTCACGGATCAGGCGCTTGAAGAAAAAGATCTCATCGGCCAGCGCGACCGGATCGCCATGGGCGAGGTTGATTTCCACCTGCCCGGCGCCGCCTTCCTGAAGGATGCCGTCAATCTCGAACCCCTGCGCTTCGGCAAAGTCGTAGATGTCGTCAATCACCTTGCCATATTCATCGACCGCGCTCATGGAATAGGCCTGTTTTCCTGCCGCGCGGCGGCCGGACCGGCCCATCGGCGGCATCACCGGCATGTTCGGATCAAGGTTGCGGGCGGTCAGGAAAAACTCCATCTCTGGCGCAACGATAGGCTGCCAGCCTTCGGCATTGTAAAGCGCGACGATCTTTTTCAGCACGTTGCGCGGGGCAGTGGGGACGGGATTGCCCTGCTGATCCTGCGCGTCATGGATCACTTGCAGCGTCACATCCGCCGTCCAGGGCGCGGCGGTGGCCGTGCTGAAATCCGGCACAAGGATCATGTCCGGTTCGGTAAAGGCACCTGACGGATTGTCGGCCCATTCCCCGGTGATTGTTTGCAGGAAGATCGAGTTGGGCAGGAAATAGCTGGCCTGCTTGGCGAATTTCGAAGCGGGCATCGCCTTGCCCCGCGCCACGCCGGCGATATCGGCGATGATGCATTCCACTTCATCAACCCGGCGGCCTGCGATGAAATCACGCGCGGCTTCGGGCAGTTTCTCGGTCCACTTGGACATGTGTAATCTCTTGTTTTGCGGTTGCCCGCGCGCCCATCCGTCAGGCGCGCGGTTCCTTGAAGAAGGCGGCGATACGCCCCGCCATGGTCTTGTCCTGAATGGGCAGGTCCATCCGTGCCGTGGCTTCTGCCATGACCTCGTCTGGAACCAGCCCTTTGCCCCTTGTCCTTATCAAGCCGTCGATGAAATCGGGGCGAAACTCCGGATGGGCCTGCACCGTCAGCGCGCGGTCGTCATAAAGAAGCGCGGCATTGGCGCAGAATTCGTTGGTGGCAATCACCTGCGCGCCCTCTGGCACACGGATCACCTGATCGCGGTGCCAGGCGTTCAGGCGCAGTGTTTCGCCGCCGAAATCATATTCGGTCGCGCCCACCGCCCAGCCACCATTGTAGCGTTCGACCTTGCCGCCCATGGCCTGCGCCACGATCTGATGACCAAAGCAGATGCCCACAACCGGCACCCGCGCGGCAAAGGCCGCCCGGATGAAATCCTCCAGTGGTGGGATCCAGGGATGGTCTTCATAAACCCCGTGCCGCGACCCGGTGATCAGCCAGCCATCGGCATCCTGGACAGAGGCGGGAAACTCCCCTTCCACAACTTTCCAAGTCTGGAAGGTGAAGCCATGACCGTCCAACAGGCGGGCGAACATGTCGGGGTAATCCCCCATCTCGGGGGCAAGGGCCTCGGGGGCGAGGCCGGTCTGAAGAATGCCGATCCGCATGCTGTTCGCCTGTTCTGCCGTGATCAAAGGTAGTGCCTGACAATCGCATTCGGCAAGGGGGCTGTTCTTTCGCAGAAAGAGCGTTGCCCCCTATGCCGGACGAGGCCAACGAATTTTCTGCGAAAATTCAGGCCTCGTCACACTCAGACAGTGTCGAGATAGAGTTCGACCCTTTCACTTTCGCTCAGCTCGCCGATGTAGTGCAGTTCCTGCCGCTTCGTCTGGATCAGGTTCTTGATCAGTTCCGGATGGATGAAGCGCGGTACGATGCTGCTGTGCTCCAGCGCCTCGATCGCGGCCTCCCAGGTGGCCGGGATCTGCGGCAAGTCTTCGACGGCATAGGCGTTGCCGGTGATCGGCGCGGGCGGTTCCATCGCCTGTGTGATCCCGTCCAGTGCCGCGCCAAGGATGGCCGCCAACATCAGATAGGGGTTCACATCCCCGCCCGCGACGCGGTGTTCCACCCGCCGCGCGCTGGGATTGCCGGCCGGGATACGGATCGCGCTGGTCCGGTTTTCATACCCCCAACAGATCGCGGTGGGTGCATGCTTGCCCGGCACCAGCCGTTCGTAGCTGTTCTGATGCGGCGCAAAGATCAGCGTGGAATCGTGCATTGCGTTCAGGCAGCCCGCCACGGCCGATCGCAACGTCGCGGTGCCCTTGGGACCGCCTGAGTCAAACACGTTGCGGCCATCTTCGTCGATCAGGCTGAAATGCGTGTGCAGGCCGGACCCGGAATATTCCGGATAGGGTTTGGCCATGAAACTGGCGGCAAAGCCGTGCCGCCGTGCCAGACCCTTGACCAGCATCTTGAACAGCCAGGCATCATCGGCGGCCCGCAAGGGATCGTCGCAATGCATCAGGTTCACTTCGAACTGGCCAAGCCCGGTTTCCGACGTGGTCGTATCGGCGGGAATGTCCATCGCCTCGCAGGCGTCATACAGATCGGTGAAGAAGGTATCAAAGGCATCCAGCGCCCGGATCGACAGCGTTTCCGCTGCTTTGCGCCGCTTGCCTGATCGGGGTGACGCGGGAACCTGCATCGTCTTGCCGCTGTCGTCGATCAGGAAGAACTCCAACTCCATGGCCACGACAGGCGTCAGGCCGCGTTCCTTGAACTTTTCCACCACCGACCGCAGCGCATGGCGGGGGTCGCCCTCATAGGGCGTGCCGTTTTCACGGAACATCCAGATGGGCAGCAGCGCGGTGGGCGCCTCAAGCCAAGGCATCGGCATGAAGCCGCGTTCGGTCGGTTTCAACACCCCGTCCTGATCGCCCTGTTCAAACACCAGCGGGCTGTCGTCGATATCTTCGCCCCAGATATCCAGGTTCAGAACCGAAAAGGGGAACCGCGTCCCGTTCTTGGTCACATTTTCCGCAAAGCGGGCCGGAACGCGTTTGCCGCGCGCCTGCCCGTTCAGATCCACGGCCGCGACGCGAATGGTGCGGACATCGGGATGCTTTCTCAGCCAATCCTTCATCATCGTTTTTTTCAGGCGGGGGAGCATATGCCCGGCCCCGATCCTTCCCCTGTGTTCGATCCCATGTCCGCCGGGCCCCATGCCCTGCGCCGCAGCTTGTGCAGACCCGGCCGGCGGCCGGGGAATTTGATCAAATCAAGGTTACTATCGGATCACCTGCGCACGCAAGCGGATTCTGCCCGTCATATTTGAAGGCAAATGACGGTTCAGATAGCGGTTGATGCGATTGAACACCCAGATCAGCAGCAGCGTGAGGATGATGAAATAGAACCCCACGATGGGATAGGGGATGAAGGGATTGAAGGTCTTGTCGGCAAAAAAGTTGGCGTAATAGAGCGCGTCGCCCTTCTGCTGAAACGCCGGAAAGCCCGAAAAGTAGACCAGCGTCGTGGCGTGAAACAGAAAGATCGCCTCGTTCGTGTAGGCAGGCCATCCCAGCCGCAGCATCGTGGGCCACAGGATGCGCCGGAACCGCGACCACCCCGTAAGGCCATAGGCAATCCGCCGCCTCGACATCGCCTTTGGGCACGGATTTCAGCGCCCCATAGAAGATTTCGGCCGAATAGGCCGCCGTGTTCAGGAACAGCACGAACAGCGCCCCGGCCCAGGCGCGGGTTGTCCAGGCGGTTTCGATCGTGATGCCCATGACATTGATCCCGGCCTTGGGCAGCAGGACCAGCATTTCATAGGCCAGAAAGAACTGGATGAAGAGCGGCGATCCCCGGAAGACGAAGATGAACCATTCCGCGGGTTTGCGCGTCCAGGGGCTGCGGCTTGCCTTGGCCAGCGCAAGCGCATTGGCCAAAAAGAAACCGAACAGCAGGGCCAGCACGCCGAAATAGATATTCCAGATCATCCCTGACCCGATCAGCGTGAAATGCTGACACAGGGTGAAATCCGACCGGGGCAGCAGCCGCTCACCGATCCCGAGCGAGCGCAGACCATAGGCCTGAATGGTTTCAAAGCAGGTCATCGGCTCCATCTCAGGCCCCCGCCTTGCGCAACTGTTCGCCGCCCAGCGTAGCCTGTCCGCTGGACAGGCGCTGCGTCAGGCGACCCAGCACAATTTCCGACACCCGCGTGAAGGCAAGGTAGAACACCAGCAGGGCCAGGAAATAGAACACCCGCCAGTCGCCATGCGGATAGGGGTTGTTCCCGCTTGTCTTGGCGCTGCCCAATTCGCGCGCCCAATAGACGATGTCCTGAATCCCCAGCAGGAACAGCAAAGGCGTCGCCTTGATCAGGATAAGCCAAAGATTCGACAGGCCGGGCAGGGCAAAAACCCACATCTGCGGCACCAGAATCCGGCGGAACACCTGCCGCTGGGTCATGCCGTAGGCTTCGCCGGTTTCCAGTTGCGCCCGTGGCACCGCCTGCATCGCGCCGTACAGGACGTTCGCGGCAAAGGCCCCGAAGACCAGCGCAAAGGTAAAGACCGCAATCGCAAAGGCATAGGCCGAATGCCAGATCGCCGCGGATGTTGCCAAAGGCACCTTGGCCGCAGCACAGACCCGAAACTCGGTGCCCTGCCAGACCGGCTGGCTCAGATCATCGCAGACGAACAGGTGCTTGGCCCATTCCAGCCCTTGGTCCAACGCGATGACGAAAAACAGGAAATAGACGATGTCCGGTACGCCGCGCACCGCGGCAATATAGCCGCGCCCGATCAGCGACACCGGCAAAACGGGCGACCGCGCCATCATCGCGCCGCCGAAGCCGAAGGCCAGCGCTGTGGGCGCGGTCACGGCCAGCAGCATCAGCACCGTCAGGAAAGACCAATAGAAATTGAAATGCGTCCCTGTGGTCAGGTAGCAGCTCAGCCAGGTCAGGCCGGACAGTTGCGAAGGATCGGCGCAATATTCGAACATCGGGGAAAGGGGGGCGGCGTGATCGCCGCCCCCGCCTGATCAGAAGGTCGCGGCTTCGGGGCCGAACCATTTGGTGATCATGGTGTTCAGCGTGCCGTCATCCTTCATCGACTGGATGGCCGCGTTCATCTTTTCCTTCAGCTCGGTGTCGGTTTCGCGCATGCCGATACCAACGCCGCCGCCAAGCTGCACTTCATTGGCCAGCAGAACGACTTCGCCGTTCGAATCTGCCGCGATCGGGGCGAGGTAGTCTTTGTCGGCAAAGACAGCATCCGCTTCGCCATTGCGCACGGCGGCCACGGTTTCATCCGGGGTCGCGAATTCCAGCAGGGTCGCGCCGGATTCGGCCACATAACCCGCCTGAATCGTGCCGGTTTGCGCGGCCACCACGGCGCCTTCGCCGACATTGGCATCCGCCGTCAGGGCCAGATAGGCCGAGGAGGCCGGGGGAATGTAGTTCTGGCTGAAGTCGATGACTTCTTCCCGCTCATCTGTGATCGACATGCCGGCCATGATCATGTCGTAGTTGCCCGACTGCAGGTTCGGGATGATCGAATCCCAGGCGTTCTGCACGAATTCACAGTTCAGCGATGCGCGTTTGCACAGCTCGTTACCCAGTTCGATTTCATACCCGGTCAGTTCGCCGGTGGCCTGATCGATATAGTTGTAGGGCTCATAGGCGCCTTCAGTGCCGATCCGGACAACGTCCTGCGCCAGCGATCCGCCGGCAGTCAGCGCCAGAAACGCGGTGGCAAGCATCATTTTCTTCATTGGGTAGCTCCCTTGGGTTGATAGGTTATTGTTTTGGCCGCCTCAGGCGGTGGCAGACAGAAACCCGCGCAGCCTTTCGGTCTGCGGATTGCCGAACAGCCTGTCGGGCGGACCTTCTTCTTCGATCTTTCCTTTGTGCAGAAAGATCACATGGTCCGATACATCGGCGGCAAGCTTCATGTCATGGGTGACAAGGATCATCGTGCGCCCCTCTTCGGCCAGCGCCTTGATGACCTTGACCACTTCCTGTTCCAGTTCAGGGTCAAGGGCCGAGGTCGGTTCATCGAACAGCAGCGCGCGCGGCTCCATGCACAAGGCGCGGGCAATGGCCGCCCGCTGTTGCTGGCCGCCTGAAAGCTGGGCAGGCCAAGCATCGCATTTTTCCACGATGCCCACCTTGGCCAGATAGGCGCGGGCCTTTTCCTCTACCTCTTTCGGATCGCGCTTCAGCACCGTGACCGGGGCCTCCATCACATTCTGAAGGATGGTCAGGTGGGACCACAGATTGAACTGCTGGAACACCATGGAAAGGTTCGTGCGCATCCGCATGACCTGCGCCTTGTCGGCGGGATGGCGGCTCGACCCGTGACCTTTCCAGCGGACGGCCTCGCCTTCGAACTCGATCTCGCCGTCCTGGCTTTCCTCAAGCATGTTGCAGCAGCGCAGCAGGGTTGATTTGCCTGAACCCGAAGATCCGATCAGCGAAATCACATGCCCACGCGGCGCGACAAGATCCACACCCTTGAGCACTTCAAGCTGACCATAGCTCTTGTGCAGGTTGCGAATGCGGATGACGGGCGTATCGGGGCTGTAATCTGTCACTTTGCTCGGTGCGCTGGTGAATGTGGTGGTGGAGTAAGGCGCATCATTCGGGGCAATGCAACGGCCATTCGGCACAACTTCCGCCGGGTCGCTGCCGATTTGATCAGTTTTCCTGCGCGATCTGTTCAGGCGATGGCGGGATGGGCACCGCAAGATAGGCCGATGCCGGAATCTGCACGATCCCGCGCAGGCGCAGCCTTGCCCGATCTGCCGGGGTCAGCGCGGCAATCGCCTCGGCCACCGCCGCGCGGATGGCCTCGGCGTCGCGCCCCTTCGCAGTGATGTAGGGCAGGGCGGGGGTGGGGTCTGTCGCCCCGATCACCTTGACGCGCGACATGTCTTCAAACTCGCACAAGAGCGACCAGGTCAGCGCATCAATCGCCGCCAGTTCTGCCCGCCCCTCTGCCACGGCATGGGCCGAGGCGCGATGCGATCCGGTCTCCACCCCCGGACGCAGCCGGATGCCGGTTGCTGCGGCATGGTTGATCGGTGCCGCCCATCCCGATTGCGACAACCCGTCATTATAGGCCAGGGCCGCGCCTGCAAACTCGGCAAAGCTGCTGCGCGGATCGTCCGCCCGTGCGATCAGGATGGACCGGTAGTATCCCGGCGCGCAGCCGTCATTGCCGAAATCCGGCGTCCCGATCAGCTCCACCCCGCCATGCAGCCGCGCCCGATAGGGAAAGCCGCAGGTCTGCGACACGATCAGATCGGCGCTCTCCCATTGCGGCATCAACACGGCATCCCCCCGGCGCAATGCCTCGGGCGCGGCGATCCCGCGCGCCGCCAGACCGTCGCGGATCAGCGCCCAATAGCGATCCGTCTCGGCTTGAAGTTCGGGGCGGTCATACATCGGCAGCGAGGCGAAGGGTCCGCTGATTGGGTGCAAAGTCATCGTCTTCCTGTTTTGGTTCATAGCCATGCAGCGTGCATGGTCAAAGGGCCTGTGGTCAGTTCACCCCAAGTGATCCTGCGCCGCGCCCAGATAGGTTTCTATGGCCAACGAGATCGTCTGGTCGATGCTGACCGAACGATCGCCGTAAATCTGCTGGCGGATGCCGTGGTAGAATATCGCGCCGTGCATCTGCCAGACCAGATCATGTGTCCCCGTCTGCTGCGCCGCAGGTGCGGGCTGACCAAAGGCGATGCAGGTTTCGGCCCAGATCGGGCCAAGCAGCGCGCTTTCCACCCGCTGGAGGTAGCGCGCGTTCAGATCAAGGCCCTTCAGCCCGGCAAAGAAGAATATCCGCAGCCAGTTCCGGTCAAACACCACCGAGGTGTAGCTCTGATAAAAACGGTGCAGCCGCGTCTCAATCGGAAGCTGCCGGTCACGGATCGTGTCCTCCCAGCCGCTTTGCCAGCGGTCAAGGTAGACGGCGCGATACACCTCATTCACCAGATCGTCTTTGGACGGGAAATAGCGATAGAGCAGCGGTTGCGTGATCCCCATCCGCTTTGCCAGCCCGCGCGTGCCGCCATCAAAGCCTTCATCGGCAAAATACAGGATGGCCTCGGCCAGCACTTCCTGCTTGCGCGCGGCGGGCGATAGGCGGGTGCGGCGGGCAAGCGGGGACAGGTCGGTCGGGCTGTCTGGCTGCGTTTCGGGCTCTGTCACGTTCCATCACCTGTCCGCCCGGGGGCGCTGTCTCTTGCGTTGCGTGCTGATGGCGTTTTCTTTATCGTGCGATAAATAACAACGCGGCAGCGCCGCAAGAATAGCGGGAGGAGTGAGGATGGCAATGAAGGTCAATCGCGCCAAGATCTATGAGGCGGCGCAGGAACTGTCGAACTGGGGTCGCTGGGGGCCGGAGGATCAGATCGGAACCCTGAACCTAGTCACGCCCGAAGATGTGGCCGCCGCGGCAAAGCTGATCAAGCGCGGCAAGACATTCGCGCTGGGTCTGCCGTTGGATGAAAAGATCCAGTCGGGGTTGTTCGGGGGGCGCTGGAACCCGCTGCACCAGATGCTGGCGACCGGCACGGATGCGGTGGCGGGCGTGCAAGATGGGGATGGCAAGGCCTATCTGCGCTATGCCGATGATGCCATCAATCTGCCGATGCAGTGTTCAACGCAGTGGGACGCGCTGGCGCATATCTTTCTCGATGACAAGATGTGGAACGGCTACCCGGCCACGCTGGTCGACGTGCAGGGGGCCAAGAAGAACGGCATCGAACACACCCGCGACAAGATGGTGGGGCGCGGCGTCCTGCTGGATGTGGCGCGGTGGAAGGGGGTCGATTCCCTGCCCGATGGCTATCCGATCACCAACGCCGATCTTGATGCCACGGCGGCGGCACAGGGGGTGGACATCCGGCGCGGCGATTTCGTGATCGTGCGCACCGGCCATCAGGAGCGTTGCCTCGCCAAAGGTGACTGGACCGGCTATGCGGGCGGCGATGCGCCGGGCCTTGCCTTCGAGACGGCCTACTGGATCCGCCAACACGATATCGCGGCGATCTGCGCCGATACCTGGGGCTGCGAAGTGCGTCCGAATGAAACGGATGAGGCGAACCAGCCTTGGCATTGGGTGGTGATCCCGGCCATCGGGATCACGATGGGCGAAATCTTTTTCGTCAAGGAACTGGCCGAGGATTGCGCGGCGGATGGGGTTTACGAATTCTTCTTCTGCGCGCCGCCGATGAACGTGCCGGGGGGATGCGGGTCGCCGATCAACCCGCAGGCCATCAAGTAACGGGATAATCCGGGGCGGCGGGGACTACCGCCGTCTCGGCCATGATGCGGGCAAGGTTGGGGTTGTTGCGGCCGTCTTGGTTGCTGCTCTGATCCGGCCCTGCAAAGATATAGCGGCCCAGTCGTTGCGCCGTCGCATGGGCCAGTGCTGCGGCGGCGTGGCGTTCGGTGCCATAGGCTGCCAGCGCCTGCGTCACCGTTCCGGTCGTCAGGTGCCGCGCCAACGCCTCGGCATCAGCGGCGGCCTTGGTCACCCCCATGCCGACATGGGGCCGCGCGACACAGGCAGCATCCCCGGCAAGCGCCACGCGTCCGGCGGCAAAGACGGGCGAGAGATGGTCGTAGATCGGGGTGAAGAAGGGCCGCTCGGACCGAGCGAGAACCTCAAGGAACGGTTTGGCCAGATGGTTGCGGGCAAAACCCTGCATCCGGTCCAGCACATCATCACGCACCAGTGGCGGCGGGATGGTGACAGGGTGATGGATGCCCTTTGCATCGGTGAGCATGTCGGCCAGTTCGCCCGCCTCAACCGGGGCATACCAGACAAAGTTGTATCGCCGGTGTCCCGGCCGCAGGTCATTGCCGGGCCCTGCAATCGGATACCCAAGGATCTGCGTGCCCTGCGGCAGGAAAAACCCGAAACTGTCGAACACCTGATCGCGAAGGTCGGGATGCAGGTCCGCTTCACGGGCCAGACAGCGCCAGACGACATAGCCGGAATAGACGGGCTGCACCTCTGGCTGCATCTGTCCGCGCAGGGCAGAGCGGAAGCCATCCGCCCCGATCAGCACGTCAGCCTCGAACTGGCTGCCATCTTCGCAGGTCAGCTTGACGCTGTCGCCATGGTCATCATAGCGCGCCACCGCCTTGTCGAGGCGATAGCCACCATCCGGCACCAATGCGCGCAACAGAGAATGAACGCGGTCCCATGAGGTGACGATCTGCGGCAAAGGCAGGGTGGCGACGCGATCACCTGCCAAATCAAAGGCCACCCGATCCTGCACCTGCACGCCCAACTCGGTGATTGGCGCCCCGGCGCGGGCAATCAGATCCAGCAGAAGGTCATGGGTGACGATCCCCGCGCCGCGCCCCGACAGTTCGCTGCGCGACCGTTCCAGAACAACCGTGTCCCAACCGGCCTTGCGCAGAAAGGCGGCGCAGAACAGCCCGCCGATAGAACCGCCACAGATGACCGCACGCCGAGACATCCAGACTTCCTTGCCAGATTTCGTTATTTATCATATTATAAATAAGAACATCAAAACGCAACGGAGAGCTGCAATGTCCGCCCAAGCTGATCCCCAAGCGCCGCACTGGTCGCCTGCGTTGGTGGCCGAGGCGGCTGGCGCGCGCGCCAACGGCCGCGTCGGTTCGCGTCTGGTGGATGAAACATCCGAATACCGCATCTGGCTGATCGAAATCGCGCCGGGGGATCGGATGCCGTTCCATACCCATGTGCTGAACTATTTCTGGGTGGCCACCTCCCACGGGCGGGCGCGGTCGCGCAATCCCGATGGCCGTGTGGTGGAGATGGACTATGCCCCCGGCGATACCAGGCACATGCATTTTGCGGCGGGCCAGTTCATGACGCATGATCTGGAAAACATCGGCAACACCGTGCTCACCTTTACCACAGTCGAGAACAAGCTGAGCCCGAACCGCCCTCTGCCGCTGGATTAAGCGCGGGTCAGGCCATGGAAGGCGCCGCTTTGAAACACCAGCGGCGCACGATCGGCGCGGCGCAGGCTGACAACCTCGCCCAGTATGATCTCATGGTCGCCGCCCGGATAGCGGGCCACCGTCCGGCATTCGATATGGGCCAGCGCGCCCACGATCAGGGGCAGGCCCAGCGTGCCTTGCGCGGTTGGTATGCCTGCGAACTTGTCCTCCGAGGGCCGTGCGAATTGCAGGGCGATATCCTTCTGATCGGCGGCAAGCACGTTCACGGCGAAATGGTCATGCCGCCTGAATTCGGCCAGACTGGGCGCCTTGAGCGCCAAGCTCCACAAGATCAGCGGCGGGTCGAGCGAGACGGTGTTGAAAGAACTCGCCGTCACGCCCAGCCGAAAGCCATCGGCGGTGCCAAGGGTCATCACTGTGACGCCCGTGGCAAAGGCCCCCATCACATCGCGATAGCTGGCCGGATCGCAGGGGCGCAGATCGCCTGCCATGCCATCGGCAACAAAGGAATTGGGGATGTTCATGCGCGACCCGCCCTGATGTTTGACACAGCAAAAATAGGCGTGGCGGGCAATCACCGGAAACAATAATATCTGTCCATAGATATCATTAAGGGTGATACCCATGAACTTTCGCCAATTGTCGACCTTCGTGGGCATCTTCGAGGAAGGGTCGTTCAACCGCGCCGCCACGCGCCTGAACGCCACGCAATCTGGCTTGTCGATGCAGATCAAGCAGTTGGAAGAAACGCTGGGCACCACGTTGTTTGACCGCTCCGCCCGGGGGGTTACCCCCACGCATGCCGGACAGCGCCTTTACGAAACCGCCGTTGATATCCTGCGCCGTCTGGAAGGGGCCGAGGCAGAATTGCGCAACCTGTCCGGCACGATAAGCGGGCCGGTCAGGATCGGCCTGATGCCCACCTTCACGCGCGGCGTGTTGGCCCCGACGCTCAGCCGCTTTCTTGCCGATCATCCAAATGTCGATGTGACGGTGGTCGAGGCTTATTCCGCCGCGCTGATGGATCGTCTGGCCGAAGGTGAGGCGGATTTCGTCGTGGTGCCGCAGGATGGCGGGCGCACGGGGATGCGCAGCCGCCACCTGGGCACGGATCGCGAATTTCTGGTCTGCCGCCCCGGCGGACCGATCCCGCATCTGACGCCGGTGAGGCTGGCTGATGTCACACCCCTGCGGCTGGTCCTGCCCGCCAAGGGCAATGTGCGCCGGGACCGGCTGGATGATTTCATCGCCTCAAACGGGTTGACGGTCGGCAAGATCATCGACATGGACGCGATGTTTGCCACGCTGGAACTGGTGGCAACGTCCGATTACGCCACAGTGCTGCCCGCCACCATCTGCCGCAAGGATATCGACGGACGTGATCGTTGGCTGCATCCCCTCACCGGACCGGAACTGACGGTCAGTTATGTGGTGGTTGAACCTGCCCGCAAAGCGATGAGCCCGGCAGCCGCCGCCTTCCTGCGTTATCTGGAAGAGGAATATCGCCGGGCCGACGCAGAATGGACGTCCTTGATCGGGCCATCTGAGCCCAATCGAAAAATCTGATAGCAGCCATCATATATTATCGTTTCCGCTGAAGTCTGGCGCGGCCTAGCTTGACCCCCACACCGCAGTGGAGACCGTCGATGCAGCTTGGCTTTTTCACCATGCCGATCCACCCGTTGACCAAGGATTGGCGTCAGTGTCTGCGTGAGGATCAGGAAGCCTTCCTTCTGGCCGATGAGCTGGGCTTTACCGAAGGCTATGTCGGCGAGCATGTCACCGACCTTGCGGAAAACATCACCTCCTGCGCCTTGTTCATCGCGACGCTGGCGGGGCGGGTGAAGAATATCCGCATGGGCACCGGCACGGTGAACCTGCCCAACGCCCATCCGGCGCATGTGGCCGGCCAGTTGGCGATGCTGGATCACCTGCTGGACGGTAAGTTCAACTTCGGGATCAGCCCGGGCGGCCTGCTGTCGGATGCCGAGATTTTTGGCAACCTCGACAATGACCGTAACGCCATGTTCCTTGAAGCCATCGACATGGTGCTGGCGCTGTGGACGCAGGAAGCGCCCTATAACCTGAAGGGCAAATACTGGAACATTTCGACCGAGCGGACGCTGATGGGCGAGATCGGGCAGGGCAAGATCGGCAAGCCCTTGCAGCGCCCGCATCCGCCCATCGTGGTGACGGCGGTTGCGCCGTTTTCCAAGGGGGTGACGGCGGCGGCGGCGCGTGGGTGGGATCCGATCTCGGCCAACTTCCTGATGCCGAAATGGGTGGCCACGCATCGTGAAAGCTATGCTGCGGGCTGCGCCGAGGGCGGGCGGGCGGTGGATTTTGGCAACTGGCGCGTGGCGAAAAGCATCTTCGTCGCCGATGACCTGAACAACGCGCGGGAATACGCGCTGGGGGCGGGGTCGCCCTATGTGCATTACTACAAATCGCTGGTGACCAAGCTGAAGAAGAACGGGCGGTCCAACCTGTTCAAGGATGATCCAAACATGTCGGATGATGATGTGACGCTGGATTACGTGCTGGACCGTCTGGTGATTTGGGGCACGCCCGACAAAGTAGCCGATGAACTGCTGGCCTTCCGCGATCAGGTCGGCCCCTTCGGCACGCTGCTTTACGCCGGGCATGACTGGACGGATGTGGCGCTGGCGCGGCGGTCCAAGGTGCTGCTGGCGGAAAAGGTGCTGCCGATGGTGAACTCCGCCGTGGCCGAGGCTGCGGAATGACGCGCATCGCGGTTCCGGTGGCCGGGGCCACGCTGTCCGCGCAGGTGGATGGATCGGCGGGCAAGCCTTGGCTTTTGCTGTCAAACTCGCTGGCGGCCGATCTGACCATGTGGGACGACCAGATGGAGGTGCTGACGCGCAGCCACCGGGTGGTGCGCTATGACACGCGCGGGCATGGGCAAAGCACGGCCTCGGACGGGGCCTATGACTTTGATCTGCTGGTCGCCGATATGCTGGCGGTGCTCGATCATGTGGGCGCAGAACAGGCAGATGTGATCGGGCTGTCTCTGGGCGGGATGACGGCGCTGGGTTTCGGCCTCGCGCATCCGGGCCGGGTGCGGCGGATGGTGGTCTGCGATGCGCGGGCCGACAATCCGCCCCCTTTCGTGCAAGGCTGGATCGACCGGATTGCCGTGGTGCAGGCGAATGGCACCGCCGCACTGGTGGATGGCACCTTGGCGCGCTGGTTCACGCCAGCCTGTGCCGAAGAGCCCAAGGCGCGGGCGGCGGCGATGATCAGCGCCACGTCGGCTGCGGGATACATTGGCTGCGCCAATGCCCTGATGGGGCTGGATTACCTGCGCCATCTGGGATCGATGCAGCCGCCGGTTCAGTATCTGGTCGGGGCCGAGGACATGGGCGCGCCGAAAGAGGCGATGGCGGCGATGGCGGCGGCCACACCTGGCGCCGGGCTGATCGTGCTGGAAGGGCTGGCGCATATCCCGAATATGGAAGACCCCGAGGCGTTTCACGCCGCCCTTGCCGATTGGCTGGAGGCCAGCGCATGACCCTGCCGCGCGTGGGCCTGATCGGGTTGGGCATCATGGGGATGGCTTATGCCACCAACCTGCGCCGCGCCGGGACCACGGTGCTGGGCTTTGATCCTGTGCCGGCGGCGCGGATGGCGCTGGACGGTCTTGGTGGGCGCGGCTGCGCCACGGCGGCCGAAGTGGCGCAGGGGGCAGATGTGATCCTGATGGCACTGCCATCGGTCAAAGCGCTGGAGGCCGTGGTGGCCGAGATGCGGCCCCACCTGCGCGTGGGCATGGTGATTGCCGAGATGGGCACCTTGCCGCTGGAGGCGAAAGAGGCCGCGCGGGCGTCCTGCGCCGAGGTGGGCGTGGCGCTGCTCGATTGCCCGGTTTCGGGCACAGGGGCGCAGGCGGCGACGGGCGATCTGGTGGTGTTTGCCAGTGGCGAGGCGGCGGATGTGGCTGTGCTGCACCCGGTATTCGCCGCACTGGCGCGGGATATCCGGCATGTCGGGCCGTTCGGCGCAGGCATGAAGCTGAAGCTGGTGGCGAACCTGTTGGTGACGATCCACAACCTGGCCGCCGCCGAGGCGCTGCTTTTGGCGGAAAAGTCGGGGCTTGATCTTGGCATGGTCTATGAGGCGATCCGGTCTGGAGCCGGGAATTCGCGGATGTTCGAGGTGCGCGGCCCCCTCATGATCGAAGGCCGTTATGAGCCTGCGACGATGAAGATGGATGTCTACCAAAAAGACCTCGCGCTGATCATGGATCACGCGCGCGACGTGGCCTGTCCGGTGCCGCTGATGGCGGCGAGCCTGCCCTTCTATACGGCGGCCCTGGCGCAGGGACGGCACAAGGAAGATACGGCGGCGCTCTTCGCAGTGCTGCAACAAATGGCCCCCGGACCGGAGGAGACGCCATGAGCGTGACATTGGCTGAGGCGGAAGTGATCGCAGACGGCACACTGAGCGCCGGACATCGCAGGGGCGCGCAGCCGCTGACCGTGGTCGTGCTGGATGCAGGCGGCCATGTCGTGGTGATGAAACGGTCCGACAACAGCGGGATTTTGCGCTGTGAGATTGCGCATGGCAAAGCCTATGGCGCGCTTGGCATGGGGTTGCCCAGCCGGACACTCTTTGCCCGCGCGCAGGACAACCCCAATTTCTTTACCGCGCTGGCCGCAGCCTCGGGCGGGCGTATGGTGCCCAATCCGGGCGGCGTGCTGCTGAGGGATGCGGCGGGGCGGATCATAGGCGCGGTGGGCGTCAGCGGCGATACCGGTGATATGGACGAGCTTTGTGCCATGGAAGGCATCGGTCTGGCTGGCCTGACCGGCGATTGCGGCAAACCATGACCCGGATGCTGGCAGGGCGGCATGCGGTGGTCACGGGGGCGGGGCGTGGCCTTGGCCGGGCCATTGCGCTGGCACTGGTTGCTGCGGGCGCGCGGGTGACGGCGGTGGCGCGGACGCGGGCCGATCTGGACGCTTTGGCCGCCGAGGCACCGGGGCAGATCACCGCACTGGTGGGCGATGTGCAGGACGCAAGCCTGCATGACGCCATCGCCGTAATGACGGATCTGGATATTCTGGTGAACAACGCGGGCGGCAATCGGCCCATGCTGATGGTCGATATGGATGATGCGACGCTGGATCATCTGATCGGGTTGAACATCCGCTCGGCCTATAAGGTGGCGCAGGCGGGCGCGCGGGCGATGGTGCGTGCGGGGCGCGGGGTGATCATCAACATGTCCTCGCAGATGGGGCATGTGGGGGCGGCCAAGCGCACGGTTTACTGCATGTCCAAACATGCAATCGAAGGCCTGACAAAGGCGATGGCCGTGGAATTGGCGCCATCGGGGGTGCGGGTGGTGTCGGTGGCGCCGACCTTTGTGCTGACGCCGATGACCGAACCGATGTTCGCCGATGCCGCCTTTCGCGACAGCGTGCTGGACATGATCCCGATGCGCGAACTGGCCCGGCCCGAAGATGTGGCGGCGGGCGTGGTGTTTCTGGCGTCAGACGGGGCGCGGATGATCACGGGCGACAGCCTGCGGATCGATGGCGGCTGGACCGCGCGATAACAGGGAGACAGGGCCATGCCACGCCATCTGAAAACAGCGATGCGCGCCGAAGTGCGGGCCGAGGCCGATGCCGCTGTGCGCCGCACGGTCGAAGAGACGCTCGCCCGCATTGGGGCCGAGGGCGATGCTGCCGTGCGCGCCCTGTCAAAGCAGTTCGATGGCTGGGAGCCTGCGCAGTTCCGCCTGTCAGAGGTGGAGATTGAAAAGGCCATATCGCAAGTGTCGCGCCGTGATCTGGAGGATATCCGTTTCGCGCAGGAACAGGTCGGCAATTTTGCCCGGCATCAGCGCGCCGCCTTGCAGGATATCGAGGTGGAAACCCTGCCCGGCGTGGTGCTGGGGCATCGCAATATCCCGGTGAATTCGGTGGGCTGCTATGTGCCGGGGGGTAAGTATCCCATGGTCGCCTCGGCCCATATGTCGGTGGTGACGGCCAAGGTTGCGGGAGTAAAGCGAGTCATCGCCTCGGCCCCGCCGTTCCATGGGGCACCGCATCCGGCCATCGTGGCCGCGATGCATATGGCGGGCGCGGATGAGATTTACGTGCTGGGCGGAATGCAGGCGGTGGGGGCCATGGCGCTGGGCACGGAAAGCATCGCGCCCGTCGATATGCTAGTGGGGCCGGGCAATGCCTTTGTAGCCGAAGCCAAGCGGCAGCTTTACGGGCGGGTGGGGATCGATCTGTTCGCTGGGCCCACGGAAACGCTGGTGATCGCGGATGACAGCGTGGATGCGGAGCTTTGCGCCACCGATCTGCTGGGTCAGGCCGAGCATGGGCCGACCAGCCCCGCCGTGCTGCTGACGAATTCCGAGGCGCTGGCGCGTGCCACGATGGCCGAGGTGGAACGCCTGCTTGCCATCTTGCCGACGGCTAGGATCGCCGCGCAAGCCTGGAAGGATTACGGCGAGGTTATCGTTTGCGACAGTCTGGACGAGATGGTGGCCGAGGCCGACCGCATCGCTTCGGAACATGTGCAGGTGATGACGCGCGACCCGGATTACTTCCTGACCCACATGACCAATTACGGCGCGCTGTTTCTGGGGCCGCGCACGAACGTGGCATACGGCGACAAGGTGATCGGCACGAACCACACGCTTCCGACGCGGGGGGCTGCGCGCTATACCGGCGGGCTGTGGGTGGGCAAGTTCCTGAAGACCTGCACCTATCAGCGCGTCTTGACGGATGAGGCCAGCGCCTTGGTGGGCGAGGCCTGTTCGCGCCTGTGCATGCTGGAAGGATTTGTCGGCCATGCCGAACAGGCCAATGTGCGTGTCCGCCGTTATGGCGGGCGCAACGTGGCCTATGGCACGGCGGCGGAATGAAGGGGACGGGACCATGTTGAATGCAGCAGTCATTGGCCTTGGCTGGTGGGGCAAGACCATCACCGAACGGATGCAGGCATCAACCGAGATGCGCATCACGCGGGCGGTGGATCTGTTCCCTGAAAAGCAGGGGGAATACACTGCGAAATACGGCGTGCCGGTGACGGGCGACTACGCCGCGGTGCTGTCTGATCCGGACATCCATGCCGTTATCCTGACCACGCCCAACAGCCTGCACACGCAGCAGATCGCGGCGGCGGCCCATGCGGGCAAGCATGTGTTTTGCGAAAAGCCCCTTGCGCTGAACGTGGCCGAGGCGCGGGCGTCAGTGGCGCTGTGTCAGGAAAAGCAAGTCGTGCTGGGCATGGGGCATGAGCGGCGGTTCGAACTCGCGATGCTGGAAGTGGAACGCATGGTCCGCGCCGGCGAATTGGGCGAGATCATGCATGCCGAGGGCAACTTCAGCCATGACAAGCTGATCAACGTGCCGGTCACCGATTGGCGGCGCAGCGCCACCGAAAGCCCGGCGGCGGGTTATACGGCGATGGGGATCCATCTGTCGGATGCCTTTGTGAACCTGTTTGGCCCGGCTTCGGAAGTGCAGGCGATGACGGCCAAGCGCGTGCTGCCCGGCGACAACGGCGATGTAGTCTCAGCCTTGATCCGGTTCCATTCTGGCCCGACGGCCTATCTGAACGCGGTGCTCTACACGCCGCTTTACCTTCGCTTTACCGTGTTTGGCACCAAGGCCTGGGCCGAATACCGCAACGAAACCCATCCGGATACGCCCGGCCCATCGACCCTGACGGTGCAGGTCACCGGGCAACCGCCGCGCGTGATTACCTATGACTGGACGGATTCCGTGCGCGCCAATCTTGACCTGTTCGCGCAAGCCGCGCAGGGCAGGGCCAGCTACAGCTTCACGCCCGAGCAGCTGGTCGGCAACATCGCGATCCTTGAGGCGATCGTCGCCTCGGCGGCAGGGGGCGGCACGATCCGCCTGGCAAAAGACAGCTAGGGCGATGAAAGCAGCCTTGACGCAAGCATCTCCGCAAATCATGCTTCTTGAAATATCAGAGAGGTGTGAATCAGTGAGCCTAGTTCGAAACAGGGTCTTTGAAATGGTTCGGGGTGAAATCCTGTCCTGCCAACTTCGACCGGGCGAGGAATTGCGCGAAAACGAACTGGCGCGGCGCTACGGCGTGTCCAAATCGCCGGTGCGCGACGCGATGCAGAAACTGGAATTCGAAGGCCTGATCGAGATCGAGCCGCGGCGGGGCCACAGGGTCAAACCGATTTCAGTGGCGGATGCGGATGATATCCTGGAACTGCGCGCCATTCTGGAAACGGGCGTGGTGCGGCTGCTGGCGGATAAGGCGACGGATGCGCAACTGGCGAGTCTGGATGCCTTTCGTACCACAGATTTGACGTCTATTTCTGCGTTTGCAGCCTATAATCGCTCGTTTCACTATGGTCTGGCAGATATGACCGGCAACCGGCGGCTGGCCGAGGAAACCCGCCGCCTGATGGAGGTCTATGATCGCCTCTGTCTTGTTTCTCTGTCGACCCTGCGGCGCGAGGATGCCCTTGCGGACCCGCTGGCCGACCATAACGAGATCATCGATGCCCTGCAGGCGCGCAATGGCGCTGCGGCGGCGCGGATGGTGACGCGGCACGTCGGAAAATCGCGCGGCTCCATCATGCGTGGGCTCGGTCAGCGGCCAATTGTGGATTGAATGGGGGTTGCGTTTTTTATTGCCTGAATCTCTGATATATCAGGCAAGGTCGAAACAAAGCAGCGTGGCATATCGGCTGGCTGTGTCGGGAGGAACCGGGGAGTGAACACGATGCAGCCTTTGGGAAGAATGGACGCGATGGCGCAAAGCAGAACCGTGATCGAAGGACGGGGTGTCGGAAAGTCGTTCGGCGGCGGCAGCGTGATCGCGCTGGAAGGGGCCAGCTTCTCGATTCAGGCCGGATCCTTCGTGTCGCTTGTGGGGCCTTCGGGTTGCGGAAAATCCACTTTGTTGCGTCTGATCGCGGGCCTGATCGACCGCACATCCGGGCAATTGACCGTGCATGGCCGCGATGTGACCGGCCCGCATACCGATGTCGGCATGATGTTTCAGCGCGCCACCCTTCTTGAATGGCGCACGGCGATTGAAAACGTGCTGCTTCCTGTCGAAATCCAGCGGTCTGTCACGGCGGCGGACAAGGCCCGCGCGGCCGAATTGCTTGCCATGGTCGGGCTGAAGGATTTCGCCTTTTCCTTTCCCAGCCAGTTGTCGGGCGGCATGCAACAGCGCGTTGCGCTGGCGCGGCTGTTACAGACGGGTGTGGATATCCTGTTGCTGGACGAACCCTTTGGCGCGCTGGATGAATTCACGCGCGAACGGTTGAACATCGAATTGATGCGCATCGTGGGCGAGGTGGGGGCTACGACGCTGTTCGTGACCCACAACATCCTCGAGGCGATCTTTCTGGCGGATGAGGTGATGGTGATGACGCCGCGCCCCGGCCGTTTGGCGCGCATGGTGCACGTGCCCTTTGCCCGGCCCCGCACGCCCGAACTGACCCTGACACCCGAATTCAATGCGCTGGTGGCCGAAGTGCGCGATATTCTGGGAACACATTGATGGCAGAGATGACAGCCATCCCCGCGACAGGCGCGACCAGCCTTCGGCAACGCCGATTGTTCACCCATCTGGGCATCTTCCTGACGCTGATCCTGTTGTGGGAACTGGGCGCGCAGATGGGTTGGCTGGACCCGCTGTTCTTTCCCGCACCCAGCGCGATCCTCACTTCGGTCTGGCGGATTTATGTCAGCCAAGGGAACATCTGGTATCACCTCTACGTCTCGCTCGGTTTGGTGCTGGCAGGTTTTACTGCAGGATCACTTCTTGGCATCGGGCTGGGCGCGGTGGTGGGCATGAACGCCGTGGTGCGGCGGTTCCTGCAACCTTACGTGATCGTGCTGGAAGCCACCCCCCGCATCGCGGTGGCACCGCTGCTGATTGCGGCGCTGGGCTTTGGCGTGACGTCAAAGATCGCCATCATCATGCTGGTCTGTTTCTTCGCGCCCTTCATCAACACGCTGTCAGGTGTGATCAACGTCGATCGCGACCGGATGGAACTGATGCGGTCTCTGGGCGCCTCCAAGATGCAGGTTCTGCGCAAGTTGGTGCTGCCCGAAGCCGTGCCGGTGATCATGGCAGGCGAACGGCTGGCGCTGACATCCGCGCTGTCGGGCGTGCTGGTGGCGGAATTCATCCAGCGCGATCAGGGCATCGGAACCCTGATCCTGACCTATACGCGCAACCTGAACATGGCCTCGGCCTTTGCCTGCATCCTGACCCTGACGCTGATCGGGTTCCTGATCTTCAAGGGCATGGAAATGCTCGATCACCACATCGCCTATTGGAAGAACGAGGCCGGTCTGCGCCGCGTGGGCGCCAAGCGCGCCCGCGCCTGGGCCATGTCACAGAAAGGGAATGCCCATGCGTGAACCAGAGGCATGGCTTTACTGGCTGTTCCGCATCCTGCCGCATCTGATGCTCTTCGCGGCGCTAATCGTTCTGTGGGAATGGGCCGTCGCATCCGGGACGATCGACACGATCATGGTGCCGCGCCCCAGCGCCATTCTAGGGGCCATCGTCGAACTGTATGTGACCAAAGGCACGATCTACGAACACTTCTTCATCACCCTGGCCGAGGCCGTCTTCGGCTTTCTGATTGGGGCGGGTGTGGCGATTGCGCTTGCTGTGTCGTCATCGCTTTCCGAGGGTTTTGAACGCTATGTCTCGCCCTATGCGGTGGTGCTGAACGTGACACCGGGGATCGCGTTGACGCCCATCATCATCGCATGGTTCGGCTATGGCATGGGATCAAAAATCGCCCTTGCTGCCGTGATCTGCTTTTTCCCGATCTTCGTGAACACGCTGACCGGCCTTCGCCAGACCGATCCGGACCGGGAAGAACTGTTCCGTTCCTTCGGCGCCACCCGGCGGCAGGTTTTTCTGCAACTGCGGGTGCCTGCGGCGCTGCCGCTGATGTTTGCCGGGCTGAAGATCGGGCTGACCACGGCGCTGATCGGCGCGGTCGTGGCCGAATTCGCGCAGGCCACCGCAGGCGTGGGCGTCCTGATGGCCCGCTTCTCCTTTTCTCTGGATATGGCGTCGTCGCTTGCCACGCTGCTGAGCATGACGCTGATCGGGCTGCTGCTGTTCTACACGATGGAATTCCTGGACGACCGGATCGTGTTCTGGCGTCGGGAAGCGCGCTTGTCGGCGGTGTCGCGCGCCCGCGCCCGGGCCTGGAAATCGGACGCGGAAAAGTAAGGGGCGAAAACAAGTCACGAAAAATCAACAAAAATTCTGGGAGGAACGACCAATGACGATCTTCAAGACCTTGATGCTGAGCACCGCGCTGGCGGTGGTAACGGTGCCCGCTGTCGCGCAAGAGTTGACCCCGGTCAACATGATCAACCCGCTGCCGCGGTCGACCAACTTCTTTCCGCTCGTCGTGGCCGAGGCGCTTGGCTACTTCGCCGAAGAAGGGGTGGAGGTGAACCTGCTGCCGTCCGACACCTCGATCCCCTATGTCGCCTTCGTGCAGAACGGGCAGGCCGATCTGGCCATGCTGGACCCGGTCGAAACGATCAACGCGCGGCTGGCCGGCGCCAATATCAACACCGTCTATGAAGTGATGCAGAACGCGCCCGAAGCCATCGGTGTTCTGGATACCAGCGAATATGACTCGGTTGACGATCTTGCCGGCACGACTGTTGGTCTCGTCTCTGACCGTGACCGCGCCTTCCTTCAGGCATCGCTCGATGTGGTGGGCAAGTCGATTGATGATGTGGAAACCGTGGTTTTGGGTGAAAGCGGTCCGACGCTTGCCGCCGCGATCCGCGACGGTCAGGTCTCGGCCATTTCCGGCGCGGCCCCGGACTGGATCTCGCTCAACGCCAATGGGATCAACGTCCGCCTGATCACGCCGCCCGAAATGCTGGCTAGCCCGGCGAACACCTTCGCCGTGAATGCCGACACCATCGAAGAGAAGCGTGACGCCATCGAAGGTTTCCTCAAGGCCTGGTCCAAGGGGATGTATGTGGCTTCCGTGAACCCGGAAATGGTGGCGCAGGCGCTGCGCAAGGGCGTGCCGGCTGAATGGGAAAACGAGGCGGCAGGTCAACTGTTCCTCGATATGTCCATCGGCATGAACGTATCGACGACCGAGCGTCTGGGTGATCTGCAATCCGACGTCTGGACCGCGCTTCAGCCGCGTCTCGTCTCGTCAGGTGCCGTGCCGGAACAGGTGGATGTGACCACCTTCCTCAACGACACCTACATCGCTGCCGCCAATGATTTCGACCGCGCCGAGGTCGAGGCCGAGGCAGCAGCCTGGCTTGAAGCCAACAAGTAACCCTGCGCGGGCAGTCCCCATCGGGGCTGCCCGTCACGCATCCTGATCTTCACCACGGAATTGCGCCTTCAGGCGGTCCGATTGGCATTACTCCGACCCTCAAAAGGACTGTTCCATGTCTCATAGCACGATAGATACGGCCGATCGCGGCGATTACGTAAACCGCTACGGGCCGACCGCTGCCCGCCAGCGGCCCGACGGCGCAAAGCGTTTGAAAACGCCCACGGTGGATATTCACGCACACGTCGCCGTCCCTGAGGCCGCCGCTTATATCGCCCCGCATCTGGTGATGACCGATATCGCCATGGTCCGGCATTCCAATGCGGAAACCAAGTCGATCAACATGACCCAGGACGCCGACCGCAAGGTTGCCATGGTCGATATGGATGACCGCCTGGCCGTGCTGGATGCGATGGGGATTGATTTTCAGGTCGTCGCCCCGCCGCCGTTCCAATGCTATTACTCTGTCCCCGTCGAAAATGCCGTCAAGGCCAGCCGCATGGTGAACGAAGGGATTGCAGGCTTTGTCGCCAAGCGCCCGGATCGCTTCGCCGGGCTTGGCACCGTGGCCATGCAGGACGCAGCCGAGGCGGTGAAAGAACTTGAATACTGCATGAACACGCTGGGGTTCAAAGGCGTGGAGGTGCTGACGAACGTCCATGGCGCTGAACTCGCCGCCCCGCAATTCGCGCCCTTCTGGAAGCGCGCGGAAGAGTTGGGCGCACTGGTGATGATCCATCCCAACGGGTTCACCCATGGCGACCGCTTCCATGATTACTACTTCTCGAACGTGATCGGGAACCCGCTGGAAACAACGATTGCCCTGCATCACCTGATCTTCTCCGGCACTTTGGAGCGGATGCCGGATCTGAAGATTCTGGCAGTGCATGGCGGCGGCTATCTGCCCTCCTATTCCGGCCGGATCGATCATGCCTGGGGCGCACGCAAGGACAGCCATGCCGACCTGCCGCATCCGCCGACGCATTACCTGCGCAAGGTCTATTTCGACAATGTGGTCTTCACCCCGCATCAGTTGGAATATCTGGTCAAGGTTTATGGGGCCGACAAGATCGTGATGGGGACCGACTACCCCTATGACATGTGCGATTACGATCCGGTTGAACATGTGATCAGCGCCGGGCTTTCGACCGAGGACACCGCCAAAGTCGCCGGCGGCACTGCCGCACGGCTTTTGGGCCTGTCGCTCTGATCCTTTGGGCCGCTGGCCTTTGGCTTGCGGCCCTTTCCCCTGAGACCTGACAAGGAAAGACCTGCCCGATGCGCATGAGCGACCGCGCGCCCTATGAGGCGTTCCCTGACCGCCCAAAGCTCACCCTCCCCGGCGGGGCGCGTGTGGCGGTTTGGTTCATCGTGAACATCGAAGAATGGGCGCTGGAACGCCCGATGCCACGGCAGGTGCTGACCCCGCCCATGGGCAATCCGTTGCAGCCCGATTTGCCCAACTGGGCCTGGCATGAATACGGGATGCGGGTAGGCTTCTGGCGCATCCTCGATGCGCTGCAATCGCGCGGGTTGCGGGCGACGATGGCGCTGAACGGCAATATCGTGAACAGCTATCCGCGCATCGCCGAAGCCGCCCGCGACGCCGGGTGGGAGTTCATGGGCCACGGCTTTGTGCAGCGCCCGATGCACCAACTGGATGACCAGCGCGCGGCGATTGATGCCACGGTGGCCGCGATCAAAGGCTTCACCGGCAAGGCCCCCGTGGGCTGGGAAAGCCCCGGTCTGACGGAAACGGAAGCAACTCTGGATCATCTGCGCGCGGCAGGGATCGAATATGTGGCCAACTGGCCCATCGACGATCTGCCCTCGGTTCTGCACACCAAGCACGGGCCGATGTTGCAGGTGCCCTATACAGTGGAAACCAATGACATCGTGGTGCATGCGGTGCAGCACCTGCCGTCGGATGGGTTCATGAACCGCTGCATCGATCAGTTCGACCGCCTTTATCAGGACGGCGCAACCCAGCCGCGGGTGATGGCGATTAGCCTGCATCCCTATCTGTCGGGCGTGCCGCATCGGATCGGTTATCTGGAGCGCGCGATTGACCATATCCGCAGCCATGACGGCGTGGTCTGGATGACGGGCGAGGAAATCGCCGGATGGTATCGCGGGGAAATGGGGCTTTAGGCGCGCGACAACAGCACGCCACCCGCCACCATCGCAAGGCCTGCGATCCGCTGCCATGTGATCGGCTGTACAGGCAGGCCGAAAGCCCCGAAATGATCTAGCAGCATCGCCATAACCAACTGGCCAAGGATTCCTGCCATGGCCGCCGTCTGCGCCCCGGTGATGGGGATCATCATCACCATCATCGTGATGTAAAATCCCCCCAGCGCCCCCCCGATCCAGGCCCAGGACGGGGCATTGGCGATGAAACCGGTCGCAGGCCATGCCCCGCGCAGCACAACGACGCAGCCCATCACGAGAAAGCCCACCAAGAAATTGATGCAGGCGGCAAAGGTTGCATCGCCCGCCGCACGCGCCAGCGCCCCATTGATCGGGGCCTGCATGGCCAGAACCGCGCCAGCGGCGATCAGCCCCGCAAGGGCAACGGCAAAACTCGCGCTCACCGCTGGACCTGCACCGTGCTGTTGGCCGCCGCCGATGCGGCGATGGCCTCAAACACCGCCGCGCCATGGATCATTTCGTCAGGGGTGATGGGAAAGGGCGCGCGCCCGGCAACGGCGGCTGCAAAGGCGGACAGTTCCGCCGCGACTGTATCGAAACCGGGCAGGCTGTGGCGCTCCACCGGCTTCGCCGTGGCATGGCCTGACAACGGCGCATCGGGGGCAGGGGCAAAGGTGAACTCATCCAGATGCTGTCCCCGGATTTCGGCAATCCCGGCTGAGCCATAGACACAGAACCGATAGCTGGGCGACGTGGCCGTCATGCAGGATACATATCCCGTCATCCCTTCGGCAAAGGCCAGCAGGATCGACGTGGTATCCTGCGTTCCCGCAGGCGTGGCGCGGTGCAGGCTTTGGCAGGTGACTTCGGTGATCTGGCCGAACAGGTCGATCATCCCGTCAACCATGTGGATGCCAAGGCCCGCCATACCGCCCGCAGGCGACTGGCGGGGATCGACACGCCAGCTGTCGGGTTTCAGGAACAGCCCGTTGGGCGCGGTCATCGTACCTTCGACATGCAGGACAGTGCCCAAAGCACCCGAGCGCACGCGGCGTCTCAGATCGGCCATATGCGGGTGAAAGCGGCGGTTATGGCCAAGACCCACGGTCACGCCCGCCGCGCGGATAGCCGCCACCGCCGCCTCGGCCGAGGCTTTGGTCAGCGTAAAGGGCTTTTCGGCAAAGATGTGCTTGCCTGCGCGGGCGGCGGCGATCATCTGCGCCTCATGGTCCAGATGCGGTGTGGCAAGGATCACGGCATCGACACGCGGATCGGCCAGCACCTGTTCGTAGCTGTCCAGCAGGTCAAACCCCTGCTCGGCGGCGAAATCCTCGGCCAACGCACGGCGGCCCGTGGCCCCGGCGACAATTGCGATCTCTCCCCCGGAACGCGCTGCACGGGCAAGCGTCTTGCCCCACCAGCCCAGACCGACGATTGCGGCGTTCAGCATCAGACAGACTCCTGCTTCGGGAAAGGATCGGGCGCGCCTGCGGGCAGGGGCACCTCGAAGGCGTTGATGGTCATGGAAATCAAGGTGTAATAGCCAAGGATGCCCACAAGCTCTACCACGGCCTGTTCGCCAAAGGCGGCGGTGGCGCGGGCATATGTGGCGGGTTGCACCTTATGATCGCGGTGCAGTTCGCTGGCAAAGGCGTAGATGATCGCCTCGTCCTCCTGCGCAAAAGCCGGGATCCGGCCTTGACGGATCGCCTCGATCACGTCTTCCGATAGTCCCGCGCTGTGGGCGATGGGGGCATGGACCGCCCATTCAAAACCCGATGCCCAGAAGGCCCCGGTCACTAGGATTGCCAGTTCTGACAATCGCGGCGGCAGCGACGTACCATAGCGGCAGAAAGCCCCCAGCGCTTGCGCAGTATCGGCAAGGCCGGGGCTTGTGAGCCACACGCGCAGCGGGCCTTCGACCACCCCGCGCGGGCCGGACCGGATGGCATCGAAGATGCGCTGTTGCGCGGGGCTGAGGTGGGTTTCGTCAAGATCAGTCAGGCGGGGCATGGGTCAGCCTCTCTCAGGTCAACAGCAGATGCAGAAAGCGCAGGCTTACCGCCAGCAGGAAGATGCCAAAGGCCTTTTCCAGCGTCCGGCGCGACATGGCATGCGCCAGCCGGACACCAATCGCCGTGGTCAGCAGCGTGGTTGGCACGATCAGCACAAAGCCAAGGGCCGAAACAAACCCGATGGACCCGAGCGGCAAGCCGGCCTTGCCCAGCCCCGCCAACGCATAGCCGATGGCCCCGGGGATCGAAATTACCACCCCGATGGCTGCGGAGGTTGCCACCGCCTGATGGATCGGCCGGCCATGCAGCGTCATCGCCAGATTGGTGATCGCCCCGCCGCCAATGCCCATCAGTGCCGACAGAAGCCCCGCCATGAACCCATAAAACCGCAACAGCCAGCCGGTCGGCAGATCATCCGCGATCTTCCAGTTCGCCTTGCCCAGCAACAGTTTGGTTGCATTGGTCCCTGCCACAAGAATGAAGACCAACTGGAACACCCAAGGCGCGGAATACCGCGCCAGCACCGCCCCACCCATCACACCCGCCAGTATCGGCACCGCCCAGACACGCACCAAGGCCATATCCACCATGCCCTTGGCGAAATGCCCCCGCGCCGAACTGATCGAGGTGGGCACGATCACTGCCAGCGATGTTCCCACCGCCAATGGCATGGCAATCGCCTCTTCTACCCCCACCAGCGTGAAAGACAGGAACAGGACTGGCACAAGGATCGCCCCGCCGCCAACACCGAACAGGCCGGCCAGAACCCCGGTGGCCAACCCCGCCACCACAAGCATGGCGGCCACGCCAAAGAGGGTGCCGCCGTCAGTGTCCATGATCATCGGCGTTCTCTCCTGAAAGGGGGCATCATGGCACCAGACCAAGGCTGCGCAAAATGCGTTCTGGCGTCATGGGCATCTGGCTGATCTGCGCGCCCAGCGGACGCAGCGCATCGTTCACGGCATTCATCACCGCGCCCGGTGCGCCCGAGGTCCCCGCCTCGCCCGCACCCTTGGCCCCAAGAGCCGAGGTGCGGGTGGGCGTGACCACATGCGCGATCTCGATATCCGGCATCTCACCCGCCATCGGCACCAGATAATCGGCCATCGTCGCGGTCAAAAGCTGGCCATCGTCAGAGAACAGGCATTCCTCGAACAGGGCGCCACCTATGCCCTGCACCACACCGCCCCTGATCTGTTCATCCACCAGCTTGGGGTTCAGGATGGTGCCCACATCTTCCACCACCCAGTGGTTCAAAAGCGTGACCAGCCCGGTTTCGACATCCACCTCGACATAGGATGCCATCGCCCCGTTGCTGAACACAAATGGCATCCCCTCAACCCGGAAATGACGGCTGGCGATCAGCTCAGCCGCCTGTCCGGCAGGAAGCTCGTTGCCCCGGAAATATACCATCCGCGCCAACTCGCGCAGGGTCATGCGCTCTGTCGAGCTTGCGGCATCAATGATCGCACCGCCTGCAAGAGCCAAGGCGCTGGGCGGGCATTGCAGAACAGCCCCAGCCAATTCCAACACTTGCTCGCGCAGTGCCACGCTGGCCGCGCGCATCGCCTCGCCCCCGATCCCCGCCCCGCGTGAGGCCCAGGTGCCACCGCCATAGGGCATATGTGCGGTATCCCCGGTCTGTACCCGTATATCATCGGCCCTCAGGCCCAGCACATCGGCGGCGATCTGGGCGAGGATCGTTTCCGTTCCCTGTCCCTGTTCAGTGACGGAACTGGACAGATGCATCGCACCCGACGCATCCAGCCGCACGACCGCCCCATCCTGTGCCGCAACCGGCGCCCCGCCCACCCCATAAAACATCGGCGACGGGTTGGTGATCTCTACCATGCTGACGATCCCGATCCCCCGATAGGCGCCGCGCGCCCGCATCGCGTCGCGTTCCGCGCAAAGCGCGTCATAGCCCATCAGTTCCTTAAGGCGGGTCAGGCAGGCCTGATGCGACAGATCGGCATAGAGCATCCCCTGCGGCGAACGCACCGGATAGGCATCATCCGGGATCAGGTTCATCTCCCGCAGCACCACCGGATCGCGGCCCGTTGCAGCGGCCAGATCGTCCATCAGCCCTTCCATCACCGCCATGGCAATCGGATGGCCCACAGCGCGGTATTGGCAGGTGGGAACCTTTGTCTGAAACACCACCCGCAACCGGGCGCGATAAGCGGGCAGGGTGTATGGCGCGCCGATCAGGTTGATGACCTGATTTCCCTCAATCGCCGAGGAGCGAGGATAGACGGAATAGGGGCCGATCCCCGTGATGTCATCCACATCCACGGCCAGCAGGCGCCCGTCAGGCGCCATCGCCGCGCGGGCTGTCACCCGGTGATCGCGGGCGTGGATGTCGCTTTGGAAACTTTCATAGCGGTCCGCTGCGAATTGCACCGGGCGGCGCAGCAGGCGGGCTGCGGCGCAGGCGGCCACCTCGTCGCCGTAAGTGTGGATCTTGATCCCAAAGGAACCGCCCACATCCTGCGCCACGATCCGCACCTGCGATTGCGGCAGGCCCAGATGGGTTGCCAGAACCTCCTGCATCATATGCGGCACCTGGCCCGAGTAGTTTATCGTCAACTGATCCTGCGCTGCGTCATAATCGGCCGTGATGACGCGCGGTTCCAGCGTGACGCCCGTATGGCGGCCAAAGACAAACCGGCGTTCCACCACCGTATTGGCCGGATCGGCAAAAGCCGCGTCCACCGCGCCCACATCGATACGCTTCTCCCAGCACAGGTTCGACCCGAGGTCGGGGTGGATCACCGCGGCGTCGGGGGCAAGCGCAGCTTCCATGTCCGTGACCGGGGGCAGGGGATCATAGTCCACCGTCACCAGTTCGGCGGCATCCTCAGCAAGGGCGCGGCTGCTGGCCACGATCATCACCACAGGCTCACCCTGCCAATGCGTGCGCCCGACCGCCAGCGCTGGCTGCGGCGGTGATCGCATGCCCATCATATGCGTCAGCACGCCCACCCAGGGCGTGATCTGGGTGGCCATGTCGGCCCCGTCATAGACCGCCACCACCCCCGGCGCGGCGCGCGCGGCGTCCAGATCCATCCCGGTGATCACCGCATGGGCATAGGGCGACCGGACAAAGACCGCGTGCAGCATCCGGGGCGGGGTAAGATCGCCCACGAACCGGCCCGCGCCTTCCACCAGACGGCGCGCATTGGGGCGGGGTAAGGCGCGGCCGATCTGAGTCATGGCTTGGCCCCATGACGCGCCTGCGCCACCTCTTCCACGGCATCGACAATCGCCTGATAGCCGGTACAGCGGCAATAATTGCCCGACAGGTGATCGCGGATTTCAGCGCGGTCCGGCACATGGCTGGATTCAAGCAATTCCGCTGCGGTCATCAACATCCCCGGCGTACAAAATCCGCATTGCAGGGCATTGTGGCGGACAAAAGCCGCCTTCAGATCGGGCGTATCCAACCCCTCGACCGTCACCACTTCGGCCCCCTCTGCCTGCACTGCCAGCATCAGGCATCCCCGCACCGCCACGCCGTCCACGCGCAGGGTGCAGGCGCCGCAAACCCCATGTTCACAGCCATGATGCGTTCCAGTGAACCCCGCCGCGCGCACCGCATCGGCGAGGCTTTGGCGCGGTTCGGCCTCGATCACCGTGGCTTCGCCATTCAGGCGGAAGGTAACCCTCATGTCATGCGCTCCAGCAGGCGGCGGATCATGACCCGTGCCAGATGAACCTTGGTCTCGGCCGAATTGTGCAGGTCCCCCCAGACCTCCGCCCCGTCAAGCGCCGCCGCCGCAGCAGCAATCGGCCCCTGCGCCAGTGCGGCCTCGGCCCCCAGATCGCGCAGCGGCCTGTCGGCAAGACCGAACCAGACCACCCGCGCCTCTGGCCCCGCCATCAGCGCCAGCCCCGCCATCGCGTAATCGCCCCGCCGCCGGGTCAATTCGGCAAAGCCGTGCCGCGCCGCCGGATCGGGCAGGGGGATATGCACTTCGGTCAGCAGTTCGCCGGGCGCAAGCGCGGTGGCATAGCTGCCTTCAAAAAACGCATCAGCCGGAATACTGCGCCGCCCCTTTGGCCCTTGCACATGGATCACCGCCCGCAGCGCCAGCGCGCAGGCTGGCATCTCCGCCGCGGGATCAGCCAGTGCAAGGCTGCCGCCAAAAGTGCCCCGGTTGCGGATGGCAGAATGGGCCACATGCTGCACGGCCTCGGCCAGCAGCGGCAGATGGGCGGCGATCAAAGGGTGACGCTCGACCTCGGCATGGCGGGTCAGGGCGCCGATAACGATGTGATCCCCTTCTCGCCGGATGCCCGAAAGCGCGGTCACCGCATTCAGGTCAATCAGCAGGCCGGGACGATCGAGCCGAAAGTTCAACGCAGGGATCAGGCTCTGCCCACCGGCCAGAAACCGCGCCTCGCCGTCCGAATCCGCCATCACCCGGACCGCATCCTCGACTGACTGGACGCGGACATAGTCGAAGTGTGAAGCCTTCATGCCGCCGCCCCCGATCCCGCTTCCTGGAAAGATTATCTATCGAACGATAAATAGCAAGACCGAACGCATCGGCAAGGGCGATGCCGCGCATCGCCGTACTCATCCTGAAAACATCAGAGAATGAGGTCAGACCTCAGGCCCGTTCGGCCCGCTGTCGCGCCAGCCCAGATTCCACATCCGTCAGGCCCAGAAGGGAGGCCACCATCCGCAGCAGGCGGTCTTCCTCGGCATCGCGCACCCCATCGGCCAGCGCGACAGACCACAGCGCCTCCATCAGCGCGGACCGATCCTCCAAAGCCGTGGCAGTCTTCAGCGCGCGGGTGAACCGCACCGTATCCGGCGCGATGTTCTCCAACTCTTCCGCCTCGGCCCGCAGCTTGGCCACTTCGAACGGGCCAATCTGATGATGCGTCATCAGCACGCGGTCGATCCGTTCGGCCTCTTCCGCCGAATAAAGACCATCGGTTTTCGCCACCCGTACCAAAAGCGCCGCCAAGGCCAAGCGGGCATCGGGTTGGGGCAGGCGGGTGGGTTCGGGGGCGCTCAGCGCGCGCAGGATCGCTTGCAACATGAAATGAAGAATAGGCGGCACAACGGGCGGCGGCAAGCCGCCCTGCTTTCACGCCTGCGGCACTGTGATCCTGCCCTCTGAGACCGGCACCGCCGCCCCCCGGATGCGCACGGCCTGTACCGCACCGCCCACAACATCAACCGACAGGAACAGATCCGAGGCTCGCCCCATTTCCACCCCCTGCCGCAGATGGAACCGGTTCGCCCCATCCGCCAACACTCCGGTCGCACGCAACTGCGCCGCAAGGATCGCCGTGGCCGACCCGGTGGCTGGGTCTTCCGGGATGCCGGCCGTCGGCGAAAACATCCGCGCGCGGAAATCGCACTCCGCTCCCGGCGTATACAGATAGGCGCTGTCGACCCCAGCCGCCGCCATCACCGCATCCCAATGCGGCTGCATCGCCCGCGCCCGGGCCAACACGGACAGCGAGGCAACCGGCACATACAGAAACCGCGGTCCGCCCTGCCAGATGCCCGGCCGATGCGCGCCAAAACCTATTTCACCCGGCTCCAACCCCAAAGCGGGCGCAAGCCGGTCCTCGGCCACCAACCCCTCCGTGCCATGCGGCACGACCGGCGCGGTGAACTCCGCCTCCATCAACCCGCCTTTCCGCCAGACGGTAACAGGAACCAGCCCCGCCTCTTCCTCCAGCACAAGATGCCGTTCGAAATCGCTCAAACCTGCATCCTCCAGTCCGGCATCCATGGAGGCCAGCAAGATGGCGCAACCGATTGTGGGATGGCCCGCAAAGGGAATTTCCGCCGTGGGAAAGAAAATGCGCACCCGCGCCCGGTGGGCGGGGTCGCGTGGGGCCATCACGAAAATGGTTTCCGAAAGGTTAAACTCCCGCGCGATGGTCTGCATCTGCGCCATCGATAGCCCATCCGCGCCCAGCACCACGGCCAGTGGATTGCCCGTGAAGGGCAGGGTGGTGAACACATCCAGCGTGCGAAACTCAAGCATTGCCCAATCCCCGGAACATCGCGTCCAGCCGCGCGCATTCCTCTTCGATCCCGAACGGTGGGTTCAGCATCCACATTCCCGTGCCGATCATCCGATGCCCATCCCGCACCGGGGGAAAGCGCAACTCATGCCGCAGGCTGCCGGGAAACGCCGTCTCCAGCGCCCGCAGCATCGGCCCATGCGCGCCCTCGGTCAGGATCGGATACCACAGCGCGATGATCCCCACATTCCATTTGCGGACCACCTGCCCGATCAGCTTGGGGATGGTCTGGTAATCGGCCTTCACCTCATAGGACGGGTCAATCAGCATCATCCCGCGCCGCGGGGTAGGGGGCGTCACGGCCATCGCCATTTCGAACCCGTCCCGCTTCTGGATATGCGCACCCCAGGGCGACAGCAGCGCCGACAGCGCCGCATGTTCCTGCGGATGCAACTCGGCCAGATGCATCACATCGCCTTCGCGCAGCGCCATTGCCGCCAGCAGGGGCGATCCCGGATAGGCCTGCGCGCCGTGCAGTGCTCGCACACCCGCCAGCGACCGGCGATAGGGGTGGTCGGCATCGAACGCCGCCTCAACCCGCGCGATCCCCAGCGCGGCCTCGCCTGTCTTGCTGGCCTCAGGGCTGCCCAGATCATAAAGCCCGCGCCCCGAATGGGTTTCGATATAGGTCAGCGACTTGTCCTTGCGCGTCAGATAGTCCAGCACCCAGCACAGCAGCGCGTGCTTCTGGACATCGGCAAGGTTCCCGGCGTGATAGCTGTGTTGATAGGAAAGCATGCCCTTCGCCTAACCGGGAACGCCGCGCCGTGCAACGCCCGCCTGATGCCGCCACGGTGCAGTTCGCATCTTTCTGACCCCATGCCAAAGCGCGTGATGGACAGCCCGCAGCCGCAGGCGTAGCCAAGGGCAAAACCCCATAAGGGACAGAGGGACATGCTGGAAATCTTCACCACCGAAGGGTTGACCGCGCTCGCCCAGGTCATCGCGATCGACCTTGTGCTTGCGGGCGACAATGCCGTCGTCATCGGCCTCGCCGCCGCGGGCCTGCCACGCGAAATGCGGACACGGGCGATCCTTGTCGGCATCCTTGCCGCAACGGTGCTGCGCATCGCCTTCGCACTGATGACCACCCAGCTTATGGCGATCACCGGGCTGATCTTGGCAGGGGGCATCCTCTTGCTGTGGGTTTGCTGGAAGATGTGGCGCGAATTGCGCGAAGGCGGGCATGGCGACGACGAGGCCGGGGCCGAGGCGCTGGTGGGCGAAGACCTGAACCGCGATGGCACCATCGCGGGCGGCGCGCCGAAAAAGACCTTCCGCCAGGCCGCGATCCAGATCGTGGTGGCCGATGTCTCGATGAGCCTCGACAACGTCCTCGCCGTGGCCGGGGCGGCGCATGACCACCCTTCGGTGATGGTGATCGGCCTTGCCCTGTCGATCGCGCTGATGGGCCTTGCCGCCAGCTTCATCGCCAAGCTGCTGAACAAGCACCGCTGGATCGCCTATGTCGGCCTTGCGATCATTTTCTACGTCGCGCTGAAGATGATCTGGGAAGGCTGGCACGAGGTCGAGCCCGTGGTGATGGGGATGGTGGGGTGAATGGCGGCCCCGCGCACCTTGCGCGGGGAAAACAGGGTCCAGTGGACCCTTGTCAGCCACGAACGCTCCGGCAAACCTGCCGCCTAAGCGTGTTCCGGGCAAGTTCCTTGGGCGTGAAACGCATGTCACGCTCAAGGCGGGCTATTGGAGTCGCAAAGGGTTCTTTGACGCAAAGACCGCGTCGGAATTTGACGCAAATTCCGGCACCCCAAAGGATGCGCCTCCCTTTCTGCGCGCAGAAAACGTCGCGAAATCTACGTCAGATTTCGCGTTCCCTCACACCAACCGGCTCATCTCCACCGCTGCCCGCACGAAATCGGCAAACAGCGGATGGGGGGCGAAGGGTTTGGATTTCAGTTCCGGATGGAACTGCACCCCGATAAACCAGGGGTGATCCTTTACCTCCACGATCTCTGGCAGCCGCCCATCGGGGCTCATGCCCGAAAAGATCAGCCCGCAGCTTTCCAGCTTGTCGCGATACTGGATATCCACTTCATAGCGGTGGCGGTGGCGTTCCTCGATCGTCGTGGTCCCGTAAACCCCCGCCACGCGCGATCCTTCCGCCAGCGTCGCCGTATAGGCCCCCAGCCGCATCGTGCCGCCCTTGTCATCGCTCAACTTGCGCGCCACGACATGGTTGCCCTGCACCCATTCCTTCAGGTGATAGACGACGGGCGTAAACCGTTTCGCCCCCGCCTCGTGGTCAAATTCTTCCGACCCGGCATTCTTCATCCCCGCCAGATTGCGCGCGCTTTCGATCACCGCCATCTGCATGCCCAGACAGATGCCCAGATAGGGGATCTTCTTTTCCCGCGCGAATTGCGCCGCCTTGATCTTGCCTTCGGTGCCGCGCTCGCCAAAGCCGCCTGGCACCAGAATGGCGTGGAAATTCTCAAGGTACGGCGCGGGGTCTTCGCGCTCGAATATCTCAGCGTCGATCCATTGCGCGCGAACCCGCGTGCGGTTGGCCATGCCACCATGAGTCAACGCCTCGGCAATCGATTTATAGGCATCTTCCAACTGGGTGTACTTGCCCACGATGGCGACCCGCACCTCGCCCTCGGCATGCACCAGCCGGTCCATCACATCTTCCCAGCGTGCCAGATTCGGTTTCGGCGCGGGGGTGATGCCAAAGGCATCTAGCACCGCCTGATCCAGCCCCGCGCGGTGATAGGCGAGCGGCGCTTCATAGATCGTCTTCAGATCATAGGCCGGGATCACATGTTCTTTGCGCACATTGCAGAACAGCGCGATCTTTTCGCGTTCCTTCTCCGGGATCGGATGCTCCGACCGGCAGACCAGCACATCAGGCGCAAGGCCGATGCTCTGCAATTCCTTCACGCTGTGCTGCGTGGGCTTTGTCTTCAACTCGCCGCTCGCCGCCAGATAGGGCAGCAAGGTCAGGTGCATCAGAATGGATTGGCCGCGCGGACGTTCGTGGATGAACTGGCGGATCGCCTCAAAGAAGGGCAGCCCTTCGATATCGCCCACCGTGCCACCAATCTCGCACAGCATGAAATCCACCTCATCATCACCGATGCGGAGGAAATTCTTGATCTCATTCGTCACATGCGGAATGACCTGAATGGTCTTGCCCAGATAATCCCCGCGCCGTTCCTTCTCCAGCACGTTGGAATAGATGCGCCCCGATGAAATGCTGTCGCTCTGCCGCGCCGACACGCCGGTGAATCGCTCATAATGGCCAAGGTCCAGATCGGTTTCCGCGCCATCATCCGTGACGAACACCTCGCCATGTTCAAAGGGCGACATCGTGCCGGGATCAACGTTCAAATAGGGGTCCAGCTTGCGCAACCGCACCGTATAGCCGCGCGCCTGCAACAATGCCCCCAATGCGGCTGATGCCAGCCCTTTGCCAAGGGACGAAACCACGCCGCCAGTGATGAAGATGTAGCGCGCCATGGATGGCCTCCCGCGATTTCGTTGTTCAAATCCAACACGATTCGCCCGCAGGGAATCGCATCATCACGGGGGTTAAGCCTTAACGCAGCTTGCGCCCGCGCGCAACCAGACCGCAAGATGCAGTCTGGCTCGTGGTTTATCCGTCAAGAAGTGGTGGTTACTCGCTGGCTGCCGGCGGCGTGGCCGGGGCATCTGCCGGCGGCGGTGCCAGCGGTGCATCCGTCGGCGCAGGCGGCAGCAGCTCGGACCCGGCCGGAAGGCTGGCGGGCGCATCAGCGGGCTGTTCGGCCCCGATCTGGTCAATCACCGAACCCGAATCCGCGCCACGTGCCGCAAGGATGGTCAAGGTCAGCGATGTTACGATAAAGGCTGCGGCCAGCAGCCATGTCAGTTTCTGCAACGCGGTCGTCGCGCTGCGCCCTGCCGGGTTGTTGCCGCCACCGCCCATGCCCAGACCGCCACCCTCGGACCGCTGCAAAAGCACGATGCCGACCAGCAGAAGCGCAAGGATCAGGTGGATGGTGAGGACGACGTTTTCCATTCAGGCGCTTCCCTAGACTGACGCGCCTATCTAGGCGCAAGCCGGAAAGGGCGCAAGTAGGCGCGTCACGCCCCCTCCATGCCTTCGCACACGGCCGACAGCTTGTTGCCATCTGGATCGCGCACATAGCAGGCATAGAAGGACGGGCCGAAGGGTCGCAGCCCCGGCGCGCCCGCCCTAGCCCGGTCAGAATTGGGAAGCATCGACGAACTTGCAGATTTTGCCGCCGTGCCCGACCCAAGACAGACACATCTGCACTGGCGTTGACGCAGCTTTTGGCCGCCGCTACCCTTCGCACAACCACAGGGAGTATGTGACGATTTCTTTGCGTGCTGTGTTCGGTTTTCTGGTCGGGTGGGCCACTGCTTTGGCAGGTGGCCATGCCACTGCGGATGAGGTCCGCTTCCAGCTCCTCAGCGACCAGCAGACCTATCCGGTTCAGGTGTTCGGCAAGCCGATCCTGCCCGGAACGCGCCAGATCTACCTTGCCCGTCGGATCAATGCGGTGCCTGCGCTGATGGCACGGCCGGGCATTCTGGAGTGTCTGAAACCCGGATATCCGGTGGAGCCATCTTCCTTTGACTGGGAAGGGATGCGCGATAACGCGGAACTCACCGTCTGCCTGCACCATGCCTTCGCTTCCATCGGGTCTGCCGAGGGGATCGCGGCATGGCTGACTGAGGCGGGTCTGAAAATGGGGATGGATGGTGGCGATGGCTCAGGCGGGGTGCGTTATGGGCGTCAGGGCATGCCGGTCTACCTCTACGACTTCACTTGGATGATCGAAGGGAGAGGGCCACTATCGGGACCACTACGGGGTGATCTGACCGCAGGGCGGGGCCTTCTGCACAGCACGATCACCTATGCGCTGGATCGGCAGGGCATGCCGATCCACATTATTGTTTATCATCAGGGAACGTTGGTGAAGTAGCGAAGTCCCTTTGCCACCTCGTCTGCATCCAGATCAAACCCCCGCCAGCCCTTCGCAAACGGCGGAAAGCTTGTTGCCATCCGGATCGCGCACATAGCAGGCATAGAAGGATGGCCCAAAGGGCCGCAACCCCGGCGCGCCCTCATCACTGCCCCCATTCGCCAGCGCTGCCCGGTAAAACGCATCCACCGCATCCCGGCTTTCAGCCACCAGCGCAGGCATCGACCCGTTGCCCACCGTGGCCGGTCGCCTGTCAAAAGGTTGCGTCACCCACAACCTGCATCGGCTGTCGCCCGGCGCGGCATATCCCACCTCCGTCTCCAGCGTGCGGGCACGCACCAGGCCCAGCGTGGCCAAGACCGGATCATAGAACCGGATCGCCGCCGCCAGATCATTGGTGCCAAGGGTGATGTAAAGAAACATGGCGCCCACCGTGCCGCGCCGAGCCTGACCCTGCAAGCAACAAATTTCTTCGAAGAAATCTGCAAATTCGTTCGAACGAATTTGGCCCTGACGGGCCTCCAAAGAACCGTTTCCCCGTTCCCATCCCCCCCGCTCCCCGCTATAGCACAGTCGGTTTCACCAGACCGGGAAAGGACCGCTGTCATGGCCAATGTGGTTGTCGTGGGCGCCCAATGGGGCGACGAGGGCAAGGGCAAGATCGTCGACTGGCTCTCCGAGCGTGCCGATATCGTCGCCCGCTTTCAGGGCGGCCACAATGCCGGGCATACGCTGGTCATTGATGGCAATGTCTACAAGCTGTCACTGCTGCCCTCGGGCATCGTGCGCGGCGGCAAGCTGTCGGTCATCGGCAATGGTGTGGTGCTGGACCCTTGGGCGCTGCTGTCCGAGATTGAAAAACTGCGCGGGCAGGGGGTGGATGTCACCCCCGACAACCTGATGGTCGCGGAAAACACGCCCCTTATCCTGCCTGTCCACGGCGAACTGGACCGCGCCCGTGAAGGCCAGACTGCGGTGGCCAAGATCGGCACCACCGGGCGCGGCATCGGCCCCGCCTATGAAGACAAGGTCGGCCGCCGCAGCATCCGCGTGGCCGACCTAGGGGATGAGGCAACGCTGGATCTCCGCATTGGCCGTCTGCTCACCCATCATAACGCCCTGCGTGCGGGCCTTGGTCTGGAACCCGTCGATCCCGTCGCGCTCAAGGCGCAACTGATGGAGGTCGCGCCCAAGATCCTGCCCTATGCCAAACCGGTCTGGAAAGTGCTGACCGATGCCCGCCGCGCCGGCAAGCGCATCCTGTTCGAAGGCGCACAAGGTGCGCTTCTGGATGTGGATTTCGGCACCTACCCCTATGTCACCTCATCGAACACTCTGGCCGGCATGGCAGCCACCGGCACCGGGCTTGGCCCGACTGCGGTGGATTTCGTCCTTGGCATCGTCAAGGCCTATACCACCCGCGTGGGTGAAGGCCCCTTCCCCACCGAACTGTTCGATGCCGACGGCGCGCGCCTTGGTGAACGCGGGCATGAGTTTGGCACCGTGACGGGGCGCAAACGCCGCTGCGGCTGGTTCGATGCCGTGCTGGTGCGCCAGACTTGCGCCACCTCGGGCGTGTCGGGCATTGCATTGACGAAACTCGATGTTCTGGACGGGTTTGAGACGCTGAAAATCTGCGTGGGCTATGAACTTGATGGCCAGCGGCTGGATTACTTGCCCACTGCCGCGAACCTTCAGGCCCGCGTCACCCCGATCTATGAGGAAATGGAAGGCTGGACGCAATCCACCGCCGGCGCGCGGTCCTGGGCCGATCTGCCGGGTGCGGCGATCAAATATGTCCGCCGGATCGAAGAGTTGATCCACTGCCCTGTCGCGCTACTTTCCACCTCGCCGGAACGCGACGACACGATCCTCGTGACCGACCCGTTCGAGGATTGATCCAAGGAAACCGATGTCGCTGTCCTACAAGACCCGCCGCCGCCTGTCGCTCCTGATCCTTGTGGTCGGGTTGCCGCTCTATATCGCGGCGGCGCTCTTTACCGTCAGCCTGTTTGACCGCCCGCCGATCTGGCTCGAATTCATCGTTTATGTGGTGCTGGGCATCGTCTGGGCGTTGCCATTCCGGTCCATTTTCCGCGGCGTGGGTCAGGCCGATCCGAATGATCCGAACGCCAACCGCGGCGAATAACGCTCCGTAGAACGGAAAAAAGGCGGACCGTTCCCGGTCCGCCTTTTCCCTTGGGGTCTGAGTGGCAGCTCTCGACCCGCGATCCCGTTACTGCGCGAGCTTGCGCGCTTCGGCCAGATAGGTCGATTCTTCCGACAGCATGAACTGCCCGCGCCGCACCTTGGCGATGCGGCCGTCGCGCAGCAGGGTGCCAAAGCTGCGCAGCCCATCTTCGCGCTGGAACGTCCCTTGCGGGATGACCTCTGTCAGATGCCGCATCAATTGCGGGCGGCTGAAATGCGGCCGTCCTTCGACACCGGCCAGATAGGCCGCCGATGCCTCAAGGATCTGTTCAAAGCTCGACGCCCCGATCTTTTCGACGAACTCGGCAAATCCCTTGCTGTCGCCGAACATGTTCGACAGGTCGTCGCCCTCTTCTTCATCGTCCGACAGGTCCAGATCCGTCGCCGCCGCCATGCCGAACCCGGCCGAGGTTACGCGGCGCGGGCGGATCGGCGCAGGCGCTGCGCTGGCATTGGGCGCGCTGATCGGGCGGGGCCGGTCGATGCGCTGCTCAGAAACCAGAACCAGCGGGGCAGGGCGTTCGCCCGTCGCCGTGCCGCGCCCGCCCGGCAGGGCGGCCTTCACCGCCATTGCCAGATCGTTGCGATAGCGCGCCAGCCGCGACACGGTTTCCGTCTCGCCCGCCTTTTCGCCGGTCACCTTGCGGTCGGCCACGGTGGCCGCCACGGCGGCCTTCAGATGCTGGATGGCCGACTGGCGGCGCTTGGTTTCGCTGCCTTCCATCTCGTTGTCGGTCTGCTTCATCAGACGGCTCAGCGCCTCATCGGCAGAGGGTCCTTCAAAGCCGCGGCGGCTGTCTTGCTGTTGCGACAGGGCGGCGACGGCATCGGCTTCCTGTTCCGCTTCGCCACGCCGCAGGGCGGCCAGTTCGCGCTGCAATTCGGCCTCATCCTCGGCCGACAGCAGGGGCGTTGATGCAAGGTTTGCGTCTACGGCTGTGTCAACTTCGGCAAAGGCTGCCGCAGAGATTGGCGCTTCCTCGACCATCGCTTCCGGCTCTGCCACCGTTGCGGCAACAGGCGCGACCACGTCATCGCTTTTGCGGATGCGGATGACTCGCGCCCGGGCACGCTGCAGCTTTTCTGCTGAACCGGGGCGCAGTTCCATGCCGCCGGATGTATCCTCGGTCACAGTCGCGGGTTCAACCTCGGCCTGTTCCGCGATCATCGCCGCGCGCAGATCGTCAGCTTCAGCCTCTGCTTCGGCATCAACATCTGCCACCGGCTCTGCAATCGGCGCGGCCTCAGCTTCCACAACCACTTCCGCCTGCGCTTCGGTCGTCTCTGCCCAGGTTTCCGCCCAGATCGATTCGTCCTCTGCGACGGCTTCCTCGGCAGCGGTTTCCGCCACCGGCTCGGCCTCAGGTTCCGCATTCATCACGGCGCCCAGCGATGCGATCAGACTATCGTCGCCTGCATCCGCCTGCTGTTCCGGCGCAACATCTTCTGCCGTACCCACTTCCGCCGCCGTCTCGGCCCAGATGTCGGCCTCAACCTCATAGTCGTCGTCCAACGCCGCCATGGCAACGGGTTCTGCCTCATCCGACAGCGCCGCCATCAGCGATTCGGGCAGGTCGTCCACGTGATCCGGTTCGGCATCAACTGCCGCCACAGACAGGTCCTCGGCAACAGTAACGGCGGCATCCTCGGACGGCGCGTCAACCGCATCCATCACCGATGCCAGATCAATCGCATCCGTCTCTGCCGCCTCTACCTCTGCAGCCGGTTCCGCCTCTGCCGTCACGGCCGAGAAGTCGATCTCCGGCAGTTCGGCGGCCAGATCGGCAGGCTCTTCCTCATAAACATCCGCCTCTGCACCCATCGGCGCTTCGGTCCGCATCTCTTCGACCGGGGCGTCCTCTGCCACATCCTCTGGCAGGTCCATCCCGGTATCCGACATCAGATCTTCCGGCAGGAAATCGACCAGCGCCGCAGCCTCAAGCGTTTCGGCGTCCTGATCTTCCAGATAGTCGGGGATCGCAAAGCTCACCACCGGCGCGGTCTGTGCAGGGGCTATGGCACCCGGCTGAGCTGCGATCTCAGACCGCAGACGGGACAGCTTTTCCACCACCGACTCGGTCGCCGGCGCACTGGCCGGGGCCACGCTAGGCTGCACAGGCGGCTGCACAGCGGGCTGCTCTGCCACGGAAGCGGCCATGGGGGCCACCGCCACGGGAACCTCGGCCACGACCGGCGCGGCAAGCTGCGAAGGCGATGCCGTCATCGGCGCTGCCTCCGGCTCATCGGATGCCCGCAGCACCACCCCGTTATCCTGGATCTTCGCCTCGACCCGGCGCTGAATCTCGCGCTCCGCAATCTGATGCAGCATGGCTGCATCCGGCGTCGGAGGCTCTGCCCCGAAATATCGGTCCCCCGCCGCAAGATCGCGGAAGTATTCGGCAATCGCCTTCATCGTATTGAAGGGATCTTCGAAACCCTCGAGGGTACATGAGAAGGTCCCGTAAGAGACCGTTAGAATTTTACTCGCACCGTTCATCGGATGCTCGCTTTCCGCCAGTTCGACTACGCCAATTTACCGCGTTCCTGATCGTTTTCATGGACAGATAGGGGTAATTTGAAGGATTGATTATGGCCCACGAACGCTCGAACTGCCTCAATTCGGAAAACAGTATCGCAATGAACGCCCCCATTGTCCAATCAACCGATGGGGTCACCCTTGTCGGCGGCGGCCCGGTTTCACAGGCGGAATTCCGCCTCGCAACCGCCCGTGCCCCAAGGATTCTTGCCGCAGATGGCGGGGCCGACCGGGCCCTTGCCGCAGGCTACATGCCCGAGGCGGTGGTGGGTGATTTCGATTCCATTTCCGACCGCGCCAAGGCCACGCTCGGCGCGGCGCGACTGTTCCCGATTCGCGAACAGATGACGACGGATTTCGACAAGGCGCTGCGGTCTGTCGATGCGCCCTTCACGCTTGCGCTAGGTTTCACCGGCGCGCGGGTCGATCACGGGCTTGCCGTTTTCAACAGTCTTGTCCGCCATGGCGACCGGCGCTCCCTCGTCATCGGCCCGCGCGACGTGATCTTTCACGCCCCGCCCAGCCTCCGCCTGATGCTCAAACCCGGCGACCGGCTGTCGCTCTTTCCCATGGCCCCCGTCACCGGACGCAGCACCGGGCTGGAATGGCCTATCGACGGGATTGCCTTCGCTCCGGCGGGCCTGATCGGCACATCGAACCGCGTTACAACATCATCCGTTCAACTGGAAATGGACGGCCCCGGCATGCTTGTGATCTTGCCGCGCGCCCGGCTCGATGCCGCGCTCAGATCGCTTCTGGGGGCGGCATGGCAGCCGCCTGCCGCTTTGCCCGTGCGCTGATCCGCTCGCGGTGGATGACATAAAGCCCCGATGACACGATCACCGCGATCCCTGCCCAGGTCAGCGGATTGGGGAAATCGCCAAAGATCAGATAGCCCAAGGCCACTGCCGCCACGATTTCGGAATAGTGCAGCGGGGCCAGCGTGGCCGATGGCGCGAATTTCAGCGCGTAGGTCATGCACATATGGCTGACCCCGGCCCAGAACCCCACGCCGAACAGCCACAGCCAGTTCCACCCGCCCGGCATCACCGGGTCCAACTGCGCCCAGCCCGTGCCGTCAAACAGCACCATCAGCGGCAAGCAGATCACCATCCCCGCGAATGACGTATGCGCCTGCATCGTGACCGGGTGCATGTAGGCCGCCATCGCCCGCGTCACCAGCATGTAAAAGGCAAAGAAAAACGCCGTCCCCAACGGCCACAGCGCCACATAGCCAAAGGCCGCAATCGACGGCTGGATCACCAACAGCGCCCCACCAAAGCCCACGGCGCTTGCCGCAATCCGGCGCGGCCCCACCTCATCACCAAAGATCAGACTGCCCAGAATCAGCAGGATGAACGGCTCCACAAAGGCAATCGCCAGCGCATCCGCCACCGGCATCACCGCGATGCCGGACACGAAAGAAAAGGTCGACAAGATCAGAAACACCGCCCGCAGAAACACAAAGCCCAGCACCCGCGGGCTTACCGCCCAGGGCAGGCCCATCCACCACAGCACAGGCAGCATCAGCGCGCCCTGCACCACGAACCGCGCTGTGGTGATCTGCCCCACCGGGATGCCGTTTTCCGCCGCCAGCTTTGATGACACATCCAGCAGCGGCGCCAGCGCGCAGAAGGCAAGCATCAGGACGATGCCGGGAACGATACGGTCAGGCTGGCGGCTCATACCCGCTTGGCTAACCCCGGCCTTTGCCCTCGTCCATCGCAAAAGCGACATTCGATGCGCCGTCCCCCCTTGCTCTGGCCTTCATCCGTCCCCACTCTTCGTCCAGTTCGCACGGAGGTGTGGTGTGCTGGTTCTTGCGAAGGCCCGTCTCGTTTATCTTGCCACGCCCAAGACGGCCTCGCAGGCGATACGGGCGATGCTTGGCCCCTATGCCGAAACCCCGGAAACCGCGCGTCAGTTTCCGCATATGAACGCCACCGTCTATGCCCGCCGCTGGGCCCCTTTGCTGACCGAGGAACTGGGTTTCGCGCCGGAAACCTTCGCCGTGATGCGTGACCCGTTGGAGCAGATGGAAAGCTGGTTTCGCTACCGACAGCGTGATGCGCTGGCAGGCCGTCCCAATTCCACGCAAGGGCTGACCTTCGCCGAATTCGTCGAGGCGCGCCTGTCAGATCCGCCCCCGCCCTATGCCGCGCTGGGCCGACAGGACCGCTTCCTCGGCTTTCTCGACGGCGGCCCTCCGGTGACGCATGTCTTCGATTATGCCCGGCTGGACCTGCTGCTTGCCTTCGTACAGGACCGCCTCGGCACGGAGCTGGAGCTGCACCACAAGAACAGGTCGCCTCGTGATCCCGGCTCTGCACCGGCCTTGCCGTCGGGGCTGGAGGACCGCTTTCGCGCCGCCCATGCGGGCGAATTCGCGCTATATGCCCGCGTCGCCAGCACCGGCCATCTGATCACGCAAAGCTAGGGATCAACAGTTCGGCACGTTGACCGCCAACCCGCCCAGACTGGTTTCCTTGTACTTCTCATGCATGTCGCGCCCGGTCTGGCGCATCGTCTCGATGCAGACATCAAGGCTCACCAGATGGATGCCATCACCGCGCAGCGCCAGCGATGCCGCCGACACCGCCTTGATCGCCCCCAGCCCGTTGCGTTCGATGCAGGGCACCTGCACAAGGCCCTTCACCGGGTCGCACGTCATGCCCAGATGATGTTCCAGCGCGATTTCGGCTGCGTTTTCCACCTGTTCCGGCGTGCCGCCCAGCACGGCGGCCAAGCCCGCCGCCGCCATGGCCGCCGCTGATCCTACTTCTGCCTGACAGCCGCATTCCGCGCCGCTGATGCTGGCATTGTGTTTGACCAGCCCGCCCACCGCCGCCGCCGTCAGCATGAACTCCCCGACCTTCGACGCAGACGCCCCCGGCACATGGTCCAGCCAATAGCGGATCACCGCAGGCACCACCCCCGCTGCCCCATTCGTGGGTGCGGTCACCACCTGCCCGCCAGCGGCGTTTTCCTCATTCACCGCCATCGCATAAAGCGACATCCAGTCGTTGATCACATGCGGCGGCGTCATATTCAGCCCGCGTTCAGCCATCAGCGCATCATGGATGCCCTTCGCCCGACGCCGCACCTTCAACCCGCCGGGCAGGATGCCCTCACCCGCCATCCCGCGTGTGATGCAATCGTTCATCACCTGCCAGATGCGTTCCATCCCGCGGTCCAGATCGGCCGCCGACCGAAACTTCACCTCATTCGCCCGCTTCATCTGCGCAATGCTCAGCCCCGAAGCCTTGGCCATCGCCAGCATTTCATCTGCTGTTTCAAACGGATAGGGCACATCTGCCCGCGCGCGAGCCTTGGAGCCCCCCGCATCGGCCAATTCCCCCGCCGTCAGCACAAAGCCGCCGCCGATGGAATAATAGGTCTCTTCCATGATCACGTCGCCCTGCGCATCCGTGGCGCGCAGGATCATCCCGTTGGCATGGCCGGGCAGGGCGGGGCCATAGTCGAAAACCAGATCCCGCCCCGGATCAAAGGCCATCTCTCCCATCCCCGGCACGTCGATCACCTCGCGCGCCTTGATATCCGCCAGCGCCGCCTCGGCCTTGGCGGCGTCATAGGTGGCCGGCTCGAACCCCGCCAGACCAAGGATCGTCGCCCGGTCTGTGGCATGGCCCACCCCGGTAAAGGCCAGCGATCCATGCAGCGATGCCCGCAATCCCCGGAAGTGAAACGGCGAGGCGCGCATCTTCTCAAGAAACCGCGCCCCGGCGACCATCGGCCCCATCGTGTGGCTCGAAGACGGGCCGACCCCAACCTTGAACATGTCAAAGACCGAAAGGAACATGGGATCAGACCTCCGGATCGGTGAAGAACCGCCCTTGCAGCCCATTCGCCGCGGCCGCGCGCAGCGTGGCAGGCCGCGCCTCGCAGGCGGCTGCCACAGCGTGCAGCGCAGGGAAGTCCTGTGCGGAAATGGCAAGATCGGGCGCCCAAGGGAAGGCCCGCATCCAGCGCAAAAGCATGGAAATGTAAATTCCCAGAACCCCCGGCTGATCCGGCGACAGCCAGCCAGGCCGCGTCACTGCGACCGCCTCCAGGACCGCCATCCGCTCCATTAGCCGAACCCGCGCCGCCTCGGCCACAATACGGGCGTGATCTTCGCTCACCCGGTAGGGGTGGATCAGGTCCATCACCGCCGTATGCAGCCCGTTATTCGCAAACACGAACCACGACAGGAACGCCCCCCGCTCCGCCGCGTCCTGCGCCGGGGCCAACCCGTGCCGCTCGCCCAGATACAGCAGGATCGCCCCCGTCTCGAACATCATCCCGTCCGGCGTCTGCATCGCAGGCACCAGCCCCATCGGATGCCGCGCCAGATGGTCCGGCGATTGCAAATCGCCCGCATCCATATCCAGAAACACCGCCTCATAGGGCACGCCCGCCTCTTCCAGCGCGACATGCACCGCCAGATTCGCGAAATCCTGAACGCCGAAAAGCCTGTACATATGGTCCCCCGCCGACTGCCGCGCCAGAATGCGCCGCGCCACCATGCCACGTGCTGCGGAAAGCGACATCCGGAAAGCATAATCCGCACATCTGCCCGCTGATCTTCACCGCCCGTTAACCCCGCGCCCCCATCCTGACCTTCGTGAGCCTCTAGAACGGAGCAGTCATGCGCGCCCTATTTCCATTCCTCCTCCTCGCGGCCCCCTTGGCCGCGCAGGAGGCGGCCCTCCTTCCCGCTTCCCTCCCGCCCGAGGTGGCCGAGGCCATCCTCGCCCGCCCTGACCGGTTCGCCGCCATGGCCACGGACCTGATCCATGGCCATGGCACGGGCGGCACCATCACACCTGCCGTCATTGAGACCGCCATCGCGCTGGACCGCGCCTTTTTCCGCACCCGCGCCCTGCGGCCCTTCCTCGAGTCCGATCTCGATGCCGATGGCACACTCACCACGCCCGAAGTCACTGCCCGTGCTGCCACTCTGTCGCCGCCCGCCCGCGCCCGGCTGATGCGCGATCACGCTGCCGCTGACGCGGATGCCGATGGCGCCCTCTCACCCCCTGAACTCCGCGCCCATGCCGAGGCCGGGGTCGCCCGCGCCTCTCGCCCCCTCGACGAAGGGCTGATGCGCGCCGTCGCTGCCTTTGATACCGATGCCGATGGGCAGACGGGCCTTGCCGAACTCACCCGCGCCCTTCAGCCGCTTTCCGCCACAGACTGACGGCCCAGCAGGGCAAAGGGCGGCAATTCACCCTTACACGACCCGCGCGCTTTGCCTATAAGCGGGCAAGGTCCGAAGGAGTTGCCCCATGCCCGCAGAGCTTTCCCCCATCGACAAGGCCAAATTCGTTGCCGCCAAACGCGCCACCGAATTTGTCGAAGACGGGATGAAGCTTGGCCTCGGCACCGGCTCCACTGCCGCATGGATGGTGCGCTGCCTGGCTGAGCGTATTCGCGAAGACGGGCTCAAGGTCGTGGGTGTCCCCACCTCATCGCGCACGGCGGAACTTGCCGCTTCGCTCGGCATCCCCATCGCCACGCTGGATGAGGTGAAATGGCTCGACCTCACCATTGATGGGGCCGATGAGTTCGACCCCAATCTCGCGCTCATCAAGGGCGGCGGCGCTGCGCTTTTGCAGGAAAAGATCGTCGCCACTGCATCTGACCAGATGATCGTCATCGCCGATGCCGCGAAAGAGGTCAGCCAGCTTGGCGCCTTCCCCCTCCCGGTCGAGGTGATCCCCTTCGGCTGGCAAACCACCAAGGCGCTGATCGAGGAAACGCTGGTCAGCCTTGACGTGCTCAACCGCGATTGCACCCTGCGCATGAACGGCGACCGCCCGTTGGTCACGGATGAGGCAAATTTCATCATCGACCTCCATCTCAAGCGCATCGGCAACCCGCGCCAATTGGCGTTGGTGCTGAACCAGATTCCCGGCGTCGTCGAAAACGGCCTGTTCATCGACATCTGCGATATCGTGGTCATCGGCCACGGCGATGGCCGCGTGACGGTGCGCGACATCAATCAGGGGACCGAAGGCGAGGATTTCGTCGAATTCGCCCCCACCGACAACATCTTCGCGGATATCGAATGACCTTCGACTACGATCTTTTCGTCATCGGCGGCGGCTCGGGCGGGGTCCGCGCCGCGCGCATCGCATCAGGCGAAGGCGGGGCAAAGGTTGGCCTTGCCGAAGAAAGCCGCATGGGCGGCACCTGCGTCATCCGGGGGTGCGTCCCGAAAAAGCTGATGGTCTTTGCATCTGGCTTTCCTGACACGCTGCAAGATGCCGCCGCCTATGGCTGGCAGGTGCAGGCCGGCACGTTCGACTGGCCCCGCTTCCGCACCGCGCTGGAGGCTGAGCTTGACCGTCTGGAAGGCGCCTATCGCACCACGCTCACCAATGCCGGCGTGATCATCCACGACGCCCGCGCCACCGTGGTGAATCCGCACACCGTTCGGATCGCCACGGGCGAGGTGTTCACCACCAAGCACATCCTGATCGCCACTGGCGGCTGGCCCTTCATCCCCGATATTCCGGGCCGCGAACTGGCCATCACATCGAACGAGATCTTTCACCTTGATGCCCTGCCCAAACGCGCCCTCGTCGTCGGCGGCGGCTATATCGCATCGGAATTCGCCTGCATCCTGCACGGCCTAGGGGTGGAAACCACCCAGTATTACCGTGGCGCGCAAATCCTGAGGGGTTTTGATGATGAGGCCCGGGGTCACGTCGCCAACGCCATGCAGATGCGCGGCATCGCCATTCATTGCGGCACCGATGTCATCCGGTTGGAGAAAACCGCCACTGGCATCCGCGCCGTGGCCACCGATGGTACGGAACGCGAGTTTGACCTCGTCCTCTATGCCACGGGCCGCAAACCCAATGCCACAGGCCTTGGTCTGGAAGAGCTTGGCGTGAAATTCGGCCGCAATGGGCAGATCCTCGTCGACGATTATTCGCAGACCGCCGTCCCCTCGATCTTTGCCGTGGGCGATGTGACTGGCCGGGTCAACCTGACGCCCGTCGCCATCCGCGAAGGCCACGCTTTCGCCGATACCGTCTTTCGCGGCATCCCCACCCGTTTCGATCACAGCCTGATCGCCTCGGCCGTCTTCACTCAGCCCGAACTGGGCAGCGTTGGCCTGTCGGAAGAGGCCGCCCGCGAACAGGAAGAGATCGAGGTTTACGCCGCCACCTTCCGCCCGATGAAGACGCTTTTCGCCGGGCGGCAGGACCGCGTTCTGATGAAACTCATCGTCAGCGCCGCCACGCGCAAGGTTCTGGGCTGCCATATCGTCGCAGCGGATGCCGGCGAATTGATCCAACTTGCCGCCATCGCCATCGGCATGGGCGCCACGAAAGAGGACTTTGACCGCACCGTTGCGGTGCATCCCACCATTTCGGAAGAGTTGGTGACAATGCGCAAACCGACCCGAAAAGGCTAGACGCGGGCATTCAACTGCTTGAATTTGGCGCAGACATACACAGTTAAAGCCGGACGACAAAAAAAGGGTACGATCAATGGCAGGAAGCGGTGGTCCTTGGGGCGGCGGCGGCGGCCCGGGCGATGATGACCGGAACGGCGGGCGCGACAACGGACGTGATAGCGGCGGACGCGATCCCGGGCGCGGTGCGCGCCGGCCGGGCGAGGGCGGCCCGCAGATCCCCGAAATCGACGAGATCATGAAAAAAGGTCAGGAACAGCTGCGCGTCCTGATGGGCGGTCGCGGTGGACGTGGTCCAACAGGCGGCGGCGGTGGCCGCGATCCGAACAGCCCGCTTGTCACCAAACAGGGCCTGCTTCTCGGCGCATTGGCTGCGGTCGGCCTCTGGGCCTTCATGTCATTCTATACAGTCCGTCCCGAAGAACGATCTGTCGAATTGTTCCTTGGCGAATTCTCCGCTGTCGGTAATCCTGGTTTGAACTTTGCGCCCTGGCCGGTGATTACGGCGGAAATCGTTTCCGTTACCGGCGAACGCACGACCGATATCGGCGCTGTGGGCGATGGGGCCATCGGCGATGGCCTGATGCTGACCCGCGATCAGAACATCGTGGATATCGGTTTTCAGGTGGTCTGGAACGTGGCCGATCCCTCGGCCTTTCTGTTCAACCTAGCAGACCCCGATGACACGATCCGCGCTGTATCCGAATCCGCGATGCGCGACATCATCGCCCGCTCGGAGCTTTCGCCCATTCTCAACCGTGACCGGGGCGTGATCGCCACGGATCTGCAAACCAACGTGCAGAACACACTGGATTCCTATCAGGCCGGCATCAACGTCATCCGCGTCAACCTGCAACGCGCCTCTCCTCCGGGCGAGGTGATTGACGCCTTCCGCGAAGTGCAGGCCGCGCAACAGGAACGCGAACGCCTCCAGAATGAGGCCGACGCCTACGCCAACCGCGTCACCGCCGGTGCCCGCGGTGAAGCCGCCCGCCTGCTCGAAGAGGCCGAGGCCTACCGCGCCCAGGTCGTCAACGTGGCGCAGGGTGAAGCCAGCCGCTTCCTGTCGGTCTATGAGGAATACATAAAGGCGCCCGAAGTGACCCGCCGCCGCATGTATCTGGAAACGATGGAAAAAGTCCTGGGCGGCATGAACAAGGTCATCCTTGATGGCGTCTCCAGTGGGGAAGGTGGCGGTCAGGGTGTCGTGCCCTTCCTGCCGTTGAACGAGCTTAACCGTCCGGTCCCCGCTCAGGGTGCCGCCGCGACCGGAGCGACCAACTGATGAAAAGCGCAATCCTTCTGCCCATCGTCGCCATCATCGGCGCAACGGCCCTGTCCTCGGTCTTTATCGTGGACGAACGCGAAAAGGCGCTGGTCCTGCAATTTGGTCAGGTCAAACAGATCAAGATAGACCCGGGCCTCGGCTTCAAGATCCCGCTGATCCAGGACGTGGTCCGTTACGATGGCCGCATCCTCGGCCTGCCCACCACCCCGGTCGAAGTCACCATGCTGGACGACCGCCGTCTTGTCGTCGATGCTTTCGCCCGCTGGCGGATCGCCAACCTTGTGCAGTTCCGCGAAGCGGTCGGCGCCGGGGGCGAGGCGCAGGCTCTGCGCCGTCTCGAAGGCATCATCAACCCTGCCATCCAGCAGGTGCTCGGCTCGGTCGATTCAAGCCGCGTCCTGTCTGAGGATCGTACCGCCTTGATGAACCAGATCCGCGACATCGCCCGCCGTCAGGCAGCGAATCTGGGGATCGAGGTCATCGACGTCCGCCTCACCCGCACCGACCTGCCGGATCAGAACCTCTCGGCGACCTTCGCCCGGATGCGGGCCGAACGGGAACGCGAGGCTGCCGATGAAATCGCCCGCGGTAACGAAGCGGCCCAGCGCGTGCGCGCCTCTGCTGACCGGACGGTGGTGGAACTCACCTCCGATGCACGCCGCGAAGCCGACGTCATCCGCGGTGAGGCCGACGCCGAACGCAACGGCATCTATGCCGAAGCCTTTGGCCGCGATCCGGAATTCTTCGCCTTCACCCGTTCGCTCACGTCGTATGAGCGCGCGTTGCAGCCGGGCAATTCCTCCATCGTGATGGAGCCGACCAGCGAATTCTTCGATTATCTGAGCTCGGACGCCGGACGCGGCAACGCAACCGACCCCGAAGTTCCCGTGACGGAATGACCTGGTTTCTACTGGGCCTCGGCCTGGTTCTGGTGATCGAGGGGCTGGCGCTTGCGCTGGCCCCTTCACGTATCGAACAACTGCTGGCCTTCTTCACCGCCCTGTCCCCCGAACGCCGCCGCAGCCTTGGTCTTGCCGCCGTTGCCACAGGCGTCCTGCTGGTCTGGACGGCGCGGCAGCTGGCAGGCGCCCCCTAGCGCGCGCCTTTTGCGCCTCTTGAAACAATCTGCCCAAAGGGTTCACATGCTGTTGAGAGAGCGCGACCCGGTTTGCATTGCAATCCGCAGCGCCTACCTGATGATCACAAGCGTGCTCCGCCGTGCCGGCCATTGGCAGCGCGGCACCGCCAAACGAAAGGAGTTCGGAGTGCATCCCACCGTTCTGTCCCCTCAGGCTCGCGCCCAATCCGCGCAGCGCCCAACCCCCCGCGTGTTTCTGGCCCTTGCGCTCGGCCTGTCGCTGGCGCTGGGTTCGGCGCTTGACGTCCGCGCGCAATCGGCCCCCGACAGCTTTGCCGACCTGGCCCAGCAGATCAGCCCGTCCGTGGTGAACATCACCACCTCTGCCGTCGTCGCCGCCCCTACCGGAAACGGCCCGATGGTCCCCGAAGGATCCCCCTTCGAGGATTTCTTCCGCGATTTCATGCCCCCCAATGGTGAGGGTGGCCCGCAAGAACCCCGCCGGTCCGAGGCGCTGGGCTCCGGCTTCGTGATTTCCGAAGACGGCTACATCGTCACCAACAACCACGTCATCGAAGGTGCGGATGAGATCGAGATCGAATTCTTCTCCGGTGACCGGCTGAAAGCCGAACTCGTCGGCACCGATCCCAAGACCGATATCGCGCTTCTGAAAGTCACGTCCGAAGAACCGCTTCCCTTCGTCCAGTTCGGCAACTCCGATCTGATGCGCGTGGGCGATTGGGTCATGGCCATGGGCAACCCGCTGGGTCAGGGCTTTTCGGTCAGCGCGGGCATCGTCTCGGCCCGTGGCCGCGAATTGTCGGGCACCTATGACGATTACATCCAGACCGACGCCGCCATCAATCGCGGCAACTCGGGCGGCCCGCTGTTCAACATGGACGGTCAAGTCATCGGCGTGAATACCGCCATCCTGTCGCCCAATGGCGGCTCTATCGGCATCGGCTTCTCCATGGCCTCCAATGTGGTGACCAAGGTCGTCGATCAGCTGCGTGAATTCGGCGAAACCCGCCGCGGCTGGCTGGGCGTCCGCATTCAGGACGTCACGCCCGACGTGGCCGAGGCGATGGGGCTGGAAGCCTCTGCCGGCGCGCTCATCACCGATGTCCCCGACGGTCCGGCCAAAGACGCCGGGATGCAGGCAGGTGACGTGATCACCACCTTCGACGGCAAGGAAATCGGCTCTGTCCGTGACCTGACCCGTCAGGTCGCCGACAGCCCGGTCGGCTCGGCCGTTCCCGTGATCGTCCTGCGCGAAGGCGAGACGACAACGCTTTCCGTCACCCTTGGCCGCCGCGAAGAGGCCGAGGCTTCCGAGGTCGTCCCCGCCGCCGCCGACCCGCAGCAGGACCCGGCTGAACTGAACCTCCTGGGCCTCACCCTCGCGCCGCTGACGGCGGAAACCGCCGCTGAACTTGGCCTGCCGGATGATGCCAAGGGTCTGGCCGTCACTGCGGTCGACACCCTGTCCGAGGCTTATAGCAAAGGCCTCCGCGAAGGCGACGTGATCACCGAGGCAGGGCAACAGCCCGTTTCGCGCCTTTCCGATCTCGAAGACAGGGTGACCGAGGCGCGCGATGCGGGCCGCAAGTCGCTGCTTTTGCTGGTACGTCGTGCTGGCGACCCGCGCTTCGTGGCTCTCTCGGTCGAAGAAATGGCCCCTGCCGAACAGTAAGGGCTGTCACAGCATCATCATCCGGGGCGGCGGGGCAACCTGCCGCCCTTTTTCTATCCGATCTCGTGCAACAGCCGGGTACGAAAGCTTTCCATCCATTCCGCCCGTTCTTCTGCCATCCGCCGCCCTGTCGCCGTCTGCATCGCGGCGGCCACCGGGAACAGCTTCACTTCCAGATGGTCCAGCGCATAGCGGCGATCATCCAGCGCCCGCTCCATCGCCAGCGGATCAGTGGCATGGAACAAGGCGCCCCCCATCTGCCCGGCGATCAGGAACATCCGCGCCAACCCAATCGCCCCCAGTGCCTCCAACCGATCCGCATCCTGCAGGATGCGCGCCTCCACCGTTTCCGGCGCGATCCCGGCGGAAAAGCTGTGCGCTGCAATGGCGTGATGCACCGCCGCCATTCGCCCTGCGTCAAACCCCATCGCCGCCAGTTCCCGCACCGCCAGATCCGCAGACAGGCGCGAGGCCTGCGCCCGATCAGGGCTGTCCTTGGGCAGGTTCACCGCATCGTGGAAATAGGCCGACGCTGCCAGTACGTCCGCATCCGCCCCCGGCTCATCCAGCGCAATCAGGCGGCAGCTTTTCCACACCCGGTCCAGATGGCCCAGATCATGCGCCCCGTCCGATGCCCCCTCCCACAGCGCGGCCATCCGCGCGCGGGCGCGGCCCGCCCAGACGCTCACAATTCCTCCAGCGCGGTGGGCAGCAGCCCAAGTTCCCGCGCCGCCGCCAGCGACAGGCGCGCACTGTCCAGCCCCCGCTCGGTCTGATAGCGCCGCACCGCATCACGCGTGCCCGCATCCATCTGCCCGGTTAGTTCCAGCGTGTAATAGCCCCGCGCCTTCAGCGCCCGCTGAAGCGATGCCATGAAACCCACCGTATAATCGGCCGGGCAGGGCGCGCGGAACCACACCTCCTCGCGGTCCTGCAGGATGCGTGTGCTTGTGTTGGTGCGATAGCTGGCAGGGGTCAGCACGCTGCCATCCTCGGCCCGCGTTTCGGGTGTCACCACCACCTGTTCCGTCACCGTCTCGATCACCGCAGGCGTCACGTCGCTTTCCCAGCACGCGCCTTCGGGCTGCGCGGGCGGTCCGGGCCGGTCCAGCCGCACGATTTCGCGCGCAAGGTCGCTGCTGCGGGGGGCCTGTGGCACGCCCGCCGTCTGGCAGGCGCACAGCACCACCAGCATCAGACCCGTTGCTATCGCTGTTCTCTGCATCCGCCCCATGTCCTGCCCGCCCGGTTTGCCCGGATCACGGCGCAGCATAGCGGCATTCCCTGTGCGCTGAAAGCCCGCCCCTCAGGGCTGATCGCCCGCCCGCACCCCGTCATGGCGGAAATCGGGACGCAGCAACTGGTCCAGCATGGGCGACAGATCCTCGATCACCTCGGCCACCACATGCACCACGCCTGCATCGCGCTGCAACTTGCCCGTCACCCGCAGCATCCGCCCTGCAATCACCGCGCGGCGGAACCGTTCATAGACATTGGCCCAGACCACCACGTTGCAGGTGCCTGTCTCATCCTCCAGCGTGACAAAGATCACCCCCTTCGCCGTGCCGGGCCGCTGCCGCAGCAACACCAGCCCCGCCACACAGACGCGCGCCCCCGCAGGCGGCTCATCCAGCCGCGCCGCCACCAGCGCCGCTGGCGGGCGCGGCCATGTTCCGGGCCGTGTCGTCGGCACCAGCCAATCCGACATCGGGCGCAGGGCAGGATCAGGGGATCGCGGGGCAGGGTATGACATAAGAACAAAAATAGAACATCTGCCGGATTTGGCAAGCCGCCCGATCCCATCCCCCGCGTCATCCGCCCCACTGGCAAAGGCCCCCGAAATCGCCTATGTCAAACGTCAGCAACGCACATCTGGCGCAACGGGCAGGGTAGAATGGCGAAGATCACCTATGTGGAACACGGCGGCAAAGAACACGTGGTCGAGGTCGCAAATGGCCTCACCGTGATGGAAGGCGCCCGCGACAACGGCATCCCGGGGATCGAGGCCGATTGCGGCGGTGCCTGCGCCTGCTCCACCTGCCATGTCTATGTTGATCCGGCCTGGGTGGACAAACTGCCCAAGAAGGACAGCATGGAAGAAGACATGCTTGATTTCGCCTGGAACCCTGATCCGGCCCGCTCGCGCCTGACCTGCCAGCTCAAGGTGTCCGACGCGCTGGATGGCCTGCGCGTGCAGATGCCGGAAAAACAGATCTGACGAACCAAATCTAATCGGCAGGGTCGCGCATCGCGCGGCCCCATCAGGCCAGCAGCAGAGCCGCCTCGGTCCGGCTGGCACAGGGCCGCGCAGTCCCGCCCAGCAACGTGCCTTCCCAGAAGGCCCGGCCCAGATCGGGAAACACGGCCAGAAGCTCGGCCAGCGTGTCCGGTGCCAACTCAGCCGCATCCTGTGCAAAGGGGTGATAGCTTTCCGTGGCCGCCCCTTCGGCAAAGATGATCTCGTGCCGGTCAAACAGCAGATGGAAGTACTCCACCCGCTCCTGCGGCACCACCTGCACCCGGTCGCCATCCACCAGATCGGCCGCCGCCGCCAGAACCTCCGGCTCGCCGGTCAGCAATTCCGCGCGCCAGCCCGACACCACCATCCGGTGATGCGGCGATACCCGCACCGGCCGCACATTGCCCAGAACCCCGGTCGCGATCTCCACCGGGGCCAGCGCACCGCGCCCGTCCACCAGCTTTGACAGCACCCGCCGCACCGGCTGCATCCCATGATCCATGGTTTCGATCATCATGCCGTCGCGCAAATCCTCGACCGCGACAAATCCCGTCGCCGTCTCGATCCGCGTTCCCCGGGCGAAACAGGCCAGTTCCGTGGTCTGGAACACATGGACTGCCAGCGCCAGCGCCGCATCCACCCGTTCATCCTGCATCTGGTCTGGCATCACAATCACCCGTTCACTTGGCACAGGTGGAAGACTCGCCCCGAACTGTGACGAGATTAGGGCGCGCGCACATCGGCCGCGGGGAAAATGGTTAACCGTTCATGGCAATCACGCCCCAATCGGGTGGCGTCAATTGGCCTTGCGCGCAGGCAGAAAGGGCAGGGGGGTGACGGGCACCCCATCCTCCAGCAGCTTGCGCGCCTCATCCGCCCGCGCCTCGCCATGGATGGCGCGTTCAGGTACCTCACCGGCATGCATGCGCCGTGCCTCGGTGACAAAGTCCATCCCCACGTAATCGGAATTCTCTTCGACCTGGCGGCGTAACGCGGCCAGCGCCGCCTCAAGCTCGGTCGCCGGCGCGCCCAGCGAAGGCCGCTCCGCCTCGCCGCGCAGGGCCGCCACGCTGGGGGCCATCAGCGCCTTTTCGACCTCACCCGATCCGCAGACCGGGCAGGCCACATGCCCCGCCGCCTTGAGCGTGTCGAACGCGCTGCCCGACGGGAACCAGCTTTCAAAGCTGTGGTCCTTGGCACATTTCAGGCTGAAGCGGATCATCACGGATCACCGGGTTGCAAGGGGCAGTCTCGTCTCATCCTCCCGACCTATGCAGATCGGTCCGGAAATCAAGCCACGCGTCACGGGTCGCGGTCAGGTCGCAGGTCCTGCCGTGGCTTGGGTCAGGACTGCAGGATCATGCGCCAGCTTCTGGAACAGCGCCCGCAATTCCGGCTCGGCCACCAGCTTGGCGGCCTTGTCCGCCCCGAACCAGCGGCGGCGGCGTTCCTTGCGTTCGGGGAAGCGCGCCGCAAGTTCCTCTACCCGCAACGGAAAGACTGACACCGCACAGGGCAGCGCCTCTTTGGTGCCGCGCAGCTTGTCATAGGTATACAGGCCCAACGCATCCTTACCTTCCTGTCCACGCACCCCGGCCTCTTCCCAGGCCTCCTGCGCGGCGGATTCGGCCGGGCTCTTGTCTGCGACGGGCCAGCCTTTGGGAATGACCCACCGCCCGGTATCGCGGCTGGTGATCAGCAGCACCTCGACACGCCCGCGATGCAGTCGCCAGCACAACGCAGCAAACTGGTTGCGCGGTCCGTCCTCCCCCAGGGAAAGGAATTGGCTTGTCTGGCTCCGTTTCATCTGCTCGCCCGATCTTTCAACCCGGTTTCTCATCCGGATCGCTGCTTTGTCCTCGTATATGATAGGTCGCGCCCCGAACTTCCACTCCGAGAGTGGTTTTCCTGCGGATTTTACGTGGTTTTCTTTGGATTTTGTCGGCAATATGCCACTTACGACAGCATTTCACGCCCGTGCCGCCATTCGCTCCATGCCAAGGTCGCGTTGACCTTGGCCCTCCCCGCCTTATCTTGCGCCTGATAACGTAAAGCCAAGCCATTTCAGGAAGCCGCGATGCGCCTTTTTCCTCGTGCGATGTCCACTACCCTCGCGTCTGCTGCGCTGGCTCTTCTGCCTGTGGCCGCAGTCGCCGGGTTCAGCTTTCCCTCGATTGACGGCGGAACCATCGACCTTGATACCTTCAAGGGGCAGCCGGTTCTGGTGGTCAACACCGCTTCGCTTTGCGGGTTTGCCGCGCAGTTCGATGATCTTCAGGCCCTGCATGATGAATACGCTACCCGTGGCCTCGTCGTCCTTGCTGTGCCTTCGGATGATTTCCGCCAGGAACTCGCCTCCGCGGATGAGGTTAAGGAATTCTGCGCCGTCAACTTCGACCTGACCATCCCGATGACGGACATCACCCCCGTCCGTGGCGCGGCTGCCCACCCCTTCTACCAGTGGCTCGCCACGACCGAAGGGTTTGAACCCAACTGGAACTTCAACAAGGTTCTGCTGGATGGCGATGGCGCGGTTGTCGCCACCTGGGGCAGCGTGACGCGCCCCACCGCCGCCCCCGTCGTGCAAAAGATCGAAGCCCTGCTGCCGTGACATCTGCCGCTCCGGTGGCCCTTCCGGGGCCGCTTTTCCTCGGCTCGGGCATTTATCGCGGCTCCTCCTACGGGCAGACCCACCCCCTGCGCGTGCCCCGCGTCTCTACCGTGATGGACCTTGCCCGCGCCTTGGGCTGGCTGCCGCCGGACCGGTTCCGCCAAAGCCCGCGCGCCAAGCCCGCCGCGCTGACCGCCTATCACACGCCCGCCTATATCGCTGCCCTCCAACAGGCCGAGGCGACCGGCCATGTCGATGCCGACACCCGCGCCCGCTACCACCTTGGAACCACCTCCAACCCGATCTTCCCGGAAATGTTCCGCCGCCCCGCCACCGGCGCAGGCGGCGTCATCCTTGCCGCCGAACTGCTTGCCACCCATACGGCGGGCGCGATCCACGTCCCTGGCGGTGGTACCCATCACGGCTTGCCCGATCGCGCCAATGGGTTCTGCTACCTCAACGACCCTGTCCTCGCCCTCATGGCGCTGCGCCATGCAGGGCTGCAACGCCTCGCCTATATCGACATCGACGCCCACCACCCCGATGGTGTAGAGCCCGCCTTTGCGGGCGATCCCGACCTGCTGATGATCTCGGTCCATGAAGAAAACCGCTGGCCCTTTACCGGCGCACTCTCCGATGATGCCGGGGGCAACGCCTTCAACCTCCCCGTCCCGCGCGGCTACAACGATACCGAGGCCCGCGCCGTCCTCCATGGCCTCATCCTCCCCCGCCTCGCCGCGCACAGGCCGCAGGCCATCGTCCTGCAAGCCGGGGCCGACTCCCTGATGGAAGACCCGCTCTCCCGCCTCGCCCTGTCCAACCGCGCCTATCTTGAGGCGCTTACCGAAATCCGCCCCCTCACGCCCCGTCTCCTGCTGCTGGGCGGTGGCGGGTACAACCCATGGTCCGTGGGCCGCTGCTGGACGGCACTCTGGGCCGCGCTCAACGGCCTTGAAATCCCCGACCACCTGCCCGACGATGCGGCCGCCATTCTCCGCGCCTTGTCATGGGGCGGCGGCACCCGACCGGCTCCGGAACCGCACATGCTCACCACGCTTCTCGACCCCCCGCGCGAAGGCCCCGTCCGCCCCGAAATCCGCGACCGCCTCGCCCATCTGGCCCGCCGATGATCCGCGCTTTCCTCGCGCTTCCCCTTCCAGAAGAGGCCCTCTCCGCGCTGCGCGTGCAGCAATTCCTGCTGCCCCTGCCGAAAAAGACCGATCCTGACGGCTTCCACCTCACCCTCGTTTTCTTGGGCGAACAGCCCGAACCCGTGCTGGAGGCCGCGCATGAACGCTTCGCTCAAACCCGCGTTCCACCCTTTCCACTGTCCCTGAAATCCCTCGGCCTCTTCGGTGGCACAAAACCCCGCGCGGCCTGGGCCGGCGTTGCCCCCTCCGAACCGCTCACCCGCCTGCAAGCGAAACTCGACCACGCCGCCCGCAGCGCCGGGATCGTCACGGAAAGCCGCCGCTTCCACCCCCATGTCACGCTCGGCCGTTTCCTCCCCCCGGGAACCGAAGATACCTTCCGTCTCGAACGCGCCATTGCGGCGGGCAGCACCTTCACCACACCCGCATGGCAGGTCGATCACTTCATCTTGTTCGAGTCCCGCCAGACAAAGCAGGGCAGCGTCTACAGCGAACTCGCCCGCTACGATCTATAGCGCCGTTGTTTCCAAGAGTGGCGCGCGCCGCCCCGGCCAATCTGTCGCCAGATGATATTGCTGCCCCATGGCCAGCACCTTGGCATCCGCTCCAAAAGCTCCGAAGACCTGCATCCCCATCGGCAGCCCCTGCGCGCCAAACCCCACCGGCACATTCAACGCGGGCAACCCCGCCAGGCCCACCGGTATCATCACCTCCATCCAGCGGTGATAAGTGTCCATTGCCCGGCCGTTGATCGACTGGGGCCAGCGCCACTCCACCGGAAAAGGCCAGACTTGCGCCGTCGGCATCACCAGCGCGTCATAGTCGCCGAACAGCTTGGCCGCCCGCGCATACCAGCGTGATCGAATGACGTTCGCGGCATGAAACTCCGCCGCCGAAACCTTCGTTCCCTGTTCGATTTCCCACAGGCTTTCCGGCTTGATCAGCGCCCGCTTGGCCGGGTCGGCCGCCATCGCCTGCTTGTCGCCCGCATTCAGCATCGCCCGGATCGTCGTCCAGGCAAACCACAGCTGTTCCGCCGGAAAGGGGGGAGCCACCGGCTCCACCACCGCCCCCATCTCCTCGAACACCCGCAACCCCGCTTCGCACAGCTCAATTATCCCCGGCTCACACCCATAGGCGCCGCCCCAATCGCCGAGCCAGCCGATCCGCTTGCCCCGCATATCGATGTCCAGCAGGTCACCAAACGGCTCCGCCGCACGCCCGAAGGGCACTTCCGGGTTCACCCCCGCCTGCACCTCCAAAAGCCGCGCCACATCCTCCACCGTCCGCGCCATCGGCCCCTCGGTCGCCATCGTGGCCAGAAACGTCGCCCCCACCGCATCGGCCGGCACCAACCCATAGGACGGGCGGAAACCATAAACGTTGTTCCACCCCGCCGGATTGCGCAGCGATCCCATCATGTCCGACCCGTCGGCCACCGCGACCATCCGGCACGCCAGCGCCACCGCCGCGCCCCCCGACGATCCCCCCGCCGTGCGCGTCAGGTCATAGGGATTGCGCGTCACCCCATGCACCGGGTTGAAGCTATGGCTGCCATGCCCCCATTCCGGCGTATTGGTCTTGCCGATGTAGATCGCCCCCGCCGCCCGCATCCGCGCTGCCAACAGGTCATCGGCCACCGGAACGTGATCGGCAAAGATCGGCGACCCCCAGGTCGTGCGTATCCCCTTGACCGCCACCAGATCCTTCACGGCCATGGGAATTCCGTGCAGCCAGCCCCGGCGCGGCGCATCATCCGCCGCCCGCGCCTGATCCATCAGCACATCCGCATCCGGCATTGAAACGATGGCATTCACCGCCCCGTTGACCGCCGCCACCCGCGCCAGCGTGGCCTCCATCACCTCAGATGGCCGCACCTCTCCCGTCGCGATCAGCCGTGAAAGGCGTGATGCCGAAAGTTCACAAATCTCCATGGTCTACATCTTGGATCAATTCCCCGGGGGTTTGGGGCAGCGCCCCAACTGGAACGGGCGCGGGCGAAGGCCCGCGCCCGTGACCTAAAAGACATGTGCCGCCCCTTGCGGGGGCGGCACTCCGCTGGATCACTTCTGCAATTCGGTCCAGATCGCAGTGATGTACTCCTGCGCCTTACCGGTGCAGGTCGGCAGGAAAACGCCCGCCGCCTTGTGCTCTTCCGGGATCACAACTTCCGGCGCGGTCTTCATGTCCTCGGGCATGAAGGCCTCCGATCCGGCAATCCCGTTCGCGTAACGCGCAAAGGAAGAAATCATCGCGGCATTCTCCGGCACCATGATGAAATCAAGGAACTTGTAGGCTTCTTCCACATTCTGCGCATCCGACAGCAGGGCCACCGAATCCATGAACAGGGGATAGCCTTCCTTCGGATAGCCATAGGCCACCGTCGCATTGGCGATCCGCGCGCGCATGGTGGATCCGTTCCAGTTCACCGATCCCGCCCAATCGCCGTTCGACAGCCGCTCGGTCGCGCCGTAATCCATGCTGATCCAGTTGGGCTTGGCCGCCACCAGCAGGTCGCGCGCCTTTTTCAGCACTTCCGCATCTTCCGAACAGGGCTCGCCACCCGCATACATCGTGGCCATCGCCACGATGTCATTCATCTCCGGCACCACGTTGATCTTGCCCTTCAACTCCTCCGGCACCTCCAGCCAGACGGCGCTGGTGTTGATGTCGCCCGGATACACGGCAGTATCCACTGCCACCCCGGTCGATCCCCACTGCCACGGAATCGTATGCGCACGACCCGGATCCCAGGCCACATCCGCCCATTCCGGCGCGATATTGGCCTTGTTCGGCAGCTTGGATGCGTCCAGTTCGACGATCAGCCCCTTCTCCACCCAGATCGGCACATAGTTGGCCGAAGGCACCACCAGATCGAACCCGTGGCCGCCCGCCTCGACCTTGGCCAGAGCGGTGTCGTTGCTGTCGTAATCCGTCACCGTCACGGTGATGCCCGTCTCGGCCTTGAACTTCTCCAGCAGTTCGGGGCTGGTATAGTTGCCCCAGTTGTACAGGTTCAGTTGCCCTTCCGCCTGCGCCATGGCCGTGGTGGCCATCAGCAGCGCGCTCGCCGTCATCAGTCTTTTCATTGCAGTCGCTCCCTTGTTGGTTTCGTTTTTCTTTCCTGTCAGTCCCGTTTCCGCGTCAGCAGGAAAAAGGCCGTCAACAGCACCACCGTCAGCGCCAGCAAGGCGGTGGAAATCGCATTCACCTCGGGCGTCATCGTCCGGCGCAATTGCCCCAGCATGTAGGTGGGCAGCGTATCCTGCCCGCCCGATTTCACGAATTCGGTGATGATCACGTCATCCAGCGAAATCACGAAGGCCAGCATCGCCCCGGCCAAAATCCCCGGCCCCAGCAAAGGCAGCGTCACATGCCGGAATGTCTGCCAGGGCGAGGCGTAAAGGTCCGTCGCCGCCGCCTCCAGCGACAGGTCCATCCCCTCCAGCCGCGCCCGGATCGGCAGATAGGCAAAGGGAATGCAGAATGCCGAATGCGCCAGGATCAGGTAGCCAAGCCCCTGATAGCCCGTCGCGACCTTCACCATCCCGAACAGGATCATCAGCGCCACCGCTGTCACGATCTCGGGTACCATCAGCGGCTGGTTGATCGCCACATAGATGAAAGTCTCGCCCCGGAACTTCGCCCGCCGCGTCGTGCCCAGCGCGGCCAGCGTCGCCACCGTCGTCGATATCACCGCTGCGCAGACCGCGATCAGCAGCGACCGCCCGGTCGCATCCTTCACCGCCTGATTGTTCCACGCATCCTCATACCAATGCAGCGAAAACCCTTCCCATACCGCGATGCTGTTGCCCGCGTTGAAGGAAAACGCCACCAGCGTCGCGATGGGCAGATAAAGCATCACGAAGGTCGCCACCGCCACCAAGGCAAAGCCGGGGATGCGCGCCACCTCGAACCGCCGCTCAGCCATGCGGATTGCTCCCCCGGTTCGCGGCCCGCACATAGATCAGCAGCGCCACCGTCACGATGACCAGCAGCGTCACCGACAGTGCCGCCCCCAGCGGCCAGTTCCGCCCTGCCAGAAACTGCAATTCGATGAAATTCCCGATCATCATGTTCTTGCCGCCACCCAGCACGCGCGGGGTGACATAAGCCCCCAGCGACGGCACAAAGACCAGAATGGATCCGGCGATGATCCCCGGCTTCACGATGGGCAGGATCACCCGCCGCAGCACCTGCCAGCGCGTCGCGTAAAGATCGTACCCCGCCTCCAGAAGGCGCATGTCGAACCGGTCGATCGCCGCAAACAGGGGCAGCACCATCAGCGGCAGATAGACATAGGCCATCCCGATCAGCACCGCCGTATCGGTATAGATGATCGCCAAAGGCTCGTTGATCACCCCGGTCCACAACAGGAACGTGTTCAGCACCCCTTCCTGACGGATCACCTCCATGATCGCGAAGGTACGGATCAGCAGGTTCGTCCAGAATGGAATGGTGATCAGAAACAGCCACAACCCCCGTTGCCGGGGCGGACGCGTGGCGATGAACCAGGCCGTCGGAAAGCCCAGCGCAAAGGTCGCCGCCGTTGTCAGCAAGGACAGCTTCACCGACCGCCAGAAGATCGACAGATGCGCATCTGCCAGCCCCAGCGTGCCGTCAAAGATGTCGCGGGTGAACATCATGCTCACCCAGCCATCCCAGCTGAACTCCCAGACCACATTGCCGTATTGGCCGGGCGTCAGAAAGGAATAGACGATGATGATGAACAGCGGCCCGATGGCGGCCACCATCAGCAACAGCAGGGCGGGGGACGACAACAGCCACCCGTTGCGGGCCGATTGCTTTTGCAGGCGCTCCTCGGCGGCGCTCATCGCCTCAATCCTCCAGAACCTGCGCCGCGCCCGGCGCAAAGCGGATGCCCACCGCCTGCCCGGGCTCGATCCCCGCCTCGCCATTGGCCGGGCTTTGCAGCCGTGCCACCACTTCGGTTCCATCGGCCAGCGCAAGGTGGCAATGCGTATCCGTCCCGAAATAGACTTGGAACTTCACCGTCGCCGCAATCGCCCCCGGCTCACCTGCCGCCACCAGCCGTACCTGTTCGGGCCGCACCGTCAGCGTCACCGTTCCCGGCCGCGTCGTTGCCACCTCCACCACATCCCCCGTGGCCAGTTTCACCCCGCTTGGTACCACTGTAGCGGGCAGGAAATTCGTCTCGCCGATGAAACTGGCGACAAAGCGGTTCACGGGCCGGGTGTAGATCTCCTTCGGGCTGCCCACCTGCTGCAACTTGCCCGCACTCATCACGCCGATCCGGTCGCTCATGGTCAGCGCTTCTTCCTGATCATGCGTCACGAAGATGAAGGTGATCCCGGTCTCGGTCTGCAACCGCTTCAACTCGACCTGCATCTCTTTGCGCAGCTTCAGGTCCAACGCGCTCAGCGGCTCGTCCAGCAGCAGAACCTTTGGCTGTGGTGCTAAGGCCCGCGCCAGCGCCACCCGCTGCTGTTGCCCGCCCGACAACTGGCTGGTCTTGCGCCCCGCCATCGCCTCCAGCTTCACCAAGGCCAGCATTTCGGCCACCCGCGCCTGCACCTCGGCCTTGGGGCGGCCCTGCATCGTCAGGCCGAAACCCACATTCTCGGCCACGCTCAGATGCGGAAACAGCGCATAGCTCTGGAACACCGTATTCACCGGGCGCCGGTTCGGCGGCAATTCGGTGATGTCCGTGCCATCCAGCAGGATCGTCCCGCTGGTCGGCATCTCGAATCCCGCGATCAGGCGCAGCAGCGTGGTCTTGCCACAGCCGGACGGTCCCAGCAGGGTAAAGAACTCGCCCTTGCGGATCTGGATCGAAACATCGTCCAGCGCCCGCACGGCAGCGTCGCCCTGGCCAAAGGCCTTGACGGTGTTTCTGGCCTCGATGGTGACGGCTTCGGTCACTCTCTGGCGCTCCCCATTTGTCTGCTTTTTCTTTTGATCATATCTGAACGGGCGAATCTCGGCTTGGCAAGCGTTAAGAATCCACTGGCCCCGCCATCGGGGCCCGCGCCCCGGCCCAGGGTGCCGCCCGCTCAATTTCCGCGCAAAGCGCAATCAGGTCTTCATCCGCGCCAAAGGGCATGGCCAGATGCACCCCGATGGGCAGATCCCCTTCGGACCACCCCAAGGGCAGGCTCGCCGCAGGCTGGCCGCTGGCGTTGAACACCGCGCAGAATGGCGAGTATTCAAAGATGCCCCCCGGTCCGATCCGATAGGCCAGATAATCCTCGGTGTCGTGATTGAACCGCCCCACCTGCGCGGGGGGTTCCGCCAGCGTGGCCGACAGGATCACGTCAAACTGGCCCTCGAACACCCCGGCCATCTGGCGGCCAAAGGCGTGGATCTCGCCCACCGCCTCCAGATAGCGCGTCGGATGCAACCCTTCGGCATGGGCTATTGCGCCGCGCGACACGCCTTCCACCAACCCGGCCGCGTCGCGCCCCTTCAACGCCTTGCGCACCCCCAGTGCTGTGCCAACCCCCACGATATCCGTCCAGGCCCGCATCATCATCGGCACATCTGCCTGCGGCCGCCCCGGCTCCACATGATGCCCCAAGCTTTCCAGCAATCGCCCGGCCTGATGCAGCACGGCCCGCACCTCGGGGTGGATCGCAGCGCCCGTGAAGGTCGTATCGCAGATCATCACCCGCATCCGGCGCGGCGGTCGGCTGATCGCATCGGCATGGCTGCGGCGCAGGGCAGGGGCCACATAGGGCGCACCCAGATCCGGCCCCGCGCAGGCATCCAGCATCACCCCCGTATCCCTGACCGACCGTGTCAGGAACCCGTCAATCGCCATCCCCGCCCAGCCTTCTCCTACATAAGGCCCGTCTGGCAGCCGCGCACGCGTCGGCTTGAACCCAAACAGCCCGCAATTCGACGCCGGTATCCGCACCGACCCGCCGCCATCCGACCCATGCGCAAAGGCCACGATCCCCGCAGCCACCGCCGCCCCCGCACCACCGGACGATCCGCCCGGCGTGTGATCCGTGTGCCACGGGTTGCGCGTCGGCCCGCCATAGACCGCCGCCTCTGTCGCCGCGCCGATCCCGCCCTCCGGGCTGGTGGTCCGCCCGAACGTGACCACCCCTGTCGCCCGGATGCGCGCATAGATCGCCGAATCGCGCCCATAGCGTGTATCGGCCAGCAAGCGCGAACCGTTATGTGACGGGAAATCCACCGCCTCGCAGCCCAGATCCTTCAACAGGAAGGGCACCCCCCTGAACGGCCCGTCGGGCAGGCCCGAGGCGATGGCCCGCCGCGCCACCTCCTCCTGCATCAGCACCACGGCATTGATCGCCGGATTGCGCGCCGCCACCGCTGCCAGCGCGGCATCCAGCAACTCGCCCGGCGTCACTTCCTTGGCCGCGACCAGTTCCGCCAGCGCCGTCGCATCCCGCGCCCCCAGATCTCCGATCATCCCGCTCTCCCCCTTCAGCATTTCTTCATGCTGGACCGGGCAGGATGCCGGGGTCCCGCCCCGTACCGCCACCCGCGCGTCGCTTTCCGCCCCCCGCGTTGCGATTTCCGCCGGACCAAAGGTTAACGCGCCCCTAACCCCCCGTTCGAAGCGTGCATACACTTTGCTGCACAGGATGCTGCACGGTTTGCTGCACGCCGAAATCCCGTATTTTCAATGAAAAACATAAGCTTACGCAAAAACCACCCACCTTTCGTGCACACCGCAGCCCACAAGCGGCATCCCGCATCTCAAACCCGACACGGCGAAAAATATTCCATTGACAGCAATTCCAGCCGCACTATGCAGGATGTGCCTTCGGTTCCGGCAGTGATGTCGGATGAAAAGGGAACGCGGTGCAAATCCGCGGCTGCCCCCGCAACTGTAAGCGGCGAGTGATGGTGGAATATGCCACTGGGGTTATCCCCGGGAAGGCCCACCCGAACCCTGACCCGCAAGCCAGGAGACCTGCCAAGGTGATCACCCTTTCCGGGGCGCGGGGCGCGCATCGGGCAGCGGACTTTCCGCTTGAGGTGACGAACTCACCGTCGGCGGAAGGGGCCATCCCTTTCCCAAGACATATGTTTTTGTCAGGGCCCCCGTGGCCCGCAGGAAGGGAAACAGGCATGCAACGCCTCTCCGTCTCACTTATCGCTCTTCTGGCCGCATTCCCGGTCAACGCGCAGACAGCCGACCGGGATGTCCGGCTGCCGGAAATCGTGATCACCCCCAACCGCACCGCGCAGGCTGCCAACCGCACCGGCAGCTCGGTTCAGGTCGTCGATGCCGACGCCATCAGAAAGGCAGGTGACACCACTGTCGCCGCCGTTCTGAACCGCATCCCGGGCGTGACCGTCACCACCCAAGGCCCGGTCGGCACGACCACCAACCTGCGTATCCGCGGCGCAGACCGCCGCTACATCGCCGTGTTCGTCGACGGCATCCGCGTCACCGATCCGACGCAGACCGAAACCTCCTTCGATTTCGGCTCCCTCCTCGCCGCCGATATTTCGCGGATCGAGGTGCTGCGCGGGTCGCAATCCGCACTCTGGGGCGGCTCTGCCGTGGGCGGGGTCATCAACATCACCACCCATGACCGGCTTGAGGAAGACGGTCAGAAGCAGAACCTTCTCGCCGAATACGGCTCCGACAATACTGCCATCCTGAGCTATGGCCTGACGCAACGGCAAGGCCGTCTGGAAACCGCCTTTTCCGCAACCCGCTACCAGAGCGACGGTTTCTCCGTCTTTGCCGGCGGCGCCGAGGCCGACCCGTCCGAGGCAACGCGCCTGTCCTTTTCGGCACGCTATGCTCTGTCCGACACGCTCACCATCGGGGGCTCGGCCTTCACACAGGAAACGACGTCCGGCTTTGACGGTTTCCCCGCCCCGCTTTTCGTCTTGGCCGATCTGCCGAACACTGAAACCAAAAACGAATACGGCGCCCGGGTATTTGCCGAACTTGATGCGGGCAGCACCCAGCATCTGTTCGACCTCAGCTATTTCCGGGTGACGCGCGACGTGGTCGATGTCGATCAGGGCAACTCCTTCTTCGCGGGCGACCGCTGGGCATTGGGCTGGAACGCCACCACCTCGGTGTCTGACAGACTCTCCTTCGTCTATGGGATCGACGCGATGCAGGAAGGCGCGGATTACACCCGCATCCCCGGCGGCTCGCGCGATACCACAACGGTCGGCGCTTTCGGTCAGGCCCTCTGGTCGCCCACAGATGGTGTCGATGTCTCGGCCACCCTGCGTCTGGATGAACATTCGGAATTCGGCACCTTCACCACTGGCCGTCTTGCCGCAAGCTGGCAAGTCGGCCTTGGCACGGTCCTTCGCGCTTCCTTCGGCACCGGATTCCGGGCCCCGTCGATCGACGAACTGTATGGCGATTATGGCTTCTTCGTCGGCAACCCGAACCTGACGCCCGAGGAAAGCACCAGCTACGAGATCGGCATTGATCAGGAATTCCTCAATGGCACCACGCTGTCGGCCACATTGTTCCGGCTAGAGACTGACAATCTGGTCACCTATGACGCGACGCCCGCCCCGGATACCCTCGTGAACCTGCCGGGCACATCGGTCCGCCAGGGTGTTGAACTGGGTCTCGAAGTGCCGGTCACCTCGACCCTTACGCTGGTCGGTGCCTATACCTATACCGACGCGCGCCGTCCCAACGGGCTGCCTCTGACACGCGTTCCGCTGAACCAGCTCAGCCTCAACCTCGATGCCGAGCTGGGCGATGGGTGGACCGGCAGCTTCGGCCTTGTCCATGCCTCGGGCGCAGAGGATGCGGGCGCAGACTCCGACACCTACACCGTCTACCGCGCGCAGGTCGCCTATGACCTCGGGCAGGACCGTGAGCTCTATCTGCGTGTGGAAAACCTGACGGATGAGGTCTACGAAATCGTGCAGGACTTTGCCACGCCGCGCCGGTCAGTGCACCTTGGCCTCCGTGCGTCGTTCTAATCCCCTCCTCCCCGTCGCCCTTGCCCTTTGGGCCGGGGCGGCGGTGGCGGCGCCGCCCGAACGGGTGGTGTCGATGAACCTTTGCACCGATCAGCTTGCCATGCTGCTGGCCGCCCCCGGCCAGCTTCTGTCGGTCAGCCATCTGTCGCTTGACCCGCTGTCCTCTGCCATGGTCGAAGAGGCCCTCGCCTACCCGATCAACCGGGGCGGGGCGGAACAGATCTTCCTTATGCACCCCGATCTCGTGCTGGCAGGCACCTACACTGCCCGCGCCTCAGTCGACCTGCTGCGCGGGCTGGGGATCGAGGTCGTCCAGCTTCCCCCCGCCGACACTTTGCAAGATGTCGCCGCCCATATGCGCCTGATCGGCACCGCCTTGGGTCGCGCCGAACAAGGCGAGGCGATGGCACAGGCCTTTGAATCCGACCTTGCCGCGCTGGGCTTTGACGGCGCGCCCGTCACGGCGGCGATGTATTACCCCAACGGCTATACCGCCGGATCGGGCACCCTGTCCGACGCCATCCTCACCCTCACCGGCTTTGCCAATGTCGGGGCCGAAGCCGGCCTCACCGGGGGCGGCATCCTGCCATTGGAACGGCTGGTTATCGCCGAACCCACCGTCGTCGTGACTTCCACCCCCTATCCCGGCGCATCGCGGGCCGAAGAGATCCTGACCCACCCCGCGCTGGACGCCATCCGCAACGATGCCGCCCGCGCTTCGGTCCGCGATGCCGATTGGGTCTGCGGCACGCCCCATATCCTGAACGCCATCCGCACCATGGCCCAGACCCGCGCGGCGATCGGGGCATCGGAATGATATCCCAACGCCTTCTCCTCACCCTGCTTGGCCTGCTGGTCGCGGTGCTGTTCCTCGCCTCGCTCTTGATCGGTCCCGCGGCGCTGGGCCTGTCGGAAAGCCTGTCTGCCCTGCTCAGCGGCCAAGGCGGCCCGGTCGTTCTGGTCATGCAAGAGATCCGGCTGCCGCGCGCCATCCTAGGCCTGCTGGTCGGCGCCGTTCTGGGGCTGTCAGGTGCCGCGATGCAGGGTTTCCTGCGCAACCCGCTGGCCGAGCCGGGCCTGATTGGCGTCTCTTCCTCTGCCGCTTTGGGCGCGGTCCTCTCGCTCCAGACCGGCCTTGCCGCTGCCTTCACGCTGGCCTTGCCGCTGGCCGCGTTGGCCGGGGCGGCCTTGTCGGTCCTGCTGATCCTCGCCCTCGCTGGCCCGCGCGGCGGCGCGCTGTCGCTGATCCTTGCCGGCATCGCGATTTCGGCGCTCACCGGGGCTGGAACCCAACTCGTGCTGAACCTTTCGGCCAACCCCTTTGCCGTGATGGAAATCGTCTACTGGATGATGGGCTCGCTTGCCGACCGGTCCATGACCCATGTCTGGATCGCCGCCCCCTTCATGCTGGCAGGCAGCGTGATGCTACTGTCCACGGGCCGCGCGCTGGATGCGCTGACACTTGGCGAAGATGCGGCACAGTCGATGGGCGTCAGCCTGCGCCGCCTGCGCCTGATGATAATCCTCGGCACCGCCTCCGCCATCGGTGCCTCTGTCGCCGTGGCGGGGGCCATCGGCTTTGTCGGCCTTGTGATCCCCCACCTGCTGCGCCCGCTCACAGGCGGCCAACCCTCGCGCCTGCTGCCCGCCGCCATGTTGGGCGGCGCGGCCATGTTGCTGGCCTCGGATATCGCCGTGCGCCTGATCGCCCCGGATCAGGACCTGAAGCTTGGCGTTCTGACCGCCCTGATCGGCGCGCCCTTCTTCCTGCACCTTCTGTGGCGCATGCGCGGGGTGGAAGCATGACCCTGCTGCACCTTGAAAACCTGACCGTGAAGCGCGGAGAATGCCCGGTCTTGGAGGGCATTTCTCTGACGGTGGGGCAGGGGGAGTTCGTGGGTCTGATCGGCCCCAACGGCGCGGGCAAGACCACGCTTTTGCGCGCCGCTTTGGGCCTGCTGCCGCATCTGGGCCGCTCAAACCTCGCTACCCTTTCCCCGCAGGACCGCGCCCGCATCGCCGCCTTCCTGCCGCAGGCCCGCGAAATCGCCTGGCCCGTAACCGTTGACTCCATCGTCGCCCTTGGCCGCGTCCCGCACCACGCGGGTCTGCTGCGCGCGCAGGATCAGGCCGCCATCGACCGCGCGCTGGACCGCATGGGTCTGACGGGCTTTCGCGGACGCACCGCCACCGCACTGTCGGGCGGCGAACAGGCCCGCGTGCTGATCGCCCGCGCTCTGGCGCAGGAAACGCCGCTCCTTCTGGCCGATGAACCCGTGGCCGGGCTCGACCCCGCGGCACAGATCCGCACCATGCAGGTCTTTGCCGACCTCGCGGCCGAGGGGCGGTCTGTCATCGCCTCCGTCCATGATCTCGGCCTCGCCGCGCGGCATTGCACGCGCCTCATCATGCTGGAAGCGGGTCGCATCGCCGCCGATGGCCCCCCGCGTGACGTGCTGTCCGACGCGCTCCTTGCGCGCGTCTTTGGCGTCCAAGGTTTCCACGCGGAAACGCCTTACGGCCCCGTCTTCCAACCGCTTTCCGTCACCCGATGATCCGCGCATCCCTCACCCGCCCTTGGCTTGCCGCCCACCTGCCGCGCCCCATGCGTGTGCTCAGCTGGGCCCCCTTCCGCCCCGGCTTCACCACCGCCTCCTCGGTCATCTGGCGTGAGGTGAAGAACGCCGACCTTCCCCGCGATTTCGACGTTGAATCGTGGTTCGCCCGCGAAATGCAGGCCTGGCCCGATGCCGTGGGTATGCTCACCTCGCGCGATATCGGCACCTACCATCTGGCCGGGGCGACCGTGGACGGCATCACAGCCACCTGCCTCGCCACTGTCGGCCTGTCGAATGCCGAAGCGGTGGGCACCCGCCGCCCCTATCACACGGCCGATTGGGGCACGATCAACCTCTGCACAGCCGTCGACGCCGCCCTCACGGAAACCGCCCAGCTTGAGGCGCTCTCTATCGCCGTGCAGGCCCGCACCGCCGCCGTGATGGAGGCGGGGCTGACCCTGCCCACCGGCACCGCCACCGGCACCGGCACCGATTGCGCGGCGCTGGCCTGCGATCCAGGCGATACCCGCTATGCCGGCCTGCACACAGCCATAGGCGAGGCGGTGGGTGCCGCCACCCGCCGCGCCATCACCGCCGCCGCTGCCGACTGGCAAGTCTGGCGCAAAGCCGAAGAAGAACGCAGGGCCGCGAAATGACCTATAGCCGCATCGTCTGCCTGACCGAGGAAACCGTCGAAACCCTGTATCTGCTGGGGCAGGATCACCGCATCGTGGGCGTCACCGGCTACGCGGTCCGCCCCGCTCGCGTCCGCCGCGAAAAGCCCCGTGTTGGGGCCTTCACCTCTGCCGATATCCCCAAGATCCTCGATCTCAACCCCGACCTTGTGCTGACCTTCTCCGATCTTCAGGCCCCCATCGTGGCCGATCTGATCCGCGAAGGCGTCGAGGTGCACGCCTTCAACCAGCGCGATGTTGCGGGCATCCTTCGCATGATCCGCACCTGCGGGATGCTGACCGGCGCGACGGACACTGCCGAAACCCTCGCCCGCAGCTACGAGGCGCGTCTCCAACGGATCGCTGCCATCCCCCGCCCAAACCGCCCGAAAGTGCTGTTCGAAGAATGGGATGAACCGCTCATCTCCGGCATCGGGTGGGTGTCCGAACTCATCCAGATCGCGGGCGGGCAGGATGCCTTTCCGGAACTCGCCACGCAAAAGGCCGCCAAAGACCGCATCCTGTTGCCCGATCAGGTGATCCCGCGTGCGCCCGACGTGATCCTCGCCTCTTGGTGCGGGAAAAAGGTCGTCCCCGCCCGCATCACCGCGCGTCCCGGCTGGGACACCATTCCCGCCATCCGCAACAACCGGATACATGAGATCAAGTCGCCCCTGATCCTGCAACCCGGCCCCGCCGCGCTGACCGATGGGCTGGATGCCATCCTCACCGCGCTCTGGGGTGATGCCTCACTCTGACAGCGCAATTTCCTGCCGGAACGCCCCGTTGCGCCCGTAGACAAGCGCCCGCCCATCCGTCGTGACGACCAGCACGAAATCCGCCCCCACCGTCACCGCCTCGGCCTTTGCCCCTTCAGGCAGGGTCAGGCTCTCGGGCAGCACCGGTCCCGCCCCGCTCGGCATCCGGGTGACAAGCAGGCCGACGATGGTTATGACACCCACGATCATCGTGATCATCAGCACGATGACCAGCCATTTCAGAAAGGTCAGGCTGGGCGGAAGCCCAGCGGGATCAGGAGTATCGTCCATGCCAGACCTTTCACCAGAAGCCATCGAAGACGGCGCCGCCACCCTGATCGTCACCATCGGGCCAAACCCGCCTGACCGCCTTGATAAGGCCCTCGCGCGCGAGGTGCCAGAGGAAGCGGCGCTGTCCCGGTCCCGCCTGATGAAGATGATCGCCGAAAGCGCCGTCCTCAAGGACGGCCACCCCGTCACCGATCCGAAAACCCGTGTGGCCGAGGGGGACAGCTTCACCCTCATCCTCGCCCCGGCCGAGGATTACGATGCCCAGCCCGAAGCGATCCCTCTGACGGTGGTCTATGAAGATGACGATCTTATCGTGATCAACAAACCCGCTGGCATGGTCGTCCATCCCGCCCCTGGTTCCCCTTCCGGCACCCTTGTCAACGCGCTGCTGCACCATTGCGGCGACACGCTTTCCGGCATTGGCGGTGAAAAACGCCCCGGCATCGTCCACCGCATCGACAAGGATACGACCGGCCTGCTGGTCGTGGCGAAATCCGACCGCGCGCATCACGGGCTGGCCAAGCAGTTCGAAGATCACTCCGTGAACCGCCATTACATTGCCCTCGTCCACGGCTTGCCCGATGCCGCCGACCCGCGCTTGCGCGGCACCCGCGGCGTCAGCTTTGAACCGGGTGGCATCGTGCGCATCGCCACAGGGCTTGCCCGGCACAAGACAGACCGCCAGCGTCAGGCCGTGGTCTGGGATGGCGCGGGCCGCCACGCCATCACCCGCGCGCATGTGATCGAATCCTTTGGCACCAATGCTGCCGCGCTGGTGGAATGCTGGCTGGAAACCGGCCGCACCCATCAGATCCGCGTTCACATGGCCCATGCCGGCCATGCCCTTCTGGGCGATCAAACCTATGGCGGCCGTCGCCGTCTTGCGCCCAAACTGGTGGGCGATGCAGCGGCCGAGGCAGGCAACAGCTTCCCCCGTCAGGCGCTTCATGCAGCGACCCTTGGCTTTGTCCACCCCGTCACAGGTCAGGTGCTGAAGTTTGAAAGCCCGCTGCCGCCGGACCTTGCCGCATTGGTTGAAACCCTTCGCGCGGCGCACTGATCTGCTGAAACAATGCCTGACATGTGCGTGAAAGCACGTTGCCGCGTCTTTAACAAAGACGGAACCTTTCCCAAATACCGTAAAAAGGAAAAGGCGGGCTTGCATCCTGCACCGCCAGATACCAGTTTCGCGCGTCCGGGGGCTTAAGCAAGACCCGGCAACAGTATAGGGGGCACGACATGAGCACCTACCAGAACCTTCCCGCACCCAGCCCGGAACAGGGCCTGAACCGCTATTTGCAGGAAATCCGCAAGTTTCCGCTGCTGGAACCGGAACAGGAATACATGCTGGCCAAGCGCTGGGTGGATCATCAGGATGCCGGCGCCGCGCACCAGCTTGTCACCAGCCACCTCCGTCTCGCCGCCAAGATCGCGATGGGCTATCGCGGCTATGGCCTGCCGCAGGCCGAAGTGATCTCTGAGGCGAATGTCGGCCTGATGCAGGCAGTGAAACGCTTTGACCCCGAAAAAGGCTTCCGCCTTGCGACCTATGCGATGTGGTGGATCCGCGCCTCGATTCAGGAATACATCCTGCGGTCCTGGAGCCTGGTGAAACTCGGCACGACCTCGGCGCAAAAGAAGCTGTTCTTCAACCTGCGCAAGGCGAAGGCCAAGGTTGGTGCGCTGGAAGAAGGCGATCTTCGCCCCGAAAACGTGGCCCAGATCGCCAAGGATCTGTCGGTGACCGAGGATGAGGTCATCGACATGAACCGCCGCCTCTCCGGCTCGGATGCCTCGCTGAACGCAACGGTCGGGTCCGATGGCGAAGGGGCCACGCAATGGCAGGACTGGCTGGAGGACGAAGACAGCGATCAGGCCGATGCCTATGCCGAACGCGATGAACTCGACGCCCGCCGCGCCATGCTGGTGCAGGCCATGTCTGTGCTCAACGACCGCGAGAAAGACATCCTTATGCAGCGCCGTCTGGCCGACACGCCCGTCACGCTGGAGGAACTGTCGGAAAGCTACGGCGTCAGCCGCGAGCGCATCCGCCAGATCGAGGTTCGGGCCTTCGAAAAGCTGCAAGACAAGATGCGCGAACTCGCCCGCGTCAAAGGCATGGCCATCCCCGCCTGACGAAGGCCCCGCCCGCCAAAGCCCTTGGCGCAGGGCATGGCAAAGGACCGAACGCCGGGCCTTTCTTGGCCAAAAACACCGAACATCCCGCGCCCGCGCCCGCCCCGACCGGCGAGCGCGGGTTTTTCTTGCCAGACCCGGCCCTGAAAGTTAACGAAAGTTAATTATTGGTGCCGCCTTGCCTGATAACGGGGAACGGTTCCGGGGTCTTCAGGGGTGGGCAAGATCGGTATGGAACAGACGCACAGCTTCGCCGCCTATCGCAACAGCCCCTATAGCAGCATGAAGCACAGCAGCTATTTCGCTGTTTATGACGCGCTCTTCAGCCCCTATCGCGGCAAACCCATCACCTTTGTCGAAGTCGGCGTCCTGGGCGGCGGCTCGCTGTTCATGTGGCGTGAATTCTTTGGCCCACAGGCCCGCATCATCGGGATCGACCTGAACCCCAATGCCCGCAAATGGGAAAAGGACGGGTTCGAAATCTTTATCGGCAGCCAGTCCAGCGCAGAGTTCTGGCAGGAGTTCCGCCGCGCGGTTGGCCCGGTCGATATCCTGCTCGATGACGGCGGTCATACCTATGCCCAGCAGATTACCACGGTCGAGGCCATGGTCGACACCATCCGCGACCACGGCCTTCTGGTCGTCGAAGATACGCATACCTCCTACATGGATGGCTTCGGCCCCCGGCGGTATTCCTTTCTGGAATACACCAAAGGCCTGATCGACCGCATCAATCAACGCTCCGGCTTGCTTGACACCACCAGATCGGAAAACCGCATCTGGTCTGTGCAATGCTTTGAATCCCTCGTCGCGCTGCACATCAACCGGGCTGAATCGACCCGGCCCTGCGTCGAAACCTTCAACGGCAAGCACAGCGACGGCGCGGCGGATTTCCGCAACACAGAACGCGGCGACAGCTGGATCGAACGCCTTCCCGGCGGGCTGCGCAGCGTCATCCGCGCGGTTCCCGGCACCCGGCCCATCCGAACCTGGCTGCGCGACAGCTATGAACTGCGCCGCTCCCGCATCGACCGATTCTTCCGGTAACCCCGCCAAACCACCAACCACCACCCGGGCTCCGGCTTGGTGCGCGCCCCCGGCATGCCTATATGCAAGGGCAGCCGCAGGTCCTGTCAGCGGTTGCCTCGACCGTTCCAGAGGGGTAGACCGCAGCAAAGCCGGAGGCCGCCCATGAACATGCTAGAAACCTTCATCAAGCCGATGCACAAGGAAGGCATCCGCTTCGTCGCGGCCTTTGCCGCCGTGACGCTGGTGCTGTTCTGGATCTGGGATCCCCTCGGCTGGATTGGCGTAGGCCTCACCGTCTGGTGCTACTACTTCTTCCGCGATCCCAAACGCGCCGTGCCGCAAAATGCGGGCCTGATGGTCAGCCCCGCCGATGGCGTGGTCTCGCTCATCGAACGCGCCGTCCCACCGCCCGAACTGGGCATGGGGCCGGAACCGCTGATGCGCGTCTCGGTCTTCATGTCGGTCTTCAACTGCCACGTGAACCGCGCCCCCATAGCGGGCCGGATCAGCGAAATCAGCTACCGCCCGGGCAAATTCCTGAACGCCTCGCTCGACAAGGCCTCTGTCGACAATGAACGCAACTCGGTCCGCATCGACATGGCCGATGGCCGCTCCATCGCCGTGGTGCAGATCGCAGGCCTCGTCGCCCGCCGCATCCTGTGCTTCGCGGTGAAGGGGCAGGATATCCGCACCGGCGAACGCTTCGGCCTGATCCGCTTCGGCTCGCGCCTCGATATCTACCTTCCGGATGGGATCCAGCCGCAGGTGGCCCTTGGCCAGACCTGCGTCGCCGGGGAAACCGTCATCGCCACCCTCGGCATCGACAGCCCGCAACGCATGGCCCGCATGGAATGACCCAGCCGCCCGATGATCAGACCCGTCCGCGCCGCAAGCTGCATATCCTGCAGCTTCTTCCCAATCTCGTGTCGATCCTCGGGCTCTGTTCAGGGCTGACCGCCATACGCTTTGCGGTCGACGGTCAGATTGCCACCGCCGTCGCCCTGATCGGCGTTGCTGCCGCCCTGGATGCGCTGGATGGCCGCCTCGCGCGGATGCTGAAATCCGAAAGCGCGATTGGTGCCGAACTCGACAGCCTGGGTGACTTCGTCAATTTCGGCGTCACCCCCGCGCTTGTGCTCTATCTCTGGGGCTTGAAAGGCGAGGCCAGCCTCGGTTGGATCGCCGTCCTGATCTACGCCATCTGCTGCATGTTGCGGCTGGCCCGCTTCAATGTCGGCAACAAGCATACCGAAGGGGCCGAACCGGCAGAGCGTACCTCTTTCATCGGTGTGCCATCCCCGGCAGGCGCAATGCTGGTTCTGGCCCCCATCTACCTTGCCTTCTGCTTCCCCGGCGATGTCCGTATCCCGGCCGAGGTGATCTTTTTCTGGATGGTCGCCATGGGCGGGCTGATGATCAGCCGTATTCGCACCCCATCGCTGAAACGCGTCACCATCTATGCCGAAGATGCGCGCTACATCCTTGTGGGCCTTGCCGCGCTGATTGCCGCCCTGTTCACCTATACTTGGATCACGCTCCTGTTCCTGTCCGTGGCCTATCTGGCAGGCATCCTGTTTGTGGCGCGGGGCCAGTTGCTGGAACTGTTCCGCAAGATCGGGTAGCGCCAGCCCGGGCTTGCACCGGCCGCCAACCCCGCCTAGCCTGCGCCGTCACCAAACCGGAGGAACCCGCAATGAAACCCGTGCGCTGGGGTGTGCTTGGCAATGCCAATTTCGCCCGCCAACAGATGGCCCCCGCCATCCACATGGCCGAAAACGCCGAACTCGTCGCCCTTGGCACGTCAAAGCCCGGTCAGGCTACCGGCTGGGATTTCTGCCCCGGCCTCAAACAGATGACCTATGCCGACCTGCTGGCAGACCCGTCGATTGACGCCATCTACATCCCGTTGCCGAACCACATCCATGTGGAATGGACGCTCAAGGTGCTTGAGGCTGGCAAGCACGTCCTGACCGAAAAGCCCATCGCGATGAAGGCCGAGGAAATCGACACTATCATCGCCGCGCGTGACCGGACCGGCCTGCTGGCGGCCGAGGCGTACATGATCGTCCACCACCCGCAATGGATCCGCGCCCGCGAACTGGTGCAGGGCGGGGCCATCGGCACGTTGCGCCATGTCGATGCCTTCTTCAGCTATGACAACCACGAAGAAACCCAGAACATCCGCAACCGCCCCGAAACCGGCGGCGGTGGCATCCGCGATATCGGCGTCTACACCTACGGCTCTGCCCGTTTCGTGACGGGGGCCGAGGCGACAGATATTTCCTGCCGCATGATCCGCGAAAACGGCGTCGATGTCTGGGCCGAACTGGACGCCATCCTCGAAGGCCCGCTTGGTCGCGCGACCTATACCGCGATGACGTCGATGCGCCTGCAAAACCGCCAGGAGGTCACCTTCCACGGCGACAAGGGCCTGTTGAAAGTGGCCAACGGCCCTTTCAACGCCAACCTCTTCGCCGAGGCGCGGATCGAACTGCATCACGGCTCGAACATCACGTCCGAACGTTGGCCCGCCGCCAATCACTACAAGCTTCAGGTGGAAAACTTCGGAAAATCCATCCGCACGGGTGTGGCCTATCCCTGCCCGCTGGAATTTACCCGCGGCACGCAGGTAATGATCGACGCGGCCTTCGCCACGGCGCGCGAAATCCACTGGTAAACAAAAGACCGGGGGCAATCCCTTGCCCCCGGTCCCATATCCGCGCGGATCTGCCGGGTCAGGCCTCCATCGCCTCCAGCTCGTCGATGAATCCCGCGATCATCGACAGCCCCTTGTCCCAGAACTTCGGATCACTTGCATCCAGCCCGAACGGCGCCAGCAATTCCTTGTGATGCTTCGACCCGCCTGCCTTCAGCATCTCGAAATACTTCTCTTCGAAATCCGGCAAGCCATCGGCATAGGCCGCATAAAGCGCATTCACCAACCCATCGCCAAAGGCATAGGCGTACACATAGAACGGCGAATGCACGAAATGCGGGATATAGGCCCAAAAGGTTTCATACCCGTCCATGAACTCGAACGCATCGCCAAGCGATTGCGCCTGCACGCTCATCCACAGCGCGTTGATGTCGTCCGGCGTCAGCTCGCCCTCGCGCCGCGCGGCGTGCAGCTTGCATTCGAAATCGTAAAACGCGATCTGCCGGACGACCGTGTTGATCATGTCCTCGACCTTGCCCGCCAGCAGCGTCTTGCGCTCGGCCTGCGTCTTGGCGCCGTCCAGCAGCTTGCGGAAGGTCAGCATCTCGCCAAACACGCTCGCCGTTTCGGCCAGCGTCAGCGGTGTCGATGACAGCAACTCCCCCTGACCGGCGGCCAGCACCTGATGCACGCCATGCCCCAACTCATGCGCCAGCGTCATCACATCGCGCGGCTTGCCCAGATAGTTCAGCATCACATAGGGATGCACCGCCGTCACCGTCGGATGGGCGAACGCGCCGGGCGCCTTGCCGGGTTTCACACCCGCATCAATCCAGCCTTTTTCGAAAAACGGCTTGGCCAGATCGGCCATCTTCGGGTCGAACGCGCCATAGGCATCCAGCACCATCGCCGTCGCCGTTTCCCAATCCACCGTTTTCGGGGCCTCGATCGGCAGCGGCGCGTTGCGATCCCAGATCTGCAACGTCTCCAACCCCATCCATTTCGCCTTCAGCCGGTAATAGCGATGCGACAGCTTAGGATAGGCCGCCACAACGGCATTGCGCAGCGCCTCCACCACCTCGGGTTCCACATGGTTGGACAGGTGCCGCCCGGTTTGCGGCGTGGGCATCTTGCGCCAGCGATCCTCGACCTCCTTCTCCTTGGCCAAGGTGTTATGCACGCGTGAGAACAGCTTGATATTCTTGTCAAACACCACCGCCAGTGCCCGCGCCGCCGCCTCACGCTTGGCCCGATCGGTATCGGTCAGCAGGTTCAACGTGGCCTCAAGGTTCAGCTCTTCTTCCTCACCCGCCACGGTGAACATCAGCCCGGCCATCGTCTCATCAAACAGCTTGTTCCAGGCGCTTGCCCCCACGACCGAATTGTCGTGCAGGAACTTTTCCAGCTCATCCGACAGTTGATAGGGCCGCATCGCACGCATCCGGTCAAACACCGGCTTGTACCGCGCAAGGTCGGCATTCTGCGACAGCAACCCGGTCAGATGCCCCTCATCCAGACGGTTGAACTCCAGGCTGAAAAACACAAGCGGCGTGGTGAAGGTGGTGATGCGGTCCTGCGCATCGGCCATGAACTTTGCGCGCTCACTGTCCATCGTGTTCTGGTAATAACGCAGCCCGGCGAAAGACATGATCCGCCCCGCCACCACGTCGATCTGCTCATACTCCCGCACACAGGCCAGCAACCCGCCCGCATCCAGCGCGGCCAGCTTGCCCTCATACTTGCCCGCAAATTCGGCGCAGGCCTTTTCCAGCCAGCCCATGTCACGCTCGAATTCCGGCGCATCAGGCGCGGCATAGAGATCGGTCAAATCCCAATCGGGCAACTTGCCAAGGCCCCCACCGCTGGCATTGGCGTCAAATACGGGGCGGGGCAGGGGAAGCGTCATCGGGAAACCTCATGCATATGCTTGGCCTCCATCTAGGGCGGCATGGGGCAAAGGTGCAAGGGAAGCCCCTTCACTTCGGCGCAATCCATCCATCCGTTTACATCTTCTCTGTTCAAATATCCTGCGGGGGTGCGGGGGTGCAAAACCCCCGCTGCCGACGCCTCACCCCCGCGCCGCCCGCAGTAAATCGCGCAAACCCTCCAGCGTGTCGATCTCATCCACCGGCTTGTCACGCCGCCAGCGGATCATCCGGGGAAAGCGCAGCGCAATCCCCGATTTGTGGCGCGGGCTTTCCTGTATCCCCTCGAACCCGATCTCGAACACCAGTTCCGGCGGCACCCGCCGCACCGGGCCAAACCGTTCCAGCGTATTCTTCTGCACCCAACGGGTAATCTCGCTGAATTCCGCATCGGTCAGCCCCGAATAGGCCTTGGTGAAGGGCACCAGCGCATTGCCATCACGCACCGCAAAGGTGAAATCGGTATACAGGTTCGCCCGCCGCCCATGCCCCGCTTGCGCATAGATCATCACGGCATCCACCGTCCACGGGTCCAGCTTCCACTTCCACCAATCGCCGCGCTTGCGCCCCACGTGATAGGCCGACGCCGCGCGCTTGATCATCACCCCCTCGGCCCGCATCTCCTGCGCACCCTGCCGCTCTGCGCCAAGTCCGCCCCAGCTTTCAAATGCAATCTCAGGCGACAGCCGCAACGGCATTCCCTCCGGCAGCCCGGCCACCACCGCCTCAAGCCGCGCTCGCCGTTCGGCAAAGGGCCGATCCCGCCAATCCTGCCCCCCATCCTCCAGCAGATCATAGGCCAGCATCAGGGCAGGGGCCTCAACCAAGAGCTTTTTTGGCACCGTCTTGCGCCCGATCCGCTTTTGCAGATCGGCAAAGGGCAGGGGCCGGTCCGCCGCCCGATCCCAGGCCAGCACCTCGCCGTCGATCACCGTGCCGGGGGGCAGGAAATCGGCCAGCGCAGCGAATTCCGGGAAACGGTCGGTAATCAACTCCTCCCCGCGCGACCACAGGGCAAAAGCCCCCGTCCGCTGGATCAACTGCCCCCGGATGCCATCCCATTTCCATTCTGCCCGCCAGTCGCCCGGATCACCCAGCCCCTCGGGCCCATCTTCCAAAGGTGCCGCCAGCGCAAAAGGATAAGGCCGCGACGCAGGCCCCGATGCATCATCACGCACCAGCATGTCGAAGCGCGTGGTCTGCGGGGCCCAATCCCCCATCAAGCGATGCGCCAACACCGCCTCTTCCACCCCCGTCGCAGTGGACAAGGCGCGCGTCATCAATCCCTGGCTCACCCCCATCCGGAACCCGCCTGTGATCAGCTTGTTGAACAAAAGCCGCTCTGTCGGGCCTAGCCGCGCCCAATAGGCAAGGATCGCCGCCTTTCGCGCCTCACTGCTTTGCCCGGTCAACAGCATCAACTCGGCGATGATGGCCGACAGCGACGGCGTCTCCACCCCCTCGGCCACGGGCAGGATCAGCGCAATGGTCTCGGCCAGATCGCCCACCATCGCATAGCTTTCCTCGAACAGCCAAAGCGGCAACCCCGCCGCCTCCGCCGCCCATTCCCGCAATTCGGTCGACGTGACACTCCGCTTCGGTCGCCGACCCGACAAAAGCGCGATGGTCCAGACCCGGTCATCCTCAGGCGCGGTCTGGAAGTAATGCGTCAATGCGGCAAGTTTTGCCGTGGTTTTGGTCGTGCCATCCAGCGCGGCGAAAAGCTCTGCAAATTGCTTCATGCCGCGCCCTCGGCGGGTGGCTCTTCGGCCTCCTCCCCGTATTCGGTGGCCACGATCCCCGCATCATAGCCCTGTTCGGCCAGCCATCGCCGGAATGGCGCGGTATAGCCATGGGTCACAAAGACCCGCTCACACCCCGTCGCCCGGATTGCCGCATTCAGCCCGTCCCAATCGGCATGGTCCGACACCACGAAACCCGTCCCCAGCGCGCGGCGGCGGCGAATGCCGCGCACCGCCATCCAGCCGCTGGCAAAGGCCTCTTCCGCAGGCCCGAACCGCCGCGCCCAGGCCGAACCCAGCGCCGAAGGCGGCGCGATGACCAAGGCACCCGGATGCGTCTTGCCATCCACCCCCGCCACCGCCCGCACCGTATCGGGCAGCGCATAGCCCTGTGCCCGCAGGATCGCCGTGATATCTTCCACTGCGCCATGCGTCAGGATCGGGCCAATCGGCGCCACCCCCGCCATCAACCGCTGCGCCTTGCCAAAACTATAGGCCCCGATGATCGAAGTCTTCCCCGCCGCCGCATTGGCCGCCCACCACTGGCCGATCTCATCCATCACCCGCTCTTGCGGCTGCCAACGAAAGACGGGCAGGCCAAAGGTGCATTCGCTGATGAAGGCATGGCATCGGATGGGGGCAAAGCCCTCGGCCAGCCCGTCGGGCTCCACCTTGTAATCCCCCGAAACGACCCAGACCTCGCCCGCCCGTTCCACGGCGATCTGCGCCGATCCGGGCACATGCCCCGCCGGGTGAAACGAAACCGTCACCCCGCCAATCTGCAACCGCTCGCCATAGGCGATCCCCGCAGCTTCGATCTCGCCAAGCCGATGCCGGATCACCGGCAGCGCCTGATGCGTCGCCAGATACTGCCGATGCCCCCATCTGGCATGGTCGGAATGGCCGTGCGTGATCAATGCCCGATCCACCGGCCGCCACGGGTCGATGAAAAAATCACCATCCGGGCAGTAAATGCCCCTATCGGTGAAGGTCAGAACGGGATTGTGCGCCATGACCCCAAGTTAGCGCCGCGCCAACCCAACGCCAGCCACTGATTTCGCCTGTATTTTGGGCATATGCCCATGCCTCACCCATTTCAGCCGGATGAAACCCTTCCCCCCCCGCAAGATCGCCTGATTTACTAAAGCCTGTGGGATGGCGCGGGGGCGGTGACGGTGACGCAATACTTCAACGAGATGTATCACGGCGGCAAGGTTCGCGCGCCCTATGCGCGGCTGGAAGACTGGATGAACGCCATGCCGGCCGAACTCAGAACCCTAAAACAGGCCGAGGCCGAAGAATTGTTCCGCCGCATCGGCATCACCTTCGCGGTCTATGGCGAAGGCGGCGATCCCGACCGGCTGATCCCCTTCGACATGTTCCCTCGCGTCTTTACCGGCTCAGAATGGGCCAAGCTGGAAAAGGGCATCAAGCAACGCGCCCGCGCGCTCAATGCCTTCCTCGTCGATGTCTATGGACGGGGCGAAATTGTCCGCGCCGGCCGCATCCCCGCCCGGCTGGTCTATCAGAACGAGGCTTACGAAAAGGCGGTCGCCGGGATCAAACCGCCAAAGGGCGTCTATTCCCATATCGTGGGCATCGACATCGTCCGCACTGGCCCGGAAGATTTCTTCGTGCTGGAAGACAACTGCCGCACGCCATCGGGTGTCAGCTACATGCTGGAAAACCGCGAAATCATGATGCGGATGTTCCCCGACCTGTTCCGCGGCAACCGCATCGAACCGGTCGACCGCTACCCCGAAATTCTGCGCCGCACCTTCGCCTCGGTCGCTCCGCCCAAATGCACCAAGGAACCGACCATCGTCCTTCTCACACCGGGGCCATTCAACAGCGCCTATTACGAACACAGCTTTCTCGCCGATCTGATGGGGATTGAACTGGTTGAAGGCCAAGACCTCTTCGTCGAAGGCGAATTTGTCTGGATGCGCACGACCGAAGGCCCGAAACGTGTGGACGTGATTTATCGCCGGATCGACGACGCCTTCATTGATCCTCTCTGCTTCCGCCCCGATTCTGCACTGGGCGTGCCGGGGTTGATGGATGTCTACCGGTCTGGCGGGGTCAGCATCTGTTCCGCCCCCGGCGCGGGCGTCGCGGATGACAAGGCGGTCTATACCTTCGTCCCTGAAATGGTGCGCTTCTATCTGGGCGAAGAACCGATCCTGCAAAACGTGCCCACCTGGCAATGCGGCAAGCAGGATGATCTTGGCTATGTCCTCGACAACCTTTGCGAACTGGTCGTTAAGGAAGTTCACGGCTCCGGCGGCTATGGCATGCTCGTCGGCCCAAAGGCCAGCAAGGCAGAGGTGGAGATGTTCCGCGCCAAGGTGCTTGCCGATCCCGGCAACTATATCGCCCAGCCGACGCTGGCGCTGTCCACCACCCCCACCTTCGTGGCCGAAGGGGTGGCCCCGCGCCATGTCGACCTGCGGCCCTATTGTTTGGTGGGGGAACGCATCGAACTGGTCCCCGGGGCGCTGACCCGCGTCGCACTGACCGAAGGATCGCTGGTGGTGAACTCCTCCCAGGGTGGGGGCGTCAAGGACACCTGGGTGCTGGCGGAGTGAGAATGACATGCTAAGCCGTACCGCCGACAACCTGTTCTGGATCGCCCGCTACATGGAACGGGCCGAAACCGCCGCGCGCCTGCTTGAAGTGGGCTCGCGCATCGCGCTGCTTCCTTCAGCCGCTGGATACCGAAACGAATGGGATTCGCTGTTGCAGGCATCCGGCAATGCCGATGCTTTCGCCCGGAAATACGGCGATCCCGTGCAGCGCGACATCGAAGGGTTTCTGTTCTTTGATCACGACAACCCCTCTTCCGTGGCCTCTTGCATCACCACGGCGCGGGAAAACGGGCGGATCGTCCGCACCGCCCTGACCACGCAGGTCTGGGATGCGCTCAACTCTGCCTTTCAGGAACTGCGCCAGCTTGAACGCACCCCACGCAGCGAGTTGGAACTGTCGCGGCTCACGGAATGGACAATGCGCCACGCCGCCATGGTGCGCGGTGCGATCGAGGCCACCCTTCTGCGCAACGATGGCTGGGATTTTCTTAACATCGGCTACAGCCTTGAACGCGCCGACAACACCGCCCGTCTGATGGATGTGAAATACTATGTCCTGCTGCCGCGGGTGGATTTTGTGGGATCAGGCCTCGACAATTACCAATGGTCCACCCTGCTGCGCGCCATGTCGGCCCACCGCGCCTTTCATTGGGCCTATGGGGGCGAGGTGACGGCGGCCAAGATCGCCCATTTCCTGATCCTCAACCCGCAATGCCCCCGCTCGTTGATCACCTGCGTCGAAGGTTTGTCCGGGCATCTGGACCGGCTGGCCAAACTGTATGGAACCACCACCGACGCACAGGCCCGCGCGCGCCAGATGCTGATCGCGCTCAGCGAAACGCGCGAAGATGACATCTTTGATGAAGGCCTTCATGAATTCCTGTCGCGCTTCATCCGCGACATGGCCGGTCTGGGTTCGCTGATCCACGAAACCTATCTCAGTGGGGATATGCGCTGATGCTGCTCTCGGTCGATCATGTGACCCGCTACAGCTATGACAAACCGGTGCGCGCAGTGATGCAAAGCCACCGCCTGACGCCATCCGTCTTTGACGGGCAAAAGGTGCGCAACTGGAAGGTCACCGTCAGCGACGGTCTGCAAGGCGGCACCTTCCGCGATGGCGCAGGCGACCGTGTCCAGGCCTGGACAGTGAAAGGCCCGGTCAGCGAGATCGAGGTGCATGTCAGCGGGGTCGTTGAAACCTTCGATCTGGCGGGTCTTTTGCGCGGACATCGGGAAATCGTCCCGCCCGAAGTCTATCTTGTGGACAGCCCGCCCACCACGGCGGATGCCGCGCTGACCGCGTTGGCGGAGCAGTCAAGGGATGCCGACGGATCGCTTGCCACCGCGCATCGCCTGTCGGCGGCAGTGTCGGACGCCATCGCCTACACGCCCGGTGCCACCCATGCCCACACCACAGCGGCCGAGGCATTGGCGCTGGGCGAAGGCGTTTGTCAGGATCACGCACACGCCCTGATCGCCTGCGCCCGTGTCCTCGGGATGCCCGCGCGCTATGTCTCGGGCTATCTTTTCGCCACATCCGATGGCACCGCACATGAGGCGGCCCATGCTTGGGGTGAAATCTTCATCCCCGGTCTGGGCTGGGTCGGGTTCGACCCAGCCAACCGCTGCTGCCCGGATGAACGCTACATCCGGTTGGGGTCGGGTCTGGATGCACAGGATGCAGCCCCAATCCGCGGCACGGCGCGCGGTCTTGGCACCGAAAGTCTCGATGTTACGGTTGCGGTCCAAAGCTTGCAGCAATAGGGTCTGCGCATCATCAAGGAGAGATCATGACCTATTGCGTGGGCCTCATGCTCAATGACGGCATCGTGCTGTTGTCAGACACCCGCACCAATGCGGGGTTGGATAACATATCCACCTATCGCAAGATGTTTCTATATGAAGAACGCGGCGAACGGGTGATTGCCATCATGACGGCAGGCAGCCTGTCGGTCACGCAAACCACCATCGCCCGCCTGCGCGAAGCGATTGAAGACCCCGAATCAGATGAAACTCAATCGATTATGAAGGCCCCCACCATGCTGAAGGTGGCCGAAATCATCGGCAACATGCTGGCCCGGGTGCGCGAAGACATCGACGAAAAGATCTCGGCCATGCAGGGCGTCACCGCGTCGATGATCGTGGCAGGCCAGCGGCGCGGCGGGGCAATGCGGATGTTCCTCATCTATCCCGAAGGCAATTTCATCGAAGCGACCGAAGACACGCCATTCCTTCAGATCGGCGAACACAAATACGGCAAGCCGATCCTCGACCGGGTGGTGAAACGATCCACCTCGCTGGCAGACGCACAGAAGGCGGTGCTTCTGTCCATGGATTCGACTTTAAGATCAAATCTTTCCGTGGGAATGCCGCTGGATCTTTGCGTCATCGAAAAGGATGCCTGTCAGGTTTCCTATACCCGCCGGATCGAAGCGGGGGATGAACAGTTCCGCGCCATGTCCGAAGCCTGGAGCCGCGCCCTGCGCGACGGGTTCAGCCAGATCAACATCTGAACCGCTTTCGCGGCCTCAGCGATGGGCCGCGAACAGCTTTGCCGCCTCATCCAGGAACCGGCCCCGATGCACGGGCAGTTCCATAGGCACCTCATGTTCAGCGCCCGGATAGATGTCCAGCCGCCCCCCCGACCAAGCCGCCATACGCAGATGGATCGGGGCCAGGTCCACCACCTTTTCGGCCGTTCCCAGCGCCGTGATGCAGGGAACCTTGGGCGATGGCATCGCCGCCAACGCCCCACATTCCCGCAGCGCCGCCCGCAGCCAGCCAAGGCTAGGCCCGCCCAGCGCAAGATCAGGCTCGGTCCTTATCTGGTGGTGCATATACTCCCACATGTCGGGATCGGTGGTCAGCACGTTGCCCTGAAAGGTGGCGGTGGCAATATAAGTCTTGTCATTCGTGCCTGGCGCAAAGCGATGCGCCTGCCCGAAGGGTCGCGCCAAGGCGGATACCACATGCGCCACCGGGCGCATCCATGCCGCCATGCTGATGCCCCACATCGGCGCGGAAAACACCGCCGCATTCACCGGCGCCCCGCGCATCAACGCGCGCAGCCCGATACAGCCCCCCATCGAATGGCCCAGCAGGTAATAAGGACGGGGCAATCCTTCCGACTGCGCGACCGCAATCAGCGTGTCCACGTCGCGCTGGTATTCGTCGAAATCCCCGACATGGCCCACCAACCGATCCGGCAGCGCGCGCTGCGCCAACCCTTGGCCGCGCCAGTCGATCGCGACCGTCGCATAACCGCGCGCCAGCAGATCGCGGGCGGTGCGGCCATATTTTTCAACATATTCCGTTCGGCCCGGCAGCAGCAGGACCGTCCCCCGTTCCCCGCCCGCCCAAATCGCGATCCGCACGCGCACGCGATCCGGCGTTTCCGCCCAGACCGCCCGCCCGCCCTCGGGGCCATCGGCGAGGTCGGCAAAGAACGGGGCGGCAGTCATCACGACAGAACGGAACCCAGCTTCATCGCAAGGCCCATCGACCCGTCGACCGACAGCTTGCCCGTCATAAAGGCCATCGTCGGGTTCATATCGCCCGCCAGAATCGCCTGAAACGTCTCGGTTGAGGCGGTCAGCGTCACATCCGCCTCTTCATCCCCGGCGCGCACCCCGTTGGCATCCATCATGATCGCCCCTTCGCCGGGAATCACGAATTTTGCCACACCGTCAAACCCGCCATTCAGCTTGGCGGTCAGGGCCGTTACTGCGGCGTCAATCACTTCGCTCATTCATCATCTCCATCGCTTGGTCGTGACCGCACAAGGCTGGTCTTTCTGCGCGGTTGCGTTACCTTCGGGTTATGGAAGCGCTTCGCCGGTTACACAATCATGTCGTTGCGGCACTTGTGCTGCTTTTCTGCGCCACCGCCCAGTTGGCTGCGCAAACCCCTGCGCTGGACGAGTTGTATCAGGAATTGAAAGACAGCGACGCGCAGGGTGCTGCGCGGATCGAACGCGAGATCTGGAACGAATGGTCCAAATCTGGCTCGCCTGCCATGGACTTGCTGCTTCAGCGCGGTCGCGATGCCATGGAGGCGGGCGATGCCGCTGCGGCCATCGAACATTTCACCGCCCTGACAGACCACGCCCCCGATTTCGCCGAAGGCTGGAATGCGCGGGCAACCGCTTATTTCACAGTGGGCGATCTTGGCCCGTCGGTGAACGATATCGCCCGCACATTGACGCTAAACCCGCGCCATTTCGGGGCGTTGTCCGGATTGGGGATGATCTTCGAACAACTCGAACAACCCGAAAAGGCGCTTGAGGCCTATAAGGCTGCCTTGGCTATACATCCCCATCTTGAGGGGGTAATCGAGTCGGTGAAACGTCTGGAAACGGATACCGCCGGGCAAGACCTGTAAGGCAGCAAGATCATGGCCATGACCGGACGGGTTACGGCGGTTCTCGGACCGACGAACACCGGCAAGACCCATTACGCGATCGAACGGATGCTGGCGCATCGAACAGGCGTGATCGGCCTGCCACTCCGCCTTTTGGCGCGCGAGGTCTATGACCGTATCGTCGCCCAACGCGGCCCATCGGTCGTGGCGCTGGTGACCGGCGAAGAACGCATCGTCCCCGACCGCACCCAGTATTGGGTCTGCACGGTCGAGGCGATGCCGCTGGAAATCGGGGCCGATTTCGTGGCCGTGGACGAGATTCAGCTCTGCGCCGATCCTGAACGCGGCCATGTTTTCACCGACCGCCTGCTGCGTGCACGCGGCCTGCATGAGACGCTCTTTCTGGGGTCCGACACGATGCGCGGCGCAATCGCTGCGCTGGTGCCGGGGGTAAGTTTCACGAAACGCGACCGGCTGTCGACGTTGACCTGGTCAGGTTCGAAAAAGATCAGCCGGATGCCCCCACGCAGCGCAATCGTGGGTTTTTCTGTTGAAAACGTCTATGCCATCGCAGAACTGATCCGCCGACAAAAGGGCGGCTGCGCGGTGGTCATGGGCGCGCTTTCACCCCGTACGCGCAATGCGCAGGTGGCGCTCTATCAGAATGGCGATGTGGATTATCTGGTGGCAACTGATGCCATCGGCATGGGCCTGAACCTCGATATCCGGCATGTCGCCTTTTCCTCCACCGCCAAGTTTGATGGGCGGCGGATGCGGGCCTTGTTCCCGCAGGAACTGGCGCAGATCGCCGGTCGCGCCGGGCGGCATACCGAAAACGGCACCTTCGGCATCACAGGCGAGGCACGGCCGCTCGATGAAGAAATGATCGACGCCATAGAAAACCACCGCTTCTCGCCAGTGAAAAAGCTGCACTGGCGCAATGCGGGGTTGGAATTCGGCACCGTGGAACGGCTGGTCCGGTCGCTTGAGATGCCCACCTCAAACGAATGGCTGACACGGGCGCGCGATGCGGATGACGTGGTCGCGCTGAAAACCCTGTCGGAAATGCCCGAAGTGCGCGACAGGGTGAGATCCCCGCAAGACGTGCGCCTTCTTTGGGATGTCTGCCGAGTGCCCGATTTCCGGTCATCCTCGACCATAGAACATGCGTCGCTTCTGGCGCGGATTTTTGATTTTCTTAAGTCCGGTCGGGTGCCGTCGGATTGGCTTGCAACCGCCGTTGCCCGGATTGACAAGGCCGATGGCGACATCGACGCCATCTCCAAACGGCTGGCCTATATCCGCACTTGGACCTACGTGGCGCAGCGTTCCGGCTGGTGCGAAGATGAAAGCCATTGGCGCGACGAGACTCGCGCTGTAGAAGACCGCCTGTCAGATGCGCTGCACGCGCGTTTGACGCAGCGATTTGTTGACCGGCGGACCAGCGTTCTGCTTCGCCGGTTGAAGCAGAAGGAGACCCTCGTGGCCGAGGTGAATGACAAGGGCGAAGTGATGGTTGAAGGCGAGTTCGTCGGCAAGTTGGAGGGGTTCCGCTTCCGGCAAGACGCCTCTGCCTCGCCCGATGAGGCGCGCACGCTGCGGCAGGCCGCGGTGCAGGCGCTGCGGCCAGAGTTCCATCTGCGGGCGGACCGGTTCTACAACGCGCCGGATACGGAAATGGATTTCACCGAACAAGGCGGGCTGATGTGGGGAACCACGGCTGTCGGCAAGCTGGTGAAAGGCGCCGAAGCGCTGCGCCCCTCGGTCGAGGGGTTCGTGGACGAAGAGGCCGGGCCGGACGTCGCCGAAAAGGTGAAGCGCCGTCTGCAACATTTCATTGATCGCAAGATCGCCGCCCTGTTCGAGCCGCTGGCTGCCATGAGCCGGGATGAGGCGCTGACGGGTCTTGCCCGCGGCTTTGCCTTCCGCCTTGTCGAAGGCCTGGGCGTGCTCCCGCGCGAGGCGGTGGCCGAAGAGGTCAAGCAACTGGATCAGGAAGCCCGTGGCGCGCTGCGCAAACATGGCGTCCGCTTCGGTCAGTTTACAGTATTCCTCCCTGTTCTGCTGAAGCCTGCACCCACGCGGCTGCGGCTGGTGCTGTGGTCGCTGGCCAATGGACTGGACGAATTCCCCGAAAGCCCGCCGCCGGGTCTGGTGACCATCCCGAACATCGCCGAAGTGCCAAAGCAACATTACACGCTCTCGGGCTATCACCCGGCCGGGACGCGGGCGATCCGCATCGACATGCTGGAACGGCTGGCCGATTTGCTGCGCGCCAAGGACAGCCGCGCCGGTTTTGAAGCCACGCCTGACATGCTGTCGATCACCGGCATGACGCTGGAACAGTTCGCCGATCTGATGACGGGCCTTGGCTACAAGGCGGAAAAAGCGGAACGGGTAAAGGTCAAGGTGGCCGAACCTGTCGCGTTGCCGGATGCGCCTGTATCCACAGCGCCGATTCCCGAAGGCGAATCCGTGCTGTCTCCGCCGCCGGTCGAACCGCCGCCCGCGCCTGTTGCTGATGCCGATGCCGAACCGGCGCCGGTCGAGATGGAAACCTATTACAGCTTCAGCTGGGCCCCCAAGCCGCGCTTCCAACGGCCCGAACGCGGGGGCGACCGCCCGAACCGTACCGAACGCCCGCAGGGCGGGGATCGGCCGAAACGGGCCGAGGGGGGAGACCGTCCGAAAGGCGACCGCCCGCAGGGCGATCGGCCCCAAGGTGACCGCCCGCAAGGTGATCGTCCGCAGGGCGAACGGCGCGAAGGCGGGTTCAAGGGCGGCAACAAGGGCAAGGGCGGCAAGCCAGAACGGCGCGATGGCAACAAGCCGGGCGGGGCCAAGGCCTTTGAGGCGCGCCCGCCGCGGGCCGAAAAACCCATCGATCCGGACAATCCCTTTGCGGTTCTGGCCGCATTGAAGACCAAGTCCTGATTTGGCAGGCCCCGGCGCGCAGCGTATCGGGGCGCGGGGCGGGTCGGGGCGGGAAACGCTTCGGCTGGACAAATGGCTGTGGCAGGCGCGGTTCTTCAAGAGCCGCGCCCTCTCCGCCGAGGTGGCGGAAAGCGGCCATTTACGGATCAACGGCCAACCCACCCGCAAACCGGGGGCAGGGGTCGCGGTGGGCGATGTGCTGACCTTTCCGCAAGGCGCGCGCATCCGGCTGGTGAAAATTCTGGCATTGGGCCTGCGCCGGGGGCCTGCCCCTGAGGCGCAGACGCTCTATCTTGACCTTGATGGATCGGGGGATGATCCGGAGCCGCTTGAATGATCCGGAAAAGCAAACTAGTCAGACTTCCGGGATTTTAGGAGACCGCCGTGACCTATGTCGTGATCGACAACTGCATCGCCTGCAAATACACCGATTGCGTGGAAGTCTGCCCGGTGGACTGCTTCTACGAAGGCGAGAACATGCTGGTCATCCATCCGGATGAATGCATCGATTGCGGTGTCTGCGAACCGGAATGCCCCGCCGATGCGATCCGCCCGGATACGGAACCGGATATGGATGCCTGGGTCACCTTTAACCGCAAATACTCGGAAATGTGGCCGGTGATCACGGTCAAGAAGGACCCTCTCCCCGAGGCCGAGGCCCGTGATGGCGAAACCGGCAAGCTGGAGAAGTATTTCTCGGAAGCGCCGGGCGAAGGGAACTGAGCCCGAAACGGCCCTGATCAGGCATTCCGATTCGGAAGACCGGGCTTGCCGATTCGGCATAGCGCCGAGTTTTTGCCCGAATTGCGGGTATTTGCGCGCTGATCCCCCCTTCGCCGATGTTGGAATCAGGGCGATTCTGTGGTATAGAATTCGTTACAAACCACACGGAAGCCTGATGCCTGGCTCAGAGCTGCTCGCCTGAGCGGGGTCTTTCTGTGACAATTGGAACGGATCGCCGCGGCCCTCTTTGGCCCGGACCATCTTTTTGTCGCATGAGGCAGGTCGTCCCATCGAGGATTCGTCTGAATGACCAAGACCAAGAAGCCCGAATTCCGCCCCAACGAATTCGTTGTCTACCCTGCGCATGGCGTAGGCCGGATCATATCTATCGAAGAACAGGAAATCGCTGGGCTCCATTTGGAGCTGTTCGTGATCTCGTTCGAGAAGGACAAGATGACCCTGCGCGTTCCGACGCATAAGGCGACCGAAATCGGGATGCGCCAGCTGTCCTCGCCTGACATCGTGACCAAGGCGCTGGATACGCTGAAGGGTAAGGCCCGCGTGAAACGCGCCATGTGGTCGCGCCGCGCGCAGGAATATGAACAGAAGATCAACTCGGGCGACCTGTTGTCGATCGCGGAAGTCGTGCGCGACCTCTATCGCACCGACGACCAGCGCGAGCAGAGCTATTCCGAGCGTCAGTTGTATGAAGCTGCACTGGAACGCCTGACCCGCGAAGTCGCCGCCGTGTCCGGCGTCGACGAGGCCGGGGCGCAGAAGAAGGTGGACGACGTTCTGGTCAGCCGCGCGGCCTGATCCACTGTTTCCAAGCTATTCAGGGGCCATGCGGGCAACCGCGTGGCCCTTTGTTTTGGCGCAGCAGTTGGGCCATTGCCCCCCGTGCCCCCCACCGCCTTGATGCGGCCGCTGTGCCTTTTTGGCGGCCAGGCTTGGGTATTTGGGCCAAGGTGAAAGGTTCAGGTGAAATGGGCGGCTGCCATGGCAAGCGCCGCCGCTTCGGCCAGTTGCTGCGCCGCGCCAAGGACATCACCCGTCTGGCCGCCGATGCGGGCGCGGGCAAGACGGGCGAGGGCAAAGGTCGTGACCGCAACAAGGGCGGCCATGCCAAGCAGGCCAAGGCCGGTGCAGAGCAAGGCAAACGTGGCCGCGATGAGCAGAGCGGCGGTGACCGCGCCTGTCGGGGGGGTGCCGGTGCTGTGCGACAGGCCCGCGCCGCGCGCATTGGGCAGGGTGGCGATCAGCACCGCCATCGGCGCGCGCGACAGGGCACCGGCGGCAATCAGGCCGGCCCAATGCTGCCCCGCCGTGAGGAGGGCCACAATGGCCGACCAGCGCATCAGCGTGACGAGCAGCAGGGCAAGCATGCCATAACTGCCGATGCGGCTGTCCTTCATGATCTCCAGCCGTCTTTCGCGCGTCCAGCCGCCGAACAGGCCATCGGCGGTGTCGGCAAGCCCGTCTTCATGCAGACCGCCGGTCAGCAGGGCCGCCGTGGCAAGCGCAATCGCGGCCGCCACGCCTGCTGGCATTGATAGCGCCAATGCCAAGCTGGCCGCCGCGGCAGCAAGGGCGCCGATGCTGGTGCCAACCACCGGCCAAGCCCAGGCCGCACGCGGTGACGGGGTGACCGGACCGGATGGCAGCGGCAAACGGGTCAGCAGGCCGAAGGCCGAGATCAGATCCGCGCGGATCAGGGGCGCATTGTCGCGGTTGGTCATTGCTATGTCCTTTCCCGTCTGGCCAAGGGCCGCGCCCTTCGGTAGCCACTTGATGCGTGACCTGCAATGAAAGAGCGATTGATGCCCATTCCCTTTTCCTCCCTGTCCCAGTTCCGTGCCCTGTTGGCAGACATGCCCGCGCCTGATGCCACCGCGCGTGACGCGGCCATTGCGCGCAACGGTCAATTGACCAAACCGCCGGGGGCTTTGGGGCGGCTGGAGGATCTGGCCATCTGGTTTGCAGGCTGGCAGGGCGAGGAAAAGCCGCGCTGCGACCGGCCGCAGGTTCTGATCTTTGCAGGGAATCATGGGGTTGTGGCGCAGGGGATTTCGGCCTTTCCGGCCGAGGTGACCGTGCAGATGGTGGCAAACTTCCGCCATGGTGGGGCAGCGATCAACCAATTGAGCCGGGCCTTTGGGGCAGAAATGGCCGTTCACGCGCTGGATCTGGACCGGCCCACGGTGGATTTCACCACAGGTCCCGCGATGAGCGAGGCTGAGGTGGTGGCGGCGCTGGCCTGTGGGTGGGCGGCAGTGGACCCGGCGGCTGATGTGCTGGTGACGGGCGAGATGGGGATTGGCAACACCACATCGGCGGCAGCGCTGGCCGCGGCTCTGTTCGGCGGCGATCCAGCTGGATGGGTGGGCCGGGGAACGGGCGTTGATGATGCCGGACTGGCGCGCAAGGTCGATGCCGTGGCGCGGGGGCTGGCGCTGCACGCAGCGGCGCTGAGCGACCCGCTGGAGGTGCTGCGGTGCCTGGGCGGTCGGGAACTGGCGGCCATGGCCGGGGCCATCGCGCGGGCGCGGGTGGAACGGGTTCCCGTGGTGCTGGACGGGTTCATCTGCACGGCATCAGCTGCGGTGCTGGAGCGGGCGGTGCCCGGCGCGCTGGACCATTGCGTCGCCGGGCATGTCAGCGCCGAGGGCGGGCATGGGCGGCTGCTTGCGGCTTTGGGCAAAGAGCCGCTGCTGAACCTTGGGCTGCGGCTTGGCGAAGGGTCCGGCGCGGCGCTGGCGCTGGGCGTGGTGAAGGGCGCGTTGGCATGCCATTCGGGCATGGCGACATTTGCTGAAGCGGGCGTGTCGGGGGCCTAGACGGATTCTGATCGCGGTGCAGGATCGGCGAGGGCGTCTTCCTCGGCCACTTCGGTAAAGGGGGCGGGGACATCCTCGCCCTCCATCGGGCGGGTTTCATAAAGCTCGTCGATCAGGGCGGTTTCCAAGTCGCGATCAAGCTGCTTGGCCCGTTCGACATAGGCATCATTCAGATGCACGGGTTGGCCCGGAACCCATAGGCTGGCCAGATCGCGCATCGCGGCGCGGTCCACCTTGAAATAGGTCTGCGACAGTTTCGCCGCCTCGTATTCCGTGAACCCCATGTTTTCCAGCACATAGCGCCCCGCGCGGATGGAGCTGTCAAAGGTTTCGCGGACAATGTCATTGGCCCCGGCCTGATAGAGTTCATAGACATGCACGCGGTCACGGGCGCGGGCGACGATGTGAAGATCGGGGCGCTGGCTGCGGGCGTAGCGCACGATCCGGTTGGTGTTTTCGCGGCTGTCGACGGCAACCACCAGAATGGCCGCCTCGGCCAGTCCGGCGGCATCCAACAGGGCGGGGTTGGACGGATCGCCGAAAAAGCCCTTCACGCCAAAGCGGCGCATGGTTTCAATCGTGGCCATGTCGGAATCCAGCACGACGGTGGACAGCCCCGACATGCGGACAAGCCGGTTCACCACCTGACCAAAGCGGCCGATGCCCGCGATGATGACGCGGCCCTTTTCATCAATCAGGTCTGGCGCGCGGTCGGGAGTGCGGGCGCGCACGCGGCTGGCCAGCCGTTCATAGGCGATGAACAGCGCCGGGGTCAGAAGCATGGACAGGCTGACCACCAGAAGCGCTACCTGCCCCTGATTGAGCGACAAGATACCCTGCTGGCGGGCAAAGCCGATCAGCACGAAGCCGAATTCACCTGCCTGGGCAAGGCCCAGGGTGAAGAGCCAGCGGTCATGCCCGCGGAGTTTAAACAAAACCGCAAGGCAATAGAGCACCGCTGCCTTTACCGCGATCAGGCCAAGGGTCAGCGACAGGATGGTGACGGGCTGACCGAAAAGTTGCCGGGTGTCGATGCCGATGCCGACAGTCATGAAGAACAGGCCAAGGAGAAGGCCCTTGAAGGGTTTGATATCGGCCTCGATCTGGTGGCGGAATTCCGAGTTGGCCAGCACCACCCCGGCGACAAAGGTGCCAAGGGCGGGGGACAGGCCCACCAGCATCATCAGAAAGGCGATGCCCAGCACGATCAGCAGCGAAAAGAAGGTCGACATTTCCGGCAGACGGGCGGCGTGGACAAAGCGAAAGACGGGGCGCGACAGGAAGTTTCCGGCAAGCACTATGCTGCCCACGATGGCGAGGGTGAGCAGGGTGGTGGCCCAACCGGGAAGCTGCTCGACCAGCGTCAAAAGCGGCTCTGCTGCGTTCTCTGCCCCATGGGCGGCCTCTTCGGCGCTGTTTGTGATGCCGTAGAGGTCGGCAGTGGGGCCAAGGATGGCGGGAAGCGCCAGCAATGGCAGGAAGGCCAGCATCGGGATGACGGCGATATCCTGTGTCAGCAGGACAGAGAAGGAGGCCCGCCCCCCGGCGGTGCGCATCAGCGCCTTTTCATTCAACGTTTGCAGGACGATGGCGGTGGACGACAGCGATAGGATCAGCCCGAAGGTCAGCGCGACCTGCCAGGCAAAGCCAAGTGTATAGGCCAGAAGCGCGATGGCCGTGGTCGTAAGCACCACCTGCGCGCCGCCCAGACCAATCAGCCGGTCACGCATATCCCACAACGTGCGGGGTTCCAGTTCCAGACCGATCAGGAACAGCATCAACACCACGCCGAATTCGGCAAAATGTTGAAGATCGGCGGTTTCCGCCCCGGCGATGCCAAAGACCGGACCGACCAGAATGCCAGCGGCGAGGTAGCCGAGCACTGATCCAAGGCCAAGTCGCATCGCAAGGGGCACGACGAGGATCGCCGCGCCAAGATAGATGCTGGCTTCGAGAAGGAACCCTTCCATACCGCCCCTTGTGCAGCCCGTTCCGGGCCATGTATCGCGATATCATGATCCGAACCACCGACCGGCTGCAACCGGCTTTGGCTGCCGATAGGCTCAGCTGTTCGGAAGGGCCAGAACCACCATGCGACCGCGCTTTTCGTAGCGCAGTTCCGACGCGGTGATGGCGGCAACGCGGCCACCATCCAGACGATCGCCCACCTCGACCTTGACGTAACGGCCATTCGGGTTGCGCACCAGCGCATAGCGCTGGGACGAGGTGCCGTAGACGCCGATCAGGTTCATGTCGCGCAGGTTGATGGCGTTGCGGATGGTCGCCTGTTTGGCGACATTCGCGCTAGAGGGGATGCGCGGCGCGGTGGCGGCGGCGAGTTCGGGTTCTTCTTCCGTTTCAGGCGTGACCTCGGCCGAGGGCGGCTCGGGTTCGGGCTGGCGGATCGCGGCGGCGACGGCAGCTTCGACTGCGCGGGTCATGTCGCCGGGGCGTGCGGCAGGGCGGCGCGAAATGGTAAGGCCAATCGGGGTGACCGTGCCTTCGGGCGCGATGAGGGCAAGGCTGCCATTCGCGCTGGCCGTCGTGGGGGCGATGGCCCCTGCGGCCACGGCGGCGGCGACAATGCTTTCCGGCCGGACGGCAGGACGAATGGTTGCGATGCGCGGATCGAGTTCAGGGCCGAGTGATGCCCCATCATCGCCAGCGGTTTCTGCCGGGGCGGGTGCCAGATCGGCCGGACGCGGCAGCGGGCGCGCATCGGCAAGTGCCGGGTCTGACGGCACGATCACCGCGGGTTCTGCGGCGGTGGCGGCGGCAGGCTCTGTCGTACCCGGTGCAATCGCCGGTGCGGCAGCCTGTTCGGCGGCGCGAGCAGCAGCGGTGATGGCCTCTGGCCGGCTGGGCGGCAGAAGGGCGGGGGAGCCTGCGAAAAGCAAAACACCCTCGGGGGTGGCGATCCCTTCGGGCGTGGGCCGGATAAGGCCGTTCTCATCGAACTGATAGACCGTGCCGAAGGGAGGGGGGGGCTGCTGCGGCAGTGGGGCGGCATCGGCGCGTGCCGTGGGCGCAGGGAGGGCTGCGGCATCCACCGGGGCGGGGGGCGTGTCGGAGCCAGACAGGAAAATTTCGTCCTGCGCCTCATTCGCCGGGGCATTGGCCGGGGCCGGATCACCCGCGATCACCGTGGCGGGTGCGGGTTCGGGCGTCGCCTCGGCGGCGGGGGCGGCGTTGGGATCTTCGGCCGTCATCACCACGCCATCGGCGGGGGCCGTTTCGGGGGTGGCCTCAGCGACCGGAGTTTCGGGGGTAAGATCGGCAGGGTCTTGCAGATCCGCCAGCATCTCGTCTTCCGGGGCGGGCAGATCGGCGGCGTCAGGTGCTGCGGCTTCCGGGGCGGCGGCGGTTTCGACAGGTGCGGCTTGTTCGTCTTGCGTCCAGCTGACGTAGAAAGACGACAATCCCGCCGCGAGGGCGAGCATGATCAGCAGGATGCCGGTCAGGATCAGGCCCAGATGGCGGGGTTTGCCGCGTACGGGCATCGGGCGGCTGCCCAGCCCGGCAGGACGGCGGGCGGGATCACTGCCTTTGGGCGTGGCCCCGGCAGCAGCGGCGGCGGCACTGGCCACGGCATTGCTTGCCGCCGTTGCAGGAGGCGAGACCTTGGCCTTGCGCCCGCCGGGAATGGAGGGCGCGGTAACCAGTGAAGTCACGCCGCGCAGCGCCTTGGCGGCGGGGGTCGGGGGCTTTTCGCCCGGTGTTTCATAGCTGAACTTCGGCACCGGGCGCGAAGTGGCGGGCTTGTCCGCCACGGGCTTTGCGCCGCCACGCGGGGCGGGGCGGTCTGCCTCGGCCACGGTGGGGGCCGGGCGGGGCGGTGCGTCGCCAGTCAGCGGGCGGCTGGCATAGGCCGACAGCGCCGCGCCCGACGGCATGGGCGGCAGATCATCCTCGACCGATGGGTCGATGATCAGGCGGCGTTCGGCTTTGGCCCCGGTGGGCGCATCGGCGAGATCGTCGCCGACGTCAATTGCCATCGGCGCTTCGTCCAGATCGGGGATGGAGTTGTCCAGAACCGATGCGGTGGCGGGCGGATCGCCCGCGCTGAGTGTTGCGGCAATGGCGGCCGGATCGACGGGCGCTTCGGACCGTGCGGCGGCTTGGGTGGCCAAGGCCAGTTCATCCGCAAAGGATGCGGCGGGGGATGTCGAGGGGCGGTCCGTGCCGAAATCATTCGGCAGGGGCGGCAATTCCATCGGGAAGGGATCGGGGTTTTCATCGATCCCGCCCGGGATGCCGGCGGGTTCGGGTTCCGGCACCGGGTCGGACAGCGGCAGATCTTCCGGCGCGGGGACCGGGTCTGGTTCGGGCAGCGGCTGCGGCACGACATCCGGTGCCGGTTCGGGCAACGGTTCCGGGATCGGCAGCGGTTCGGGTTCGGGAAGGGGCTCCGGTTCGGGCTGCGGGGCCGGATCGGGTTCCGGCTGCGGCGCGGGTTCGGCGTCCGGCAGCCGGATCGGATCGGCGTCGCGGTCGACCTTCTGGCCATCCTTCAGGACCGATTGGGAAAAGCTGGTCTGCCCGAAGAACGGTTCCGTGCCGAAGCTGGCATCCAGCGGGATGGCGACAAAGGAGACAGGGTTGAAGCCGTTGGCGGCGGCGAAGCCTTCGGCTTCGTCCAGCGTCTCGCGCGCCAGAACGGCCACCTGCACGCTGTCGCCGGTACCGGTGTGATCCCAGACCAGATCGACCAAGTCATAGGGGGTTTGCCCCTCAAGCCCGGCAACGATCTGCGCCTTGCGGCTGTCGGCGTCGGGGCCGGGGGCGGCGATTGTCAGATACTTGATCTGCGAATTGGGGATGACGAGCTTGGTCGTGATGCCGCCCGGGGCCAAACCTTCGGCCTTGGCCTTGAGGTCGGCCATCGCGGCGGGCAAATCATCGACATCAAATGCCGTGCGTCCCACCTCTGCCCAGCCACGCTTTGTGCGGTGCAGCAGCGTGATGCTGTCATCGGTGAAGTTCAGGGCAAAGTTCGGCTTCATGGGGCGGGTCTAGCACAGCTTCCGGGACAGCGGGAATGCAAGGCGGGAGTGCGTAACGTCCTACAGCAGGTTTTTGCCGAAGGGAAGGAGACTACACAGTTATCTGACTTGCCGCAGAAGGGTGGCGGGTGGAAAAGGCAAGGGTCGCCTTACAGGAGTTTTCCCCATGCGCGTTCTTTCGGCAGTTCTGCTTTCCACGGCGCTGATGGTGCCGGGTCTGGCCCCGACGCTGGCCTTGGCCGATGACCATATCACCCCCGCCACCATCACCGTGACAGGTGAGGGCGTGGTGACATCGGCCCCCGATCTGGCCACGGTCAGCCTGGGTGTGACGACGCAGGGTGATACGGCGGCGGCGGCCATGGCGGCCAATACCGAGGCGCTGACGGCCGTGCTGGAGCGTGTGAAGGCGGCCGGGGTAGAGGATCGGGACATTCAGACATCGACGCTGAACCTGAACCCCAACTGGTCGAACACTGATGGCAGTTCAATGCCGGTCATTCAGGGATATGTCGCGTCGAACATTCTGTCGATCCGGGTACGCGACATTGGCAAGCTGGGTGGTGTGCTGGATGCGGCGATCACGGATGGGGCCAATACGCTGAACGGGATCAGCTTCGGGCTGGCCGAGCCGGACCCGGCGATGGATGAGGCGCGCAAGACGGCTGTGGCCAAGGCCAAGGCGCGGGCCGAGCTGCTGGTGGGTGCGGCGGGGGCAAGCCTTGGGAAGATCGTGTCGATCAGCGAGGCGGGGATGTCATCCCCGATGCCGATGTATCGGATGGAGGCCGCGATGGCCGATGCGCCGGTGCCTGTGGCGGGTGGCGAGGTTGGGGTGACGGCCAATGTCACCATCACCTGGGAGATTGTGCAGCCCTGATAGGGGCGCACGGGTGGAAAGGGGCGCCGAGGGGCGCCCCTTTTTCGTTGTGGATCAGGCCGTTGCCTTGGCCAATGCCTGATCGAGATCGGCGATGATGTCATCGGCATGTTCGATGCCGATGGAGACACGCACAACATTCGGCGCGGCACCGGATTTGATCTGCTGTTCTTCCGTCAGTTGCCGGTGAGTGGTGCTGGCCGAATGGATGATCAGCGACCGGGTATCGCCAAGGTTGGCGACGTGGCTGAACAGTTTCACATTGTCGATCAGCTTGACGCAGGCGTCATAGCCGCCCTTGACCGCGAAGGTGAACAGCGCCCCCGCCCCCTTTGGGCAGATGCGTGCGACGCGGTGGTTGTAGGGCGAAGACGGCAGGCCCGCATAGGTGACATAGTCGATGCGGGGGTCTTTCTCCAGCCATTCGGCCACTTTGCGGGCGTTCTCGACGTGCCGGTCCATCCGCAGCGACAGGGTTTCGATCCCCATCAGCGTGTAATGCGCGCCTTGAGGGTTCATCGTCATGCCAAGGTCGCGCAGGCCCACGGCGATGGAGTGGAAGGTGAAGGCCATGGCCCCCAGCGCCGGGTGGAAGGCCAGCCCGTGATAGGCGGGTTCGGGTTCGGACAGAGAGGGGAATTTGCCGGATTTGGACCAGTCGAATTTGCCGGAATCCACCACCACGCCGCCCGTCACCGTGCCGTTGCCGGTGAGGTATTTGGTGGCGGAATGGACCACCAAGGTCGCGCCATGTTCGATGGGGCGGCAGAGGTAGGGGGTGGCAGAGGTGTTGTCGACGATGAGCGGCAAACCGACCTTGTCGGCCACCTTGGCCACGGCATCGAGGTCGGTGATGTAGCCGCCTGGATTGGCGATGGATTCGCAGAAGATGGCGCGGGTGTTGTCGTCCACCGCGGCTTCAAGCGCGGCGAGATCGTCGAAATCGACGAACTTGGCTGACCAGCCGAAGCGTTTGATGGTCTGGCTGAACTGGGTCATCGTGCCGCCATAAAGGCGGGTGGAGGCGATGATGTTCAGACCCGGCCCCATCAGCGGGAACAGCGCCATGATCTGTGCAGCATGGCCCGAAGAGCAGCAGATCGCCCCGGCCCCGCCTTCCAGCGCGCAGACCCGGTTGGCCAGCGCCGAGACGGTGGGGTTGGTCAGGCGGGAGTAGATATAGCCCACCTCTTGCAGGTTGAAGAGTTTCGCTGCGTGGTCGGCATCGCGGAAGACATAGGCGGTGGTCTGGTAGATCGGCACCTGCCGCGCGCCCGTGGCGGGGTCCGGCTCGGCGCCGGCGTGAATCTGGAGCGTCTCAAAAGCGAGTTTGCGGTCTTCTGACATGGCGATCCCCTCCCAAGGAATAAGATGCGCGGAGGTTAGGGGATGGGGGGCGGGCTGTGAAGGGGGCCAAGGAAGAAGAGAGGATTCGCCCGTTTTTCAAGGGTTTGGCGAATGCGCTATTGCGCCTTGCCGGGGGCGGGGGGAAGGATAATCTCTGACAACGGGGAATGACGGGAGGAAAGACCATGCTGACGCCCTTTCATCTGGCGATCCATGTCGATGATCTTGAGGCGGCGCGGGGCTTTTATGGCGGGGTGCTGGGCTGCGCCGAGGGGCGGTCTGCGCCGACCTGGGTGGATTTCGATTTCTTTGGCCATCAACTGAGCCTGCATCTGGGTGGGCCCTTTGCCAATGCCGCGACCGGACGGGTGGGCGAGAGGATGGTGCCGATGCCGCATTTCGGGTTGGTGCTGCATCTGCCCGAGTGGCAGCAGCTGGCGGGGCGGCTGCGGGCGGCGGGGGTGGATTTTGTGCTGGAGCCGCAGGTGCGATTCGAGGGCGAGCCGGGGGAGCAATGGACGATGTTCTTTCGCGACCCGGCGGGGAATCCGATTGAGGTGAAGGGGTTTCCGACTATGGATGGGGTGTTTTCCCATTAATTTCAATGGGATGATTGGATTTCGGCGTGCAGCTTCCTGTGCAGATGGCTGTGCAGCAAAACGTGCATACAAATTTGCGCAGGGCAGGGCGCGGAATCGTGGTTAAGGGTGCGCGGTTGCACATGAGGGCGTTGGCTCCTGTCCGGCGGTGGGCTGCGGCAGCGTCCAGAATCCGGCGCGGAGGTTACCAGACCCTTGCGTTCAGGCGCGGTCGTCCTTGGGGCTGCCCATCACGACAAAGGTGGTGATGGATTGCACCTGCGGCAGGGTGCCCAGCACATCGGTGTGCCAATGCTTGTAGGCTGCAAGGTCGGCACATTCGACGCGCAGCAGATATTCCACCGTGCCGGTGATGTTGTGGCATTCGGTAACCTGCGGGGCGCGGGCGACGGCGCGTTCAAATGCCTCTTGGCTGGCCTTGGTATGGGTGTTCAGGCCCACAGTGACATAGGCCGTGAAGCCGATGCCAAGCTGGGCGGGATCAAGCACGGCGCGGTAGCCTTTGATGAGGCCGGAGCGTTCCATTTCCTGCACGCGTCGCAGGCAGGCAGAGGGGGAGAGGCCCACGCGTTCGGCCAGGATCAGGTTGCTGATCCGGCCATCGCGGCGCAGTTCGCGCAATATGCGGGCGTTTATGTCATCAATCTTCGTCATTTGTTGTGAATGATGCGTGTCTGACGCTGAATTTGCAATCCTCAAGCGTGGTTCGGGTGTTAGGAATTGTGGCATGACCCATGATCTTTTCCTTGCTCTGCTGGGCTTTGCCTTTGTCACCTCGGTCACGCCGGGGCCGAATAACATGATGCTGTTGGCGTCAGGTGTGAATTTCGGGCTGCGGCGGACGGTGCCGCATATGATCGGAATCTCGGTCGGCCATTCGGTGATGGTGTTTCTGGTGGGGCTGGGGGTGGCCGGGGTGTTTGTGGCGGTGCCATGGGCGCTGACGGTGCTGAAGGTCGCGGCGGTGGCCTACATGCTGTGGCTTGCATGGAAGATTGCCCGCTCTGGTGCGCCGGGCGAGGGCAAGGCCGGGGGGCGGCCGATGACGTTCTTGCAGGCGGCGGCGTTTCAATGGGTGAACCCCAAGGCATGGGCCATGGCGCTGGGCGCCGTGGCGGCCTATGTGCCGGAACCTTCGGTCGGGGCCTATGCGGCGGTGGCGGGGGTGTTTGCGCTGGTGAACCTGCCGTCGGTTTCCGTCTGGGCGGCGGCGGGGCAAGGGCTGCGGCGGTGGCTGGAGGCGCTGGGGCGGCTGCGGGTGTTCAACTGGACGATGGCGGGGCTGCTGGTGGCGTCGCTTTGGCCGGTGGTGATGCTGGAACTGTGACGGTTCGGCCCTTGGCGGCCGCCGTGGGATCATTGAGTGGCGTCTACCGCGACCACAACCCCGCGCGCTTGATGGCGTTGCGGATGGCCTGTTCCTTGCGCGGCAGGTCTGCACGGTCGAACAGGGCGCGGACCTGCTGGCCTTCGCCGCGATAAAGCATCTTTTTGAACGGGGCATAGTGGCGCAGCACGCGTTCGACGCGCGGGTCAGCGGCAACCTGTTCCATGACCGCGACCGCACGATCTCTTTCGCGGGCGAAAAACAGCGGCAGGATGCGCCAATGGCAGGTAAGCGCGCCGTCCAGCCCTGCCAGTTCCGGTCCGGGGCGGCCACCGCCAAGCGCATGGATCACCAAGGGCAGGGCCACCTGATCGAGCCAGGGGTTGAGAGGCTGGCAGGCCAGCGCGGGGCCGGGGTTGGCGGCAATCTCGGACGCATATTTCAGGAACAATTCGCCAAAGCGGCGGGGGCTTTCATGCAGGAACCAGCCTGCGTTGAAATAGAGGTAGCGCTGCCAGTATTCATCGGGCTGGGTGGTATCGAGGCTGGAGGCGAAGTCCAGCCCGAAGCGGGTGTAGAGGCTTTGCCAGATGGCGGTGTAGCCGGGGCCGTAAAGCTCGATCTGCGGCCACGTCCCCTCGCGCTTCATGGATGCGGAAGGCTTGGCAAAATCGGGGCTCAGGGTGGAGAGATCACCGGTGATGATCGTGTCAGTGTCCAGGAACAGGAACGGTTCGTCGGGGATCTGACCCAGCGCCTCGATCTTGTTGCCATGGGGGTAGGCGGCCCCGAAGGCGCGGCTGTCGAAGGGGATGACCTCGGCCCCGAGTTCCGCGAGAAGGGCGAGGGTGGCGGGATCGGTGAGTTGCGGGTTCTGGCCGGGCCAGAGCGGGCCGGGGCGCGGGGTGGCGATCAGCAGGCGGCCCTGAAAGCCGGGGGATTGTGCGCGCAGCGAGGCGGCAAGGAGGATGGCTTCATACTGAAGCCGTCCGGATTGGCCGATGCAGAGGATGTTGAACACAGACACTGGTGACGGGCCCGGGATGGGTTCAGGATGGGGTGAAGCGGAGCGACAGGCAGGACATGCCGCCGTCGAGTTTCGCACATTCGGAATTGCCGATTTCCACCACGGTAAAGCCTGCCTGTTCGATGCGGGCCTTTGTGCCGGGAAAGCCTGCGGGCATCAGCACCACATCGTTGAAGCGGATGGTGTTGGAGGCGGCTTCCTCGCCGGGGGCGGTGTGGATGATCTTGTAGCCATCAAAGCAGCCCGAGGCGGAGAGGCGTTCGGTGGACAGGATCGTATCGGCATCCAGAAGCGAGCAGTCGGTCTTGAAATGCAGCACGCCGGGGGGGGTGTGAACCTCACGCAGGGCGTGGCCCCAACGGGTGGTGATAGCGCGCAGTTCCGCAATGCCGGAAGCATCGGTGCGGGCCGATTGGCCCACAAGGATTTCGCGACCCGTCACAAGGATATCGCCGCCTTCGATGGTGCCTGGGCCTTCGATCCGTTCGATGGTGGTGTAGAGGGCGCGAAGATGGGGTTCCATCTCGGCCGCTTCACCAAGGCGTGTCGGCGCGCCGGGGCGCATGATGATCGCGCCTTGCGGCAGGCAAAGGGCGGTGTCTTCGACGAAGACGGAATCGGGGAAGGCGTCCAGCGCGGGGAGTTCCACCACCGTCGCGCCAGTGGCGCGAAGGGCGGCGACATAGGCTGCGTGATGCGCCAGCATCGTGGTGAGATCGGGGCTGCCGGTATCCACGGCGCGCAGCCCGTCGATGATCGACGCGGCAGGGCGGCGGGTGATGGCGTGGGTGAAGCGGAAGGAAGCGTCTTTTGTCATGGTCCCCATCCTTTAGCAGAGGAAAGGATGGTGGGCGACCCTGGAATCGAACCAGGCATGGGTCTCCCCGGCGGAGTTACAGTCCGCTGCCGCACCTTGCAGCACGTCGCCCGACGCGATGCGGGGGATAGCCGAGGGGGGGAGGGGCGTCAAGTTGCAAAAGTAGGGGGCGCAAAAGCGGGGAAATGTGGCTTGCATCGGGGGGCGATCCGGGGCCATGGATGGGGAAATGCATGAGGTGTGGCGATGAAGCCGGGAAGCAAGAAACCCACCTGGGTGATCGACAAGGAACGCGGCAAGCGGGCCGAGGCCAAAGAAACGGTCTGGCTGTTCGGCATCCATGCCGTGCGCGACGCGCTGGTCAATCCGGCGCGGGAAAAGCTGCGGCTGGTGGTAACGAAGAACGCCTTTGACCGGCTGGAAGAGGCGATCGCGACCAGCGGGATGGAACCCGAGGTGGTGGATCCGCGCCGGTTCGACGTGCCCATCGACGAAGGGTCGGTCCATCAGGGGGCGGCGCTTGAAGCGCGGCCGCTGAACTGGGGCAAGCTGGCGGATGTGGCGATTTCGGGGGCGGGTTCGCCTTTGGTCGTGCTGCTGGACCGGGTGACGGACCCGCATAATGTGGGCGCCGTGCTGCGGTCTGCCGAGGTGTTCGGCGCGCGGGCGGTGATCGCGCCGCGCCACCATTCCGCGCCTGAAACGGGGGCGCTTGCCAAGACGGCGAGCGGGGCGCTGGAGCGCCAGCCCTATCTGCGAGTGACGAACCTGGCCGATGCGATGGTGGAGCTGAAATCCATGGGCTATGTGCTGGTCGGCCTTGATGGCGATGGTACGGTCACTCTGGCCGAGGCGATGGCAGGTTTGGGCAATCGCCCGGTCGGGCTGGTGCTGGGGGCCGAGGGGCCGGGGCTGCGCGACAAGACGCGCGAGACCTGCGACGTGATCGCCCGCGTACCTTTTGCCGGTGGGTTCGGATCGCTGAATGTGTCCAATGCGGCGGCAGTGGGCCTTTACGCGGCGGCGCAGCGCTGAGCGGGCTTGGCGTCTGTGACCGGATCACATTTGCGGGAACGGAACTTCAAATGCCAAGCGCGGCTTCTATGTCACATAGCAGGAAGCGGGAACGGAACACCCGCCTCTCATTCACTGTCCCTCGTTCCGCGACTTGGCGCCCGGCCGCAGAGGCCCGGGCGCCTTTTTCTTTTGGGGTGAGCCATGACCGATGACGCCACGATCCGCCGCGTGCTGACCGAAACGCGCACCATTGCCCTTGTCGGCTGGTCGCCGAAGCCGGACCGGCCCAGCCACCGGGTGGCGGCTTTCCTGAAGGCGCAGGGGTATCGGGTGATCCCGGTCAATCCGGGGCAGGCGGGGCAGATCGCGCTGGGCGAGACGGTCCGCGCCTCGCTGGCCGAAATCGGCGAAGCGGTGGATATGGTGGACATCTTTCGCCGCAGTGAAGAAGCGGGCGCGGTGGTGGATGAGGCGCTGGCGGTGCTGCCGGGGCTGAAGGCCGTATGGATGCAGTTGGGCGTGGTGGATGCAGCGGCGGCGGCGCGGGCGGAAGCAGCGGGCGTGACAGCCGTGATGGACCGTTGCCTGGCGATCGAGATTCCAAGATTGGGGATGTGAACTCTATCCGCTTGGCGGTTCCGTAGCGGCGAAAATCCTTCAGGAAGGATTTTCGCCCGCCCGCGCCAAAATCTTTCCGTGAAAGATTTTGGCGGGAACCGCCCAAAAGTTTTCTGGAAAACTTTTGGGCTTAGCGGCGGGTGGCTTTCTCTGTGATCCCTGACACGCCCTCGCGGCGGTCAAGCTCGGCCAGAACCTCATCCAGCGTCACGTCGCGAGCAGCGAGCATGACGAGGAGGTGATAGAGCACATCGGCGGCCTCGGAGGTGAGGCGGTCGCGGTCGCCTTTGACCGCCTCGATGATGGCCTCGACAGCCTCTTCGCCGAATTTCTCGGCGCATTTCTCGGGGCCTTTGGACAGCAGTTTTGCGGTCCAGCTTGTTTCGGGATCGGCCCCCTTGCGGGCGGCGATGGTCGCGGCGAGGCGGGTGAGGGCGGTCATGAAAGCCTCATCGGAATACCGGCGGCGGCCATGTGATCCTTGGCCTGCCGGATGGTGTAATCGCCGAAGTGAAAGATAGAGGCGGCAAGGACGGCAGAGGCGCCGCCGACGGTGACACCTTCAACAAGATGGTCCAGCGTGCCGACGCCGCCGGATGCGATGACCGGTATGCCCACGGCATCGACGATGGCGCGGGTCAGCGGCAGGTTGAAACCTGCCCGCGTGCCGTCGCGGTCCATGCTGGTGAGCAGGATTTCCCCTGCGCCTTTCGCCGCGACAGTGCGGGCGAAATCCACCGCGTCGATGCCGGTGGGTTTGCGGCCGCCATGGGTGAAGATCTCCCACTTTCCCGGTGCCACAGTCTTGGCGTCAATGGCCACGACGATGCATTGGCTGCCAAAGCGGTCGGCGGCCCGCGCGACGACATAGGGGTCGGCCACGGCGGCAGAATTGAAGCTGACCTTGTCGGCCCCCGCCAGCAGCAGCGCGCGGACATCGTCGGGCGTGCGGACGCCACCGCCCACGGTCAGCGGCATGAAGCATTGTTCCGCCGTCCGGGTGACGAGGTCGAACATCGTGCCACGGTTTTCGTGCGTGGCGTGAATGTCGAGAAAACACAGCTCATCCGCGCCGGCCGCATCATAGGCGCGGGCGGCCTCGACCGGGTCGCCGGCATCGCGCAGATCGACGAAGTTCACGCCCTTGACCACGCGGCCATCGGCCACGTCGAGGCAGGGGATGATGCGGGTTTTCAGCATGGCGTCACCAAGAAGCTTGCGGCCTTCTAGCCGTGGACGGCAGAAAGGGCCAGTGGGTAGCGAGGGGGCGGCGTGATGCGTGAAGGTGTGGGCTATGGTCTGGCGGCGCTCTGTCTGGGGTGGATTGCGGTCTGGGCGGGGGAGAACCTGTTCTGGACGACGCCCGCCCCCGACCTGCGCCTCGTCGATCTGGCCTTGACCTGGACGGCCTATTCCGTGGCGGCAGGAGCGGCCCTTTCGGCGGTGATCTGGTCGGGGCTGGGGGGATGGCGGGCGGCGTTTCTGGGCGGGGCGCTGTTGGGGTTTCAGATCGAGGGCGCGGTCGTGGGGACGATGTATGACGCCCTTCCCGCGCAACTGGTCTGGACGCCGCTGGCCTGGCACGCGCTGATCAGCGGGCTGGTGGTGCTGGGCGGTGGGATGGCGCTGGCGCGGGGGCCGGTGTGGCGGCAGGTGGCGGGCATGGCGGCGCTGGGGGTGTTTGGGGCGGTCTGGGGGCTTTACTGGCCGCTGGAGGGGAAGGTGCTGGCCGGTATGGAAGGGCTGGCGGTCTATCTGGGGGTGACGGGGGCAGGGGTCGGGTTGGCGCTGGGGGTGCTGTCGAGGTTGCCAAGGCTGCGCTGGGGGAAATGGTGGCTTTGGCTGGCACCCGTGGCGATGGTGGCGCTGTGGCTGCTGGGTGGCGTGCTGTCGCCCGATCCGGTGCGCCTGGTCTGGCCGGTGATGGTGGGGGCGACGGTCTGGGCGATGGCACGGTTGGGGTGGCGGGGGACAGGCTTTGGTTTCGGGCCACCGTTGCCCTGGGCGCGCTGCAGCGTGGTTGTGCTGGCCCCTGTGGTCACAGTGCTGCTGGTTTTGCCGGGCTGGGCAGTGCTGGGCGGGGTCGCAGTTAACGTGCCTGTCGCGCTGGTGACGGGGGCAGTGGGATTGGGACTGTGGCTGTGGTTGGTGGTGGGTGCGGCGCGGGGGTAGCGGTGCACGCGGCACATAAGGCTGATTAGCAGGGTGAGGGGTCGCAGGGCTGCGGGAGTGGCCGCGACGGCCGAAGTTCAGGTCAGGCCAGAGGCGGGGTCTTTGGCGGGGCGGTCAGCCCTTCAACGCCTGTAGCGCGGCGGCGAGGTCGATGGCGCCGTCATAGAGGGCGCGGCCAGAGATGGCGCCGGCGATGATGCCGGTGTCGCGCAAAGCGATGAGGTCTGCCATGCTGGAGACGCCACCCGAGGCGATGACGGGGATGGTGACGGCGCGGGCCAGTGCCTCGGTCGCGTCTATGTTCGGGCCGCCCATCGCACCGTCACGGTCGATATCGGTGTAGATAAGGGCGGCGACGCCGGCATCTTCAAAGCTGCGTGCGAGGTCGGTGGCCATGACGTTTGTCTCGGTCGCCCAGCCTTTGGTGGCGACGCGGCCTTGGCGGGCGTCGATGCCGACGGCGACCTTGCCGGGGAAAGCTTTGGCCGCCTCGCGCACGAGGGCGGGGTTTTCCACGGCGACGGTGCCGAGGATGACGCGGGCGAGACCCTTTTCCAGCCAGAGCGCGATGGTCGCCATGTCGCGGATCCCGCCGCCGAGTTGGGCGGGCACGGTGATCCGGGCGAGGATCGCTTCAACCGCCGCGGCATTGACGGGGGTTCCGGCAAAAGCGCCGTTCAGATCCACAAGGTGGAGCCAGTCGCAGCCTGCCGCCTGAAACTTGGCGGCCTGCGCGGCAGGATCGTCGCCAAAGACGGTGGCGGCAGACATTTCCCCGCGCAGGAGGCGGACGCATTGGCCGTCTTTCAGGTCGATGGCGGGGTAAAGGATCATCGCGCGCACCTTCGCAGCAGGGGTTTTCGCGGCTTTGGCATGGGGCGGGCGGCAGGGCAAGGGGGAGGCGCGCGGCGCGCGACCTAACGTCAGGCTTGATCGGCGGGCGGGGTTGGACAAGATGTCGCAAGACGGCGGCAAATCAGGGAGGATCGGCCCCATGAAGCGGATGATGATGACGGTGCTGGCAAGCCTTGCCTTTGCAGGGGCTGCCATGGCAGCGGACCCGGTCGAGGGGGTCTGGAAGACCGCGCCGGACGACAACGGCAATTTTGGCCATATCGATGTAAAGCCCTGCGGCCCGGCCTTTTGCGGCACGCTGGTCAAGGCCTTTGACGGGTCGGGCGCGCAAATCGAAAGCCCGAATGTGGGGCGGCAGATCATCTGGGACATGATGGCCAAGGGCGACGGGAATTACGAGGATGGCAAGGTCTGGTCGCCGGATCGGGACAAGACCTATAACTCCTACATGATCCTCCAGGGCAACGGGCTGAGCGTGAAGGGCTGCGTTCTGGGAATCTGCCGCGACGGTGGCACCTGGACGCGGGTACAGTAAGCGCAGATTTCGGGTCGTTCTTCGGCCCTGATACGGATTAAAGGGGGTGCAGGGGTGACCTTGCACCCCTTTGCCATGACCGGAGGCCAAATTGGGACAACGAGATTGGGGATTGCTTTTGCTCCTGTCGGTGCTGTGGGGCGGGTCGTTCTTTTTCGTGGAGTTGGTTCTGGCCGCAGGGATGGCCCCTTTGACGGTGGTCTGGTTGCGGGTCGGGTTGGGGGCGGGGGTGCTGGCGCTGACACTGGCCGCGACGGGCCTGCCCGTGCCGCGCGGGGCGGCGGTTTGGCGGGCGCTGGTGGTGATGGGTCTGTTGAACAACGCGCTGCCCTTCACGCTTTTTGCTCTGGCGCAGGGGCAGATCGGCGGCGGGCTGGCCGCGATTTTGAACGCGATGACCCCGATCCTGACAGTGGTGGTGCTGGCGGTCTTTGCCGATGAGCGGCGGCCGGGTTTCGGGCGAATCGCGGGGGTGGTCTGCGGCTTTGCCGGGGTTCTGGTGATGATGGGCGGCGGGGCCACGGAAGGGGCCATCTGGGCCAAGCTGGCCTGTCTGGGGGCGGCGTGCAGCTATGCGCTGGCATCGGTCTGGGGGCGGCGCTTTCGTGTGCTGGGCGTGGCCCCTTTGAGCGTGGCCTTTGGGCAATGCCTTTGTGCGACCGGCCTGCTGATCCTGCCGGTGATGATGACAGGGGGCGTGCAGACCGGCAGCGGCGGGGTTGAGGTCTGGCTGGCCGTTGCGGGATTGGCGGTGATGTCGACAGCGCTGGCCTATGTCATCTTCTTTCGGCTGCTGGCAACGGTCGGGTCGTTGAACGTGGGTTTGGTCACGTTTCTGGTGCCGGTCAGCGCGGTGGCGCTGGGTGTGGTCTTTCTGGGCGAACGGCTGGCGGCGGCGCAGATTGCGGGGGCGGGGCTGATCGCATTGGGGCTGGTGGCGATTGACGGGCGGGCCGGGGCATGGCTGTGGCGGCGCATCAGCACCTGATGCGGCCGCGGCGTTCGCCGCTGTCACCCTGAAAACTGGTCTCGATCGGGGTGCAGCCGGTGGCCTGCGCCGCGGCGCGCAGCATTTGCGCGGGGATGTCCGGGCGTTCGGCGCTGCGGGCATAGCCGTGGCGGATGACCTGCACGCGGGTGTCTTTGCGAAAGACAGTGAAGCTGCGCCCGTCGATCACAACGTCCTGGCGAGAGGCGTTGAAGAATTGCGGTGAGGGCGAGGCGCAGGCGCAAAGGAGCGCGAGCGCAGGCAGAAGCCGGGGGAACATCAAGGCACCATGAACAACCACAGGATGTATCGATGGTGATCCGGGATGCGCCCGGAAGCAAGCCTGCAGATCAGGGTTTCCAGCGCAGGAAGTTGGCAATCATTCGAAGGCCGGTAGCCTGGGACTTTTCCGGGTGGAACTGGGTGCCGATGATCGTGTCGCGGCCGATGATGGCAGTGACGGGACCGGCATAATCCACATGCGCCAGAAGATGCGCTGGATCGGCCACGCGGAACTGGTAGCTGTGCACGAAATAGGCGTGATCGCCAGTGGATACCCCTTCAAGAACCGGATGCGGGCGGTCGATCACCAGATCGTTCCAGCCCATATGCGGCACCTTGAGCGCGGGGTCGGCGGGGGTGATGCGGGTGACTTCGCCCCCAATCCAGTCAAACCCCTGTGTGTCTTCGTATTCACGGCCCCATGTCGCCAGCATCTGCATGCCAACGCAGATACCGAAAAAGGGTTTGCCTTGGGCCACGCCTTCGGAGATCGCCTCGAACAACCCGCCCAGATTGCCCAAGGCGCGGCGGCAGGCGGGAAAGGCCCCGTCGCCGGGCAGGACGATCCTGTCGGCGCGGGCGACCTCTTCCGGATGCGAGGTCACGAGGACCTCGCCGCCGCCCACCTCGGCCGCCATGCGTTGAAACGCCTTTTCGGCGGAATGGAGATTGCCGCTGTCATAATCGACGAGAACGGTCAGGGGCATGGGGGCCTCATTGCGGGGGTGACGAAAAATTTTCAGTGAAAATTTTTCGGAAACGGGGTGGTAAGAATTTTCTGGAAAATTCTTACCATGCGGGGCGGCTGAAGAATTTTCGGGAAAATTCTTCAGCGCCTTGGGTCAAAGTGCGCCTTTGGTCGAGGGCAGCGCGTTGCCAAGCCGGGGGTCATGTTCCACGGCCATCCGCAGCGCGCGGGCCACGGCCTTGAAGGCGGCTTCCGCGATGTGGTGGCTGTTGACCCCGTGGATCAGGTCGACATGCAGGGTGATGCCGCCATGGGTGGCGAGCGCCTGAAAGAATTCACGCACCAGTTCGGTGTCAAAAACACCGATCTTCGCCGTCGGGAAGGGCAGGTTCCAGACGAGGAACGGCCGCGCCGACAGGTCCAGCGCGCAGGCCACCTGCGCGTCATCCATGGCGAGGTTGAAATGGCCATAGCGGCGGATGCCGCGCTTGTCGCCCAGCGCTTGTGTCAGGGCCTGACCGATCGCGATGCCGCAATCTTCGACAGTGTGGTGATCGTCGATATGCAGATCACCCTTGGCCTTGACGTTAATGTCGATGAGCGAGTGGCGGGCGAGTTGATCCAGCATGTGGTCGAAAAAGCCCACGCCGCTGTGGCAGTCATACTGCCCGGTGCCATCAAGGTTCAGGCTGACGGCGACATCGGTTTCTGCGGTCTTGCGGTGGATCTTGGCCTGACGCATCGCGGTTTCCCCTTGCTTTGCGGCCTTATAGGCGCTGGGGCGCGGTTTGGAAAGCTGTCAGGCAGAGGCGGCGAGCCTGCGGCGGCGCGGGCCGAAGGTGGCTGCAAGGCCGAGGAAGACGCCTGACAGCACGGCGATGCTGCCGGAGGCTGACACGGAAAAGCCAAGACCCAGCGCCAGCGGCAGGTAGCCCGCAATCAGGGTGCCAAGGGCGGCGGCGAGGGCGGCGATGATAAGCGACAGGGCCATCTGGCGCGGCAGGCTGTCGGTCAGCAGGCGCGCGGTGGCGGGCGGGCAGATCAGCATGGCGATGGTCAGGATCGATCCCACGGCAGAGAAGGCCGCCACTGCGGCCAGCGCGGTAAGACCGGTCAGCCCGGCAGAAATCCATCGGGTGGGGATGCCCGCGCTGGTGGCAAAGCCTTCGTCGAAGGTGGCGATGGTCAGCGGGCGCCAGAACAGGGTGAGGGCGGCAAGGATGGCGGCGGTGGCGATGGCCAGCGCGGGCAGTTCCGGGGGCAGGGTGGCAAGTGCTGCGGGATCGGCGAGCGAGGCCCAACCTGTGGCGTCGATCCAGATCAGGCCTTCGAGATTGCCGTAAAGCGCGTGTTCCACATCGAGATGGACCGCCCCCGCGCCGGAGGTTTCCAGAAGCAGCACGCCGAGGGCAAACATGGCGGTGAAGGTCACGCCCATGGCGGCCCCCGGATCGGCCCCGGTGGCGCGCCGGATGCCTTCGATCAGGGCCGAAGACAGGGCGGCGGCGGCCAATGCGCCCGCCAGCATGACGGGTTGGGAGGCGGACCCCGTCAGCAGGAAGGCCGCGACGATACCAGGCAGAACGACATGTGACATGGCATCGCCCAGCATCGACTGGCCGCGGAGCAGCAGGAAATTGCCCGGTGCCGCGCAGGCCAGTGCGGCCAGCATCGCAATGACGAGCGGCGGCAAGGTGAGGGGGACGAACTCTGCGCCAAAGGTCATGTGCGCACCAAACCTGCCTGCCGCGCGCGGGCCAATGCGCGGGCGATGAGGCCGCGTCCGGGGGCGAAGAGAGTTGACAGGATAAAGGCGGCGAAGGTGATCAGCACGATGGCGGGGCCGGTGGGCAAGTCGGGCAGGACAAGGGACAACGAGGCCCCGAGATGGCCCGCGACAGCGCCTATCCCACCCGCCAGCAGGGCCACAACGCCGATCCTGTCTGACCAGAGGCGCGCGGTCAGGGCGGGGGTGATCAGAAGCGCCACGATCAGGATCAGACCCACCACGCGCAGGCCCAACAAGACGCAGGCCAGCGTCAAGAGCAGCAGCGCCACGTCGGCGGCGCGGGTGTTGATCCCCATGAGGCGGGCATGCCCCGGATCAAACGCCGTCATCGCCAGCGCGCGGCGCAGGATGAGGAGCAGGGTCAGGATCACCGCCCCGCCCCCGGCAATCAGGATGGCATCGGATTTCAGCATTCCGGCAGTGGAGCCGAGAAGGAACCCCTCCAACCCTGCGGGGCGTCCCAGCGACAGGTTCTGGATCACGGTCAGGATCACGATGCCCGCGCCGTAGAAGGTGGAAAGGATGGCACCGGTTGCGGCATCTTCGGGCAGGCGGGTGGTGTCGGTCAGACGTTGCAGCCAGTACAAACCAAGTGCTGCCGACAGCCCTGCCCCGATCAACAGGCCCGCGAGGTTGCGCCCGTCACCGCCAAAGGCCGCCATCGCAAGGAAGGCCAGCCCGATGCCGGGCAGGGTGGCATGGGCCATGGCATCAGAGGTCAGCGCGCGGCGGCGCAGGGTGGTGAAGGCCCCCACTGACCCCGCCGCAAGGCCAAGCAGCGCCGCGCCCAGGCTGACGAGGGCGGCGTTGTAGCCCCCCTGAAACAGCAGGGCCTGAAGGAGTTCGGCGGTCATCTTGGGGGGACTTGTTGGGTCAGGGGGTCAGGCCGGGATTGAGGTGAGCAGGGTGTTTCCATAAGCCTCGGCCACGGTGGCGCGGCGGAAGGTTGTGGCAGTGGGACCTTCGGCGATGACGCGGCGGTTCAGAAGCAGCACGCGGTCGAAATAGGCGGCGACCGTCGCAAGGTCGTGATGGACGGCGATCACCGTCTTGCCCTCGGCCCGCAGGCCGTGAAGGACGGCAATGATGGCGGATTCCGTCGCGGCATCGACACCGGCGAAGGGTTCATCAAGGATCATCAGGTCCGCCTCTTGCGCCAAGGCGCGGGCAAGGAAGACGCGCTGCTGCTGGCCACCCGAAAGAGCACCGATCTGACGTTGCGCGAAATCGGACATGCCGAGGCGCGAGAGGCAATCCATCGCCTGCGCCTTCAGCGCCGGGGTGATGCGGCCCAGAAGGCCGGTCTTGCGATAAAGCCCCATCTGAACGACGTCGATCACGCGGGCCGGAAATTCCCAATCCACCGCGGCGCGTTGCGGGACATAGGCGATGCGGGGCATAGCCTTGGCGACCGGTTGGCCGAAGGCGCGCACCTCGCCCGTCACGGCGGGAACAAGGCCGAGCGCGGCTTTCAGCAGGGTGGATTTGCCCGCCCCGTTGGGGCCGATGATGGCGGTCATCGACCCTTTGGGAAAGCGGGCGGCGATCCCTTCGACCACGGGCAGGGCCGCGTAGGATACGGTCAGCCCCGTGACGGCAAGCGCCGCTTCTGCAACCGGGATCGGGGTGGGGTCTACCATCAGGTGCCTGCGTTCAATTTGCCGACCATGCCGCGTTCGGGCGCATCGCCGCCAAGGGCGCGGGCGATGGTGGTGATGTTGTGGTCGATCATGCCGATATAGGTGCCTTCATAGGTGCCGTCCGGACCCATCGCATCGGAATACAACTCGCCCCCAATCGCGATGGTGTGGCCTTGGGCGGCCGCGCCTTCGATCAGGGCGCGGATGGCGCGGTCAGAGACCGAGCTTTCGACAAAGACCGCGGCGATGTTGCGGGCGACCAGCAGATCGACCAGTTCGGTGATGCGGGCGAGGCCTGCCTCGGATTCCGTCGAGATGCCCTGAATGCCTTCGACTTGCCAGCCATAGGCGCGGCCGAAATAGGCGAAGGCGTCATGCGCAGTGACAAGAATGCGCGACGGTTCGGGGACCGTGGCCAGAACCTGCTGGGCATAGGTATCAAGCGCGGCAATGTCGGCAAGCAGAGCCTCGGCCGGGGCGGCGGTATCGAAGCCGGCGGTGGCCAGCACATCGGCGGCGTTGCGCACGACTTCGGACCAGAGTTTCGGATCGAACCAGACATGGGGGTCGGGGCGGTCTGGATATGCGGGATCAGAGAGCAGGTCGGCGCGGGGCAGGCTATCGGCAAGGGCCACCACTGTGCGCTGACGGGCGAGGTCGGCCATGACATCAGCGAACTGCGCCTCAAGGTGCAAGCCGTGCCAGAGAATGATGTCGGCGCGCGAAAGGGCGAGGATATCGGACCGTGTGGGGCGATAGCTGTGCGGGTCCATGCCCGCGCCCATCAGCGCGGCCACTTCGCCCCCGGTCAGGCGGCGGGCGATATCGGCGATCATGCCTGTGGTCGCGGTGATGGCGGCGGGGCCCGTCTGGGCCAGCGCGCGGGTGCCAAGGAGCGGCGCAAGGGACAGGGTCAGAAGAAGAGAGCGGCGGTCGATCATGTGGTGTCGGCCTTTTTCCATTGGGTCTTGTACCGTGCAGGACAGGGAAAACCTCATACATCCCATATGTGAGAATAGTTCGCAAAAGTCAATGGTAATGAGAAGCGTTCGCAAGTTTGTGACCAGCGGCTGTGCGGTCGATTGCGGCTCTCGTCTGGGTTGTATTGGAAATGAATCTTACCGAAAGCACCGACGCGGCCCTTTAATGGCGCAGTCTGCTGCCGTTCTGGTTGAAAGGTTGACCCCTTGGCTCATCGGGTCGTTGTCTGAACGGATCAAGGAGTTCCCATGCGCATTGTCTGTGTCGATGACGACCCGATATTCCTGGCCATCGTGACGGAATACCTGCGCGCGCTGGACATGGAGGTGGTGGCCACCTTCGGCGATCCGACACAGGCGCTGCGCGAGGCCGAGGCGGGGCGGATCGTGACGGATCTGTTCCTGCTGGATCTGGAGATGCCGGGGATGACCGGGGCGGAGCTTTGCGCCGGGTTGCGGGCGACGGCGGCGCATAAGGCAACGCCGATCATCATGATTTCCTCGGTGACCGAGCGGGACCGGGTGAAGGCGGCGCTGGAGGCAGGGGCGAATGATTTCCTGCACAAGCCGCTGGAAAGCGTGGAACTGGGCGCACGGCTTTCGATGGTAGAGCGTATCTTGCAGGAGCGACGGCAGACCGCCGCCTTGCAGGATGAGATCGGCACACTCCGCGCGCAGCAAGGGTTTGGCTTTGGCTTCGAGGATGCGGTCCTGCCCAATGCCGAGGATGGCGTGGTCGATTATCTGGTGCTGGAAACACATCTGGTGTCGCTGGGCTGGTCGGGCCTGCCCGGCACGGCAGTGATCTGTTTCCGGCTGCGCAATGCGCTTTGGGCCTTTGGGCATCTGGAGCGGCTGGATTACTATGATTTCCTGTCCGAGGCGGCGGAACAGATCCTGGACGTGCTGCCGGCGGCGCAATACCGGATGGCCTATGCCGGATCGGGGGATTTCGTCGCTGTGCTGGATCGGGGCACCAAGCCGGACCCTGTTGAATTGCAAACTGCGCTGCAGAGCGCGCGGGGGCCGATGTGGGCGGCCTATCGTGAGTTGGACATTCCAGCACCTGATATCGCGGTGGGTACGCCAGTGCAGGCGCCTATACTGGGCGCGGTGCCGCTGCGCCTGCTGCGGGCGGCACGGATGCAGGTGGTGGCGGGCGACGCCGTCATGCCTGCCCCGCGATCCGGAGGGGTTGGCGGCGGCGCCGGGCGCAACGCGATCTTTCGACAATAGGCGTAAGGTGCCTCGTCGGTGGCGACCGCTGCCGCCGCGTAGGGCGATCAGTTTGGACCCTCTGTCCACGGCATGCCTGGGGCCGGGAAGGCCCGAACATAGACACAACTGCTTTTTGGTAAACTGGAGCGGGCGATGAGATTCGAACTCACGACCCTAACCTTGGCAAGGTTATGCTCTACCCCTGAGCTACGCCCGCACTCCGTGGGCGGGTGATAGTGCGGGGCGGGCGGTCACGCAAGGGGAAAGTTGCGTCGTGCGGCGCGCGCGATTTTTCAGCGAAACATTGGGTTGCTTTGCGGTGTTGGACACGGTGAGCCGGGGGGCGATGCTGCGCCTGTTCCTGCAAAGATGGAAGGGTTGCGTAAAGCAAAAGGCCGCCCGGTGGGCGGCCTTATCGCTGGTCCGACTGGAGCGGGCGATGAGATTCGAACTCACGACCCTAACCTTGGCAAGGTTATGCTCTACCCCTGAGCTACGCCCGCGCCGGTTGGACGTCGCTCATCTATTGAAGGCCTGCGCAGGGTTCAAGGGGAAAGTGCAGCAGACATCGGAATTTTGACTGACGCATCCAAGGCGTGCAGCCAGCGACGTTTTGCCCCCGTGGGTTGTCTGCGATGGGCAGTCTTGCTACGGTTTGGGAAGATTGGCCGCGTGGGCCGTAAAGGTGATTGGAGTGCGAGTGATGACTTTGCGTTGTATAGTTTCGGGGCTTTGGAAGCGGGTGGTGGCAGGGATTGTGGCCTGCCGACTGGCGGTGCTGATCGTGCTGGTCACGCCTGCGGGTATTGCCCATGCAGATGAAAATTGGACCGCAGCGAAGGCGGCATTTGAGGTTTGCCTTGCCCGGTTTCCGGATGTGGGCGCGATTCATGAGACCCTTGCCGCCGATGGGTGGCGCTATGAAGGGAACCAAGACGGGCTTCGGATCCACACAATAAATGGCTATCGCGCAGTCGCTGCCACGCAAGGGAGCAGACAGACCGCCAGCCGATGCGCTGTGTCATCATCGCGGTTGACCGCGGCGGCGGCGACAGCCTTTGCCACCGAGATCGCGACACGACTTGAGGGCGTGAAACAGATTGACCTGACCGCTCGCGGGGTGCCGGCGGCTTGGGAGGGCCAGTTGCGCGGAAAGACTCTGCGGTTGGGCGTGGTGCCGAACGTGAATTTCGGGTTGATGCGCGGCGCGGTCGTCATGCTGGGCGAATTCTAGGCGTGACGCCCCCCGATCGGACCTAGGCCGGGGGGCGCGCTGTTCATTCGAATTCGATCAGCAGATCTTTCGCCTCGATCTGGCTGCCTGCGTGCACATGCAGCGCCTTGACCGTGGCTTCGCGGTCGGCGTGCAAACCGGTTTCCATCTTCATCGCTTCGATCGTGAGCAGCTGGTCACCTGCGCGGACCTTTTGGCCGACGGTCACCGCAACAGAGGCGATTGAGCCGGGCATGGGTGCGCCGACATGGGCGGGGTTGCCGTCCTGTGCCTTTGGCCGCGCGGCGGTTTTTGCCTTGATGGCCCGGTTAGCGATGCGCACGACGCGGGGCTGGCCGTTGAGTTCAAAGAACACGCGAACTTCGCCATCCTCGGTCGTCTCGCCCACGGCTTGCAGACGGATTTCGAGGTTCTTGCCGGGGTCGATTTCGGCTGTGATCTCTTCGCCCGGCTGCATGCCGTAGAAGAAGGTTTTCGTGGGCAGCGCGCGGACCGGGCCGTAGAGGCGGTGGCGGCCCATGTAATCAAGGAAGACCTTGGGATACATGAGGTAGCCGTTGATATCCTCGTTATCCACCTTGTAGCCCGTCAGTTCCTTTTCGAGATAGGCGCGGGTGGCGGCGAAATCGACGGGGGGCAGAGTCTTGCCGGGGCGGTCGGTCAGAGGCGCATCGCCCTTGAGCACCTTTTTCAGGATGCCGTCGGGCCAGCCGCCATGGGGTTGGCCGAGATTGCCCTTGAGCATGTCGATGACCGATTCCGGGAAGGCCACGTCAACGGCGGGGTCTTCGACCTGCGCGCGGGTCAGGCCCTGGGCCACCATCATCAGCGCCATGTCACCTACCACCTTGGAGGAGGGCGTCACCTTGACGATGTCGCCGAACATCTGGTTGGCATCGGCATAGGCCTGCGCGATTTCGGGCCAGCGCTCCTCAAGCCCCAGGGAACGGGCCTGACCTTTGAGGTTGGTGAACTGGCCGCCCGGCATTTCGTGGAGATAGACCTCGGACGCGGGGGCGGGGATGCCGGATTCAAAGGCGGCATATTGGGTGCGGACATGTTCCCAATAGTTGGAGATGTCGCGGATCGCGGCGATATCCAGACCGGTGTCGCGTTCGGTATGGCGCAGCGCTTCGACGATGGAGCCGAGGCAGGGCTGCGATGTGCCGCCGGAAAACGCATCCATCGCGGCATCCACCGCATCGACGCCTGCGTCACAGGCAGCAAGGATCGTGGCCGCGGCGGCACCCGAGGTATCATGCGTGTGGAAATGGACGGGCAGGCCCACTTCCTGTTTCAGGGCCTTCACGAGGATACGGGCGGAGGCGGGTTTCAGAAGCCCCGCCATATCCTTAAGCCCCAGCACATGCGCACCGGCGGATTTCAGTTCCTTGGCGCGGTCGACATAGTATTTCAGGTCATACTTGCTGCGCGCCGGATCGAGCATGTCGCCGGTATAGCAGATGGTGCCTTCGCAGATCTTGTTCGCCTCGATCACCGCGTCCATGGCGACGCGCATGTTTTCCACCCAGTTGAGGCTATCGAACACGCGGAACACATCGACGCCAGTCTCGGCGGCCTGCAACACGAAGGACCGGACGACATTGTCGGGGTAGTTGGTATAGCCCACGCCGTTGGAGGCGCGCAGAAGCATCTGGGTCATCAGGTTGGGCATGGCTGCGCGCAGGTCGCGCAGGCGTTGCCACGGGCATTCCTGAAGGAAGCGGTAGGCCACGTCGAAGGTGGCGCCGCCCCAGCATTCGACGCTGAACAACTGCGGCAGGTTTGCGGCATAGGCAGGCGCGACGCGGACCATGTCGATTGACCGCATCCGCGTGGCCAGCAGCGACTGATGCCCGTCACGCATGGTGGTGTCGGTGATCAGCACCTTTTTCTGGGCCTTCATCCAATCGGCCACGGCCTGCGGGCCTTTTTGTTCCAGCAGGTTGCGGGTGCCGGTGGCAGGCGTTTCGGTGTGCAGTTTCGGCGGCTTGGGCATCTTTGCCTCGGCCGGGGGTTTGGGGCGGCCGACGGTTTCGGGATGCCCGTTCACCGTGATGTCGGCGATATAGGTAAGGATCTTGGTCGCCCGGTCGCGGCGTTTCTTGAAGGCGAACAGCTCGGGCGTCGTGTCGATGAATTTGGTGGTGTAGGTATCGTTCAGGAAGGTGGGGTGTTTGAGCAGGTTGATGACGAATTCGATATTCGTCGCCACACCCCGGATGCGGAATTCGCGCAGGGCGCGGTCCATCCGTGCGATGGCCTTTTCTGGGGTCTGGGCGTGCGCCGTGACCTTGACCAGAAGCGAATCGTAATAGCGGGTGATGACGCCCCCCGCATAGGCCGTGCCGCCATCCAGCCGGATGCCGTTGCCGGTGGCGGAACGATAGGCGGTCAGGCGGCCGTAATCGGGGATGAAATTGTTCAGCGGGTCTTCGGTGGTGACCCGGCATTGCAGGGCGTGGCCGTTGAGTTTGACATCCGCCTGTGAGGGAAGGCCTGTCGCCTCGGCCAGCGATTTGCCTTCTTCGATCAGGATCTGGGCCTGCACGATGTCGATGCCCGTCACCTCTTCGGTCACGGTGTGTTCAACCTGCACGCGGGGGTTCACTTCGATGAAGTAGAACTTGCCGTCATCCATATCCATCAGGAATTCGACGGTGCCTGCGCATTCGTATTCGACATGGGCGCAGATCCTGCGCGCCATCTCGCAAACCTCTTCGCGCTGGGCCTGCGTGAGGTAAGGGGCGGGGGCGCGTTCAACCACCTTTTGGTTGCGGCGCTGCACGGTGCAGTCACGTTCCCACAGGTGCCAGCAGTTGCCCTGCTTGTCGCCAAGGATCTGCACCTCGACATGGCGGGCGCGCTGGATCATCTTTTCCAGATAGCCTTCGCCATTGCCAAAGGCGGCCTCGGCCTCGCGCCGGCCTTCGCGCACCTTGGTTTCAAGCTCGTCTTCCGAAAGGATCGGCCGCATCCCGCGCCCGCCTCCGCCCCATGAGGCCTTGAGCATCAGGGGATAGCCCACCTCGGTCGCCTGTTTCTTGATCAGCGCCATGTCATCGGCCAGCACTTCGGTGGCGGGGATGACAGGGACGCCCGCCTCGATCGCCACACGGCGGGCAGAGGCCTTGTCGCCAAGCGCGCGCATGGTTTCGGCGCGTGGGCCGATGAAGGTGATGCCAGCCTGATCGCAAGCCTCGACGAAATCGGGGTTTTCCGACAGCAGGCCATAGCCGGGATGGATGGCATCGGCCCCGGCCATCTTGGCCACGCGGATGATTTCCTGAATCGACAGATAGGCGCCGACCGGCGAAAGGCCTTCGCCGATGCGATAGGCTTCATCCGCCTTGAAGCGGTGCAGCGACAGTTTGTCTTCCTCGGCAAAGACGGCGACGGTCTTCTTGCCCATCTCATTGGCGGCGCGCATGACGCGGATGGCGATCTCGCCCCGGTTGGCAACGAGGATCTTGCGGAATTCGGGCATCGGTCTCTCCGGATGGCGGCAGTTCAGGCTTGGGTCAGACGGGCGGTCAGACGGGCGGTCAGGCGGGCTACTCACGGTTTCGCGATTGTGCGATCAGCGCGTCACTCTAGGGGCGCTGCGATGCAGCGCAAGTGCGGGAACCGGCGTGGGATGCAAATTTTGCGAAATATGCAGGCGTGGATTTGCAGTTGCGAAGTCGGTTTGGGGCGTTGGGCGGAAAATGCGGGTGGAACATTTGAAGAACCTTTTCCTTTGCCGCCGATCGCGCTAGGGTCGCCCGCATGAATGGCTGGGATGAGAATGAAGCCTTTGAGGCGGCGGCGGTGCCGCTGTCGCAGCGCGCCTTGCAGGCAGCGCGGCCTGCGGCCTATCTGGATGATCTGAACCCCGCGCAGCGTGCTGCGGTTGAGGCGTTGGATGGCCCGGTGCTGATGCTGGCCGGGGCCGGAACGGGCAAGACCAAGGCGCTGACGGCGCGGATCGTGCATCTGCTGCGCATGGGCAAGGCGCGCCCGAACGAGATTCTGGCGGTGACCTTTACCAACAAGGCCGCGCGCGAGATGAAATTGCGCGTGGGTCGGTTGCTGGGCGAGGTGGCCGAGGGGATGCCCTGGATGGGGACGTTCCATTCGCTGTCGGTCAAGATTCTGCGGCGGCATGCGGAACTGGTAGGGTTGAAGTCGAACTTCACCATTCTGGACACGGATGATCAGGTGCGGTTGCTGAAGCAGTTGATCCTGGCCGCGAATATCGACGAAAAGCGCTGGCCTGCGCGGATGCTGGCGGGGATGATCGACGGCTGGAAAAACCGCGCGCTGACGCCGGAGCGCGTGCCGTCAAGCGAGGCAGGCGGATACAACAACCGCGGGACAGAGTTGTATGCCCAGTATCAGGAACGTCTGCGCACGCTGAACGCCTGCGATTTCGGCGATCTGCTGCTGCATTGTGTGGTGATCTTTCAGGCCAATCCCGATGTTCTGGCGCAGTACCAGCGGTGGTTCCGCTATATTCTGGTGGACGAGTATCAGGATACCAACGTCTGCCAGTATCTTTGGCTGCGGCTGCTTGCGCAGGCGCATCGGAACATCTGCTGCGTGGGGGATGACGACCAGTCGATCTATGGCTGGCGCGGGGCCGAGGTGGGCAACATCCTGCGGTTTGAAAAGGATTTCCCCGGCGCGCATGTGGTGCGGCTGGAGCAGAATTACAGATCGACGCCGCATATCCTTGCTGCGGCGTCAGGGGTGATCGCGGGCAATGCGGGCCGACTGGGCAAGACGCTGTGGACCGAGGCAAAGGACGGCGAGAAGGTGCGTCTGATCGGCCATTGGGATGGCGAGGAAGAGGCGCGTTGGATCGGTGAAGAGGTCGAGGCATTGCAGCACGGCCGCCGGGGGTTGCACCCTGTGGGGCTGGACGGGCAGGCGATCCTTGTGCGCGCCAGCCATCAGATGCGGGCGTTCGAGGACCGGTTTCTGACCATCGGGCTGCCCTACCGGGTGATCGGGGGGCCAAGGTTCTATGAACGGCAGGAAATCCGGGACGCGATGGCCTATTTCCGGCTGTCGGTTTCGCCTGAGGATGATCTGGCGTTCGAGCGTGTGGTGAACTTGCCCAAGCGGGGGTTGGGTGACAAGGCGCAGGCCGATATCCAGCGCACGGCGCGGGGGGCGGGTGTTTCGCTGCACGAGGGCGCGCGGGAGTTGGTGGCGCATGGCGGCATCGGCGGCAAAGGCGCGGGCCAGTTGCGGGCTTTTGTCGAGGGGATTGATCGCTGGCACCGCGCCACGCGGGTGGTGGATTACGACCATGTGCGGCTGGCCGAGACCATCCTTGAAGAATCCGGCTATACCGAGATGTGGCAGAACGACAAGACGCCCGAGGCGCCGGGGCGGCTGGAGAACTTGAAGGAACTGGTCAAGGCGTTGGAGCAGTTCGACAATCTGCAAGGTTTCCTCGAACACGTCTCGCTTATCATGGACAATGAGACGGAGGAGGGCGGCGAGAAGGTTTCCATCATGACCCTGCACGCGGCGAAGGGTTTGGAGTTTCCGGTCGTCTTTCTGCCGGGCTGGGAGGATGGATTGTTTCCCAGCCAGCGCAGCATGGATGAGAGCGGGTTGAAGGGATTGGAGGAAGAGCGGCGGCTGGCCTATGTGGGGATCACACGGGCCGAGAAGCTGTGCACCATTTCCTTTGCGTCGAACCGTCGGGTTTATGGGCAATGGCAAAGCCAGTTGCCAAGCCGGTTCATCGATGAATTGCCGTCCGACCATGTCGAGGTGCAGACGCCGCCGGGATTGTATGGCGGGGGCTTTGGCGCGGCGGCGCCTTATGCGGTGTCGGCGATGGAAGACCGGGTGTCGAAGGCGGATGTCTATGCCTCACCCGGCTGGAAGCGGATGCAGGACCGCGTGCAGTCGCGGGGCGTGTCGCAACCGCGCGAGGCGCGGGGGATGGTGATCGATGCGACCGTGGTATCGGCGCATAGCGAGGGGGACCGGGTGTTCCACCGCAAGTTCGGTTATGGGATCGTGATCGGGATCGAGGGCGACAAGCTGGAGATCGATTTTTCCAAGGCCGGGATCAAGAAGGTGGTGGCGGGGTTCATCGTCGATGCGGATGATGCTGATGAGGTACCGTTCTAAGGAAAGCGTTTCCTGACGCAGGAAACGCGACGATTTCTGTACGCAGAAATCGGATGGGGCGATGCCGGTGGTTGGCGTGTTCTGCGTGCAGAAAACGGAGCGATTTCTGCGTCAGAAATCGCTACCTCGCGGCGCGGTCCAGCCCCCAGATGGCAAGCCCCGCCAAGAGCCCCCAGAAGGCCGCGCCGATGCCTGCGAAGGCCACGCCAGCGCCAGTGACGGCCAGCGTGATCGTGGCGGCGAAGCGCTGGTCTGGTGTGGCGAAGGCCCCGGTCAGCGCGCCCATGAGCGGGCCGAGCAAGGCCAGCGCCACAAGGGCGGTCATCAGGGCGGGGGGCAAGGCGTTCAGGATGGCAATGACGACCGGACCGGTCAGTCCCAGCATCACCCAGACACCCGCATAGGCAAGCCCCACCTTCCAGCGCTGGCTGCGGTCAGGGTGGACATCGTCGCCCATGCAGATGGCGGCGGTGATGGCGGCCATGTTCACCGTATGCGCGCCGAACAAGGCGGCGACGGCCGAGATGCCGCCTGTCACCGTCAGGGCCGAGGCGACGGGCGGCTCATACCCCGCTGCGCGCATGGTGGCAAAGCCCGGCAGGTTCTGCGAGGCCATAGTCACCAGATAAAGCGGCAAGCCAAGGCCGATTAGGGCGGACCAGTGCCATTCGGGCCAGATCAGCACGGGTGTCGGCGGCAGGGGTGGCAGGGGCGGCAGGGTGGTGGTTCCACTCAGGAAGGCTGTGGCGAGGCCTGCGGCAAGGGCAGCAAGCACGGCGACTGCGGGGTTCTTGAGCCGGACGAGGGCGAATAGGCCGACCATCGGGGCGACGAGCAGGGGCGCGGCCTCAAGCGCGCTGGCGCCTTTCAGGACGAATGGGAGCAAGACACCCGCCAGCATGGCGGCGGCGATGCCATCGGGGATGCGGGCCACGATCGCGCCCAGCGGCTTGATCAGGCCAGTCGCTGCGATCAACAGACCCGCGAGCAGGAAGGCGGCCACGCCCTCGGCCATGGTGTAGCCCGCTGATGCGGCAATGAGCGCCGCGCCAGGGGTGGACCAGGCCAGCACGACCGGAACGCGGTGCAAGGTGGAGAGAAGGGCGCTGCCTGCGGCTTTGGCGAAGCAGATCGCCATGACCCAGCTTGCGGTCTCAAGCGGGCTTGCCCCGAGCGCCTCAGCGGCGGCGAGGACCAGCGCGATGGTGGAGCCATAGCCCACAAGGGCGGCGACGAAGGCGGCGGAAAGAAGGGAAGGGCGCATCGGGCCTGCCGTTGGGTCGGGTCGGGCGCGACTATCGGCGGGGCGGTGGCGGGATGCAAGGCGGGTGGGGGGAGAAATGAAAACGGCGGCACCCGAGGGAGGAGGGCGCCGCCGCTGTCGGACGGTCCGGCCAGGGAGGAGGAGAGGCCGACCGCAGGTTCGACCCGGCCAGGGAGGAGGAGAGGCCAGGCGCGAATGGGGTGCGGCGACCCCGGGAGGAGGTGAGGTCGCAGCTGGTGCGTCGGGCCCTGGGAGGAGGAGCGGGCCCTTCGTACGCCGTTAAGGGTTTCTTAACCCCTGAATTTGCGCGGCGACCTCTGGGAGGAGGTAGAGGTCGCCGCTGGTCCGATGGGCCCTAGGGAGGAGGAGCGGGCCCTTCGTACTTCGGTGGGGCAGGTGTGCCCCTGAATTTTGCGCGGCGACCTCTGGGAGGAGGTAGAGGCCGCCGCTGGTCCGTCGGGCCCTGGGAGGAGGAGCGGGCCCTTCGTACATCGGTGGGGCAGGTGTGCCCCGGAATTCGGATGCGGCGGTTCCTGGGAGGAGGAGCGGAACCGCCGCTTTTCCGCATGTCCCCAGGGAGGAGGAGGGGGACGTCGGATCAGTTATGGAAGTCTACGCACGAGCGCGGCTTCCGGATCAAAGTGCGGCGACGCCAGGGAGGAGGAGAAGCGCCGCCGCTTTTGCCAAGAACCCCGGGAGGAGGTGGGGTTCAGCAAGAAACTTATTTGCCGTAGGCTGCTTCGCGGGCCACGGAAAGAATGTCGACGCGGGCGATGCCGAGATCGGCCAGCTCACGATCCGTCAGCGTGTTGAGTTCGCGGACAGTTTGACTAAACACGGCGCGGCGGGCCAGGTTCGCTTTCGTCAGGGCCACAAAGCCCGAGATGCGATCAGCCAGCGAGAAGGACGCGGCACGGGAGGAATTGATATAAGCCATTTCGATCAGCCTCAGTTTGTTACACCATCGTATCTGAACAACGTTCTGTCGCGCTGTTACCGGAAACATGGGGCATATGCTGCAGTTGCACAATAGCGCGGGTCTGCAATGCTGCCATGCAGCAATCGCATGGCTGACCGTCACGAAAACGTCATTAATTTCATGGGTTTCGCTGAAAACCTGAGCAAATGGTCAACTCGGACTTGCCGAGTGCCGCAAAGATAACGAGGTTTGCCGAAACCTTGAGCAGGAGAAGAACAGATGGCGGTTTCGCGAGAGTTAATCATGCGGGCTTTGGCCGGTGTCGGATTGCCGGGCGGGGGGGATCTGGTGTCGCGCGACCTGATTCGTGCGGTCACGGTTGACGGCGGAACGGTGCGCTTTGTCATCGAGGCAGAAAGCCCCGAGGCGGCGCGGGCGCTGGGGCCGGTGCAGGCCGCGGCCGAGGCAGCGGTGCGGCAGTTGGACGGGGTGGACAGCGTTCAGGTGGTGATGACGGCGCATGGACCGGCGGCCAAGCCTGCCGCGCCGCCCACGTTGAAGATCGGCCAGCATCCGACACCGCAGCAGGGCGGGCCGCAGAAGGTTTCTGGTGTGGACCGGATCATCGCGGTGGGCAGCGGCAAAGGGGGCGTGGGGAAGTCGACGGTTTCGTCGAACCTTGCGGTCGCGCTGGCGCGTCAGGGACGGCGGGTGGGGCTGCTGGATGCCGATATCTATGGCCCAAGCCAGCCCCGGATGATGGGCGTGAACAAGCGCCCGGCCAGCCCGGATGGCAAGATTATCGAGCCGTTGCAGGCACATGGCGTGACCATGATGTCCATTGGCTTGATGCTGAAGGAAGATGAGGCGGTGATCTGGCGCGGGCCGATGATCATGGGGGCGTTGCAGCAGTTGCTGGGTCAGGTGGCCTGGGGCAAGCTGGATGTGCTGATCATCGACCTGCCGCCGGGGACGGGGGATATTCAGTTGTCGCTTGCGCAGCGGACACAATTGACGGGGGCGCTGGTGGTATCGACGCCGCAGGATGTGGCGCTGCTGGATGCGCGCAAGGCGCTGGACATGTTCGTGAAGCTGAAGGTGCCGGTGCTGGGGCTGATCGAGAACATGTCTACTTATATCTGCCCCAACTGCGGACATGAGGCGCATATCTTTGGCCATGGCGGGGTGGCCGCCGAGGCGGCCAAGCTGGATTTGCCGTTTCTGGGCGAGATCCCGTTGAGCCTGGATGTGCGGGTTGCGGGGGACAGCGGCACGCCGATTGCGGCAGGCGAAGGGCCGATTGCAGAGGCTTATGCGCGGTTGGCGCATAGGTTGATTGCGGGGGGGATGGCGTAAATTCTGGCTTTGCCGGAAGGGGTTGGCTGATTTTGGCTGTGCAGCGCCCGGTGCAGATGCCGGTGCAGACGGCTGTGCATACAAATTCCGGCAGGGTGGGCGCGGGATTAGTGGTTAATGGTGCGCGGATGCAGGGGCCGGCGGGGGCTGGGCGCGGGCGCTTCGCGTGCCCATATAGAGATGACAGTTTCTGATCCCGATTTTGTAAGAGGTAAGACCATGAGCATCGACCTGCCGCCGATCCCCGATCTTGCGCCCTTCCTTGCGCCGCAGGAGACCGAGAAGAAGAAAAGTCGCGGTGGGCGCAACACGGCGATTGCGATCGGCACGGTGCTGATCCTGTCGGATGGATCGGAATGCGTGGTTGCGGCCTTTGATGCGCAGGGCAATCCGCTTTGCCATCCGGTTCAGAACTGACTTTCCTTTAGATTTGGCACTGTCCCGTGTTTGGGGATGCCCCGGGTCCGGCCCGGGGCGGGGTTGGCCTTTGGCTGCTTAGGCGTTGGAACTGTGCGCCGGGCAGGGGCCGCGATTGCGGGCCTTTGCCGGGGCGGATCGGGCCGGTTCGGCGCGAATCACTTTGCCGGGAAATCATGGGTAAGACGGAGAGAATGGGCGTGACGGGGCCTGTTTCGGGCTGTCTGCGGGGGCTTTCGAGGCCCGAGGTAGTGGCCATGCCGGAATGCGCGAAAAAAGTTGGGAAATTGTGGGAAAAGCCCCCGCTCACATTCGATCACTACATATTGTGATTGAGTGAGGGTATTATGCGTATTTGTGGGATTTAGGCTGTGGATAACCCCACAAAATGCTGTGTCGGGCGGGTTGCCTGAACAAGATATGCCCGCTTTATCCCAAAAATTTCCGTTGCATGGGGCAAATTCCCAGAGCATACATGTCTCACGAAGATGAGGACGGGCAACGAGAAAGCAGGGGCGGCTCAAGACCCCGAACAGGCGATAGCAGGCTTCATACAGGCACCCGCCTTCATCGAAACCAGAGATCCGGCGCGCGAGCGAGCAGACATCTCCCCCAGGTGGCGCGCGTAGCTGGACGCCCAGCGATGGGACAGGCGGCGGATCGAGCAGTGGCAGCAGCTCGATCCGCCGTTTCCGTTTTCAGGGCCCGATACTCGGGCAGGGGCCTGACGGAGCAGGGCAATAGCTGCGTTAAAGGAGGCCGGAAGGCCCATGTCGGAGGCGTTCAGAGGCGAGTTCACCCAGAAGGTGGACGGTAAGGCGCGGGTGTCTATCCCGGCGCACTTTCGCCGTGTTCTGGAGGCCGGAGACCCTGACAGCACCCGCAAGCGCATCGTGATCGTCTATGGCGATGAGCGGCGCAAGTTTGCCGAATGCTACACCATTGCAGGCGCACAGCGGCTTGAGGCGATGATCCGGCGGCTGCCGCTGGGATCGATGCAGCGCCGTTTGCTGGAGCGCAACATGATCACCCTGTCGGTGACGCTGGACATTGATGACGATGGCCGGATCGTGCTGCCGCAAAAGGTGCGCGAGAAGGCCGGTCTGTCCAGCTCGGACGCGGGCGAGGCGGTCTTTGCCGGTGCGCTGGACACGTTCCAGATCTGGAACCCCGAGACCTATCAGGCCGAGATCCTGCGCGCGGCGAGCGATGAACTGGCGGCTTTGCCCGCCGATATGGACATCCTGTCGCTGCTGGGCGGCGAACTTCAGGAGACCTGAGCCTTGGCCCCCGGCGATCAGGAGATCGGTCGCAAACCCCATATCCCGGTGCTGCTGCGCCCGTTGCTGGCGGCGGTGGCTCCGGTCGAAGGGGAGTGGCTGGACGGCACTTTTGGTGCGGGCGGCTATGCGCGCGGGTTGCTGGAAGCCGGTGCGGCACGGGTGACGGGTGTGGACCGCGATCCGCTGGCGCTGGAGATGGCTGCAGGGTGGGCGGGGGACTATGGCGACCGGCTGCGGCTGGTGGCGGGGACGTTTTCCGAGCTGGATATCCATGCGGGCGGGTTGCTGGACGGGGTCGTGCTGGATCTGGGCGTGTCGTCGATGCAGTTGGACCGGGCCGAGCGCGGGTTTTCGTTCCAGAAGGACGGGCCTTTGGACATGCGGATGAGCCAGGACGGTGAGAGCGCCGCCGATCTGGTGAATGGCGCGGATGAGGGCGTGCTGGCCGATATCCTGTATCATTACGGTGAAGAGCGCGCCTCGCGCCGGATTGCCAAGGCGATTGTCGAGGCGCGGGCGGTGGAGCCGATCACGCGGACGCTGCGGCTGGCCGAGATCGTGGCCAAATGCCTGCCGCGCCCCAAGCCCGGCCAGAGCCATCCGGCGACGCGCAGCTTTCAGGCCATCCGGATTGCGGTGAACACCGAATTTCAGGAACTGGCCGACGGGCTGCAGGCCGCTGAGCGGGCCTTGAAGCCCGGCGGGCGGCTGGCGGTGGTCACGTTCCACAGCCTTGAGGACCGGATCGTGAAGCGGTTCTTCCAGATTGCCAGCGGGACGGAATCCAATGCCAACCGCTATGCCCCGGCCAAGGCTGACACCACGGCGCGGTTCGAGATGATCACCCGCAAGGCGGTGGCCCCGGATGAGGATGAATTGGCTGAAAACCCGCGTGCGCGCAGTGCCAAGCTGCGCGTGGCGCGCCGCACCCATGCGCCCTCGGCCCCGATTGCGCCCGATCTGCTGGGCCTGCCTGTGATACAACCGAAGAAAGGACGCCGCTGATGCGCCCGGTGTTTTTCGTTCTGTCCTTCATCGCCGTGATGGGATTGGCCTTTTGGGCCTATCGCGAGAATTACGCGACGCAGAGCGCGCTGCGCGAGATGGGGCGGTTGCAGGATGAGATTGCAAGTTTGCGCGAGGCGCTGGCGTTGCAGCGGGCGGAATGGGCCTATCTGAACCGGCCCGAGCGGCTGCGGGAACTGGCGACGCTGAACTTTGACCGGCTGGGGCTGTTGCCTCTGGAGCCGACGCAATTCGGGGCGGCGGCGCAAGTGTCCTATCCTGCGCCGATGATCCTGCCGGGGGATGACATGTTCCCCGACATATCGAACCCGGTGGATGTGACCGGGCAGATTTCCAATGAAATGGCTCCGCCTCCTGCTGACGGACAATTCCCATGATCCGCACCCCCCTGCGCCCGCTTGCCCGTATTCTGCTTGCCCGTCAGAAGGGCGAGAACCCCGACACGATCGAGCGCGAAAACCTGCGCCTGCGGCATGAGGAAATTCGCGACCGGACGCGGGCGCGGGCCGAGGTGCGGCTGTTGTTCCTGAGCCTTGGATTTCTGGCGGCGTTTTCCACCATCGGGGCGCGGATGGGCCTGTTGGCGGCGACCGAACCGGTCGAGCCGCGTTCGGCCGCAGCCGGGGCGCAGATACTTGCGACGCGGGCGGATATCACCGACCGAAACGGGCGCATTCTGGCGACGAATATGCAGACCTATGCGCTTTATGCGCAGCCCAAGGATATGGTCGATCCGGGCCGGGTGTCGCGGGAACTGGCCAAGATTTTCCCCGAGATTGACCCGGTGGCGATGGAGCGGCGGCTGACCGACGGGCGGTCTTTCTTGTGGATCCGGCGGGTGATGAGCCCGGAACAGATGCAGCGTGTGCATGAGATTGGTGATCCGGGCCTGCTGTTCGGGCCGCGCGAGATGCGGTTGTATCCGAACGGAACCTTGGCCGCGCATGTGCTGGGCGGGGCATCGTTCGGGGCCGAGGGCGTGTCGTCGGCCGAGGTGATCGGGACGGCGGGGATCGAGAAGGCGCTGGATGCGCGGCTGCGCGATCCGGCGCAGGCGGGGGCACCGCTGGAACTGTCGATCGATCTGACATTGCAGGCGGCGGTGGAAGAAATTCTGGGCACCGGCATGACCATGCTGAATGCCAAGGGTGCGGCGGCGATCCTGATGGATGTGCGGACCGGGGAGATCCTGTCGCTGGCGTCGCTGCCGGCATTTGATCCGAATGACCGGCCCAACCCTTTGGTGAAGGGCGATCCGGGCGACAGCCCGCTGTTCAACCGTGCGGTGCAGGGGGTGTATGAACTGGGGTCGACCTTCAAGATATTCACCGTGGCCAATGCGTTGAACCTTGGGCTGGTGGCGCCGGATACGATGGTCGATGCCAATGCGCCGCGCCGCTGGGGCCGGTTTACGATCAAGGAATTTCAGGGCAAGAACTATGGGCCGCTGCTTTCGGTCGAGAATGTGATCGTGAAATCGTCGAACGTCGGCACGGCCAATCTGGCGCTGATGATCGGGGCAGAGCGGCAGGCCGCGTTCTTCCAGTCGCTCGGGTTCTTTGATCCGACGGTGGTGGAACTGGTCGAGGCACCGGGGGCAAAGCCCATCGTGCCGAAGCGGTGGCCGGATATCACCACGATTACAACGTCTTATGGGCATGGCATTTCCGCCAGCCCGATGCATCTTGCGGTGGCCTATGCGGCGATTGCCAATGGCGGGGTGCGGGTGACGCCGACGCTGTTGCGCGGGGGCGTGCCGCAGAACGGGCCGCGCGTGATGACGCAGGAAACGGCGCGGGCGTCGGTGCATATGCTGCGCGGTGTGGTGGAGCATGGGACGGCGACGCTGGGTGATGTGCCGGGCTATCAGGTGGCCGGCAAGACCGGGACCGCGGAAAAGCCCAATGCGCAGGGCGGCTATGACGAGGATAAGGTGGTGAACACCTTTGCCAGCATGTTCCCCGCAGATGACCCGAAATATGTGCTGGTGGTGACGTTGGATGAGCCGGTGGAGACATCGGGGAGCGAGCCGCGCCGCACGGCGGGCTGGACTGCGGTGCCGGTGGCAGGCGAGATCATCCGCCGGGCGGCGCCGCTTCTGGGATTGCGGCCGGTGGTTGAACCCCCGCCGGTGGATGAGCTAACAGCCGTCGCGAACTGAAGCAGGCGGGAGCGCGGGACATGGCCGGGGCGAAGAAACTGTCGGAACTCGGTCTGGCGGCGCGGGGCGGGCGCGACCCGGTGTTGGCCGGTGTCACGGCGGACAGCCGGGCGGTGAAGGATGGGTTTTTGTTCGCGGCCCTGCCGGGGGCGGTGCTGCATGGGGCCGAGTTTATCGGCCCCGCGTTGCGGATGGGCGCGGCGGCAGTGCTGACCGATGCCGACGGCGCACGGATCGCGGCAGAGGCTTTGGCGGGCAGCGGCGTGGCGCTGGTGGTGGCCGAGGATGCGCGGGCGGCCCTGTCGGGTGCGGCGGCGCTGTGGTTCGGGGCGCAGCCCGACACGATGGTTGCGGTGACCGGGACCAATGGCAAGACATCGGTCGCGACCTTCACGCGCCAGATCTGGATGGCGCTGGGCCATGCGGCGATCAATATCGGGACCACCGGTGTAGAGGGGGCCTGGGCGGCACCGTCGAGCCACACGACGCCGGACGCGCTGACGCTGCATTCCATGCTGGCGCAGGCGGCGGAGGCGGGGGTGACCCATGCGGCGATGGAGGCATCGTCCCACGGGCTCGATCAGCGGCGGATGGATGGCGTCCGGCTGGCGGCGGCGGGGTTCACGAATTTCACGCAGGATCATCTGGATTATCACGGCACGATGGAGGCCTATTTCGCAGCCAAGGCGGCGCTGTTCGCGCGGGTGTTGCCGCCCGAGGGCGTGGCGGTGGTAAACCTGAATGATGCCCATGGCGCGCAGGTGGCCGAGGTGGCGCAGGCGCGCGGGCAGCGCGTGCTGACCGTGGGGCATGGCGCGGGCTGTGACCTGCGATTGCTTGGCCAGCGCTATGATGCGACGGGGCAGGAGGTGCGGTTTCAGTGGCAGGGACAGCCGCATCAGGTGCGGCTTGATCTGATCGGCGGATTTCAGGCGGAAAATGTGGCGCTGGCGGCGGGGCTGGTGATCGCGGCGGGGGAGGAGCCTGCGGCGGTGTTCCGGGTGCTGCCATCATTGCAGGGTGTGCGCGGGCGGATGCAGTTGGCCGCCACGCGCCGGAACGGGGCGGCGGTGTTTGTGGATTATGCCCATACGCCGGATGCGGTGGCGACCGCGCTGCGCGCACTGCGGCCGCATGTGATGGGGCGGATCGTGATCGTCTTTGGCGCGGGCGGTGACCGGGACCGGACCAAGCGCCCGTTGATGGGGGCGGCGGCGCGGGAATTTGCCGACGTGCTGTTCGTGACCGACGACAATCCGAGAAGCGAGGAGCCTGCTGCGATCCGGGCCGAGATCATGGCGGCCTGCCCCGAGGCCAATGAGGTGGGCGACCGGGCCGAGGCTATCTTGCGCGGGGTGGATGCGCTGGGGCCGGGCGATGCGTTGCTGATTGCGGGCAAGGGGCATGAGACGGGGCAGATCATCAAGGGCGATGTCTATCCCTTTGACGATGTGGAACAGGCGAGCATCGCTGTGGCGGCGCTGGATGGGGTGATCTGATGGTGTTGTGGACTTCGGATGCGGCGGTGGCGGCCACGGGCGGGCGCGTGACGAAGCGCTGGGCCGCGACGGGCGTGTCGATCGACACGCGGACGCTGCGGCCGGGGGAGCTGTTCGTTGCGCTGAAAGATGTGCGCGACGGGCATGATTTCGTGAAGGCTGCGCTGGACAAGGGGGCGGCGGCGGCGCTGGTGTCGCATATCCCCGAAGGCGTGGCGGCGGATGCGCCGCTGCTGATCGTGCCGGATGTGCTGCGCGCGCTGGAGGATCTGGGCCGCGCGGCCCGGGCGCGCACGAAGGCCAAGGTGGTCGGGATCACCGGATCGGTGGGCAAGACATCGACCAAGGAAATGCTGCGCGCCATTCTGGGCGGGCAGGGCCGGGTGCATGCGGCTGAGGCGAGTTACAACAACCACTGGGGCGTGCCGCTGACACTGGCGCGGATGCCGGAAGAGACGGAATTCGCGGTGATCGAGATCGGGATGAACCATCCCGGCGAGATCGCGCCTTTGGCGCGGATGGCCGACCTTGACGTGGCGATGATCACGACCGTCGCGCCTGCGCATCTGGAGGCGTTCGAGAGCATCGAGGGGATCGCGCATGAGAAGGCGTCGATCCTGGATGGCCTGCGGCCCGGTGGGGTGGCGGTGCTGAATGCCGATATCGCCACGACCCCGATCCTGCGCGCCAAGGCGGCGGCGGTGGGGGCAAAGGCGGTGATGTTCGGGACTGCGGCGGATGCGGATTGGCGCATTCTTTCGGTCGAGATTGCGGGCGAGACGACGGTGGTGCGCGCCACGCGCAGGGGCGAGGCGTTGCTGTTCAAGGTGCGATCCCCCGGGCGGCATTTCGCGGCCAATGCGACCGGCGCGCTGGCCGTGGCCGAGGCGATGGGCTGCGATCCGGCAATCACGGCCTGCGATATCGGGCAATGGTCGCCGCCCGTCGGGCGCGGGACGCGCGAGCGGATCATGATGGACACGCTGGAAGAGACCGGGTTCGACCTGATCGACGATGCCTTCAACGCCAATCCGGCCAGTATGGCGGCAGCGCTGGATGTGCTGATTGCCGCCGTGCCGGAGAACGGGATCGGGCGGCTGGCGACGGGGCGGCGGATTGCCGTGCTGGGCGACATGCTGGAACTGGGGCCGACCGAAGGCGAACTGCACGCGGCCATTGCGCGCCATCCCGGGCTGGAGACGGTGACAGTGATTCATTGCGTGGGCCCCCGGATGCGCGCGTTGTGGCAGGCCTTGCCGCGCGGTCAGCGGGGGGATTGGGCAGAGACGGCGGGCGACCTTGCAGCGCGGGCGCGGTCGATCATCGATGCCGGGGATATCGTGCTGGTGAAGGGATCAAAGGGATCCAAGGTCAGTCTTGTCGTTGACGCGCTGAGGAAACTGGGGCAGGCGGTGGCGCCAAAGAACGCGGGGACTGAGTGAGATGTTTTATTGGCTGACGGCCTTTTCGGATGGCGGCGATTTCTTCAACCTGTTCCGCTATCAGACGGTGCGGGCGGGGGGTGCGTTCCTGACGGCGCTGGTGTTCGGCTTCGTCTTCGGGCGGCCGCTGATCGATCTTTTGCGCCGCAAGCAGAAGAAGGGCCAGCCGATCCGCGATGACGGGCCGCAAAGCCATTTCGCCAAGGCGGGGACGCCCACGATGGGGGGGTTGCTGATCCTGTCAGCGCTGATGGTATCGACGCTGCTGTGGGCGCGGTGGGACAATCCCTATGTCTGGATCGTGCTGCTGGTGACGCTGGCCTTTGGCCTGATCGGTTTTGCCGATGACTATGCGAAGGTGACCAAGCAGAACACCAAGGGCGTGTCGGGGCGGGTGCGCTTTGGCGCGGGGCTGGTGATCGCAGCGCTGGCCACCTATGCGGCGGCGAGCTTTCATCCCGGGCCGCTGACCAACCAACTGGCTTTTCCGTTCTTCAAGGACCTGCTGCTGAACATGTGGCTGTTCTTCATCCCCTTTGGCATGGTGGTGATCGTGGGGGCGGCCAATGCGGTGAACCTGACGGATGGTCTGGACGGGCTGGCCATCATGCCGGTGATGATCGCGGCGGGCACCTTTGGGGTGATCGCCTATGTGGTGGGGAATGCCAATTACACCGAATATCTTGGCGTGCATTTCGTGCCCGGCACGGGGGAACTCTTGATCTTCTGCGCGGCGCTGTTCGGGGGCGGGATGGGGTTCCTGTGGTACAACGCGCCGCCGGCGGCGGTGTTCATGGGCGATACCGGATCGCTGGCGCTGGGCGGCGCGCTTGGGGCGATTGCCGTCTGCACCAAGCATGAAATCGTGCTGGCCATCGTGGGCGGGCTGTTCGTGGTGGAGGCGCTGAGCGTCATCATTCAGGTCGCCTATTTCAAGGCGACGGGCAAGCGCGTGTTCCTGATGGCGCCGATCCACCACCACTTTGAGAAGAAGGGCTGGGCCGAGCCGCAGATCGTGATCCGGTTCTGGATCATCTCACTGATTTTGGCGCTGGTGGGGTTGGCGACGCTGAAGCTGCGGTAAGAGACGATTTTTCTGCGAAAAATCTGGGGGCGGTCCGGTGGACCGCCCTTTTGCCATCTCGTGGCGGCGGGCTGATCGTGGATGCCTCCCGCTCGTTCAGCTTCGCGAAAGGAGCGAGTTCGGGCGCGTGCGGGCGACTCCCTGAGTGATGAGAGCGGCCAAGACCACCTTAATCAGATCTCCGGGAAGGAATAAGGCTGCAAGCGCGAAAGGCAGAGGCAGGGCACGCAAGGAAGGAGCGTCGGCGAACATAACGCTGAGCCCATCTTCCGTCACCAGCATGGCGAGAACCGGTATACCGATCGCGTAGAGAACGATGATTCCGCCAATGAACGCACCCAGAAGGGCGCTGATGCCAATTCCCGCCGGAAACCGTCCGGTGATTGCTCCTGCAACGAAGGCGGCAATCGGAAAACCGATCAGGAAGCCACCCGAAGCGGTGAAGAACCAACCGATACCGCCGCGACCCCCAGACAAGACGGGCAGGCCGATGGCCACGAGGAGCAGGAACAGAAGCACCGCCAATGCGCCACGCTTGGCCCCCAGCACGGTGCCGCAGAGCATGATGCCCAAGGATTGTGCGGTGATCGGCACACCGATTGGGAGCGTTACCGGCGGAACCAAGCCCAGAACCGCGATCAGGGCCGCGAAGAGGGCGATGTGGGACAGGCTGCGTTCCATGGGCGTCTCCTTATGGGTGGCGCGCATCTAGCCTGCGCCGCCGCGGGCCCGCAAGGCCTCGGCCACCTGATCGGCATCGTCGAGGGTTGCAAGCGTGGCCGGAGTAAGGATGCGCCAGCCGGGGCGGCGGGGGGAACGGGCGCGCCATGCCTCCGATATGCGGGTCAGGCGGTCGGAGAGGACGGGCAGGAAGCGGATGGTCAGCGCGATGGCCAAGGCAAGGGTGCGCGGGGGGAGGCCAAGGCGCGCGAGGGGGGCGGCCAGGCGTTCGATGACAGAGATCATGTCGGAAAGACGCGTGGTCATGGTCACAAGGTTGGCGGCGGCGAGGGCGGTGGTCAGGCGCAAAAGGACGATGGCGCCGCCGCGCGGGTCCTGGGTCCAGAGGTGCCAGAGCACAAGGATCAGCGCGAAGGGCCAAAGCGGGCGCAGCAGGCGCAGAGCATGGGCGGCGAAGGGCCACCCGCCCTGCAGGTGCAGCGCCGCGATGGCGGCAAGGGCGAGGGCGAGGGTGATGGGGCTGTTCAGTTGAAAGAGCAGGAAGGTGAAGACAGCCAGTGCCGCCAGCTTCCCCCCGGCGGGCAGGCGGTGCAGGGGCGTTTGCACGGGCGAGGTAAGGGCGAGCATGGGCGGGGCCTTGTGCTGCGGCGATCAGGAGGGAAGGGCGGTATCGTGGTCGTCGCGGGCGATGCGGTCCATCGCGGCGTTGAAGGCGGGAAGGACGGTGGCAGGTGGGCCATCCTGCACAATGCGCCCGGCATCGAGCCAGAGGATGCGGTCGGCCCCCGACAGGCTGGCAGGATCATGCGTCACGGTGATGAGCCGCTGCGGCAGGGCGGCAAGGCGGCGGGTCAGGCGGGCCTGCGCGGGCAGGTCGAGCCCGGCGAAGGGTTCATCGAGCAGGATCGTCGCGGGGGCCATCATCAGCACCGCTTGCAGACAAAGCCAGTGCCGCTGGCCCTGGCTAAGCGTGGCGGTGGAGGCCGTGGCCCAATGGGCACGGCCCTCGGCCCCCAGCACGGCGCGGGCGGCGGCGCGGGCTGTGGCGTCGGTCTGGCCTTGCTGGCGCAGGCCGAAGGCAAGCTCTTCCTCCACCGTCGGGAACAGGATCTGGTGATCGGGGTTCTGGAACAGGATGCCGAGGCGAGAGAGCATCTCTTTGCGGTCACGAAACGGGTCGATCCCGTCCAGCGTCAGCGAACCGGTCGTGGGCGGGATCAGGCCCGCCAGAAGGCGCAGAAGGGTGGTCTTGCCCGATCCGTTGCGGCCAAGGATGCCGATGCGCGGCTCGGTCAGGGACAGGGTGAGGTCGGACAGCATGGGCTTGCCGCCCAGTTGGACGGTAACGCCGGTCAGTCGGAAACCGGGGGAGGTGGGCGCTGCGCTCATGCAGGAGGCTTAGCGCAATGAAACGGGCCATTCCAGTTGGAACGGCCCTGTCTTTCATCTTGGCAAAAATACCCAAATCCCCGCGATCCGCAGGCGATCAGGCCCGATACTCAGGCCCGACATTCAGACCCGATACTCAGGCCTGCCGGGCTGCGGCGACCGATTCCTCAAGGATATCCATCGCCTCGGCGAAATGGGCGTCGGGGATGGTGATGGGGGCAAGGAAGCGCACCACATTGCCATAGACGCCGCAGGTGAGCAGGATTAGCCCGCGCTTGAGCGCCTCGGTCCGCACACGGCCGGTAAAGCCGGCATCGGGTTCATGGGTGGAAGGGTTGGCGAATTCCACCGCCACCATGAAGCCCGGACCGCGGATATCCACGATTTCGGGGGTGGTGGAGCGGATCGATTCCAGCCGCTGTTTCAGCCGCGAGCCGAGTTCATTGGCGCGGGCGCAGAGCTGTTCTTCCTCGATCACATCGAGCACGGCGTGCGAGGCGGCGATGCCCAGCGGGTTGCCGGCATAGGTGCCGCCAAGGCCGCCGGGGTTGGCGGCATCCATCAGTTCCGCCTTGCCGGTCACGGCAGCAAGCGGCAGGCCACCGGCCAGACCTTTGGCCATGGTGGTAAGATCCGCCGCGACGCCGTGCATTTCCATGGCAAAGAGATTGCCGGTGCGGGCGAAGCCGGTCTGCACCTCATCCGCGATCATGACGATGCCATGCTTGTCGCACAGCGCGCGCAGGGCGCGGACCAGATCGGTCGGGGCTTCATAGAAGCCGCCTTCGCCCTGAACGGGTTCGAAAATGATGGCCGCGACGCGGTTCGGGTCGAGATCGGCCTTGAACAGCTTTTCGATGCCCTTCATCGAGTCTTCGGTCGAGATGCCATGCGGCCCCATCGGGAAGGGGACGTGGAAGACATCGGGCATCATTGCGCCGAAGCCTTTCTTGTAGGGCTCAACCTTGCCGGTCAGCGACATGCCCATGAAGGTACGGCCGTGGAAGCCGCCGCCAAAGGCGATGACGGCGTTCCGCCCGGTAGCGATGCGGGCGATCTTCACCGCATTTTCACAGGCCTCGGCCCCGGTGGTGACGAAGATCGTCTTTTTCGCGAAATTGCCCGGAACGGCAGCGTTCAGCCGTTCGGCAAGGTGGATGTAGTTTTCATAGGGCAGAACCTGATGGCAGGTATGGGTGAACTTGGCCATCTGGGCGGTGACGGCGGCCATCACCTTGGGGTGGCAATGGCCGGTGTTGACCACGGCGATACCGGCGGCGAAATCGATGTAGCGGTTGCCCTCGATATCCCAGATTTCCGCGTTCAGGGCGCGGTCGGCGTAGATCTGGGTCATCATTCCAACGCCGCGGGAAATGGCTTGATCCCGGCGAAGGGCGACTTCGGCATTCTGCATGATTGGGCTCCATCCTGCGGGGTCCGGCGCGGACCTGTCTTTGACGCCATTTGATCAAACTTTTGCGCGGGCTTCAATGACGAAGGCGACGCAGCACGGGCGGAATGCGCCGGGATGGGCGCGGGGATTCACCCAAGATTAAGGAATCAGCGCCATGCTTGCATCGAGGGCAGCAGAAGGCGGGCCAGATGCGGGATTTCCAGGACGATGATCCGGTGGATCGGCTGCGGCTGATCCGGTCGCGGCGGGTGGGGGCGGTGACCTTTCACCGGCTGGTGGCGGAACATGGATCGGTGCGGGCGGCGCTTGCCGCGTTGCCCGATGTGGCGCGCGCGGCGGGGGTGGCGGAGTACGCGCCCTGCCCGGTTGAGGTGGCGCGCCATGAGATGGCGCAGGCACGGCTGGCAGGTGCGGTGATGCTGGTGCCCGGTGGCCCCGGCTATCCGGCGGGGCTGGAGGAGATGCCGGACGCGCCGCCGATCCTGTGGGCGCGGGGCGATGTGGCGTGGCTGGCGCGGCCCATGGTGGCGATGGTCGGCGCGCGGAATGCGTCATCGCTGGGCGTGCGGATGGCGCGGCGGCTGTCGGCGGCGCTTGGTGCGGCGGGGCATGTGGTCGTGTCGGGCCTTGCGCGCGGGATCGATACCGAGGCGCATGAGGCCGCGCTGGCCACCGGGACGGTGGCGGTGATGGCGGGCGGGGTGGACGTGATCTATCCCGAGGAGAATGCAGGTCTGGCCGGGCGGATCGCCGAGGCGGGATGCGTGATTTCGGAACAGCCGATGGGGATGCAGCCGCAGGCGCGGCATTTTCCGCTGCGCAACCGGATCATCGCCGGGATGGCGCGGGCGGTGGTGGTGGTGGAGGCGGCGGCGCGGTCCGGCAGCCTGATCACCGCGCGAGATGCGCTGGATCTGGGGCGCGAGGTGCTGGCCGTGCCGGGGCATCCCTTCGATGCGCGGGCCGCCGGGTGCAACATGCTGATCCGCGACGGGGCGGTTCTGGTGCGCAGTGCGGAAGATGTGCTTGAGGCGATTGGTGCGGCGGCAGGGGGCCTTGGCCGGGCAGAGGGCGCGACGATCGAAGGGCAGGCTGTGGCGGCGGACCCGCCGGGCGCGGAAAAACCGTCGGCAGGGTTGCCCGGCCCGGTGCCCGCACGACGGCCCCTGATCGAGGTGGCGGCGCTGCACGGCCTGATTCTGGATCGGTTGGGGCCAAGCGCGGTGGCCGAGGATCAGCTGATTCGCGATCTGGACCTGCCGACCGAGACGGTGGCGCGCGAACTGGTGGCGCTGGAAATGGACGGACGCGTGCTGCGGCAGGCGGGCGGGTTGCTGTCGCGTTGTTGATCAGAGCGGGGGCGGTGCAGGGCCTGCGGGACGTTGTGCCGCCCCTGGACCAGCGGCATGCGCGCCGACCTGTCGGGGGGCACGCGCGCGGCCCTGCCGGGCAGTGGGCTGGACACTGGGAGCGTGCGCTGGCCTGTCGGAAAGGGTGCGTAACGCATCGAGCGTGCGGGACACATTGACGCGAGCGGGGCCTGCGGACCGCGCGCAGGATACAGGGCACGCCTACGAACTCCCCAGCCAGATGCGGCACATTGGGCGCTTGCGGGGAAATGTGCACGCCTGAGAGATGTCGGGCGAGGGTGCGGAGCTTACGGCGCGCGCGGTATATGCTGCAGGGCGAGCAAATGCAGGCTGGGCGCGCCCGCCTGGAAGCGGGCGGGTATACGAGCAACTGCTGGCTGGGCGGGGCAGCCTGGAAGCCGGTAGGTATAAGCGGTGGGCAGGCCGCATCGGGTATGGCGCGGGCCTGCCTTTTTCCGACCGGGAGGGCGGTCATATGGCTGCATTGACAAGCGCAGGGGTTCGCCCACATGGTGCCGCGCTGTTGATCCGGGCTTATGAAGGGAATTTTTTATGGCTGTTGTCGTTGTGGAAAGCCCGGCGAAGGCCAAGACGATCAACAAATACCTTGGGTCTGATTACACGGTTCTGGCGTCTTATGGCCATGTGCGCGACCTGCCTGCCAAGGATGGATCGGTCGATCCCGAGCAGGATTTCCGGATGGAATGGGAAGTTGCGCCGGAATCGAAAAAGCATGTTCGCGCGATTGCCGAGGCGCTGAAAACTGATGACACGCTGATCCTTGCCACCGACCCCGACCGCGAGGGCGAGGCGATTTCCTGGCATTTGCAGGAAGCGCTGGCCACGTCGATCAAGAAGGGCAAGAAGGTTTCGCGCGTCACCTTTAACGCGATCACCAAAGAGGCGGTGACTAAGGCAATGAAGGAACCGCGCCAGGTGGATGAGGCGCTGGTTGATGCCTATCTCGCGCGGCGTGCGCTGGATTATCTGGTGGGATTCACCCTGTCGCCCGTCCTGTGGCGCAAGCTGCCCGGGGCGAAATCGGCCGGGCGTGTGCAATCGGTTTGCCTGCGCCTGATCGTCGAGCGCGAGATGGAGATCGAGGCTTTCCGCGCGCAGGAATACTGGACGGTGAAGGCGGTGCTGGCCACCCCGAGGGGCCAGGAATTCGAGGCGACGCTTTCGGTTCTGGGCGGAAAGAAACTGTCAAAATTCGATATTCCGACGGCTGAGGCCGCCGAATTGGCAGTGCAGGCTGTCACTTCGCGAACATTGGCGGTGCAATCGGTGGAGGCCAAGCCCGCCACCCGCAACCCCTGGCCGCCCTTCATGACATCGACCCTGCAGCAAGAGGCCAGCCGGAAATACGGCATGGGTGCCAAGGCCACGATGAGCGCGGCGCAGCGGCTCTATGAGGCGGGGCATATCACCTATATGCGGACCGATGGCATCGACATGGCGCCGGAGGCGGTGATGGCCGCGCGGGACGAGATCAAGCGCCGTTTCGGGCCGACCTACGTGCCCGACAGCCCGCGCATGTACAAGAACAAGGCCAAGAACGCGCAGGAAGCGCATGAATGTATCCGCCCCACGGATATGGCGGCGGGGCCGGAAAAGCTGCGTCTTGTCGAGGCGGATCAGAAGAAGCTGTACGAGCTGATCTGGAAGCGCACGATCGCGAGCCAGATGGCCGCGGCGCGGATGGAGCGGACGGCGGTCGATGTGGCCAGTGCCGACGGGCAGGTGGTGCTGCGCGCCAATGGGCAGGTGGTGCTGTTTGACGGGTTCCTTGCCGTGTATGACGAGGGGCGCGATGATGATGGCGAGGATGAGGGCCGTCTGCCGCAGGTGATGCAGGGCGAGGGCGTGGACAAGCGCGCCGTGACCCCGGATCAGCATTTCACCCAGCCGCCGCCGCGTTACACCGAGGCGACGCTGGTCAAGCGAATGGAAGAGCTGGGGATCGGGCGACCGTCGACCTATGCCAGCATCATCGGCACGATTCAGGACCGCGAATATGTGCGCAAGGACAAGAACCGCCTGATCCCCGAGGACAAGGGGCGGCTGGTGACGGCGTTCCTGACCAACTATTTCCGCCGCTACGTGGATTTCGATTTCACCGCCGATCTGGAAAGCCAGCTGGATGACGTGTCGGCCGGAGAGCGGGATTACAAGGAAGTGCTGTCGCGCTTCTGGCGCGATTTTTCGGCCGCAATTGCCGAGACGGCCGATCTGCGCATCAGCGAGGTGCTGGAAAAGATCGACGAATTCCTCGCACCGCATCTGTACCCCGTACGCGCCGATGGCAGCGATCCGCGGGTTTGCCCGGTCTGTGGCACGGGGCGGTTGAACCTGAAGACCGCGCGGTCGGGCGGGGCCTTTATCGGCTGCGGCAATTACCCCGAATGCCGCTATACCCGCCCGATTGGCGGTGGTGAAGAAGGCGGCGCGCTTTCCGCCGATGGCACCGTGCTGGGTCTGGATGCGGATGGCCAGCCGATCAGCCTGCGGGCGGGGCGGTTCGGGCCCTATGTCCAGAAGGGCGAGGCCACGACCGAGGCACCCAAGCCGCCGCGCGCCAGCCTGCCGAAGGGATGGTCGCCCGAAAGCATGACGCTGGAACGCGCGATCCAGTTGCTGACGTTGCCGCGCCCGATCGGGCCGCATCCCGAGGATGGGCAGTTGGTCGAGGCGAGCATCGGGCGATTTGGCCCCTATGTGAAGCATGGGTCGGTTTACGCCAATATTCCGGATGTGGAGGAGGTCTTTACCATCGGGATGAACCGCGCGGTCGAGGTTCTGGCGCAGAAGGCCACGCGGGGACGCGGGGCATCGGCGCCGGCCGGGCCGTTGCGCGTGTTGGGCGCGCACCCTGATGGCGGCGAGGTTCAGGTGATGCCGGGCAAGTACGGGCCTTATGTGAAATGGGCCAAGGTGAATGCGACCCTGCCCAAGGATCTGGATCCCGAGGCGGTGACGCTGGATGAGGCGCTGGCGCTGATCATCGAGAAGGCCGGTAAATCGGGTGGCAAGAAGGCCGCGAAGCCCAAGGCGGCAGCGAAACCGAAGGCCGCCGCTAAGCCCAAGACTGCCGCCAAGCCGAAGGCCGCGGCGAAGAAGCCAGCGGCGAAGAAGCCCGCCACGAAGAAGGCCGCCGCCGAATAGGCAGGGCGCCGATCCGGCAGGCAAGGCACTGGACAGGCCGCTCTGCCCCGGCTTCATTCGGGGCGTGGTGGGAGAATCGAGGGTGCGATGCGTGCGGGTTTGATTGCGGGTCTGGTGCTGATGGCCGGACAGGCCGAGGCGGGGCTGACGTTGTGCAATGACGGGGGCGACCGTGCCTCGGTCGCCATTGCCTATGCGGCTGAGGGTGTCTGGACAAGCGAGGGTTGGTGGGGGATCGAACCCGGGGCCTGCGCCGTGGTGCAGGCAGGCGATTTGCAGCAGCAGCACTATTATTACACGCTGTCAGGCACGGATTTCGCGGGTGAAGGCTTTGCCTTTTGCACGAAACCCGACGCCTTTACCCTGACCGGGGCGGATGGCGATTGCGCCGGCCTTGGTGCGGAGAGTCGGGCCTTTGCGCATATCGACACCGGGCCGGAGGCGACGGATTTCACCTTCCGTCTGGCGGCGGAAAATGCGGGCAAGCAGGCAGATGCCGCCGCGCCTGCTTTTGATGAGATTCCGTTGCAGGCCGAAGATGTGGCCTTATTGCTGGACTCGGCTGCGATGCCGAGTTTCGAGCGCGGCGTGCTGGGCGAGCCCTTCTTGGTGGATGCGATCCTGCAGGGTTGCGGGCCGACCGAGGGCAGGGATGCCTGCACCTTTTATGCCGAGGGGGCGCGCTGGATTGCCACGACCTCTGGCCAGAGCAATCCGGCGGCGATGCAGGCGATGGCGGCCTTGCCAGTAGGGGCGGCGTTGCGGGTTTCGGGCGACTTGCTGTCATTCGGGGATATCACGGCAGAGGCAGCGATTGCTTCGCTGGAACAGATCGAGGACCCCTATGCCGCTCAGCGTGCGGCGATGCAGGGCAATTGGGTCAGCGCCGATGATCCGCAAAGCCAGGTGCAGATTGCCGGGTCGGAATGGACCGACATTTATGGCGATGAGCTGTTGGCTGTGGCGATCCTGACGCTGTCGGACAGCTGCGGTGAGGCGCAGGGCGGCGTGCTGCTGAGCCAGCAACGGATGGGGTATGACCCTGCGGATATGCAGTGTTATGAGGTGCTGTCGGTGGACGGCGACCGTATGGAGCTGTCTTATCTTGGCCGCGGGAACACGCTCGTTTACGTGCGTCCCTGACCGCGCGGGTCGATCAGCCGCGCCATCAGGGACGGCGCGCGGATCAGGCCGATGGGGTGGCCGCCGTCGGTTACCTGCAATTCCGCCGCGCCTTCGGAGAGCATGGTCATCACCGTGCGGACCGGAGTTTCGCAATCCACGCTAGGGCCGGTTGAGGCCCCGGCCTCCATCACATCGCGCGCGGTCAGCACCGAGAGCGGGTTCATATGGGCCACGAAATCGGCGACGTATTCGCTGACCGGGTTGGCGATGATTTCCCGCGCGGTCCCGCATTGGACGATGCGGCCACCCTCCATCAGAGCGATGCGGTTGCCGAGCTTGAACGCCTCATCCAGATCGTGGGACACGAAGACGATGGTGCGTTTCAGTTTGGCCTGAAGATCAAGAAGCTCGTCCTGCAACCGCGCGCGGATCAGGGGATCGAGCGCGGAGAAGGGTTCGTCCATCAAAAGGATCGGGGCTTGGGTCACGAAGGCGCGGGCTAGGCCCACGCGTTGCTGCATCCCGCCGGACAGTTCGCCCACCTTGCGGTCGGCCCAGGCGGTAAGGTTTACCAGCGCAAGCTGTTCATCCACCTTGGCGCGGCGACCCTCGACAGGGATACCCGCGAGTTCAAGGCCGAGGCCCACGTTTTCGCGCACCGTGCGCCAGGGCAGGAGGCCGAATTGTTGAAACACCATGGCGATGCGCGACAGGCGCAATTCGCGCAGGGTGGCGGGGTCCGCCTTGGTGACGGAAACCATTTTGTTGCCGTCCCAGACCCGCACCTCGCCCCGCACCACGGGGTTGAGCGCATTGACGCCCCGCAGCAGGGTGGATTTGCCCGAACCGGACAGGCCCATGAGGACGAGAATCTCGCCTTCGGCCACGGTGAGGGTGCAGTCATGCACGCCCAGCACCTGCCCGCAGGCCTGCTGCACCTCGGCCCTTGTCTTGCCGTCATCCATCAGGGGAAGGGCGCGGTCGGGGTTGTCGCCAAAGACGATGGAGACGCGGTCGAATTCAACGGCGTTGCGTGTGGCGGTCATTTGCGCGTCACCCGGAGCATGCGGTCCAAGAGGATGGCCACCACCACGATGATGAAGCCGGCTTCAAAGCCAAGGGCGGAGTTGACCGAGTTCAGCGCGCGCACGACCGGCACGCCAAGGCCGTTCGCGCCGACAAGCGCGGCGATCACGACCATGGACAGCGACAGCATGATGGTCTGGTTCAGGCCCGCCATGATCTGCGGCAGGGCATAGGGCAGTTCGACCTTCCACAGGGTTTGTTTCGGGGTGGCGCCAAAGGCGGTTGCAGCCTCCAGCAAGGCCTGCGGGGTGGTGGAAATGCCCAGATGCGTCAGGCGGATGGGGGCAGGAAGGACGAAGATCACCGTGGCGATCAGGCCCGGCACCATGCCGAGGCCGAAGAAAACGATGGCCGGGATCAGGTAGACAAAGGTGGGGAGCGTCTGCATCAGATCGAGCACGGGGACCATGGCGCGATAAAGGCGCGGGCGGTGCGCGGCGGCAATGCCGATGGGCACGCCAAGCCCCATGCAGACGACGCAGGCGGCAAGGATCAGGGTCAGGCTTTCGGTGGTTTCTTCCCAATACCCCTGATTGAGGATGAAGAGAAAACCCACAAGCACGCCGAGGCATACCTTCCACGACCGTTGCAGATACCAGGTCAGCGCGATGAAGGCTGCTATGATGATCAGCGGATGGGGGGTTTGCAGCACCCAGAGGATGCCGTCGATCATCGCCTCCATCACCAGGGAGATCAGGTCGAACAGGGGGCCGAGATTGGTGTTCATCCAGTCGAACACGGCCTTCGCGGCCTTGCCGACGGGTATCTTTGTGTCTGTCAGCCACTCCATCTGCGGCCTTCCCCCTTCATCTTGGCGGAAAATACCCTGCGGGGGTCCGGGGGCGCAAAGCCCCCGGGTGCCTGCCGCAGGGCGGAGCGCTTATTGCAGGGCGGCGGTGACGGCGGCCTTGGCGTCGCCGCCATCCTTGGTCGTCACGCCTTCGAGCCAGGGTTCCCAGACGGTGGGATTGGCGGTGAGCCATGCCTTGGCGGCGTCGCGCGGGTCGGCGCCGTCATTGAGGATGGCGCCCATGATTTCGTTTTCCATGGGCAGGGTGAAGGACAGGTTTTGTAGCAGTTTGCCGGTGTTCGGGCATTCGGCGACATAGCCCGCGCGGGTGTTGGTATAGATCGTCGCGCCGCCGAAATTCGGCCCGAACAGATCATCGCCGCCGGTGAGGTAGGTCAGCTTGAAGTTCGCGTTCATCGGGTGGGGTTCCCAGGCGAGGAAGACGATGGGTTCGCCGCCTTCGGTTTTGCTGGCCACTTCGGCGAGCATGCCCTGCTCTGACGATTCGACGATTTCAAACCCGTCCATGCCGAAGGCGGGGCTGGCGATGGCTTCGAGCACCAGACGGTTGCCGTCATTGCCGGGTTCGATGCCGTAGATCTGGCCGCCGAGGGCGTCCTTGTGATCCTTGATCATCGCGAAGTCGGTGATGCCGAGGGCGGCGCCATGTTCGTTGGTGGCCAACGTATATTTTGCGCCTTCGAGGTTGGCGCGGACGGTGTCGACGGTGCCCGCATCGCGATAGGGGGCGATGTCGGCCTCCATCGAGGGCATCCAGTTGCCGAGGAAGACGTCGATGTCGCCTTCGGCGAGGCCGGTATAGGTGACGGGGACGGAAAGGACCTTGGTTTCCGTCTCATAGCCGAGAGCTTCGAGGACGAGCGTCGTCGCGGCGGTGGTGGCGGTGATGTCGGTCCAGCCCACATCCGAGAAGATGACCGTGTCGCAGCCTTCGGCAGCGGCGGCCCCGGCCAGCGCAAGCGATGCGGTGCTGGCGAGGAGGAGGTGTTTGAACATGAGCGGGTCTCCCTGGCAGTTTTTGTTGATTGACGAGTCAATAGACTTCACGCTTATTCGGTTTGGCAAGGATTTTCTTGGGGGCCAGACCGATATGCCGAAGCTTGGGATGGAGCCTATCCGAAAGGCGGCGCTGGTCAAAGCCACGATCACCGAGATCGGGCGGGTCGGATCGTTGGACGTGACGGTAAGCCAGATTGCCAAGCGGGCGGGCATGTCGAGCGCGTTGGCGCATCATTATTTCGGATCAAAAGAGGACATGTTCCTTGCCGCGATGCGCCATGTGCTGACGCTGTACGGGGCCGAGGTGCGCGGGGCGCTGGCGGTGGCGACGGGGCCGGAGGCGCGTTTGCGGGCGATTCTGGCGGCCTCCTTCAGCGCAGGGAATTTTCGGCGCGAGGTGGTGGGGGCCTGGCTGAATTTCTATGTGCTGGCCCAGACGGTGCCCGAGGCGAAGCGGTTGCTGGCCATTTATCAGGGGCGGCTCCGGTCGAACCTGATGGTGTGTTTGCGGCCCCTTGCAGGCGCGAGGGCGGGCGAGGTCGCCGAAGGGCTGGGCGCGCTGATCGACGGGCTGTACCTGCGCGAGGTGCTGAAGTCCGGGCCGCCTGATGGGCCGGCGGCAGTGGCGGTCGCGCTGGATTATCTGAATGCTCAATTGAAGGGACGGGTCGCATGAAGGCGCAACCGCAGGGAAGCCATTTTGTCGATGGCCGCTATGTCGAGGACAGCGCGGGTGCGCCGATCAAAGTGATCTATCCGGCGACCGGCGAGGTGATCGCCGTTCTGCATGAGGCCACAGCTTCGGTGGTGGAGGCGGCCTTGGCCTCGGCCAAGCGGGCGCAGGGCGCGTGGGCGGCGATGAAGCCGGTCGAGCGGTCGCGTATCCTGCGGCGGGCGGCGGACATGATCCGCGAGCGGGGCGAGGAACTGGCGCTGCTGGAGACGCTGGATACCGGCAAGCCCATTCAGGAAACGCGGGTGGCCGATTGGCCGAGCGGGGCAGATTCGCTGGAATGGTTCGCGGGGCTGGCGCCGACGGTGACGGGTGAGACGATCCCGCTGGGGCGGGATTTCGTCTATACGATCCGCGAGCCTTTGGGGGTTTGCGTGGGCATCGGGGCGTGGAATTATCCCAGCCAGATCGCCTGCTGGAAGGCGGCCCCGGCTTTGTCCTTGGGCAATGCGATGGTGTTCAAGCCGTCCGAGGTGACGCCGTTGGGGGCGTTGAAGCTGGCCGAGATTTTCGTGGCGGCGGGGATGCCGGCAGGGCTGTTTAACGTCGTGCAGGGGCGCGGTGCGGTGGGGGCGTCCTTGGTGACCGATCCGCGTGTGGCGAAGGTGTCGCTGACCGGGTCGGTGCCGACGGGGCGGCGCGTTTATGCGGCGGCGGCGGATGGCGTGCGCAATGTGACGATGGAACTGGGCGGCAAGTCGCCGCTGATCGTGTTCGACGATGCGTCGGTCGAGGATGCGGTGGGCGCGGCGATGCTGGGGAATTTCTATTCCGCAGGTCAGGTGTGCAGCAACGGCACGCGGGTGTTCGTGCAGAAGGGGATCAAGGACCGCTTCCTTGCGCGGCTGGCAGAGCGGACGGCGACGATCCTTCTGGGCGATCCGCTGGAGGAGGCCACGCAGATGGGGCCTTTGGTCAGCGCGGTGCAGATGGACAAGGTGCTGGGCTATATGGAAACCGCCAAGGCCGAAGGCGCGCGGCTGGTCTGCGGCGGTGGACGGGCGGCGATCAATACCGGGTATTTTGTGCAGCCCACGGTCTTTGCCGATGTGACCGACAGCATGACCATCGCGCGGGAAGAGGTGTTCGGCCCGGTGATGGCGGTGCTGGATTTCGACACCGAGGATGAGGTGATCGCGCGGGCCAATGCCACGGAATTCGGGCTGGCGGCGGGGGTGTTCACGGCGGACCTGACGCGCGGGCATCGGGTGATCGCGCAGCTGGAGGCGGGGACCTGCTGGATCAACGCCTATAACCTGACGCCGGTCGAAAGCCCGTTCGGCGGGGCCAAGATGTCGGGCGTGGGGCGCGAGAACGGGCGCGCGGCGGTAGAGCATTATACGCAGGTCAAATCGGTCTATGTGGGGATGGGGCCGGTCGATGCACCTTATTGACCTGCCCAGCCCGGAACGGATCGGCGTGGCGCATGGGGCGCTGCGCGGTACCGTGCGGCTGACGCCCCTGATCGAATCCGATGTGCTGGCGCGGGACTGCGGCGCGGCGCGGCTGTTCGTGAAGGCCGAAGGATTGCAGCGGACGGGGTCGTTCAAGCTGCGCGGCGCGCTGTGGCGGTTGATGCAGTTGACGGCAGAGGAACGGGCGCGGGGCGTGGTGGCGTTCTCAAGTGGGAATTTTGCGCAAGGGCTTGCTGCGGCGGGGCGCGATCTGGGGGTGCCGGTGACCATTGTGATGCCGTGGGATGCGCCCGCGGCAAAGCGGGAAGCGACCGTGGCGCTGGGAGCCGAGGTGGTGCTGTCGCATCACGGTGATGCCCCGCGCGAGGTGGTGGCGGCAGGCATGGCGCGCGATCTGGCGGCAGAGCGGGGCTTGGTGCTGCTGCATCCGTTTGACGATGTGGCGGTGATCGCAGGGCAGGGGACGGCGGCAGTCGAGGCGCTGGCGCAGATGCGTGACGCGGGGGCAGTGCCGGATGTGGTTGTCTGCCCGGTGGGCGGTGGCTGGCTTATGGGCGGCGTGTCGCTGATGATGCGGGCCGCGCATCCCGGTGTGGCGATCTGGGGCTGCGAGCCGGTTGGGCATGATGGCATGGGCCGGTCGCTGCGGGCGGGCGAACGGGTGGCAGCACCCGGGGGGCCGACGCTGTGCGATGCGCTTCAGGCGCCGATGCCGGGCGTGGCGACCTTTGCCGCCTGTCAGGCGGCGGGGGTTACGGGGCTGGCGGTGGCGGATGCGCCCGTCGCGCAGGCCATGGCGCGGGCATTCGAAGTGTTGAAGCTGGTGCTGGAACCGTCGGGCGCGGTGGCGCTGGCGGCCGTGATGGGCGGGCAGGTGCCAGTGGCGGGCAAGGTGGTGCTTGTGGTGGCCTCGGGCGGGAATGTCGCCTTTGACCGCTTTGCCGACTGTCTGGCCATGGCCGGGCGGACGAACTGAACAAGAAGGACTGCGGATATGTCGGCGGATTTCGTGATCATCGGGGCAGGTTCGGCCGGATCGGCCATGGCCTGGCGGTTGGCCGAGGGCGGGGCCACGGTGACGGTGATCGAACATGGCGGCACCGATGCGGGGCCGTTCATTCAGATGCCGGCGGCGCTGTCCTATCCGATGAACATGGCGCGCTATGATTGGGGATTCCATACCGAGCCGGAGCCCTATCTGGGTGGGCGGGTGCTGGCCACGCCGCGCGGCAAGGTGATCGGGGGGTCGTCCAGTATCAACGGGATGGTCTATGTGCGCGGCCATGCGCGGGATTTCGACACCTGGGCCGAGATGGGGGCGCAGGGGTGGTCTTATGCCAATGTGCTGCCCTATTTCCAGCGGATGGAGCAGTGGCACGGGCAGCGCGACGGGGCGGATCCCAGCTGGCGCGGCGCGAAGGGGCCGCTGCATGTGACGCGTGGGCCGCGCGAGAACCCGCTGTTCGAGGCGTTCATCCGGGCAGGCGAACAGGCTGGCTATCCGGTGACGCGCGACTATAACGGCCAACAGCAAGAGGGGTTCGGGCCGATGGAGGCCACGATCTTTAACGGCGTGCGATGGTCGGCGGCGAATGCCTATCTGAAGCCCGCGATCAAGACCGGGAAGGTGCAAGTCATCCGCGCGCTGGCGCGACGGGTGGTGATCGAGGCCGGCCGCGCCGTGGGCGTGGAGGTTGAACGCGGTGGGCAGATCGAGGTGATCCCCGCAGCGCGCGAGGTGGTGGTGGCGGCGTCCAGCATCAACACGCCCAAGATCCTGATGCTGTCAGGGATAGGCGCGGGCGCGCATCTGCGCGAGCACGGGGTGGAGGTGGTGGCGGATCGGCCCGGCGTGGGGGCGAATTTGCAGGACCATCTGGAGCTGTATCTGCAATTTGCCTCCAAGCAGCCTATCACGCTGTACAAATACTGGAACCTGATGGGCAAGGCGGTGATCGGGGCGCAGTGGCTGTTCACCAAAAAGGGGTTGGGCGCTTCGAACCAGTTTGAGGCTTGTGCCTTCATCCGGTCGAAGGCCGGGGTGGAATATCCCGATATCCAGTATCATTTCCTGCCCATTGCCGTGCGCTATGACGGCAAGGTGGCGGCCGAGGGGCACGGGTTTCAGGCCCATGTCGGACCGATGCGGTCCAAATCGCGGGGGGCGGTTACGCTGCGGTCGGGCGATCCGGCAGTCGCACCGAAGATCGTGTTCAACTACATGTCGCATCCCGAAGATTGGGAAGATTTCCGCAACTGCATCCGCCTGACGCGCGAGATTTTCGGGCAGGAGGCGATGGCGGGGCATGTGAAGCATGAGATTCAGCCGGGCGCCGGGGTGCAGACGGATGCGGAGTTGGACGATTTCATCCGCCACCATGCCGAAAGCGCCTATCACCCCTGCGGCACGGCGCGGATGGGGCGGCGGGATGATCGGATGGCGGTGGTCGATCCGGAATGCCGGGTGATCGGGGTGGAGGGGTTGCGCGTGGCCGACAGTTCCATCTTTCCGCAGGTGACAAACGGCAATCTGAATGCGCCGTCCATCATGGTGGGCGAGAAAGCGGCGGATCACCTGCTGGGGCGGACGCCGCTTCCGGCATCGAACCAGGAACCCTGGATCAATCCGAATTGGCGGGTGGCGCAGCGGTGATGTTCGCGTGTCGTCTGGTGACGATGTTCGCCTTGCGTTCTTAACCAGTTAAGCAAGTGTTAACATTAACCTTGATTTCCGCCCGGTGGCGGCGGAAATCGGGGGATGATGTTAATCATTCGTTCACTGATCGTTCTGGCGCTGCTGGCGGGTCCGACCTTTGCTCTTGAGGGGCGGGCGCGGGTGGTGGATGGCGATACGCTGGAACTGGAGGGGCAGAAGGTACGACTGTTCGGGATCGATGCGCCGGAACTGGATCAGGTCTGTGACCGGGACGGCAGGCCCTGGGCCTGTGGGACAGAGGCGCGCGCCATGCTGGCCGGGATCGTGGGGCGCGCGCGCCTGACTTGCACGGTGCAGGATGTGGATCGCTATGGCCGCGCGGTGGCGGTTTGCCTGCGACAGGATAAGGATGTGGCCGCGCAGATGGTCCGGCAGGGCGGTGCCATCGCCTATCGCCGCTATTCGGACCGCTATGTGAATGCGGAAGTCGCAGCGCGGCGTGAAGGGTTGGGGGTCTGGGCGTCGGACTGGATAGAGCCGGAGGCGCATCGCAAGGCGGGCGCTGGTGCGGCGCAGCCGGTGCCAGAGGCGGGTTGCGCGATCAAGGGCAATATTGGCGCGCAGGGGCGGCGCATCTATCACCTGCCCGGGCAGGCGGATTATGACGCGACACGGATCAACGAGCGGGCGGGGGAGCGCTGGTTCTGTTCCGAGGGCGAGGCGCGGGCGGAAGGATTTCGTCGCGCGGCGCGGTGAATTGACCGAGGTCAAGGCGGGGGGTGCCGGGGTTCCGTAAGGTCTGGGTCAGAACAGACAGAGAGGATGCACCATGTCGAACACGCCGCACGACCTTTATGAGGATTTCCCGGAAAAGGCCGAAGCGATCCATGCGATGAAAGCGAAAGATGCGCATTTCGCCCGGATGGTGGAAGAGTATCACGAGGTGAACCGCGCCGTGCATCGGGCCGAGACGTTGATTGAACCGACCTCAGCCGAGCATGAGACGGAACTGCGCCAGAAACGGATGCGGCTGAAGGATGCGATCTGGAAGCAGATTGCGGCCTGAGGCTGGCAGAAGGCCCCGGCGCGAGGCCGGGGCTTTTTCAATCTGCAATGTCATAGGGGAGGAGACCCCGCTTGTCGGGATCTACCTTCAGACGGCGTTCGAGGGGTGGGACGGAGCGTTGGTGGCAGTCGCGCCGTTCGCAGATGCGGCAGGAGATGCCGATGGGTTCGAACCGGCCTTTCAGATCCAGCCCATCGGAATAGACCAGACTGGCGGCATGGGTGATTTCGCAGCCCAAGCCTATGGCATAGCGGCGGACCGGGGCGAGGAAGGCCCCACCCGGTTTTGACACGTCGCGCGCAAGGCAGAGATAGCGCACGCCATCCGGGGTTTCGGCCAGTTGGCGCAGGAAATGGCCCGGTGTTTCAAAGGCGCGATGGACGTTCCACAGTGGGCATGCCCCGCCGAAACGGGCGAATTGCAGGCGCGTGGCCGAGTGGCGTTTGGTGATCGTGCCGGCCTGATCGACGCGGACGAAGAAGAAGGGGATGCCCTTGGCACCCGGCCTTTGCAGCGTGGCAAGGCGGTGTGCCACCTGTTCGATGGAGGCACCGAACAGATCGGCAAGGCGTTCCAGATCGTGCCGGGTTTCCAGCGCGGCGGCCTGAAAGGCGCGGTAGGGCAGCAGGGCGGCACCGGCAAAGTAGTTCGCCAGGCCGATCTTGGCGATGTCGCGCGCTTCGGGTGTGGCAAAACGGGCAAGGTCCAGCGTTGCTTCGATCAGTTCGTTCTGCGTCAGCAGGGCGACCTGGAGCAGAAGCTGGAAGCGCTGGGTGGGCACGGCGGTGCGGTTCGACAGGGCAAGCCGCTTGTTGGCCGCGTCATAGCGGCGGGTTTCGGGCTGATCGGTGAAGACAGTGGTGATCCCCCGGCGTTCCAGCGCTGCGATGGCGATGCGGGTGATGTCGGTTGCAGGGCCGGTGGGGGTGGCGGGGGCGGCGAAGTTTTCTGCCGCACGGTCGACGGCATCAATGTAGTTGTCGCAATAGTGGAAGAAATCGCGGACCTCTTCCCACGGGGATGGGCGAAGGGAGGCGTCTTCGCGACCCAAGGCCTCGTCCAGTGAGGCGAGGCGTTCATGCGTTTGGCGATATGCGCGGTGCAGATCGAGAAAGGCGCGGGCCAGCGCGGGTGCGTTGGAGGCGGCAAGACGCAGGTCGGCCAAGGGAGGCGTGGTCTGGGCGAAGACGGGATCGGCCAAGGCTTCGCGCATGTCAGACACCAGACGTTCGGATTCGCCCACGGTCAGTTCGGTAACGTCGAGCCCGAATTCCTGGGCCAAGGCCAGCACCACCGAGGCCGAAACGGGCCTGTGGTTGTTTTCCATCTGGTTGAGATAGGGCAGCGACACGCCAAGCTTGTCGGCAAAGGTCTTTTGCGTGAGCGACAGGCGGCCGCGAATCTCGCGCAGCTTGGCCCCGGCATAGAGTTTCTGTGTGGCCATGGCGCGCCCCCTTTTGCAAAGCCGTTATCGGCTTTGCAAAGCGTGCCCGTCAAGCTGTGAGGCCGAGGGTACGGGCGCGGCGGATGACGGCGAGGATGGAGAAGAGCGCGAGGATGGCCGAGGCCAGCATCAGAAGGACGAGCGGCATCTCAGTCGCGCCTTCGGTTAGCAACGTGCCCGCGAGGGCGGCCAGTGCTGCGCCGCCGCCGATCTGGATCGCGCCACCGAGGCCCGAGGCGGTGCCGGCGAGTTCCGGCTTGATCGACAGCATCCCGGCATTGGCGTTGGGCAGGGTCATGCCGTTTCCGAGGCCGAGGGCGAGGGTGAAGCCGAAAAAGACATAGGGCGAATGCACGCCCGCCAGCGTGACGAGGGTCAGCATCGCCAGACCGGAGATGGAGGCGAGGGTGCCCCAGAGGATCATCCGGTTCATGCCCAGCCGAACGGAAAAGCGCCCGGCGATGAAATTGCCGACCAGATAACCCACCGCGGTGATGGCGAAGAGCAGGCCCACTTCGGACGAGGACAGGCCAAAGACCACATTGCCCACATAGGGCGCACCGCCGAGATAGGCGAAGAAGGAGCCCGAGGTGAAGGAGGCGCAACCGACATAGCCCCAAAACCTGCGTGAGCGCAGCAGGCCGGGATAGGTTCGGATCTGGTCCATCAGCGACACACGGCGCAGGGTGGCCGTTTCGCCAAGGTCGGCCCAGACGAGCGCAAGCGTTGCAAGGCCGAGGATCAGGAGAAGGGCGAAGTTGGCCTGCCAGCCGAATGCCTCATCCAGCAGGCCGCCGATAACGGGGCCGATCATCGGGACGATGGACATGCCCATGGTGACGTAACCGATCATGGATGCGGCCTGCGCATCGGGCACCATGTCGCGCACGACGGCGCGCGAGAGCACCATGCCGGATGCGATGACAGCCTGCGCCATGCGGCAGATCAGGAAGGTGGTGGCATCGGGCGCGATGAGCGTGCCGATGGTGGCCAGCAGAAACAGCGCGATCGACCAGAGCAGCACCTTGCGCCGACCGAAGCGGTCCGAAATCGGGCCGATGACGATTTGCAGCAGGGCCGAAAGCGCGAGGTAAAGCGCGACGGACAGTTGCATCAGCCCGTAGGGTACGTTGAACCACGCCGCCATGCCCGGAAGCGAGGGTAGGAAGATGTTCATCGTCAGCGCCGATAGCCCCGCCATCAGGATGAGTGTGGCGATGTGCGGGGGCGTGCGGCGGTCAAGGAAGCGGGAGTTGGTCATTGTGTTGCCCTATGCTTTGGCCTTGCCGCTGTCCATGGGCCGGAATGCACAGGGTTGTGTGCGGGTGGGGCCGATCAGGCCCATTTGTGGAAGATGAAGAAGGCCCCCAGCGCGATGAAGGCAAAGCCGATGGCGTGGTTCCAGGTGAGCGGTTCCTTGAGGTAGAATACGGAAAAGACGGCGAAAACGGTGAGGGTGATCACCTCTTGCATCGTCTTGAGTTCGGCGGCCGAGAAATGGCTGTGGCCGATGCGGTTGGCGGGCACTTGCAGCGCGTATTCCGGCAGCGCGATCAGCCAGCTGGCAAGGATCACCAGCACCAGCGAGGCGGATTTGTATTTCAGATGCCCATACCAGGCGAAGGTCATGAAGATGTTAGAGGCCAGCAGAAGGCCGATGGTGATGACGGGGACGGGAAGCTGGGTCATGGGGGCCTCGGGGCGGCGGATGTTCCGTCTGGGGTGTAAGGCGGGGCAGGGGGGAAGGCGAGAGGTTTGCTAATTTGCGTTTTGCAAGCAATGCTCTGCCAATTAATTGCAAATATGCGAAACTCCGTTTTGCCATGGCCGCCGGGGCCGCTATGTTCCGGCGAAATTCGGGGGAGCGTGTCTATGAAGGATATCCTGCAGGAACTGGAAGACCGTCGTGCCGTGGCCCGTGCCGGGGGCGGCGCGCGCCGGGTGGAGGCGCAGCACGCCAAGGGCAAGCTGACCGCGCGGGAGCGGGTGGAACTGCTTCTGGATGAGGGCAGTTTCGAAGAGTTTGACATGTTCGTGCAGCATCGCTGCACCGATTTCGGGATGGAAGAGAACCGCCATCCCGGCGATGGCGTTATCACCGGCTGGGGCACGATCAACGGCCGCATGGTCTATGTGTTTTCGCAGGACTTCACCGTGCTGGGCGGGTCCGTGTCGGAAACTCATGCGGCCAAGATCTGCAAGATCATGGATATGGCCATTCAGAACGGCGCGCCGGTGATCGGGATGAACGATTCCGGGGGCGCGCGGATTCAGGAAGGGGTGAGTTCGCTGGCGGCCTATGGCGAGGTGTTCCAGCGCAACATCATGGCATCCGGTGTGGTGCCGCAGATCAGCCTGATCATGGGGCCTTGCGCCGGGGGGGCGGTCTATTCGCCCGCGATGACGGACTTCATCTTCATGGTGAAGGATTCCTCCTACATGTTCGTGACGGGGCCGGATGTGGTGAAGACCGTCACCAATGAGGTGGTGACGGCCGAGGAACTGGGTGGCGCTTCGACGCATACGAAGAAATCATCGGTCGCGGATGGGGCCTGCGAAAATGATGTGGAACTGATCGCGGAAACGCGGCGGCTGTTCGATTTCCTGCCGCTGAACAACCGCGAAAAGGCGCCCGTGCGGCCGTTCTTTGATGATCCGGGCCGGGTGGAAATGTCGCTGGATACGCTGGTGCCGGACAACCCGAACCAACCCTATGACATGAAGGAACTGATCCTGAAGATCGCCGATGAGGGCGATTTCTTTGAAATCCAGAAGGATTTCGCGGGCAACATCATCTGTGGTTTCATCCGGATCGAAGGGCAGTCGGTGGGTGTGGTGGCAAACCAGCCGATGGTTTTGGCGGGATGTCTGGACATTGACGCGTCGCGCAAGGCCGCGCGGTTCGTGCGGTTCTGCGATGCGTTCGAGATTCCGATCCTGACGCTGGTGGATGTGCCGGGGTTCCTTCCGGGGACGGGGCAGGAATATGCGGGCGTGATCAAGCACGGGGCAAAGCTGCTGTTCGCCTATGGCGAAGCGACTGTGCCGAAGGTGACAGTGCTGACGCGCAAGACCTATGGCGGGGCCTATGTCGTGATGTCGTCCAAGCATTTGCGGGGCGATTTCAACTATGCCTGGCCCACGGCGGAAGTGGCCGTGATGGGGGCGAAGGGTGCGGTCGAGATCCTTTATCGCAGCGAGTTGGGCGACAAGGAGAAGATCGCCGCGCGCGTGAAGGATTACGAGGACCGCTTCGCCAACCCCTTCGTGGCGGCGGAAAAGGGTTTCATCGACGAGGTGATCATGCCCCATTCCACCCGCCGCCGGGTGGCGCGGGCCTTTGCCAGCCTGCGCGAGAAGAAGCAGACCAACCCTTGGAAGAAGCACGACAATATTCCGCTATAGGAGCCGAGTGATGCCCGTCGCCCTTGCCCGTATTGCCGTGATGGCCGCCATTCTGGCGGGGTCTGCGGCTGCGCAAGAGGCGGGGGCGGAGCTTGTGGTGGAACCGGGCGATGGGGCGCGGATCGAGGTCCCGTCAGGGCAAGAGATCACCTTGCAGGATGTGATCTGGAACGCGCCGGGGCCGGACGGGCTGGCGCTGCGGTTCCGGTTTCTGGCGCCGGGGATTGCGCCGGGGGGCGGGGTGGCGTTTGAAACCGCCAGTGCCGACATGCAGCATCTGTGCGACAGATATGCCTTGCCGCGCATCGCCGATCAGGGGCCGCATCCGGAACAGGTGATCATCTCGCTGTCGGATGTGGCGGTGCCCTTTGGCGAGGCCGCCCCCGAGGCCACGCAATTCTTTGAATCCTACCGGATCGAAGATGGTGTTTGCGTCTGGGAGATGTTCTGATGTCCGCCGATGCACGCATGATGCGTCTTGCCCGTGGGGGCCTTGCTGATGTAGCACGGCCACAGGCTGATAACTTGGCTCTGCCTGCGTGTGCTTTCGCCGATTTTTCGGATATGGTGCGCGAAGGCCGAACCCAAGCGGCCTATGCCTCGCATCGGGGGCAGTCCGGCGGCGTATCGTTCGGTCTGACCCTCCAAGAAAATAGGAGTAGAGGATGTCGAAGAGCACGAAAACCATTCTGGCCCTGGCCATGGTTGCCTTTGTCGCAGCTTGCGCTGCCAAAGAAGAAGAAGTCGTATACGTGGATACCCCCGTTTCGACCGAGCCGACCTACACCGGCAAGTACAAGTAAGACATCCGGGCGGGCCAATGGGGCGTGTCAGCCCCGGCCCGCCCCGATTCTGTCTGGCGCCCTGAAACCGGGCGCCGGATTTGACCTTGGCCGCTTGATCCGGCATGACGCCCCCCTTGGTATTGATGGGGGCAGGACATGCTGAAGCATCGCGGTTTTCCGGGGCGGTTGCCCGGAACAGATTTCCAATTCGTCATCCGGCGCGAGAACCGCAAGGACGGGCCGGCAAAGATCGTGAAGCGAGAACGCTATCGCGACCGCAAGCACGCCGACCGCATGGCCGATCAGGGGTTCATGGCAGCGCTTTGGGCGCAGTTCGGGGAAGAGCCGTTCGAGCGGGGCAATCTGGATGCGGGGCGGCTGTCCTGGCTGTTCGGGCGCGAGGTGGTTCCGGCGGAAGACCCGTTCGATCCCTGTTCCTATGACGCGATGCTGCGCATCGACGTGAAGCGGGCCGAGGCAAGCTTTCCCGAGGTGTTCGCCAAGAACGCCCCTGATTTCGGCTTTGCCGAGGATGATTATGACGGCGATGGGGGGGATGACTAGGCATGGTTTTGCCGACCGCATCCGCATTCCGGCAAGGTTTCGCACAGTGCGATTTCGCTGCCGACTTCGGGTTTGCCATGGGTGCCGTGGTCGGCCAAGCTGATGAACATGCGGGGTGTTCATCCTACGGCCCCCGTCTCTGCCTAGACTGTACCCCTTCCCTTGCAGTCCGGCCTGCCCCGCAGCTGGGGCGGCCGGACCTTTTTTCTAAGGGCGACAGCGGGCTGTATGCGCGCGCTTCTGCCGATCACACGAAAGCGGGATCGTTCTGCCGCGAATTTCACTTTATTGCGGCTGTGAACACGGTAAACTCGTGCTCAATAACAACCTTGAGAGGCAACGAGCCATGCGTAAATATTTCGTCCTTTTTGCACTTGCCACCACGACCCTTGCGGGTTGCATGGCGACCCCGACCGAGCGCGGCCTTGGCGGCGCGGTCGCCGGTGCCGCCATCGCAGACGCGATGGATGAAAACATGGTTGCCGGTGCTGCACTCGGCGCGCTGGCCGGTGCTGCGTCTTGCGGCCTGCCGGGCCTGCCGCCCTGCCGTCGCTACTGATCTGACGGCTGCCTTCGGGCAGCCTGATGCCACATCGCAAAGGCCATCCGGGCAGTCCGCCCGGGTGGCCTTTGTCATTTCCGCGTCCCGGCCCGGGCGCGGTGCAAGGGGAGAGAGATGTTCAAGAAGATCCTGATCGCCAACCGGGGCGAGATCGCCTGCCGCGTCATCAAGACGGCCCGCAAGATGGGTATCAAGACGGTGGCGGTCTATTCCGATGCCGACCGCAACGCGCTGCATGTGAAGATGGCGGATGAGGCAGTGCATATCGGCCCCGCGCCTGCGAACCAGTCTTATATCGTGATCGACAAGATCGTGGCGGCAGTGCGCGCGACGGGGGCCGAGGCGGTGCATCCGGGGTACGGCTTCCTGTCCGAGCGGATGGATTTCGCGGCGGCACTGGAGAAGGAGGGCGTGGTGTTCATCGGCCCGCCCAGCCCGGCGATTGAGGCGATGGGGGACAAGATCACCTCGAAAAAGCTGGCGCAGGAGGCCGGGGTGTCGACGGTGCCGGGCTATATGGGCCTGATCGCCGATGCGGACGAGGCGGTGAAGATCAGCGGTCAGGTGGGGTATCCCGTGATGATCAAGGCCAGCGCCGGGGGCGGTGGCAAGGGGATGCGGATTGCGTGGACCGATGCCGAGGCGGCGGAAGGGTTCCAGTCATCCAAGAACGAGGCGGCGGCGTCTTTTGGCGATGACCGGATTTTCATCGAGAAATTCGTCACCCAGCCGCGCCATATCGAGATTCAGGTTCTGGCCGACAAGCATGGCAATTGCGTCTATCTGCATGAGCGCGAATGTTCGATCCAGCGGCGGAACCAGAAGGTGATCGAAGAGGCGCCGTCGCCGTTTCTGGACCCGGCGACGCGCAAGGCGATGGGCGAGCAGGCCTGCGCCTTGGCACGTGCGGTGGGCTATACCAGCGCGGGGACGGTGGAATTCATCGTTGATGGCAACCGCAACTTCTATTTCCTGGAGATGAACACCCGGTTGCAGGTGGAACATCCGGTGACGGAACTGATCACCGGGGTTGATCTGGTGGAACAGATGATCCGCGTGGCGGCGGGCGAGCCTTTGCCGTTCAAGCAGGATGATCTGAAGATCAACGGCTGGGCGATGGAAAGCCGGCTCTATGCGGAAGACCCGTATCGGAACTTCCTGCCGTCGATCGGCCGTCTGACGCGCTATCGCCCGCCGGTCGAGGGGACGACGCCACGCGGGGGGATTGTGCGCAATGATACTGGCGTCTTCGAGGGCGGCGAGATCAGCATGTATTACGACCCGATGATCGCCAAGCTGTGCACCTGGGGCGAGACGCGCGAGGCGGCAATCGAGGAGATGCGGCTGGCACTGGACACGTTCGAGGTGGAAGGCATCGGCCACAACCTGCCCTTCGTGGGCGCGGTGATGGATCATCCGCGCTTCGTATCAGGCAATATCACCACGGCTTTCATCGCCGAGGAATATCCCGAAGGATTTCAGGGGGCGACGCTGGACGCGCCGACGCTGCGCCGGGTGGCAGCGGCAGCGGCAGCGATGAACCGGGTGGCCGAGATCCGGCGCACGCGGATCACCGGGACGATGGACAACCATCAGCGCCGGGTGGGCGATGACTGGGTGGTGGCAGTGCAGGGCGAGGCGTTTGCGGTAACGATCCGTGCAGATCGCGATGGATCGACCGTGACCTTTGCGGAAGGAACCACGCATCGGGTGACCAGCGACTGGACGCCGGGGCAGCCGCTGGCACGGCTGATGGTGGATGGTGCGCCTTTGGTGATGAAGGTGGGCAAGATCTCGGGCGGGTTCCGTCTGCGGCTGCGCGGGGCCGAGGTGAAATGCCATGTCCGCAGCCCGCGCCAGCATGAGTTGGCGCTGCTGATGCCGGAGAAGATGCCGCCGGACACGTCGAAATACCTGCTCTGCCCGATGCCGGGACTGGTGGTGAAGATCAACGTGGCCGAGGGCGACGAGGTTCAGGAAGGGCAGGCGCTGGCCACAGTCGAGGCCATGAAGATGGAAAACATCCTGAAGGCCGAGCGGCGCGGTGTGGTGAAGAAGATCACCGCCAGTGCGGGGGCGAGCCTGAAGGTGGATGAAGTGATCATGGAGTTCGAGTGAGGTGGCACCCCTTCGCCCGTTCCGCAGTTGCGACCCTTGGCGCGCTGGTCACAGTTCCCTTCTGGGCCGTGGCGAATGCTCTGCTTTGGGACGCTGCGCGGGACGGGGGAGAGGGCTTGCACTGGTTGGCGGCGTTGACAGGATTTCCGTGGTTGTACCCTTCGGCCCCGCCCCGCTTCTTGCTTTTCAATCTGCCAATCTGGGGCGCGGGTGTCGCGCTGTCCTGTGCGCTGATCTGGCGCGTCATGGGGCGGGCGGTGGTCTTGTGGCGGTTGGTCCTGCTCTGGGCAGTGTTCGCGGTGCTGATCTTCGCAGTGGCGGGCCTATGGAGGGTTGGGTTGGTCACCGTAGAGCAGGGGGCTGCGGTGCTGGTTTGGATTTATGTTCTGACCGGAGTCTTTCTCGTGCGCGACAGGGCGTGCCGGTGAGCGATCAGCCACCCGCAGCGGGGCGGTTGCCTTGCTGGATTTCCTGCCGACGCAGCGGGAATTTGTCGATGGCGTGGGTGATTTCGCGCACGTCCCAAGGCAGCGGTTTGCGCAGGGTTGTTTTCAGATCCTTGTCGAGGATCACCAAGGAAAAGCCGCGCGGGCGCAGTTTCTTGCGCAGTTCGGACCGGGCGGCGGGGTCTGTGTCCGTGATCACCACCACATCGCGCGCCAGAAGCGAGGCGGGATCGCGACCGATCAGGTCCATCTGCCGGATGAAGTTCGGATCGTTCGGGGAGTCCGCGAAAACGACCAGCGGGCGTTTCACATACATGAGTTCGTCCAGCACCACCTCGGATGCCGGGACGGGGGCAAAATCGGCGGCCTCTTGTGCGAAGGCCGAAAGCGGCAGCAGGGCTGCGACAAGCAAGGCAAACAGGGTTTTCATGCGGTTCCTCTTTGACCCTGAATATAGGGCAGGCGGCTGAAAACCCAAGGGATATGGCCGGGATGCCCACCCCGGCAGTGGAAGGAAGAAAGATGACGGAAGATCTGTCGAAATGGCGGGCGCTGGCTGCCAAGGAATTGAAGGGCGCGGATCCCGACAGCCTGACATGGCAAACGCTTGAGGGGATCGCCGTCAAGCCGCTGTATACGCAGGCGGATGTGGCGGCGCTGCCGCAGATGGGCGAGTTGCCGGGGGTGGCCCCCTTCACGCGTGGAGTGCGGGCCACGATGTATGCAGGCCGTCCTTGGACGATCCGGCAATATGCCGGGTTTTCGACCGCGGAAGAGAGCAACAATTTCTATCGCAAGGCGCTGGCGGCGGGGCAGCAGGGGGTGTCGGTGGCCTTCGACCTTGCCACCCACCGCGGCTATGACAGCGATCATCCCCGTGTCGTGGGCGATGTGGGCAAGGCGGGCGTCGCCATCGACAGTGTCGAGGACATGAAGGTGCTGTTCGACGGCATCCCGCTGGACAAGGTCAGCGTGTCGATGACGATGAACGGCGCGGTGATCCCGGTTCTGGCCAGTTTCATCGTGACCGGGGAAGAGCAAGGTGTGTCGCGGGCAGCGCTATCAGGGACGATCCAGAACGACATCCTGAAAGAGTTCATGGTGCGCAACACCTATATCTATCCGCCTGAACCCAGCATGCGGATCATCGCGGATATCATTGAATACACGGCGAAAGAGATGCCGAAGTTCAACTCCATCTCCATCTCTGGCTATCACATGCAGGAGGCGGGGGCGAACCTTGTGCAGGAGCTGGCCTTCACGCTGGCCGATGGGCGGGAATATGTCCGCACGGCGCTGGCGCGGGGGATGAATGTCGATGAATTCGCGGGGCGGCTGAGTTTCTTCTTCGCCATCGGGATGAATTTCTTCATGGAAGTGGCCAAGCTGCGCGCGGCGCGGATGCTGTGGCATCGGATCATGGAAGGGTTCGGGGCGCAGAAGACATCCAGCCTGATGTTGCGGACCCATTGCCAGACCAGCGGCGTGAGCTTGCAGGAGCAGGACCCGTATAACAACGTGATCCGCACCGCCTATGAGGCGATGGCGGCAGCGTTGGGCGGGACACAGTCGCTGCATACCAATGCGCTGGATGAGGCGATTGCCCTGCCGACCGAATTCAGCGCGCGGATCGCGCGGAATACGCAGTTGATCTTGCAGGAAGAGACGGGGATCACCCATGTCGTCGATCCGCTGGCGGGGTCTTACTATGTGGAAACGCTGACGGCGCAACTGGCCGAGCAGGCCTGGACCCTGATGGAAGCGGTCGAGGCGATGGGGGGCATGACCAAGGCGGTGGCCACGGGGATGCCCAAGCTGCGGATCGAGGAAAGTGCGGCGCGGCGGCAGGCAATGATCGACCGGGGCGAGGAAGTGATCGTCGGGGTGAACAAGTACCGCAAGGACAAGGAAGACCCGATCGATTTCCTGGATATCGACAATGTGGCGGTGCGCGAGGCGCAGATCACGCGGCTGAACAGCACCCGCGCGGCGCGGGACGAGGCCGCCTGTCAGGCCGCGTTGGAAGAAATGACCCGCCGTGCGGGCGAGGGCGGCAATCTGCTGGAGGCGGCCGTGGTTGCGGCCCGCGCAAGGGCCACAGTCGGAGAGATCAGCATGGCGATGGAAAAGGTGTTCGGGCGTCATCGCGCCGAGGTGAAGACCTTGGCCGGGGTATATGGCGCGGCCTATGAGGGCGATCAGGGCTTTGCTCAGATTCAGAAGGATGTGGAAGCCTTTGCCGAAGAGGAAGGGCGGCGTCCGCGGATGCTGGTCGTGAAGATGGGGCAAGACGGGCATGACCGGGGGGCGAAGGTGATCGCCACGGCCTTTGCCGATATCGGGTTTGATGTGGATGTGGGCCCGCTGTTCCAGACGCCGGAAGAGGCGGCGCAGGACGCCATCGACAATGATGTGCATGTGGTGGGGATTTCGTCGCAGGCGGCGGGGCACAAGACATTGGCCCCCAAGCTGGTGCAGGCGCTGAAGGATGCCGGGGCGGGAGAGATTCTGGTGATCTGCGGGGGCGTGATCCCGCAGCAGGATTACCAGTTCCTTTATGATGCCGGGGTGAAGGCGATCTTTGGGCCGGGGACGAATATCCCCGAGGCAGCGAAGGATATTCTGGAGTTGATCCGGGCGACCCGGACCTGAGGACGGCGATGGTTTCTGGTGTGACGCGGCGTGCGGTGGTGATGGGTTTGGGGGCGGTGGGGCTTGGCCTGCGGGCGGCACGGGCGGCGGAGGGGCCGGTCGTGGTGATCGGGGCCGGGCTGGCCGGGCTTTCTGTGGCGCGGGCGCTTGCGGATGCAGGGCAGGAGGTGGTGGTGCTGGAGGCGCGGGGTCGGCCCGGCGGGCGCATCCACACCTCACGCCTTTGGCCCGATCTGCCGATGGATCTGGGGGCGAGCTGGATTCACGGGCGAAAGGGCAATCCGCTGGAGGCGTTGGCGCGCGATGCGGGCGCGCGTCTGGTGGAGACGAGCTATGACCGGGCGATCCTGCTGGATGCGGCGGGGGAGGAGATTGACCCCGACCTGCGGGGGGCGGAGCGGATCCTGCGCCGTGCGCTGGCAACGGCCGAGGATCGTGACAGCGATGTTTCGGTTTTGGCGGCAGTGGAGGCATCAGAAGGTTGGCGGAAGGCCAGCGCCGGGGAACGGCGGTTGGTGCAGTATCTGATCAACAGCACGCTGGAGCAGGAATATGGCGGGCCTGCGCGGCGTCTGTCGGCGTGGTGGGGTTCGGAGGGGGAGGAATTTGACGGCGCGGATGCGCTGTTCCCCGACGGGTTCGATCAGGTTGCGCGCCACATGGCGCAGGGGGTGAACCTGCGTCTGGGGGCCGAGGTGGTGGAGATTGCGCCGGGGCGGGTGACGCTGGCGGATGGATCTGTGATTGCGGCAGGGCGGATCGTCTGCACGCTGCCGCTGGGGGTGTTGCAATCCGGGCGTGTCCGGTTTGGCGCGGCGCTGGATCCTCCGCGGCAGGCGGCGATTGACGGGCTGGGCATGGGGTTGCTGAACAAATGCTGGCTACGCTTTGACCGGGTGCAGTGGCCCGATGATGTGGACTGGATCGGCTGGCTGGGGCCGGAGCCGGGCATCTGGGCGGAATGGGTGTCGCTGACGCGGGGAACGGGCGCGCCGGTTCTGCTGGGGTTCCATGCTGGTGATCAGGCAGCCGCGTTGGAGGGTCTGGATGACCGCGCCACGGTGGCGGCGGCATCCGATGCCTTGCGCGCGATGTTCGGGTCCGGCTTTCCCGCCCCGGTCGCAGCACAGGTGACGCGCTGGGGGCGCGATCCGTTCAGTCTGGGCAGTTACAGTTTTCACGCTGTGGGCAGCGGGCCGGACAGCCGACGCGCGCTGGCGGGGGCCGAGTGGGACGGGGCGCTGTGGTTCGCGGGCGAGGCTGCGGAGCCGGATTATTTCGGCACAGCGCATGGGGCGGTGCTGTCGGGGCGCGGGGTGGCGCAGTCCATGCTTGCCGGTTGATCCGGTCTGGCCGGATGTGAAGGGACGATTTTTCTGCGAAAAATCTGACAGGGGCGATGCCCCCGTCGGGCGCGGGGTTCTGGCGCAGCGTTACAGATCCGTGCCGGGTGCCGCAGGCGGTTCAACCGGCGGCGCATCCGGCTTGCGGCGCATGATGATGTCACCGTTTTCCAGCATTTCGGGCATCGAGTAGTTCGTCATGTCGTCAATCATGCCCATCATGCTGTCGAGGGCGGGTTGCAGTTCGGTCAACGCGTCGCCCATGCCTTCCAGCGCGGGTTCCAGTTCCTGACGGAAGCCTTCGAAGAACAGGGCAAGGCCGCGTTCCATGAGGCTGGGTCCTTCCTCGGCCTCGGGCGCGGGGGTTTCCTGCGCGAGGGCGGGGAGCGGGGCAAGGGCGAGGGCGAGGATCAGGACTGCGTGTTTCATGGGCCATAGATGGGGATGGCGGGCGGCTATTCAACAGGGGCAAGGTCCAGCGTCACGGGGAAATGGTCGGACGCATCCAGAAGCGCGGCGCGCAGGGTGGGATTGGCGGCGATCACAGGGTCATCATCGGGGTGCCAAATGCGCCAAACGGGCGCCGCGCGGGCGCGCAGATCGGGCGAGACCATGACGAAATCCAAGAGCGCATCCAGCCAGCGGTTTTGGGGCGCGATGAAGAAACGGGCGGTGGCGGGGGCCACGCCAAGGCGCTGGGTGATGGCCATCTGGGCATGGGGATCGAAGAGGCGCAGGTCGGGCGGGTCGTCGGGGCCGAGGACGACCTCTACCCCGGAATGGCCGAACAGCTTTTCATATTCATCCAGACCGGGGCCATCGTTCAGATCGCCCATGACGATGACGCTGTCGCCCGCCCGGATATGCGCCGTTACCCGCTGGCGCAGCCAAAGGCATTGGGCGAGTTGTTTGCGGCGGTTGTCGATGGCAAGGCGGGTGAGTTCGACATCATCGCGCGCGCCGTGGGGCGCTTTGGATTTGGCATGTACGCCGATCAGGCGAAGGGTTCCCGCCGCATGGGTGACGGCCAGTTCTAGGGGTGGTTTGGAAAAGCGGATCACCTCGCCCACGCCATCGGCATCAAGGTCATAGCGGAAGGCGGTGTCGAAACGGGGGGCGTTGCTGGCCCCTTGACGGGGGGCGGGGTCGCCCTGCGGATCGTGGCGGATGGTGAGCCGGTCCGGATCATAGAGAAAGGCAATTTCCTGTTCAGTTTCAGACGGATAGCCGATGATGGCGCGACGGGCGCGCAGGCCCGCGCTGGCGGCAAAGCGTTCCAGCGCGCGGGTGGTGGAGCGTTTTGATCCGGTGTCGGGCGCTTCGATCACCATGATCCCATCGGCATCCAGTGCGGCAAAGACAGCGCGTAGGGCGGTCAACTGCCGGTCGCGGGTGATGCCATAACGGGCCGAGGGGTGGGTGTCGTTCAGCGGATGGCCCGCATCATCGAATAGGGCGTTGAACCATTCGACATTGTAGGTGGCAAGGCGCAGGCTTGGCCCTGCCATGGCGTCAGGCCGCCTCTTTCGCCGAAATCTCTTCCCATGCGGCATTCAGCGCGATCAGGCGGCGTTCAGACAGCTTGATCGCCTCTTCCGGGACGCCGCGGGCGAGCATCCTGTCGGGGTGGTGTTCCTTGACGGCGGCCTTCCATGCAGCGCGGGCCTGTTCGATGGGGGTGTCGGGGGGGATGCCCAGCACATCATACGGGTCGCGGGGCGCGCCTTCGACGAAACTGGCATGAAGGGCGCGGAAGCAGGCATCCGTCAGGCCGAAGATGCGGGCGACCTCGCGCAGGAAATCATCCTCGCCGGGGTGATAGCGGCCATCGGCGAGGGCGATGAGGAACAGCCCCTCCATCACGTCTTCCAGCACGTCGCGGTGACCGGCCCCGAACATGGCGGCGATCTTGCGGGCATAGGCATCAAAGCCCGCCACATCCTGACGGGCAAGGTTGAAGACGCGGGCGGCGTTCTGAAGCTCGGCCTCATCAATCGTGAAGACGCGGCGGAAGGCGGTGACCTCATCCCGCGTTACCTCGCCATCGGCCTTGGCGATCTTGGCCCCCAGCGCGATGACGGCGATGGTGAAGCCGACGGTCAGTTCGGGGTGGTGGTCGACCTTGCCCTGAAGTTTGTCGAAGACAACGGAAAGCGGCTCGCCCTGGGCGAGTGCAGACAGCGCTTCGGCGATGCGGGTCCAGATCGACATATGACGATGTTACGTCGGATTTTGGCAGAAGTCAGGAGAGGAACTTCTGCATGAGGACCAGATCCATGGCGCGACCGAATTTGAAGCCCACCCGTTGCAGGATCGCCACCTCGGTATAGCCCATGCGGGTGTGAAAGGCGCGCCCGGCCGGGTTTTCGGCGCTGACCCCGGCGAACAGGCTGATCGCGCCAGCCGAGCGGGCATGATCTTCGATGGCGGTCAGCAGGGCGCGGCCAAGGCCGGTGCCTTGCGCATCGGGGGAAAGAAGGATGGTGTGTTCCATGGTGTGGGCATAACCCACACCGCCGCGAAACTGGGCGTAGGTGGCAAAGCCCACGATGCGGCCTGACGTTTCTGCCACAAGAAAGGCATGCCCTGCGGCCTGACGGTCGGTGATCATCGCGGTGATCTCGGAGAGCGATTTTTCGGCGGCGTTGAAGGTGACAGAGGTATCGCGGATCGCCGGGTTCCAGATCGCGGCGATGGCGGGGGCGTCGGCGGGGGTGGCGTCGCGGATCATTCCAGATGCCGGTCGCCATGCGGGGTGGCAAAGGTCGCGCGCATGGCCTGCGGGCCGGGGGTGAACACGACACGCGGATCATTCAGGCGGGTGTGCAGCGCCGCGCGCAGGGCCAGCGCATCGGGATGGGCGATTTCGAACCGGGTCAGGCGGATGCCGATATCGGGCAGGCGCGGGGCGGGGTGGGCGCTGCCTTCCCATTGGATCAGCGCCGGGAAGGCGTTGTCAAAGGGCAGGATGCCAGAGGCTGGAACGGCCATCTGCCAGCGGAAATCGCCGCGCGCCAAGGCGACTGGGGTGCCGGTGCCTTGGGGTGAAAGGGCCAGTTCCGTGCCAATGTCATCGCAGCGGCAGATCCAGTTCGTCAGGCGGGGCGGTCCGGTGAAGCGATCCAGATCGAACCAGCGCGGCCATGCGGGGCGGGGCTGGGCGGGATCGGCGGCGATCACCTCAAGATAGAGGTCGGGGCCGAGCGAGAGCAGGCGGTTATGTGTGGCCATATGCGGGTGTTGGCCCCCCGGTGCTAGGGTGACGCCAAGCGCAGCCTCGACCGCGGTGGTCCCTTCATCAAGGCAGGTGGCGGCGACAGCGAGGTGATCCAGCGTGAGCATGTTCAAACGCTGCTGATGCTGGTCTTGGCCTTCATCGCGAGGGCGAGTGAGGTGAACCGGGACTGTGCAACCTCGCCGAACAGATCACGACCGCGTTCGGTAAGGCTGAGTTCGAGGACGCGCTTCTTTGGTTGCCAGCGCAGCGATCCCGCTTCGGACGGGTCGGCGACCGAGAACATGGCGCCAAAGCGCATGGCCTTACCCAGCACCTCGGCATCCTGAATCTGTTCGTCGGTCAGAAGGCGGAACAGGGGTTCAAGGCGCGAGCCGGAGCGGGAATTCTTGTAACGGTGCAAGAGCGATAGGCCCAGAAAGACGCGACCAGGGTGATCTAGGCCGCCAAGGTTGGCGCGGGTGGCGTTGTCAAAGCAGACCTCGGCCCGGTAATCGGGATGCGCGCGCCATGTGGTATCGTGCAGCAGGCAGGCGGCCTTGATCAGGCGGTGGCGTTCCTTGTCGGCATCCTTGAACAGGGGCAGCAGGAATTCATAAAGTTTCTTGCCGAAACCCGGCACGCGGGCGGATGTCATTTCCGCCATGCGCGCGGCTTCGATCAGCGGGTCGCGCTGGCGCAGGCGGGGGGGCATCTGTTCATAAAGCAGGCCTTCGCGGATGCCATAGGCCGAGACGTCGATTTCCGTCGGCTTGAAGATGCGCACCAGTTCGCGCAGCACCTCGCAGGCGAGGGGGACAAGCTCCATCCGTTCCGATGAGGTGCCGGTGCGGGCGCGCAGGAGGGGCAGGTCGCTGCCGGCGATCCAGTCGAGCGTGTCGAGCAGGCTTTGCGGCGTCATGCGGTATTCGTGCAGCACGGTCAGCGGGTAGTTGCGGCGTTCCATGTCGAGCCGCGCGATCACGCGCCAGGAGCCGCCGACGAGGTAGATGCGTTCGCCGCTGGATTTCACGGCGGATTGCGCGGTTTTCAGGATGCGTTCGATGAGCGCGCGGCGTTTGACATCGCCGCCCGTCACCTGTTGCAGGCGGAAGGGGCCAAGGGGGGTAGAGATGCGTTTGCCCACCTGACCATCGCCGATGCGGGCCAGTTCCATCGAGTTGCCGCCGATATCGCAGACCAGTCCCTTCGCCTCGGGCCAGCCCAGAAGAACGCCCTGCGCTGACAGACGGGCCTCTTCATCGCCGTTGATCACCCAAAGTCGCAGGCCGGTTTCGCGCAGCACTTCGGCCTGGAATTCGGGGCCATCCTCTGCCTCGCGCGTGGCGGCGGTCGCGACGACGGTCAGCGGGTCCACGCCCATGCCTTCGGCCAGCAAAGCGAAGCGTTTCAGCGCGGCCAGTGCGCGGATGCGGCCGGTGGGGTTCAGGCGGCCGGTTTCGGCCAGACCCTTGCCAAGGCCGCACATGATTTTTTCGTTGTAGAAATAGGCCGGGCTGCGGGCGGCACCGTCAAACACGACCATACGGACGGAGTTTGAGCCGACATCGACAACACCCACGCGCGACAGGGCGCGGACGGAGGGGTCATCGAAAAGCGGGCGGCCAAACGGGCCCCAATCATCATCACTGCCGGTATCGGCGGCGGGGGCGGAGTCGTTCATCTTGGCAGTCCTTCGTCTTGCGGGCGAAAGGTGGCGCGGATGCGGGGCGGGGTCAAGGTGGTTGACGCCATCGCAGCGGGGCGATGGGCGCGTGTCGTGGCGTCAGACCTGACAGATCACCCTGCCAACCGGTCAGATCGGCGGGGCATCATCGCGCAACTGGGCCAGACGCGGCACGTCCTTGGCCCCCGCCGTGCCACGGCCCGACAGCGACGGGTTTTCCATGAAGAAGCGGTGGCAGTTGAACAGCGTGCCGTCGGCGGGTTCCAGTTCGCGGCGATAGGTACCGTCGGGGCGCAGGACCCAGCTTTGCGCCTCATCCGCCAGGTTGGCGGCCATGATCTGGCTGACGATCTGCGCCTTGACGGTGGGGTTGTTGATTTCCACCAGCGTTTCCACCCGCCGCGTCAGGTTGCGGCCCATCCAGTCGGCTGAGGAAATGAACACCCGCGCCTTTTGCGAGGGCAGTCCATGGCCAGAGCCGAAGCAGACGATGCGGGAATGTTCAAGGAAGCGGCCCACGATGGATTTGACGCGGATGTTTTCCGACAAGCCCTGCACTCCGGGGCGCACGCCGCAGATGCCGCGAATGATGAGGCTGATCTTCACCCCGGCTTGCGACGCGGCATAGAGAGCGTCGATCACCTCGGGGTCGATCAGGCTGTTCATCTTGGCCCAGATTTCGGCGGGGCGGCCGGCGCGGGCGTGATCCGCCTCGATCCCGATCAGTTCCAGCAGGCGCGGCTTGAGCGTGATGGGCGAGATGGCGAGGTTTTCCAGCCCCTCGGGCTGCACATAGCCCGACAGGTAGTTGAAAACCTTGGTGGCATCGCGCCCCAGCGCCGGATCGCAGGTGAAGAAGGACAGGTCGGTATAGATGCGGGCAGTGATCGGGTGATAGTTGCCCGTGCCGTAATGGGTATAGGTGACAAGGTTTTCACCTTCGCGGCGGACAACCGTGCTGATCTTGGCGTGGGTCTTGTACTGCATGAAGCCATAGACGACATGCGCGCCGGACCGTTCCAGACGGCGAGACTGGCGGATGTTGGCGGCCTCATCAAAGCGCGCCTTGAGTTCGACAAGGGCGGTGACGGATTTACCCGCCTCTGCCGCCTCGCACAGGGCGGAGACGATGGGGCTGTCCCATGAGGTGCGGTAAAGCGTTTGCTTGATGGCCAGAACGTTCGGGTCACGCGCCGCCTGTTCGAGGAAGCGGATGACCTGATCAAAGGTTTCATAGGGGTGGTGAAGAAGGATGTCCTTCTGCCGGATGGCGGCGAAGATATCGCCGTCGTGGTCCTGCACTCGTTCGGCCACGCGCGACACGAAGGGCGGCCACAAAAGATCAGGGCGGGAGGAGAGGACCAGTTCCTTGAGATCGGCGATGCCCAGAAGGCCGCGAATCTCAACCACCATGTCTTCGGTGACGCCCAGTTCATCCATGATGAGCGCGCGCAGTTCCGGCGGCGCACCGGATGAGATTTTCAGGCGGATCACTTCGCCCCGGCGGCGGCGCTTGAGGGCGGTTTCAAACTCGCGGACGAGATCTTCGGCTTCATCCTCCACTTCCAGATCGCTGTCGCGCAGGACGCGGAAGATGCAGTGGCCCCGGTCGGTATAGCCGGGGAACAGCATGTTCAGGTGGAGGAGAAGCAATTCCTCTAGCGGCAGGAAGCGGTTTTCCCCCGGCTTGCCGGGCAGGGCCACGAAACGGGCGATCTGCTGCGGGATGGGCAGCAGGGCCTGAAGCGTGCGGTGATCGCTTTCGCGTTCCAGTTCCAGCGCGAGCGAGAAGCCAGTGTTGGGGATGAAGGGGAAAGGATGTGCCGGGTCGATGGCCAAGGGTGACAGGACGGGGAAGACCTTGTTCAGGAAGTGGTCTTCGAGATGTTTCAGATCGCGCGCGGTGAGTTTGGAGCGGGTGAGCAGGGTGATGCCCTGCGCTTCCATCTCTTTGCGGAGTTTGTTGAACACGGCCTGCTGCGTCAGCATCAGGCGGCGGGCGTTGGCATGGATCAGGCCAAGCTGTTCGGTCGGGCTGCGACCATCTTCGGAGTGGCTGGCGTTGCCGTTGCGCACCAGCGCGCGCAGGCCCGCGACGCGAACGGTATAAAATTCGTCCAGGTTGGTGGCCGAAATCGACAGGAAGCGCAGCCGTTCCAAGAGCGGCACCAGCGGATTGGACGCCTCATCCAGCACGCGCCAGTTGAAGGCCAGCCACGACATTTCGCGGTTGAAAAAGCGGCGTGGGCCTGTCCGTTCCTCTTCGGGGAGGGTGACGGGGGCGGGGAACGGGGTTTTGAGGAAATCGGCCTGGGTCATGTCACGCGGGGTAAGGGGGGAAGGCAACAACTGTGTGACAGATGACCATTGGCGCGGCGGACTGTCCAGCGTTGTGCAGCGGCGCGCGGCGGAATGGGTATTTTCGCCAAGATGAAGCGGCGGGGTCAGTCTTGCGTGTCGGGCGGCGCGGCGTCGAGCAATTGCGCGGCGAGTTGGCGGGTGACCGGGCGTCCAGCGGCGAGGGCATGGGCATCAAGCCGCGCCACAAGATCGCGGGCGGCGGCGATGGAGCGCTCCATGCGCAGGACAAGATAGGGGATCAGCGTGGGGGGCACGGTGATCTGCCGATCGGCAAACAGTTTGATCAGCACGGCAGAGAGCAGCGCGTCATCGGGGGCTTCGATCCGGGTGACGGGGGCGGCCTGCAACCGGCTGGCAAGGTCGGGCAGGGCAAGGCCCCAGTCGCGCGGCGGGGTGGCGGCTGTGACGAGCAGGTGGCCGGATTGGGTGACAAGGTTGTGCAGATGGAAAAAGGCCGCCTCGGCCCCCGGCTGGCCTGCGGCGGTTTCCGCATCCTCGACCGCGACGGCCCCATGGGCGGACAACGCGGGCAGATCAGCGGTGGCAAGATCAGCGGCGGGCAGGCAGGCGGCCCCGGTTTCCTGCGCCCAGAGCCGGGCGAGATGGGTCTTGCCGCTGCCTTGCGGGCCGACCAGCAGCATCTTGCCCCCCGGCCAGTCCTTCCAGCCGTCAATGGCGGCCAAGGCCGTGGCATTGGCGGGAGAGACGAAGAAATCCTCGCGCCGATAGGCCTGCCGCGCGGGCAGGTCAAAGGCAAGCTGGCGGATCACTCGGCCGCCTCGTCCTTGGGCTGTGGTGCCTGAGGCGTGTCATAACCGCGATAGAGCAGGCTGGCGTGGTATTTTTCGATCCCGAAGCGGGTGATCACACCGATGGAGGCGGCGACTGGCACGGCGACCAGCATCCCGGCAAAGCCGAAGATGGACCCGAAGGCCGACAGCGCAAAGAGCAGCCAGACGGGGTGCAGGCCCACGGAATTGCCAACCAGTTTCGGCGTCAGGATGTTGCCTTCGACGAATTGACCCACGGCGAAGATCGCCGCGATGATGCCGATGGAAACCCAATCGCCCCAGAATTGAAACAGCGCAAGACCGATGGCCAGCGTGCCGCCGACCAGCGAGCCGACATAGGGAATGAACGTGATCGCGCCAGCGATCGCACCCACGATCAGGCCGAATTGCAGCCCGGCAATCATCAGCGCGATGGAATAGAAGCTGCCCAGCAGCAGGCAGACGGACAGCTGGCCACGCACGAAACCGGCGAGGACGGAGTCGATCTCGCGCCCGATCCGGCGGATTGCAGGGGCGTGGTCGCGCGGAAGCAGGCTGTCGATGCGGGCGACCATGTGATCCCAGTCGAGCAGCAGGTAGAAGGCCACGACCGGGACGACGACGATGAAGACCACGGCGGACACAAGGCTCATGGCTGAAGAAAGCAGCGTATTGGCCAGTTCGCCGCCCTGCGCCTGAATCGTCGCGGCGATCTGGGCCAGTGTCTGACGCATGGTGGAGGTGCTGTCGCTGAGTTCCGGGAAGCGTTCCACGAGAAAGGCCTGAAGCCGCTGCGCGATTTCAGGGGCGGCGTTGATCAGGCCGGTCAATTGCTGGATCAGCGTGGGGATGATGGCAAGGATCAGCAAGACCGTCGCCAGCACCGCCACCAGCGAGATGGTGACCGTGGCCCCGACGCGCGACAGGCCCGCGCGTTCCAGCCGGTCGGCGATGGGATCAAGGAAATAGGCGATGGCGCCGCCCACAAGGAAAGGCAGCATCACATTGCCCAAGGCCCAGAGCAGGATGAAGAAGACCGCAGCCGCGATCCCCCAGTATACAAGCTGTAGCCGAACGGGCAGGGCCATGGTCGCCTCCGGGTTTCGAGACTGCAACATATCACGTCTGCTGCGGTGCGGCGCAAGGGGCGGGGTGTGTCGGCGTTGTTTTGGCGCGGTATCGCAAAAGAAAGCCCGGCGGCCGAATGGGCCCCGGGCTTTCAATTCAGGTGATGACCGGCCTTAGTGGCAGGCGGGGCGCTGGCCGGGCAGCAGGACCTTGTCGATCACATGGATCACGCCGTTGTCGGCCTTGATGTCGGCGATGATGACATTGGCCACGTCGCCCGTGCCATCGGCGATGGTCACGCCATCAGCACCTTTGGTAATGCACAGGCGCTGCGAGGTGAGGAGCGGCTTGAAGGTGGTGGAGCCGTTCGGGATTCCAGCCGCGGGCAGATTGCGATCATCGACGTGATAGAGCAGGACGTCGGTCAGTTGGCCCTTGTTTTCCGGCTTGAGCAGGTTTTCGACCGTGCCGGCGGGCAGGGCTGCAAAGGCGTCATTCACCGGCGCATAGACCGTGAACGGGCCGGGACCCGCCAGCGTTTCCGCCAGACCGGCAGCGGTGACGGCGGCGACGAGGGTGGTGAAGCGTTCATCCCCGGCGGCGATGTCGACGATGGTCTGGGCGTGAGCCGTGGTGGCCGAGATGGCCAGAGCAGCCAGTGCGAGTTTCAGTTTCATGTGGTGTCCCCGTTGTTGTGACAGGCGTCACTGCACTGTCGGACGGGATACGCAGGGTGTTCTGTTAGCGATCATTACATTTCACGGTCTTGGCAAAAGCGTTATCCGGCGTGACCTGCTTGCGGGGAATGTTTCAATTGCGTAAGCCAATCGCGCATCCACTGGAGACGCCCCATGCGCCTGAGCCGCTATTTCATGCCCGTCCTGAAGGAAAACCCTGCCGAGGCGCAGATCGTGTCGCACCGCTATATGCTGCGGGCGGGGATGATCAAGCAGCAGGCGGCGGGCATCTATTCCTGGTTGCCGCTGGGCTATCGTGTGCTGAAGCGGATCGAAGAGATCGTGCATCAGGAACAGATCCGCGCGGGCCATATCCCGCTTTTGATGCCCACGCTGCAACCGGCGGACCTGTGGCGCGAATCCGGGCGCTATGATGATTACGGGCAGGAAATGCTGCGCATCACCGACCGGCAGAAGCGCGAGATGCTGTATGGCCCCACGAATGAGGAGATGATCACCGACATCTTCCGGAGCCATGTGAACAGCTACAAGGACCTGCCGCTGACGCTGTATCACATCCAGTGGAAGTTCCGCGACGAGATGCGGCCGCGGTTCGGCGTGATGCGGGGGCGCGAGTTCCTGATGAAGGACGGCTACAATTTCGACGTCGACCGTGATGCCGCGATCCACGCTTATAACCGCCACATGGTCAGCTATCTGCGGACCTATGAACGCATGGGTCTGACTGCAATTCCGATGCGGGCGGCCTCTGGCCCCATCGGTGGCGACAACACGCATGAGTTTCTGGTGCTGGCCAGCACGGGCGAGTCGGAGGTGTTCTTCGACAGCGCCGTGACCGAGCTGAAGCTGGGCAACCGCGAGGTTGATTACGATGACCGCGCCGCCGTGGCGAAGGTCTGCGAAGAGTTCACCACGCTTTATGCCCGCACCGATGAGACGCATGACGCCGCCCTGTTCGACGCTATCCCCGAAGAGCGCCGCAAAGTGGCGCGCGGGATCGAGGTGGGGCAGATCTTCTATTTCGGGACCAAGTATTCCGAAGCGATGGGGGCGACGGTGGTCACCCCCGATGGCGGCCGCGTGCCGGTGGAGATGGGGTCGCACGGCATCGGCGTGAGCCGCCTGCTGGGCGCGATCATCGAGGCGAGCCATGACGACAAGGGGATCATCTGGCCCGAGGGCGTGACGCCTTTCCCGGTGGGGATCGTGAACCTGAAGCAGGGCGATGGTGCAGCGGATGCGGCCTGTGAAGGCCTTTACAAGGCGCTGGCGGCCAAGGGGCTGGAAGCACTGTATGATGACCGTGACGAACGGGCGGGGGCGAAGTTTGCCACGATGGACCTGATCGGCCTGCCCTGGCGTATCACCGTGGGGCCGCGCGGTTTGGCCAACGGGCTGGTGGAACTCACCTCGCGCCGGACGGGCGAGAGCGAGGAGATGTCGCCGGAAGCGGCGGTGGACCGGATCGCCCAGATCTACGCCGGGCGCTAAGCGCGGCGAGGGGGACGAATTTTCTGCGAAAATTCGGGGGGAGGCGGTGCCTCCCCCTTGTCATTCGTAGGCAGTGTCGTCCCTTTTGTCCGAAGGGCGGCGGCTTGTTCAGCGATCCATCAACAGCACAAGCGCGCCCGGCTTGTGCAGCGTTTCCGCAACGGCATGGGCGGCGCGGATGTCGGGAAATGCGAAGGTCTGCGCCGGGATTGGGGCGAGGGCGCCGGATTCCATGAGCGAGAGAACGCGCTGGAGCCCGGGGCGGTCATCGCTGTTGGTTCCGGCGATGCGGTGATGGCCACCAGAGCGGGGGCGCAGCAGGGCCGCGAGCGTTTCGGCAAGGGTCGCCGTGACCGCGAGGTGCCGCCCCCCCGGCGCAAGCAGAGTGCGTGCACGGGCATAGGGTGCGGTTCCGATCACATCCATCACCACATCGAACGGCCCTTGGGGCGGGCCGTTTTCGTAGGGCTGAAAGGCATTCGCGCCGAGGCTGCGCGCAAGGTTTTCACGCGGGGCGGATGCGGTGGCGGTGACCTGCGCGCCGATATGGCGGGCCAGCCGCAGCGCGGCGCATCCCACGGCACCTGTCGCGCCGTTGATCCAGAGCCTGTCTGATGGCGTGAGCCGGGCCCGGTCGATCAGGAAATGCGCGGCGGTAAGGCCGCCAAAGAGCAGGGCGGCAGTCTGGGTGGTATCAAGGCTTGGCGGAACCGGAAGAAGCGGGCCGTTCGCGGCCATGCAGATGTATTCGGCATGGGCACCGCCACGAAAACCGGCGAGGCCCGCAACACGCGTGCCTGCGGGCAGGCCATCGCCAGAGACGACCTCGGCCACGAAGCCCCATCCGGGGATGGGATTGCGCGGGCCGGACCAGCCGACTGCGAGGCGAACCGGCAGGCCCATGCCGCGCGGTACCTTGCGCGATCGCAGGCGCATATCGCCTGACGTGACGGGGGAGGCGAGGATGCGAAGCAGCACTTCGCCCGCTCTTGGAACGGGGCGGGGGATGCGGCGGAGGTCGATCACCTCGGGCCCGCCATAGGCAGTGACATGGGCAGCCAGCATGAGGGGTGGCATATCAGCAGGCATGGGCATCTTCCTGTCGCGGGACGGAGGGCTGGTGATGCACGGGACGGATCGGCGAGGAAAGTGGGGGATTCCCGACCGCCGCTTCACGGGTTGCTACTGAGCCCGCCAGAGGCGGGCTTCCCCATTTCCGGTGACGACTGCGTGTCCATTATCCGGGACACTTGCGCTGAGGCAAACGGGGCTGGCATTGTCCCGACGTAGCGTCACGCGACCTGTGGTCCGATTGACTATGCCCACGCGGATCGCATCCTGCTGCGTGGCCCTATGGAGAGTCCGATGTCCCTGCCTGCAAACCACCCCCGATTGACCAAGCGGCCGTTCACGACGGGCGAATTGCTGGCCGACGGGATCGTGCATGCGGTGGCGCTGGTGGCGGGGTTGATCGCCTTTTCGCTTTTGCTTGGGTATGTGCTGGGGGCGGGCGATGTGGGGAAATTCGCCGCGCTGGCGGTCTATGCGGCGGGATATTTCGCGATGTTCGGCTTTTCGCTGGCCTATAACATGGTGCCGCCATCGCCGCTGAAATGGGTGCTGCGGCGGTTCGATCATTCGGCGATTTATGTGATGATTGCGGGGACTTACACCGCGATTGTGGTGCATTTCGACAATGTCGTCTTTGCCGCCATCCTTGCCGGGATCGTCTGGACCGGGGCCATTCTTGGCGCGGTGGTCAAGATCGCGCTGCCGGGGCGGTTGGATGGGCTGGCGGTGCTGGCCTATATCGCACTGGGCATGGTGGGGCTTGCCGCCATCGGCCCCGCGCGTGAGGCGCTGCCGGGGCCATCGCTGGTGCTGCTGGTGCTGGGGGGCGTGACCTATGTGGCGGGCGTGGCCTTTTATCGCTGGCACGCGCTGCGGTTTCACAACGCGATCTGGCATCTGTGTGTGGCCATTGCAGCGGCGTTGCATTTCGCCGCCGTGGCGGTTGCCGTGGCCAGCTGACGCCCTGTTTTCTGCGCCTACCCCCGCTTTGACGGCGCTGTGATGGCGCGCGGCTTGACCTTGCCCGGTCTTGCCGACACTGTCCGCGCCACGGCCGGGAACGGCGAAAACACGGGCAGATCATGGCGAGTACCCCCCCTTTTGCAGGCTTTGAATGGATGATCGCCTGGCGCTATTTGCGTGCCAAGCGGGCCGAAGGTGGCGTGTCGGTGATGACCTGGATCAGCCTTGTGGGGATCACACTGGCGGTGTTTGCGCTGATCGCCACGTTGTCGGTGCGGGCGGGGTTCCGGGCCGAATTCGTGGACACGATCCTGGGGGCCAATGCCCATGTCACCGTCTACTCCGCGGGGCGTGTCAGCGAGACGGGGGCATTGCAGCGCGGCTTTGCCGAGTATGACGCGTTGGCCGGACGGCTGGCTGAGGTGCCGGGGGTGACGCGGACTGCGCCGCTGATCAAGGGTCAGGTCATGGTCACGGCGGGCGAGGGATCGACCGGGGCCGAAGTCTATGGCATTCGCCCCGCCGACCTTGAGGCAATTCCGCGCGTGGGCGTCGGCGCCAATGCCGAGGGCGACGTTGGCCGCTTTGCCGAGGGCATCGCCATCGGGTCCGGCATCGCGCGCGAGCTTGGCGTCGGGTTGGGCGACCGGGTGCGCGTGATCGCGCCATCAGGGGTGAAGACGGCCTTTGGCACCAGCCCGCGGGTGAATGCCTATGAGGTGGTCTATATCTTTACCGCTGGGCGCTATGACATTGATCGCACACGGATCTACATGCCGTTCGACGAGGCGCAGTCCTATTTCAACAAGGAAGGCACGGCCGACGAGATCGAGGTCATGGTGACCGAACCGGAAAAGGTGGATGACCTTGCACCCGCGCTGCTGGCCGCTGCCGGGGCGGAGGGGATGCTCTGGACATGGCGCGACAGTTCGGGGGCATTTCTGCGCGCGCTGGACGTAGAGGACAACATCATGTTCGTCATCCTGTCCATTCTGGTGTTGATCGCGTCGATGAACATCATTTCCGGCCTGATCATGCTGGTAAAGAACAAAGGCCGCGATATCGGCATCCTGCGCACCATGGGGCTGACGGAAGGGGCGGTGCTGCGGGTGTTCTTCATCTGCGGGGCGTCAACCGGATTGGTCGGTACGGCGCTGGGCGTGCTGCTGGGCTGTCTGTTCGCGCTTTATATCGACCCGATCTTTTCTTTTGTGAACTACATGGCGGGGGGCGGGGTCTGGGATCCGTCGATCCGGGGGATCTATGCTTTGCCCGCGAAATTGCAGGTCAATGACGTGCTGTCGGCGGTGGGGTTGTCGCTGTTTTTGTCCTTTGTCGTCACGATCTTTCCGGCGCGGCGCGCGGCGCGGATGAACCCGGTGGAGGCCCTGCGGTATGAGTGATCCGGCGCTGGTTCTGGAGGGGATCGAAAAAGGCTATAACCGCGGCAAGCCGTCCGAGGTGATCGTGCTGCGCGGCGCGACGCTGGAGGTGGCGCGGGGCGAGGTGGTGGCTTTGGTCGCGCCCAGCGGGGCGGGGAAATCGACCCTTCTGCATATCGCGGGGCTGCTGGATACGGCGGATCGCGGGCAGGTGCGCCATGCCGGGCGGGATATGACCGGGCTGTCCGACCGGGCCCGCACCGATGCGCGGCGGGCGGATGTGGGGTTCATCTATCAGTTCCACCACCTGCTGCCGGAGTTTTCTGCTTTGGAAAACATCGTCTTGCCGCAACTGGCCAATGGCGTTTCGCGGCGCGACGCCGAGGTGCGGGCGCAGGGATTGCTGGCCCGTGTCGGGGTGGGGGCGCGGGCGGGGCATCGGCCGGCGCAGCTTTCGGGTGGGGAACAACAGCGGGTGGCGTTCTGCCGGGCTTTGGCGAACGGGCCGAAACTGCTGCTGGCGGATGAGCCGACGGGCAATCTGGATCCCGCAACATCGGATCAGGTCTTCGGCGCGCTGATGGAACTGGTGCGGGAAACGGGGCTTTCGGCGCTGATCGCCACGCATAACATGGAACTTGCCGCGCGGATGGACCGGGTGGTGCGGCTGGATCAGGGGCGGGTCGTGCAGGCCGATCCGGTGGCCTGACTCACGGCGGGCGTTGATGTGTGCCCTACTTCGTGTTTGACTGGGTAACCAGTATGAACGGAGGCCGAGATGCAGCGCGTATTCCTATATCCCATTGGCATGATTGCGGTTTTCGGATTGGCGGCCTGTGTCCTGCCGGGGGCGGATGCGCCTGAGCAGACCACCGGGGCGGGCGACTATGCGGCCTTCTGCGCGGCCTGCCATGGGCCAAGCGGCAAGGGCGATGGCGAGATGGCGGCGGGGCTGGCCAAGCGGCCTGCCGACCTGACGGGGCTGACCGCGCGCAATGAAGGCACGTTCCCCACGACGCGGGTGATGGCGCAGATTTGGGGCTATACCGGGGGCCGGGATGGCGGGCGGGTGATGCCGCAATTCAGCGCGCTGCTGGATGGGGCGTTGGTGCCATATGATGGCGGCGACGGCATTGCCTCGCCCACGCCGATCCGGTTGGTGGAACTGGCCGAGCATCTGAAGACGCTGCAAAAGTAGTGCAGCAGGCGGTGCAGATGGCGGTGCAGACGGGCGTATGCACGCAGCGGGCTGTGCGGTCGGGTGTTGGTAACGGGGGGCCCCCGCGTCCTAGGGGGCCGAGGTGGGGATCACCTCGGGCTGGCTGCCCGCGATTTCCAGGATCAGTTTGCGGCGCACGGCGGCGGTGAAGCTGTCGCCTGTGTCGGCGGTCACGAGAAAGGCGCCGGGCCCGCCGATGATCTGGGTGGCGTAGATTTCTTCCAGATTGCCGCCCGCGCGCTGGGGGCTGTCGGGGCGCAGGATGGGCAGGGCGTTGATGGTGACGTCGGCGGCCAGCACCTCGGCCCGCGCATCCGCAATGCTGGGGCCGGACCAGTTGTTCGCGCTGTCACCCGAGAAATCGATCACGCGGCGCAGGCCGGTGATCTGGTTTTCGTCGATCAGGCGTTTGCCTTCCAGCAGCGCCGCGCCAATGGCGTTGCGGCCCGAGGCGAGGCGGGGCGGCGTCAGCAGGTTGGCGGCGAAGGCCTCGGCATCTTCGGGCGTGGCGATGATCGTCCAATCCACCACCACGGCCTGATTGGCCGCCCATTCCACATAGGTTACGGCGATGGATCCGGTGAGGGTGGAGGAGATGGCATAGAGCACATCGGGGTGGGTGATCGCCTGCGCATATCCCTGCCGCTGAAACTCGATCTCGGCCTGATCGATGGAGCCGGAGGCATCGGCGAGGAGGACAAGCTCAAGGTCCACCTCCTGCGCGTGGAGGGGGGTGGCGAGGAAGGCGAGGGGGAGGAGCCAATGCCGCATGCGAGGGAGGATAGGGCGGATGCGGCGGGGGTGGGGATCACATTTCGGTCAGGGAAGATTCAGGGCCCGGCGCAGGGCCGCAATCGCGCGGGTCTGCCAGCCGCGGCCATCGGCCTTGAGAGCCGTCAGGACATCGGGATCAAGGTGCAGGGTGACGCGTTGCTTGCGTTCCGAGGCGGGCAGAGGGGGGCGACCGAGTTTGCCGTGGGCTTGGAGGATTTCGACGAGTTCGGGGAAGTCGGCGGTCGGGCGCTGACGCGCGAAATCGTCAGCGGTCAGTTCGCGCACTTCGCCTTGTGTGTCAGTGAGGGGCGCGGAGGGTGCGCCATGCTTTCTGTTCGCGGTCATTTGCCTTCCTCAAGCTGATGATGCGGCTGTGGCGGGGTGTCCAGGCAAGGATGTGGAGCCTGTCGCCGATATATCCCGTGGTGACGATGCGCGCCTCTCCGTAATCGGTTCTTGTGTCTGCCTCATGGGTTGCGGTGGACCAGTCGAAACCGTCCAGCGCGGCGAAGTCTATGCCATGCTTGCGCAGGTTGTGCTGGCGTTTGGCCTCGTCCCAGTCCCACATTTATATGCATACATTAAGTTGCCGGACAAGGGGGAGTCTGGGGGAGGAGGGTTAAGGTGGGGTTAAGGGTTGAGGGATCTGTGCGCACTTATAGCGCACCGCCGACGGGCAGAGTTATGTGGCGGAATTGCGGATCCAACACCTGCTATTTCTTGTCCCAGCCGTAATCCCAGTCTCGCGCACGAAGTTCCCCAGTTTGGTAGAACTGTCTCACAAGTTTTACGTAATTGACGAAATCTTCGTTTTCTTCGGCAATACGGTTAGCTGTTTCCCAGTCGACGTCTGGTCGCTCGACGCTTGGAATAAGTATTTCGCTTTCAACTATGTTTTTTGGGTCTATTTTAATCACGCCAATGCCGTGTAAACCTGAAAGTACGCGCAATTCCTTCATCGTAGCGTTTCCGGAGATGTCCTTTGCAACAAGATAGCCAACGTTTGCCCAGGTAGAATTGCTGACAGCTTGAAAGTAGGTTTCGCGAACATTTGCGGCGTTAATTAGAAGTTTCACTTCGAAAGACCATAGTTTTGCGCGTCGCTGTGCACTTTCTCTGATGCAGTCCTTAACTTCTCGATGCCAGCGCGCCCCAAGGTCTTCAATTGCTACAACGTCAGGAAAAAGCCACATATTCCCACCGCGACCGCGAGTGTTTCTTGCCCTTCTTTCATCGATCCGCATACTTTGTATTCCAAACTCCTCTCGAAGATACTGTCCAAGAAGGGGGTAAAGATCTTGCTCGCTTAGGTATTCTTTTTGCGGGAGCAACGAAGCAGCGTCACCGCCGCCACTCTCAGAAGCGACCACTTCGGCTTCATCCGTGAGGCTGGAGAAGTAGAACTTTCTTGGCCTGCCCTCGGTAGATTTGATGTTCCTTTTTGATAGTGCCTCTCGCTGTGAACCGATTTCTGCTACAATTTGCTGTAGAAGCGCTTCTGGCGTGTCAATTGGTACTGCAACGGCTCGGCTGCGTTTCATCTTTTCAGCACACTCATCTGGATACATTTCCGTAATCCATAATGCTATTTCGCGTGCAGTGAATTTTTCCCCAAGTCTTGCCTCAAGGAACTCAGGCACAAATTTTATCAAACTAAACGCCACTCGTTTACCCCCTCACACATCCAACTCTTCCACAAACCGCGCGTTCTCCTGAATATACTGGAAGCGCAGTTCCGGCTTCTTGCCCATCAGGCGTTCCACCAGATCACCGGTCATGCCGGGTTCGTCCTCGTCTATGCTCACGCGGATCAGTTTGCGGCTGGCGGGGTCCATCGTGGTGTCTTTCAGGTCTTTGGCGTCCATCTCGCCCAGGCCCTTGAACCGCTGCACGTCGATTTTGCCTTTGCCGCCAAGGCCTTTGGCGAGCCATTCCTCTTTCTCGGCATCGGAGGCCACATAGAGGCGCTTTGCCCCTTGCGTCAGACGGTAGAGGGGGGGGCAGGCGAGGTAGAGGTGGCCTTTGTCGATCAGGGGGCGCATCTGGGTGAAGAAGAAGGTCATCAGGAGCGAGGCGATATGCGCGCCGTCGACATCGGCGTCGGTCATGATGATGATCTTTTCATAGCGCAGATCGTCGACCTTGAACTTGGTGCCCATCTGCACGCCGAGCGCTTCGCAGATGTCGCGGATCTCAGAGTTGTCGTGCAGTTTGGCGGAGGCCGCGCCGAGGACGTTGAGGATCTTGCCCTTGAGCGGCAGCAGGGCCTGCGTTTCGCGGGACCGCGCGCCTTTGGCGGAGCCACCGGCGGAGTCGCCTTCGACGATGAAAAGCTCGGTCCCTTCGCGGGTTTTCGAGGTGCAATCGGTGAGTTTGCCGGGCAGGCGTAGTTTCTTGGTCGCCGTCTTGCGGGCGGTTTCCTTTTCCATGCGGCGGCGAAGGCGTTCTTCGGCGCGCAGGACGAGGAAATCGAGGATGGCCCCAGCGGATTTGGTGTCATTCGCAAGCCAGTTGTCGAAATGGTCGCGGACCGCGCCTTCGACCCATTTGGCGGCCTCTTCCGTGGCGAGACGGTCCTTGGTCTGGCCCACGAATTGCGGTTCGCGGATGAAGCAGGAGACCAGCGCGCAGCCCCCGGTGAGCAGGTCATCGCGGGTGATCAGTTCCGCCTTGCGGTTCTTTACCAGCTCGCCATAGGCGCGGATGCCCTTGAGGATGGCGGCCCAGAACCCGCCCTCATGCGTGCCGCCTTCGGGGGTGGGGACGGTGTTGCAATAGGATTGGATGAAGCCGTCGCGGGCGGGGGTCCAGTTGATGGCCCATTCGACAGAGCCGGGGACGTTGTATTTCTCGGTAAAGCTGACCTTTCCGGCGAAGGGGCGGTCGGCATAGGTGGAGGTTTTGGTGAGTTGGTCGGACAGGTAATCGGCAAGGCCGCCGGGGAAGTGGAACACCGCCTCTAACGGGGTTTCGCCGTCGTTGATGGCCGATTTCCACCGGATTTCGACGCCCGAGAAAAGATAGGCCTTGGAGCGGACCATCTTCAGAAGGCGCGCGGGTTTGAAGGTCTGGGAGCCGAAGATTTCATGGTCGGCATGGAAGGTGACGGATGTGCCGCGCCGGTTGGGGGCGGGGCCGATCTTGGTGACCGGGCCTTGCGGGATGCCGCGCGAGAATTCCTGAACGAAAAGCTCGCGGTTGCGCGCGACCTCCACCCGCATGTGATCGGACAGGGCGTTGACGACGGATGCCCCCACGCCATGCAGACCGCCCGAGGTGGCATAGGCGTCGCCGCCGAACTTGCCGCCGGCATGCAGGGTGCAGAGGATCACCTCCAGCGCGGATTTGCCGGGGAATTTTGGGTGTGGGTCGATCGGGATGCCGCGCCCGTTGTCACGGATGGTGACGGCGTAATCGGCGTGAAGCTCTACCTCGATCCGGGTCGCGTGACCGGCCACGGCCTCGTCCATGGAGTTGTCGAGGATTTCGGCGACAAGGTGGTGCAGCGCGCGTTCATCCGTGCCGCCGATATACATGCCGGGGCGTTTGCGGACGGGTTCCAACCCTTCGAGCACCTCGATGGAGGAGGCGTTGTAGGACTGGTCCCCGGAGGAGAGGAGGTCATTGGCCATGGTTTGCTCGATTCTTGGTTATGCGGCTGTGGGGCGGGATTAGAGCATCCCGGGGGGGATGGGCGCAAGATGTGGGGTGGTCAGCGCGGGAGGGCGCGCTGGCGCAGCCATTCTGCGAGTTCGCCTTCATCCATCAGGCGCTGGGCGGCGCGGATGATGGTTTGGCCGATGTCTTCGGTATCAAGCTGGATGTGCAGGCCGTGCAAGGCGAGCACGGCATGCATCGAACGAAACGCAGTGCGCTTGTTGGCATCGTTGAAGCAATGGCCTTGGGCAATGGCGATGGCATAGGCGGCGGCCAGATCGAAGGCATCCGCGATCATGCCATAGGTCAGGCGGTTGTCGACACGGGCAAGCGCCCCTTCGAGGGATTTGTCACGGGCGCGCCCGGGCAATTCGCCGGGGTTCAGGACATGGTCGTGGATACGCTCGACCAACTCGGCACTCAGGAGGATGAAGGTCATTTGTCACGCAGGTAATCGAGAACGGGTTGCACGCGGTCGCGCGAGCGTTCAAGAACTTCCATCACCTCTTCAAGGGTTGCCACGCGGTGCTCGGTTTTCTCAACCGCCTCGACCGGCACGAGGTAGCCGACAAGGGCAGAGTTTTTCAGGATGGCCACGGGTTGGCCATTGGCGCGATCGAACACCTTTTGCGGTTCGCGCAACTCGGTCATGGTGCAGATGTTGGGGGTGGCGAGGCGGGTCATGGGCGGCTCCCTTGAAGAATGTGCGGTGTAATATACACTGTAATAGGCAAATTTCAAACGGGGGATGAGGATGCGGGTTCTGTTTACGGGCGGGTCGGGCAAGGCGGGCAAGCATGTGGTGGCCTATCTGGCCGACAAGGGGCATCGCGTGGTGAACGTGGACCGGGTGCCGCTGGGCCACCCTGGCGTGCATGATTTCATCGCCGATATCACCGATGCGGGGCAGATGTTTTCGGTCATGTCGGGCCATGCCGGCTATGACGAACTGGATCAGGGCGCAGCGAAGCCCTTCGATGCGGTCGTCCATTTCGCGGCGATCCCGCGGCTGATGATGACACCGGATACGGAAACATACCGGGTGAATACCCTTGGCACCTATAACGTGATCGAGGCGGCGGTGAAGCTGGGAATCAAGAAGATCATCATCGCCTCAAGCGAGACGACCTATGGCGTCTGTTTCAGCGAAGGCGTGGTCGATCCCAAGGTGCTGCCGCTGGATGAGGATTACGACATTGACCCGATGGACAGCTATGGCATGTCCAAGAAGGTGAACGAGGTCACGGCGCGCAGCTTTCAGCGCCGGTCGGGGTTCGATATCTATGCCCTGCGGATCGGCAATGTGATCGAGCCACAGGAGTATGCGACGCTCTTCCCGCCGTTGAAGGACGATCCGGGGCTGCGGCGTCGGATCACCTTCAGCTATATCGATGCGCGCGATCTGGGGCAGATTGTCGACCTTGCGCTTCACAAGGATGGGCTGGGTTGGCAAGTGTTCAACGCGGCCAATGACAGCAATGCGGTGCCGCAACCCAATGCGGAACTTCTGGCGCGGTTCTTTCCGAATGTGCCGCTGTCGCGTGAGGTGGGGCCGCATGAGGGGCTGCTGTCGAACCGCAAGATCCGCGACGTGCTGGGGTTCAAAGAACAGCATGACTGGCGGAAATACGTCTGACCGGGGCCATCGTTTTTGCTAATGGGGGGGCGGTAAAGGGATAATGCTGCCTGCCCATTCACCTTGGCAAAAATACCCATGCGTCGCGGCCCACTTGGCGCGCCCTTGAAAAATGGGGCGCTGCGGGGGTCTTGGGGGGCGCCATGCGCCCCCCTCGCCTTGCCAGAGCAGCGGTTCAGGCCGGTTCGGCCATGCGCGCGGCCCAAAGCTGTTGGAAGGCCGGGCGGGATTGTGCAGACTCCAGCCAGCGTTGCACTTCGGGGAATTCGGCGATCAGCGCGGCATGGCCTTGGGCATAGCGCAAGCATTCGGCGGTGTTGATATCGGCCACGGTAAAGCGGTTGCCCACCAGCCAGTCGCGCCCGTGCAGATGCGTGTTCAGCCGTGCCAGCGGGCGGCGCAGTTTTTCCGCGGCAACCTTCAGGATCGCTTCGCCCATCTCGCCGACCGGGGCTTGCAGGATTTCCAGTGCCGGTGTTTCCACGGCGGTCGCGGCAAACAGCGCCCATTGGTCCATCAGAGCGCCTTCGGCATCGTCTTGCGGGCCAAGCGCCCCGCCATAGCGGCGGGCGAGGTACAGCGCGATGGCCAGGCTTTCAGTCAGGATCAGATCGCCGTCCTGCATGGCCGGAATCTGACCCTGCGGGTTGATGGACAGAAAATCAGGCGAGGCGGTGTTCAGTGGCGCGTCTGGCGCATGGGGATCGGGCAGGCGATAGGCCTGAATCACCGGAACATGGGTGAAAGGGGTGCCAGTTTCCAGCAAAAGCCAGAGCGGGCGGGTGGCGCGGGAGCGGTAGACGCCGTGCAGCGTGATCATCGGAAAACCTCTGAGAGCCAGTCTTTCACTGAGCCTATGCCGGGCTTTGCGGATAAAAAAGGGGCATTCAGGGCCGTTTTTGACAGGGATCAAGGCACTGTCGTGGTTTCTGTGGCATGGTGGGCAGATGATCCTGAACCGGAGGTGTGCGATGGACGGCGACGGCAAGACAGGAACCGGCACCGCGCAACCGGTAACGGCGGCGGCGGCGTTCGTGGCAGAGGCGGATGATCGTCCGCAGGGCCCGAGGCAATACCCCAAGGTGGATGCGGATACGATCCGCGCGGCCTTTGAGGGTGGCGTCTATCCGTATGGCCGCGCCCTTGGGCGGCGTACCTATGAGGAGGAAAAGGCGCGGTTGCAGGCCGAACTCCTGAAGCTGCAAATCTGGGCGCAGGAGACGGGGGAGAAATTCGTCATTCTGTTCGAGGGGCGCGATGCGGCAGGCAAGGGCGGAACGATCAAGCGGTTCATGGAACATCTCAACCCCCGCTATGCGCGTGTGGTGGCGCTGACCAAGCCCACGGAAAAAGAAAAGGGCGAGTGGTTCTTTCAACGCTATATCGCGCATCTGCCGACGGCGGGTGAAATGGTTCTTTATGACCGCAGTTGGTACAACCGCGCGGGGGTGGAGCGGGTGATGGGGTTCTGTTCCCCTTCGGAATATCTGGAATTCATGCGGCAGGTGCCGGAGTTGGAGCGGATGTTGGTCCGGTCGGGCGTGCGGCTGCGGAAATACTGGTTCTCAGTCAGCCGCGAGGAACAGCGGCGGCGCTTTGTGGAGCGTGAGACGGACCCGCTGAAACGCTGGAAACTGTCGCCCATCGACAAGGCGAGCCTTGATAAGTGGGAGGATTACACCGAGGCGAAGGAGGCGATGTTCTTCTACACTGACACCGCCGACGCGCCTTGGGTGATCGTGAAATCGGATGACAAGAAGCGCGCGCGGCTGAACTGTCTGCGGCATTTCCTGTCGACGGTGGATTACCCCGAAAAGGATTGGGAGGTGATCGGTGTGCCCGATCCGCTGATCGTGGGGCAGGCCAGTCAGGTGATCCACGGGGCGGGGCATATCCTGGATGCGGCGACCCACCCGGCAATCCGCCGCTGAGGGTGGTTGCAGGCGCGGGGGATGGGGCCTAACTCTGGCGGCAGGTGTGCTGGCTGGAGGGGCGGATGCGGTGGGCGGTGGCGGTTGTGGCCCTGATGGGGCTGGGCGGGCCTGCGGGCGCGCATCCGCATGTCTTCATGGAGACCGCGTTGGAGGTGATCCGCGATGAGGCCGGGCGGGCCGCAGCCTTGCGGGTGACCTGGACGTATGACCCGTTCTTTTCGCTGGTGCTGATCACCGAACGCGGGCTGGACCCGGATGCCGATGGCGTGCTGACCGAGGCCGAGACGGCGGCTTTGCAGGGGTTCGACATGGCATGGGAGCCGGGATTTCCGGGTGACACCTATGCCTTTGCTGGCGAGCGGGCCTTGGGCCTGTCAGCGCCGCGCGATGGGGTGGCGCGCTATGAGGGGGGGCAGATCATATCCTCGCATATCCGCGATCTGGCCGAGCCTGTGGCGGGGCTTTTGGTGGTGAAGAACTATGACCCCACCTATTACACCGAATACACGATCCGCGAGATCACGGCAGAGGGCTGCGAGACCGAGGTGATCGCGCCCGAACTGTCTGAGGCAGAGCGGGAGATGCAGGCCATCCTTGCCGAGATCCCGGCAGATGTGGATGTGGAAATGGGCTTTCCCGAAGTGGGTGAGTTGTTTGCGCAAGAGGTGCGGGTGACATGCGGCGCGCCGTGATGCTGGCGGGGCTTGGCGTGGCGGCGGCGCTGGCGCTGGTCTGGGCGCTGGGCGGGCTGGAGATGCTGGGCCGGTGGGCGGCAGAGGTGCAGCGGGCCTTGCAGGCACCGCTGGCGGGGGCGGTGCGGGCGGTGAAGGCGGGCGAGCCTGCGGCCTGGGCGGGGTTGCTGTCGGTCTGTTTCTTGTACGGTCTGGCCCATGCGGCCGGGCCGGGGCATGGCAAGTTTCTGATCGGCGGTTATGGCGTGGCGCGGCGGGTGCGGCTGCTGCCGCTGGCGGGGGTGGCGTTGGCGTCCTCTCTGGCGCAGGCAGGGGTGGCGGTGGCGCTGGTTTATGCGGGTGTGTTGGCCTTGGGCTGGACGCGCGAGCGGATGGTGGGCATGGCCGAAGGGGCGCTGGCCATGGCCAGTTGGGCGGCGATTGCGGCCATCGGGTTGTGGCTGGTCTGGCGTGGCGCGCGTGGGGTTTTGCATGGGCTGCGATCGGAGCAAGTGGCTCAGGACGGCGGGCTTGGGCATGACCATGATCATCACCACGACCACCATCAGCATGATCACGGGTCGGAGTGCGGCTGTGGCCATGCCCATGGCCCCACGGTAGAGGAGGTCGCACAGCTGACCGGGTGGCGCGACACGGCGGCGCTGATTGCCAGCGTGGCGGTGCGGCCCTGTTCGGGGGCGCTGTTCTTGCTGATCCTGACGTTCCAGCTTGGCATCGGGGCGGCGGGCGTGGCCGGGGCCTTTGCGATGGGGCTGGGCGTGGCGGTGGTGACCATCGGCGTGGCGGTGCTGGCCGTCTGGTCGCGCGAAGGCGCGCTGGCGGGGCTGGGTGAGGCACGCATCTGGCGCATGATGCCGGTGTTGGAGTTGGCGGCGGGCGCGGTGATCGCGGCGTTGGCCTTGGGGATGTTGGCGGCCCTGGTCTGACGGCGGGGCGGAAAATGACGCATTTTCCGCGGCGTTTTCTGACACAGAAAACGGGCGGCATGTGCTGGGTGGAGTTGCCTTTGTCGCACAGCACACCACCAGCCATGGCGGTGGCGGAAAATGCGTCATTTTCCGGCGCGTTTTCTGCGTCAGAAAACGCTGGCCCTGCCGCAGATTGCGCTGCGTTGCGGCGAGGGTGGTGTCTTGTCCGTGTCACCCGGTGGGGGTAAGCGGGGGACATGACACAACCCATGACCCATACCGGACACGCGCGGGCGACGCTGGCGCTGGGCCTGCCGCTTATTGGCAGCCATCTGGCGCAGATGGCGCTGCATGTGGCCGATACCGTGATGATGGGCTGGTACGGGGTTACCGAACTCGCGGCCACGGTTCTGGGCGCGTCGAGCTTTTTCGTCATCTTCATCCTGGGGTCCGGGTTCGCGCAGGCGGTCATGCCGATGGTGGCCGCCGCTGTGGCCGAGGGGGATGAGACGCAGGTGCGCCGCGACACGCGGATGGGGTTGTGGCTGTCGATCCTGTTCGGGGCTGGGTGTTATCCGCTGTTCTGGTGGTCGGGGTCGATCCTGCTGGCGCTGGGCCAGCAACCCGAGGTGGCGGTGTTGGGGCAGGATTATCTGCGCGTGGCGGGGTTGGGGATGATCCCCGCGCTGATGGTGATGGCGCTGAAAAGCTATCTGGCGGCGCTGGGGCGGACGCAGGTGGTGCTTTGGGTCACGCTGGGCGCTGTCGGGCTGAATGTACTGATAAACTGGGTGTTCATTTTCGGAAACTGGGGCGCACCGGAACTGGGCGTGGTGGGTGCGGCGCTTGCCACACTGCTGGTGCAAGTGGCGAGTGTTTTGGCTTTGGGGATCTATGCCGGATGGTTGCCGGAATTGCGGCGGTTCCGGCTGTGGCAACGGTTCTGGCGGGCGGATTGGGTGGCGATGGGGCGGGTGTTCCGGCTGGGCTGGCCCATCGGGATCACCGGACTGGCGGAAAGCGGGCTGTTTCAGGCAAGCGCCTTGATGATGGGCTGGATCGGCACGGTGGAACTGGCGGCGCATGGGATCGCGATGGAAGTGGCGGCGCTGGCCTTCATGGTGCATCTGGGCCTGTCGAACGCGGTCACGATCCGCACGGCCCATGCCGATGGCACGGGCGACCGGGTTGGGATGCGCGACGGGGCGCTGGTGGGGATTGCGCTGTCAGCCGTGTTCGGCGTGGCGATGGTGGCGGTGTTCCTGACAGTGCCAGAGCCCATCATCGCGCTGTTTCTGGACATGGCAAAGCCGGAAAGCGCGCAGATCGTGGCCTTTGGCACGGTGTTGCTGGCGCTGGCGGCGCTGTTCCAGTTGGCCGATGCGATGCAGGTGATTGCGCTGGGCCTGCTGCGCGGGGTGCAGGATACCAAGGTGCCGATGGTGCTGGCTGCGATCAGCTATTGGCTGATCGGGATCCCGGTCAGCTATGTGCTGGCCTTCCCGCTGGGGATGGGGGCGGTGGGGTTGTGGCTGGGGCTGGTGGTGGGCCTGACGGTGGCGGCCGCCGCGCTGATGCTGCGGTTCTGGGCGCGGTTCCGGCGGATGGCTTTCGCGGCGTCTGCCGCTGCCTGAACGCGGCTTATTCGGCGGCTTTGGTGGCTTTGAGCAGGCGGTCGGCCTTGCGCTTGATCAGCACCGAGCGCAGGTCGTGCATGGCCAGCAACAGGGCATCGGTCACCTCGTCCAGTTCCGCATCCGAGGCGCGGGACTGCACCCATTGGGCGGTGAGGTTCAGGTGATCGACAGCGCGGTGGATATCGTCGATGTCGCGGCGCGCAAGCTGGGCGGTGCGGCGATCCATCCAGTCGCGGATCAGGGTGGTTTCCTCGGGCGTCAGGACATGATCGCCATGGGGTTTGATGTTGCCGTTCTTGAGGTTGATGGTGGCGATCTCATCCAGTTCGATGCGGCGCTGCCGGTTCTCGGTATCCACCTTGAACAGGACAGCGCCGTTTTCGCGAATGCGGAAGTAGTAGTCCGGCAGATCGCCCGCCATTCAAATGCCCCTCAAACCAATGCCGCACAGAATTTCTGGATGCGGGCGCAGGCATCGGCCAGCACTGCATCTGCCGTAGCGTAACTGACGCGGAAGTTCGGGGAAAGCCCGAAGGCCGCGCCGAAGACAACGGCGACACCGGTTTCTTCCAGCAGGGCGTCGGCGAAAACCTCATCATTGGTGATGATCTTGCCTGCGGGCGTGGCCTTGCCGATGCAGCCGGAAATGTCGGGGTAGACGTAGAAGGCGCCTTCGGGATTGGGGCAGGTGATGCCTTTGGCCTGATTGAGCATCGACACCACCAGATCGCGGCGGCGCTGGAACAGGGCGCGGTTGTCGGCGAGGAAATCCTGCGGGCCGGTCAACGCCTCGACCGCCGCATATTGCGCGACGGAGGAAGGGTTGGACGTGGATTGCGACTGGATCGTTCCCATCGCCTTGATCAGCGCGACGGGGCCTGCGGCATAGCCGATGCGCCAGCCGGTCATGGCATAGGCTTTGGAGACGCCATTGCAGGTGAGGGTGCGGTCATAGAGGCCGGGTTCAACCTCGGCCGGGGTGCAGAATTCGAAATCGTCAAAAACGAGGTGTTCGTACATGTCATCCGACATCACCCAGACATGGGGGTGACGCATGAGAACATCGGTGAGCGCCTTCAACTCATCCCGCGTATAGCCCGCCCCGGTGGGGTTGGAGGGGGAGTTGAAGATGAACCATTTCGTTTTTGGCGTGATCGCGGCCTCAAGCTGGGCGGGGGTGAGTTTGAACTGCGTGTCGATCCCGGCCACGACCGGCACGGGGGTGCCGCCCGCCAGCATGACCATATCGGGATAGCTGACCCAGTAGGGGGCGGGGATGATCACCTCATCGCCCGGGTTCAGGGTGGCCATCAGGGCGTTGTACAGGATCTGCTTGCCGCCTGTGCCCACGGAGACCTGCGCCGGTGTGTAGGTCAGGCCGTTCTCGCGCAGGAATTTCGCGCAGATCGCGGCCTTGAGTTCGGGGATGCCGTCTACGGCGGTGTATTTGGTCTTGCCCGCATCAATGGCGCGTTTGGCGGCATCCTTGATGTTTTGCGGTGTGTCGAAATCCGGCTCGCCCGCGCCCAGACCGATGATGTCGCGCCCCGCCGCCGCAAGTTCGCGCGCCTTGTTGGTGACTGCGATGGTCGGCGAAGGCTTCACTCGGGCAAGCGTATCGGACAGGAAGGCCATGATCAGGCACCTTTTGCATGGGGGAACGGGACCGCGCCAAGGCATAGGGTTGGCCTGCGGCGCGATCAAGCGCTATCGGCGCGCGGCATCCGGCCGCGGCAGGGCTGCGCTTGTCTTTGCCCGCCCGATGGGCGAAGCCATGCAGGCAGGGCGCGACGGGTTTGGCAGGAGCGGCGGAATGGGCGAGACGGCAGAGGCGCGGTTGAAACGCATGGCGATGCGCAGTTGGCGGCGCGGCACCAAGGAGATGGACCTTGTGCTGGGGCCATGGGCGGATGCGCATCTGGCAACGCTCGATGCCGGGCGGTTGGCGGTCTATGACCGCCTGCTTGAAGAGAATGACCAGGATCTGATGGCGTGGATTCTGGGGCAGGGGCAGGCACCCGCCGAGATTGCGCCGCTGCTGGCAGAAATTGCCGATTTCGCGCGGGCAAGGCTGGCACCGAAGACCTGATCCTGCTGCGGATCTGCTTTTACCGGATATTGGGAATTTTCGCCGAATCTCCCCTTCGTCAGGATTGGACGGAGGGTTGCAATGACGGTTCAGGAAGCGGTGCTTGATGGGTCTGACCGGGCCTTTCACGCGGGGTATCTTGAGGTATTGGGTCTGGTGGAGCGGTTGCACCGGCTGCTGTTGGACGTGATCAAGGATGAGTTCGAGCGGCTGGGCGTTGTCGAGGTCAACCCGGTGCAGGGTTTGCTGTTGTTCAACATCGGCGAGAATGAGGTGAGTGCCGGTGAGTTGAAAAGCCGCGGCTACTATCAGGGATCGAATGTCAGCTATAATCTGAAGAAGCTGGTTGATGCGGGCTATATGCATCATCAGCGGTCGGATGTGGATCGCCGGTCCGTCCGGGTGAAGCTGACGGAGAAGGGGCGCAAGCTGCGCGCGACAATCGCCGAACTGTTCGCCCGCCATGCCGGGGTGATGCACCGGCGCGGCACGCTGGATGCGGTCGCACTGGACCAGATCACGCAGGGGTTGAAGCGGACGGAACGGTTCTGGATGGAACAGATCCGCTATATCTATTGACCTCAGCGTCGCCAGAGATGGGCATGGCCCGCGAACAGGCCCTGAAGTTTGGCCAGGCCGCGGTTGACCGGGCCGGGTGCTGGGGCGCTGCCCTGTGCCAAGCGGTCCACCGCCACTTCGGGCGGGCAGGGGCGGCGGGTGACGGGGTCGACGTAGCGCGGATAGGCGATGAGCGCAGCATGGGCCAAAGCGGCCAGCGTCGGGCGGGGTTGCAGGCTGCCATCCGGACGGCGCAGGCGGCGGTTGGGCACAGGGCCAAGATCGCGCGTCAGGCCCCAGCCCGCATAGAAGGGCGCGCCCAGCGTGGTGACGGGGGTGCGGCGCAAAAGTGCCTCGAACCCGAGGGTGGAGGTGATCGTCCAGACTTCATCACAGGCGGCGATCAGGGCCAAAGGATCGGCGCGGTGCAGAACGGCATCTGCTAGCTGGGCCAGATCATCCGCCGGGATCGCGCCGGGGCGAAGGCCTGCCTCGACGTCGGGGTGGGGTTTGTACAGGACCACTGCCTGCGGGTTCGCGGCGCGGACTGCCTCTAGCAATGCGCGGTTGGTTCGGATGTCGCCCGCGCCAAGGCGGATGGAGGCGTCATCTTCGACCTGCCCCGGAACAAGGATGCGGTGACCGGGGGGAAGATCGGGCAGGGCTGCTGCGGAAAGGTTGTATTTCGACAGACCCAGCGCCGTGATGCGCGCGATCAGGCGTTCGGCACGGGCGATGCCGCCGGGTGGCGGGGGCGCAAGGATCAGGCGTTCAAGGCGGCTTTCCTGCGTCGGATCATAGTAGATGCCCAGATCATCGGTCACCAGCGACAACGGCGGCACCAGATCGGCCCCCAGCCCGCGCGAGCGCAGAAAGCCATCCTCGACGCGGATCAGCGGCAGGTCGGCAGGGGCGGGATCGGGGGCCTTGCCCGCCCAGACGATCACGTGGCGCCCGGTTTCTTGTGCAAGGGCGGCGGCGCGGGCGGGGGTCTTGGCAAAGACCAGCGGGCGGTGGCGGCCAAAGGTCTGTTGCAAATGGCGGCGCTTCCACAGGCGCATGCCAAGCGCGACATGGCCCGTTCGATCCGCGCGCCAGCAAAGGGTGTCGGCCTCCAGCTGATCGACGGCCTCTTCAAAGCTGCATAGGCGATTGCGGCAGGGATCGTACCAGATGGGTGCAATGATCATGGCACCCGCAAACAACTGCGCGCGGGTGAGGGTGCGGCGGCGGCGAGGGATGGGCTCTTCATCCTGCGTCATCCCCCAGCCGGCATAAAAGGGCTGGCCAAAGACGCGCGGGCGATGCCCGGCAAGGATCGCCTCGAACCCCATCTGCGACGAGATGGTGTAAACGGCGATGGCCCCTTCGAGCAGTTTCCAGGGCGAGACGGCTTCGGTGACCAAGGCCACAGTGGCGGGCAGGGCGGCGGGGTCGAAATGGCCCGGGCGCAGGCCAAGCTGGGTTTCGGGATGCGTCTTGATCAGGATGCGTGCACCGGGGTGGTCTTCCATCGCGGTGGCAAGCATGGTCTGGAAGGTCGCCGCCGAGGCACCCGAAAAGCGGATCGAGGCATCATTCCGGGTCTGGTCGATCAGCAGCACATAGCCGGGGGGAGGTGGCGGCAAGGCAGGATCGTGGATGTTGTATTTCGACAAGTCCGACGCCATCAGCCGCGCGATTCCGTCACGCGCGCGGGCCAGCAGGTTCGAATCGTCCAATGGATCGCGGGCGAGGATCTGTTCGATCATCGACGGGGCGCTGGCATCGAAATGCAGCCCGACCGGATCGATCAGCAGGCCAAGCGGGGCATCGCCCTGGCGGCCGGGGCGGAGCGAGCGGAGAAAGGCATCCTCGACCCGGATCAGGGGGGCGTTGCGGCGGGCGGCTGCCGCCTCGCCCCGGCTTGCCGTCGGCGAACGGCCCCAGACCACCACACCTTCGCTTGGGCGGGGCAGGCCGGGGATCAGGTCATGCCCGGCGGCGGCAAGGATGCGGCGCAGAGCGGGGTTGAAGAAACCGCCGTTCAGAAAGCGAAGCCGCCGGGGGATGGCCCCGGCGGTGTGTTCGCGGTCGTTGGCCGGATCGGCCATTACAGATCAGTTGCCGCTGGCGCCGGCAATCGAGTTGGCCGCCGATGCCGTGCCGGTGATCGCGCCGATGGTCTTTTGCCACTGCACATAGGGCGCTTCGGTCACATAAACTGTGTCGCCATCGCGGATCAGGAAATCGCGCGCTTCGAACATGCCGGTGGGCTGGGTCAGATCCAGTACATAGATCATGCGCTGCGCCCCGATCAGATCGTTGCGGCCCAGAACGGTATTTGCGATTTCGGCCGGTTCGTTGCGGAACACGAAGACGCCGGTCGGATCGGCGAGGCTGGTGTTCAGGCCACCGACGATGGCCAGCGCCTCGATCGCGGAAAGGTTCTGGCTTTCAAACGGCACGCGGTTCTGCGCCCCGGTGGCCCCCATGGCGACGAAGGCGCGGGTGTCTTCTTCGATCACGATCTGGTCGCCTGCGCGCAGGGCGATGTCAAGTTGCGGGTTTTCATACAGATCCAGCAGCCAGACCTTGCCCGTATGGCCATTGCGGGTAACGCGCACGATGGCGGTTTCCGGATCGATGGTCACGCCCCCGGCGCGGGCCACCATCGCGGACAGGGTCCGCGTGGGCCGTTCGATCGGATAAACGCCCTGCGCCCCCGCCGAACCGGAAATGGTGACAGTCGATCCATCCCCGGCCACGCGCTGCACGATGACCTGCGGGTCCGGCGTCTGGGGATCGAGTTTCTTGGCAATCTCGACGCGCAGATCTTCGGGCGAAGCCCCGGCCGCACGCACACGACCGGCATAGGGGATGAAGATGAAGCCTTCGCCATCGACCTGCAATTCGGCCAGCTGCGACAGGCGCTGCCCGGAATTGCCCAACAGCGGGTCATCCTTGACGTTTTCATAGACGGTGATCGTTAGACGGTCACCGGCTGAAATCACGTCAGACCCGACCGGACCGGCAGACAGGAAGCTGCCTGAAAAGCCCAGCGATGGGGTCACGGCAGTGGCTTTGGTCACGCGGCTGTTGACCGACACGACAAAGGCATCGCCTTGGCGCAAGACGGAGCCTGCGAAGATTTCTTTCTTGTTCGGGCCAGTGCGTGGCAGACCGCAAGCGGCAACGACGCCAACGAGAACGACAAGGGCCGTGGCCCTGGCCCCTTTAGATACCGACATTTTCACTGCTCGGGCTCCTTAAGTGGAGTTTGCCTCAAGTTTTGTCAGTAACTGTACAGGACGATGTGCGATTTTGACAAACACTCTGTTTCCGGATCACGCCGCAGGGTGCAACTGTTGCCGATGCGCCGCGCTTCCAAGCCGCAGGGCATCATAAGGATCGTCGCCAGACAACATCATGTCGGTGACATGGCGCAGCAATTCGCGCCGCCCGCGGGCCGAGTAGAAACCGCCGGGAACCTGTGAAGTTTCCAGAAGATAGCGCCTGAAATCGCGATAGGCGCGCAGATCGGGGCGCGTGGGTTGGGCAAAGAATTCCGGCAAGGGTTGAGAAGAGACAAATTCAGGCTTGGCATAGACCGCCTCGCCGAAGGTGCGCAGCGGAAGGCCGCGCCACAGCACCTGCTGGCCTGCGGTGGAATTCACGGTCACCGCCGAACGGGCAAGGTTCAGCAATGGGCCCAACTTGCCGCCGGGGATGAAATGCACCCGATCCGACACGCCATGCAGGGCAGCCAGACGGCGGATTTCGGCAGGCAGGGGAACGCGGCCATCTTCGAGCGGGTGCGCCTTGAACACCAGATGGTGGTGCGGTGGCGCACCGGCGGCAAAGCCTTCCATCACCACGGCCAGAAATTCGGTCATGGAGCGGAAGGGCGAATGGGTGCGGAAACTGGCGTCATGTTCCAGCTGCAGCAGGACGAGGTGGAAGGGGTGGCCGCTTTGGCGGATGGCGGCGGTCTTGAAGATGCGTTCCCAGCGGTGGATGGGCTGGGCGATCAGGCGGCGCAGGTGCAGCTTTGCCTCTTGCCACACGGTCAGGGCGCGGTGCGGGCGGAATTTGGGATAGCTGCCACTGCCTGCGAAGACGAACCAGTGATAGAACGCGCCCCAGAAGATGTGCTGGCGCATGTCGCCCCATGAGGTGGGGGCGTCGGGCTGATCGGATGTGCTGCGCGCCAATGCCGCGCGCATGTCATCGACCGACAGCCGCATCAGCCGGGAATGGCCGTTCGATCCGCCGCGTTCATAGGTAACCCAGTAGGGGCGAAGATAGCCTTCCTCGAATACATGCAGCGTCAGGCCGCGAGCGCGGGCCGCGCTGACCGCTGCGGCGTGGATCGGCCGGGTGTCGCCGTAGAGGACAACATCGGTGATGCCGTGCCGGTCCAGCAGCGCATCAAGCGCGGCGGGCCAGTCTTCGGGCGTGCCGTGAAAGGGGATGAAGGTCGCGCGGTCGGGCCAAAAGGCCTGATCCCCGCGGTTGAAGCCCACGCGGTGCACCTGTGCGCCCGCGGCGCGCAGCATCGCGCCCAGACGGTGGAAGAAAGGGCCATGCGGCCCTTGGAGGAATAGGAAACTGCGGCTGTCGCCGGATACTCGCATCTTGCGCCCCACTGGACGGCCCCCCTGCGCCACCGGACTGCTCCTTTGACCAAGATAGGCGGAAATCATTACATCTGCCAGTCTGGCCCGGGCTGTTGGCAAAATTAGGGCAGCGCGGGACGGATTGCCGAGGGCGGCAGGCGGGGCTAGGTCTTGGGTCAGAGATCAAAAGGAGAGTGGTGCCATGTTCACCGGGATTGTCACCGATATCGGCGAGGTGCTGGAGACGGAACGGCGGGGCGACCTGCGCGCGCGGATCGGGACGGGGTATGATGTGGGCGGGATCGACATCGGGGCCTCTATCGCCTGTGACGGGGTCTGCCTGACGGTGATCGCGCTGGGACGTGCGCCGCGCGGTTGGTTCGATGTGGAAATCAGCGCAGAGTCGCTGTCGAAAACCAATCTGGACACTTGGGCACCCGGCAAGCGGATCAATCTGGAGCGCGCGTTGAAGGTGGGGGATGAACTGGGCGGGCATATCGTTTCAGGCCATATCGACGGGATTGCCGAAGTGGTGCGCGTAACGCCCGATGGCGATTCCAAACGGGTGACGATGCGCGCGCCCCATGCGCTGGCCGGGTTCATCGCGCCGAAGGGATCGGTGGCGCTGAACGGCACCTCGCTGACGGTGAATGAGGTCGAGGGGGTGGAGTTCGGGATCAACTTCATCCCGCACACACAAAAGGCCACAACTTGGGGCACGGTGGCGGTGGGGGACCGGGTGAACCTGGAGGTTGACACGATGGCGCGTTATGTCGCGCGGCTGCGGGAATGGGGGCAATGACGGGGATTGGCCATAACGGCGGCCCGACGCTGGAGTCGGGCTTTGGCTGGCGCAAGCATTGCTGGACGGCGGCGCGGGCGCGGCTTTTGCCGACCCTGCCGCTTGAGGTGGTGCGTCTGCGGGTGAAGCGGGCGGCAGAGTTGGGCCTTGATTACCGGACCTATGCATCTGTCCGCGCCGCCACAGGGCATGATGTGGTGGCATTCCTGTTTTCGTCCAACGCGTTGCGCCTGTTGCCGCCGCAACCGGTTCTGCCGCAAGCGCAAGCGGACCGGCTGGCGGTGTTGCGCGATTGCGGGCGGCTTGCCTTGGCCGTGCGGCCGCTGACTTCGGGCGCGGTGATGGCGGCGGCGGGCGGGTTGATCGACGCGGCGCATCCTGCGCCTGCGCTGATGGGGCCGTGGCGCGAGCAGGGTGCGGCGATCCGTGCGGCGCTGGGATCGGTGCCGGGGGACCGCGTGATCCTGGTCGGTGATATGGCGCTGGAGCGGGACTGGTGCGCGGCGGGGCGGCTTGCCGGATATCTGACGGCGGATCGGTTTTTCGGCGCGTGACAGGCGCAGGGCCTGCGCGGGCTGCACAGTCGCTGTGCGACGGCTCTGCTCTGGCCTTTGGATGCGGCGCGCGCTAGGACATGGCGCAAAGCTGCAAGGGCGTAACGCGCATGAGCGAGACCAAGACCGACTATTCGGATGCCATATCTTCGACCGAGGAGATCATCGAGGATGCCCGCAACGGGCGCATGTTCATTCTGGTGGACCATGAGGACCGCGAGAATGAAGGGGATCTGGTGATCCCGGCGCAGATGTGCACGCCATCGGCGGTGAATTTCATGGCCACCCATGGGCGCGGGCTGATCTGTCTGGCCCTGCCGGCAGCGCGGATCGAGGCGCTGGGGCTGCCGCTGATGAGCCCCAAGAATTCCAGCCGGCATGAGACGGCCTTTACCCTGTCGATCGAGGCGCGCGAAGGCGTGACCACGGGCATTTCGGCGGCGGATCGGGCGCGGACGGTGTCGGTCGCCATCGACCCGACCAAGGGCGCGGCGGATATTGCCACGCCGGGGCATGTGTTCCCGTTGCGGGCACGGGATGGCGGCGTGCTGGTGCGCGCGGGCCATACAGAGGCGGCGGTGGATGTGAGCCGTCTGGCCGGATTGAACCCGTCGGGCGTGATATGTGAGATCATGAATGACGATGGGACCATGGCGCGGCTGCCCGATCTGGTGTCTTTCGCGCAGAAGCACGGGCTGAAGATCGGAACGATCAGCGATTTGATCGCCTATCGGCGGCGGCATGACAATCTGGTGAATGAAAAGGCCGTCAAGGCCGTGCAATCGGTGCATGGCGGCGACTGGCTGATGCGCATCTTTGCCGATGAAACGCAGGGCGCCGAGCATGTGGTGCTGACCAAGGGCGACCTGACCGGCGATGCGCCGGTGCTGGTGCGGGTGCATTCGCTTAACCCGCTGGAGGATGTGCTGGGCGTGGGTGGCGCGGGCGATCTGCCCGCCGCGATGCGCCTGATCGCGGCCGAAGGGCGCGGTGTGGTGGTCCTGCTGCGCGACACGGCGATGAAGATGGTCGAAGGGGGCGAGCATTCGCCGCAGACGCTGCGCCAATACGGGCTGGGGGCGCAGATTCTGTCGGCGCTGGGCCTGTCGCAGATCGTGCTGGTCACAAATTCGGCCGCGCCGAGGGTGGTTGGGCTTGAGGCCTATGGCCTGTCCATCGCCGGGACGCAACCCTTGCGGGAGGTATGATCCATGGCTGGATCCGAGACGCATTACACGCTGGCACTGCCCAGTTTTGACAAGCCGGTCAGGTTGCTGATCGTGGTGGCGCCCTATTACAAGGACATCGCGGACAATCTGGTGGCGGGCGCGCGGGCGACGGCGGCGGCCTGCGGGGCCGAGGTGGAACTGGTCGAAGTGCCCGGCGCGCTGGAGGTGCCCACGGCGATTGCGATGGCAGAGCGGCTGGCGAAATATGATGGCTATGTCGCGCTGGGTTGTGTGATCCGGGGCGAGACGACACATTACGACACGGTCTGCAACGATTCCAGCCGCGCGATCAGCCTGCTGGGGTTGCAGGGTGCGGCGATTGGCAACGGTATCCTGACAGTGGAAAATCGGGCGCAGGCCGAAGTGCGGGCCGATCCGGCGGGGCAAAACAAAGGTGGCGGCGCGGCAGCGGCGGCCTTGCATCTGATCGCGCTTTCGCGCAATTGGGCCGGCCAGACCAAGGGGATCGGATTCCGGGCATGACCGCGCCTGACAAGAAGCAGATGAAATCGGCGTCACGGCTGTTTGCCGTGCAGGCGCTATTCCAGATGGAATCATCGGGACAGACCGTGGAAAAGATCGTGCGCGAGTTCGAGTCGCATCGCTTTGGCGAGGTCTTCGATGATGTAGAGATGGCCGAGGGCGACCCGGCGCATTTCCGCAAGGTCGTGGATGGTGCGGTGAACTGGCAGGCCAAGATTGACCAGATGACGGACCGCGCGCTGGTGGCGAAATGGCCCATAGACCGCATCGATCCGGTAATCCGCGCGCTGTTCCGCGCGGCTGGGGCGGAATTGGTGTCGATGGAGACGCCGCCCAAGGTGGTGATCAACGAATATGTCGATGTGGCGAAGGCCTTTTTCCCCGAGGGGAAGGAATCGAAATTCGTGAACGCCGTGCTGGACCATATGGCGCGCGAGGAAAAGCCTGCGGCCTTCTGACGCTTTTTCGGGCGGAAAGGCGCGCATTTTGCGCCATTGCCGGGGTTGCGGCAATTTGGGGCTGGAAGTGGCGCGGCGAGGGGCTAGGCTTATCCCATGCTTAGAGGAGCGCCCGATGCCCAAACTCATCCGTCTATACATCCAGAGTGTTGCCATCGGCTTTGGCCTGTCGGTCGTGTTTCTTGGCGGCCTGATCTGGATGGATGTGGCGGGGTTGCGCGGGCTGATCTTCGGGTCGTCTTCGGGATATCTGGCGGCAGCGATGCTGGTGATGTTCAACGGCGTGTTCTTTGGCGGGGTGCAATTCGCCATCGCCGTGATGCGCATGGCCGAAGATGACCACACGCCGCGCGGCGGGCTGCGCCAGCATCTGGTGCCGATCCCGGTGCGGGTGGAGCAACGCTCGCAGCATCTGAAGCGCGGCCAGCGCTGAGGCGACGGGGGCTGTCCGGCTGAGGCTTTCCTTATGGAATGAAATGATGGGCCTTTTCCCGGTGGGAGGAGGCCTTTTGATTTGATGTGTCTGACTGTGCCGCATCTTTTTGTGTGGCCGTTTATGTAAGGTTTTTTCGCATGGATATGCAGCTTTTGCGGACATTTCTGGATGTGATCGATACCGGGTCTTTTGCGGCGGCCGCGGATCGTCTGCGGGTGACGCAATCGGCGGTGTCGTTGCGGATCAACCGGCTGGAGGGGCAGTTGGGCCGCCCGCTGTTCAACCGTGGCAAGACCGGGGTGACACCCACCACGGCGGGGCGCGAGTTTCGGCGTCATGCGGCGGCGATCCTGCGCAGTTGGGATCAGGCGCGTATGCAGGTGGGCGGGGCCGAAGGGCCGGCACATAGCCTGACCATCGGGGCGGAGGTGTCGCTGTGGTCGCGGCTGGGGTTTCGCTGGGTGGACGGGCTGGCTGCGCATGAGCCGCGCATCGCCATCCGCAGCGAGGTGGACGGACCCGAGGCGTTGATGCGCCGTCTGGCCGAGGGGACGTTGCAGGCGGCGCTGACCTACAGCCCGGCGGTAAGGTCTGGGCTGGATTGCGAGATGCTGATGGAGGATGAGTTGATCCTCGTCTCGCCCTGGGAGGATGCCCAACTTGCCGATGTACGGGGGCGCTATGTTCTGGTGGATTGGGGGCAGGACTTCCTGCGCTTTCACGAGGCGGCCCTGCCGGAACTGCCCATTCCGGATGTTCAAATGGCGCTGGGGACGCTGATTCTGCGCTATATCGCGACGCGGCCACTGGCGGCCTATGTCCCGGCGCGGTCGGTCCGGAGCTATGTGGATGCGGGGCAGCTGTTCCCGGTGGAGGATGCGCCGAGTTTTGCGCAGGAAATCTGGGCCGTCTGGCGGAATGATGTGGAGTCACAGCTGCGTGAGGTGGCCCGAACGGCGCTGGGTGCGGCGATTTCGCAGGTTCAGGCCGAGGTGGCCGATCTGCTGGGCGATGTCTGACACCCGGACAAGCGGCTGAAACCATTGTGAAATATCTGCGCGGGCCGGGAGTGGGATCGGTTCTGCGGGATTTCAAGGGTTGAGGGACATGAGAAATACTTGGGTCAGACTTGAGTATTTTTAAGATTTTCAAATAAAAACAAACGGTTATCTCAGCCGTCGTGACAAGTTCAGCGGCCCTGATCGGGCTGCCTTGCATGAAAGGATATGAGATGACGACCATGACCAAAACGGCGACCAAAGCGGCGGGTGCCTCGATTCTGGCGATGGTGTTGGCAATGCCTGCGGTGGCGCAGACCACGATCACCGGGGTGCGCGATGTGAATGACCGGATCGACGACATCAATGAGATCGTCGACGAGGATATGGAACGCGCCGAGGATGCGGCCCGGTTCGGTTCTCCGGAAACCCGGCAGGGCCTGACCGGCAGCGCGTCGATCGGCTATTCGGGCAAGACCGGCAATAACGAAAGCCAGGAGTTTTCGGGTGGCGTGCGCCTGTCCTATGCGCAGGGCAATTTCGTGCAAACCCTGGGCGCGGCGCTGGATTTCGCCGAGGATGACGTGGGCAAGACCAAGGAAGACATCCTCGCGGTCTATGATGCCAACTATTATTTCGACCAGAACTTCTATGGCTTTGTTCTGGCGCGGTTGGAAGCGGACGGGCTGGCCAGCACGGCGGGCGATGTGCGGCGCGACGGGTTTCTGGGATTTGGTCCGGGTTACCGGGTGATCAACTCGCCTGACATGACCTGGCGCGTGCAGGCCGGTATCGGGGTGAGCTATCTGGAGGATGGCCTGCGCAATTCGGAAACGGAAACCGGCTATCTGGCCGCGTCGCGTTTTTACGCAAAGATCAACGACAGCATGTTCATGACCAATGACACCGATATCCTTTCGTCGGATTCGGCGCTGCGGGTGAACAATGATCTGGGCGTAAACTTCCGCGTGACGGATGCCGTGTCGACCCGTGTCAGCTATCTGACCGAATACAACGACAACCGCGCGATCCGCAGCGACAACAAGCTGGGCGTGTCGCTGGTCTTCGGCTTCTGACGCCGTCTCTACTGTGTCGAACCTTGGGGGCGCGAGCAATCGCGCCCCTTCTTTCATCTGTGCCGGGAATAAGTGGCGGGCCCGCAGCAGCCGTGGATGGCATGGTTTCCCGAGAGCCAGAGGTCTCAGGTGGGAGCCAGGTAGCAGGACCAGGATCCTGTCAGAGCCAGCCCCCATTCGTTTGCTTATCGGCCACTGGAAAAGAGCCTCACACGCGAAGAGCAGCACCCGCCGTCTTCAGACTTAGGCGCGACGGGGCAGCGGGGCAAGGGCCGAGTTCAGATTGTGGATAAGGCGGTGATGGAAGGGTTGGCGGGGTGGCTTGCAAGATGTTCATGATTGGTTCATGTTTTGTGGCATGGAGATGGACCGCGAACCCCTTGCCCTTTTGCCCGGACAGCGCCTTCAGCGTGGGGTGTGTCGGGGTCTGCTGGCGATGGATTTCGTGACGGTTGAGGAATTGGTGCCCGCGCCGGGGCTGCGCGTGGATGTGATGGCGGTGGGGCCGAAGGGCGAAATCTGGGTGGTGGAATGCAAATCGGGCCGGGCGGATTACCGCGCCGACCGAAAATGGCAAGGCTATTTGGAATGGTGTGACCGGTTCTTCTGGGCGGTGGATGCGGATTTCCCGGTGGAGTTACTGCCCGAAGGCACGGGGCTGATCCTGGCCGATCCCTATGACGCCGAGATTTTGCGAGTGGGGCCAGAGGCGCCGATGGCCCCGGCGCGGCGCAAGGTGATGATGCAGAAATTCGCGCGCCATGCTGCGCTGCGCCTGCAATCGCTGCGCGATCCGGGCGCGGGCGTGGTGTGGTAGCGACCTAGCGGCGGCCGGGCTTGCCCTTCACGGGACCAGAGCCGATGGCGCGGGCAGCCTCGGCTGCGGCGCGCAGTTCTTCGGCGATTTCCTCGGCTTCTTCGGGATCGAAATCCAGCGGCAGTTCGATGCCGCCTTCGGCTTCGATATAGATGCGGACCATGCCCATATCGGTGGGACCGATCTGGATATTGGCGGCGATGTCGCTTTGCTTGTCGATGCCCATGGGAGGCCCCCTTTTGCAGCTGTGGTCTTGCCTGTATCCGGCCTATCGCGGGATGCAGGGCGAGGCAAGCGGTGCTGCGGTGGGGCAGGGCGGCAGGGGGAATGACCCTCTTGCAATCCCGGAACCGGGGGGATAAACGCCCACGAGAGCGCCGACGTAGCTCAGTTGGTTAGAGCACCAGATTGTGGATCTGGGGGTCCCCCGTTCGAGCCGGGGCGTCGGTACCATCCTTCCTTTTCCTCGCGGCCTTCATGGCGTGCCTTGTTTCCGGGGCGCGAGCCTTTACCCTGCAAGGGCCTGATCCAGATCGCGGATCAGGTCATCGGCGGCCTCTAGCCCGATGGAAAGCCGAAAGCCACCATCGCCCGCATAGGTGCGATAATCATCCAGTTGGTCGGGAGACAGGGCATAGCTGCCCTGCATCATGTCGGCCGTGTCCAGCATCACGATGATGCTGCGCTGATGGCCGAGGGAAAAGGCGTAATGCATCACCTGAAGCCGTGCCGCGATCTGGCGCGCCATAGCGGCGGGATCGGCGGTCTGGAAGAAGATCATCCCGCCGGGCAGCGCCATCTGCTTTGCGGCAAGGGCGCGCTGGGGGTGCGAGGCAAGGCCGGGATAGATGGTGCGGGTGACCTGTGGATGGGTTTCCAGAAACGTGGCAACCTTTTGCGCCGTGTCCGCAATTTGCCGCATCCGGGGGAACAGCGTGTCGATCCCCCGCAGGATCAGCCAGGCATTCATCGCGGGCATGGCCGCGCCCAGATAGACGCCCGCCCGTCCGCGCATCCGGGCGATCAGATCTTTGCGGCCTGCAACGATGCCCCCCAGCGCATCGCCGTGGCCATTGATGAATTTGGTCAGGGAATGGATGACAAGATCAACGCCGAGCTTGATCGGTTGGGTGGCGACGGGTGTGGCAAGGGTGCTGTCAACTGATACCAGCGCGCCATGGGCATGGGCGATCTGGGCCACCTGTTCCAGATCGGTCAGCCGCAGGATCGGGTTGCAGGGGCTTTCGCAATGGACCAGCCGGGTGTTGGGCCGAAGTGCCGCCTGAAGCGCGCCGGGAAGGGAGAGGTTGACGGGCGTCACCTCGATCCCGAAATCGGGCAGGATGGCGCGGGCAAGTTCGGCAGCCCCGGCATAGGTTACGTCGCTGATGATCAGATGGTCGCCCTGTTTCAGAAGCGTCAGGAAGGTGCCTGCGATGGCGGCAACCCCGGTGGCAAAGGCCAGCGCATCCTCGGCCCCTTCCAGCGCGGCCATGCGCGTTTCTAACGCGCGCACCGTGGGGTTCAGCCAGCGCGCATAGGTAAAGGGTTCCTGCGTGATATCGGTCAGACCGGCGGCAGAGAAAGCCCCTTCGCCGGGGACCACCAGATTGTTCACCGACATCGTGATATTGGGCTGGATTGCCCCGGTGACCGGATCAACCATTAGCCCCGCATCGAGGGCGAGCGTTTCGGGCAACGCGGTTGCGGGCAGTGTCGGCGGGTTAAGCCGTCCTTGCGTCATGTGCGCACCCTTTGCTGGCGGTCTGCGGATCATCTGGCAAATGTCACGGCCTGCGTGCCGATTCCAGCCTGAACTTCGGCGTGGGTGGGCTGCGCGGCCCGGATGGCATTGCCCGAATTTTGTGCGTTCTTCACTTTCCGGGCCTGTCTGACAAAGAAGAAGGTTGCAGTGCCGGTCCGCTGCATTAATCTGAATATCTACTCGAACATCAAAAATCGGCATTTGTGCCCCGACAGCAGCATTTGGCTGCTGCGTCGGGCATTTGCGTTTTGGGGGCTGAAACGTGACGAAGCGGCGGATCGAAATCGGGCTTCTGTATTCGCGGTCGGGGAGTTACTCCCTGATCTCGGAGGCGTGCCGGTCCGGGGCGTTGGCGGCGATTGCCGAGTTGAACGCCGATCCGGAGCTTGACCTGTCCTTCGTGCCGGTCGAGCGCGATCCCGAGGGGAATGTCGATCTTTATGGCCCGCTCTGCGAAGAAATCCTGAACGAGACCGCAGCGCGGCATGTCATCGGCTGTGTAACGTCCTGGAGCCGGAAGGAAGTGATCCCGACGCTGGAACGCCATGGCGGCACGTTGTGGTATGCGGTGCCTTATGAAGGGTTCGAGGCATCGGATCATGTCGTCTATACCCATGCCTGCCCGAACCAGCATCTGCTTCCACTTTTGGATTGGGTGATGCCCGCCCATGGTGGCAAGGCCTATCTGACGGGGTCGAACTATATCTGGGGTTGGGAAATGAACCGCCTTGCGCGCGAGCGGATCGTGCTGGCGGGGGGCGTGATCGCGGGAGAGCGGTATCTGCCCATCGGATCGCGCGATGTGGGCCGGATGATTGAGGAGATCCGCTTCGCGCGTCCGGATTTCGTGCTGAATTCCCTGATCGGGCCATCATCTTATGAGTTTCTGGCCGCGTTCCGGACGCTGGGCCAGCAGGATGATCATTTCCGGCCCGAGCGGTGCCCGGTCCTGTCTTGCAATATGACGGAATGCGAATTGCCCGCCATCGGACCGGCGGCCGAGGGGTTGGTTGCGGCGGGGCCGTATTTCCGGGGGATCGATGGCTGGCCGGGGAAGGGGCGGTTCGGATCGTCGCATGAGGCGGCGGCCTATGTTGCGGTGCGCGAACTGGCGCGACTTCTGGCCCATCGTCCGGGGGCCGAGGCGTTGAGCCTGTCGCAATTGCTGGCCGAGGCGGGGGGTGGGATCATTGATCCTGAGACCCACCATACCACGCTGCCTGCGATCATCGCGCGGGTCGAGGGCGGGGCGTTCCGTCTGGTGCATCGGCGCGAGGCGGTGGCGGGGGATCCCTATCTGACGCGGTCGGCCCATGTGACCGTCGCGCCGAAGCTGAGGGTCGTGTCATGAGGCGGTCGATTCGCATTCCCAATCTGGGTGGCGCGCAGGCTTGTATCCTGCATCGCCCACATCCCACGGTTCAGGCGCTGGTGCGGCAGTTGACAGCGATCGGGCTGGACGTGACGCAATCCTGGCCGGAACTTGCGGCGGATGCCATCGGCGCGGATTACGTCTTTTTCGATGCCGATATGGGGCATGACGGCATGTTTCCCTGGCCTGCGGGCCAATCCCCCATGCCGATGATCGCGCTGATCGGGTCAGAGGCGCCGGGACGGATAGAATGGTCGCTGCGGGCGGGGTCGCATGCGCAATTGCTGAAACCTGTGGGGGATAACGGGGCCTATTCGGCGCTGTTGATCGCGCGGGATGCGTTTGACGCGCAAAAGGCGCTGTCGGCAGAGATTGCCGAACTGAAGCGGCGGCTGGACGGGCGACAGACGGTGGTGCGCGCGGTGACGCTGCTGGCGGCGCGGGGCAAGACGGAAGAACAGGCCTATGCGCAACTGCGCCAGATGGCGATGGCCTGGCGCATCAGTTTCGAGGATGCGGCCACACGGATCGTGGCCAGCCGGGATGGGTCTGCCTCTGACGGTGCGGGGGTGCAGGATGTCTGATGCGGTGGTCGGCGGCGCCGTCCGCCCCAAAAGCACCCTGCGCCGCTTGCTGGAGCGCAAATTGGCGTTGTTCGGCTTTGCGCTGATCGTGCTGGTGGTCGGATCGGCCCTGCTAGCCCCGTTGATTGCGCCCTTTGCGCCGGAAGAGCAGATGTTTGACGGGCTGACGCTGGAAGGCGCGCCGCTTCCGCCTGATGGGCGGTTCCTGATGGGGACAGATCTGCTGGGGCGCGATCTGTTCAGTCGTATGCTGTACGGAGCGCAGACGTCGCTGATCATCGGGGTGGTGGCGAACGGGCTAGCCCTGTTCATCGGTACGCTGGTGGGAATTACGGCGGGCTTCTTCCGGGGCTGGATCGGGGCCGCGCTTATGCGGTTCACCGATCTGATGATGGCCTTTCCGGCGCTGCTGCTGGCGATCTGTCTGGCCGCGATCTTTCGGCCGTCGCTGTGGATCGTGGCGCTGGTGATTGCGCTGGTGAACTGGGTGCAGACGGCGCGGGTGATCTATACCGAGACCACCTCGCTGGCCGAGCGCGATTTCATCGCCGCCGAGCGGACGCTGGGCGCGGGGACGGGGCGCATCCTGTTTCACCACATCCTGCCGCATCTGGTGCCCACCATCATCGTCTGGGGCACGTTGGGGATTTCAACCACCGTGCTGCTGGAGGCGACGCTGTCCTTTCTTGGAGTTGGGGTGCAGCCACCCACCCCAAGCTGGGGCAACATCATCTTTGAAAACCAGACCTATTTTCAGGCTGCGCCCTGGCTGGTGTTCATCCCCGGTGCGGCGATCATCCTGCTGGCCTTGGCCTTCAACCTTGTGGGCGATGCGTTGCGCGATGTGCTGGACCCGACACAGCGGGGGCGGGACTGATGGTCTATGTCCTGAACCGGCTGATCCAATCGGCGCTGATCCTGCTGGGGGTGAGCTTCATCACCTTTCTGCTGCTGTTCGTGCTGCCCGCCGATCCGGTACGCCAGATCGCCGGGCGGGCCGCAACGGCGGAAACGGTGGAGAATATCCGCCAGCAGCTGGGATTGGATCAGCCGTTCCTTGTGCAATATGGCCGCTATCTGGGCGGGTTGGTGCAGGGCGATCTGGGGCGCAGCTATCTGCAGAAGACGCAGGTGACGGAACTGATCCTGTCGCGCCTGCCCGCCACCCTGCAACTGATGGCGGCGGGGATATTCGCCGAACTGGTGCTGGGGCTGTCCATGGGCATTGCCGCCGCCCTGATGCGGGGGCGGCTTGGCGATCAGCTTTTGATGATGACATCCTTTGTCACCGTATCGGCCCCGCAATTCGTGGTCAGCCTGCTGCTGTTGTATGTCTTTGCTGTCAAGCTGGGTTGGTTCCCCATCGGGGGCTACGGGACGGCGGCGCATCTGGTGTTGCCTGCCATAACCTTGGGCATCCTCGGCTCCGGCTGGTATTCGCGGATGATGCGATCCAGCATGATCGAGGTGCTGCGCGCCGATTACATCCGCACGGCGCGCGCCAAAGGGCTGAGCCGCGCGCGCGTCGTGCTGCGCCATGCACTGCCCAATGCGATCCTGCCTGTCATCGCCATGATCGGCATTGATATCGGCATCTTCATGGGCGGGATCGTCGTGGTGGAATCCGTCTTTGGCTGGCCCGGGATCGGGCAGTTGGCCTGGCAGGCGATCCAGCGCGTCGACATCCCGATCATCATGGGTGTCACCCTTGTTTCTGCCTTTGCGATCGTGATCGGCAACCTGCTGGCCGATCTTGTTACCCCGCTTGTCGACCCCCGCATCCGGTTGCGCTGATGCGGCACAAATCAAAACCCAACAGGAGAGAAGAAATGAACAGATGGCTGACTTCCACCGCGCTTGTCCTGACGCTGGCGCTGCCCGCCGTTGCACAGGACTACACGCCCGACCCGAACGCCAAGGCGGGCGGGACCATCACAGTGACCTACAAGGATGACGTGGCCACGCTTGACCCGGCCATCGGCTATGACTGGCAGAACTGGTCGATGATCAAGTCGCTGTTCGACGGGCTGATGGACTATGTCCCAGGCACCACCACGCTGCGCCCCGGTTTGGCGGAAAGCTATGAGATTTCCGAGGACGGGCTGACCTATACCTTCAAGCTGCGCGCCGGGGTGAAGTTCCACAACGGGCGCGAGATGACGGCCGAGGATGTGAAATACTCGCTCGACCGTGTGACCAATCCCGAAACCCAATCGCCGGGGGCGGGCTTCTTCGGCTCGATCACCGGGTTCGAGGCGGCCGGTGCGGGTGGCCTGTCGGGGGTAGAGGTTGTTGATCCGTTGACGGTGAAGATTTCCCTGTCGCGGCCGGATGCGACCTTCCTGCATGTCATGGCGCTGAACTTTGCGTCTGTCGTGCCGAAAGAGGCGGTCGATGCGGCGGCGGGCGATTTTGGCAAGCTGCCGGTTGGGACCGGGGCCTTCAAGCTGGCGGAATGGACGCTGGGCCAGCGGCTGGTGTTCGAAAAGAACGCCGATTACTGGCGCGAGGGCGTGCCCTATCTGGACGGCGTGGTGTTCGAGGTGGGTCAGGAGCCCGTGGTCGCCCTGCTGCGGTTGCAGAATGGCGAGGTGGACGTTCCCGGCGATGGCATCCCGCCTGCGAAGTTCGTGGAAGTGATGGGCGATCCGGGACAGGCCGCGCGCGTGGTGCAGGGTGGGCAGTTGCACACCGGCTATATCACGCTGAACGTCACGACCCCGCCCTTCGACAATGTCGATGTGCGCAAGGCCGTGAACATGGCGATCAACAAGGACCGCGTGACGCAGATCATCAACGGCCGCGCCGCGCCTGCCACCCAGCCGCTACCGCCGTCGATGCCGGGTTATACCGGAGGATATGCGGGCTATCCCTATGACGTCGAGGGGGCCAAGGCGCTGTTGGCCGGGGCCGGGTTTGCCGATGGGTTCGAGACCGATCTTTACGTGATGAACACCGACCCGAACCCGCGGATCGCGCAGGCGATCCAGCAGGATCTGGCGGCCATCGGGATCACCGCCAATATCCAGTCGCTGGCGCAGGCCAATGTGATCGAGGCAGGCGGTGCGGGCACCGCGCCGATGATCTGGTCCGGCGGCATGGCCTGGATTGCGGACTTCCCCGATCCGTCGAACTTCTACGGCCCGATCCTGGGCTGTGCGGGTGCAGGCGAAGGCGGCTGGAACTGGTCGAAGTTCTGCGATGAGGCGCTGGATGCGATGGCGGTGCAGGCCGACAGCATGTCTGATCCGGCCAAGGCCGAGGACCGGCTGAAGATGTGGTCTGACGTTTACATGGGCGTGATGGAACAGGCCCCTTGGGTGCCGGTGTTCAACGAGGAGCGCTATACGATGAAATCGGAACGCATGGGGGGCGAGGATGCTCTCTACGTCGATCCGGTGTCGATCCCGGTCAACTATGACTATGTTTTCGTGAAGTAAAATGTGCAAGGACTGCAACTATACGATCCACGGCGCGCAGCATCATTTCGGCTGGGATAACACCCTGCCGCCAGCGCTGCGCGCTGAACCGGGATCGACGATCCTGTTTCATTGCAACGATTCCTCGGCGGGCCAGCTTGGCCCGTCGTCGACCGTGGCGGATGTGGTCAGCCTTGATTTCGGCAAGATCAACCCGGTGTCTGGGCCGATCTATATCGAAGGGGCGGAACCCGGCGACGCGGTCAAGGTGACGATCGACAGCTTTGCCCCGCGCGCCTTTGATGGGGCAGGGTTCGGCTGGACGGCGAATATTCCGGGCTTTGGGTTGTTGGCCGACCAGTTCACCGAACCCGCGCTGAAGGTGTGGAAGTACGACCCCATCAGCATGGCGCCTGCGCTGTGGTCGGATCAGGGGCGCGTGCCGCTGAAGCCCTTTGCCGGGACCATCGGCAATGCCTTGGCGGAACCGGGTCTGCATTCGGTGGTGCCGCCGCGCCGGGTGGGTGGCAACCTTGATATCCGCGATCTGAACGCTGGCACGGTGCTGTACCTGCCGGTCGAAGTGGCGGGTGCCCTGTTCAGCGTGGGCGACACCCATGCCGCGCAAGGTGATGGCGAGGTCTGCGGCACGGCCATTGAATCGCCCATGGATGTTGTCCTGACGCTCGATCTGGTGAAGGGGGCGAACCTGAAGACGCCGCGGTTCACCACACCGGGGCCGGTGACGCGGCATCTGGATGCCAAAGGATACGAGGTGACCACAGGGATCGGGCCCGACCTGATGACCGCCAGCCGTGATGCGGTGGCCAACATGATCGACCTGCTCTGCGCCACGCGCGGCATGGCGGCGGTGGATGCCTATATGCTGGTGTCCACCTGCGGTGATCTGCGGATCTCCGAAATCGTCGACATGCCGAACTGGGTGGTAAGCTTCTACTTCCCGCGCTGCGTGTTTGAATGACGGTTGTCGATGCACAAACGACCGGGGCCGCAGCGGCCCCGGTCATGGCCCCAGTCATGGCCCCGGCCGATGGACCCGTGCTGTCGGTCGAGGGGCTGACTGTTTCGGTGCGCACCGAGGCAGGGTTGAAGCCGCTGGTCGAAGACCTGTCCTTCACCCTGAACCGCGGTGAGACGCTGGCGATTGCCGGGGAAAGCGGGTCGGGCAAATCCATCACCTCGCTGGCCATCATGGGCCTGTTGCCGCCGCCCGCGGTGCGCGTCACCGCTGGCAGCATCCGCCTTGGCACGACCGACCTGACCGCCGCGTCCGAAGCGCAGATGCGCGCGGTGCGGGGCGATCGGATTGCGATGATCTTTCAGGAACCGATGACAAGCCTGAACCCGGTGCTGACCATCGGAACCCAGCTGGCCGAGGCGGTGCGCGCGCATGAGGATGTCAGCCGGGCCGAGGCGCGGCGGCGCGCGCTGGCGGCGTTGACATCGGTACGGCTGTCACAGCCGGAACGGCGGATGGATCAGTTCCCGCATGAGCTTTCGGGCGGGATGCGGCAGCGGGTGATGATCGCCATGGCGCTGGCCTTGCGGCCCGAGGTGCTGATCGCTGATGAGCCGACAACGGCGCTGGATGTGACCGTGCAGCGCGAGGTGCTGGATCTGCTGCGCGATTTGCAGCGCGATCTGGGCACGGCGATCATCCTGATCACGCATGACATGGGGGTGGTGGCCGAGATGGCCGACCGCGTCATCGTGATGAAATCAGGCCGCATGGTCGAGGAGGCACCGGTCGCCACCCTGTTTCACGCCCCGGCCCAGACCTATACCCGCGACCTGCTGGCCGCCGTGCCGCGCATGGGCAGCCGGACCGACAGTCCGACACCGGGCAGCCCCGATGCGGTGGCAAGCCTGACGGATGTGGTCGTGCGCTTTCCGATCAAGGGCGGGCTCTTGGGGCGGACGACGCTGAATGTTCACGCGGTGGAACAGGTCAGCTTTGACATCCGGCGCGGCGAGACTTTTTCGCTGGTGGGCGAATCCGGCTGCGGCAAATCCACGATTGCGAAGGCAATGGTCGGCCTTGTGCCGCATCAGGGACAGATACGCATCGGGGATCATATCCTGTCCGGGCAGGGGCGGGATGCGCCAAAGGCGCTGCGGCGGCGGGTGCAGATGGTGTTTCAGGACCCGATGGCCGCGCTGGACCCGCGGATGCGGGTGGGCGACCTGATTGCCGAGCCGCTGCTGATCCACGGCATCGGCACGGCGGCGGACCGGCGCGAGCGGGCGGCCGATCTGATCCGGCGGGTGGGATTGTCGGCAGACCAGATCGACAGATACCCGCATGAATTTTCTGGCGGCCAGCGGCAGCGCATCTGCATCGCCCGCGCGCTGGCTCTGAAGCCTGATCTGATTATCGCGGATGAAAGTGTGTCGGCGCTGGATGTCAGCGTGCAGGCGCGGGTGTTGGCCCTTTTGCGTGAATTGCAGGAAGAAATGGGCGTCGCCTTTTTGTTCATCAGCCATGACATGGCGGTGGTGGACACGATCTCGGATCGGGTGGCGGTGATGTATCTGGGTCAGATCGTCGAGATGGGGACGCGGGCGCAGGTGTTTGGCGACCCGCGCCACGCCTATACCCAGCGCCTGATCGAGGCGGTGCCGGTGCCTGACCCGGCGCATCGCCGCGCCGCTTCGGCGCGTTTGGTGGGGGAAGTGCCAAGCCCGGTTCACGCCATCGGCAAGGGGCCGGATCGCCAGCGGCTGATCGATGTCGGGGGCGGGCATATGGTGGCGGTCTGATCCTGCCGTCGCAGGACGGGGGCTGCTGCCCCCGCCACCCGCAAGTTCAACTGTCGATTTGCGCACCCATCAGGGCGATGGCCTGCTGATAGACGGTGGCGGCGTTCCACGCCTCGATCACCGCGAAGTTCGGCTCGCCCGGTTGATAGCCCGCGCCGGGACGCCAGCCCTTTTGGCGCAGGAAATTGGCGGTCGAGGCCATGGCATCGACGAGATCCGTCAGATCGACACGACCGTCGCCATTGCCATCGACGCCATAGGTCAGCGCATTGCCGGGCAGGAACTGGGTATGGCCCAATTCCCCATGTTTCGCGCCCTGCGTTTGCGGGCTGATGGCGCCTGCATCGATCAGCTTCAGCGCCCCGATCAGATGGGGGGTGAAGAAATCCGAGCGGCGGCAGTCATAGGCCAGCGTGGCGATGGCCGAAACGACATTGGTATCGCCCATGAAATTGCCGAACCCCGTTTCCATCCCGTGAATGGCGATCAGAACGCCCGCAGGCACCCCGTATTGCCCTTCAAGTGCGGCATAGAAATCGGGGTTCTGCGCCTTGCGCTTGCGGCCTTGCGATATGATGGCATTGGCACCGCGAACCTCAAGAAACTTGTCGAGGCTGTATTTGAAGCTTTTCTGGTTGCGGTCTGCCCCGATGGTGGCCTTGGAGTAGCTGGTCGCCATCAGCGCCTCGATCCCCCGGCGGCCAACGCCTGCCGCCTCGGCCTCGGCGGCCATCAGGGGTTTCCATTCTTCATATTGGCCCCCGGTATCGGAACAGGGGGCCGCCAGCGCAAGGCCGGGCAGAAGGGTGAAAAGGGAAAGGAAAAGCGAGCGGGCGAAAAGGGGCTTGCGCGGGCGTGTCATAGAGCACCGTGAAAAAGGACTGGTTCGGCGCAGGATAGGCAAGCCGCAGCATGACGCAAGACTTCTTGGCGCAAAGGGGGCCTTGCCGGGCAAGCGCGCGCCTAAGCGCGGCGTTTACATGCGAACAGCAATTTCGGGAGGGGAGAACGTGGCAGCCCGTAGGGGAGTCGAACCCCTCTTCCCAGGTTGAAAACCTGGTGTCCTAACCGATAGACGAACGGGCCACGGCGTTTGGTGGGGGCGGTCTAACGAAGGGCAAACCCTTGTGCAAGAGGAAAAGTGTGGTCGGTGGGCGCGCTGGCTTTTCGGGTTTTCCCCGGGGCGGTGGACGGGCAGGATCACGGGACGGGCGGGGCGAATCGGGGGGATGGGCCATTGCTGCACGAGATCGACCTGAATGCCGATCTGGGCGAGGGGTTTGGGCCTTGGGCCATGGGCGATGACGCGGCGATGCTGGACATTGTCAGCAGCGCCAATCTGGCCTGCGGCGGCCATGCGGGCGACCCCGAGGTGATGTTTGCTAGCCTTCGGTTGGCGGCAGAGCGCGGCGTCGTCGTGGGTGCCCATCCCGGCTATGCCGACCGCGAGGGTTTCGGACGGCGGGTGATCCCGATGACGCCGAATGAGATTGCGCGCATGGTGGCCGCGCAGGTGGGTGCCTTGCAGGGCGTGGCCGCGCTGGCCGGGGTGCCGGTGCGATACGTCAAGGCGCATGGGGCGCTGGCCAATTTGGCCGCCGACCGGGCCGAAGTGGCGGCGGCCATTGCCGGGGCGGTGCGTGCGCTGCCGGGTAAACTTGCGCTGCTGGCAATTTCCGGAACGGAGTTGGAGATAGAGGGGCGCAAGGCCGGGCTCGAGGTGGTGTCCGAGGTCTTTGCCGACCGCGCCTATCGCGCCGACGGGCGGCTGGTGCCGCGCGGGCAGGCGGGCGCGGTATTGCACGATCCTGCGATGGTGGCAGAGCGGCTGCTGCGATTTGCCGAGACGGGCCGGATGCCGGTGCTGGGCGGGGGTGAGGTCGCCTTGGCGGCGCGGTCGGTCTGTGTGCATGGCGACACGCCCGGTGCGGTGGCACTGGCGCGCGGCCTGCGCGCAAGCCTTGAGGCGGCAGGGCTTGCCATCCGCCCCTTTGCCGGGGTCTGAGATGGACTATCCGCGCCTGACCCCGGTGGCCGACCGTGCCGTGCTGGTGGATTTCGGCGCAGCTGTGACAGACGGCGTGCATGATGCGGTGTTGGCGCTGGACCGGGTGTTGCGCGAAGATCCGGTGGGGGGGCAGGTAGAGGTGGTGCCTGCCATGGTGAACCTGCTGGTGGTCTTTGACCCGCTGATGACCGATCACGCGGCTGTCGCGGCTGGGGTGGAGGCGCGGCTTTCCCTTGCCCGGCCAGACAGGGTGGACGGGGCAGGGCACGAGGTTCTGGTCTGCTATGATGGGGAGTTCGGGCGCGATCTGGCTGCTGTGGCAAGTGCGACGGGGCTAAGCGCAGAAGCGGTGATCGCGGCGCATCTGGCAGGCGACTACCGGGTGTTCATGTACGGCTTTGCCCCCGGCTATGCCTATCTGACCGGCGTGCCAGAGGCGATTCACCTGCCGCGCAAGGCGGCCCCCGTGCGGGGCGTCGCGGCGGGCAGCGTCATTATTGCGGGGGGGCAATGTCTGGTGACGACACTGACCATGCCGACAGGATGGTGGGTGATCGGGCGGTCGCTTACGCGGATTCTGACGGGGGATGCGGCGCGGCCTTTTCTGTTCGATGTGGGTGACAGGGTGCGGTTCCGGCGCGTGGGGCTGGACGATTTCGCCGCAGCGGAGCGCGGCTGATGGCGCGGGCGGTGCTGCGGGTGATCGCGGCCGGGCCGCATTGTTCGGTCCAGGATGGCGGGCGGGTCGGGCTGATGCGCTTTGGCGTGCCGGCCTCTGGCGCGATGGACCGGGCGGCGCTGGCGCTGGCCAATCACGCGCTGGGCAATGCGCCGGGCGCGGCGGCGGTCGAAATGTCGCTGGGCGGGCTGGTGCTGGAGGTCGAGGCGGGGGCGTTGTCGGTCGCGGTGGCGGGTGGCGGCTTTGTGGTGGAGGCCGGGGCGGCGCGGACGGGGTCGTGGTCGGTGGTAAGCTTGCGCGAAGGCGACCGGCTGGCGATCCGGCGCGGGCCTTGGGGGGCGTGGTGCACGATCGCCTTTGCCGGGGTGTTGGTGGCAGAACCGTGGCTGGGCAGTGTGGCCACACATGCGCTGTCCGGGTTGGGCGGTGGTGCCGTTGTGGCAGGCCGGCGGCTGGTGGTTGAACAGGCGCGAACGGTTGCGGCGCGGCCGATGGCCTGCCCGGTCTGGGCGCGGCCGCGCGGGGATGCGGTGCCGCTGGTGATCGGGCCGCAAGAGCGGTTCTTTGCGCCGGAACGGATCGAGATGCTGCTGGGAGCACGCTTTCATCTGACCGATGCCTATGATCGGATGGGGGTGCGCCTGCGCGGGCCATCGCTGGCACCCGAAGATGCGCTGGGCATCCCGTCCGAACCCGTGTTGCGCGGATCGGTGCAAGTGGCGGGGGATGGGGTGGCGGCTGTGCTGATGGCAGATCATCAGACGACCGGGGGCTATCCGAAGATCGCCACGCTGGTCGGTTCCGAACTGGACGCTTTCGCGCAATTGCGGCCACATGCAGAGGTGCGCTTTCGATCAGTAACCCCGGAACAGGCGGTGGCGATGGTGCGATTGCGGGCGGCGGCCCTGCGGCGGTTGCTGGAACGGACATGAGGCTGCGCGATCTGCGCAGCGCAGGAGGGGCGGATGAATCTTTCTGAAATCGGACCGGCGGCGTTCCTGCGGGCCCTTTTCGACCGGGCGGTCGAAGTGGCCGATCCGATGCGGTCGTTGGCGCAGTTCCTGCCACCCAAACCTGCGGGGCGGGTGGTTGTTATTGGCGCAGGCAAGGCCAGCGCCCGCATGGCCGAAGCGGTGGAGGCCGCCTGGGGCCCCTGCGAGGGGTTGGTGATCACGCGCTATGGCTATGGCCGCCCCTGCCGGGGGATCGAGATCGTGGAGGCCGCGCATCCGGTGCCGGACGCAGCCGGGGCGGCGGCCACCGCGCGGATGCTGGATTTGGTGGCGGGGCTGGGCGAGGGGGATTTCGTGCTGGCGCTGATTTCGGGCGGGGCTTCGGCTTTGCTGGTGGCACCTGTTGCCGGAGTGACGCTGGCGGAGAAACAGGCGGTGAATGCCGCGCTGCTGGCCTCTGGTGCGCCGATTGACCGGATGAACACGGTCCGCAAGCATCTGAGCCGGGTGAAGGGCGGGCAGCTGGCGGCGGCAGCCTGGCCCGCGCGGATGCTGACGCTGATGATATCGGATGTGCCGGGCGATGATCCGGCTTTCATCGGATCAGGCCCGACCGTCGGCGATGCCTCGACCGTGGCCGAGGCGCGAGCGGTGCTGGAGCGGTGGAAGGTGGACGTGCCGAACAGTGTGACGGCGGCGCTGAACGGGCCTTCGGGCGTGGTGCCGCCCGGCGATGCGCGGCTGGGGCGGGTGGAGAATGTGATTTATGCCGCGCCGATCCAGTCGCTGACGGCGGCAGCCCAGATGGCAAAGGGCGTAGAGGTCCGGCTGCTGGGCGATGCCTTGGAGGGTGAAGCGCGGGAGGCGGCCATCGCCCATGCGAGGCTGGCGGTAGAGGCGGCGGAAGGGCTGCGCGCCGGGAATCGGCCCGTACTGCTGCTGTCGGGCGGGGAACTGACAGTGACGCGGCGGGGCGATGGCATCGGTGGGCCGAATGCGGAATTCTGCCTCGCCCTTGCGCTGGCGCTGCGCGGGCATCCCCAGGTGCATGCGATTGCCTGCGATACCGACGGTGTGGATGGCGCGGCAGAGGTGGCTGGCGCGCGGGTGGCACCCGATACGCTGGCGCGGGCGGCGCGGGCCGGGGTGGATGCAGGGCGCGCGCTGGCGGCCAATGACGCGCACAGCTTTTTCGCCGCGCTGGGCGATCAGGTGATCACCGGGCCAACGCTGACCAATGTGAACGATTTCAGGGCCGTGCTGATTCTGCCGCCCGGTTGACGCAGCGCCTTACAGCCAGTCATGCGGCAGAAAGGCCATCGCCCAGGCGGCAAGGCGACGCAGGACGGACGCTTCGGGTTCATTGCGTTCCTTGCCCTTGCGTCCATCCTCGACGATGTTCCAATGCAGCGCGCCATTCTCAAGTGTGACAGCAAAGGCCGAGTCCGGTGCGGTTTGCCGGTCAAACAGCGCCGCAAGTTCGCCGCCCAGCATCGGATCGCGGAACAGCAGGCCAAATTCGGTGTTGAGATGCGCAGAGCGCATGTCGAAATTGTGCGAACCGACCAGCGCGCAGGTGCCGTCAATCAGGAAGATCTTGGCATGCAGCCTGTCCCGGCTGCCCCTGATCCCCGCGGGCAGTCCGCGGCGGCGGGTTCGGATCGGCGCGAATTCCCAAAGTGCCGCGCCAGAGGCCAGAAGCGGATGGCGGTAATGGGCATAGGCCGCGTGAACCCCGGCCACATCGGTTGTCGACAGCGAATTGGTGAGCACCTTGACCGCCACCCCACGTTCGGCCAGCCCGGTGATTGCCGACAGGCCGCGCGATCCCGGCACGAAATAGGGTGTGGTCAGCCGGATTTCTGACTCGGCGCTTTGCAGCAGGTCGCCGATCCGGTCGGCCAACCAGGGTTCGGCCCGCTGCCCCATCGCCTTTTCTGGCGGATCGGCAAGCAGGCTGACCTCCTCGATCCAGCGCAAGGGAGCGCAGAGCAGATCGTCGGCGCTGCGCCCGGCGATGGCCTGATCGCGATATTGCTGGGAAAACGGTGCCGTAGTGCGCTGCGCCAGGCGGCGGCGAAACCGCGCCGGGTTCAAGCGCAGGTTTGGCCAGAGCGTGACCAGAGGCAGCGAAAGACCAAGGTTCCAGAACCGGTCGAACAGGGCGGCGGCCTCGGCCACGAGGGGGCCTGCAAGGATGATGTCGGCATCATGGGCCAGCCGCCCGCTTTTGTCGGATGCGCCAAAGTAAAGGTCGCCCACATTGCGCCCGCCCAGAATGGCCAGCCGACCATCCGCAATCCAGATCTTGCCATGCATGCGGCGGTTGAAGCGGGACAGGCCAAGGAGGAACTCACCAGAGCGGCGCAGCCAATGGCCGCGATTGCGCGTCGGGTTGAACAGCCGCACCTCGATATTCGGGTGCTGGGTCAGACCAAGAAAGGCCAGATCGAACCCCTGCACGTTCACATCATCCAGCAGAAGGCGCACGCGCACCCCCCGGTCGGCGGCGGCCAGAAGATCGGCCATCAGCAGCCGGCCAGAGGTATCGGCCCGCCAGATATAGTAGATCAGATCAAGGCTGCGCCCGGCATGGCTGGCCGAAAGGCTGCGCGCGGCAAAAGCATCTTTTGGCCCCAGCAGATTGGCCAGTCCGTTGCGGCCGGGATGGGCCTCGATCTGGGGCTGAAGCAAGCGGTCCAGCGGGGTTTGCGGGCCCTCAACCGGAAGATGGGTGCTGCGGCTGCCCCGGGCGCGGGCGGCAAAGCGGTTGTAGGACCGCATGGCAAGCGCCGAAGCCCCAAGAAAAAGCGCCACCGCAACGCCGATCCACAGGATCAGGCCGGGGATCATGCCCAAAGCCCCGGCAGATGCAGGCGGGCCGTCAGCGGCAGGTGGTCAGAGGCGCGGCGGGCGAGGGGCGTATCATGCGCGGCGATGTCGGAAAGCCGCCCCTCGGCGGTGGTCATCATCCTGTCTAGCGGAAGGAAGGGCCTGCGCGTGGGAAAGCTGGGCACTGGATCGGTCAGGACAAAGTGACGGGCCAGATCGGCGAGGGGCGTGCGCGGCCCGGTCTTCCATTCGTTCAGATCACCCATGAGCAGGGTGGGAAGGGGCGGCAGCTGGTTCAATAGATCGAGGATCGCGCGCGCCTGCGCCCTGCGAAACTGGCGCAAAAGGGCCAGATGGGCGGCCACCACGCGCAATCGGCCATGACCGAGGTCAAGATCAGTGACCAGCGCCCCGCGCGGTTCCAGCCCCGGCAGGGACAGACGGTGATGGTCGATAACCTCTGCATCGCGAAAGAGGATCACGTTGCCATGCCAGCCATGCGATGGCCCGCCCAGCCCGATGGGAAGCGGCCTGAGGCCGGTTTCGGAATGCAGGTGGTCAAGGTCTAGCAGCCCCGCGCGGGTGCCGAAGCGCAGATCGGCCTCTTGCAAGGTCATCAGATCGGGGGCGATTTCGGCGATCACGGCGGTGGTGCGCATCAGATCGCGCCGCCGGTCGGTGCCGATACCCTTGTGGATGTTCCACGACGCCACGCGCAGGGCGGGCTGGCCGGAATTGGGGGGGACATCTGTCATTGCGCCAATCTAGGCGGTGTGGCGGGCTTTGTGCAGGGGGGTTGCGTACCTGTGCCGAACCTGTGTCCCCTTGCGGTGTCGGGCGGGTGCGGGCGGGCTTGGATGCGGGGCAGGGCGCGGCTATGGTCGCCGCCCGCGACTCGACCCTCTCCGAGAAGGAATTCCATGACCCCCGATACCACGCGCCGCATCGCCCAGACCATCGCAACCGAGATTGGCGCGCAGCCCGCCCAAGTGGCGGCGGCTGTCGGATTGCTGGATGAAGGCGCGACTGTGCCCTTCGTTGCGCGATACCGCAAAGAGGTGACGGGCGGGCTGGACGACACGCAGTTGCGGACGCTTGCCGAACGTCTTGCCTATCTGCGCGAGATGGAGGCGCGGCGGGCGGCGATCCTGTCGTCGATCACCGAGCAGGGCAAGATGACCGGCGCCCTGCAAGGCGCGATCGTGAAGGCCACGACCAAGGCGGAACTGGAAGACATCTATCTGCCCTACAAGCCCAAGCGGCGCACGCGGGCAATGATCGCGCGGGAAAACGGGCTGGGCCCGCTGTTCGAGGCGATTCTGGCCGACCGGATGGCCGATCCGGCCCGGCTGGCCGAGGCGTTCATCACCGAGGCGGTGCCCGATGTGAAGGCCGTGCTGGAAGGCGCGCGCGACATTCTGGCCGAAGGGCTGGCCGAAAATGCCGATCTGCTGGGGCGGCTGCGCGGGCATATGAAACAGGTGGCCAAGCTGGTGGCGAAGGTGGTGGATGGGAAAGAGGCCGAAGGGGCCAAGTTTTCCGACTATTTCGCGCATTCCGAAGGCTGGGCGGGTGCGCCCTCGCACCGCGTGCTGGCGATGCTGCGCGGGCGGAATGAGGGGTTTCTGACGCTGGATCTGGAGATCGATGCCGACGCCCCCAAGGGCGACAGCCCGGCGGAGCGTGCCTGTGCGGCGGTTCTGGCCACGCAGGGCCAGAATCTGGGTCGCGGGCCGGGGGACGCCTGGCTGCGCGAAGCGGCGGCCTGGGCCTGGCGGGTGAAGATCCGCACCTCTCTGACGCTCGATCTGATGGGCGAGATGCGGGAACGGGCCGAGGAAGAGGCGATCCGCGTCTTTGCGCGCAACCTGAAGGACCTTCTGCTGGCGGCCCCTGCGGGCGGCAAGGCCACGATGGGGCTGGACCCCGGCATCCGGACCGGGGTGAAGGTCGCGGTGGTGGATGCCACAGGCAAGGTGCTGGCAACGGATACTGTCTATCCCTTCCAGCCCAAGAACGACCTGCGCGGGGCGCAGGTGGCGCTGGCGCAGCTGATCGGCAAGCATGGAGTTAAGCTGATCGCCATCGGCAACGGCACCGCCAGCCGCGAGACGGAAAAGCTGGTGGCTGACCTGCTGGCCGTGCTGCCGGGGGCGGAAAAACCGGTGAAGGTGATCGTCAGCGAGGCGGGGGCGTCGGTCTATTCGGCATCGGAACTCGCCGCGAAGGAATTCCCGGATTTGGACGTTTCGATCAGGGGAGCAGTCTCTATTGCCCGCAGATTGCAGGATCCGCTGGCAGAACTTGTCAAGATCGAACCAAAGAGCATCGGCGTGGGCCAGTATCAGCATGACGTTGACCAGCACCGTCTGGGCCGGTCGCTGGAGGCGGTTGTCGAGGATGCGGTGAACGCGGTGGGCGTGGATCTGAACACCGCATCGGCACCCTTGCTCGCGCGGGTGTCGGGGGTGGGGGCGTCGCTTGCCGATGCCATTGTCGCGCATCGTGACCAGAACGGCCCGTTCAAGACCCGGCGTGATCTGTTGAAAGTCGCGCGGCTTGGACCCAAGGCCTTTGAACAGGCAGCCGGGTTCCTGCGGATCGCGGGCGGGGCGGAACCGCTGGACGCATCCTCGGTCCACCCCGAGGCTTATGACGTGGCACGCCGGATCGTCGCGGCCTGCGGGCGCGACATTCGTACGCTGATGGGCGATGCGGCGGCTCTGAAATCCGTCGATCCGCGGCAATTCGTGGATGAAAGGTTCGGCCTGCCAACGGTGAAGGATATTTTCGCGGAACTGGAAAAGCCGGGCCGCGATCCCCGGCCATCGTTCCGGACGGCCACCTTTGCCGATGGCGTGAATGAAATCCGCGATCTGAAGCCGGGGATGCTGCTGGAAGGGACGGTCACCAACGTCGCGGCCTTTGGCGCCTTTGTCGATATCGGAGTGCATCAGGACGGACTGGTTCATGTAAGCCAGCTGGCCGACCGTTTCGTCAAAGACCCGCATGAGGTGGTGAAGGCCGGCGATGTGGTGAAGGTGCGCGTGGTCGAGGTGGACGCGGCGCGCAAACGGATTGCGCTGACCATGAAAGCGGATTCCGGCGAGGCGCGCGAGCGTGCGGCAGAGCGGGGCGCTGCAAACCCCAAGCCCCAGATGCGGAGCGGTGGCGGCAAACCCGTGCCCTCATCGGCCGGTCCGAAAGAGGCGACGGGAGGCAATGCTTTTGCCGATGCGCTGAAGGGGAAGTTCGGGCGCTGAAAGCGCGCCGGGCCTTTGCGGTGAAAAGAAAAAGGGGCTGTCTGCCCCCTCTGGGCCTGCGGCCCATTCACCCCCGAGGATACTTTCGCAGAGAAGATAGGGCAGGTGGATTATCGCCAGTTTGAATGCCCAAACCTGTTGATCCTGCTGCCTCTCGTCTGGTCAAATATCCTCGGGGGGAGGCGCGGCACGCGCCGTGGGGGGCAGACAGCCCCCCGTACCAACATCTCAGGCCGCGCTGCCGCCGACGGTGAGGCCCCCGATCAGCAAGGTAGGCTGCCCAACGCCCACCGGCACCCATTGCCCCGCCTTGCCGCAATTGCCGATGCCGGGATCCAGCGCCAGATCATTGCCGATGGCGCGGATCTGTCGCAGGGCGGTGGCCCCGTCGCCGATCAGTGTGGCACCCTTGACCGGGGCGCCGATCTTGCCGTTCTGCACGCGGTAGGCCTCGGTGCAGGAAAACACGAACTTGCCATTGGTGATATCGACCTGACCGCCGCCGAAGCCCACGGCATAGATGCCATCCTTCAGATCAGCGAGGATCGCGGCGGGATCATCCGGGCCGGCCAGCATGTAGGTATTCGTCATGCGCGGCATCGGAATATGGGCGAAGCTTTCGCGCCGCCCGTTGCCGGTGGGGGCCACGCCCATCAGGCGGGCGTTCTGGCGATCCTGCATGTAGCCCACAAGGATGCCATCCTCGATCAGCACATTCTTGCCCGAAGGCGTGCCTTCGTCATCGACGCTGATTGACCCGCGCCGGTCGGGAATGGTGCCATCATCCAACACTGTCACCCCCGCTGCGGCGATGCGGCTGCCCATCAGGCCCGCAAAGGCCGAGGTCTGTTTGCGGTTGAAGTCGCCCTCCAGCCCGTGACCGATCGCCTCATGCAGCAGGATGCCGGGCCAGCCGGGACCAAGGACCACATCCATCATCCCCGCAGGCGCAGGGACAGCGTCAAGGTTGACCAGAGCAATCCGCAGCGCCTCGGCCACCATGGGTTGCCAGTGGCTGCGCTCCATCAGACGGGCCAGGCCGAAGCGGCCACCGCCGCCCGTGCCGCCCTGTTCGCGGCGGCCATTCTGTTCAACGATTACCGATACGTTCAGCCGCGCCATCGGGCGGATGTCAGCAAGGCGCAGGCCTTCGGGGCGCAGGATTTCCACCTCTTGCAGGCCCGCAGCAAGCGTTGCCGACACCTGCACCACGCGGGGGTCAAGCGCGCGGGCATAGGCGTCAATCTCCTTCAGCAGGTCCAGTTTGCCCGCGAAAGTGGCGTCCAGCATCGGGTCAGCATCGCCATAAAGGCGGGTATTGGTGCCTTTGGGCGATGCGGCCAGCGTGCCGCCCCCATCGCCCACGGCAATGCGTGCGGTTTCGGACGCGCGGCGCAGGGCTTTTTCAGAGATTTCGGTTGAATGGGCATAGCCCGCAACCTCGCCCCGCACGGCGCGCAGGCCGAACCCTTCGGAGGCGTCATAGGCGGCCGTCTTGATGCGGCCATCGTCCAGCACGATCGCCTCGGAGCGTTTGCGTTCAAGGAAAAGCTCGCCGTCATCGGCCCCGGCCGTGGCGTCGCGCAGGATCGCCAGGGCTGCCCCTTCATCCAGTGCCGTCTCGAAGGGGCGGAAAGGGGCATCGGTCATGGGGGCTGTCCTTGATCTGGGTCAAGCGGCGCGCTTTTGCCGCAACGCTTTGGCTTGCTGTAGAGGCCTTAATATGGTTTCAAGCGAACAGGAAACAACGGGATTCTGCGCGGCTGTCTGTTGCGGGCAACGTGCGGGGAAAACGGCAGCGGCCCAAGGCCGCGCACGCGAACGGGATAAGAACATGCGTCTTTTGACCACTATGAAAGCTGTGGCTGCTGCTGGCACCGGCTTGCTTCTGTCTGGCACGGCCTTTGCGCAGGGGCTTGAGGTCGTGGGTCAGCCCTTGCCGGAGAAGATGGGCTTTCAGCCGCCGGCCACAGAGCTTGCGCGCGATTTGCAGGGGCTGGATCACATGATCCTGATCATCATCACGGTGATCACCATCTTCGTAACGGCGCTGCTGCTTTGGGTCATGTTCCGCTACAGCGAAAAGCGCAACAAGACGCCGGCAACCTTTACGCATAACAGCCCGCTGGAAGTGGCATGGACGGTTGTGCCGATCCTGATCCTGGTGTTCATCGGGGCCTTCTCGCTGCCGGTGCTGTTCAAGCAGCAGGAAATTCCGGTGGCGGATGTCACGATCAAGGTGACGGGCGCGCAGTGGTACTGGTCCTATGAATACACCGACAACGGCGTGACCGAAGACCCGGAAGCCGCGCCGATCGCCTTTGACAGCTTCATGCTGCAACGCGAGCAGCTGGCCGAATTCGGCTATGAAGACAACCAGTACCTGCTGGCCACCGACACGGCTGTGGTGGTGCCCGTGGGCAAGACGGTTGTGATGAACGTGACGGCTGCCGACGTGATCCATTCGTGGAAGATCCCGGCCTTTGGCGTGATGCAGGATGCCGTGCCGGGCCGTTTGGCACAGCTGTGGTTCGCGGCAGAGCGGGAAGGCATCTACTTCGGTCAGTGCTCTGAACTGTGTGGCAAGGACCATGCCTACATGCCCATCACCGTGAAGGTCGTGTCGGAAGAGGCCTATGCCGCTTGGGTTGCCAAGGCCGAGGCAGGCGACGTGATGCTGTCGGATGCCGATCTGGCAACGTCGGTCGACGTCGCCTCGAACTGACACAAGCCGTGACAGGCAGGGGTTGCCCCGGTGCGCCGGGGCATTTCACCCACCGATAGGAAGACAGACAGATGAGCGATACCCGCGCCTTTGAAGCGCCCGGCGAGGCAGGTTTTGGCGACTATGTGCAGTTGCTGAAACCGCGCGTGATGTCGCTGGTGGTGTTCACGGCGCTGGTCGGGCTGCTGGTGGCCCCGGTTGGCGTGCATCCGGTGATTGCCTTTGCGTCGATCCTGTTCATTGCGCTTGGGGCAGGGGCCTCGGGCGCGCTGAACATGTGGTGGGATGCCGATATCGACGCTGTGATGCGCCGCACCAAAAGCCGCCCCGTGCCTGCTGGCAAGGTCGAGGCGGGCGAGGCCTTGGCGGTTGGGCTGGCGCTTTCGGGCCTGTCGGTGGTGATGCTGGGGCTGGCGGCGAACTGGCTGGCGGCGGCGCTGCTGGCATTTACGATCTTTTTCTATGCGGTCGTCTATTCGATGTGGCTGAAGCGGTCCACGCCGCAGAACATCGTCATTGGCGGCGCGGCTGGGGCCTTTCCGCCCATGATCGGCTGGGCCTGCGCGACGGGAACGGTTTCTATCGAAAGCCTGCTGATGTTCGCACTGATCTTCATGTGGACGCCGCCCCATTTCTGGGCGTTGGCGCTGTTCATGAAGGATGACTATTCCAACGCCGGCGTGCCGATGTTGACGGTGACGCATGGGCGCAGGTCAACCCGCAACCATATCCTGATCTATACCATCCTGCTGGCCCCCGTCGCCATCGGCGCGGCCTTTACCAGCATCGGCGGCCCGGTCTATCTGACGGCGGCAGTGCTGCTGAACGTGTGGTTCCTGATCGGGGCATGGCGCATCTGGCGGCGCGATGAAGCGGCGGCAGAGGCAGACAGCTATGCCACCGAGAAATCGGTGTTCCGGTTTTCGCTGTATTACCTGTTCCTGCTGTTCGGGGCGTTTCTGGCCGAGGCGGCGTTGAAGCCCTATGGACTGGGGGGGTGGTGATGGCCTTTCGTCCGGAGCATGAAATTCACAAGCGGCGGCTGGGCCGGAATGTGGGTGTGGCGGTGACGCTGGGCCTGTTCATCGTGCTGGTCTTTGCGCTGACCGTGGTGAAGGTCACGCGCGGCGATCCGATGCAGGGGTTTGACAATTCGGTGCGCCCGGAATTGGCAACCGAAGAGGAGGGGCAATGACAGGGCAGAACAAGACGGCAGCCTATCTGGTGGGCGTGGTGGCGCTGATGGCGTCGATGTCCTTTGCTGCGGTGCCTTTCTATGATTGGTTCTGCCGGGTCACTGGCTTTGGCGGCACCACGGGGGTCGCGGAAGCGGCGCCGGATACGATTCTGGATCAGACGGTCGTCGTGAAATTCGATGCCTCGCTGGAGCGGGGCATGCCATGGACCTTCCGCCCGGTGCAGCGCGAGATGACCGTGCGCATCGGCGAGAATGCCCTTGCCTTCTATGAAGCTTACAACCCGACGGATCGGGTGGTGGCTGGGACGGCCAGCTTTAACGTAGCGCCCGAAGCCGCAGGCGGTTATTTCAACAAGATCGCCTGCTTCTGCTTTACCGAACAGGTCCTGCAACCCGGCGAACGGGTGCAGATGCCCGTCAGCTTTTTCGTCGATCCGGAGATCGTGAAAGACGCCGAAGGCCAGTTCGTGAAAGAGATCACGCTGTCCTACACATTCTATCAAACCGCTCTGCCCGAAGAACAGGCTGCACTTGATGCAGCCACGGGTGAGGCGGTAAACTAACAAGAAACGCGAGGGACCCGGAATGGCACATGCCAAGAACCACGATTACCACATTCTGCCGCCGTCGATCTGGCCGTTCCTTTCGGCAGTGTCGGCCTTTGTTATGCTGTTTGGTGCGGTGCTCTGGATGCATGGCAGCGGGCCTTGGCTGGGGCTGATCGGCTTTGTCGGCGTGCTTTACGTCATGTTCGGCTGGTGGGCCGATGTGGTGAAGGAAAGCCAGGTTGGCGATCACACCCCGGTGGTGCGGATTGGTCTGCGCTATGGCTTCATCATGTTCATCATGTCGGAAGTGATGTTCTTCGCAGCGTGGTTCTGGTCGTTCTTCAAGCACGCGCTGTACCCGATGGGGCCGCTGAGCCCCGCGGTGGATGGCGTCTGGCCCCCGGCGGGGATCGAGACGTTCGATCCGTGGCATCTGCCGCTGATCAACACGCTGATCCTGCTGTGTTCGGGTGCTGCCGCCACTTGGGCGCATCATGCGCTGGTGCATGAGAACAACCGCAAGGATCTGATCAACGGCCTCGCGCTGGCGATTGTTCTTGGCATCGTCTTCACCGGCTTTCAGGCCTATGAATACAGCCACGCCGCCTTTGGCTTTGCAGGCAACATCTATGGTGCCAACTTCTTCATGGCGACCGGGTTCCACGGGTTCCATGTGGTGATCGGGACGATCTTTCTGACCGTCTGCCTGATCCGCGCCATCAAGGGCCATTTCACCCCCGAAAAGCATATCGGCTTTGAGGCGGCCGCTTGGTACTGGCACTTTGTCGATGTGGTCTGGCTGTTCCTGTTTGCCTCGATCTATGTCTGGGGTCGCTGAACCCTTGCGGTGATCGTGGCGAGGGGGGCGGCGCCCCGCCCCCCACCCCTTTGCCGAAAGGCGCGGACCCGGTCGGGTGCGCGCCTTTCCTTTTGACCGGAGGCTTTTGCCATGTTGCGCCGCATGATCTTTCCCTTGGCCATTGGCCTTTTGGGTGGGGCAATCCTGATTTCGCTGGGTATTTGGCAGATGCAGCGGCTGGCGTGGAAAGAGGCTGTGCTTGCCGATATTTCCGCGCGCATCTCGGATGCTGCGGTGCCCTTGCCTGCAAACCCCGACCGGGAGGCGGATCGCTATATGCCGGTGACGGCAGAGGGACGCTTTACCGGGGAACATGCGGATGTGCTGGTCAGCCGCAAGCAGATTGGTGCTGGGGTGCGAGTGATTGAGGTGTTCGAGACGCTGCATGGTCGGCGCGTGCTGGTGGATCGCGGGTTCCTGCGCGACGATGACCGCGCCAATCCGCGCGAGTCGGGGCCCGCGGTGATTGAGGGCAATCTGCATTGGCCGGATGAGACGGACGGCTTTACCCCGCCGCCGGATGCAACGACCGGGCTGTGGTTCGCGCGGGATGTGGGGGCTTTGGCGGCGGCATTGAAAACGGAGCCGACATTTATTGTCGCGCGCAAGCCGACCGGTGGCGCGATTGAGCCGATGCCGGTAGACACGTCGGATATTCCCAATGACCACATGAATTACGCCATCACGTGGTTTTCGCTGGCGGCAGTCTGGCTGGGGATGACAGCGTATCTTCTGTGGCGTATCAGGCAGCGGACGGTTTGAAGGCATGACGATGAATTACATCTCGACCCGCGGGGCGGCACCGGTTCTGACTTTCGGCGAAGCGATGATGACGGGCCTTGCCCGCGACGGTGGGCTTTACGTCCCCGAAGCGGTGCCGGTGATGGCAAAGGCCGATATCGCGGCGCTGGCTGGCCAGCCCTATGAAGAAGTCGCCTTTCGCGTGATGTGGCCCTATCTGGGCGGTCTGTTTTCCGAGGCCGAGTTTCGCGGTCTGATCGCCAAGGCCTATGCAGGTTTCGGCCATGATGCCCGCGCGCCGCTGGTGCAATTGGGGCCGAACCATTTCCTGCTGGAGCTGTTCCACGGGCCGACGCTGGCCTTCAAGGATTTCGCAATGCAGCTCATCGGGCAGATGATGCAGGCGGCGCTGGCGAAATCGGGCGAGCGGATCACGATTGTCGGCGCCACCAGCGGCGATACCGGATCGGCGGCGATGGAGGCGTTCCGGGGGCTGGCGAATGTAGACCTCTTTATCCTGTATCCGCATGGCCGCGTGTCCGAAGTGCAGCGCCGGCAGATGACCACGCCTGCTGAGGCGAACGTCCACGCGTTGGCGATGGATGGCGATTTCGATGATTGTCAGGCCCGCGTGAAGGACATGTTCAACGATTTCGCCTTCCGCGATGGCGTGCGGCTGGCGGGGGTAAACAGCATCAACTGGGCGCGGGTTCTGGCGCAGGTGGTCTATTACTTCTCCTCCGCGGTCTCCTTGGGTGCGCCGCATCGGGCGGTGTCCTTTACCGTGCCGACGGGGAATTTCGGCGATATCTTCGCCGGATACATCGCGCGCAGCATGGGGCTGCCGATCGACAAGCTGGTGATTGCCACCAACCAGAACGACATTCTGGATCGCGCCATACGGTCGGGGTCCTATGTCACCGATGGCGTGCGCCCGTCGATCAGCCCGTCGATGGATATTCAGGTGTCTTCCAACTTTGAGCGCGCGCTGTTTGATGCTTATGGCCGTGATGGCGGGGCAGTGGCGCAGCTTATGGCCGAGTTGAAGGCCGGTGGCTTTGCCATCAGCCAAGGCGCGCTGGAAATGCTGCGCGGAACCTTCGCCTCGGGTCGCTGCTCCGAGGAGGAGACGGTCGCCACCATCCGCGCCGCCTATGCCCGGACGGGCGAGGTGCTGTGCCCCCATTCCGCCGTGGGCGTGAAGGTGGCCGAGGAACATCTGGGCGATGTGCCGATGATCACGCTGGCCACCGCGCATCCGGCGAAGTTCCCCGATGCCGTCGAAGGCGCGATGGGCGTGCGGCCCGCGCTGCCCGCCCGGATGGGCGATCTGTACGACCGGCCCGAACGTCTGACGCGGGTTGCCAACGATCTGGCCGCATTGCAGGCCATCATTCGCGAAAGGACCGGCCGTTGAGCCTTAAGATCACCACGCTTTCGAACGGCTTTCGCATCGTGACCGAGGCGATGCCGGGCCTGCTGTCGGCCTCGGCCGGGGTCTGGGTTACGGCAGGCGGGCGGCATGAGCGGGCCGAACAGAACGGGATCGCGCATTTCCTTGAGCATATGGCCTTCAAGGGCACGGAGCGCCGCTCGTCGCTGCGCATCGCCGAAGAGATCGAGGATGTGGGCGGCTATATCAACGCCTATACCAGCCGCGAGATGACAGCCTATTACGCGCGCGTCCTGTCGCCCGATGTGGCGCTGGCTTTGGATGTGATTGCCGATATCGTGCTGAACCCCGTGTTCAACCCCGATGATATCGAGACGGAGCGCCACGTAATCCTGCAGGAAATCGGGCAGGCGTTGGACACGCCCGACGACATCATCTTCGACTGGTTGCAGGAAGTGTCCTACCCCGATCAGCCCTTTGGTCGGACGATCCTGGGGCCGACCGAGCGGGTATCTTCCTTCAGCCGCGATGATCTGCGCAGCTTTGTGGCCGAACATTACGGCCCCGATCAGATGATCCTCGCCGCTGCCGGGGGCGTGGACCATGACGCCATCGTGGCGCAGGCCGAAGCTTTGTTCGGGCATCTGAAACCCGTTGGCAATTCCCGCCTGCAACCCGCCCGCTTTGGCGGCGGTGAACGGCGCGAGGTCAAAGATCTGGAACAGGTCCATTTCGCGCTGGCGTTCGAGGGGCCGGGCTACCGCGCGCCCGATGTCTATGCCGCGCAAGTCTATGCCACCGCGATGGGCGGCGGCATGTCCAGCCGCCTGTTCCAGAAGATCCGCGAAGAGCGGGGGCTGTGCTATTCCATCTTTGCCCAGTCCGGCGCCTATGAAGATACCGGGCAGATCACGGTATACGCTGGCACGTCGGAAGAAGAGATCGGCGATCTGGTCGGGCTGACGCTGGATGAGTTGAAACGCGCCGCCGATGATATGACCGAAGCCGAGGTCAACCGCGCCCGCGCGCAGTTGAAGGCGGGGCTGTTGATGGGTCTGGAAAGCCCCTCCAGCCGCGCCGAACGCAACGCGCGCCTTCTGGCGATCTGGGGCCGGGTGCCCAGCGTGGCCGAAACGGTGGAAAAGATCGACGCCGTCTCTACCGCCGATGTGCGGGCCTATGGCGCGGGGCTGGTCGGGGCGAAATCGGCGCTCGCTCTTTATGGCCCCGTGACGGATGCACCGGATCTGGAGGCGATCCGGGCAAGGCTGGCGGCGTGATGCTGCCCTTCCGCCGCAAGGTCAAGATCGAGACGGAGCGGATGACGCTGCGCCTGCCCACCCATGGCGACTGGACGCAATGGGCCGCCCTGCGCGACGAAAGCGCCGCGTTCCTGACGCCTTGGGAACCGGTCTGGGCCGGGGATCACCTGACGCGCAAGGCGTTCACCAACCGCGTCTACTGGGCCGCCCGGGCCGAGGCGCAGGGAACCGCGCTGCCCCTGCTGCTGATCCGGCGGGAAGATCAGGCGCTGCTGGGGGCGATCACGCTGGACAATATCCGCCGTGGACCGTCGCAATCAGGGACGCTGGGCTATTGGATCGGTGAAAGGTTCAGCCGCCGGGGTTACATGCGCGAGGCGATTCAGTCGGTCGTGCATCACGCCTATTCCGCACTCGACCTCAGCCGGATCGAAGCGGCCTGTCTGCCGGAAAACATCGCCTCACGCGGGGTGTTGGAAAAATGCGGCTTCAAATACGAAGGCGTGGCGCAAAGCTATCTGCAAATTTCGGGGCGTTGGCGGAACCATGTCCTTTACGCCGCGCTGCGGCTGGATCGGCGGGGCCGAACCGGCGTGGGCTGACCGCGCGCTTTCCTGTGGAAAACCAAGGCGCCTGACGAAAGCGTGATGCGCCGAAGGCCGGCCTTCATGGCAGGCTGGTGTCCTCACGGCAGGCAGCGAAGGATGGCGCGATGGTGCGGATTGGGCGCGGGATGATGCTCTGTGCGGCGCTGGTGATCGGGGCGCAGGCACGCCCTGCGGCGGCACAGGAACGGATACCTTCGAATTGTTTTGCCCTTGCACAGGCCCCCGTGGAACGTGTCTGGCGCGCGTCGATCGGGTCGGCACTGGAGGCGGGCCATGTGCGCATCCACTATCTGGACCATGCCAGTTTCGCGATCGAGACCGAAGATGGCACCCTCGCCGTGACGGATTACACCGGGTATATCGGCAACCCGGATGTGGTGCCCGATGTGGTGACCATGAACAATGCCCATTCCACCCATTGGACCAGCAACCCCGATCCGCGCATTCCCCATGTGCTGAACGGCTGGCCCGAAGAGGGGCAACCCGCCTTTCACGAACTGGACCTTGGGTCGATGCTGGTGCGCAATGTGACAACCGATACGCGCGGCCCCTTTGGCGAAGGTGCGCGGGCGGATGGCAATTCGATCTTCGTGTTCGAGGCGGGCGGTCTGTGCATCGGCCACCTTGGGCACCTGCATCAGATCCCCGATGATGCACAATACGCCTCGATCGGGAGGCTGGATGTGGTCATGGTGCCGGTGGATGGCGGCTATACCATGAGCACCGAGGCCATGGCCGAGGTGGTGGGGCGCCTGCGGGCATCGGTCGTGATCCCGATGCACTGGTTTTCCGGCGCGTCGCTGGTGACCTTCCTCGACGAGATGGAAGGTCAGTTCGACGTGGTCGAAACCGGCGGGCCGGAACTGGATCTGTCCTTGCAGGACCTGCCCGGTCGGCCCACGATCATGGTGCTGGAGCCGGCCTATCTTCCGTGACGCCCCCTTTCCCGTCAGGCGGCCGGGGGATAGGAAGGGGCGGAAGGAGCCCCGCCCATGCTGAACCCTGCCGATGCCGCCTTTGCCTCACAGCTTGCCGCCCTGCTGCCCGATGGCGCGGTGCGCGCGCCCGAGGCGCGGTATCTGGAAGAGCCGCGCGGCCAATGGGCAGGGCAGGGCGGCGTGCTGGTCCTGCCCCGATCCACTGCCGAGGTGCAGGTCGCGGTGCGCGCCTGCGCCGAGGCGCGGGTGGGCATTCTGCCCTGGGGTGGTGGCACCGGGTTGGTGGGCGGGCAGGTCATGCCCGATGGCCCCGCGCCGGTGATCCTGTCGTTGGAACGCATGTCCAATATCCGGGGTATCTGGCCCGAGGAAAACGTGCTGGTGGCCGAGGCGGGCCTGACGCTGGCCGCCGTGCAGGAAGCGGCGGCAGAGGCGGGGCGGCAATTCCCGCTGTCGCTCGCCAGCGAAGGCACCGCCCGGATCGGTGGGGTTCTGGCCACCAATGCGGGTGGCATCGGCGTACTGCGCTACGGAAATGCGCGCGACCTCTGCCTTGGGATCGAGGCAGTGATGGCCGATGGGTCGCTGCTGGGCGGGCTGAAACGGCTGCGCAAGGACAATACCGGCTATGACCTGCGCCATCTGCTGATCGGGGCTGAAGGCACGCTGGGCATCATCACGGCGGCGGCCCTGCGGATGGTGCCACGCCCGGCGGCCGAGGTGACGGCACTGCTTGTCGTGCCCGACCCGGCGGCGGCGCTGCGGTTGCTGACGCTGTGCCAGAACCGGATGCCGGGCATGATATCGGCCTTTGAACTGATCAGCCGCATGGGTTTCGCCTTCCTTGCAGAAACGATGCCCGAAGTGGCCTGCCCCTTTCCCACGGCCCCCGCATGGTCGGTGCTGCTGGAACTTGGCCTGCCTTCAGCCTTTGAGGCCGAGGCGGTGATGGCCGGACTTTATGCCGAGGCGGATGAAGCCGGTCTGGTGCTGGACGGCGTGATCGCCGCGTCCGAGGCGCAGCGCAGCGGTCTCTGGCGTATTCGCGAATCCATTCCCGCCGCGAACCGCAAGATCGGCGCGATCTCATCGCATGACATCTCGCTGCCGCTGGCGGCGGTGCCGGATTTTCTTGTGCGGGCCGATGCGGCGCTGGCGCGGTTGGGCGATTGGCGCATCAACAGCTTTGGGCATCTGGGCGACGGCAATCTGCATTACAACGTCTTTCCGATGCCGGGCCGCAGCCGACAGGACCACGCGCATCAGCGCGATGCGATCAAGACCTGTGTTCATGATCTCGTGCATGAAATGGGCGGATCGGTCAGTGCAGAGCACGGGATCGGGCGGCTGAAAGTGGGGGACTTGGAGCGCTATGGCGATCCGGGCAAGCTGGCGGCGATGCGCGCGATCAAGACCGCGCTCGATCCGCTGGGCATCCTCAACCCCGGCGCTGTCCTGCGGCAAGGCTGAGGCCCGAGAATTTTCCTGAAAATTCTCGGTCAGGCTGCGCGGGCGCAGCCGGAAAATCTTTCCTGAAAGATTTTCGTCTTCTGAAGATTTTCCGTGGAAAATCTTCCTGCAACCGTTGGGGAAAGGTGCAGGTTTCTGTTGCCAGGTACCTGCGAACCCCGCCCTACGCGGCTAAGCGCAGGGACTTAGATTTGGTATTGCGAGCCGCTTACGCGGCCAGCGCCACCGGAGCACGGTTGTCATTGGCAACTGTGATCTTGGACCGATAACGGTGGTACCTCACCGAGCAAAAGCTGGCCTCTTTGAACGTTCGTCGATCCTATTTCGGCCCCGAACCCCCGCAATGATCGGGTGGATTGGTGGAGCCGCCGGGTACCGCCCCCGGGTCCGAGCCGTCTATTACAGGTGCGTTTATCGCCATAGTCCGGGTTGCCCCGAACACCATCAGATATAGGGGCGGTCACCGCGGGCCGCAAGTCATTCCGCCGGAAATGCAAAACGCCCGGGGTTGCCCCCGGGCGCCGCTTGCAAGCTGGTCTGAACGATCAGAAGCCCGCTTTGATGTTCTCGAATTCCTGGATCATCTTTTCGCGGAACTCGGGCGATACCGGCGTCTGGGCCAGCAGCGTGGTCGTGACCGGGTCGACGAAGGCGGCCTTCAGCTCTTCTGCCGGGATTTCCGCCATTGCGGCGTTGTTGGAATGGGCATAGCCCAGTTCATCCAGCAGCGTCTTGGCCGAGCCATGGGCCAGCAGCGAGTTGATGAAGTCATAGGCCTTGTCTTCCGAACCCGGCGCATCCTTCATGTTCACATAGCCGCAATACCAGGTCGATGCCCCTTCCGCCGGAGAGCGGTTGAAGCCGATGGGGAACTCTTCGGCCTGCAACAGCGCCACGCCGTCATTCCACGACCAGGACACCAGAACCTCACCCGTCGCCATCAGCTGCGACAGTTCTGCCGGATCGGCCCAATAAGCGCGGACATTGGGATGCACCGTGCGCAGCCAGTCGGCGGCGGCCTGGAATTGTTCATCGGTCACATTGTCCCAGCTCGTTACGCCGGTCGCCAGGAAGGCCAGCGCCCAGATATCGTCCGAATTGTCGGGCAGCGAGATGCGGTTGGCATATTTCGGGTCGGCAAAGACCTGAAGCGAGGCCACATCCTCGGCCGGAACCTCTGTCGTGTTGTAGGCCACGGCGGTATAGGCGTAATCCGTCGGGATGAACCAGATGCCGCCGTCATCCTTCACATAGGTGGAATTCAGCAGGGCCGGGTTGATGTTGGCAAATTCGGGGATCTTCGACGTATCCCACGGCTCGATCAGATCGGCGCTGCGATAGCGCGGCAGGCTGGCCACGCAAGGATGGGTCACATCGGATTTGAAGCCGGAGGAGACCTTCTGAAAGGCCTCGTCATCATCGGCAAAGAAGGAATAGGTCGGATTCGCGCCATGCTTGGCGACATAGTCGGTCAGGACACCTTCGATCTCCCATCCGGCCCAGTCGAAGACTGTCATTTCGGGATCGGCGGCGCGGGCTGCGGTCGACAGCGCGGTGATGGTCGCGACAGTCGCAAGCAGAATTCTTGTATGCTTCATTTATTTTCCTCACTGCTGGATCCTTGGCCGCTTTTCCCTCTTCGACCAAAAAGATCAGTTAACGCTATTTCAGGCATGGCCCGGTCTCAAGCCCCCATGCGACATTGGAATTGTTTACCCCAACGACAAGGGGCGCAGCGGGCCCATGCTGTTTTTTCCGGCAAGAATGCCCGTAAACTGGGCATCTTCCCCGGAAATGGGTCAGATTGAAGATGCAGAATGGAAAGGGAGGGGCGATGTTCAGGGCTTTGGTGGTGGAAAAGGATGCCGCGGGTGCAACGCGCGCAGGCGTGCAGATGCTGGATGAGGCGCGTCTTCCCGACGGGAATGTGACGGTGGCCGTCGAATATTCCACGCTGAATTACAAGGATGCGCTCTGCATGGGGTCCGGGGGCGGCATGGTGCGCGCCTGGCCGCATGTGCCGGGGATCGACTTCGCCGGTGTGGTCGAGGCGTCCGGGGATTCGCGCTATCGCCCCGGTGACGCTGTCATTCTGACAGGCTGGCGCGTCGGCGAAAGCTGGTGGGGCGGCTATGCGGAAAAGGCGCGGGTCAAGGGGGATTGGCTGGTGCCGCTGCCCAAGGGGATGACCACACGGCAGGCCATGGCCGTGGGCACCGCAGGCTTTACCGCCATGCTCGCCCTGATCGCGCTTGAGGCGCATGGGCTGGACCCGGATCAGGGCGAGGTGCTGGTCACGGGCGCGGCCGGGGGTGTGGGATCGGTGGCCATGGCGCTGCTGGCAGCGCGGGGCTACCGGGTGGCAGCTGTCACCGGCCGGCCCGAGACAGGCGACTATCTGCGCCTATTGGGCGCAAGCCGGATCGTGCCACGTGCGGACCTTGCCGATGTGGTGGCCAAGCCGCTGGAATCCGAGACCTGGGCCGGCTGCATCGACAATGTCGGCGGCTCGATGCTGGCGCGGGTATTGGGGCAGATGCAGGCCAACAGTTCCGTGGCGGCCGTGGGTCTGGCAGGTGGGGCAGAGGTGCCGCTGAAGATCACCCCCTTTATCTTGCGGGGGGTCAACCTGTTGGGCATCCATTCCGTGACCGTGCCTTTCATCAAGCGTCTGATGGCCTGGGAACGTCTTGCGGCGGAACTGCCGATGGATCGGCTAGAGGCGATGGTGCAGGACTGCGCGCTCGCCGATCTGCCAGACCTTGGCCGGGCCATTCTGGCCGGGGGCGTGCAAGGGCGGGTGGTGGTGGATGTGCGCCGCTGAAGCGCGGGTCAGGTGGTTTGACGGCGGCGAAACCTGCCGCTAACAAAGGCATTGAGGGGCAGCGTCCGCGCTGCACCTCTGCCGGCGGGGGAGCAATCCCGTCGGTCCGGCTGGAAGACCTGCCACGGATCGGGACAAGCCCCGCCCGTGCGGGGCTGGCCGGGTCCGACCGGAAACGCTGTTGAGAAAGACCCCAGAGCCATGACCGCGCTAGACCTTGATTTCGTCCGTTCGCAATTCCCGGCCTTTGCCTCGCCGGTGCTGTCGACCCATGCCTTCTTTGAAAATGCGGGCGGCAGCTATCCCTGCCGTCAGGTGGTGGACCGGTTGCATCGCTTCTATACCGACCGCAAGGTACAGCCCTATGCCCCCTATCCCGGCGCGCAGGCGGGCGGGGATGAGATGGACGAGGCGCGCACGCGCCTTGCCGCCATGATGGGCGTGGCGCGGGAAGAGGTGTCTTTTGGCCCGTCCACCAGCGCCAACACCTATGTTCTGGCGCAGGCAGTGCGGAAATGGCTGTCGGGCAAGGGTCTGGCGATCATCGTCACGGATCAGGACCACGAGGCCAATTCCGGCGTCTGGCGGCGTCTGGCGGATGAAGGGATCGAGGTTCGCGAATGGCGCGTCGACCCGGCCACGGGATCGCTGTCCATGGCAGGGCTGACGCCGCTGCTGGCGGATGGCAAGGTGCGGCTGGTCTGCTTTCCGCATTGCTCCAACGTGGTGGCCGAGATCAACGATGTAGCCGCCATCTGCGACCTGGCCCGCGCGGCAGGGGCCCGCACTGTGGTGGACGGTGTCAGCTATGCCCCGCACGGCTTTCCCGACATTCCGGCGCTGGGCTGCGATGTCTATCTGTTCTCTGCCTACAAGACCTATGGCCCGCATCAGGGGATCATGGTGATCCGCGAGGCCTTTGGGTTCGAACTGCCGGGGCAGGCGCATTTCTTCAACAATGACACGCTTTACAAACGGTTCACACCGGCCGGGCCGGACCATGCGCAGATTGCGGCTTGCGCCGGGATGGCGGATTTCGTCGATGCGCTGGCCGCGCATCATGGCGTCACCGGCGATGCGGCGGCACGCAACCGGGGTGTGCATGATCTGATGCGGGCGCAGGAAGTGGCCGTGATCGCGCCGCTTCTGGAGTATCTGGCCGCGCGCAACGACCTGCGGCTGATCGGCCCGCGCGATGCAGCGCGGCGTGCGCCCACTGTCGCCGTCGATCTGGGCCGCGCGGCAGAACCGCTGTCCGAAGAGCTGGGCAAGCGCGGGATCGCCTGCTGGGCGGGCGATTTCTATGCCGTGCGCCCGCTGACGGCGATGGGCGTCGATCTGGAAAAGGGCGTGCTGCGGATGAGCGCGGTGCATTACACATCTGCCGAAGATGTGGCGCGCCTGATCGCGGCACTGGACGATCTGCTGTGATCCGACGGGAAGGGCGGCGCGTATCACTGCAAAGAATACACAGGCGCGCATGACCCTTCCCCCCCTGATACTCTGGTTTCGCCGCGATCTGCGGCTGGACGACCTGCCGATGTTGCAGGCGGCGCTGGCAAGCGGGCATCCCGTCATCCCGCTGTTCATTCTGGACCCCGAGACCGAGGCGCTGGGAGCGGCGGCAAAATGGCGGCTGGGGCTGGGGCTTGCGGCTTTTGCCGCCCGGCTGGATGCGCTAGGCGCAAGGCTGATCCTGCGGCGGGGCGCGGCGCTGACGGTTCTGGACGCGCTGATCGCGGAAACCGGCGCTGCGGGTGTGCTCTGGTCGCGGCTTTACGATCCGGCCTCCAAGGCGCGCGACAGCGCGGTGAAGGCCGCGCTCAAGGCGCGGGGGCTGCGGGCCGACAGCCATGCCGGCCATCTTATGTTCGAACCCTGGACAGTTGAGACGGGGCAGGGCGGGTTCTACCGGGTCTACACGCCCTATTGGCGCGCAGTGCGCGGGCGCGACGTGGCGGCCCCGACGGTGGCCCCCACGCGCCTGCCAGTCCCGGATGTCTGGCCCGGCTCTGACCGATTGGAAGACTGGCACCTTGGCGCGGCCATGAAGCGTGGCGCGGCGGTCGTGGCGGCGCATGTTCATGTGGGCGAGGCGGCAGCGCAAGCGCGGCTGGAGCGGTTTCTGGCAGAGCGGGTAGACCGCTACGCCATTGCCCGCGATCTGCCGGGCGAGGCGGGAACGTCGAACCTGTCCGAGAACCTTACCTATGGCGAGATCGGCATCCGCCGCGTCTGGCACGCCGCCATGGTCGCCTTTGAACGTGGCAGCGCAGGGGCCGAGACATTTCTCAAGGAATTGGTCTGGCGCGAGTTTTCCTACCACCTGATGCACCACACGCCGCACATCACCCATGCCAACTGGAAACCCGAATGGGACCATTTTCCCTGGCAGGGCGAAAGTGCAGCCGTGGATGCCTGGCGGCGCGGCATGACGGGCGAACCCTTTGTCGATGCTGCGATGCGCGAAATGTACGTGACCGGCACCATGCACAATCGGGGGCGGATGATCGTCGCTTCTTACCTGACCAAGCATCTGATGACGCGTTGGAAACTGGGGCTGGACTGGTTCGCCGATTGCCTGACGGATTGGGATCCGGCGGCCAATGCCATGGGCTGGCAATGGGCGGCAGGGTCGGGGCCGGATGCAGCCCCTTATTTCCGCATCTTCAACCCGGCGACGCAGGTGGAAAAGTTCGATCCCAAAGGGGCCTATCGCCGCCGCTTCATCGCCGAAGGCCAACGCGCACCGGGCAGCGACGCGCTTGCGTTCTTTGACGCCGCACCGCGATCCTGGGGGCTGGACCCGTCTCGTCCCTATCCAAATCCGATTGTCGATCTGGCTGAAGGGCGGGCGCGGGCGCTGGCGGCCTATTCGGCGCGTGGAGAGGGCGTTGCATGACGCTAGGTCATGCCGTGCATCCGTCCCGCAAAGACAGTTTTCAGCTATATGAAACCCTTGAGTGCGCCGCGCGTATCTGTGACTGTTGAACCAAAAAAAAAGAAACGTGGGGAGTCTATGGACGTTCTGACCAGCATAAAGGGCCAATCCGGCCTGCCGCGCTATTTTGCTTCGGCCTTTGCCGTGCTGAAGGGGATGGGCCGCGGGCGGCTTGATTTCGTCATGCCGGACGGGCGGCGCTTTCGGGTCGAGGGTGCGAAACCCGGCCCCGTGGGCGAGGTCGAGGTTCACAATCCCGATGTCTTTGCCCGCCTCGTGCGCGAGGGCGATCTGGGCTTTTGTGATGCCTATCTGGAAGGTTGGTGGTCCACCCCGGACCTGCAGGCGCTGATGGATTTGGTGCAACTGCCGGAAAATGACCCGATCAATGACGGCTTCCCCGGCATGGGGATGCTGCGGCTGTTCGAGAGGATGCGCTTCTGGTTGCAGGGCAACAGCAAGCGGCAGGCCAAGAAGAACATCAGCTATCACTATGATCTGGGCAATGATTTCTATCGGCTCTGGCTCGATGACACGATGACCTATTCCTCGGCCATCTTCCGCACCGGGCAGGAAAGCCTCGAATCGGCGCAGACCGAAAAATACAAGTCGATGGTCGATCAGATGGGGGCCGCCCCCGGCGATCACGTGCTGGAAATCGGCTGCGGCTGGGGCGGATTTGCCGAATATGCCGCCAAGGAACGCGGTCTGCGAGTGACGGCGCTGACGATATCGCAGGCGCAGTATGATTATGCCGTGTCGCGCATGGCCAAGGCGGGGCTGTCCGACCGGGTCGAGATCAAGTTGCAGGATTACCGCGACGAACGCGGCGTCTATGACGGCGTCGCGTCGATCGAGATGTTCGAAGCAGTCGGCGAAAAATACTGGCCGGTCTATTTCGAAACCCTGCGCGAACGGCTGAAACCGGGCCGCCACGCGACCTTGCAGATCATCACCATCGCCGACAAGCGCTGGGAAGTGTATCGCCGCGGCGTGGATTTCATCCAGAAATACATCTTCCCCGGCGGCATGTTGCCCTCTCCCTCGGTCCTGCGCGCCGAGGTGGAAAAGGCCGGGCTGAAGGTGAAAGGCTCCATCGAATTTGGCGACAGCTACAGCCAGACCCTGCGCCGCTGGCATGAGACGTTCAACGCTCGCTGGGATGACGTGGCCCGTGTCGGATTTGACGAAAGGTTCCGCAGGATGTGGAACTTTTATCTCACCTCTTGCGCGGGGGCGTTTCAAGGCGGAAACTGCGACGTAACACAGATTACGGTCACCCGTCCAAGTTGAGGCCACACCCATGCCCACTGCCGCAAAGCTGGTTGCCGCGCTGAGCTTTGCCTTTCTGGCCTGGGTGGTCTGCATCATCGTCGAAGGCGTGATGCCCGAAGATCAGCGGGTGGGTTATCTCTACCCCGTGTCTATAGCGGCTGGGGCCTTGGCCGGATGGTTCGTGTCGGGCGCGGCGAAGCGCGCGAAGTATTACGAAGCGGCCTCGACCGGCATCCGAACGGCAGTCACGGCGACATTCATCGCGCTGCTGGCCTTCTCGGTCGCAACAATGCTGTCCATCGCGATGCGCGGGCGCTATCGCGGCCCGATGGACGCGCTTCTGGATATCGTCAACCAATTCATCGACTTTGGCATGATGCTTTTCGCGGCCCCGGTGATCGTGGCGCTGCTTTTTGGCGGGGCCATTGCCGGAATGGTGACAGAATCCGCCGGTCGGCGCTGGCGCTGAGGCAGGATCATCGCAGCCATGGCGCGCTTCTTCTTTTTCGGCACCCTTTGCCATGCCCCGCTGTTGCGGCAGGTGCTGGGGCGTGACCTGCCCGGTCAACCTGCTGTGCTGGCCGATCATGCTGTCTGCTGGGCCAAGGACGCGCCCTATCCGTTGCTGATCACCCAGGCCGGGGCCATGGCCGAGGGCCTGCTGCTCGACGGCTTGACCGATGCCGATGTCGCGCGGCTGGATTTCTACGAAGGCGGCTTTGGTTACTTCACGCGCGAGGTTCAGGTGCAGGCCGAAGGGCAGGCGGTCATGGCCCGCGTCTATTTCCCCGATGCAGCCGATGCCAAGGCCGGTGCGGTCTGGTCCCTGTCCGATTGGGTGGCGCGCTACGGCGATGCGGCCGTCGCGACGGCGGGGGATTTCATGGCGCTGATGGGGCGCGTCCCTGCCGCCGCGATTGCCGCGCGCTACGGCGCGATGCTGGTGCGGGGCGCCAGCGCCGTGCGGGCGAAGGAACCTTCCGTTTCGTCGCTGCGGCGGGTGGCAGGTCCCGATGATCTGCAGGTGGCAGACCGCAGTCTCGCCTATGCCAAATTCTTCGCGGTGGAAGAATGGCAGGTCGCTTGGCGGCAATTCGACGGCACGTTGAACGTGCCGGTGGAACGGGCGGTCTTCGTCTCCTGCGATGCGGTGACAGTGCTGCCCTATGATCCGATATGCGACCGTGTGCTGCTGATCGAACAGTTCCGCGCCGGGCCCATGGCGCGCGGCGATGCCGGGGCCTGGCAGCTTGAGGCGATTGCAGGCCGGATTGACGCAGGCGAAACACCCGAGCAGGCCGGCCGGCGCGAGGCGGTGGAAGAGGCGGGGCTGACGCTCGGCGCGCTGCTGCCGGTGGCGCAATACTATCCCAGCCCGGGTATCATGACGGAATATCTCTATTCCTATGTGGGCCTTGCCGATCTGCCCGATGGCATCGCGGGCGTCTTCGGCCAAGAGGATGAGGCCGAGGATATCCGGGGCCATCTGATCAGCTTCGACCGGATGATGGAATTGGTCGCCAGCGGCGAAATTGCCAACTCCCCCCTGATCCTGACGGCGCTCTGGCTGCAGCGCGAACGCGTCCGGATACGGGCGGGGGGCTGACCCCGCCCGACCGGATCACAGGGCTAGCGACACCCAGGCCCCGTTTCGTTTCGATGACCGCACGCAGGCATCGACAAAGGCCACGCCCTCCAGCCCGTCCTTCAATCCGGGGAAGGTGACGGCGGGATCAAGGGTGTTGCCATCGCGACGGGCAATGATGGCGCGGGCGGCTTCGGCATAGATATTGGCAAAGCCTTCCAGATAACCTTCGGGGTGGCCGGGTGGAACGCGGGTCACGCGGCCCGCCTCTGGCCCCGATCCGGCCCCGCCCCGGGTCAGGCGGTATTTCGGCTGGCCCAGCGGCCCGACCCACAGATAGTTCGGGTCTTCCTGCGCCCATTCGATCCCGGCTTTTGTGCCATAGACGCGCAGCCGCAACCCGTTTTCGCAGCCTGATGCCACCTGCGAACACCACAGCATCCCCCGCGCGCCGCCTTTGTAGCGCAGCATGACATGGCCATTGTCATCCACCCGCCGCCCCGGAACGAAACTTTGCAGATCGGCGGCAAGACTGTCGAGCTCCAACCCGGTGACAAAGGCGGCAAGGTTGAAGGCATGGGTGCCGATATCGCCCGTCGATCCGCCCGCGCCGGTGCGTGCCGGGTCGGTGCGCCAGTCGGCCTGCTTCTGGCCGCTTTGTTCAATGGGTTCGGCCAGCCAGTCCTGCGCATATTCGACCTGCACCACTCGGATCTCGCCCAGATCGCCATTGCGGACCATCGCCGCCGCCTGCCGGATCATCGGATAGCCGGTGTAATTGTGCGTCAGCGCAAAGATCACGCCCGACGCCTCAGCCGCCTTGGCCAGACGTTTGGCCTCGGGCAGCGTGGCGGTCAGGGGCTTGTCGCAGATCACATGGATACCCCGGCGCAGGAACTGCATCGCCACGGGGGCGTGCATGTGGTTGGGCGTGACGATGGCCACCGCCTCGATCCCGTCCTTGCGGCGCGCCTCACGCGTGGCCATGTCGGCAAAGCTGGCATAGGTGCGCTTCGGGTCCACCCCCAGATCAGCCCCGGATGCCGCGCTCTTTTCTGGATTGGCGGAAAAGCACCCGGCCACCAATTCATACTGATCATCGATCCGCGCCGCGATGCGGTGGACCGCGCCGATAAAGGCATCGCGCCCACCCCCCACCATGCCCAGCCGGATGCGCGGCGCCCGCGCGACATGTGCCCCTGTGATGGCCATTCTGACCCTCTCCCTCATCTTCTCTGTGAAAATATCCCGGGGGTGCGGGGGCTGGCCCCCGCTCCGCCCGCTTAGTCCAGTCCCAGCATCCGGCGGTTTGCGGCGCGGTCGGTGCCCGCATCGGCGAAATCGTCAAAGGCCTTCTCCGTCACCCGGATGATGTGGTTGCGCACGAATTCCGCGCCCTCTCGCGCCCCATCCTCGGGGTGCTTCAGGCAGCATTCCCATTCCACCACAGCCCAGCCGTCAAAGCCGTATTGTGTAAGCTTCGAGAAGATGCCCACGAAATCCACCTGCCCGTCGCCGGGGCTGCGGAAGCGGCCCGCGCGGTTGACCCAGGATTGGAACCCGCCATAGACGCCCTGCCGCCCGGTCGGGTTCAACTCGGCATCCTTGACGTGGAACATGCGGATGCGGTCGTGGTAGATGTCGATGTGGTCCAGATAATTCAGATGCTGAAGCACGTAATGCGACGGATCGTACAGCATGCAGGCCCGCGTATGCCCCTTCACCCGGTCCAGAAACATCTCGTAGCTGATCCCGTCATGCAGGTCTTCGCCGGGGTGGATTTCATAGCAGACGTCGATCCCCATCTCCTCGGAATGGTTCAGGATCGGCAGCCAGCGGCGGGCCAATTCGTCAAAAGCCTCTTCGATCAGCCCGGCCGGGCGCTGCGGCCACGGGTAGACGTAGGGCCAGGCCAGAGCCCCGGAAAAGGTGGCATGGGCCGACAGGCCAAGATTGCGGCTGGCAGTCAGCGCCTTCTTGACCTGATCCACTGCCCATTCGGCCCGCGCTTTCGGGTTTCCCCGCACGGCAGGGGCGGCAAAGCCGTCAAAGGCGCTGTCATAGGCCGGGTGTACAGCAACCAGCTGGCCCTGCAAATGGGTGGACAGCTCTGTCACGGTGATGCCCGCCTCGGCGGCCTCGCCCTTGAACGTGTCGCAATAGTCCTTGGACGCCGCCGCCTTGTCGAGATCGAACAGCCGCCCGTCCCAGCTTGGCACCTGCACGCCCACATAGCCGCAATCTGCGGCCCAGCGGGTGATGGATTTCCATGAATTGAACGGCGCGGCATCGCCCGCGAACTGCGCCAGAAACAGCGCAGGGCCCTTGATCGTTTTCATTGTGACTCCTCCCTTTTGGTTTCGCCGTGGCACTTCTGGCGCAGGGATGCCGGGCCGGGCCGGGGAAACCTGCCTTATCTGACTGCGCCACCGGGCGCTGTTCAAGGAAAATGATCATCGCAAGGGTCTTTGCGCCTTGCTTTGCAACTTGATCAAATCCACAGGCAAAGGTTAGCTGTCGCAAAGACTGGCAGGGCAGGGCGGATGGACGAAGAGACGCGCAAGATACCGTCGCATGAGGTGACCTATGGCCGCCTGCGCGACATGATCCTGTTCGGGCACCTGCAGCCCGGCCAGCCGGTCACGATTCAAGGCCTGATCCGCGATCTGGATGCAGGCATGACCCCAGTGCGCGAGGCGATCCGCCGCCTGACCGCCGAAGGCGCGCTGCTGCCGCAGGGCAACCGCCGCGTGGCCGTGCCGCAATTGACGCCCGCATTGCTGGACCAATTGGCCTTTGTGCGCCTGACGGTGGAGCCGAAGCTGGCCGAACTGGCCGGCCGCCACCTGACGCCGGATCTGATCGACCGGCTGGAGGCCATAGATGATCAGGTGGACCAGACCATCCGCGCGGGCGCGGTGAGCGGTTATCTGGAAGCCAACCACGTCTTTCACTTTGCGCTCTATGAGGCGTCGCAGGCGCCCATTCTGGTGGATATCGCGCGTTCCCTCTGGCTGCGCTTTGGCCCCTCTCTGCGGGTGGTCTGCGCGCGGTACGGCGCTTCGGCCTTGCCGGACCGCCACGAAGAGGCCCTCGCCGCGATGCGGGCGGGTGACACGGTGGCGCTGGCGCGTGCCATCGAGAACGACATCCAGCAGGGGATCGACCAGATCCGCCAGGCCCAGGCGCAGGGCGAGATCTGAGGGCGTTCCGCCCGGCCCCGGCCGCTGGGGCGTTGCCCCAGACCCCAGGGTATTTGGGCCAAGATGAAGCCGGGTCGATTTCGGAACCGCGCGTTCGATAATTTGATCAAATTCCTTGATGACGGGCGCGTTTGATCATATGCTGATGCGTGAAGCCTGCCGGTTTGGCGGGCCGCTGATTCCGCGAGGGCCCTTCCATGAACATGATCACAAACCATATGCCGACGGCCGAATTGCAGGCCTTGGACGCGGCGCATCACATGCACCCGTTCACCGATTCCACCGGTCTGGCCAAAAAGGGCGCGCGGGTCATCACCCGTGGCAAGGGCGTCTGGCTGACCGACAGCGAAGGCAATCAGATCCTTGATGGCATGGCCGGGCTGTGGTGCGTGAACATCGGATATGGCCGTAAGGAACTGGCTGATGTCGCCGCGCGGCAGATGGAAGAACTGGCCTATTACAACACCTTCTTCCAAACCACCCATGTGCCCGCCATCGCGCTGGCGGCCAAGATCGCCGAACTGGCACCGGGCGATTTGAACCACGTGTTCTTTGCAGGCTCCGGGTCTGAAGCGAATGACACCAATATCCGCCTTGTGCGGCGCTATTGGCAGGTCAAGGGCCAGCCCGACAAGCGCGTGATCATCGCGCGCAAGAACGGCTATCACGGCTCGACCATGGGCGGAGGAAGCCTTGGCGGGATGGCCCCGATCCATGCCCATGGCGGCATGATCGACGGGATCGTCCATATCGACCAGCCCTATTGGTGGGGCGAGGGCGAGGATATGTCCGAGGCCGACTTCGGCATCGCGCGCGCGCGCCAGCTTGAGGACAAGATCCTTGAACTCGGCGTGGAAAACGTCGCGGCTTTCATCGGTGAACCGGTGCAGGGTGCAGGCGGTGTGATCATCCCTCCCGCCACCTATTGGCCCGAGATTCAGCGCATCTGCGACAAGTACGGCATCCTGCTGATCGCGGATGAGGTCATCACCGGCTTTGGCCGCACCGGCAACTGGTTCGGATCGCAGACCTTCGGCATCAAGCCGCACATCATGACCATCGCAAAGGGCCTGTCCTCGGGCTATCAGCCCATCGGCGGATCCATTGTTTGTGATGATGTGGCGGCGGTGGTGGCCGAAGGGGGCGAATTCTTCCACGGCTATACCTATTCCGGTCACCCGGTTGCGGCGGCTGTCGCTCTGGAAAACCTGCGCATCATTCAGGAAGAAGGCATTGTCGAGCATGTGCGCGATGTGGCCCATCCCTATCTGGCCGAACGCTGGGCCGCGCTGGCAGATCACCCGCTCGTGGGTGAGGCAAAGCTGGTGGGCCTGATGGGCTCTATCGCGCTGACGCCGGACAAGGCCAAGCGGGCGAAGTTCGCATCCGAAGCTGGCACGGTCGGCCTGCGCACGCGCGAGCGGTGCTTTGCCAACAACCTGATCATGCGCCATGTGGGCGACCGGATGATCATCGCGCCGCCGCTGGTTATCACGCCGGCCGAGATCGACACGCTGATCGCGCGGGCGACCAAATCGCTGGATGAAAGCTATGCCGGTCTGAAGGCCGACGGTCTGTTGGTCGCCAAGGCCTGAGGGCACCTGCGCCCGCGCCGTAAGTTGCGGCGCGGGGGGCATCTAACTTTCGTTGAAAGCCCCCCGGATCAACCTGCCGCAGATGGAGCGGCAGGTTTTTTTGTATTGCTGAATGCATATCGGATGTGTCCACCGTCCGAGTTGCAAGTCACGGTACCTCTTGAGGGACAACGAATGCCTTTCGACCAGAACTTCGCTGGTGCAGTCGCGCTGGCAAGCCTGATGTGTGCGAGCTCCGCATGGGCTGATACCAATCATGCAAGCGATGTTGGCACGGAACAGGACGTAATCGAAGTCATCATTGATTTGATCGAAGTCGAGGACGAGACCGGCGCCACCGTGGATGTTGAACTGATCACGATGGCGGGTTGCGCGTCCCAAGGAGGCAATCAAGCCGGGGTGATCGCTGGAGACATGGCCGAAGGGGTATGCACAGGATCGACCGACGAGGTGGTGAGCTTTACCATCGAAATGATCGGCGAAGACGTGGCCATCATCGAAGCCGACGCTGGGCTGGCGTCGGACAGCACGGACGTGTTTTCGACCGATGGCGACGGAGATGCAGAGACGCCCGCATGTGATGCGGCGAACGTCAAGAAAAACGAACTGCTCTGCAACTGATGCCACTGGACCCCGGCACCACCCATGCCGGGGTCATATTTGCTCGGTGGAAATGGACTTTGCCGTCCTGTAAAGGCAGGTTCTTGGGGTGTTGTTGAGTCAAGCGGCTGCGAGTGTGCGAATGAAAATGATGGGAATGGCGATCCTGCTGGTCATGGCAGGGTTTGCAGGCGAAGCGGCGGCCCAGTCGGATCCGCCGCAGCAGATGGTTACCGACAAGATCGTTATCGTCCTGCAACAGAAAGGCTACCGCGATATATTGGTAACCCGAACCTGGCTTGGGCGGTTGCGTGTGGTCGGCTGGATTGACGGGCGTGCGCGTGAAATCATCGTCCATCCCACCTCGGGCGAGGTGTTGCGCGATTTTCTTGACCCGATCGAAGTCGAAGTTGAAGCCGGGGGCGGTAGCGATTCCGACGGTGTTGGTGCCGCGCGTCGCGTGACCGACTTTGCCGAAATCATTGTTGATCTGGAAGAGGGGGAGGATGGGGTGATCTCTGCCGAGATCACAATGGGCTCCGGCTTGTCCGCAGAGCAGGTTGACGGCTATGCGACGGGCTTTGAACCGTGAACCGCAGATTTTTGTCGGGCTCTCCGATCGCCCTGTTTGTGATAATGTGCTGCCAGTTGGTCTGCTCGGCCTTCTTTACCTATGACATGCTCACTTCGGTCTTTCTTATCCCGACGCAGCCGATCAGTTGGGAAACGCGCGAAACGCTGGAGGTCGGGGCGGTGCTTGGGCTGATCGCAGGCGTCGTGCTGGGCACGGTGATGCTGATGCGCGTGCTGATAGAACGCAACAACGCAGAACTGGACTGTCTGGCAGCAGAACGCGCGCTGTCGGATGCCCAAACGCGCCTGCGCCGGGCGGCGGGTGCATTTCAGGACCTGATGGAAGAGCGGTTCTCGGAATGGGGGCTGACGGCGGCCGAACGAGACGTAGCGCTTTTTGCGATGAAGGGGTTCTCTCTGGCCCAGATCGCCGCGCTGCGCGAGACGACCGAAGGAACAGTCAAGACCCAGACCAATTCCATCTATCGCAAGGCAGGGGTGAATGGTCGGCCGCAGTTCCTGTCGCTTTTCATCGAAGACCTGCTGGCGGTCGGCCCCGCCGCCGAAATCACGCAAACAAACGGGCCGGCGAACGCGCCGATCCATAGGCCGGCAGAAAGCTTTGCACTGCGCTGAGAGGTTTCCTGTGGTTGGTATCGCACAGCTGTGTTGCCGCGCGGACGCCGCATTGTCGATACGGACGTTAACGCCGAAGCTCTGCCCGTCGCCACAGGCGAAGGATCGGTCTTTCACAAAAGAAAAGGGCGGCGGTCGCGCAGACCGCCGCCCTTTTGCGTTGTTTCTCAGTGATCGGCGGCTGCGGCTGCGGCCTTGATATCGGCCTCGATCAACGTGGCCCCGTTGAAGAAGGCGTTCAGCGCAACTGCGGCGACCGACGCCAGCAGGATGCCGCTTTCGATCAACGGATGGATGTCATGGGGCATCCACATCTTGAAGTTGGGGGCCAGCAGCGGGATCATCCCGAAGCCGAGGCTGACCGCCACAATGAACAGGTTGTTGCGGTTCTTTGCGAAATCCACCCCTGCCAGAATGCGGATGCCAGTGGCGGCGACCATCCCGAACATCACGATCCCCGCGCCGCCCAGCACCATGGTGGGCAGCGATTCGATCAACGCACCCATCTTTGGTACAAGGCCCAGCAGGATCAGGATGATCCCGCCCGCCACGCAGACAAAGCGCGACCGAACCCCCGTCACCCCCACCAGACCCACATTCTGCGAGAAGGACGTATAGGGAAAGGTGTTGAAGATCCCCCCGATCAGCGTGCCAAGCCCATCGGTCCGCAGACCTGCCGACAGCATCGGCTGATCTACCTTGCGCCCCGTCATGTCACCAAGCGCAAGGAACATGCCGGTGGATTCGATCATCACCACGATCATCACCAGCGTCATGGTCACGATCATCACCGGATCAAAGGTCGGCATTCCGAAATGGAAGGGCGTGATCAACCCGAACCACGCCGCCTCGCCAACCTTGGTGAATGTCATCGCACCCGTGGCAATGGCGATCAGCGCCCCGATCACGATTCCCAGCAGGACCGAGATATTGGCGATGAACCCACGGGCAAAGCGCGCGATCAGCAGGATCGAGACAAGCACGATGGCCGAAATCAGGATATTACCCAAAGGCGCATAGGCCGGATTGTTCATCTTGGCCGCCAGCGCCAGTCCGGCAGGCATCTCCTGCACGCCGGTCACGCTGCCTGCGGTGATCCCTTCGGTGACCGAGGTCAGCCATGCCGCATGGGCGGGGTCCACGATCTGCGGCGCGGTGGGGCCGACCGGGTTGCCGAAAATCCAGTTGATCCCGATCCGCATCAGGCTGACCCCGATCACAAGGATGATCGTCCCGGTCACCACAGGGGGGAAGAATCGCAGCATCCGGCTGATGAAGGGCGCAATCAGCATCGAGATCACCCCCGCCGCCATGATCGCACCAAAGATGGCGCGGGCACCGTCGCCTCCGCCTTGGGTGTTGGCCATGGCCACCATCGGGCTGACGGCGGCAAAGGTCACGCCCATCATCACCGGCAGGCGGATGCCGAACCATTGCGTCGCCCCCAGCGACTGGATCAGCGTGACGATGCCGCAGACGAACAGATCGGCCGAAATCAGAAAGGCCACATCGGCCGGTTCCAGTTTCAGCGCGCGCCCGATGATCAGCGGCACGGCCACCGCGCCAGCATACATCACCAGCACATGTTGAAGGCCAAGGGTAAACAGCTTGGGTGTTGGCAGAATTTCATCCACCGGATGGACCGCTTGGGTCATGAGTTTCGTTCCTTTCCCTGAGGGGTGTTGTTCTTCGCGCCGTCTCTGCAGCCCCCCTCGGGCTTGCAGTCCGGTTAGGGCCCCGGTCTTGGTGCCGGGGTTTGGGTGGCCCGCCGCAACGCTTTCAACGCGCCGAGTCAGGCCGGTCGGTGGGGGCGGAGGATAGGCCCTTCTGAAAACATCCGGCCTATCGGAATATTTGAAACTGTTTGTGCAGGGGCCAGAGGGTGAAACCGCCTGTTTGCCCTGCATGACTTGAGATTTCCGCCGCCCACGCCTACACGTTGGGCAAAGAGCGAAGGACAGCCCATGCAGATTTACAGCGATCTGGCCGAGACGATCGGCAATACCCCCCTGATCAAGCTGAAACATGCCAGCGAGATGACGGGCTGCACCATTCTGGGGAAATGCGAATTCCTCAATCCCGGCCAATCGGTCAAGGACCGGGCCGCGCTCTACATCATCCGCGATGCAGTGGCGCGCGGGGCGCTGAAACCGGGCGGCACCATCGTTGAAGGCACGGCAGGCAATACCGGTATCGGGCTGGCGCTGGTGGGCGCGTCGATGGGGTTCCGCACGGTGATCGTCATTCCGGAAACCCAAAGCCAGGAAAAGAAGGATATGCTCCGCCTCGCCGGGGCGGAACTGGTGCAGGTGCCTGCCGCGCCCTACAAGAACCCCAACAACTACGTCCGCTATTCCGGCCGTCTGGCCGAAGCGCTGGCGCGGACCGAACCCAACGGCGCGGTCTGGGCCAACCAGTTCGACAACGTGGCCAACCGTCAGGCCCATATCGAAACCACCGCCCCCGAAATCTGGGAACAGACCGGCGGCAAGGTGGACGGCTTCATCTGCGCGGTCGGGTCGGGCGGTACGTTGGCGGGCGTGGGGCTGGCGCTGCAACCCAAGGGCGTGAAGATCGGTCTGGCCGATCCCGAAGGCGCGGCGCTGCATTCCTTCTACACGACCGGCGTGCTGGAAAGCCCCGGCACCTCGATCACCGAAGGTATCGGTCAGGGGCGCATCACGGCCAACCTCGAAGGATTTACCCCCGATTACAGCTATCGCATCCCGGATGCCGAGGCGCTGCCGCTTGTCTTTGACATGCTTCAGGATGAAGGCATCTGCCTTGGCGGATCGTCGGGCATCAACATCGCGGGCGCGATCCGCATGGCCAAGGATATGGGGCCAGGCCACACGATCGTGACGATCCTGTGCGATTACGGCAACCGCTATCAGTCTAAGCTGTATAACCCTGCCTTTCTCAAGGAAAAGGGGCTGCCCGTTCCGGCCTGGCTAGACCGCGCGCCGCGCGCCATCCCGACGGTGTTCGAGGACGCATGACCAAGGCGGCACAAGCTGTTCTGGCCCGATTGAAACACGTCGCCTGTGCAGCGCTTTTGGCGGCGGTTGTGGCGCTGCCAGCGGCCTACGCCCAGACCACGACCACACCCGTACCAGATGCCCCAACAGAGCAGACTGCGCCAAGCGGGCAGGGCGGATCGGCCGTAGGGACAGCCGTCACGACCACCACCACACCCGCCGCCACCCCAGCACAGAGCGGCAACACGGTTGTCGTCTCCAAAGGATCAGGCCGCAGCAACGCGCTTGATTACGCGGAATGGGAACGCGCTGCCGACCGGGCCGAAGATGTGCTGGCCAATCCAGATGCCGACAGCCGCGTGCTCGACGCGCTGCGCGCCCAGATCGTCGATTGGCGGGCGGCGTTCCTCGTGGCGCAGAACACCAATTCCACGCGCATCACCACCCTGCGCGACCAGATCGCCGCGCTCGGCCCCACCCCCGCCGAGGGTGAGACGGAGGCGGCCGAAATCGCCCAACGTCGCCAGCAGCTTTCTGATCAGCTTGTCCGTCTGCAAGCCCCCGGCATCGCCGCCGAAGAAGCCTACCGACGCGCCGACGGGTTGATCGGCGAAGTGGACCGCGTCCTGCGCGAACGGCAGGCCAGCCAGTTGCTGCAACTCTGGCCCTCGCCCATCAACCCTGCGAATTGGCCCGAAGCCATCGCCGTGCTTGGCGATGTGACCGTGGCACTTTGGACGGAAACCACGTCACGCTGGGCGCGCAGTTCTGGCCGACAGGCCCTGTTCGACAACCTGCCGCTGATCCTGCTTTTGGCCGTGGTGGGCCTTGCCCTTATGTCGATGACACGGCGCATCCTTGAGCCGGTTCAGCAACGATTGCCGAAACCCAAAACCGCGCGCGGGCGACGTGTCGTATCGCTGATGATCTCGCTCTTGCAGATCATCCTGCCGACACTGGGCGCGCTGGCGCTGGCAGAAGCGGTTATCCTGACCAATCTGACCGGCCCCGTCGGCACTGCCACCGTCCTGATCTTTCCGGCGATCATCTTCACGATTTGCGCCGCGAACTGGCTGGGCACGACCATCTTTCCCTTCGAAGATGGCACTGACACTGCGGGTATCCCCGTTCCGGAACGCCGCGCCGAAGGCCGCTTTCTGGCCCGCACTATCGGCCTTGTGCTGGGGATCGAGGCGCTGCGTCAGGCCGTGCTGTTGGAGATAACGGCCAGCGATACCGCCAACGCGGTGCTGGGCTTCCCGCTTCTGGCCACCATGGCGGTGCTGATCTTCCGCATGGGCCAGTTGCTGCGCCGCCACGTGCGCAGCGCAGGTGCGGGCGATGAATCACTCAGCTTCGGGCTGCGCGTGCTGGGCCTTCTCGCGCGCGGTGTGATGCTGACAGGGCTTGCCGGCGTGCTGCTGGGTGCGGTCGGCTATATCGCGGCGGCAACGGCGCTGGTTTTCCCCTCGGTCATCTCGCTGGGGCTGGTTGCGGTGCTTTTGGTCGCGCAACGGCTGGTGGGTGATCTTTACGGCTTGATCACCCGATCCGATGCCGCCGATCAGGAAGGCCTGATCCCTGTGCTGATCGGCTTTGCGATGTCGCTGGCCTCGATCCCGCTCTTCGCCGTGATCTGGGGCGCGCGCCCGGCTGACATTACCGAATTATGGCAGCGCTTCCTGACCGGCTTTCAGATGGGCAATACCCGCGTATCGCCCACCGATTTCCTGTTCTTCGCCATCATCTTCGCCGTGGGCTACATGCTCACGCGCCTGTTTCAGGGGGCGCTGCGCGGATCGGTCCTGCCGCGCACCACGCTGGATCAGGGGGGGCAGAACGCCATTGTCTCCGGCGTCGGCTATATCGGCATCTTCCTCGCGGCACTTCTGGCGATCAACTTCGCCGGGATCGACCTGTCAGGTCTGGCCATCGTCGCCGGTGCCCTGTCGGTGGGTATCGGTTTCGGCCTTCAGAACATCGTGTCGAATTTCGTCTCTGGCATCATCCTGCTGATCGAGCGCCCGGTCAGCGAAGGCGACTGGATCGAGGTCGGCAATGTGCAGGGCACGGTCAAGGCAATCTCGGTCCGCTCCACCCGGATTCAAACCTTTGACCGGTCCGATGTGATCGTCCCGAATGCCGATCTGGTGACCCAGCGCGTCACGAACTGGACGCGGTTCAACCTGACCGGGCGGCTGGTGGTGCCGGTCTCGGTCGTGCTGGGCAGCGATACCCGTAAGGTCGAACGCATCCTGCGCGAAATCGCCGAGGCACAGCCCTTGGCCATCCTGAACCCGCCGCCATCGATCGTCTTCATGGGGTTCGGCACAGAATGGATGAATTTCGAAATGCGGATCATCCTGCGCGACGTCAACTTCTCCTTGCAGGTGCGCAGTGAGATCAACCACAGGATCGTGCAACGCTTTGCCGAGGAAGGGATCGACCTGCCCGGCAGCAAAAAGGCCGAAGCCGCGCCTGAACCCCTGGCACCAGAGGCCCCCTTACCAAAGCGACGGGCCCCGTCGCGGGCGCAAAATCCCGGCGGCACCGCCGAGGCGCGCGATCCGACCGAAAGGCAGCAAGACCCATGACCGAACCTCTGTTCCGCAGTGACGCCTATCTGCGCGAGGCCACGGCCATCGTGATCGGCCATACCGCCGAAGGTGGGGTGATCTGCGACCGAAGCCTGTTCTATGCCACGGGCGGCGGGCAGCCCGGCGATTCCGGCACCCTGTTCTGGGACGGCGGGCAACTCTCCATCGCCACCGCCGTCAAGGCCGAGGGGGGCGCCATCGCGCTGGTCCCGGCTGAACCTGCGCCGATGCCGCCGGTCGGCTGCACTGTGGTCCAGCGGCTGGATTGGGACCGCCGCCACCGCCACATGCGCGTGCATACGGCGCTGCACCTTCTGTCGGTGGTGATCCCGCTGCCGGTCACTGGCGGCCAGATCGGCGCCGAACGCGGGCGGCTGGATTTCGACATGCCAGATCCGCCCGAAGATGTGCAGATGCTGGAAGACCGGCTGAACGCCCTGATCGGGCTGGACCTGCCGGTATCGGACAGCTGGATCACCGATGCCGAACTGGCCGCCAATCCCGGCCTCGTCAAGACGATGTCGGTCCATCCCCCGGTGGGGCAGGGCCGCGTGCGGCTGGTCCGCATCGGCACCGGGCCGACTCAGGTCGACCTGCAACCCTGCGGCGGCACCCACGTCGCCCGCACCGCCGAGATCGGGCGGGTCGAGATCGGCAAGATCGAAAAGAAGGGCCGCCAGAACCGCCGCGTGTCGATCACCCTGCTGGAGTGAACGTCGAAATTGACCGCCGCAGGCCCCTTGCGCCTCTGGTTTCCAACGCTTATGGAGTGCCGGACGGACAGTTGGCCGAGTGGTCGAAGGCGCACGCCTGGAAAGTGTGTAGGCGGGGAACCGTCTCGAGGGTTCGAATCCCTCACTGTCCGCCATCACCCTCATCAAATCATTCCTCTTTTCGCCCCGACACGGAATTCTTCCCTGTTTCCGGACCTTAGGTTCGGTTGCATCCCACAAAGACGCCATCAAGACCTTTCGGGTCTACGCTTTTGCATGCAACCATTTCGACCTAAAGCGCACGCTCACGTCACAAGACCATCGCAAGGCCATTCGCGCCGCCGCTCGAACCCGGTGCTGCAGTCTCTGCATTGACTTATGTCAACGATGGTTGTGCCATATAGACTAGGGTTTGCTCTTGCGTGACAGTTCCGAACGGCGCCACCGCTGTACCGTCATTCATGGGCGCGCATGGCCAGGGCCCTGTGGCGTCATGCATGTTCAGTAAAGTTGTCATATCTTTGCCGTTTTAGTGAAGAAGGACGCTAGCCCGTAGCTGCCGGGTCAATCGACGATCTAGTCGCGAGCACCGAACTCAACTGGAGGCCCGATTGTTACCCGCTTGGAAAGTTCCATCCTTTTCCACTCAGCTTGTCTTGGTGCTGTTTGGGCTTTCCATACTTGCCATGTTGGGCAGTATTGGGGTCGCCGTCCGCGCCATGACGCTCATCGACAGCGAGGCGGCAGCACGCGAGGGACGGCTGGCGTTGCAAGCGCTTGAGGCCGAACGCACGCAGATTGCCGTCGATCAACAAAGCGCAACGATCTGGGATGACGCTATTGAAGCAGTGGCGTCACGCGACATCCGCTTTATCGAAGACAACCTTGGCGTCTGGATGCATGACTACTTCGGCCATGACGAGAGCTATGTTCTCACGTCTGAAGGTCAGCCGATATACGCCGCGATGAATGGGATGACCGTCGATCCTGCCGTCCTGGCCGACGCGAATTCTCCGATCCCTGCCATGATCGGCCGCCTTCATTCGGCCTTGGCTGATGCGAACGTCCATCGGACCGAAGAGGCAGAAGGGCCAGAGGCGCTTTACGTTTCCGAAATCGGTCGGCTTCGCGGCCAGCCTGCGTTCATCAGCATCGTCCCCATCCTGTCGGACACAGGCGATCTGGCTCAAGAGCCCGGGACAGAATATTTGCATGTCGCGGTGCAGTATCTGGACGAATCCTTCGCAAAACGCGTTGCCGCGCCCATGGAGTTATCCGAATCCGGCTTTTCGGACACCCCGCCCCAAGGGCAACTCTACGGGGTGCCCCTGGTGGATTCCGGCGGGGCGACAGTGACTTGGTTCAGTTGGCAAGGCTACACGCCGGGGCGGACACTGATCAGCCACCTGTTTCCGATCTTGCTTATCTGGTTCGCCATCATCTGCACCCTTCTTTATCTTGCGGCGCACCGGCTCGTCCGCATTTCGTCACAGCTCGAAGAGGCCCGGGTAAAGGCCGAAGAGATGAGCAAGACGAAGTCGATCTTTCTTGCCAATATGAGCCACGAAATTCGCACGCCCTTGAACGGTGTTCTCGGCATGGCCGAAATCCTGCAGGGCTATATGTCCACGCCCGAAACGCTGCGTATGGTCTCGACCATCCGACAGTCGGGGGAAACGCTGCTGACGGTGCTGAACTCGATCCTCGACATGTCGAAGATTGAGGCCGGAAAGATGGAACTTGAAACCGTCCCCCTCGTGCCATCCGATATCTTGGCTCAGGTGGAAGCGCTTCATCGTGTAAAGGCCGAAGAGAAGGGGCTGGATCTTCAGGTGTTCACCAGGGCTGGCGCAGACAACGCACGCTTGGGTGACCCGCACCGGCTGGTTCAGATCCTGAACAACCTTCTGAGCAATGCGATCAAGTTCACGGACCATGGCCATGTCCGTGTGAAACTCTCCTGCCGTCCGGGAAAACCCGTCATCATCGATATCAGCGACACCGGCGTTGGCATGACCGAGGCGCAACTGTCGCGTGTTTTTGAGAGCTTTGAACAAGCTGACGGCTCGATGGCGCGCCGCTTTGGCGGGACGGGTTTGGGCCTTTCCATCGTGAGGCAACTCGTTGTCCTCATGGGCGGAATGATCACGATCAAAAGCCGCCCGGGCGAAGGCACAGAGGTTCGCGTCGTCATTCCGCTGCCCGAGGCACCGGATGGTTCCATGCTGGTCACGAAATCCGAAGCCGTTCTTGACGCTGCAATCCTGATGGGCAAACGGCTTCTCGTGGCCGATGACAACCAGACGAACCGCCTTGTTGTGTCAGAGATGCTTGCTCAGACGGGCGTGAAGTTGACCATGGTGGAAAACGGGCAAGACGCCGTTTCCACCTGGCTCAAGGCAATTGAGGACGAACAGCCCTTCGATCTGCTCCTGCTGGATATCACCATGCCGGTTTTGGATGGTCTGGGCGCCCTTGCGATGATCCGGGGTAAGGAAGAAGCAAAACATCGTCGGCCCGTCCCGGCGATTGCGGTCACGGCGAATGCGATGCCAAATCAGGTTGCCGACTACATCATGGGCGGGTTCGACACCCATCTCGCCAAACCGTTCAAACAGCGGGACCTTTTGCATGCGCTGACATCGTTGCTGGACAGTGCCCGGTGATCCCTCCGGAACTGGTCTGCGAACATGGATCAACGCTCCCCTGTGCCGTTTCTTCAAACCCCGCCGCGCCCCATCTGTCCGCACCGCTGCCGATGCACCGTTACGGGGGCAGGGGTGTTATACTAGGTACATGACAAGTTGAACTGGAGGCATCCATGCCCTTCCTGCGCGGGTCCGGGGAACATTCGGACAGGATCGTCCGGCGCAAGCTTTCGGATCAGGTGCTGGAGCGGCTGCGCGAAATGATCCGCAGCGGCGAGTTGAAGCCCGGTGATGCCATGCCCTCTGAACGCGTGCTGATGGAGCGGTTCCAGGTCGGGCGCCCGGCGATCCGCGAAGCGTTGCAATCGCTCAACCACGCGGGCCTTGTGTCGATCACGCAGGGTGAACGCACGCGGGTCAATGTCATCGACGCCGGAACTTTTTTCGAGCAAAGCAACGATATCGCGCGGCTTCTTCTGAACGTTGCGCCGTCGAACCTCCAGCACCTGAAAGAGGTGCGGACCATGTTCGAACTGGGCATCGTCCGTGTCGCCGCCGAACGTGCCACCCCTGCCGACGTCACAGACTTGCGCGCCGCATTGGACCTGCAGAAAGCCCGGCTTGGGGGCGATCCGATGCCTTTCATCGAAGCCGATATCCGCTTTCACGTCCGCATCGCGGCCATCTGCGCGAACCCGATCATCAGCGCCACCAGTCAGGCCATGCTGCGCTGGCTGTTCGAATATCACACCGCTTTGCTGCACTGGTCCGGCAATGAAGAAATCACGCTGGCCGAACATGCCAGCATCGTCGACCAGATCGCCGCCAATGCCCCCGACCGCGCGGTCGAGATGATGCGCGCCCATCTGGATCGGTCGCGCAACATGATTGCCAACGCCTCCTGACCTTGACCCTGGCCCTGACCCCGGCGCGCCCCGCCGTTCCGTGGCGGTCAGGTCCCCGGTTCAGCCATAGGTCCGCAGCGCCGCCGCCAGCGCCGGGCTGCCCTTCGCCGCCTGCGCCAGCGTCAGCCCCGCCATCGCCGCCACCCAAGCATCCTGCAATGACCGCACGCCCCCGGCTGGCCCATCCGCATGCGCCATGATCCCGCCCCCGGCGGCAAAGATCAGGTCCGGGCTTTGCAATGCCGCCCAGGTATCAAAGGCCTGCAAGGCCGTCTGCCCCGATGAAAACACCGGCATGGTGATCCCCGGATTGTCCGCCGACAGCGGCGATATCAGCGACCGAGCCGAAGCCAGCACGCTGTCATCCCCCTCGCAGAACTTGTTGCGCAAGCCGTTCACATGCATGTGGTCCGCCCCCGCCAGACGCCACAGCTTGGACCAGGCCGGATAGTCGAACCCCAGCGCGGGATGCCGCGACAGGTATCCCCATCCGTTACGGTGCAGGTGAATGGGTAATTGCGCATGCCGCCGCAGCGCCAGCATGCCCGTCAGCCCCACCGAATTGGCGCTTGCCATCACGCAGGTGCCGCCGTGCTGCAGCACTAGATCATGGCGCGCCCGCATCTCGTCTACCTCACCGGTCAGGTTGAAGGCATACATCACCTTCTTTCCCGTCCGCTCGGCATGGGCGTTGATCACCGCCATCACCGCACGCACCCGGTCGTCAAAGGGGCACACAGAGCCATCGGCCTGCAACTCGTCATCCTTGATGAAGTCGATCCCTGCGGCACAGAGCATATCGACCATCGCCGCCGTTTCCGCCGCCGTTAATCCGATGGACGGCTTGATGATCGTCCCGATCAGCGGCCGCCCCCGCACCCCGGACAGCTCCCGCGTCCCGTCTATGCCGAAGGCCGGGCGCGGGCTGGCCGCGACAAGCGATGCCGGAAAGCGCAGATCCGTCAGCCGCAATCCCGCCACGCAGTTCAACTCGAACAGGTTGCCTGCGACTGTGGCCAGTATGTTGGGCAAACTCATGCCCGTATTGGCCAGCGGCCAGGACAGCGTGATGCGCGCCCGCCGATGCGGTGCCTCTGGCCGCGCGGCCCCCGGCAGGGCGGGGCCCGGCACATCGCCCATGTCGACGATCCGCTCCACCCGTGCGGCAGATCGCGCCTTCAGCGCCTCTGTCTCACCCGGCACCGCCATGAAGGTGCCCGAAGACTGCTCTCCCGCAATCGTCGCAGCTGCGGCTTCGACAGGGATCGCCGTCTCAAGGATGTAATCGGCTTCGAATCTGTCGGTCATGGCCTTGCATCCCTTTGCGTATCAAACAGAACGGCGCTTTCGGCAGGCATGGGCGAAATCCCCGCCAATGCAGCGACTGGCCGGCTGGTGCAATTGGCGGCAAGCCCCATATCGCCCGCCTCGATCACCACAACCCCGCCCGCAGCGCGGATACGCACCATCCGCCCCGCCATCGCCGCCGCCTGCCGGATCACATCGGCCAGCGGTCCCTTCGCCCCCAGCGGCCCGTCCGGCATGGCCAGCGCAAGGCTTGCCACCCCCGCTTGCGCCGCCGCTGCCAGCGCCGCCACGGCATAGGCAGCGGCAAATCCTGTGGACTGCCGCGGATCATCCATCGCCATGGGCAAGCGCAGCCCATCCGGGTTCGCTGCCACCGCATCACCATAGGGGTTGCAGCGCATCCCGATGGAGACCAGCCCCAGATGCAGCGGCTTCTCCCCAGCAATCGCCCGCGCCGTGGCAAGGATGTCGGGCAGCGCTTCGATCGTCTGCCAGACCGACAGGTCATCGGCGGCATGGACAATGGCCGTGTTGCCGAATGTCACGAAATCCATCGCCGCCGGATCGGGCCTACACCGGTTCAGTTCGGTGAAATTCGTCAGGCTGCCACCCCCCACCAACGCGCCCGGAAACCCCGCGCGCAGAAGGGATAGCGCCTCTTGCGGCTGCGCCCCGGCGGGCCAAGGCCCCTCGGGCTGATGGCTTTTCAGATAGGGGCGGGGCAGGGCGGAAACCCGGTCGGGCCGCAGACCCGCCGCCTGCGCGGCGGCGATCAACGCGGCAAGATCCGGCAGGTCATCGAACACGATCTCCAGCGCCGCCAGTCCTGCCGTTGCCATGGCCCGCAGGTCGCCCTCAGGCGTGGCCCGTTCCATCCGGAACTGCACCGGCACCCCCGCAAACGCGGCCAGCGCCGCGCTGTTTGACAGCCCCGGCTCATGCGCCAGCATCACCTGCGGCATCCGCACCTCAATCGCAGGCGCAGCCTTCGCCACAACCGGCGCGCTGACCATGCCCCGCAGCGCCAGCGTCACCCGTTGCCGAACCACCGCGCCCGCCGCCACGTCATAGGGCCGGGGCAGCGACAGCGGGCGACAATAGGTCTTGAACGACGCGTCCGACCAGTTGCGTTGATCCTCCATCTCGAACACCTCGCCGTCAAAGGCGATGTCCACTTTGACCCCGTCCACCACATGCCGCATCCCCGCAATGTCGCGGGCCGGTTGCCCGGGGCTGACCAGCGCGGGAAAGACCGTGTCCGTCACCGCGCCGCCCGGATGGCGCAGATGCAGCGCCGATCCGGCCACCCCCCGGATTGGATGCAACAACGTGAACCCCGCCCGGTTGATGCACGCCGCTTTGGGAAAGGTAATCTCCACCTCGGCCATCAGCGCATCAGGCGTCAGCGTCACATGGAACCGGCCCGTGAACACCCCTTCCCGGCAGGCGAAATGGCGGGTCAGGTGGTCTTGCCCAATCTCCTCGGACAGGGGCGTTGTCAGATGCGTCCCCCAATCGGCATTTCGCACCGGATAGGTCAGCCCGCGCAGCACCTCGACCCCGCCCAACGTCACCGCGCCCAACCCACCCTCGCGCAATTCCGCGCTGATCGGCCCGGCCGTCAGATGCTGCGCGACTGTCATTTTGTCCCCGCCGTCAGGTGATGCGTTTGATGCTTTCGGTAATCTCGTCCCAGTCAAACACGCGCTTCCAGTCGTCCTTCATCAGCACCGGAATCCCGAACTGGATCGCCTTGTTGCAGGCGTCTGAAAACACCCCCACGCGTTCCTCAAAAATCACCGCGCCCAGAATGTTCATATGCCCCAGCAGAAAATCGCGGGCGCAGTCATGGCTGACCCCGGATCGGCGCACACATTCATCCATCGCCTCGCGCATGATCGTCATCAGCGACGCCGCGACTGTCTCAGACAGCCCCGGCTCCAGCATCGCCATTTGCGCCACCGTCACCTCATGGCTGCGCATCACGGGCGCATAGATCGCCCGCGCGATCCGGTCACCCAAGTCGTAATGTTCGCGCGGGCCCTGCATCAGGGCGTTGACGATGGCCTGTTTGGCCGCGATGCCGCCGAAATGGTCGGCCTTTCCTTCTGGCGTCACCTCGTCGTTATAGATCGGCGGGTGGCAGGGATGGGTGATGAAATAGCTGATATCGGCCCGCTCCGGCAGATGGCCCACAAAGGGTGCCGCCGCATCCAGAACCACCACCATGGTGCCCGCGCGCAGCATCGGCACGACCTCGGCCGCGACACGCCCGATATGGGTGTCCGGCACCGCAAGGATCACCGCATCCGCATCCGCCACTGCCGCCTCGGCCGGCACGCAATCCGCCCCCCAAGCTTCTTTCACCCGCTGCTGCCCCGCCGGGTTCACCTCGACATAGGACACATGGAAATCCGTCTTCGCCAGGTTCAGCGACAGCCGCATCCCCATCTTTCCCCCCGCACCGAACAACGCAATTCTTGTCATCGCAGCACTTTCCTCATGCAGTGGGTTGATGGTCAACTGGTATGACCTCATAATAAGATACGGGTCAAGTCAAGGACGACGTCGACACGCAGGAGGTGGCCCTTGGCAGACACGAACACGCCTCTGCTGGCATGGCTGGGCGATGATTTCACCGGCTCTGCAGCAGTGATGGAGGTGCTGGCCTTTGCCGGTCTGCCCGCTGTCCTGTTCACCGATATCCCTGATCCCGCGCTTGCGGCGCGCTTTGCGGGCGTGGCGGGCATCGGCATTGCCACCACCGCCCGCAGCCATGGGCCGGATTGGATGGCCACCCATTTGCCCGCACCGCTGCGCTGGCTGCACGCCCTCGGCGCGCCGCTGCTGCATTACAAGATCTGCTCCACCTTCGATTCCGCCCCGCATGTGGGCAGCATCGGCCGCGCGATTGAGGTGGCGCTGACCGTTCGCCCCTCGGCCGCCGTGCCGATGGTGACCGCCGCCCCCGCCATGCGCCGCTATCAGTCCTTCGGCCACCTTTTCGCAGGCACGGCAGAGGGGGTCTTTCGCCTCGACCGGCACCCCGTCATGGCGCATCACCCGGTCACGCCAATGGCAGAAGCCGATCTTCTGCGTCACCTTGCGGCGCAGACAGACCTGCCCTCGGCGCTGATCGACCTGGAATCGCTGGCAGGCGATGCCGATGCGCGGCTGGAGGCTGCCCTTGCCGCAGGCGCGCGCATCCTGTCACTCGACAGCGTCGATGCCAAAAGCGACGCCACGATAGGCCGCCTGATCTGGCAGAACCGGCAGCGGATGGGGCTGGTTGTGGGCAGCCAGGGCATCGAATACGCGCTGGTCCGCCACTGGCAGGAGACGGGGATGATCGCCGCGCCGCCCCCGGCCCCCACTGCCGGGGCAGTGGCGCAGATTGCCGCCGTGTCCGGCTCTGTCTCGCCGGTCACCGCCCGGCAACTGGCTTGGGCGGGGGCGAACGGCTTTGCCCTGATCCCCTTTGATGCGGCGGCGGTCTGCGCCGATCCCGCCACCCTCGCGGCCGAAGAAACCCGCGTCACGGCCCTTGCGCTGCAGGCGGCAGCGGGCGGGCAAAGCCCGCTCATCCACTCTGCCGCCGGGCAGGACGATCCCGCTGTCGCCCGCTTCCGCGCCGCCCTGTCAGCCAGCCACCTGTCCGCTGAGGCCGCCAATCGCAGCATAGGCGAGGCGCTGGGTCGCATCCTTGACCGCGTTCTGCGCCAATCCGGCCTGCGCCGCGCGGTGATCTCGGGCGGCGATACGTCCGGCCACGGGATGCGGCAACTGGGCCTTCAGGCTCTTGTCGCCCGCGCGCCCACCATTCCCGGCGCGGCGCTTTGTGCGGCCCATGGCACCGGCCCGCATGACGGGCTGGAGATCGCGCTGAAAGGCGGCCAGATGGGGACAGAGGATTACTTCGGCTGGATCCGCGCCGGGGGCGGCCCCCGCGCCTGACGCCATCCCCCTTGCCAGCATCCCGCGCACTAGCCGGGCCAGATGGCGACAGCCAGACATTGCCCTTGATTTTCTGGCGGATTCCCGCAACGGTGCGGCGTTGTTAACACCTATTAGGAAGTGTCGGTTATTGTGTCGAGGTTCGCGCTGACCCTTCGTCCCGTCAGGCTGTCTTCGCGCATCCCGCACCGCGCCGCGCCTGTTCGTTCTGCCGGCGGCTCTCGCCCCGTGCTGCGCTGCAAAAGGGCATGACCATGGCCCAATCCCTGCGCCTGTCGATCGCTATGGCCACCTATAACGGCGCCCGCTTCCTGCCGCAGCAACTGGACAGCTTCGTCGCACAGGACCGGCTGCCGGATGAGCTGGTGGTCTGCGATGACGGCTCGTCAGATGCCACCATGGATATCCTGCACGCCTTCGCCGCCACGGCCCCCTTTGCCGTGCGGATCGAACGCAACGCAACCAACCTCGGCTTCGTGCGCAATTTCGAAAAGGCGCTGTCGCTCTGTTCGGGCGATGTGGTCTTTCTCAGCGATCAGGATGATGTCTGGCTGCCCGCCAAACTGGGCCGGGTCGAGGCTGAATTTCTGGCCGACCCCGCGCTCATGGGCACGATCAACGACATGATCATCACCGACGGCGATCTGAACCACAGCGGCGTGACGCAGCTTGGCACGATCCGCGCCACAAGCTTTGGTGAAAAGCGCTTCATCGCTGGATGCTGCGCCGCCATCCGGCGCGACATGCTGGAAACCTTGTTTCCATTCCCGGCAGACAATTTCGCCCATGACACCTGGATCGGGGACACCTGCGAAGTGCTGGGTGCGCGGCGGATCCTGTCGGAACCGCTGCAACTCTACCGCCGCCACGGATCGAATGAATCCCAATGGCTGCTCAGCGATCCCAACGGCGTCAGCCGCACGCAGCTTGTGCTGAAATCCGGCCTCGCCTCACCGGTTGTGGCGTGGGAGGCCCACCTCATCCGTCTGTCGATCCTGCGCCGTTGGCTGACGGATACGGAACCCCGGCTGCGCGCCATCGGGATGGGCCCCCGCATCAAGGCGGCAGGTGATTTCATCACGGCCGAGGAGAACAGCTATCGCGGCAGGCTGCATTTGCTGGCCACCTCACGCAGCACCCGATGGTTCCATATCCTGCGCTTTTGGATCAAGGGGGGCTATGCGCCCTTTTCCGGCTGGCAAAGCGCGGTCAAGGACATGATCCGCCCGTGACCCAGCCCGCGCCACATCCCAAAGGCCGCGTTCTGCATGTGCTGACCGCGCTTGATTTCGGCGGTGTCGAATCCCAGATGCGGTTGATTGCGGCCCATGCCGCCGCGTCGGAATGGGCGCATGATTTTCTGGCCATCGGGGCAGGGGGGGCGGTGCAGCAGGATATCCGCGCGTTGTCGGGCCGGGCAGATGCTCTGGGCGTTCCGGTGGTCATCCCTTCGCCCCGCGCGGTGCTTGCGCTTTGGCGGCACCTGCGCCGCACCCGCCCGCAGATCGTGCATCTGCACGGGGCCGAGGCGAATTTCCACGGCATCCCTGCCGCGCGCCTTGCCGCTGTGCCGGTCGTGATCAGCGAAGAAATCGGCATCCCCCGCCATTCCCCCAAGGCGCGCCGCGTCTTTGCCGCGATCTATCGCCACGCCGACCGGGTTGTCGCCATCTCGCACGCGGTCAAGGCCGCCATTCAGGAACAGGGCGAAGCCCCCGCCGACGCGATCACCGTGATCCACAACCCGTTCGAGCCGCAGCCCTTCCGCCCCTTTCCCCCCCTGAAAGGCCGGGTGGAACTGGGTTTTGTCGGGCGGCTGGAGCCGGTCAAGAACCCCATGGCCGTGGTCGAGGCCGCGGCCCTTCTGCGCGACCGGGGTCTTGCCTTTCGCCTGCGTCTGGTGGGCGATGGCAGCCTGCGCCCCGCGCTGGCCGCCCGCATCGCCGACTTGCACCTGTCGGATTGTGTGTTTCTTGAAGGCTTCCACCCCCAGCCCTTTGATCTGCTGACGGGATGCCACCTGTTCTTGCAACCTTCGCTGACCGAAGGCTTTGGCCTTGCGATCTGCGAGGCAATGTCCGCCGGCATTCCCGTGATCGCCACGGCAGTAGGCGGAACCCCCGAAATCATCGACCATGGCGAAACCGGCTGGCTGCTGGCGCAACCCGATGCGCCCCATCTGGCGGCGGCGGTGCAATCCGCCCTCGCCTTAGGCGAAGCCGCGCTGTCCCGCATTGCCGAGACGGCATCGCAAAGCGTGCGCGCGCGTTTCAGCCCCGCCATCTACATGCAGACCTGCGACCGGCTGTATGGCGCGCTTTCTCAGGCACGCGAACAGAAGCGGGGTGCGCGATGAGACCGGCGGTCCGCAACATCCTGTTCATCACCTGGGACGGCCCCCAGACCAACTATCTCGAACGCCTGTTCCTGCCCATTCTCGCCGGTCTGGCCGACCGGGGCTACCGCGCGCATGTCCTGCAATTCTGCTGGGGCGAACCCGCCCTGATCCAGCACCGGGCCGATCTCTGCCATGCGGCGGGCGTGCCTTATCGCGCACAGATCATCCTACGCCGGGGCGGGCCGCTGGGGCCGTCCCTGACGGCCATCCTCGGGTCGCGCGCGATCCGCCGGGCGGTGGCAGATTGGCAGATTGACACGCTGATGCCGCGCAGCCTGCTGCCCGCGCTGGCCGTGCTGCGGCTGCGGGCGGCAGAACAGGCGGCGTTGAACATCGTCTTCGATGCCGATGGCCTTCATGCCGATGAGCGGGTGGATTTCACCGGCCTCTCGCCCACCAGCCTGACCTACCGCTTCCTGCGCGATATTGAGATGCAGATGCTGCTGCGCGCCGACACGGTTCTGACCCGCACCGCAGCCTCGCGCGACATCCTGCTTGCCCGCGCCGGGGGCAGGTTGACGGCGGATCGCTGCCATCTGGTGTCGAACGGTGTCGATCCCGCCCCATTCATCCACGCCTTGGCTGCACCCCGGCCCGATGCCGCACCCGTGCTGTGCTATTGCGGCTCCATCGGCGCGCAATACCGCCTGCCCGACATGCTGGATGTGGCCCAACGCCTGCGCGCCCGCGTCCCCGACCTGCGCTTTCGCGTGATCTCGCAGGCCACCGATGCCGTGCAGGCCGAGCTTGCCCACCGCGGCCTGCTTCAGGCCGATTGGATCGACCTGCGCGCGCCGCGCCCCGAAGACGTTCCCGCCGAACTGGCCGGTTGCGATCTGGGACTTGCCCTGCGGCTGCCCGCCTTTTCCACTCGCGCCGTGCTGCCCATCAAGATGGGCGAATACCTGTTGGCGGGCTTGCCCGTCATAGGCACGCCCGGCGTCGGCAACACGGCCGATCTTGCTGCGGAAGGTGTTTTCCGATCCGCCGAGCCGGGGGAACTGGACCAGACCCTCACCTGGATCGTCGACACTGTCCTTCCCGCCCGCGCGGCACTGCGCCAGACTTGCCACGCCATCGGCCTGCGCGAGTATTCCGTCGCCGGCGCCGTCGCCAGCTACGCCACCGCACTCGCATCGCTGGGCCAGCCCAAACTCGCGCCCGGGCGGCACTAGCCCCCTGTGGCCTTGCCCCCCTCCACCTGCTAGCTTGGCCCCGCACAGAAGGAGCCCCGATGTTCAGCGACTGGAAGCAGGAAAAGGCCATCGCCGCCTTGGTGGATGACGCGCGCGCCATGGCCGACCGGTTGGACGGTGCCAAGCCGCATATCCGCGACAGCTATGCTGCCACCGCTCGGTTCTGGGAGGTGTCCTATCTCGCCGAAGGGCAGGATCTGCATCATCTGGCATCGTGGAAACCCGCTGCTATCACCCGGTTCATCGCGGCCGCCCAAACCCGCATCGCCGCCCTGCGCAAGGCCCGCGCCTATGACAGCAGCGATGGCCTGACCGTCTGGCTTCACACTGCCCGCGCCGTGACGCAGCCGCGCATCGCCCCGGCGGCGCGCGATATCTGGGCGCATATCATGGCCGCAGGCCCCAACACCGACCTGATGGCCAGCGATCTGATGGCAGAGGCGGGCCTGTCCGGCGATCCCGCCCGGCGCATCCCGCAGGGCTTTGGCGATGTGGCGGATGCAACCTGACTGGTTGCGCATTCCACCTCAGTAGCCCTACCGCATCCCATCCCGGCCCTTTTCGCCTCATTTGCAGGCAGGCAACCCACCCTGACCCCCGGCAAAGGGGCAGGCTGGAACGCAACCTGCTGGTCGCGCGTTTGCAGATGCGGTTAGACTGACCGCACGCCGGACAAATGAAGACAGGGCTGCTGACATGCTGATCCGCTGCGGATTCGAGATTGAACTGGAAAGCCCCGTCCCGGTGCCCATGCTTCTGGCCCTGTCCAGCCATGGCGATGGGGCAGGGCGCATCATCGGGCAGGACCATGTCCGCGTGGCCCCCGATACGCCCACGCACCGCTATCTCGACCGGTTCGGCAATGCCATCACCCGCATCGTCGCCCCCGTCGGGCCATCCCGGCTCTGGACCGATTTCGCGATCGAGGTGGACGGTCTGCCCGATCCGCAATGGCCGCAGGCGCGCCAGCACCCGATCCCGGACCTGCCCGATGACGTGCTGCAACACCTCATCCCCAGCCGCTATTGCGACAGCGACAACCTTCTGCAACAGGCCTGGGCCTTGTTCGCGGGCTTTCCGGAAGGTTGGGGCAGGGTGCAGGCGATCACCGATTTCGTGCATCGCCACGTCACCTTTGGCTACCAGTTCGGCCGCGCCAGCAAGACCGCGTCCGAGGTGTTCCGCGAAAAGACCGGCGTCTGCCGCGATTTCGCCCATCTGGCCATCGCGCTCTGCCGGGCCATGAACATCCCTGCCCGCTATGCCAGCGGGTATTTGGGTGATATCGGCATCCCTTATTCCGGCCCGGGCGATTTCTGCGCTTGGTTCGAGGTCTATCTTGATCACCGCTGGCACACGTTTGACGCGCGCTACAACACGCCCCGCATGGGCCGCGTGTTGATGGTGCGTGGATCGGATGCTTCGGATGTGGCGATGATCACCTCCTTTGGCCTGCACAAGCTGACGCTGTTCCGCGTCTGGTCCGACAAACTTGCCGATGACCTGACCGACGCGCAGATCGCAGACCTGTTGCAAACCCGCCCGGTGGCCGAACCCTTGGTCTTTCCCTCTTCGGCCCGCGCGGCCTGAACGAAAAAGGCCGCACCCATGGGATGCGGCCTTCTTTCCGGTCCGTTGTCAGGCGATCACGCCGCCTTGCTGGACACGTTCACAGCCGTCACGGCAAGGCCCGTCAGTTTTGAATTGGCGGCCTTTTCCATATCAAGGATCTGGCTCAGCAGATCATGCGCCTCGGTATGGCCCAACACCTTGGCCCATTCGCGCAGCGTGCCGTAACGGGCGATCTCGTAATGCTCGACCGCCTGCGCGGCGGCGATCAGGCTGGCATCCAGCGCCACGCCAGACGCTTCCTTGATGATGCCATCGGTTTCCTTGATCAGACCGTCCATCGCATCGCATTTCACGCCAGCGGCCTTTTCGCCGATCGCGGCAAAGACCTTGTCCAGCAGCTTGATCTGTTCCTTGGTCTCCGCCAGATGCTCGGTGACAAGCGCCTTGAACTCGGTGTTCTTGGCCGCGCTTGCCACTTTCGGCAGGGCCTTGGTTAGCGCCTGTTCGGCATAATAGATGTCTTGCAGGGTGTGGTGGAACGCTTCGGCTAGGGTTTTCATCGGAATGTCCTTTCTGGACGGAATTGATGGGATCAGAGGTTGAATTGCGTGCCGCCGTCGGTGGGAAGGCGGCCTTCAGGTGTCATGCTGTCCACGACCTCGGGCAGGGCCACATTCAACCGTAGCAGCAGCTCCGCGCGCGAAATGCCGGTCTTGCGGGCGAGATCGTCCAGCGTTTCTGGCCCAAGCGCGGCTTCCAGCGCCTCCACGTTCAGCGGACGGTTCGCCTCGGTCGAGATCCAGCTTTCCGCCGCCTCGCCCTGACCGGTCGCCGTAAAGCGGTCCTTCAGATCGCGCAGCGCCGCAGAAAGGCCCGCGCTGGAAAAACCCGTGCCAGCCGTGCCCACACCGGACGGGCCGGGTTGGATTATCTGCCCGATCTCCGCCAGAAAGCCCCCCTGCTCGGGCGGATTGCCATCGGCGCCGGCGCGGTTCTGGCGGGCATCAGCCAGCATATCGGCGATGCGCGCGCGGTTCTGGTATCCGGCAAAGGCCACAAGCCCCAGCAAGGCCATCAGGGATGGTGTTGATTTCGACATGTCGATGTTCCTTTTTCCTCAGGCTTCGGAAAGGGTCAGGCGCGCTTGCGCACCATGCCCCAGACCAACAGCACGATGATCGCGCCGACAGCGGCCCCGATCAGGCCCGCGCCTTGGCCCGGCATGTACCAGCCCAGCGATTGGCCCAGATAGGTGGCCACAAAGGCCCCGATCACACCCAGCAACGTGGTCAGGATAAAGCCCGACGGTTCATTGTCGCCCGGCGTGATGAACTTGGCGATGACCCCGGCCACAAAGCCGATGATGATGGTCCAGATAATTCCCATGATGGGCTCCTGTCGGTCGTTTCCGCATGTGCAGGGGAAACGCCCGCCCGGTGCAGACGTTCCCCCGCAGATGCCGATTTCTGACAGAAAGCCCCGAACGGGCGGCGAACCGCCTATGGCGGCACAGGTCCAGATGGGACCGGGAAACCCGCCCTCAGGCCCGTTTGTGCTGCAAGAAGAACCGCAGCATCTGGGCCGATGCATCCGGTCCTGCCGGATCGGTATAACTTCCGCCCGCGTCCCCGCCCGCCCAGGCATGGCCTGCGCCCTCGATCTCCCAATGCTCGGCAAAGCTGCGGCCATCGGCATGGCGGTGCTCCGTCACCCGATGCGCCCGCCCGCCGGGCGAGGTGCCTTTGCGCGTGCTGCGGCGCAGGGCGGGCATGGCAGGCAGCGCCTGCGCAAGGCTGGCCGCGCCATTGGCGGGATGCACCGTGGCATCGGCCAGCCCGTGAAAGACGATGGTCGGCAAGGCCGTCGCATGGGGCGCCCCCGTCGTGCCGCCGCGCATCGCCGCAAAGGCCGACGGAATGTCGCGCGCACCCTGCGCGGGCAGGCCGGAATGCACACCCACGGCGGCAAAGACATCGGGATAGGCCGCCGCCATCAGCGCTGCCGCCGCACCCCCCGCCGACAGACCGGCGATATAGGTCCGCGCCGGATCGGCCGGGTAATTGGCCTGTATCTCCCGCGTCAGGCCTGCAATCAGCGCCGTCTCGCCGCGTCCGCGTTCCTGATCTTCAGGCCGGAACCAGTTCCAGCATTTCTGCGCATTGGCCCCTGCAGGCTGCGCCGGATAGGCGATCAGGCACCCGAATTCCTCGGCCAATGCATTCATCCCCGTGCCCCGCGCAAAATCCTCGGGCGATTGCGTGCAGCCATGCAGCATCACCACCAGCGGCATCAGGCCCGCAGGCCGATGGGCAGGCACATAAAGCCGATACTCACGGCTCCCCTGCGGCGACCGATAGGAAAGCGACAGAAACGCCGCGCCGTCAGCCACCGGCGGGGCAGAGGCAAGCGGCCCATGCGCAGGCATCCCGCCCGCCGCAATCTTGCGCAGCGTCTCGGCCAACCCCGTCTTGCCCGGCGCAGCGCGCTTGGCCCTGGCAGGCTTGGCCTTTGCGGGTTCAGTCACTGGGGCATCCGCAGGTGCTGGCGCATCTTCCAGCCGGGTGAACGCGCCCTCGATCACATCATCAGGCGCAATCTGCGCGGCACTTGTGCGCTCTGGCGATGCACCATCACCCTGCAACAAGCGGCGGATCAGGGCGGTCGCCTCCTGCAACTTTCCGGTGCGGGTCAGTTCGGTGGCACGGGCCATGTCGCGCTGAAAGGGGGTGGTCATGTCGTGCATTCCTCAAATGGGTCGATCCCGGTGCCCGGGCATCGTGTCAGGTCTTGCCGGGATCAGCCGATCCTGTCGGCCAGCGCCGCCTTGACGGCCTCGCTGGCATGAAACGCGCCAAGGATCGTCAATCCCTGAATGGTCGCCCGCGCCAGTTCTGCCGTCACATCGGTATCCATCACGGCCAGCCCCAGCACGCGCAGCTCAAGCCTCTCTCCCGCCGCCTGCGCCGCTTCCAGCTCTGCCCGCGTGATCTGGCGCAGGCCAAGATGCACGCTCTTGCGCGTCACGACCTGCCGTACCGTCTCGGCATGGCGGTCGATCTGGTTGCGGATCGCGGTTCGGATGAAATCACTGCGGTTGGAATAGAAACCCTCGCGCACCAACAGATCGATCTGCCCAAGATCAACAAAACCAAGGTTGATTGTGATCTTTTCCGACTCGGGCAGTTTTCCTGCCAGCGGCAGGGAGGGCAGGGCTGATTTCGGCATTTGCATTCCATATACCATCCACTTGGATGTTATATGGATGAATTGGCCCAGATTGCAACCCGTCAGACCTGACTGCCCGCCCCATTCTCCACCGGTGCCACTGCCTCGGCCCCCAGAAAATTCCCCAGCGTGCTCATCGACTCCACATTGTCGCAGATCACCTTCAAACAAACGAGGAACGGCACCGCCATCAACGCCCCGGCAATCCCCCAAAGCCAGGCCCAGAACACCACCGTCACAAAGACCGACACGGTATTCAATTCCAGCCGCCGCCCAAGGATGACGGGCGTCACGAACTGCCCCTCGATCGTGGTGGCGGTCAGAAACACCAGCGGGGCAAGCGCCGCCTGTCCCAGATGATCGAAACTGACAATTGCCACTGCCGTTACAAGCCCGGCGCCGAACAGCGGGCCGATATAGGGCAGGTAGTTCACCAGAAACGTCATCACGGCCCAGACCAAGGGCTGTGGCATCCCGATGGCCCACATACCCAACCCCACCACAGCGCCCAGCCCCATGTTGATCACCGTCACCACCGCCAGATAGCGCGACACACTCCGCTCAATCCCGTAAACGATCCGCAGCGCCCGCTTCTTGTCACCAAAGCGGGGAAAGGCCTCGATCAGCTTCACATAGAACAGATCACCCGACGCCAGCAGGAACAGCGCCAGCACCAGCGCCACCACGGTCGTCGCCATCACCGACGCCACATTGCTGACCGCCATGGTCAGCAACCCCGGCGATTCCATCGCCACGCGCTGCACATTCGGATCGGCGACGCCATTGGTGAACTGCTCTACCTGGTTCGAGGCCTGCTGCACGACGGCCAGCGAATTTGCAAAACCCTGCAACTTGGCCTTTAACTCCGCCCCCAACGCCGGGGCATCGTTGATCCATGCTGACACCGGGCCGCTGAACAAAAGCGCCGCCCCCGCGATGATCAGCCCCACCAGCGCGATCAGGGCCGAGGCCGTCACCACCGGGGCCAGCCCGAACCGGTTCATGTACCGCACCAGTGGGCTCAGCGTCAGCGCCAGCAGCGTGCCCATCAGCAGGGGCAGGATCACATCCTTGGCGAAATACAAGCCCATCGTCAGCAGAACCAGCAGGATCAGACCAAGGGTTCGGCGTATGGCTGGCAGATCATCGGTCATGGCAAGGGTCCTGTCTGAGGCAGAGAGATCGAAATCCATCGCACTGCCCGCGCCGGATCGTTCCAATGAACGCAGGTCCCGGCTGGGCGCAGGTGCCATGAGAAGGCGGAAAGGTGTGTCGGGTCGGGGAAGGCGCGCATCACGGCGCGGCGGGGCAGGGCGTGTCGGGCGAAACCGCAAGCAACACAGACAAGAACGCCCCCACTATGATCAGGTTCCGCCCCGCCGTCCATATCGACCGGATGCCTGTGCGACCGGCAAGGCTTTGCCAATGCAAACCTCCCAATCGGCAAGCTCCCGCGACGATGCGGCGATTTTCCGCCCGAATGGAACCAAGGCCGCGCCCGATCCTTATATGCAACAGGGAACGGCGCGATGCCCGGCAGGGAATGGTCAGGCTGTCGCGTTCCGTTCTCTTCCGCCCGGCCGATGGTCGGGCATCAAGCGCGGCCACAACGGCCCGCGCCGGAAAAAGGAGACGACGCATGAATTGGGATCAGATCGAAGGCAAGTGGAAGCAGCTCAGCGGCAAGGCCAAAGAGCAGTGGGGCAAGCTGACGGATGACGAGCTGGACACGATGGCCGGCAAGCGGGACCAGCTGGTTGGCAAGGTTCAGGAAAAGTACGGCATCGCCAAGGAAGAGGCCGAGCGTCAGGTCGACGAATGGAGCGCGCGCAACTAAGCGCGACGATCGGGGTTTGATCGGCTCTCCCCGGCCGATCCCCCGGATCGGGCCGCCCCCTTGCCGGGGCGGCCCTTTTTCATATCCGGGCTTATGATCGCGGACAAAAGAAAAGGCGGGCCGCTGTTCCCAGCGGCCCGCCTTCCTTGTCAGATAGTGCCGCCCGCCTCAGCCGCGATAGGCAAAGCCGCCGAAGATGCGGCCCTCATCCCGGTGACGCCCGCCGCGCACTGCGCCAACATAGGATGCCGCCCCGGCCACCAGCGCCGCCGCCGCAAGGATGAATGCGGTCAGGATCGTGCTGACACGCGCCACCTCGGCTGCCGCAATAGCGGCATCGGTGGCTTCCTGCGCCAGTCGGTCTGCCTCAGCCTTGGCATCGGTGGCAAGCTGCATCGCCTCGGTCCGCGTCGTCTGCGCCGCTGTAATCGCCTCATCGACCCGCGTCGTGGCCTCGGCCTGCGGAATGCCCGCCGTGGCCACCACGGCGCTGATCAGATAGGCGCGTTCGGCATCGGTCACTTCGCCGGTCACCGCCACATTGCCCAGGATCGCGGCACTCGCCCGCGCTGCATCAGCCGGATCGCCGGTTCCCGTCGCCACCTGTGCAGGGCGCAGCAGCGCATCGCTCAGGTAATCCACCGGGTTCTGCGTCATCTCCTCGGGCATCATCGCTCCGGCTGCCGCCAGGGCCCCTTCGGCCACGCCGCCCGCAACCGAACCGGCCGTCGTTGCCACCGCGCCAACCACTGATCCGGCCGCACCTGCCGCTGATCCGACCGCCGTCGCCGTGGCCGATACCGCCGCGCCCAGCAGAAAGACCGACGCCACGATCCCCAGACCCCAAACCACCAGTCCGTTGATCCCGTCCCGCGCGGTCACTTCATCGGCGCTGGCTTTCTCCAGCCGCCGCCGCATCCGCCCGGCGATGTAGCCGCCCGTCGCATAGCTCGCCACCAGCGACAGCACGATCCACAACGCGCTGACGATGACCATCACGTTGAAACTGCCCTCGCCCGGTTCGGCCGAAATCGTCGACAGTCCCAGCGCCGCGCCAAAGCCGGTAAAGACCGACCCCACCGCCACTGCGACCACGCCACCGCCAAGAACGGCCGCCCAATCAATATAGGCCCCGTCAATCGCCACAGCAGGCCCCGAAGCCTGCGTCATTGCCTCTGTCCGTTCCATGATCCGTCCCTCTCCCGCTGCTCAGCGCAGGCCGATAAGCGACAGAACCGCCATGACGACGACCACAAGGCCGACCAGATAAATGATGCTGTTCATCTTGAAATCCCTTCACATCCTGCGCCGCCTCCGGGCGCAGTTCATGCCGGGATAACGCACCATGTCCCGATGGGTTCCCGGCGGTGGGCTGGCGCGATTGATCGCGAACCCAGCCGCGCCCGGGGCAGCGCCGCCCTTTCAGGCGGCCGTTTCGCGCTGGCGCAGCGCCAGCCCGGCATCGGATGCGCCCCGTGCGCTGTGCTGCGCATTGGCGCGCATCTGTGCCACTCCGGCCCCGACCAGCCCTTCGAATGACCCGCAATCATGCCGCTCGCCTGAAAACCGACAGGCCATCAGCGGCACATGCCGTGCGTCGCTGGCAATCGCATCGGTCAACTGGATCTCGCCCCCGCGCCCGGCGGGCGTGTCGCGCAACCCCGCCAGAATGGCCGGATCAAGGATATACCGCCCCACCGCCGCAAGCGTGGAGGGCGCATGTCCAAGCGCCGGCTTCTCCACCATCCCCAGGGCGCGCACCAATCGGCCCTCGGTCGGCCCTTGGGGAACAAAGATGCCGTATTTCGGCGTCTCGGCCACAGGCACGCTCATGGCCGCGATCATGTGGCCCCCCACATAGGCCATTGCCATTTCCGCCAGCGCGGGTGCCCCAAGGATCACGTCATCGGGCAGGATCACGCCCACGGGTCCCGGCAGAACAAATGGTGCCGCGCACAACACCGCATGGCCCAGCCCCAGCGCCTCATCCTGCATGGCAAAGATCACCTCGATCGCATCCGGCACGCCAACCGCAACACGCGCCTGCACCGGGGCAGGCTGCCCCTCGCCGCGCAAGGCCCGCAGCGTATCCTCTGCGCGCATCACATAATCGCGGATCATCATCTTGTCGGGGTGGATCACGATGACAATCCGCTCTGCCCCAACTGCCACCGCCTCATCCAGCGCGAATTGCAGCACGGGCCGGTCATGCACCGGCAACAGTTCCTTGGGCACCACCTTGGTCAGCGGGAACAGGCGGCTGCCTTTTCCTGCGGCGGGAATGATCACGGTGCGGATGGATATGGGCATGGCAGAGCTCCGGTCAGTTGGGCCGCCTTGCGGCGGGGCCGGTCTGGGGTCCGGCAAGGGTGGGTGCAGAGATCGGTCAACGTCCGATGCGCCGGATCGTTCCGCGCGTCGCGGCCAGATCACCCGCATGTGACAAACGCACGCGCCGCGCGCGATCTGCGGGAACCAGACCGCCCCTGCCTGCGTTCCCATCCCGCTGCATGCACCGAACCCGCCCCGAACGCACCTTGCCCCACGGCCCGGGCGTCCGGCGGCGTGCCTGCATTCACCCGGCGATTGCGCCCATAGTTCAGAACAGGAGCGGTCGATGAATTGGAACCGGATTGAAACCAAATGGCACGAAATGGCCCGCCGCCTGCAACAGGGCGGTACCACGCGCGCGCCCTCCGGCGGCGACGGTTCGCAACTTGATCCCGGCCCAACCATCGGCCCAACCATCGGCCCGGATAGCACCTCGCAGGACCGGCCCGATATCCCGACAGGCCGCGCGCCGGATGAAACCGCCGCGCGTGTCGCAGGGTGAGGTGGCCGCAGGCCCTGACCCTCGGCCACTGGTCTGACCGGTCCCAAGCGGACTGGGCCGAAGCCGACTGGAACGATCCCACCCCGATCCGGTCGGATCTCTTTGGCACCGAACGGCTGGAACACCACGCCGAAACGTTGGCCGCCGCGCAGCGGTTGGGCAAGCCGGGCCGCCGTGTCCCCAGCCTGCATCGCCGGCTGCGCGACAACGTCCGTGTGTTGCTCGATGTCTATCTCGACAGCGCCGAGGTGGTACGCCGTGGCAAGGCCGTGCCGCCGGCCGCCGAATGGCTGCTGGACAACTTCCACCTCGTGGAACTGCAACTGCGCCAGATCACCGAAGATCTGCCCCCAGGCTACTACCGTCAACTGCCGAAACTGGCCGAAGGCCATCTCGCCGGATACCCCCGCGTCTTTGGCCTGGCCTGGGCCTATGTCGCCCATACCGACAGCCTGATCGCTGGCCCTGTCCTGCGCCGTTTCGTGCAGGCCTATCAGCGCGTCGTCCCCCTTCAGATCGGCGAGCTTTGGGCCGTGGCCATCACCCTGCGCATCGTGCTGGTGGAAAACATGCGCCGCCTTGCCGTGCAGATCGTCGGTGCCCAGCATCAGCGCAGCATGGCGGATGCGCTGGTCAACAGCGTGTCTGGCATCGGCGGGCCTGCCGTTCCGCTGCACCTGGCCGTGGTGGCCCACGACAGCGCACCGCTTGACGAAATCTTCGCCGCACAGGTGGCGCGTCGCCTGCGCGGGCTCGATCCCGTGGATACCCCGCTGCACGGCTGGCTCGAAGATCGCCTCCGCCGTCAGGAAACATCTGTCGAAGATGTGGTCGCACGCGTCCTGCACCGGCAAGGGGCGTCCAACGTCACGATGCGCAACATCGTCACATCGATGCGGATCATCTCTGAACTCGACTGGGCCGATTTCTTCGAAGATGTCAGCCCCGTCGATGCGCGCCTCAACAAAGCCGGCGATTTCGGCGCGATGGATTTCTCCACCCGCAACGCCTATCGCACCGCGATCGAGGATCTGGCGCGCGGCTCGTCTGGTGATGAACTTGCCGTCACCGACGCCGCCCTGCGCATGGCCGCCGAAGGCCGCACCGACCGCGCGCGCGATCCCGGCCACGCCCTCATCGGCGGTGGGCGTCGGGCGCTGGAACAGGCGCTGGGATATAGGCTAAAGCTGCGCCAACGGCTGATGCGCCGGGTGGGGCAGGGCGGATTGCCCGCCTATCTCGCCGCCATCGCGGCCCTGACCGGGGCCGTGGTCACAGCCCTCCTGCTCGCCGCCGGATTGCCGGGCTGGGCCATGCTGCCCGCCGCGCTGCTTGCACTCTGGCCGGCCAGCGAACTTGCCACTGCCCTCGTGAATGACGTGGTCACCCGCTCTGTCGCGCCGCGGCCCCTGCCGGGGATGCAGCTTGCGGGTGGCGTGCCCGCCGATCTGCGCACCCTCGTCGCGGTTCCGGTGCTGCTCAGCGAAAAATCCGCCCTGCTGGACCAGATCGAACAGCTTGAAGTCCATCACCTCTCCAGCATCAGCGGCGCGGTCCATTTCGCCCTGCTCTCCGACGGGCCGGATGCCGAAACCGAACGCACCGAACAGGATGCCGGGCTGATCGCACTCGCCCAATCCGCCATTGCCGATCTGAACAGCCGCTATCCGATGGAGGATGGCCCGCGTTTTCTGCTCCTGCACCGCCGCCGCCTCTGGAACCCGTCCGAAGGCAAATGGATGGGATGGGAACGCAAACGCGGCAAGCTGGTGGAACTTAACCGCCTTCTGCGTGGGGCCACCGACACTGGCTTTGTCACCGGCACCGCCGATGTGCCGCGCAACGTGCGCTTTGTCGTCACGCTCGATGCCGATACCCGCCTGCCGCGCGACACGCTGCGCGCCCTGATCGGCAAGATGGCCCATCCGATGAACCGCCCCCGACTTGACCCCGCCGCCCAGCGGGTGGTCGAAGGCCACGGCATCCTGCAACCCCGCGTGACACCCGCCCTGCCCATCGGGGATGAGGCGTCCATCTACCGCCGCACCTATGCCAGCATCGGCGGCATCGAACCCTATGCCGCCGCGATGTCCGACGTGTATCAGGACCTCTTTGCCGAAGGCTCCTTCACCGGCAAAGGCATCTATGACATCGACGCCTTCACCGCCGCGCTGGAAGGCCGGGTTCCCGACAACACCATGCTCAGCCATGACCTGTTCGAAGGCATCTTCGCCCGCGCGGCGCTGGTGTCCGACATCGAGGTGATCGAGGATTTCCCCGCCCGGCTTGATGTCGCGTCCAAGCGGCAGCACCGTTGGGTGCGCGGCGACTGGCAATTGCTGCCCTGGATTGCCCGCGACAAGACCATTCCCGCCATCGGGCGCTGGAAGATGATCGACAACCTGCGCCGTTCGCTGCTGGCCCCGCTGACTTTGGCCGCCTTCTTTGCCGGATGGCTGATGCCTCTGCCCGTCGCGGCGGTCTGGACACTGGCCCTGCTGGTGATCATGGCGATGCCGCGTCTGTTGGGCCTGCCCCATGCCATCTTGCCCCACCGCAGCGGGATCAGCCTTCCCATGCACTTCCGCGCCCTCGGCCGCGATGCAGCGACGGCGGGCATGCAGATCGCGCTGAACGTGGTCTTTCTGGCCGATCAGGCCTGGCTGATGGGCGATGCGATCCTGCGCAGCCTGTTCCGAATCACGCTTTCACACCGGCACCTGCTCGAATGGATGACGGCGGCCGAGGCCGGGGCCACCCGCCGCCACAGCCTGACAGGATGGTTCCGCAGCATGGCGGGCGGGGTCGCGCTGGGCCTTGGCACCCTTGCCCTTGCGCTCTGGATCAACCCCGCCGTATGGCCCATCCTGCTGCCCTTTGCGCTGCTCTGGGCCGCCGCCCCGGCCATCGCCGCCCGCATCAGCCAACCCGCCGCCCCCCGCGCCATCGCCCCCATGACGTGGACCGAGGCGCAGGCCCTGCGCCGCATCGCCCGCCGGACATGGGGCTTTTTCGAGCATTTCGTGACCGAGGCGGAAAACTTCCTTCCCCCCGACAACTTTCAGGAAATCCCGGTCCCCGCCGTGGCGCACCGCACCTCGCCCACCAATATCGGGCTGTATCTCCTCTCCACCGTCGCCGCGCGCGATATGGGCTGGATATCGGAACCCGATACCCTGCAACGGCTGGAACAGACGCTGGAACGCATGGGCCGGATGCCGCGCTTTCGGGGCCATTTCTACAACTGGTACGACACCACCGATCTGCGCGTGCTGGACCCGGCCTATGTGTCATCGGTCGACAGCGGCAATCTGGCAGGCCATCTGATCTGCGTGGCGCGCGCCTGCCGCGACTGGGCGCAAAGCGGCCCGGACGATGCCGCCCGGCTTGACGGTCTGCGCGACACCGCCGCCGTCGCCCGTGCGGCATGGGATGGCACAGGGCAACCCTGTCCCGCCCTCATCGCCCTGCAAGCCGCGCTTGATGCGGGGGACGAGGCATTGCTTCCCGCCTTGGCCCAATCCGCCCATGCCGAAAGCCTGTCCGCCGATGGCGCGAACGATGCCGCCCTCTGGACCGCCGCCATCCTCACCCGTCTCGCGGCACCACCCATGGCCGAAGACCGTCGCGCACGGCTGTTGGGCGTGGCCGATCTGGCCGACGGTTTCGCACAGGACATGGACTTCGCCTTCTTGCTCGACCCGGAAAAGGAACTGCTCTCCATCGGCTTTTCCGTTGCCACCAACATGCGCGACCCGAATTGCTATGACCTCCTCGCGTCTGAGGCCCGGCTGGCCAGCCTCTTTGCGATCGCAAAACAGGACGTGCCCACCAAACACTGGTTCCGTCTTGGCCGCAGCGCCACGCCGATGGGGCGGGGTGCGGCATTGATTTCATGGTCGGGGTCGATGTTCGAATATCTGATGCCCTCGCTCGTGATGCGCGCGCCCGACGGATCCGTGCTGGCCCAGACCAACGCGCTGATCGTCGCCCGCCAACAGGACCATGGCCGCGCGCTGGGCATTCCCTGGGGCATATCGGAATCTGCCTACAACGCCCGCGATCTGGAGATGACTTACCAATATTCCAACTTCGGCGTGCCGGGGTTGGGGCTCAAACGTGGGTTGGGCCAGAACCGCGTGATCGCCCCCTATGCCACCGGGCTTGCCGCCATGGTCGACCCTGCCGCTGCCGTGGCGAACTTCACCCGCCTAGCCGCCATAGGTGCCGAAGGCCGTTACGGGTTCTACGAGGCGGTCGATTTCACCCCCGACCGCGTGCCGCAGGGCGCAAACGCCGTGATCGTGCGCAGCTTCATGGCCCATCATCAGGGCATGACCATCACCGCCATTGCCAACACCGTGCAATCAGGCCGCCTGCGCGCCCGCTTTCACGCCGTGCCCATGGTGCAGGCGGTTGACCTGCTGCTGCAAGAACGCGTGCCGCGCGATGTGGCCACTGCCCGCCCCCGCGCGAGCGAGGTGCGCGTCACCGCCGCCGATCCGACCGACGCCCCCAAGGTGCGCCGCTTCGATACGCCCCAATCGGCCACGCCGACCGGGCATCTGCTGTCGAACGGCCGCTATGGCGTGATGCTCACGCCGACGGGCGCAGGCTACAGCCGCTGGCACGATCTGGCCATCACCCGCTGGCGGGCCGACCCTTCGGTCGATGCGCTTGGCTCCTTCGTCTATCTGCGCGACGTGCAGGCCGGTGAAAGCTGGTCCTCCGGCGCTCAGCCGCTGGGTGCGGGCAGCGGCCAGCACATGACGGTCTTCAGCGAACATCAGGCCACCTTCACCTGCCGCGCCCGGACACTCACCACCACCACCGAAATCGTCGTCTCCGCCGAAGACGATGCCGAGGCGCGGCGCGTCACCCTGACCAATACAGGCCGCCGCGCGCGCGAGATCGACCTGACCTCCTACATCGAACTGGCGCTGGCCCCTCAGGCGTCCGATCTGGCGCATCCCGCTTTCTCCAAGCTGTTTGTCGTCACCGAATACATGCCCGAACTGGGCGTCCTGATCGCAACCCGCCGCCGTCGCAGCCCGTCGGAGCCCGAAGTCTGGGCCGCCCATATCGCCGTGGTCGAAGGCGAAGAGACGGCCCCGATGCAGGTGGAAACCGACCGCGCCCGTTTCATCGGGCGGGGGCAGACGCTGGCCCACCCGGCCATGGCCGATGCCCCCTTGTCGGGCACCACCGGCACGGTGCTGGACCCGATCTTCGCCATCCGCCGCCGTGTGCTGGTGCCACCGGGCGGGCGGGTGCGCGTGGCCTTCTGGACCATGGTCGCAGACAGCCCGACCGCGCTTTTGGATATGGTCGACCGCCACCGCGACCCGTCGGCCTTTGGCCGTGCCATTACCCTGGCCTGGACGCAGGCGCAGGTCCAACTGCGCCACCTTGGCATCTCGAATGCCCAGGCTGCCGATCTGCAAACCCTCGCCGGCTTCCTGCTGCGGGCCGATCCGCGCCTGCGCAGCCGGTCCTCGCGCATCATCGCAGGGGCTGGCCCGCAATCCGGTCTTTGGCCGTTTGGCATTTCCGGTGATCTGCCCATCGTCCTGATGCTGATCGACGATGCCGCCGATCTGGCGCAGGTCCATCAGATCCTTGCCGCACATGAATACTGGCGCGCGCGTCAGTTGACGGTGGATCTGGTGGTTCTCAATGACCGGTCTTCCTCATACGTGCAGGATCTCCAGACCGGAATCGAGGCGGCGGTGCGCATGGCGCAAAGCCGTCCGCGCGCTGCTGGCTCGGCACAGGGTGCCGTCCACGCCCTGCGCACCGATCTCATCACACCCGAGGCGCGGGCGCTGCTCCTCGCCGTGGCGCGGGTGGTTTTGGTGGCAGGCCGCGGCGATATCGGCCATCAGATCGAGGCGCTGCCGCCGTTGCTGCCCGCCCCGGTCCCACCGCGCGCCGTGATGGTGGATGAGGTCGCGGATGACCCAACCCCGGCGCTGGAATTCTTCAACGGCACCGGCGGCTTTGCCGCCGATGGCCGGGAATATGTGACCATCCTGAAAGACGGCGCGACAACCCCCGCGCCCTGGATCAACGTAGTGGCCAACCCCGCCTTTGGCTTTCTCACCTCGGCCGAAGGCAGCGGCCCGGTCTGGGCCGAAAACAGCCGTGAAAACCAGCTGACCCCCTGGTCCAACGACCCCGTCACCGATGCTCCGGGCGAGGCGGTCTATCTCCGCGATCTCGACAGTGGCGCACTCTGGACACCGACCGCCCTGCCGATGCGCGGGGGCGGCACCTATATCGCGCGTCACGGCTTTGGCTATTCCCGCTTTGACCACACCGCGCAGGGCATCGCGGCGCGGATGGTGCAGACCGTACCGCTGCAAGACCCGCTCCGCATCACACGCCTCACCCTGCACAATCGCAGCAACCGCCCCCGCCGCCTGTCCGTCACCACCTACGCCGAATGGGTTCTCGGCCCCGCGCGCAGCACCACCGCGCCCCATATCACCACCGAACGCGACCCGGACACGGGTGCGCTCATGGCACGCAACCCCTATGGTATGGCCTTTCCCGGCCGTGTCGCCTTTGCCGATATCGGCGCGCAGGCGACCGGCTTCACCTGCGACCGGGCCGAGGTTATGGGCCCGGGCGGCAACATGGCCGATCCGCGCGGCCTGCGCGGGCAGCCGCTCTCCGGGCGATTGGGGGCGGGGATTGACCCCTGTGCCGCGCAGCAATGCGTGGTCACCCTTGCGCCGGGGCAGAGCGTGGAACTGCGCCTGCTTCTGGGACAGGCCGACACGATCGAATCCGCCCGCGACCTGATCCACCGCCACCGCAGCTCGGACCTTGACGCGATGCAGGCCGACATCGCTGCCCATTGGGACGGCATCCTCGGCGCGGTGCAGGTGAAGACGCCTGACCGTGCCATGGATATCCTGCTCAACGGCTGGCTGCTCTATCAGACGCTGGCCTGCCGCATCTGGGCGCGCGCGGGCTTTTATCAGGCCAGCGGCGCCTATGGCTTCCGCGATCAGTTGCAGGATGGCATGGCGCTGACCTTCACCCGCCCCGACATGACGCGCGAACACCTTTTGCGCGCCGCGGCCCGCCAATTCCCCGAAGGCGACGTGCAGCACTGGTGGCTACCCCATTCCGGGCAGGGCGTGCGCACCCATATCTCGGATGACAGGGTCTGGCTGGGCTTTGGCGTTGCGCGCTATGTGGCCGTGACGGGGGATGCAGGCATCCTGAACGAACCGCTTCCCTTCCTCGAAGGCCCGCCTGTCCCCCCCGGCCAGCATGACGCCTTCTATCAACCCGACCTGTCGGATCAGACTGCCACGTTGTTCGAACATTGCGCGCGCGGGCTGGATCAGGCCATCGCGTTGACGGGCGAGAATGGCCTGCCATTGATCGGCACCGGCGACTGGAACGATGGGATGAACCGCGTGGGCGAACAGGGCAGGGGCACCAGCCTCTGGCTGGGCTGGCTGCTGATTGCCACCCTGCGCATGATGGCCCCACTGGCCGATACCCGCGACCCCGCCCGCGCCGCCCGCTGGCGCGCCCATGCCGAAGACCTGCGCGCCGCGATCGAGGCCGTGGGTTGGGACGGCGCATGGTACCGGCGCGGCACCTTCGACGATGGGTCATGGCTGGGATCCGACCAGTCCGATGAATGCCGGATCGATTCCATCGCCCAATCCTGGGCGGTGTTGTCGGGCGCTGCCGATCCGGCCCGCGCAGCGCAGGCCATGGCATCGGTCGATCACCACCTGATCCGCCCTGATCCGGGGTTGGCGCTCCTCTTCACCCCGCCCTTCGACCGCACCCCGCGCGATCCGGGCTATATCAAGGGCTACCCGCCGGGGCTGCGCGAAAACGGCGGCCAGTACAGCCACGCGGCCATGTGGGCCATCCTCGCCCATGCCAAACTGGGGCAGGGTGACAAAGCGGCGGCGCTGTTCGCGCTCCTCAACCCGATCAACCACAGCCGCACCCCCACCGATGCTCTGCGCTACAAGGCCGAACCCTATGTCATCGCCGCAGATGTCTATTCCGTCGCCCCACATGCGGGGCGGGCGGGCTGGTCATGGTATACCGGCTCGGCCGGCTGGATGTATCGCGCCGGGATCGAAGGCATCCTCGGCCTCACGCGGGCAGGCGACACGCTGATCTTCGATCCCTGCCTGCCCCCCGATTGGCCCGGCGTCACGCTGACCCTTCGCCACGCCCAATCGCGGGTGGAGGTAGAGGTGATCAATCCCGTCCACGGCGGACACGGCGTCGCGCTCGCCACGCTGGACCGCCGCCCGGTCGCCCATGCAGGCGGCCCCTTCCACCTGCGCCTGAAACCCGGTGTCACGCATCTGCGCCTGACACTGGGCCCGCCCGCAGGCTGACAGCGCCAGTGCCGATTTCATCGAGGGAATGCGCAAATTCAGGGAACCGAATCCCCGCCTCCGGGTTGGTTCCGCAACGGAGGCAATTCCCTGTCCCACCTCCGTTCGGATATTGGTGCTTGGGTGCCAGATATCGTGGCCGGGATGGCCTTGGCGCCATCCCGGCCGACTTTCCCCCGCTTTGACGATCCCTTTCGGAACCCCCACCCGCCCGTCGCGTTGACAAGGGCAGTCCGGGCCAGATGTCCGGCGAAAAGGGAACACACCAATGAGCAAGACCGAATTCTGGGACCGCATCGAAACGGTCAATGCCGGGATGCTGGCACCCGAGGGCAGCGCCCGCTGGGTGCCGATGTCACATCACGCCGACCGCGCCGATAGCCGTTTGTGGTTCATCACCGCCAAGGGCACCGATATCACCGACAGGCTGGAAACCGGCCCCGCCCCCTGCACCTATCTGCTGGCCGATAACGGCAAAGGCCTTTTCGCGCAGGTCACGGGCACGCTGTCCATCTCGCAGGACCGTGTGAAACTCGAAGAGCTTTGGGGTGTCATCGTTGAAACCTGGTTCGAAGGCGGGATCAACGATCCCGATGTCCGCCTTCTGTCGATGCAGGTGACGGGCGGCGAAGTCTGGGTCACCCCCACCTCGGGCATCCGCTTCATGTTCAACATCGCCAAAGCGCGTTTGACCGGCGATGATCCCGACATGGGCGATCACTTCACCCTTTGACGCCTCATAACCGACCCGCCGCCGCTCTGCTCCCCGGGGTGCACCGGCGGCGGCCCATAGCACCTCACAAAATCGGGCGCTTCTCTTCCTTCTCCGGCTCCACCATCGCAATTGCGGCCAGCCCGGCGCGATCCATCACCGAAAGCATCCCGTCATTCCACGTCGCCACCTTGAGCGACCGCAGCCGCGCCAGCGTCTTGTTGGTATGCACCAGCGACAGACCCAGCGCATCGGCCAGATCCTGCTGCCGAAAGGGCAGGGGAACCGTGGCCGTATTCGCCCCCGAACTGCCAAGTCCCACCGCCCGCAGCCGCTTTTCCACCCGCAAAAACGCCCAGGCGATCCGCTGAGCGGCATCCCGCTGACCCAAAGTCGCGATGGTTTCCCCCAGAAAATGTTCCTCCACCGCCGCGATCCATGTCAGGTCATAGGCCCGGTTGGGCTGCGCGCGGAACAGGTTCCACAAATCGCTCCGACGAAAGGCACAGAGCACCATGGGCGTGCTCGCCTCGACCGAATGCTTCATCTCTCCCATCAGGCTGGCCTGCAAGCCGATGAAATCACCGGGAAAAAGGAAGTTGATCACCTGCCTGCGGCCGTTTTCCAGAGTGGTGTATCGCGTCCCCATCCCGCTGAAGACCGTATAAATCTGCGGGCTGTTCGAGCCTTCCATCAGAACTGTCGTGCCCGCATCCACGCTCAGCTCGCCCGATTTGAACTGCATCATGAATTGGATTTCGTCCTCGGTGAAGGGAACGAACAGCGGTTGTTTGCGCAGTGGGCATTTATCGCAGGCAATGGTCATCAGAAAACATCCCTTCCTATGTCACAGATTAATGCGGGCCACGCTGACACAGCGCATGGTCGGGGAGAAGTGGAGAACACATGCCCTGTCCGATTCCCGCCAACTGCCCCTGGCCACCCCACTGCAGACAACTGACCTGACACCACCTGTCCAGTCGATCTGACCACCGCGATCACACAGTCCTTCGCAAACAGCCAAGGGATCAAACGCCAAAACACACAGGCGGGCGCTGCGCCCCGCCCGAAGACGCCTTGTTTCAGACGCGCGGTGATCCCGACGAACGGGTGACCCGCATTTTGTACCAGCCCCTTTTTCATCACGGCATTTCCCGGCGCGCCGTCGCCATCCGCCAGAGCCACGCCCGTCAGACCTTCCCCGGTCCGACCCGTGCCTCCGTGCGCCAAAGAAAGGAGACATAATTGACCCCGTCATTCACACGCTCCCCCTGCCTTTTGTCCCTCCGGAACCAAACGCGGCGGCTGCGCCATTGGTTCCAAAGCGCGGCCCAGGCCGTCCCTGCCAGAATGTCGCAGAACGGGCTGCTGCCCATCCGTCTGGTCCGCCAGATCGGCACACCCGGAAATCGCCTCTCCCTTCGCCTGCAAAACAAGGAGTCCGGCACATGAACGTTGTCACGCTGCAAGGCACCCGCTACGTCCGCGACGCCAGCGAAAAGCCGACCCTCGCCCCCAATGGCCAGCTTGACCCTCGCGATGAGGTGACGGCCTACCTTACCCCCCTGCGCGCCTTCGGCATCAGCCTGACAGGCAACCGCGCGGCCGCCGATGATCTGGTGCAGGACACCATCCTCAAAGCCTGGAGCAACATCGACAAGTTCCTGCCCGGCACCAACATGCAGGCCTGGCTCTTCACCATCCTGCGCAACACATTCTATTCCGGTCGCCGCAAGCACCGCCGCGAGGTGCCCGATCCCGAAGGACTGCACGCCGCCACCCTGTTCGAACTGCCCGCCCATGATGGACGGCTCGCCTTCCGCGATTTCCACCGTGCCTTTGCCCAACTGTCCGCCGAACACCGCGAAGTGCTGCTGCTGGTAGGCGCGTCGGGTTACTCGACCGAGGAAACCGCCGAAATGATCGGCACGGCCATCGGCACGGTGAAAAGCCGCACCAGCCGCGCGCGCAGACGGCTGGCCGAACTGATGGGGCTGGAGGATGCCGAACCCTTCGCCCCGCTCGCCGATCCGGTCACCCGTGCCGTCATGGGCGGATCGCTGGCCCGCCTCGCCTGACCTGATCCCCGCCCGGAAAAGGGCGGGGCATGGCGTCGTGAATAATCCACCCCGTCAGGGAACCGGGACGGCCGCCCTGCGTTATCAGGCCGATGAACGTTCCGGGGCAATGCGCGACAGGTCAGGAAAGGACAGCCGGTACAGGCTGGCCTTCCGCACGACCTGTTGCCCGCCAAGCCCGGCAACTGGACGCAAGATCACTCCCGGATGCAGGCCTTCCGCCCGCATTCCCAGCCGGCCCCTAGAACAGCACAGCGCTGGACCGGGCTTCACCCCAAACCGAACAGGATTTCCACCATGTCCCTTGTTTCCCTTGTCGTCACACTGATCGTCGTCGGCATTCTTCTCTGGCTCGTGAACACCTATCTGCCGATGGACCGAAAGATCAAAACGATCCTCAACGTCGTCGTGGTGATCTTCGTCATCCTCTGGATCCTGAACGGAACCGGTCTTCTTGGCGGGCTGAATGGCATCACCGTCGGCGGCTGACACTCCGCCCGCGCCGCGCGGCACCGCCGCGCTGACCGGGCCGGTCACTTTGGCAACCCTTCCCGAAGTCCGGGCCTTTCTTGATGAAAGGCCCGGCTTTTCCGCGTTGGACCTTTCCGCCGTGACCGCGCTGGATACCGCTGGGGCTTGGCTCATCGCCACCCGCACCGCGGCCAAGGGCGCGCAGGTCCCTGTCACCGGGGCCAGCGTCGCGCATGGCCTGTTGCTGCAAACCGTCACCGATGCGCTGCCCGTCCCGCAAAAGCGCCGCCGCCGCCCTGTGCATCACCGTGCGGGCGACGAACTGGCATGGATCGGGGCCGCTGTCAGCGGTTATGGCGCGGTCATCGGCGGCAGTCTGGGCTTTCTGGGCCTTGTCATCGCGCGCCTCGGCAACACGATCCTGCATCCTTCGCGCCTGCGGTTTACCGCGCTGGTCCATCACATGCAGCAGGCCGGTCTGAACGCCCTGCCCATTGTGGCGCTGATGGGCTTCCTCATCGGCATCGTGCTGGCCTTCCAAGGCGCGACACAGCTCAAGCAATTCGGGGCCGAGGTCTTTGTCGTCAACCTCATCGCCGTCTCTATCCTGCGCGAACTGGGCATTCTTCTGACCGCGATCATCGTCGCAGGCCGCTCCGCCTCGGCCTTCACTGCCGCCATCGGATCAATGAAGATGCGCGAAGAGATTGATGCCATGCGCGTCCTCGGCCTTGATCCGATCGAACTCTTGGTCCTGCCGCGCGTTCTGGCGCTGGTCCTGATGCTGCCGCTGCTGGGCTTTGTCGCCAATATGGCCGGGCTGGTCGGCGGCGGGCTGATGGCTTGGGTGGACCTTGGCATCTCACCGGGCATGTTCCGCACGCAGCTTTTGATGGATACCGACGTCTCCCACCTGCTGGTGGGCCTGTCCAAGGCCCCGGTCTTCGCGCTGATCATCGGCGTCGTGGGCTGCCATCAGGGTATGCAGGTCAAGGGCGACACGGAATCGCTGGGCAGCCGCACCTCAAGCTCGGTCGTCATCGCGATCTTTCTGGTGATCGTGGTGGATGCCCTCTTTTCCATCTTCTTCGCGATCTGGGGGGTGTGATGGCCGACCCGGACCCCGCCCCGATCATCACCGTCCGCAACCTGACCAATCGCTTTGGCAAGACGGTCGTGCACAAGGGCCTGAACCTTGATGTCCGCCGGGGCGAGGTGCTGGGCGTCGTCGGTGCCTCCGGCAGCGGCAAATCGGTGCTCTTGCGCACCATCGTCGGCCTGCAAACCCCGACTGAGGGCAAGATCACCGTCCTTGGCACTGATGTCCTTACCGCACAGGGCCGCGACCTGCGCGCGGTGCAGAACCGCTGGGGCGTGATGTTTCAGGATGGCGCGCTCTTCTCTTCGCTCACCGTGCGCGAGAATGTCGCCGCCCCCATGCGCGAACTGCTGGGGATCGACGAAGACACCCGCACCGCACTGGCCGATCTGCGCATCGCCATGGTGGGGCTCAAACCGCAGGCGGGCGACCTCTACCCCTCTGATCTGTCGGGTGGCATGCGCAAACGGGCAGGGCTGGCCCGCGCCCTCGCGCTCGATCCGGAAATCCTGTTCCTGGATGAACCCACCGCAGGCCTCGATCCCATTGGCGCCTCAGAATTCGACGCCCTCATCATCGCCCTGCAAAAGGCGCTGGGCCTGACGGTGTTTCTCGTCACCCATGACCTCGACACGCTGCACGCCACCTGCGACCGCATCGCCGTGCTGTCCGAAAAAAAGGTGCTCGTGACCGGAACCATGGCCGAAATGCTGCAGGTCGATGACCCTTGGGTCCATTCCTATTTTCACGGGCCACGCGCCCATGCCGCGCTGCAGGCGCAGGGGGCGATCTGATGGAAACACGCGCACGCTACATTCTTGTGGGCAGCTTCACCCTGTTCAGCTTGCTCGCCGCGCTGGGCTTTATCCTCTGGCTGGCCAAGGTCGAGATTGACCGCACCTTCGCGCAATACGACATCCTCTTCGATACCGTGGCGGGGCTCGGTCAAGCCAGCGCCGTGCGCTACAACGGGGTGGATGTCGGCAAGGTACTGACCATCGAGCTTGACCGCGCCAACCCCGCCCTTGTCCGCGTCCGGATCGAAGTGTTCGCCTCCACCCCCATCCGCACTGACACGATGGCAACCCTCGCCTCGCAGGGCGTAACGGGTGTCTCCTTCGTCGCGCTCGAAGGCGGGCGGGCAGACTCAGACCGCCTTCAGGCCGACCCCCCCGCCGATGTGCCAGTCATCCCCTCTGAGCCTTCGGTCGTTCAAGGCCTGATCACCGATGCCCCCGATCTGCTGGCCGAAGCCATCGCCCTGATGGAAGACATCCGCAACTTCACCACCCCGGAAAACAGCGCCGCCATCGCGGAAATCCTTAAGAACGTAGAAACCGCCACCGCCCGCATCGACAGCATGGCCGCCCAGACCGATACCGTCATGGCCAAGGCCGAGGCGACCCTGACCCGCGCCGATGCCGCGCTGGTGCAGGCGGAAAAGGCCTTCGCCAGCGCCAACACCGTCATCGGGGCGGATATCCCCGACCTGATGGCCGCGCTCAAGGCAACGCTGGCTGATGTCCGCCGCTCTGCCACCGGACTGGCCGAATTCTCCCGTACCGGCCTGCCAAGGTTCAGCACCCTCGCGCAAGAGGCGCGCACCATGGTGGGCAGCATCCGCGCCCTGTCCGACCGCATCAGTAGCGACCCCGCCCGCTTCCTTCTTGGCAACCAGACCCCGGCATACAGGAATTGATGACCATGGCCCCCTTTCGCGCAGCCCTTCTGTCGCTTGCCCTGCTGTCTGGCTGCGGTGCCCTTGGCGCCGTCTCGGATGCCAGCACCCCGTTGGATGCCTATACGCTGTCGCCCTATGCGCCGGGGCAGATCCCGGCCGGGGGCAGGCGGCATCTGGTGGTGGAACTGCCCACCTCTGGCGGCGCATTGGCGACCGACCGCATCCTCATCAAACCCCTTCCGTATCAGGCGCAATACCTGCCCGATGCCCGCTGGTCCGAACCGACACCTGCGCTGCTGCAATCGCTGCTCGTCGCCTCGTTCCAGAACGCGGGCGGCTTTCGCCTTGTCGGGCGCACCGGAGCGGGCCTGATGCCCGATTACACCCTGATGACGGAAATTCAGTCCTTTCAGGCCGAACCCGCAGGTCCCGCGCCCGAACCGCTGATCGTGCGGATCGGCGTGATGATGACCGTCATCCGCGAATCCGACCGCCAGATCATTGCCGCACGCCCCTTCACCGCAACGGCCAATGTCGCCTCGGATGACAGCGCCGCCGTGGTCGCAGGGTTTGACCTCGCCCTGCAATCCGTGCTGCGCGACGCCGTGCAATGGACCGGCGGTGCGGCGCGCTGATCCGGTCCAGCGCTGCCCGCTGCCCCCTTCTTACCCCGGTCGCGCCCCTGTAACGCCCCCATCACGCCACTGTCTTATCCAACAGTGCTGGCAACAGCGGCAGGCTTGCCCCGGCGCAGAGAATCCGGCAACGATGCCGCCGTGCAGGTAAATTCCGTGTCAGGGAGAGAGTATATGATCAATCCGGTTCTGTTGTGCGGTGGATCGGGAACCCGCCTTTGGCCCCTGTCGCGCAAAAGCTTTCCCAAACAGTTCACTCGGCTCATCGGGGATGAAAGCCTGTTTCAGGCCTCTGCCCGCCGCCTTGCTGGCGAAGGCTTTGCCGCGCCCGTGGTCATCACCGGATCGGATTACCGCTTCATCGTGACCGAACAATTGCAGGCCGTGGGCATCGACCCCGGCCCGGTTCTGATCGAACCCGAAGGCCGCAACACTGCGCCCGCCGTGCTGGCCGCCGCCCTACATCTGGCCAAATCCGACCCGCAGGCGCTCATGCTCGTCGCGCCCTCGGATCACGTTGTCCCCGATGCCGCCGCCTTCCGCGCCGCCGTAAAGGTCGGCGAAGCCGCCGCCCGCGCCGGGCGCATCGTTACGTTCGGCATCCGCCCCACCCGCGCGGAAACCGGCTATGGCTGGCTGGAACTTACCGGCCCCGCCGCCGATGGCGTGCCGGTCGATCTGGCCCGCTTTGTGGAAAAACCCAAACGTGACGCGGCAGAAACCATGCTCGCCTCGGGCAACTTCCTGTGGAACGCGGGCATCTTCCTTTTCACCGCCGCCACGATGATTGACGCTTTCCGCGCCCATGCGCCGGGCCTTCTCACCCCCGTCGGGGCCGCGGTGGATGCCGCGCGCGCCGACCTGGGCTTCCTGCGGCTGGACGAAGCCGCCTGGAAAGGGGCCGAGGCGATTTCGATCGACTATGCCGTGATGGAACGCGCCGGCAATCTGGTGGCCGTCCCCTTCGGCGCAGGCTGGTCCGATCTGGGCGGCTGGGATGCCGTCGCAACTGAGATGGGGGCTGATCCGCGCGGCAATGCGCTGGGCGGCAATGCCGTGGCGATTGATTGCGACAACACGCTTCTGCGCGCCGAAGAACCGGGCGTCGAACTGGTCGGCATCGGCCTGAACAACATCATCGCCATCGCCACCGGCGATGCAGTGCTGGTGGCCGACAAATCCCGCGCGCAGGATGTCAAACGCGCGGTCGAGGTGCTGCAAGCCAAAGGCGCCAAGCAGGCCGAAGCCTTCGCCCGCGACCACCGCCCCTGGGGCTGGTTCGAAACGCTGGCCCTGTCGGACCGGTTCCAGGTCAAGCGCATCGTCGTCAAACCCGGCGCAGCCCTGTCGCTGCAATCGCACATGCACCGGTCCGAGCATTGGATCGTCGTCTCCGGCACCGCCCGCGTGACGGTGGATGACATGGTCAAACTGGTGGGTGAAAACCAGTCGGTCTACATCCCGCTGGGCGCAAAGCACCGGATGGAAAACCCCGGCAAGGTGCCCATGGTGCTGATCGAGGTGCAAACCGGCACTTATCTGGGCGAGGATGACATCATCCGCTACGAAGACGTCTACGCCCGTGGCCAGGGGGCCAAGGGCTGACACCCTTCGAAGGGGAACCCCGCCCACAGCGAACAACGGTCCCGGGTAAAGCCCGGGACCCGGTCCCCACCCTCAGCGCTCCGCCCATAGCGCGTCATAGACCGCGCGGATGCCCGCCACCTCGCGCTCCACGCTGAACAAGCGCACGGCGCGCTCCCGCGCCGCCAAGGAAAAGGCCGCATGCCGCGCCGGATCGGACAGCAGGGCCACCGCCGCCTCTGCCGCGCCCTCGGCATCCTCCAGCGGCACGACGATCCCCGCCTGGTCATTTCCCTCCGCCCGGCCTGCAAACTCGGCGAAATGCCCGGTCTGGCTTGCAATGATCGGCACGCCGCAGGCCATCGCCTCAATCGGCGTCACGCCATAGCCTTCATAGCGGGGCAGGGCCATCAGCAGCCGGGATCCCTGCATCAGCGCGGGCATCCGCTCTGCCGCCACCTCGCCCGGAAACAGGATGCGGCGTTCCAATCCCGCCGCGGCCACCTCGCCCTTCAGCCGCGCCAAGTATGCCTCATCCCCGCCTTTGGCCAACCCAACCACCACTGCCACAGCCCCCGGCAACCGGGGCAGGGCGCGGATCATCGCCTGCACGAACAGGTCCGTCCCCTTTTCGCTGCGGACCCGCCCCACCGTCAGGATACCGTATTCCCCCGGAAATCCCGTCGCCGCCCATGCGGCCGCGCGGTCAGCAGCCGGCACAAACCGCGCCACATCCACCCCATGGGGCACCACCGCGCGCACCCCCGGCACAAACCCCGCCGCCGCCTCGGTCGTGGCAATCACCGCATCCATCCGGGAAATCAACCAGCGTGGCCAAGCCGAATGCCGCCGTTGCGCGGCGGATGTAAACACAATCCGCACCGGCAACCGCAGCACATCCCGCGCAAACAGCGCCAGCTGCATTTCCGGGTTGCGCCGCACATGCCAGATGGAAAACGCCCGCCCCGCAGGCGGCACCCGCGCCAAGGCCAGCGCCTGCCGACGTGTCACCGGCGCAGGGCAGCCGGGAAGGGGATGGCCGACCAACACTGCCCTCAGATCGCGCCCTTGCGCGGCCAACACAGCGGCAGCGGTGGCCGATACCCCGGTGAACCGGGGATTGAGGTTGGTGACGTAAACCTCGGCGGCCCCATCATCCCTGCGGTTATCGGCCATGCGGCGTCCCTCTGCTGCGCGCCCCATAGACCCCGCCCGATGCGGCCCTGTCAACGTGGCCGTGCCGTTGCGTCCCCCCGTCACACCCGCCACCCGCCCATCCTTGTTCCCCTGCGCGCGGCGGGATATATCCCTCCCTCTCAGGGGTTTGTCCCCGATGCTGCAGGCAGGCATGGCCACCAGAGAAAGCAGAACCACGCGGCTCGGCCATTGGCTGACGGATTGCCTCATCCGGGGGGCGATCTGGCTCATGCTGCGCCTGCCCTTCGATGCACGGCGCAAGCTCGGCGCCTTCCTGATGACGCGTGTCGTCGCCCCCTTGGGCGGCTATCGCGCCCGCATCCGCGAAAACCTCGCCCTGATCCGCCCCGATCTGACCGCCGCCGAAATCCGGCAGATGGAACTCGCCGTCCCGCGCAGCATCGGCCGCACGCTGGCCGAGCTTTACTCCGGCCCCGACCTGATCGCCCGCGTCGCCCGTGAACCGCTGCAAGGCGCAGGCGTCGCCGCGCTGGAACAGGCGCATCGCACCGGCCGCCCCGTCCTCTTGGTGACGGGGCATCTGGGCAATTACGATGCCATCCGTGGCGGGCTGATCGCGCGCGGCTACCGTGTGGGCGGCCTCTACCGCCCGATGGACAACGCCTTTTTCAACGAACACTACGTCGCCGCCATCTCGCGCATCGGCACGCCCCTGTTCCCGCGCGGGCGCAAGGGTCTGGCCGACATGCTGCGCTTTCTCAAAAGCGGCGGCATGGTGGGCGTCGTGCTGGATCAGGCGATGGGCGACGGCGCGATGCTGCGCTTCTTTGGCCAGCCTGCGCTGACATCCCTCTCGCCCGCCGAAATGGCCCTTCGTTACGACGCGCTGATCCTGCCCACCTATGGCATCCGCCGCCCCGACGGCGGCTTCGACATGATCGTCGAAGCGCCGATCCCGCATACGACCGCCGAACAGATGACCCAGGCCCTGAATGACAGCCTCGAGGTCCAGGTCCGCGCCCATATGGATCAATGGCTTTGGACACACCGCCGTTGGAAGATGGGCAGCCGCACCGCCTGACCTGTCATCCTTGGGGCAGTTGCGCCAAAATAAGCGCCGCCGTTGCCGCCACCCCGTCCGCCTCTGCCGCCAGCACCCCGCTTGCCGCCTCGGTCAGCGCCCGTCGCGCGCCCGCATCGCCCAGCACCCGGCCCAGCACTGCCGCCATCGACGCCGCATCCGTCACCGGCTGCGCCGCGCCCGCCGCATCCAGCCGGGCATAAAGATCGGCGAAATTGCCCACATGCGGCCCGTGCAGAATGGCCGATCCGTGCAGCGCGGGTTCATAGGCATTGTGCCCCCCGATCCCCGGCACCAGCGACCCGCCGACAAAGCTCACCGGGCACAGATCGAACCACAGCCCCATCTCGCCCAACGTGTCGGCCATATAGACCTGCGCCCCCAGCGCGTCTCCCCGGCTGCGCCACCCTTGGCTCAGTCCCTGCGCCGCCAATATCTCCCCGATTTCCTCCGCCCGCGCCGGATGACGCGGCGCAAGGATCAAAAGCGCATCCGGGTGTGTCTGGCACAAGAGGCGGTGCGCGTCAGCGACCGCCGCCTCTTCCCCGGCATGGGTTGATGCCGCCAGCCACACGGGACGTCCTGCGATCAGTCCCTTAAGCTGCGCCAGCGCGCCGGGATCCACCGGCAACCGCTCTGCCGCCCGTTTCAGGCTGCCCGTGACCTGCACGCGCGCGCTCTCGGCCCCGAGTAAGACCAGCCGCTCGCCCATCGCCGCATCAGGGGCCGCCAGCAACGTGAACCGCCCCAGAATCGCCCCTGCCAGACCGCCCATCCGCCCCCAACGCCGGGCAGACCGGTCCGACATACGCGCATTGGCCAAAATCAGCGGAATCCCCCGCGCGTGGGTGGCATGGATCAGACGTGGCCAGAACTCGCTTTCCACCATCACCGCCACATCGGGCCGCCAATGATCCAGAAACCGCGCCACCGGGCCGGGCAGATCCAGCGGCAGGAACTGCACGATCACCCGCTCCGGCACCCGCGCCTGCATCAACCCCATTGCCGTGACGGTGGTGCAGGTCAGCAGGACCGTCACCCCCGTCTGCGCGGTCAGCGCCTTCAGCAGGGTCAGCACGGACAGCCCTTCGCCCACGCTGACGGCATGCAGCCAGATCACCCGCCCCTCTGGCCGCGCCGTGCTGATCTGGCCCAGCTTTTCCGTCCAGCGCGCCGGGTCTTCCTTGCCCCGCGCCAGACGCTTGCGCAGGATCGCAGGCCCAAAGGGCGCGATGATCTGCGTCACAGCAAGCCATACCCCCAGCAGGGCCGAGTCAGGCGGCATCTGCGGCGGTGCCAGCGGTGTCTGGGGAAGTCCGGGTTCTGTCATGCCCGTCCCCATACACCGCCACGCGGGTGCTGTCACTTCACCGCCCGCGACGGGTCACTTTGTAAGGATCAGCTTGCCCGCACGGGTGATGCGCAGCGCATAGACCTGCCCATCCAGCGCGATGCGCGCCTGCACGCCGCCCTTGGTCAGCGCCCGCGCATCATGCAGCGGTGCGCCCTCGGCCGGGGCAATCACGGTCCGGGTCGTCGCGGGCCGTGCCACAGGGATATCCAGCCGCATCGGATCGGGGCGCATGTTCATCGTCCTGCCTCCATCCGGTCGAACAGGGCCTCAAGCCCGGTTCCCGCACTGGCCGGGGTCCAGCCCGTCAAGGCCAGCCGGAACAGATCCGCCGTCTCCGTCGCGGGCGACAGGGGAAGCGGGTCCGATAGAAGAAAATTCCAAATCATCCGGGTCATCTCGCCATCTCTCAATTCAGGGGGGCGCCGGGCTGACCGCAGGGGTTGGCTGGGGGTGTGAAAGAAACCTAGCAAAACAGTCGGAAATGTAAAGCTGATTCTGCCCTGTCGCTTTTTCCCGGCCAAAGCGATGCCCCAAACCCTTTTCGCGCGGGCCGACCCCTGCTAACCAAGCATCATGCGAGTAGGGACGACATCATGACCAACGCCAGCCTCACCTGTTTCAAGGCCTATGATATCCGCGGCCGCCTTGGCCATGATCTGGATACAGGCATCGCCACCCGCGTCGGCCGCGCCTTTGCCGAGGTGCTGGGCACCCGCCGCGTCGTTCTGGGCCGCGACATTCGCGCCTCATCGCAAGAACTGGCCGATGCCGTGGCCGACGGTTTGATGGCGGCCGGGGCAGAGGTGCTCGATCTGGGCCTTTGCGGGACTGAGGAAGTCTATTTCGCCACCGGCCATCTGGGCGCGGATGGCGGTATCTGCGTCACCGCCTCGCACAACCCGATGGATTACAACGGGATGAAGATGGTCCGCGCAGGCTCTGCGCCGCTGGATGCCGCCACCGGCCTTGCCGCGATCAAGGCATTGGCGGAATCTCAGGCTTTCGCCGCGCCCAAACCCGGCGGACGCGTCACCGATGCCTCGGCCACCCGCGCCGCCTATGTCGACCGCGTGCTGTCCTTTGTCGACCTGTCCGCCCTGCGCCCGCTGCATATCCTGATCAATGCGGGCAATGGCGCAGCAGGGCCGACTTTCGATGCCATCGCCGCAGCACTCGCCGCCCGTGGCGCGCCCTTGCGCTTCACCCGCCTGCACCACGATCCCGATGGCACCTTCCCCAATGGCATCCCGAACCCGCTGCTGCCCGAGAACCAACCCGTCACCGCGCAGGCCGTGGTTGCCGCCGGGGCCGATATGGCCGTGGCCTTCGACGGCGATTTCGACCGTTGCTTCTTTTTCGATAATCAAGGCGCCTTCGTTCCCGGCGAATATGTCGTGGGCCTGCTGGCCGAAACCTTCCTCGCCAAGGAACCCGGTGCCGCCATCGTCCACGATCCCCGCGTGATCCTTGCCACCCAGGCCGCGGTTGCCGCCGCCGGGGGCAGGGCGGTCATGGCCCGCACGGGACATGCCTTCCTCAAACAGGCCCTGCGCGATACGGGCGCGGTCTATGGCGGCGAAATGTCTGCCCATCACTATTTCCGCGATTTCTTTGCCTGCGACAGCGGCATGATCCCCTGGCTTCTGGTGGCCGAACTTATGGGCCGTACCAGCCAACCCCTCGCCACCCTTCTGGCCGACCGCCGCGCCGCCTTCCCCTCCTCGGGCGAGATCAACTTCCGCGTCCCCGACGTGAAAGCCGCCATTGCGCAGGTCGAGGCCGCCTATGCGCCAAAAGCCACCAGCCGCGACGATACCGATGGCCTGTCGCTCGATTTCGGTACCTGGCGGATGAATCTGCGCGGTTCAAACACCGAACCGCTTTTGCGCTTGAACGTCGAATCCCGCGCCCGCCCCGATCTGGTGGATCAGGCCGTAGCCGAGATCAGCGCGCTGTTCTCCTGACGCCACACCCTGCACAGCTCCCGGGGGCTGTCTGCCCCGTCAGCCATCGGCCCTTGAACCGATGGCGGGCGCGATGGCTAACCCCCGAGGATATTTTCACAGAGAAGAAAGGGGCAGGGCAGTCGGATCCTTACATCACAGCGCCGATCTGCCAGGGCACGAACTCCGCGCCGCCAAAGCCCAGCTCCTCGGACAATGTCTGTTGGCCCGAGGCGACGGCGATGATCTTGTCCAAAATCTCCTCCCCCTTTGCCTCGATGCTCACCCCTTCGGTCAGGATGTCACCGCAGTTGATGTCCATGTCCTCGGCCATGCGGGCATACATTTCCGAATTGGTCGCCAGCTTGATGCAGGGGCTTGGCTTGTATCCCGAAACCGACCCGCGCCCGGTGGTGAAGACGATCATCGTCGCCCCCGATGCGATCTGCCCTGTCACTGAACAAGGGTCATAGCCGGGGCTGTCCATATAGGTGAAACCGGGCGTCGTGATGGGTTCGGCGAATTTGTAGACCCCCGCCAGCGGCGCCGTGCCGCCCTTGGCCACCGCGCCCAGCGATTTCTCAAGGATCGTGGTCAACCCGCCCTTCTTGTTGCCGGGGCTGGGGTTGTTGTCCATCTCCCCCTCGTTCCGCGCGGTGTAATCCTCCCACCAGCGGATGCGTTCGATCAGCCGCTCGCCCACCTCGGCCGATACCGCGCGGCGGGTGAGCAGATGTTCGGCGCCGTAAATCTCGGGCGTTTCCGACAGGATCGTCGTCCCCCCCATCCGCACCAGCAGATCGCTCGCATGGCCCAGCGCCGGATTGGCGGTGATCCCGGAATACCCGTCCGACCCCCCGCATTGCAGCCCGATGATCAGCTTCGACACCGGGGCAGGGCGGCGCTCCACCTGTGACGCCACCTCGGCCATTCCGCGCAACACCTCCAACGCCTTGGCAATCGTCGCCCGCGTGCCGCCCGTGCCCTGAATCGTCATATAGCGGAAATTGCCATCCGGCCGCAGCCGCCCCTGACCCACCAGATCGGGCACCTGCATCACCTCGCATCCCAGTCCCACCAGCAGGATGCCCCCGAAATTGGCATTGCGGGCATAGCCTTTCAGCGTGCGCATCAGGGTCTGGTACCCTTCATTCGTACCAGACATGCCGCAACCCGTCTGATGCACGATGGGAACGAACCCATCGACATTGGGCAGGGAACTCAGCACCGGATCCTTTTCCGCCGCCTCGGCGATGAAGCGCGCGACAGAGCCCGAGCAGTTCACCGATGTCAGGATGCCGATGTAATTCCGCGTTCCCACCTGCCCATCGGCGCGGTGATAGCCCATGAACTCGCGCGGCGGCAGCGCGGGCAGGGGGCGGCTTTCGCTGCCGATGGCATAGTCATCGCTGTGCGGCGCCATGCCCAGATTGTGCGAATGCACATGCGCGCCTGCCGCGATGTCCACAGTCGCCTGTCCGATGATCTGGCCATAGCGCAGCACATTCTGCCCCTGCACAATCGCCCCGGCCGCGATCTTGTGGCCGCGCGGCACGGGTTGCGGCAGGGCCAGCCCTGCCACCTCGGCCCCTTTCGGCAGGTCCTCCAGCGCGATCACCACATTATCCGCACCATGCAGCCGGATCACCCCGCCGTTCTGCCCTGCCATTCCCGCTCTCCCCGCACCTTGCGCGGATTCCTTGACAGGCCGCCGCGCGTGTCTAACATGTTAGCATGTTACAGCCGCCCGAACCCTCCCCACAAGAGCCTTCCGAAACCCGGCTCACCCCGCTGGAGCGGTTTTCCGGCTCGCTCGGTCAGCGCGTCTATCAAACCCTGCGGGAGGCAATCCTGTCGCTCGCCTATCGCCCCGGCGAGATTCTGCGCAAGCCCGAGATATGCGAGGCGCTGGGCGTCTCGCGCAGCCCCGTCGCCGATGCCGTGGCCCGGCTTGCAACCGAAGGGCTGGTCGATGTCGTTCCGCAGGCCGGTACCTTCGTCGCCCGCTTCTCGATGGAAGAGATTCGCGAAGGCGCCTTCCTGCGCGAGGCGATCGAGGTCGCCGCCATCGAACGCGTGACCGAGACGATCACCGAAGAACAACTTACCCAACTTCGCCGCAACCTCACGGTACAGGCCGCATTGATCGCCGATGGCGATGTGCCGGGCTTTTACCAGATGGATGCCGCGATGCATGAGCTTATCCTGTCCTATACCGGCTTTCGCCGCCTCGCGCAGGTCAGCGAAACGGCCTGGCTGCATGTGAACCGCGCGCGTCAGTTGATCCTGCCCGTACCGGGCCGCATCAGCGCCACCCTCGACGAACATCGCGCCATCCTCGCCGCGCTCGAGGCGCGCGATCCCGCCGCCGCGCGCCTTGCAACGCGCCATCATCTGCGCCAGTTGCTCACCTATCTCGAACCGCTGGAACGTGAGCGGCCCGATCTCTTTGATCCCGCCTGAAAGGCCCACCCCCCATGACCATCCCGAACCGCCCGCGCTATGCCACGCGCCTGAATGCCTTCAAACGCAAGGGCGACACCGTGGCCGACATGATCGCCCGCGCCGGAACTGTGGGCGGTCTGAACGCCGCCGATTTGAACTTTCCCGACCATTTCGACCATCATACCCCGGCAGAACTGACCAAAATCTTGCAACAAAGCGGTATGGCGCTGAACGGCCTCGCGATGCGCTATTACACCGACCCCGGCTTCCGTCTGGGGGCCTTTACCCATCCAGACGCCGCGGTCCGCCGCGCCGCCATTGACATCACCAAGCGCGGCCTCGATGCGCTGGCGCGGATGGGTGGCACGGTAATGACGGTCTGGCTGGGGCAAGACGGCTTTGATTACAGCTTTCAGGGCGACTATGCCCGGATGTGGGATGACACGCTCGCCGGTCTGGCCGAGGTTTGCGATCACAACCCCGCCCTCGACATCTCCATCGAATACAAACCCAACGAACCGCGCTCCTGGTCGGTCCTGCCCGACATGGCCACAACCCTGCACGCCATCCGCGATGTCGCGCGCCCCAATCTCGGCGTCACGCTCGATTTCTGTCACATGCTTTTCGCAGGGGAAATGCCTGCCAAATCCGCCCTGCTTGCCGCCCGCTACTGCCGTATCATGGGCGTGCATCTGAATGACGGATACGCCAAGCGCGACGATGGCCTGATTGCCGGCACCGTCCACCCGATCCAGACGGTGGAGCTCTTCTGGGTGCTGGATCAGATGGGCTATGACGGCGTGATTTATTTTGACACCTTCCCCGACCATGGCGGCATGGACCCGGTCGAGGAATCCCGCGCCAACCTCGCCCTTACCGAACGCCTGCGCGCGGTCGCGGCCGGCCTGCGCGGTGACTCACACCTTACCGCCGCCATGGCACGGCAAGACGCCGCCGCCTCCACCCGGATCATCGCCCGCGCCCTCTACGGGGCCTGACACGCTCCGCGACGGGTTCCCTCATTCTTCTCTGCCCAAATATCCTCGGGGGGTGTGGGGGGCGAAGCGCCCCCACTTCTGAGCCGAAGCGCGCAGGCGCGCAGGCGAGGCAAAAGGATTGCGTCGCCCGTCAGGGCGGCGCTCCATTTCATATGCCGTAGAACCCCGCCGCCGTGCCGCCATAGATCAGCGCCCGGTCCACATCGTCCAACCCTTCGGTCAGGCTCAGCGCCGCCGCTCGCCAATCGGCATATTCGCCGCGCAACCGGCAGACCGGCCAATCCGATCCCCACATCACCCGCTCCGGCCCGAACACCCGGAACACATGGTCCACATAGGGCCGCAGGTCCTCAACCGTCCAATCCGCATCGGCCTCAGTAATCAGGGCGGAAAATTTCACCACCGCCGCCGTCTCATCGGCGATCTGCGCCATTCCATCCGCCCAAATCCGGAAATGCGCGTCGGATTTCTCGCGTATCTGCGGCTTCATGCAATGGTCCACCACCACCGGCAGCGTCGGGTATCGCTTCAGGATCGTCAGGAAATTCCCCAGATGGCGCGGAAATCCCAATGCGTCAAAGCGCAGGCCAAGGTCGCACAGCGCCCGAAACGCCCATTGCACATCATCGCGCAGCATCCAGCCATCATCTGGAAGGTCCTGGATCATCGGGCGCACGCCCTTGAACTTCGGATGCCCCGCCAGCCGCTTCATCTGTGCCAGATCGGCAGGCGTCTCGAAATCCACCCAGCCCACCACACCCAACACCCAAGGCACGGCATCCGCGATCCCCAACATGTATTCGGTCTCGGCCACCGTGGGTGCGGCCTGGACAAGGATCGTCCCCTCCACCCCGGCCGCCTGCAATTGCGGCCAAAGGTCCGCCGGCCCATAGGGGCGCGACAGCACCGGGTTATCCGCTGGCATCCAGCCGTAATCGCCCCGTCCGGGGTGCCAGAAATGCTGATGCGCGTCGATCTGCATAGGGTTCTCCGCTCAAACGGGCGCATCGGGGTGGATCAACCCCTCGGCCTTCATCTCTGCCCACAGCGCCGCCGGGATCACCGCCCGCGCCGCCGCCAGATTGCTTTCCATCTCGAACAGGCTCTGCCCACCAGGGATCACCGACAACACAGCGGGATGCCGCGCGCAGAACTGGAACGCCGCATCCACCAGCCGCACGCCATGCGCGGTGCAGAGCTCTTGCAATCGCCCGGCCTTCGCCATCGCCCAATCCGGCGCATCCTCATAGCGATACTGCGCACCCGGTCGCGGCCCCGTGGCCAGAATGCCGGAATTGTAGGGGCCGCCCACCACCACCCCCACACCCCGCGCGGCTGCGGGGTTCATGAACCCCTCCAGCGCCTCGGTCCGCAGCAGCGAATATTCCCCCGCCAGCAGAAAAATGTCGAAATCCCCCCGCGCCATCATCCAGGCGCAGGGCTCCCATTCATTCACCCCCGCGCCAAAGGCCCGGATCACGCCCTCGTCGCGCAACTGCACCAAGGCGCGGTATCCGCCCGCCATGAACTCTGCCAGCCGCGCATCCAGCGCCGCCTGCGAGCCGTGGTTGAAGATGTCCAGATCATGGGCATACAGAATGTCGATCCGGTCCAGACCTAACCGCTCCAACGAAAATTCCACCGACCGGAACACCGCATCATATCCGTAATCATAAACCTCATTGCGCGACGGAACGTCGAACCACTTGCCGAACCCGTCCCGCCTGTCCGGCGTTGTCACTTGGAACAACCGCCCGATCTTGGATGAAATCACGTATTCGCCGCGCGGCTTGCCCCGCAGAAACCGGTTCAGCCGCGTCTCCGACAGGCCCAGCCCATAAAGCGGCGCGGTGTCGAAATAGCGGACACCTCCCGCCCAGGCCGCCTCCAGCACCGCATGCGCGACATCGTCGGAAATCGCGCGGAACAGGTTGCCGATCGGGGCCGACCCAAAGCCCAGCGTGGTGAAATCTAGCCCCCCGTTGCCGAGCCTGTCCCAATGCCGCTTTTCCTGCATGTCCGTCCCCCCGTCTTAACTGACATGCTAGTATGTTCCCCCTTCCGGTCCAATCCCTTTCCGTCTAGCCTTCCCCCATCTTGGGAGGCCCGTCTGGGAAAACAGCATGTCACGGTTCGAAAAGGTCTTCGGTGCGGGGAAGAAGCCCGTCATCGCCATGGTCCATCTGGGCGCGCTGCCCGGCACGCCGCTGCATGATGCGGCCGGCGGGGTAGAGGGCATAATCGCGGGTGCCGCAAAAGACCTTGCCGCGCTGCAGGCCGCAGGCGTTGACGCGGTGATGTTCGGCAATGAAAACGACCGCCCCTATGAGCTGAAGGTCGATACCGCCTCTACTGCCACCATGGCCTATGTCATCGGCCGCCTGCGCGACCGCATCACCGTGCCCTTCGGGGTGAACGTGCTGTGGGATCCCATGGCCTCCATCGCGCTGGCCGCCGCCACGGGCGCGGCCTTCCTGCGTGAGATTTTCACAGGCACCTATGCCAGCGACATGGGCATCTGGGCCCCCGACGCAGGCGCGGCACAGCGCTATCAGCACCGCCTTGGCAATACAGGCTGCGCGCTCCTCTACAACGTCTCGGCGGAATTTGCGGGCAGCCTCGATCCCCGCTCATTGCCGGACCGCGCCCGCTCGGCGGTGTTTTCCTCCATCCCTGACGCGGTCCTCGTCTCGGGCGCCATCACCGGCGAGGCGGCGGAGATGCGCGATCTGGAGGCAGTCAAGCGCGTGCTGCCGAAAACCCCCGTCCTTGCCAATACCGGCGTGAAACACGCCACCATCGCCGATGTGCTGCGCGTGGCCGACGGCTGCATCGTCGGCTCCGCGCTCAAGCTGGGCGGCGACACCTGGGCCGCCGTCGACCCCGACCGCGCCAAGGATTTCATGGACAAGGCCCGCGCCGCGAGGGGCTATTGATGCCAGCCAACCGGAGCGCTGACGCGCAAGCCTCTTTCGTCGCCTCCGCGCCTGCGCGCTCCGGCTCCGCGTTCAGGGGGCGCACGCGCCCCCTCTTGTCCCGCCTGCGGCGTGCCAATTCACCCCCTGTGGATATTTGGGCAGAGAAGAATGGGACAGGGCAGTGCAAGGGAAGTTGGACATGAACCTGCGTGATCTGATCCGCGACTACATGCTGATCCCCGGCCTTGCGGGCCATGAAGACCGCATCCGCGCCCGCATTGCCGCCGATCTGGACCGGCTTGGTATTCCCCATCGTACCGACCGCCTTGGCAATCTGTCGGCCACGCTGGAAGGCGACCCTGCCGCGCCATCGGTTCTGGTCTTTACCCATATGGACCAGCTGGGTTTCATCCTGCGCAAGATCGAACCCAACGGCCTGATCCGGCTGGAACGTCTGGGCGGCGTGCCGGAACGCGCGCTGGCCGCGCAGGCGGTGCTGATCTGCACCCGCAAGGGCGATATCCCCGCGCTGATCGCCAACAAGAGCCACCACGCCACCACGCCCGAGGAGAAGTACCGCGTCGTCCCCTATGCCGAGCTTTACGTCGACGCGGGCTTCACCTCCAAGGACCAGGCCCATGCCGCGGGTCTGCGCATTGGCGACCCGGTGGTTTACCGCCCGCATGTGATGGATCTTGCCAATGGCCGCATGGCCGGGACCAGCGCCGATGACCGCGCCGGATGCGCCGCGCTGATCGATCTTGCCGCGCGGCTGAAGGATCGCACGACCGGCCCCACCGTCCACCTCGTCTGGTCGGTGCAGGAGGAATACAATCTGCGCGGCGTCCTGCCCGCCGCCACTGCCGCCAAACCCGACATCGCCTTTCAGATCGACCTGCTTCTGGCCTGCGACACACCCGACATGACCGCGCGTGGCGACGTGACGCTGGGCGGTGGCCCCGGCATCAGCCTGTATTCCTTCCACGGGCGCGGCACGCTGAACGGGGTCATCCCGCATCCCGCGCTGGTGACGCTGATGGAAGAGGTGGCCGAGGCAGAAGGCCTGCCGCTGCAACGCTCCGCCCATACCGGCGCACTGACTGATCTGTCCTATATCCAGTTCATGGGCGAAGAGGGTGTCGCCTGCCTCGATGTGGGTTTTCCCATGCGCTACACCCATTCCGCGCTGGAAGTGGTCGATCCTGCAGATGTGGCGCAGATGGTTACCCTTTTGCAGGCCGCGCTGGCCCGCATCACCCCCGGCTTCAACCTGATCCGCTAGGGCCGCCATGACCCAAACACCGCATTACACGCTGGGCATCGACATCGGCACCTTTGAATCAAAGGGCGTTCTGGTCGATGGGGCAGGGCGGATCGTGGCGCAGGCCAGCCGCCCGCACAAGATGCTGGTCCCGCGCCCCGGCTGGGCTGAACACCGCGCGGATGAGGATTGGTGGGGCGATTTCGTCCATATCACCCGCGCCCTGCTGGCGGAGTCGGGCATCGATCCCAAGGCCATTGCCGCCATCGCCGCTTCGGCCATCGGCCCCTGCATGCTGCCCGTCGATGCGGATGGCAAACCCCTGATGAACGGCGTCCTTTACGGCGTCGACACCCGCGCGGCGGCTGAGATCGACGATTTGACCGCCCGCATCGGCGCAGATCGCATCATGGCCACCTGCGGCAATGCGCTGACCTCGCAATCGGTGGGGCCAAAGATCCTCTGGTTGAAAAACAACCATCCCGATCTTTATGCCCGCACGGCCAAGGTGCTGAACTCCACCAGCTACATCACCTGGAAACTGACCGGCGCCTATGTGATCGACCATTACACCGCCGCCAATTTCTCGCCCCTCTATGATGTCAACGCGCTGGCCTGGACCGACGCGCTTTCCCCTGACATCCTGGCTTTGGACAAGTTGCCCAAACTGCTGTGGTCCACCGACATCGCCGGCCATGTCACCGCCGCCGCCGCCGCCGAGACGGGGCTGGCAGAGGGAACCCCCGTGACCTGCGGCACCATCGACGCAGCCGCCGAAGCCGTGTCAGTCGGTGTGCAGCGCCCGGGCGAGATGATGATGATGTATGGCTCCACCATCTTCATCATTCAGGTCACGTCCGACCCGGTCCGCGACCCGCGCCTGTGGTATGCGCCCTGGCTCTGGCCCGGCATGCATGCCTCCATGGCGGGGCTGGCCACATCCGGCACGCTGACGCATTGGTTCCGTGATCAGTTCGCCCGCGACGCCAGTTTCGGCGACCTGGCGGCCGAGGCGGCGGCCTCGCCCAAGGGGGCCAAGGGCCTGCTCTGCCTGCCGTATTTCAGCGGTGAACGCACGCCGATCCATGATGCGCAGGCCAAGGGCGCGTTCTTCGGCCTCGACCTGACCCATACGCGTGGTGACCTGTTCCGCGCCGTGCTGGAAGGCATCGCCAGCGGCACCGCCCATGTGCTTGACACCTATCGCGAGCTGGATGCCTTTCCCCACCGCATCCTCGCCGTGGGCGGTGGCACCAAGAATGCCGTCTGGCTGCAGGCCACATCCGATATTTCTGGCGCGGGCCAGATCGTGTGCGAGAAAACGGTGGGGGCCAGCTATGGCGATGCCTTCCTTGCCGCCACTGCCGTTGGCTGTGCGATGCCCGACGAAATCGTCGAATGGAACCCAGTCGCCCGCACCGTGCGGGCCGAGGCTGTTCCCGCCTATGCGCGCCAATACCCGCTGTTCAAACGCCTCTACACCCAGACCCGCGATATAGCGCACGAACTGGGCCAAGAGGCAGGGTCCGCCTGATGCGCTATGATCGCATGCGCCCGCATCAGGTGCAGGCGGCCATCGCCGCGAACACCCCCGTTGTGCTGCCATTGGGGGTGATGGAACATCACGGCGGCCACCTCCCCGCCGGGGTGGACCTGCTGGTGGTGACGGAAATTCTGAACCGGCTGGGGGATCAGATCGTCACGCTGCCCCCCTTTGCCTATGGCGCGGCCAGCCATGCCGTGGCGGGCCCGGAACACGGCACCACGCTGCATATCGACGCCTCCGCCCTCGTCCCGCTGTTCGAGGCGCTGTGCACCTCTCTCCTGCGCGCGGGTTTTCGCAACCTGCACGCTATCATTCACCACCAGTCGGAGAACATCGCCCAAGGCATGCCCACCGACCTCGCCTTTCGCCTTGCCGCGCGCAACGCGATCTTCCGGTATCTTGAATCCGAACGCGGCCCCGGCTGGTGGGGCAGCCGCGACATGCAGGATTACTATGCCAGCCATGACGCGGGCACCGATCCCTTCAACTGGATCCGCCTGCATCCCTTGTTCCCCAAGAACGAGGTCTTTCCCTTCGATCATGCAGGCGAGGGTGAAACCTCGCTCATGCTGGCCCTCGCCCCCGATACGGTGGATATGAACCGGGTGGCGGAGGGCGCCCCCTGGTGGACCGAAACCGCCCCCCGCGCCACCGTGGAAATGGGAGAGGCGGGCGTCCAACTCGCCCTGACCCATCTGCGCCGGGTGCTCGGGCTGGCCTAGGATCAGACCAGTTCCGGCAGGTTCACCACACCCTTTTTCAGGATGAAACACCCGTAAGGCCCGCTATCGGCCGTGCGGATAATGGCAAAGGCCCGCTTGGCGGCCTCGTAGAAGGCGAACCGCTCCAAGGCCTGCATCTGAACCGCCCGCCCCTCGGCGGCGTCTATCACCGCCTGCATCCGGCCAAAGACTGGCATCTGCGCGCCAGCATCCCCCACCACCTGCATCCGCGTCACCGGGGCGGGCACAAACGTATCCAGCGGCATCAGCGACAGGATCGCCCGCGCCGCCGTGGGAATGTCGCATCCCGCCATGTCGATCAGCCGCCCATAGGTGGTTTCCGCCGCAATGGTCGCCGCAGGATGGTTCACATCGCAGATCACCAGATCATCACCATGCCCCATGAGCATCAGCACATGCACGATCTCCGCCGACAGGCGCGGATCGATCCCCTTCAGCATCGCCGCCCCCCGCATGGCCAACGAATTTTCTGCGAAAATTCAGGCCAAGCGGGGCTGATTTTTCGCAGGAAAATCGTTGCCCCGCAGGCGCTCACTTCACCGCCCCCGCAGCCATCCCCTTGATGATGTATTTCTCCAATACCACCCCGATCACGATCAAAGGCAGGATCGCCGCAAAGGACAACGCCGCCATGGACCACCACGATATCCCCTGCGAACCCGTCTGGCTTGCCACCATCACCGGCAGCGTATTGGCATAAGTGGATGTCAGCAGCGCCGCAAAGAAATACTCGTTCCATGTCAGAACCAACGACAGGATGAACGCCGCCACCATTCCCGGCAGGGCGATGGGCAGGATGATCGTCGCAAACGCGCCCCAGATCGACAGCCCGTCCACCAGCGCCGCCTCTTCCAGCTCCGTCGGGATCGATCCGAACTGATCGCGCATGATCCAGATCACGATGGGCAGCACAGACAGCGTATAGAGCAGGATCAACCCCACCCGCGTGTCCAAGAGCGCCAATTCACGGTACAGCACCAGAAAGGGCAGGGCCAAAACCACCGGCGGCAGGATCAGCTGCGACAGGAAGAAAAAGCTGATGTCCGAGTTCTTCATATAGCCGAACCGATAGCTGAACCGCGACAAGCCATAGGCCGCCAGACTGCCCAAAGCCACCGCCAGCGCCGAAGACGTCACCGAAATGATCGCCGAATTCATGAACCGCTTCATGAATTCAGACCGCACGGTGCTTTCCTCTGCGATCGTATCCGGCGACAGGCCCAGCGACCGCCAGCCCAGCCATGCGGGCTGATAATCCACCCAAGGGATCATATTCCCCTTCATCACATTGGGTGCCATCTTGAAGCTGGTGGTGATGGTCCAATAGATCGGAAACAGGCAGATAATGGTCCACAGGATCAGCACGCCGTAAATCGCGATCCGGCTTGTCCACCACTTCGCGCGGTGGCGGCGATCCGCCTCGGAATCCCGGAAAATCTGGGTAGATGCGGTCATGTCCGGGGCCTCGTCCAGCGATCAGCGAGTTTCATGAGCAAGGTCATCGCGATCACGATGATCACCAGATAGACAAAGGCCAACAGCGTGCCATAGCCCACATTCGACCGCTCTCGATACTCACGGAAGATGAAACTCGTGACCGTATCGGTCGCGCCCCCGGGACCACCCGAGGTGACGTTGATCACGATATCGGCTAGCTTCAGCTTGAAGATGATCCGGATCAGGATTGCGGTGATCGACACGGGCAGCATCAGGGGGAAAGTCACTTCCCAGAAATTGCGCCACCCGTTCGCGCCATCCACCTTGGCCGCCTCGTTCAACTCCTTGGGGATGGCCTGCAACCCCGCCAGAATCATGATCATCATGAAGGGGATATAGGTCCAGGCATCCATCACCATGATCGTCGCCCGCGCGATTTCAGGCGAGCCAAAGAAGGACGGGTTCTCCACCCCAAAGAACTTCGCCAGCCGCGACAGCGGACCATAGCGCGCCTCCAGCATCGACTTGCCGATCATCCAGGACACGGCCACAGGCGACAGCATCAGCGGCAGCAGGAACGCCACACGAAAGAACTTCCGCGCCCGGATCTGCGCGTTCAGCAACAGCGCAAGGCCAAAGGCGATGGCATATTCCACAAGGATCGCCAGCGAATACAGCACCATGTTCCATAGCGCGTTCCAATAGAACGGGTCGGTCCACATCTGCCGCAGGTTATCCAGCCCGTTGAACTGCCGCCCCGTGGGGCTGGACAGGTTCCAGTCCGAAAACGCGATGATCAAGCCGAACAGCAGCGGAAAGATCGTCAGCGCCGCCACGAAGATCGCCGCCGGCAGTACGAACAGCGTCCGCTTGCCATGCTCACCCCGGATCAGCACCTGCCCCCAGCACAGGGCCACCGCCCAGGTACAAAAGGCGTAAAGCGTCGGCCGCCAGTTGGTAAAGCCGAAATCGCCCCGCCCCGTGACCTGCATCACCTGCAACACGGCGACGACAAGCGTAAGCCCCGCCGTGCCCCAGATCAGCGCCCGCCCGAACAGCTTGCGCCGGTCCGAGATGTTGTCGTTCGTAACGACATGAAGGAGATCACCATTGCTCATGCTAGCATGTTAGCTTGCCGCAACCCGTCTGGAAAGTGCCTTTCCCCACCCAGCACAGGACGAGATTCCAGGGCGCGAATCTGCGCTGGAATCACCGGGGAAATGGGTCAACCCGAAAGGCCCGGGCGCGCAATTCTCACCGAAAACTGCACGCTCGATTTCCGAACCCCGCCAGTCGGCCCGACCGGCCCATTCAGCGCCGGATGGCAAAAATATTAAACATTTGAATTTGTTATTTGGCGGTGCCTGTGGCCGCCGCCCGGACTTTCACTATCCAGGTGTAAACTTTTTGTTACAGTTGAAAATGTCAACAAAAGATGACAAATTCCTCACGGGACCCAATGTCTGTTGGAAGTTTTTTCCACTGGAAGCACGGAAAGGTGAGCGGAATGTCGTCAACTCACCCAAGCACCCACGACGACGAGGGCACGGAGGAGCAGAAATGTCCAACGATCCTGACAAGGTATGGCCGACTGGTCTGACCTTGAGAGAAGCCGAAGAAGTCCACAGTTACCTCATCGACGGCACGCGCGTGTTCGGGGTCATCGCCCTTCTCGCGCATATTCTTGTCGCCGTCACCACGCCCTGGCTCGGCTGAGGGGAAAAGCATGAACAACGCAAAGATGTGGCTTGTCGTCAAGCCGACCGTTGGGGTTCCGCTGTTCCTTTCGGCCGTTGCCGTCGGGTCTTTCGCCGTCCATGTCGCCGTGCTCAGCAACACGTCATGGGTGGCGGATTTCCTCTCGGGCAAATCCCTTGGAACGGGCACGGCTGCCGCCGCGCTCGTGCTGCCGGAAGATGGGGTCGCGAAAGCGGCCTATATCCCCGGCGGAGCGCAAGAGGTGCTGATCACCATGCCGGATGGCACCACGGCCCGCGCCGTGTTGCAGACATCCGAAACGATGGCAGCGCTCGAATAGGCTAAGCGCGTGCAGGTCGGGCGTGACTTGCGCGCGGCGAATGATCGGGCATGAGGCCCCCTGTCCTCCGGCAGGTGGGCCTCATCCTGCCCCCGCAACCGGCCTGTAGAAGGTGGCCGGATCATAACATGGGTGTGTCGACGATGTTCGACTACAGACGTTTCGCACTCGGGCGCCTTGCGGCCATCGCGCCGCAATACCTGCCCTTTGCCGATGCCGCCTCGGCCGAGGTGCCGCTGTCGCGCCTTTTGCGCCTGTCGCTCTTTCAGATGACGGTCGGCATGGCGCTCGTGCTGATGGTGGGCACGCTGAACCGCGTCATGATCGTTGAACTTCATGTTCCGGCCACGCTGGTGGCGCTCATGCTGGCCCTGCCTTTGGTCTTTGCACCCTTCCGCGCCCTGATCGGCTTCAAATCGGATACGTTCAAATCGGCCCTCGGCCTGCGCCGCCTGCCTTGGATCTTCAAAGGCACGATGTACCAATTCGGCGGCTTCGCCATCATGCCCTTCGCCCTCTTGGTGCTGTCCGGCTATGGCGAGGCGGTCGATGCCCCCCGTTGGATCGGCCTGTCGGCGGCGGCGCTGTCCTTCCTCCTTGTGGGGGCCGGAATGCACATCGTGCAGACCGTCGGCCTTGCCCTCGCCACCGATCTGGTCCCGCCCGAGGATCAGCCAAAGGTCGTGGGCCTGATGTATGTCATGCTCCTTCTCGGCATGATCCTCAGCGCTCTCGTCTATGGCGCGCTCCTGACGACTTACACCCCCGGACGCCTGATCCAGGTGATCCAGGGCACCGCCGTCGTCACCATCTTCCTCAATGGCGTTGCGATGTGGAAACAAGAGGCGCGCAACCGCAGCCGCGCCCTTGCCCCCCGGGTTGAGATCGCCTTCACAACCGCCCTGCGGCACCTGTCGGCACAGCCCGGTATGCTGCGCCTTCTGGCGGTCATTGCGCTGGGCACAGCCGGGTTTGGCATGGCCGATGTGCTGCTCGAACCCTTCGGCGCGCAGGTGCTTTCGATGACCGTGGCGCAAACCACCCGGCTCACGGTGGTTCTGGCCTGCGGCAGCCTTGTGGGCTTCGCGCTTGCCTCGCGCCTGCTGGGCCGTGATGGATGGCAGCCGATGACGGTGGCCTGCCTCGGCACCCTTGTCGGCGTGCCGGCCTTCCTGATCCTCATGATCTCGGCGGCCTTCCTCACCGTGCCGCTGCTGATCGCCGCCACGCTCAGCGCTGGCTTTGGCGCGGGCCTCTTCGGCCATGGCACCCTGACCGCCACGATGCGCGCCGCCCCGCGCGAACATATCGGTCTGTCCCTCGGCGCATGGGGCGCGGTCCAGACCACGGCGGCGGGCATCGCTGTCGCCACGGGCGGCGTGATCCGCGACATCCTGCTTCTTTCCCCCGATGCCGGGCAAGGCGCAGCCGCCCTTGCCGGGCCCGCCGCCGCGGCCCCCTATCTGCCCGTTTTCGGGTTGGAGGCGGGGCTGCTGCTTCTGGCCCTCATCGTGGCATGGCCCCTGCGCCGGCAAGATATCGACACGCGGCAAAGCACTGCTACTTCCCCTCCGATAGGCATCGCAACCCGACAGGACAGCGTTGCCGAAACCAGACCATGACGTAAAAAACGCCCAAGGGCCGTTCAGCAAAAGGGTAGGACATGACAACGATCATCACCAGACTTTACGCGGACGTGACCGCGGCGCAGGCTGTCGTCACGGCACTTGTCAACAGCGGGCACAGGCCCGCCACCATTGACGTCATCACGCGCGATGGGCCCCTCCCGGCCACAGACCGGATGCGCGCGGCCCGTGTGCCGTCGGCTTCAGCCATGGCCTATGCACCCTCCATCGCCGAGGGCTGCTCCCTTCTTGTGGTCACCGCGCCCTTCGCCCCGATCGGCACGGCGCGCCACGCGATCATGGTGGTCAACCGCTATCCGGGGATTTCGGTCGGACTGGCCAAGGAAGATGTCTACCTGCGCGAGGATCCGAAGGTCGAAATCTCGGGCAAGATCCTGCAGGGCAAGACCTTCTTCATGTCCAACCCCTACCGCGCGACCGGGCACGGGCATGTGTTCGGCTCCAACCCGGTCCTGCCCAGCAAACCCCGCACCTCGGCGATCCGGGGCGGGGCCTATATGTCGACAAAGTTCTGGCCCGGCAAACTGCTCTCGGCCCCCAAGGAACGGACCTCGGCAATCCGCGGCGACTGGCAGCTCTCGTCCCTCTTCGGCCTGCCCACAATCATCCGCGACTGGCCCTCACGCGACCTCTTCACCAAGATCTGAGGTCCGCTTCCCCAAACCAAAAGGCGCGCGGCCACCCGCGCGCCTTTTGCTTTTCGTGAGGGTGCGGCGCGCAACACCGTCGCGCGCCGCCCTTGCCTCACATCCCCAGCGACGCCTTGTACAGCGCGATCTGGCTGTCGCGGCCGATCTGGTCGGTGATCTTCTCCCAGGCGGCTGCAATCGCGTCTGCCGTTTCCTGCGCGCTTGCGTATTGTCCGGCAAAGCCCTTGGCCAGTTCATCCTCGGCGACCGAGTAGTACTGGAAGATGCCGGGAATACGCGGCTCGATGGCGGCGTTCGGGTGGTTGTAGCTGTCGAGGTTCGACCCGAGGTAATCTTCGATATAGGCCCGGTCATAGCCCGCCGCTTCCCACTCTTCATACTGGAAGTGCGAGTTGCGATAAGGCTGGAAGCCCGAAGGATAGGCCGCCGTCCACAGCGACAGGTCCTTGCCGCCCAGATGGGCCGCCGCCGACCAGGCTGCCTTGCGCTTCTTCTCATCGCCCGATACGCGGCTGGTCACATAGATGCCCCAGCCGATATAGGCCATGACAGGCGCCTCGTTGGCGGTTTCTTCCCAGGCACCGGCGGCCGCGTTGTAGCGGCGCGACGAACCGGGGTTGATGCCAAAGCCCACCACATCGCCCACAACCGACGTGTCCGAGGTGCGGGCCGAAGACCCGATATCACCCCACCACATCAGCATCGAACCGGTACCAGCCAGGAACTGGCTGAACCCGGTGGTGCCCGGATCGGCGTTGATCTGGTCGGCAGGGTAGGCACCCTCGACCGCGATCAGATCCATCACGTCCTGAATGGCCTGCACCCAGCCCGGATTGTTGACGCGCGGCTTCATCGTGTCGGGGTCGAACAGCCATGCCGGATCGTCGGGATGCTTCACATAGGCCGCAGCGCGGTTCTCGATGAAATAGAAGCCGAACCCGCCCCAGCCCTTCAGCGGGTCCAGATAGCCATGCGCCGATTGCCCGGTCAGCGGATCGGTCTGCCCGACCAGCGCCTTCGACACTTCGTTGACCTGCTGCCAGGTCGTCGGCACGCTCGCGCCGCCAATGGCGCCTTCGCCGAAATAGTCGGTCCGATAGGCAAAGGTGTGGCAGTCGCCATCAATGGTGATGCGATAGGTCTTGCCATCCCAGGTGCCGACGGGTGCCTGAAGGTAACCCACAAGGTCATCCGCCTCAATCTGCGTCTTCACCCAATCGGGCATCTCGTCCAGCAGGCCACGGCCTGCTGTGTCGCCCTCGAACGGTGCGCCCATTTCGATGATGTCGAAATCGACCGTCCCGGTCGCGATGGACTGCTGCAGACGCGAGTTGTAATCGGCCTGCGCAAGGTCGATCCAGTTGATCTTGGCCCCGGTATAGGCCTCCCACGGCTTCAGGAAGCCACGGAACAGGAAATTGTGCAGGTTCTGGTTGTTCAGGCCGAGGAACGTCAGTTCCACGCCCGCAAACTCGCCCTCGGCCACATTGGCCTTGGTTGCGCCCAGGCACAGCTCGCCCACCTTCTGCCAATCAGCATCGGTCGGGCTGCCCATCCCCACGCCGGGGATCTTCAGGATCTCGGCGCGGACATTGCCCTCTTGCGCCATAGCCGGGCGAAAGCCCATCCCGCCCGTCACCGCCGTCATCGCGCCCAGCGCGGTTGCACCCTGCAACATGCGGCGGCGGCTCATCCGCGCCTGCATCACTTCGTACGTTCCAACTTTCACTTGGGTCTCCTCCCTGAGATGGGACCGGTGGCCCCGCAGACCCCGGCCCTTATGATGTCCTGTGGCGTCTGGAATGCCCAAGGCCGTGCGACACGACCCTCACCCGCGCAGAAGGGGCCTCCCAACCCCATGCAGCAGCACTCCCTAACGGGAACCTTGGCGCGGGGGAGGCCACCTGTCAAGATTCTAACATGTTAGTATGATTAGTGCGTGGACAGCCCCGGTCTCACCCGCTACCAAAAGGGAAATCCTTGGGAGGGGTGGCATGGCCGAAGTCACGATCCGCGCGCTGAAAAAGAACTATGGCGGGCTTCAGGTCGTCCACGGTCTGGATATCGACATCGCCGATGGCGAATTCGTCGTTCTGGTCGGCCCCTCGGGCTGCGGCAAGTCCACGCTCCTGCGCATGATCGCGGGGCTGGAAGAGGTGACCTCCGGCGATATCCGCATCGGTGAGCGGCGGGTGAACAACTTGCCGCCCTCGGAACGCGACATCGCGATGGTGTTTCAGAACTATGCGCTCTACCCGCACAAGACCGTGGCCGCCAACATGGGCTTTGCGCTGAAAATGCGCGGCATGGACAAGGCCGAGATTGACAGCCGCGTCAACCGCGCCGCCGAAGTCCTCGGTCTCACCCCCTATCTGGACCGCTACCCGCGCGCCCTGTCGGGCGGGCAGCGCCAGCGCGTCGCCATGGGCCGCGCCATCGTGCGCGACCCGCAGGTGTTTCTCTTTGATGAACCGCTGTCGAACCTCGACGCCAAACTCCGCGTCCAGATGCGGACCGAAATCCGCGAACTGCATCAGCGCCTGAAAACCACCACCGTCTACGTGACGCATGACCAGATCGAAGCCATGACCATGGCCGACAAGATCGTCGTCATGCAGGGCGGCCGCATCGAACAGATCGGCGCCCCGCTGGAACTTTACGACCGCCCCGCCAATATCTTCGTGGCCTCCTTCATCGGCTCGCCCTCGATGAACATGATCGACGGCGTGGTTCAGAACGGTGCCGTTCTGGCCGGGGGCGCAACGCTGCCCCTGCCGCCGGGGATGAAAGTCGCCGACGGGCGCGAGGTGATCTACGGCGTCCGCCCCGAAAATCTGGCTGTCACGCCCAACGGCATTTCCGGCACAATCGCCGTGGTGGAACCCACGGGGTCGGAAACCCATGTCGTCATCCGCATCGCGGGCCGCGAACTCGTCGCCGTCTTCCGCGACCGCGTGACCCACCGCCCCGGCGATGCCATCACGCTGGCCCCGCTGGAAGCATCCGAGGTGCACATCTTCGACAAAGCCAGCGGCGCCCGTTTCTGATCGCGCTTCTGACCACCGCTTGACCCTGCCGCTTCGGCACGGCAGCTTGGCCCAAAGGATCGCGGGCGCAGCCCGCAAGGGAGGATCTGATGCTCAAAGGGATCGACAACCGGCTGAACGCCGATGTGCTGCGCGTCTTGCGTGCCATGGGTCACGGCGACGTGCTGATCGTGGCCGACACCAATTTCCCGTCGGACTCGGTCGCCCGCGACACGGTGACCGGCGAGCTTCTCCGAATGGAAAACCTCACCTGCGCCGAAGCGGTGAACGCCATCCTGTCGGTCCTGCCGCTCGACACCTTCGTCGATGATTTCGCCGGCCGGATGGAGGTCGTGGGCAACCCCTCCGAAATCCCGCCCGTGCAGCAGGAAGTCCAGGCCGAGATTGACCGCGCCGAGGGCCGCCCGCGTCCGATGACCTCCATCGAACGCTTCGCCTTCTACGACATGGCCCGCCAATCCTATGCCGTCATCCAGACGGGCGAGCGTCGCTTCTACGGCTGCTTCATGTTCCGCAAGGGCGTCATCCCGCCGGATGCCTGATCCTGCGGCCAGAGTCTGACGCCTGATCCCGACGCCTGATCCAAAGGTTCATCCCATGTCCGATATCGTCATCCTCGGCATTTTCGTCGCCGACACCGCCTATCGCGCCGACCGCCAGCCGAAGATGGGCGAAACCATCCTCGGCACCTCTTTCGCCTTGGGGCCGGGGGGGAAGGGGTCCAACCAATCCGTCGCCGCCGCGATGGCCGGGGGCAAGACCAGCATCATCACCCGTCTGGGCAAGGATGCCTTTGCCGATATCGCACGCGCCACTTGGGCCAAGGCAGGCGTCCATCCCCATGTGACCGAAGACGCCGAAAGCTACACGGGTGCGGCCTATATCTTCCTCGAAAACGCCACCGGCAATAACGCGATCATCGTCGCCGCCGGGGCCGCAGGCCGGATCGACGTTTCGGATGTCGAGTCCAATCGCGCCTTGATCGAAGGCGCCAAGGTCTTCATCACCCAACTGGAACAGCCGATCCCCGCCGCCCGCCGCGCGTTGCAAATCGCCCGTGCTGCCGGGGTAAAAACCATCCTCAACCCCGCACCCGCGGCACCCTTGGACGATGACCTTCTCGCGCTGTGCGATTTCATCACCCCCAACGAATCTGAAACCGAAAGCCTGACAGGCCTGCCCGTCACCACCCTGGCCGAGGCCGAGGTCGCCGCTGACGCGCTGCTCGCGCGCGGGGTCGGGGCCTGCATCATCACGCTGGGCGAACGCGGCGCGCTTTACCGCGACCGGACGCAATCGGTGCATGTCCCGGTGATCAGCGCAGGCAAGGTGGTGGATACCACCGGGGCAGGGGATGCCTTCAACGGCGGTTTCGCCGTCGCCCTGACCGAAGGCCACTCGATGACGGATGCTGTGCGGTTCGGCTGTGCCACCGCAGGCATCTCTGTCACCCGCCCCGGCACCGCCCCCGCCATGCCCGCGCGGGCCGAGATCGATGCCCTTCTCGCCGCGCAGCGGTAGCGGTTTCTGACACAAAAACCGCGCCGGAACTTGACGCAAATTCCGCGCGGCGTCCCGCCGCGTTCCCCCCTATATCCCCGGTTTTTGCATGCAAAAACCGTCGCGGAATTTGCGTCAAATTCCGCCTCCCCCAAGACCGGCCCCCCGACAGCCCATCCCGGCCTGCCGCCCCGCCGCCTTGGCCTTGCGGCTTTTGCGACTCACCGCTCACCCGCATGGTTAACGCGCCCATACCCCACCGTGCGTATGCACAGCCGTCTGCACCGCCATCTGCACCGGGCGCTGCACCGCCAAAAGCACTTCCCTTCGAAGATTAACCTTGCGTCCGCAATGACTTACGCCCCGAACTCACCAACCCTACCCCCCAGTTGACAGCCATCCCCCGCCACCGCACTCTCGCCCCCCATGACCGACCCTCAACTCATCATCTTCGATTGCGATGGCGTGCTGATCGATTCCGAGGTGATCAGCGCCCGCCAGCTCATCCATGAACTCAGTGGCTATGGCGTCGACATGGACATGGCCTTCGTCAGCCGCCATTTCCTTGGCCGGTCCTACCCCGTTGTGCTGCAAGAGGTGCGCGATCGCTGGGGCGTGCAACTGCCCGACCGGTTCGAAGCCGATTATCGCGCGCGCCTTCTGGCCGCCTTTGAACGCGATCTTCAGGTGATGCCGGGGGTGCAATCTCTCATCGCTGCCCTGCGTCTGCCCTATTGCCTGGCCACCTCCTCCAGCCCGGAACGGATGCGCCGCTCGCTTCAGATCACCGGGCTTTCCTCCGTGTTTTCAGAGCGTTGCTTCACCGCATCCGAGGTGGCGCGCGGCAAGCCCGCGCCCGATCTCTTCCTTCATGCCGCCGCAAGGATGGGCGTCGATCCTGCCGCCTGCGTGGTGATCGAAGACAGCCTGAACGGCGTCCGCGCAGGCCTTGCCGCAGGTATGCGCGTCTGGCGCTTTGCTGGGGGCAGCCATCTGAAAGGGCTTGACCTGACCCCGCCTGACGATGCCATTCCAGAGGCAACCTATAACGATTTTCCCGCCCTGCGCGCCGCCCATCCTGCCCTGTTCCTGTCCGAAAGCGTAACCTGACATGTCCCTCCCGCCCGATCCCGAACCGAGCCAAAGCGACGATGCCGCGCGGGCGGGGTGGCTCTATTACGTGGCAGGCATGACGCAGGACCAGATCGCCCGCGAACTCGGCGTCAGCCGCCAACGCGCCCAACGCCTTGTCAGCCGCGCCATGACCGAGGGCTTGGTCCATGTCCGCATCGAACACCCCATCGCCGCTTGTCTTGAACTGGAACAAGCACTTACCGACCGTTTCTCCCTAACCCGCTGTCGCGTCGCGCCGGGATTGGGGGCAGGGGCAGACCCCATCCGCGCCATCGCCCCCGCCGCCGCGCAAGAGCTTGAACGCTTCCTCGCCATGCCCGATCCGCTGGTGATCGCCCTCGGCACTGGCCGCGCGCTGCGCGGCATGGTGGATGCGATGACCACGATGGATGCCCCCCAGCATCGCCTCGTGTCCATGATCGGCAACATCGCCCCCGACGGCTCCGCCTCATTCTTCGATGTCATCATGCGCATCGCCGACAAGGTCCGCGCCCCGCATTACCCGATGGCCATGCCGGTGATTTCCGCCACGGTCGAGGAATTCGCCGCCTTCAAATCGCTGGGCCCGGTGCGCCGGGTGCGCGAACTGGCCGAACGCGCGGATGTCATCTTCGTGGGCGTGGGCCAGATGGGCGATGACGCCCCCCTGCTGGCCGACGGGTTCATCACCCGCGCCGAACTGGCCGCCCTGCAAAAGCGCGGCGCGGTGGGCGAGGTGGCGGGTTGGGTCTTCGATGCCGAAGGCCGCTTTCTGGAAAAGCCCGAAACCACCCGCCACGGCGGCGTCCGGGTGGAGCCGCGCCTCGCCCGCCCGGCCATCGGCGTGGCGGCAGGGCCGTCGAAATTGCCCGCCATTCATGCCGCACTGAAGGCCGGGATCCTGAATGGAATCGTCACCGACGAATCATCCGCCCGCGCGATTCTCGCCCTCGGCTGATGCCGCGGCGCAGCATCGGGGCCGGGTTTTCCCGCCCCCAAACCCATGGGGCGGATCGCCGGGCGGCGGTTCTCCTTTGTTTACCGAAAGATGAATGTTTGAGCAGAGTTTTTGCTCATGCGGCGAATAACTGCGCAACATCAGGCTTGACGGATCAGCTCAATTTATGGGTAATTGCTCACTAAGCGATAAAATGCTCAGTCGCTTCTATGGGAGGATACCAATGAACATCTCGCTGCGCGCGCTTCTTGGCGCGACGGCTGCGCTTGCCCTGACCGGGGCTGCGATGGCCGAAACCACCATCACCGTGGCCACCGTGAACAATGGCGACATGATCCGCATGCAGGGTCTGATGGACGACTTCTATGCCAAGCATCCCGACATCAAGGTCGAATGGGTGACGCTGGAAGAAAACGTCCTGCGCCAGAACGTCACCACCGACATCGCCACCGGCGGCGGTCAGTATGACGTGCTCACCATCGGCACCTATGAGGTTCCGATCTGGGGCAAGCAGGGCTGGCTTGTTTCGCTCAACGACCTGCCCGCCGAATATGACGTGGACGACCTGCTCCCCGCCATCCGCGGCGGTCTGACCGTTGACGGCAACATCTTCGCCGCGCCCTTCTACGGCGAGTCCTCGATGGTCATGTATCGCAAGGACCTGATGGAAGCCGCAGGCCTCACCATGCCTGACGCGCCGACCTGGGCCGATATCGAAAAGGCCGCCGCCGCGATGACCAACCGTGATGCCGAAATCAACGGCGTCTGCCTGCGCGGCAAGGCCGGCTGGGGCGAAAACATGGCCTTCCTGACCGCCATGTCCAACTCCTTCGGCGCGCGCTGGTTCGACGAAAACTGGAACCCCCAGTTCGACCAGCCGGAATGGAAGGCGACGCTCGACTTCTACCTCAACCTGATGAACCAGTACGGCCCCCCGGGTGCCTCGAACAACGGCTTCAACGAAAACCTGACGCTGTTCAATCAGGGCAAGTGCGGCATGTGGATCGACGCCACGGTTGCGGCCTCCTTCGTGACCGGCAAGGACAGCACCATTGCCGACAAGGTCGGTTTTGCACTCGCACCCGACAATGGCCTGGGCAAGCGCGGCAACTGGCTCTGGGCTTGGTCGCTGGCAATTCCGTCGTCTTCGGACGCACAGGATGCAGCGAAGACCTTCGTGAACTGGGCGACCAGCAAGGAATATCTGGAACTCGTCGCCTCCAAGGAAGGCTGGGCCAACGTGCCTCCGGGAACGCGGACCTCGCTCTATGAAAACGCGGAATACCAGAAGGTGCCGTTCGCCAAGATGACGTTGGACAGCATCAACTCGGCCGATCCGAACGCCCCTACTGTGAAGCCGGTGCCCTATGTCGGCGTGCAATTCGTGGCCATCCCGGAATTCCAGGGGCTGGGTACGACCGTGGGCGAAATCTTCTCGGCGGCACTGGCCGGGCAGAAAACCGCGGATGAAGCGCTGGCCGAGGCACAGACCGCCGTCGCCGACGAGATGAAGGCCGCAGGCTACATCCAGTAACCACACCCTTGCGGGGCCGGCCTCCCACCGGCCCTGCAATCGGCCTGCCTGCGCAACCTTTCTGCGCAGGCGGCCTTTCCTTCCTTCTTCCGAACTGTCGCGCCGCATCCCGGCCCCGATCCGAAGGCGATCCCCCATGTCCACACAGTCCAGCCGTCTTGCCGCACGTGTGATGGTGGCCCCGTCGGTGGTGCTTTTGTTCATCTGGATGGCCGTTCCGCTGGCCATGACGCTGTATTATTCCTTCCGCCTCTATCGCCTGCTGTCACCCGACCGGACGGGTTGGGTTGGTTTCACCAACTATCTTTGGTTCTTCAACTCCCCCGATTTCTGGCTGGCCCTATGGAACACACTGGCGCTGGTGGGGGGCGTGCTGATCATCACGGTGGTGCTGGGCATCCTGATCGCGCTGCTGATCGACCAGCCGGTGAAGGGGCAGGGGATGCTGCGCATCCTTGTGATCGCGCCCTTCTTCGTGATGCCGCCGGTCGCAGCTTCCATCTGGGAAAACCTGTTCATGCACCCGCAAAACGGCCTGTTCGCCGCCGTCGCGCGGGGCTTTGGCACCCAACCCATTCTGTTTCTTGAGGAATATCCGCTTCTGTCTGTCATCGGGATCGTGTCCTGGGAATGGCTGCCCTTCGCCGCGCTGATCCTGCTGACATCCCTGCAATCGCTGTCCTCCGAACAGTTGGAAGCGGCCGAGATGGACGGTGCCTCGGCCCTCAATCGCCTGCGATTCATCATTCTGCCGCACATGACCCGCGCGATCACCGTGGTTATCCTGATCCAGACCATCTTCCTTTTGGGCATCTTCGGCGAGATTTTCACCACCACGCAGGGCGGGCCGGGATCGGCCTCCACCACGCTGCCCTACATGATCTTCAAGCAAGCCATTGCCGCCAAAGACATAGGCCGCGCCGCCGCCGGGGGGATCATCGCCGTGATCCTTGCCAATATCGTCGCTTATTTCCTGATGCGCGGCATTGGCCGCCATCTCGACGCCTGAGGTATCCCATGGCCCGCGCCGTTTCCCCCCGCCGCGAGACGCTCACCACCATCGCCGCATGGTCGGTTGCGCTGATCATCTTTTTCCCCGTGTTGTGGATGATCCTGACCAGCTTCAAAACCGAAGCCTCGGCCGTCGCCTCCCCGCCCGAATTGCTCGGCGCGGATTGGACGATGGAGAATTACGTCGAGGTCTGGTCGCGGTCTGATTACCCGCGCTTTTTCTGGAATTCGGTGGTGATCTCGCTCGGCTCCACGCTTCTTGGCCTTGCCATTGCCATCCCTGCAGCCTGGGCCATGGCATTTGTCCCCGGTCGGCGGACCAAGGATCTGCTGATGTGGATGCTGTCTACCAAGATGATGCCCGCCGTCGCCGTGATGATCCCGCTTTATCTGCTGTTTTTGCAGTTGGGCCTGATCGACACCCGCATCGGCCTTGTCCTTGCGCTGATGCTGATGAACCTGCCGATCATTGTCTGGATGCTCTACACCTATTTCAAGGAAATCCCCGGCGAAATCCTTGAAGCGGCAAGGATGGACGGGGCAGGGCTGATGAAGGAAATCCTTTATGTCCTGACGCCCATCGCGTTGCCCGGCATTGCCTCGACCCTGCTGCTGAACGTGATCCTCGCCTGGAATGAGGCGTTCTGGACCATCGTCCTGACCACCACCAAAGCAGCACCCCTGTCGGCCTTCATCGCCAGCTTTTCGGCACCCCAAGGCCTGTTCTACGCAAAACTCAGCGCCGCCAGCACCATAGCCATCGCGCCGATCCTGATCCTTGGCTGGTTCAGCCAGAAACAACTCGTCCGGGGCCTGACCTTCGGCGCGGTGAAGTGAGGACCCCATGGGCAAGATAACACTCAAACACGTCAACAAATCCTTTGGCGAGGTCGCGGTCATCCCCGATATCAACCTCACCATCGAGGATGGGGAATTCGTGGTCTTCGTCGGCCCCTCGGGCTGTGGCAAATCCACTTTGTTGCGCCTGATCGCCGGGCTGGAAGATGTAACCTCGGGCCAGATCGACATTGACGGGACGGATGCCACCTATCTTCCACCCGCCAAGCGCGGACTGGCCATGGTGTTCCAAAGCTATGCGCTTTACCCCCACATGACCGTGCGAAAGAACATCGCCTTCCCGCTGAAAATGGCGGGATTGTCAGAGGATGAGCAGGAGAAAAAGGTTCAGAACGCCGCGCGCATTTTGAACCTGACCAACTATCTTGATCGCCGCCCGGGCCAATTGTCCGGCGGCCAGCGCCAGCGCGTCGCCATCGGACGTGCCATCGTGCGCGAACCGGCGGCCTTTCTGTTCGATGAACCGCTGTCAAACCTTGATGCCGCGCTGCGTGTGACCATGCGGCAGGAAATCACAGAACTGCACCAGACGCTGAAGACCACGATGATCTATGTCACCCATGACCAGGTAGAGGCCATGACCATGGCCGACAAGATCGTCGTCCTGAACGCGGGCAATATCGAACAAGTGGGCTCCCCGCTGGAACTGTACCACCGCCCCGCAAACCTGTTCGTCGCAGGTTTCATCGGCAGCCCCAAGATGAACCTGATCGCGGGGGCTGAGGCCGAAAAGCACGGCGCCACCACCATCGGCGTCCGCCCCGAACATCTCGATATCGGCGATGGCGGGCAATGGCGCGGGGTCGTGGGCCTGACCGAACATCTGGGATCGGACTCCTTCCTCAAGGTTGTGTTAGACAGTGGCGAAACCATCACCGTCCGCGCCAGCGGCGAGGTCGCGCTGCGCCATGGCGACCGCATCGCCCTGTCTCCGCAGGCAGGAAAGATCCACCGCTTCGGCGCTGACGGAAAGGCAATGGCATGAGGTTGCAGGGAAAAACCGCCCTTGTCACAGGGGCCGCGCGGGGCATCGGGCTTGAATTCGCCCGCGCCTACATCGCCGAAGGCGCGCGGGTGGCACTGGCCGATATCAACGCCGATGCGGTTGCCAAGGCCGCAGCGAGCCTTGGCCCGCAGGCGTTGGCCGTGCAGATGGATGTGACTCGGCAAGACAGCATCGACGCGGGCTTTGATGCGGCGGTGGCGCAGATGGGCCATCTGGACATACTGATCAACAACGCGGCCCTCTTCACCGCCGCCCCCATCGCCGAAATCACCCGCGCCGATTATGACAAGCTCTTTGCCGTCAATGTCGCGGGCACCCTGTTTTGTCTGCAAGCCGCCGCCCGCCACATGATCGCACGGGGGCAGGGGGGCACGATCATCAACATGGCCTCGCAAGCGGGTCGCCGGGGCGAGGGGCTTGTCGCCGTCTACTGCGCCACCAAGGCCGCTGTGATCAGCCTGACGCAATCCGCTGGGCTCAACCTCATCCAGCACGGCATCAACGTCAATGCCATCGCGCCGGGCGTGGTGGATGGCGAACACTGGGATGGTGTCGATGCCTTCTTCGCCAAATACGAAGGCAAGGCTCCGGGCCAGAAAAAGTGCGAAGTCGGGGCTGCCGTCCCCTTTGGCCGCATGGGCACCGCCGCCGATCTGACGGGTATGGCGATCTTTCTCGCCACGCCCGAGGCCCGCTACATCGTCGCCCAGTGCCTTGGCGTCGATGGCGGCAATTGGATGGCCTGACATCATGGCCCTCTGACCCATTCTGCGACCGTGCCGATACTGTGTTCCCTCTCTCCCTTTGAGGCCAAAGATGACCCACCATCCCCGTGTCAGCCTTCCCGCCTATGATCGCAGCCGCCTGACCCCCGGCATCGTGCATATCGGCCTTGGCAATTTTCACCGGGCGCATATGGCCGTCTATCTGGATGACCTGTTCGCGCTGGGCGAGGGGATGGATTGGGCCATCATCGGGGCCGGCGTGCGGGCACCGGATGCCCGGATGCGCGACGCCTTGATGGCGCAGGATTGCCTGTCATCGGTCATCGAACTTGACCCCGCTGGAAAGACCGCCCGCCGCATCGGCGCGATGGTGGATTTCCTGCCCGTTTCGCCCGACAACGCCTCCCTGATCGCCGCCATGTCGCGGCCGGAAATCCGCATCGTGTCTCTTACGGTGACCGAGGGGGGGTATTACGTCGATCCTGCCACCGGCCGCTTTGACCCAAACCATGCCGATATCGTGGCAGACGCCCGCACCCCCGACTGCCCCGCCACCGCCTTCGGGGCCATCGTGGCGGCGCTGCGGTCCCGGCGCGCGGCGGGCGTGGTGCCCTTCACCGTGATGTCCTGCGACAACCTTCCCGGAAATGGCGACGTGACCCGTGCCGCCGTCATCGGCCTTGCGCAACTGTCCGATCCGGCGCTGGCCGATTGGATTGCCGCCAATGTCGCCTTTCCCAATGGCATGGTGGATCGCATCACCCCCGCCACCGGCCCGCGCGAACGCGCGATGGCAGCGTCTTTCGGTCTGGCTGATGATCCTGTCCCCGTCACCTGCGAACCCTTTCGCCAATGGGTGCTGGAGGATCACTTCCCCGCCGGACGCCCGCCGCTGGAAAAGGTGGGCGTCACCTTCACCCCCCATGTCCACGCCTATGAGGCGATGAAGATCCGCATCCTGAACGGCGGCCACGCCATCATCGCCTATCCTGGCGGGCTGATGGATATCGAATATGTGCATGAGGCGATGGCCGAACCCCTGATCGCGGGCTTTCTGAACAAGGTCGAGCGCGAAGAAATCATCCCCATCGTTCCGCCAGTTCCCGGCACCGATCTGAACGCCTATTTCGACCTGATCCGCGCCCGGTTCTCCAACCCGGAAGTGGCCGATACCGAACGCCGCCTCTGTCTGGATGGATCAAACCGCCAGCCGAAATTCATCATCCCCTCGATCGCCGATAATCTGGCGCGGGGGCATCTGCCGCGCGGGCTGATCCTGGAAAGCGCGCTGTGGTGCCGCTATTGCATGGGCATTTCGGATCAGGGCCGGGTGATCGAACCCAACGATCCAAATTGGGACCGGCTGCAAGCCACGGCCCGCAGCGCAGCCACCGATCCGGCGGCATGGCTGGCGATGGAAGATATCTATGGCGCGCTGGGCCGCGACCCGCAGGTCATCGCCTGCTTTGCCGGGTTCCTATCCGATCTGGGCGCGCGCGGTGCGCGTGCTGTGCTGGCCGATTATCTGCGGGGCTGACAACACGCTCCGCCCTGATCGTGGGCAGCGATCTAAAGGCGATCTGCCTTTGCAGCCGCTTGATCGGCCAACGATACGCTCGTGTCGAAATGTTCGTCAAAGAACCGGCGCGACATGATCACAAAGCGGGATTTTCCATGTTCTGACAGGCTGACCGGCTTGGTGGCGGCAGCCTCATGAACCTCGCTCGCCTTGCGGTTCATCGCAGTCTTGGGAAATTCCTTCATGCTCAAGCGGGCCGTCATCCAACTGTCTCCGATTTCAGAGCAATGTCTTTGCAATCTCGTTAATGTACGTGAATGCCGGGTCGCTGCGATAACCCAGATGCCAGAGCGGCGGATTTATCCCCCGCATTCTCTCCGTGATCCACAAATATCCAATGCCCGGATGAATAAGCGGACGTTTCTTGCGTCGGCCGTTCCTTGGGCGAACCGCACAAATCTTGTGCATCACTAGGCGCTTCGCCACGGGCCACCACGCGGCACGACAAAGCCGCGTTGAAGCCGCGCCAGCCGCGCCCATTGGATAGGGCGAGGAGCGCGCATGACAGACCAAACCCCCCTTCACATCCATCAGCGCAGCCGTGGCGAGGCTTCCGTTTGTCTGCGCCTTGATGGTGGGCGCGCGCGGTTGGTCAACCTGCGCCAGATCGGATCGGCTAAGGCGATCCTGCCAAGAGTCGGGGCTGTCCCCGAGATCGTTTTCCTCAACACCTCCGGCGGGCTCACGGGGGGCGACCGGCTAACCTATGCCGTCACGCTGGACGGCGCCCTTTGCGCCACCGCCACCACCCAGACCGCCGAGCGCGCCTATCGCGCGGGCACCGGTGTAGCGCGGGTAGAGGTTGAACTGCGGGTCGGGGCAGGCGGCTGGCTGGACTGGCTGCCACAGGAAACCATCCTTTTCGACGCTGCCGCGCTGGACCGGCGCACGCGCATTGACCTTGCCCCCGGCGCGGGTTGTTTGGCGCTGGAAACCGTGGTGCTGGGCCGGGCCGCCATGGGGGAAAGCGTGGCCAGTTTAAGGTTCCGAGACCGCCGCGAAATCTGGGCCGGTGACCGCCCGATCCACATTGAACCACTGGCCTTGACCGATGCGGCGCTGGACGCCGGGCAGGCGGTGCTGGCCGGCGCGCGGGCCTTTGCCAGCCTTGTGATGGTCGCGCCAGGGCTGGAGGATGCGATCGGCCCCCTGCGCCGCGTGCTGGATGAGCCGGGGGTCGTAGCTGCCGCCTCGGCCTATGACGGGCGGCTGACGCTGCGCGCCATGGCACAGGACGGCTGGCCCTTGCGCCGCCAGATCGTGCGCGCACTATCGGTTTTGCGGCGCGGGGCGGTGCTGCCGCGCGTCTGGCAGTTTCAGGAGAAGACGGCATGAACCTGACCCCGCGTGAAAAGGACAAGCTGTTGGTCAGCCTCGCCGCCATGGTGGCGCGCGGCAGACTGGCGCGCGGCGTAAAGCTGAACCACCCCGAAGCCATCGCCTTGATCACCGATTTCGTGGTGGAAGGCGCGCGCGACGGCCGTTCCGTTGCCGATCTGATGGAGGCGGGCGCCCATGTCATCACGCGCGAGCAATGCATGGATGGCATCCCCGAGATGATCCATTCCGTGCAGGTTGAGGCGACCTTCCCCGACGGCACCAAGCTTGTTACCGTTCACCACCCCATCCGCTGAAAGGTATCCCATGGTTCGCATGTTGGCCCCCGTTCTGACGACCCTCGCCTTGCCCGCCTTGGCGCATGACGGCTTTCATCCCCATCCGCATGGTATCCAGTATGGCTGGATCATCGCGGTTGTTGCGGCGGCAGCAGGCGGCTATGCCCTTGCCTGGCTGCGGGGGCGGAAATGATCCCCGGTGAGATCTTCCCGGCAGAGGGTGAGATCATCCTCAACGCCGAAGCGGCCCAGATCAGCCTGATGGTCGCCAATACCGGCGACCGCCCGGTTCAGGTGGGCAGCCATTACCATTTCGCCGAAACCAATCCCGGCCTGTCCTTTGACCGCGCAGCCGCGCGCGGGATGCGGCTGGATATTCCCGCGGGCACCGCCGTGCGGTTTGAACCGGGGCAAAGTCGCGAAGTGGCTCTTGTTCCGCTCAGCGGCGGGCGCACCGTCTATGGTTTCAACGGCAAGGTGATGGGGCCGCTTTGACCGCGCTTGACGCAGGGGCAAGTCGGATGAAAGGCTGAACCCCTGTGCCGGATACCGGCCTGCCCGTTCAGCCGGGGCTGCGGGGAAAGACCAGGAAAACAAGGAGGCTACCATGTGTGATACCTGCCTTATCGAGTCGGTCAAGCAATCCATGCTGTCGCGCCGCGCTCTTTTCACCGGCGCCGCCGCAACGACGGCAGCGGTCATGGCATCTGGCCTGACGACGGCCCGCCCGGCATTGGCGCAGGCGGCGGGGCGCGTGGTCGATCTGACCCACGCCTATGACGGGGCTTTCCCGACATTCGATGGCAATCCCGGCATCATTTACGAACCTGCCGTCAAGTTCGCCGATTCCGGCTATCAACTGTGGAAGCTGACGATCTTTGAACATACCGGCACGCATATCGACGCACCGCTGCACTTTACCGAAGATGGCACGTCGGTCGCTGATCTGGCACCGGAACGGCTGATGTGCCCGCTCTGCATCATCGACATTAAGGCCAAGGCGGCGGAAGACCCCAACGCCATGGTCGAACCTGCCGATATTGAGGCTTGGGTCAGCGCCAATGGCGACATTCCCGCCGGGGCCTGCGTCGCGATGAATTCGGGCTGGGCGGCCAAGGTGGGCGATCCGTCCTATCGCAACGATCCGGAGGGCAAGTTCGCTTTCCCCGGCTTCTCCAAAGCAGCGACCGACATGCTGGCTGGCCTTGATGCGGCTTGCATCGGGGTGGATACCCTGTCGCTCGACCCCGGCAATTCCGCCGATTTCGCCGTGCATTTCAGCTGGCTGCCGGGCGGGCGCTTCGGGATCGAAAACCTCGCCGGCTTGGACGGGCTTCCCGCCGCCGGGGCGACAGTCTTCATCGGTGCGCCCAAACACAAGACGGGCACAGGCGGCCCGGCACGCGTGATGGCGGTGGTCTGATGGCCGTTGCGCCGATCCTTTCGGACAAGGCGGCGGGGGCAGAAGCCCTCGCCGTGTTCGATGACATCCGGGCCAAGCGGAACACCGACTACGTTAACAACTTCTGGCGCGCGCTGGCCGCCGACCCGGCCCTTTTGCGTGCAACCTGGGAAAGGTTGCAGGTCGTGATGGGCCCCGGCCATCTCGACCCGATGGTGAAAGAGATGATCTATGTGGCCGTGTCGGTCACCAATGGGTGCAGCTATTGCATCCATTCCCACACGGCGGCGGCCCGCGCCAAGGGCATGACTGATGCCCAGCATGGCGAGTTGATGGCCGTCATCGCCATGGCCGCCCAGACCAATGCGCTGGCCACTGCGCTGCAAGTGCCTGTCGATGATCGTTTCATGGTCGACACGCAGACGCAGGACGCGGCGCCAGCATGACCCGATCCGAGGAGTGACCCGATGCCCTATGCGATGACCCGCGCCGCCTATGCCGACATGTACGGTCCCACTGTGGGCGACAAGGTCCGCTTGGGCGACACCGACCTGATCATCGAGGTGGAGCGTGACCTGATCGCCGAGCGCTCCTCGCAAGGGGCCAACGCGCTGCGCTATGGCGAAGAGGTCAAGTTCGGCGGCGGCAAGGTGATCCGCGACGGGATGGGACAAAGCCAGATCACCCGTGCAGCGGGCGCGATGGATACCGTCATCACCAATGCTCTGATCGTGGATTGGACGGGCATCTACAAAGCCGATGTCGGCCTGCGGGATGGCCGGATCGCCAAGATCGGCAAGGCGGGCAATCCCGACACCCAGCCAGGGGTGGATGTGATCATCGGGCCAGGGACCGAGATCATCGCAGGCGAAGGCCGCATCCTGACGGCGGGCGCGATGGACGCGCATATCCATTTCATCGCGCCGCAGCAGATCGACGATGCGCTCCATTCCGGGATCACCACAATGCTAGGCGGCGGCACAGGCCCCGCACATGGCACACTTGCCACAACCTGCACGCCGGGGCCGTGGCATATCGCACGGATGATGCAGGCGGCGGATGCCTTTCCGATGAACCTGGCCTTTGCAGGCAAGGGCAACGCCTCACTTCCTGCCGCGTTGGAGGAACAGATCCGCGCCGGTGCCTGCGCGTTGAAACTGCACGAGGATTGGGGAACGACCCCCGCCGCCATTGATTGCTGCCTGACTGTGGCCGATGCGATGGACGTGCAGGTGATGATCCACACCGATACGCTCAACGAATCCGGTTTCGTGGAAAACACCCTCGCCGCCATCCGGGGCCGCACGATCCACGCCTTCCACACCGAAGGCGCGGGCGGCGGCCACGCGCCCGACATCATCAAGGTGGTCAGCAGCCAGAATGTGCTGCCCTCGTCTACCAACCCCACGATGCCCTACACCGTGAACACGATCGAGGAACACCTCGACATGCTGATGGTGTGCCACCACCTTGATCGCAAGGTGCCGGAAGATGTGGCCTTTGCCGAAAGCCGTATCCGGCGCGAAACCATCGCGGCCGAAGATATCTTGCACGATCTGGGGGCATTTTCGGTGATATCGTCTGACAGTCAGGCGATGGGCCGGGTGGGCGAGGTGATCACCCGCACATGGCAGACCGCGCACAAGATGAAGGTGCAACGCGGCCGACTAGAGGGTGAGATGGGCGCGAATGACAATCTGCGCGTCCGCCGCTACATCGCCAAATACACGATCAACCCCGCCGTGGCGCATGGCCTGTCGCGCCATATCGGCAGCGTGGAAGAAGGCAAGCGCGCCGATCTGGTCCTGTGGTCGCCCGCGTTTTTCGGGGCCAAGCCGGAAATGGTGCTGATCGGCGGCTGTATCGTCGTGGCGCAGATGGGCGATCCAAACGCATCCATTCCCACGCCGCAGCCGGTGCATACGCGGCCCATGTTCGGGGCCTTTGGCCGCAGTGTGGAGCGCAACGCGGTGGTCTTTGTCAGCCAGGCTGGGCAAGAGGCCGATGTTCGGGGGCAATACGGACTCGCCAAGGAAACGCTGGCAGTGGAAGGATGCCGTGGCATCGGCAAGCGCGACATGCGCTTGAACGATGCCACCCCGCAGATCGAGGTTGATCCTGAAACCTACGAAGTGCGCGCCGATGGTGTGTTGCTGACCTGCGAGCCGGCGACCGAACTGCCGCTGGCGCAACGGTATTTCCTGTTCTGACCGGGCAAAACTGCCATGCGTGACAGTCAGTCCTGGTCAATGCATGGCCGCATGATCATCGCCCCGCCGGATGGGCCAACCCGGGCGCGGAAGGCGGGTTTGCAGTGCAAGCGTGCTGATGCGGGTTTGCACGCGTTCCCGCCAATAGGCCGGGTTGTCGCGGATAACATCGGGCAAAAGCGCCGGATCGAACATGCGGACGCGATGTTCGGTCACCTCGACCCGGTGCCAACGCCCGGTCAGGCTTGTGGATGGCGCAGTCAGGATCACGTCGCGCAACGCCGTTTCGCGCAGTTTCAGGCGGGCGATTTCCGCCCGGATTTCGGCAAGTTCATCGACGGGGGACAGGTGATGCATGGTCTTCTCCCTCTTTGCAGGCCAAGGATGGGGTTGAGGGATTAACAAGCCATGACGACGCGACGGGGCTGAGATGATAAACTGCAATCCGGGTGACCAAACGGCAAAGGGGCGCTGACCGATGACTGACTATCCGCTTGCCCATGCATTGATCCGCCGGGCCGCCGTCGGGGGGCGCGACCCGGTTGATCAGGTCGTGCTGGGCTATGACGAACGGTTCCTGCGCCGCAAACGTCTGATGACGGCAGCGGATCGCGGCGTGATGATCGACCTGCCCGAAACCACCAGCGCCGAAGCGGGAGATTGCTTTGAACTGATGGATGGCCGCCTGATCGCCGTGGTCGCGGCGGCGGAACCGGTGCTGATCATCAAGGGCGATCTTCCGCGTCTTGCCTGGCATATCGGCAACCGCCACACCCCCTGCCAGATCGAAGATGACCGGCTGGTCATCCGCGATGACCATGTGCTCAAGGCAATGCTGGTGCAGTTGGGCGGCACCGTGACCCACGCGATGGAACCCTTCACACCCGAAGGCGGGGCCTATGGTCATGGCCGCACGATGGGCCATGATCACGGCCACGCACAGGGCCATGTGCCCCATGTCTTTACCCTGTCCCATCCCCATGGCGCGATGCAGGTGCAGCACCATGCCTCGCACCGGGTGGATGCCGATGAACCGGATCAGCCCGACGAATGACCGCCGCCGGATTGATGACCCTAGTCCAGTGGCTCTCGCCCGCCTTTCCAACGGGCGGCTTTGCCTATTCGCACGGGATGGAACAGGTCATCCACGACGGCGGCATCGCCTCGGGCGCTGATCTGGAGGCATGGCTGGCCGATGTACTGCGGTTCGGCGCGGGCAAGCAGGACGCAATCCTGTTATCCGCTGCGCTGGAAGACGGGGCGGATCATGCCGCGCTGGGCGCACTTGCCGTCGCACTTCAACCCTCCGCCGAACGGTTGCGGGAAACGGCGGATCAGGGCGCTGCCTTTGCCCGCGCCGTTTCTGCGCTGACCGGGCAAGAGATGGCATCGTATCCGTTGCCAGTGGCCGTCGGTTCGGCTGCGCAGGGGTTGGGGCTCGAGAAATCGCAGGTGATTGCCCTTTATCTGCACGCCTTTACCTCCAACCTCATTTCCGTTGCCGTCCGCTTTGTGCCGCTGGGCCAGAATGAGGGGCAGGCGGCGTTGGCCGCGCTGCACCCGCTGATCCAGTCCGTTGCGGATACGGCGGCGGGGCAGGGGGTGGACGCCATCGAAAGCGCGGCCTTCGGGGCCGATCTGGCCGCCATGCGGCATGAAGGAATGGACGTAAGGATTTTCAAGACATGACGGGACATGGACCTTTGCGCGTCGGGATTGGCGGGCCGGTGGGCGTGGGCAAGACGACGCTGACAGAACAGCTCTGCCGTGCACTTGCGCATCGCTGTTCGATGGCGGTCATCACCAATGACATCTACACCCGCGAGGATGCCGAATACCTGATGCGTGCGCAGGTTCTGCCGGTGGAACGTATCCGGGGCGTGGAAACCGGCGGCTGCCCCCATACCGCGATCCGTGAAGATGCATCGATCAATCTGGCGGCGGTGGCTGATCTCCGCGGGGCCTTCCCCGACCTCGACCTGATCCTCATCGAAAGCGGGGGCGACAATCTGGCCGCGACCTACAGCCCGGAACTGGCTGACATCACCATTTATGTGATCGACACCGCCGCCGGGCAGGACATTCCGCGCAAACGCGGGCCAGGGGTGACGCGGTCCGATCTTTTGGTGGTCAACAAGACCGACCTCGCCCCCCATGTCGGGGTGGATATCGCCTTGCTTGAATCAGACACACAACGCGCCCGTGGCAGCCGCCCCTATGTGATGGCGCGGCTGCGGCAGGGCGTGGGGGTCGAGGCGATCGTGGCGTTTCTGCAACGCGAGGGCGGTCTGGCGCTGGCAGGGTGACCGCCAGACCGGCCCTTACCGCCGTTAGGCGCCGCTGCAGTTCAGATCATAGGTGCGGTGCAGGCCGCGGTTATACATCGTCGAATGGCTGGAAACCATCGCGATGGGGCGGCAGCCTGTAGCGCGGATGATGTAATCCGCCGCCTCGGCATCGGTCAGCGGGTATTCCATCGGATAGAGAATCTTGGCCTGGTTGCCTTCACGCGTGACATTCAGGCCCATGCCCGTAGGCAGACTGAACGAGCGCGTTTCGCCAAATTGGCGGCTGCCGTCTGGGTTGATGGGAACGCTTGGATAGCAAGCGGTCAGGAACAGGGCGGCGCTCAGGCCAAGGGCGGTTTTCAACACGGGTTCACCTTTCACTACGCTGCTGCCAACGGTATCCGCGCGCTCTGCGCAGCGTCCAGCCCCCTTCTCCGCCGGGTGAACGGACTGTTTCCAATCCCGGCAGTTTGCGACGTTTCTCTGCCAGAAATCGCCCTGAGTCGCCTGATTCTGGCTTTGCGCGCGATGAAAAAATCAGCGTATGCCGCGCCGCTGCGGAAGTTTTAAGCGTATATCACGAGTTTGGCATACCACTTTGAGACTTTCGTCGGTGAAAGTTGCCGCGCTGCGGCGATGGCGGTCTTCTGCCTCTGGCGGGGCCGCTGCGGCCGCCGCGAAAGAAAAGATGTGCGGCAGGGGTTTCGATGTGGAAGTCCGCCCCCACCGCACGGGGTGCAACCTGAGTTGCCTCTCGAAGATAGTGACCCCATCCCGGAAAGGGAAGGGCAGGCTTCGGGCGGTCTCGAAAGAGGATTACCTAATGAACAAGATCAAGGGGATGATGCTGGGCGGCGCGATGGGCATGGCCTTCGCCGGTGCCGCGCTGGCGCAGGAGGAAACGATCAAGGTCGGCGTCCTGCACTCGCTGTCGGGAACGATGGCGATCTCGGAAACGACGCTGAAAGACACCATGCTGATGCTGATTGAAGAGCAGAACGCCAAGGGCGGCCTGCTGGGCAAACAGCTTGAGGCGGTGGTCGTAGATCCGGCCTCTGACTGGCCGCTCTTTGCCGAAAAGGCCCGCGAACTGCTGACCGTGTCGAATGTCGACGTGATGTTCGGCTGCTGGACGTCGGTGTCGCGCAAATCGGTTCTGCCGGTGATCGAGGAACTGAACGGCTTGCTGTTCTACCCGGTGCAGTATGAAGGCGAGGAATCGTCCAAGAACGTCTTCTACACCGGCGCCGCCCCGAACCAGCAGGCGATCCCGGCTACGGATTACTTCCTCGAAGAACTGGGGGTCGAGAAATTCGCCCTGCTCGGCACGGACTATGTCTATCCGCGCACCACGAACAACATCCTGGAATCCTATCTGGTCTCCAAGGGCATCGCGAAGGAAGACATCTTCGTGAACTACACCCCCTTCGGCCATTCGGACTGGTCCAAGATCGTCGCCGATGTCGTCGCACTGGGTGCTGACGGCAAGAAGGTTGGCGTGATCTCCACCATCAACGGTGATGCCAATATCGGCTTCTACAAGGAACTTGCCGCCGCTGGCGTTTCTGCCGATGAAATCCCCGTCGTCGCCTTCTCGGTCGGCGAAGAGGAACTGTCGGGTCTGGATACGTCGAACCTCGTGGGTCACCTCGCGGCGTGGAACTATTTCCAAACCGCTGACACCCCCGAAAACGCCGCGTTCATTGAAAAGTGGAAGGCCTTCGCTGGCCCCGAGCGTGTGACGAATGACCCGATGGAAGCCCATGTCATCGGCTTCAACATGTGGGTGCAGGCCGTTGAAAAGGCAGGCACGACTGATGTCGATGCCGTGCGTGAGGCGATGTATGGCCTTGAAGTGCCGAACCTGACCGGGGGCGTTGCCAAGATGCTGCCGAACCACCACCTGACCAAGCCGGTTCTGATCGGCGAAATCCGGGCGGATGGCCAGTTCGACATCATCAGCCAGACTGAACCGGTTGCCGGTGATGCCTGGACCGACTTCCTGCCGGAATCGGCGGTGCTGGAATCCGATTGGGCCGAACTCGACTGCGGCATGTACAACACCGAAACCAAGACCTGCGTGCAGATCAAATCGAACTACTGATCTGACCGAAGTATCGGGGGGCCGGATGTCCTGGCCCCCCTTTCTTATATGCAGGATCCCATGCGCCGCATCCTCCTTTCCCTTGCCGCCGTCTTGCTGCTGGCCTTTCCCGGCCTTGCGCAGGAGCAGTCGGCCACCGACATCCTGACCGCGAACCGCGCGCTGATCGAAAAGCCCACCCGGGCCACGATCACCCCGGTGATCGCCGCCCTCGCCGAAAGTGGCGACCCGCTGGCGGCAACGGTGCTGGGGGCCTGGGTGAACCGTGGCTTGGGTGTGCGCAAGGCTGACGGCGCCTTCTTCCTGATCGAAACCACGTCTGAGGGTTGGGCGCTGCGCGATCTTGCAGGGGCCGATGCAGGGACTGCCGCGAAATCCGATATCACTGAACTGCGTCCCAATGCCGGGGTGCGCGGGATGATTTCCACCGCGCTGGTGCAATTTACCCTGTCAGACCCTGATCCCGCCAAGCGTGCCGACGCGCTTCAATCCATCGCCCGCGATCCCGAAGCCGCCCATCTTGAACCGCTGCGCGCTTCGCTGGCTTCAGAGGCCGACCCTGCGCTGAAGGCCCAGAAAGAGCGGCTCGAACGGCTGCTGACCCTGCGCTTTGATCCCGACAGCGCCGCCCGTGTGGCCGCCATCGAAAGCTTCGGCTCCGATCTCGGGCTTGATCTGCGCGGCGCGCTTAACCCCTTGGTCGCCACGCGGCAAATTGCCTTTGTCGGCGACCTGCCCGCAGACATGAACCTTGCCCGCGAACTTGAACCGGGCAGCGATCTTACAGCGGTGGAGGCTTACGATCTGCTGGTCGCCGCCGAAATGGCACCCGCCCGCCTGACGGTCGAGGAATCGCGTGCCGCGCTTCTGGCCAATATCGTTGATGGTGCAGTGGCAGGAATTCCCGTGGCCGACCTGGGCACGCAAGCCGCCCGCGACCAAGCCTATACTGCGTTGGAGGCCGCCGGAACCGTGCCTCCCGCCGCAACCGATGCCGAGGTCGCCGCCGCCATCGCAGAACACCGCTTCGCCGAAGTTTACGCCGAACCCGACCCGGCAGTCACCTCCGCCGCCCGCGCGGCGCTGGACCGTATCGGCAGGACCGTCGGTGCAATGCAGACGGCAGACCTTGCGCTGGATGCCATCTCGCTTGCTTCGATCTACTTCCTGGCCGCCATTGGCCTCGCGATCACCTTCGGTGTCATGCGGGTGATCAACATGGCCCATGGCGAATTCATCATGATGGGGGCCTATACGGGGTATGTGGTGCAGCTGTTCATCACCAATTACACCCTGTCGATTATCGTGGCGCTGCCTTTGGCCTTTGCCGTGACTTTCGCAGCCGGTGTTGCGATGGAGCGGTTGGTGATCCGCCACCTCTACAAGCGCCCGCTGGAAACGCTGCTTGCCACTTTCGGCATCTCGATCGCTCTCCAACAGATTGCCAAGAACATCTTCGGCACGCAGGCTCGCCCACTGACAGCGCCGGGCTGGCTTGATGGCGCGCTGACCTTCAACGATGTGGTGTCGATCAGCTATATCCGCATCGCCATCTTCGTGCTTGCCATGGTGTTTCTGCTGTTCTTCCTCTGGCTGATGAAACGCACGCGGCTGGGGCTAGAGGTGCGGGCGGTTACGCAGAACCCTTCTATGGCAGCCTCCATGGGCATCAACCCCGACCGGATCAACATGCTCACTTTCGGCCTCGGCTCGGGCATTGCGGGCATCGCGGGCGTGGCCATCGGCCTGTTCGCCAAGGTCACGTCCGAGCTTGGGTCTGATTACATCGTGCAAAGCTTCATGACGGTGGTTGTGGGCGGCGTGGGCAACATCTGGGGCACACTGGCCGGGGCCTTCCTCATCGGTTCGCTGCAGAAGGGGATCGAATGGCTCAACCCGTCCAACACGCTGGCGGCGCAGACCTACATGATCCTTTTCATCATCCTCTTCATCCAGTTCCGCCCGCGGGGGATCATCGCCCTCAAGGGCCGCGCGGCGGGGGATTGAGGATGCGCAGCAATGCCTACTGTCTCTGTACATCTTCTCTGGAAAAATATCCCGGGGGTCCGGGGGCTGGCCCCCGGTCCGTCCGTTTCCTAAAGCGACAGGCCGCAGCATGAGCCGCAGTTTCCTTGCCAAGAACCCCTCCGTCCTCTGGTTCATCCTGATCCTCGCGATCTTCACCCTCGGCGTGACGATCCTGTCCGAGGCGTATGGCGTGGCCTTCATCTCCACCTCCTTCGTCAAGACGCTGGGCAAGACGCTTTGCCTCTGCCTCGTTGCGCTGGCGATGGATCTGATCTGGGGCTATGCGGGCATCCTCTCGCTTGGCCACATGGCGTTCTTCGCCATTGGCGGCTACATGCTGGGCATGTGGCTGATGTATGCCCGAACCGAAGAGATCGTCGTCGCGGCCCTCGCACAGGGCGGGTTGCCTGCAACGCCGGAAGAGGTGCGACAAGGCATCGCCACGCAGATCTTCGGCGTCGTCGGCGCGTCTGAATTCCCGCCGATCTGGTTCCTCGCCCATTCCTTCTGGGGCCAACTGCTTCTGGTGGTGGCCGTTCCGGGTGTGCTGGCGCTGGTCTTCGGCTGGCTCGCCTTCCGCAGCCGCGTCACGGGGGTCTATCTGTCGATCCTGACACAGGCCATGACGCTCGCGCTGGCGCTCTACCTGTTCCAGAACGATTCCGGCCTGCGCGGCAATAACGGCCTATCTGGGTTGCAGAACATCCCCGGTCTTGGCGATGCGTCGCAGGATGCGCTGTCGATCTGGTTCTTCTGGGCCTCGGCCTTCGCGCTGGGGGTGACCTATGTGCTGCTGACATGGGTGGTGTCGGGCAAGTTCGGATCCGTGATCCGCGCCATCCGCGATGATGAACAGCGCGTCCGCTTTCTTGGCTATTCGGTCGAAGGTTACAAGCTCTTCGTCTTCACCCTGACGGCGGTGATCGCCGCCATTGCTGGGGCGCTTTACTATCCTCAGGCGGGCATCATCAACCCGGCGGAACTCGCCCCCATCGCCAGCATCTATCTGGCGGTCTGGGTTGCCATCGGCGGGCGCGGGCGGCTTTACGGGGCGGTGATCGGCGCGGCATTTGTCTCGCTGCTGTCGTCTTGGTTTACCGGGGGCCGCGCGCCCTCTATCCCGCTGGGTTTTTACACGATCAACTGGGTGGATTGGTGGCTGGTGCTGCTGGGCCTGTCTTTCGTGGCCGTCACGCTTTTTGCGCCCAAAGGGATCGGCGGTCTGTTCGACCTGTGGCAGGGGCTGCGCAGCCCGGATCGCAAGGGCGCGGCGTTGGGCCCTGATGACAGTTCGCTTCAGGAAAAGGAGGCCGTGAAATGACCGCACTTCTGGAAGTGTCGGGCGTGTCGGTCACCTTTGACGGGTTCCGCGCCATCAACAACCTGTCCTTTTCCATCGACGCGCAAGAACTGCGCGCAATCATCGGGCCGAACGGGGCGGGCAAGACCACCTTCATGGATATTGTCACCGGAAAAACGCGTCCCGACAGTGGTTCGGTGACCTTCGGCGAACGCTCCATCTCGCTTCTGTCACTCTCCGAGGCCGAGATTGCGCGGGCCGGCGTTGGCCGCAAGTTCCAGCGCCCCACCGTGTTCGAGGATCAGTCGGTGGCCGATAACCTGACCATGGCGCTGAAAGCAGCGCGCGCGCCCTGGCGGGTTCTGTTCTGGAAAGAAGGGCCTGCCGACCGTGCAAGGGTGCAGGACCTCGCTGCCGAAGTGGGCCTCGCCGATCATCTTGAACGCAAGTCTGGCGAATTGAGCCATGGGCAAAAGCAATGGCTCGAAATCGGGATGCTGCTCGCGCAGGAACCGCGCCTGCTGCTGGTGGATGAACCTGCCGCAGGCATGACACTGGCCGAACGCGAACACACAACCGCACTGCTGGTGGAAATGGCCAAGACGCGCGCCGTGGTGGTGGTGGAGCATGACATGGAATTTGTCCGTCGGCTGAACTGCAAGGTGACCGTGCTGCACGAAGGTTCGGTGCTGGCCGAAGGATCGCTGGATCACGTCACTAAAAACCAGCAAGTCATCGAAGTCTATCTGGGGCGGGGCTGAGATGCTGAAAACCGAAGGGCTGACCCTGCATTATGGCGGATCGCAGATCCTCTATGGCATCGACATGGAGGCGCGGGCGGGTGAGGTCACCTGCATCATGGGCACCAATGGCGTAGGCAAGACAAGCCTGCTGAAAGCGCTGGCGGGCACACATCCCCGGTCAGGCGGCAAGGTGATTCTGGATGGCGAGGATGTGCCGCGCGTGCCGCCGCAGGGCATGGCCAAGCGCGGGCTGGCCGTGGTGCCGCAGGGGCGGATGATCTTTCCCCTGCTGACGGTGACCGAAAACATGGAAACCGCCTTTGCCCTGCTGCCAAAATCGGAACACCGCATCCCGGAGGAGATCTATGATCTCTTCCCGGTGCTCAAGGATATGGGTCACCGCCGCGGGGGGGATCTGTCGGGCGGGCAGCAGCAGCAACTCGCCATCGCGCGGGCTATGATCATGAAGCCCAAGGTCCTGCTTCTAGACGAACCGACCGAAGGCATCCAGCCCAACATCATCCAGCAGATCGGACGCGTGATCAGCTATCTGCGCGGCAAAGGCGACATGGCCATCATTCTGGTCGAGCAGTATTTCGATTTCGCCTATGGGCTGGCGGATCAGTTCTATGTGCTCAAACGCGGGGCCGTCGCCTTGCAGGGCAGCAAGACCGATCTGTCGCAGGATACTTTGCGTGCGACCGTATCTGTCTGAATCCGTTGATCAAAACGAAAGGGCCGCCCCTATGGGACGGCCCTTCGTCGGTTCGGCAGATGCCGGATCAGTTGGTCGCTTCACCCTCAGCCGGGGCCGCTTCACCCTCGGCAGCGGCCGGTGCGGCCGAGAAAGTGGCGAGGAAAGCCGCGACGTTCGCCGCTTCGGTTTCGTTGGTCAGCTTGAAGACCATCTTCGATTTGGCTTTGCTGTCGCCCGACTTTTCCTTCAGGAACTTGGCCGGATCGGCGACATAGGTAACCAGATCCGCTTCGGTCCAGGTAAAGCCCGACGCGCCAAGTGCGACAATCGACTCGCCGTACTTGAATTCCGGGTAGGTGCCCGCAGCACGGCCGACGATGCCGTAAAGGTTCGGGCCGGTCTTGGCGTTCTTGCCCGCCAGGGTTTCGCCAGCTTCGTTCTGCACGACGTGGCAGGTCTGGCACTTGTTGAACACCTTGGCGCCCGCTTCGGCATCGCCGGCGGCAAACGCGGGTGCAGCAAGAACCGACGACAGAACGGCAAGGGCAGTGAGTTTGGTCTTCATCGAGGGTTTCCTCCAGTTTTCTTGGCACACCTTAATGTGGTCCGAAGGCTTTGTCAGGCAAGTCTTCGTTACAAGGCAGTGAATATTTTTGCCTAAGCCACCGCATGCGCCACGGCGCAGCGTTGCCAGAGCGAGGCAAGCGCCGTCACCAGATGGTCAATATCGGCATCCGAATGCAGCGGCCCGGGGGTGATCCGCAGCCTCTCGGTCCCCTTGGGGACGGTGGGATAGTTGATTGGCTGCACATAGATTCCCCAGTCATCCATCAGGATGTTGGAAATCATTCGGCATTTGACCGGATCGCCGATCATCACCGGAATGATGTGGCTTTCATTGTGCATATGCGGAATGCCCGCCCGCGTCAGACGCGTACGCAGCTTGGCGACATTGGCCCGCTGGGCGTTGCGCTCTGCGTCCGACTGCCGCAGGTGGCGGATCGAGGCCGAGGCCGCCGCCGCAACCGCCGGGGGCAGGGCGGTGGTGAAGATGAAGCCCGACGCAAAACTGCGGATGAAATCGCATAGCGCGGCCGATCCGGTGATATATCCGCCCACACAGCCAAAGGCCTTGCCCAGCGTGCCTTCGATCAGGCTGATGCGATGGGCCAGACCCAGTTCTTCCGTCACGCCACCGCCATGGGGGCCATACATGCCCACCGCATGTACTTCGTCGATATAGGACAGCGCGCCATGCGCTTCGCAAACCTCGACGATCTCGCGGATCGGGGCGATGTCGCCATCCATGCTGTAGACGGATTCAAACGCCACGATCTTGGGCCGGTCGCCCACGGCATGCAGTTTGCGGTCCAGATCGCGCCAGTCATTATGCTTCCACAACACCTTGTCGGCGCGGGAATGGCGGATGCCTTCGATCATGCTGGCATGGTTCTTTTCATCCGACAGGATCACCGCATTCGGGATGCGCGACCCCAGCGTCGACAGCGCGGCCCAGTTCGATACATAGCCAGAGGTGAACAGAAGCGCCGCCTCTTTGCCATGCAGCTGCGCAAGATCGCGCTCCAGGATCAGGTGATGGTGATTGGTGCCCGAAATGTTGCGGGTGCCACCCGCCCCGGTGCCGCAGGTCAGGACCGCATCGACCATGGCGTTCACCACGGTCTGGTTCTGTCCCATCCCCAGATAGTCGTTCGAGCACCAGACAGTGACCTCGCGCACAGCGCCGTCCTTGTGGTTGTCGGCGCGCGGGAAGGAACCGCAGCGGCGCTCGAGATCGGCGAAGACACGGTAATTGCCTTCCGTCTTGAGCGTTTCAAGCTGGCCCTTGAAGATTGCGTCGAAGTCCATGTCGTCACTTCCTCACTGTCAGTGGCTTTTCGGGTCTCGGTTTGCCCGATGCATTTGCTGGTGTCAGGGCGGCGCGGTTGGATGGCATCATCCAGCGCCAGAGCTTCTGGTCGGGGAGCGGCAGAACCATGAACCAATGCTCCAGAAGCGCGAGCAGGGTCAGGGCGGAAAGCAGGGTAAAGCCGATGATCTGGCCATCAGTCGTCGCAGCCCAGAGCCGCTCCAGAAAGCAGGCCACGGCAAAGGACAGGGCGGTTATCGACACCGGAAAAAAGGCATTCATCGGCGCGATCCGGAAATGGCTGGGCAGATGCGCCAGCGGGCGCGGCAGAAACTCGGTATGGATGCGCGGCACGCCGAAGAACAAGTTCAGCTTGGCCGAGATGCGGGCGAAGAACAGGATCGCAAAGGTCCACAGGCCAAAGCGGTTGTCAGCCCCTTCGCTGATCAGCGCCAGCACGCCCAGCGTGCCCATCAACACCAGTTCATGCCAGGCGATCGTGCCGCAGGCGCGCAGAAAGCGTTCCCATGTCGGCGCAAAGGGCGGGCAGGGGCGGGTGTTTGGCCCGGCGATGATGCCGGACAGAAAGGCCAGTTCGATCCAGCCCCAGATCGCCAGCGCCGCGACAAAGCCGGTAAAGGCGCCGGTCGCGCTGTCATCCCCAAGCGAGTGATGCAGCGCGCCAAAGCCGAAAAACAACAGCGGCAGGCCAAGCATGACCGACCAAAGATGCGCATCGCGCCCCTCCAGATCGGCCCGCTTGACGCGCCAGATGATGATACCGGTCGAAAACCACCAAAGAAACAGCGCCGTGACCGCAGCCACCCATGGATTAGTCATGCGCGGCACCCCCGGTAAAAGGGGTGCCGCACCGGGCCGTGGGACGCGCCCATCCCACTGCCGCAACCACCGCTTTCGCGGCGATATGTTGATCCTCGATCAATACGACGGCTCCATCCGGACTTGCGCCGGGGGAGTCAGGTTCTTGACCGGGATCAGATAAAGTCCGGCAAAGGCCGTCATGGCCCGCACCGTCGCGGCCTTATGCGCAACCCAGCCCGACAGGCCGCCTTTGCGCTTGGCCTTGTCCATGTCGCGCATCGCGCTGTCCATCTTGCGCAGACCGGGCAGCCAGCGCGGATGGTCGATGTCCAGCTCTACCGGAAAGACCTGCCGCGCGATGGCCGAGGTCTTGCGATAGACCTCTTGGTCGTACCAGTCGATGTCGATCCCCAGCGCGTTGTGGAACTCCACCCGCGCGTGATCGCGCACCCACATGGTCGAATAGACCGCCGTCAGGAAGAACCGGATCCACAGCTTGTTGGCGAAGGACTGGGTCAGCTTGGGATCGGTGCGCATCAGCAGGGCAAAGGCTTCGCCATGGCTGAACTCGTCATTGCACCATTCCCGGAACCATTTGAAAATCGGATGGATCCGATGCTCGGGATGCGCCTCAAGGTGGCGATAGATGGTGATGTACCGCGCGTAGCCGATCTTTTCCGAAAGGTAGGTCGCGTAGTAGATGAACTTCGGGCGGAAATAGGTGTACTTCTTCGCCTTGGTCAGAAAGCCAAGGTTCACTGCAACACCCGCTTCGCGCAGGGCATCGTTGATGAAGCCGGCATGGCGGGCCTCGTCGCGGGCCATGTAGTTGAACAGCTCGCAGATATCGGGGTTGTTGCCGCGCCGCTTCATTTCCTTGTAGAGCACGCAACCCGAAAACTCGGCCGTGCAGGACGATACCAGAAAGTCGATCAACTCGGCCCTCAGGGCAGGGTCCATCGCCTTCCAGTCGATCGCGTCCCATTCCGCGTTCTTCTTGAAATGCCCGCGGTTCGGGTCGCTTTTCATCTGGCTGATCAGCTTGTCCCACTCCGCGCGGACCGGGGTGACGTCGATGCGGTCCATCTCGTCAAAGTCGGTGGTGTAGAAGCGTGGGTTCAGCAGCGTGGTTTCCGTGGCCATCGCTGTCGTGTCGAAGGCATCCGACATTTCGGCGTGCAACTCGCCATGGGTGGTGTCGTGCTGTGGTTGTGCATGGGCGTTCATAGCGTCACCTCGTCCGAGAAGGAGAATTCGCACAGCTCCATGAACTCCAGATCGCCGGTCAGGCGGGTCCATTGGCGTTCAAGCCAGGTTGCGCGGGTGATCGTGGCGGTGCGGTCCTCGATGACGACCTCGCCATAGGCCGCCATCACAGGCGTGCCATGGACAAGAACCTCATCACCGGGATGGACCACGGCGCCGTTGTTGAAACGCACATGTGCATGCAGGCTTTCGAAGCGATGACTCACCTCGACGGTGCAGGGCACCTGTTCCTTTGCTTTCGTGAAGATTCCCATTTTTCGATTCCCTTATTGCTCTAGCAGCCGTTCAAATGCGGCTTTGTTTTCTCCACCAAAGGCATAAAGCTCGGCGCTCCATCCTGTGGCGGGGTCTTCTGCGACAAGGCGACCATTGGCATAGCGAACGATGTTCATGGGCGGATTGCCTTCGATCCGGTGCACCAGCCGCTCGCGCGCCATGGCGTTCTGGATCACCGTGATGAAGCCACCATGCGGCAGGTCCGCCAGCAGGGTGCCATCGACATTGCGCACGACCACGGATTGGGCATCTAGCCCTTCCAGGATGATCGCACGCGATGCGACCACCTCGGAAACTTTCGGTTGTCCCACGGTCGGGCGGTCTGACACCACGGCCGCCGCCGTGATGACAAGCGATGTCACGGCCAGCGCAAACATGCCGCGCAGCAGAACCGTGGGGATCATTTCGGGCTTCTGGTTGTGAAGCGCAGGTTGACGAGGGGTGTTCATGCTGTTCTCCCCCTCATTCCGCAGCCACGGCATCCGCGCCCAGATGGGCAGGGCTGCTGCGCGAGATGACAGGCATTGCCAACCGGCTTTCGGCGGCTTCGGCCAGGATGCGCGCCACCTTGGCGGCATCTGGCACACAACGCAGGGCGGGTTGGGTCTTCTTCACATGGCCGGGCCGCAGATGCGGCCAAAGCGCGACATAGGCCAGCCGGGTTTCGCCAAGCGTTTCCATCGCGATGGTGCCGGTGCCCTTGGGGCCGATCTCGGCCCGCGCGGTGGCAACCTGCGTCAGCGGGATGTTGTAAGTGACAGACAGCGCCGCCCCGATCTTCATCAGCACCCGCGACGAGGTGATGGTGTAAACCGTGGCACGGGCCTGTGCCCAGGCCAGCAGCCAGACCACGCCTACAGCCGCAAAGGCCAGCACCAGATAGGGCAGACCGCGCGCGAGCGAGAGCAGGACACCCCCTTCGGCCAAACCCAGCCCCGCTTTCCACAGCACGATCAGCGCCATGTAGCCGGCGATCCAGCGGATCTTAAAGGCCTCACGGGCAAGCGCGCCTGTATCGGGGCGGCCTTGCCAGAGAACTTCTTCCCCCTTGGGGAGCGGCGCGGGAATGCCCGGCGCCACGTCGAAAGCGAAATCATCATGGTCTGACATCTTCAGACCCTCCGTGTTGGGGTAAGACGGGGCGGCCCGGGCGCAGGCCGCCCCCCTTCTTGATTCAGAGACCGAACACGCGTTTGTCGGCGTCATACATCCAACCGCCGCCGACATAGCCCGAGATCTTATCTTCCTCGAGCTTGGTAACGGTGGTCATGGATTTGGTCTGCGGGATTGCGTCAAAGCTGTCCGACGCAAGGGCGCGGACACGCACGCGGTCAGCCCAGATGCGGGCAAGCGTCATCGGCACAAGGCGCTTGCCACCCGAATTCAGCTCGATCTCCAGATACCGAACCAGCTGTTCCGGGGCATCCACCCACATGTCCGACACGCGGCCGACCACTTCGTTATCGGCAGCCTGCACCGGCAGTCCGCGCGGATCGCGCCCGGCGCTGACGACAAAGCCCTTGGCATGGCCCATCGGCACGATCTTGGCATGGCCGTGGCCATCCAGTTCCGGCTCGTCGCGCCGCGGCACCCAGGATGCAGGGCCGACACCATCGACCAGCGCATTGCCGGTCGGCGCATGGGGGAAGCCTTCCGAAACCGCCGTGCGTGCCAGTGCCAGATCGGCGCGGCGATGCGCGGCCTCATTGGCCGAGGACGGAACCGTCACGTCACCCTTGCCATGCGGCAGGTGGAACGTCTTCGGCTTGGGCACGGGGAAGGGGCCCTGGTTCGGGGCGGGCGAGCCGTCCTCCATCTCCAGCGGATAGCCTTCACGCATGTTTTCGGTTTGCAGATAGAAGATCAGCAGGGCGAAGAAGCCCCAGAACAGCCAGATGGAAAGGCTGGCTAGATCGAAGTTTCCAAAAAAGTTGACACCTACCATGTGATGGTCCTCCGGGTCAGGTGGGGAATTCGGCAATACGCAGGCGCCCATCGCCGGAAGTCTGCGGTTGGTTCTGGTCGGCAAGAGGCCGCAACCGGACCATCGGTCCGAGCACGGCAAGGGTTGCAAAGAGCAGCCCGATTTCGAGGTGGTAAACGAAAGAGTAACCAAGCGACGGATCGCTCAGCGCAGGGCCCAGACGGCCCGAGCTTGCCAGATGGCCGACCACATCGCGGATCGTGCCCCCCATGAAGATCGATACGCCATAAGCCGTGGCCTGCGCGGCGCCCCAGGCACCCAGGGCGATCCCCGCTCCGGCAAGACCGCCGACCGGCATGGTCATCGCAACCGTTAGCGTGGCGATGGCAAACAGCCCGCCGCCAAAACCGATCAGCCCGGCACCCGCAAAGAACAGCGCCGTCGATCCGAGCGGGGCCGCAAAGATCACACAGGAGAAGGCCAGCACCCCGGCCAGAATCCCCGCTGCCGCCATGCGGATCGGATCTGTCCCACGGGCCAGCCAGCGCGCCGCCAGCACGAACCCGCACAGCGCCCCGGCTGCCGACATCGCGGTCAACATCGTGGTCTGCGATACGCTCAGCCCAAGGATTTCGCCGCCATAGGGTTCCAGCAGCACGTCCTGCATGTTGAAGCCGAGCGTTCCCAGCATCACCACCACCAGCAACCGCCCTGCCGTGCCGCCCGCCATCAGATCGGTCCAGGCATCGGCAAAGCGCGGGCGCGGTGCATCACGCTCGGCCTTGGTCATCGGCTGGACACGTTCCTGTTTCCACAGCGCGATCAGGTTCAGAACCAACGTCGCAAGCGCGCAGCCCTGCACGACCTGAACCAGCAACAGCGGTTGGAAGTTCTGCAACAGCCAGCCGATGGCCAGCGCCGAAACCCCCATGCCCAGCAGGTTCGCCACATAAAGCAAGGCCACGACGCGGGGCCGTGTCGCATCGCTGGCCCTGTCACACGCAAGTGCAAGCCCTGCGGTTTGCGTCATGTGCATCCCAAGACCGGTCATCAAAAAGGCGACAGCGGCCAGCACTTCGCCCGCAAACGGCACCTCAAACGTGACGTCACCTGACAGCACCAGCAGTGCGGTTGGCATCACGGCCAGACCGCCCATCTGCCACAGCGAACCGAACCACAGGTAGGGAACCCGCTTCCAGCCAAGCGCAGAACGATAGGTATCAGACCGATGGCCCAAAAAGGCGCGGAACGGGGCAACCAGCACGGGAATTGCGATCATCGCCGCCACGATCATCGCCGGAACCGACAGTTCCACGATCATCACCCGGTTCAGCGTGCCCAAAAGCAGCACCTGCGCCATCCCGACCGACACCTGAAACAGCGACAGCCGCAAAATCTGCGCCATCGGCAGCCCGTCGGATGCCACATCCGCAAAGGGCAGCCAGGCGGCCGAAAATTTCTGCAGGTCTTTCTTCCGGATTATCACGGCCGATACTCCAGACATTCCGAAATATAGAAACCACGGCTGACCCGCTCCACCCGGCTCACCTTGCCAGCCGTTTCGCGGGCCAGATGCCGCCAATCTTGCGGGATCATGGTGGGGGACCGGTCCGCGCGCGGGAAGGCCTTGCCCAGCGTGAAGAAGGTCATAAGGAAAGGCGTGCGCGGGGCCACGGTGAACACGACGCGGTCCGCCGTCCGCGCGCCGACCTTGGCCAGCGCTGCGGCAATGTCGGCGGTGCGGTAATAGATCAGGCTGTCCATCGCCACCACGAAATCGAACCGGCCATGGCTGGCGCAGGTCATATCGCCTGCGGCAAAGGTGACGCGGGGTTTCAACCCCTCGGACAGCCGCGCCTCGGCTATGGTTATCAACTGCGGCGAGATATCCACCGCCACCACATCTGCCCCGCGCGCCGCGAGGTCCGCCGTCATCAGCCCCGTGCCGCACCCCGCATCAAGCACCCGGCAGCCGCGCAGATCGTCGGGCAGGCGCGACAGCATGATCGCACGCATGCGATCACGCCCTTCGCGCACCGTCTGGCGGATGCGGCTGACCGGCGCGTCCGAAGTCAGTCGCTCCCACACGGTGGTGGCGCTGCGGTCGAAATAGTCTTCGACCCGGTCGCGGGTGGCGGAATAGTCGCTCATGATCAATCAAAACCCAGCAGTTCAAAGATTTCGCGGTCGGGCAGCGGGGCGGGGGATGATCCTTCGCCATTGACCGACCGCCACAGCACATCGGCCAGCCGCATGTATTCGGCCCGGGCCATCACGATGTCCTCAGAGTCGTCCATCTCGAACAGCGTCTTCTTCTTCAGGCGTGACCGGCGGATGGCGTCGATATCGGGCATATGCGCGATGCGGTTGAAGCCCACCCGTTCGCAGTAGCGATCCACTTCGTTTGTCTCGCGCGACCGGTTGGCGACGCAGCCTGCAAGGCGCACCTTGTAGTTCCCGGCCTTGGCCTGCACCGCCGCAATGATGCGGTTCATCGCATAGATGCTGTCAAAGTCATTGGCGGTCACGATCACCGCGCGGTCGGCATGTTGCAGCGGCGCGGCAAAGCCACCACAGACCACATCGCCCAGCACGTCAAAGATCACCACGTCGGTGTCTTCCAACAGATGGTGCTGCTTCAAAAGCTTCACCGTCTGCCCCACTACATAGCCACCGCAGCCCGTTCCCGCCGGGGGGCCGCCCGCTTCGACGCATTTCACGCCGTTGAAGCCGGTCGCCACATAATCCTCGGGGCGCAGTTCCTCGGCGTGAAAATCCACATCCTTCAGGATGTCGATGACGGTCGCCTGCAACCGGCCTGTCAGGGTGAAGGTGCTGTCATGCTTGGGATCGCAACCGATCTGCAGCACGCGCTTGCCCATCATCGAAAAGGCGGCCGACAGGTTTGAACTTGTCGTCGACTTGCCGATCCCGCCCTTGCCGTAAACCGAAAAGACTTTGGCCCCTTCGATCTTCAGCGATGCGTCCTGATGCACCTGCACCGATCCGTCGCCGTCTTGCCCCCGCAGCAGGGGAATTTCATCTCTCGGGCTCATGCGGCCTCCTTGTCGAAAGGGGGGCGCCCCTTCCTGTTCTGTTCAAATCCACGGGCATGCGCATGGGTCATTCCGCTGCGATCCCTTCGAGACGATCCTCAAGCTCATCCGCAGCGCGTTGCAACGCGGCGAGCGTTTCGGCATCGGGTTGCCAATAGTTCCGGTCGGATGCTTCCAGCAGGCGTTGCGCCATGCGGTTCGATGCTTCGGGGTTCAGCGCGGCCAGACGGCGGCGCATCACCTCGTCCAGCACAAAGGTTTCCGACAGGCGCTGATAGACCCATGGGTCGACCTGTGATGTGGTGGCCGACCAGCCCAGCGTGTTGGTCACCTGCGCCTCGATCTGACGCACACCTTCCGCGCCATGCCGCAGAAGGCCCTCGAAATACTTGGGGTTCAGGCTGCGCGACCGGGTTTCCAGCGCGATCTGATCCTTCAGCGTCCGCACAGTGCCACCACCGCGCGTCTGATCGCCGATATAGACCGGCGTTTCCTGCCCGCCGCGCGCGCGCTTCACAGCGCGGGCGATGCCACCCAGCGTGTCGAAATACTGGTCGACCGTGGTCACACCCAGTTCGACGCTTTCCAGGTTCTGATAGGCCAGATCGACATCCTTCAGGGCCTTTTGCAGCAGCGCGGCGTTCTGCACAGGCTTGCCATTGCGGCTATAGGCAAAGGATTTGCGGTTCTCATAGGCGTCGGCCAATTCGTCCTCTTCCCCAAAGGCACTGCTGCCCACGAGGATGTTGACGTTCGATCCATAGGCCCCTTCGGCATTGGAAAACACGCGCAGTGCCGCGGTATCCATGTCGACGCCCATCTCTTCGGCATAAGCCAGCGCATGGGCGCGGATGAAGTTCTGCGATAGCGGCTCATCCTCGGCTGTGGCGCATTTCCACGCGGCCTCGGCCAACATTCGCGTTTGCAGCGGCAGCAGGTCGCGGAAGATGCCCGACAGCGTCATCACAACGTCGATGCGTGGGCGGCCAAGTTCCGCCAGCGGGATCAGGTCCGCGCCACACAGCCTGCCGTAATGGTCAAAGCGCGGGCGCGTCCCCATCAGCGCAAGCGCCTGCGCCAGCGGCCCGCCATCGGATTTGATGTTGTCCGATCCCCACAACACCAGCGCAACCGTGCGCGGCAGGGTGGGGTGGGTATCTAGCAGACGCTGGGCCTGCGCCGCACCATCGCGCAGTGCAAACGCAGTGGGCATCCGGAACGGATCAAAGGCATGAATATTGCGCCCGGTTGGCAGCACAGCCGTGCTGCGCAACAGATCGCCACCTGGAACAGGGCTGATGAAATGCCCGCCAAGTGCGCGCAGCAGCGCAGGAATTTCGGTCATCGCCTGCAGTTTGGCATCCAGCGCCTCGGCCTCGGCTCCGGTCGCGCCGATGAGGTTGATGTAATCGCGCCGCTCATTGGCCCCCATCGGGCGGCCCAGCACATGCAGGCCGTCCGGGATCAGCGCCCCTTCGGTTTCCAGAAGCTTGACCCAAAGCGTCTCAGGATCGGTCGCATCCAGATCAACCACCGCCGCCTGTTCGCGGATCAGCAGCAGCAGGTCATCCTGTTCCGGGCTGTCCGGATCGGCCTGCCGCCAGCGCGTCAGCGTATCCTTCAAATCCAGCAGGCCCTTGTACAGGCCCGATTGCGCCAAGGGCGGGGTCAGGTGGGTGATCGTCACCGCATTCGACCGGCGCTTGGCCAGCGTCGCCTCGGACGGGTTGTTCGACGCGTAAAGATAGATATTCGGCAAATTGCCGATCAGCCGGTCAGGCCAGCAGGTTTCCGACGCGCCTGCCTGCTTGCCCGGCATGAATTCCAGCGCGCCATGCATCCCGAAATGCAGCAAGGCATCCGCCCCGAAATCCTCGCGCAGCCAGCGGTAAAAGGTGGTGAAGGCATGGGTTGGAGCAAAACCCTTTTCAAACAGCAACCGCATCGGGTCGCCCTCATAGCCGAATACGGGTTGCAGGCCGACGAAGACATTTCCGAACTGCCGGCCCAGCACCATCACGCCGCGCCCATCCGATTGCAGGCGACCCGGCGCAGGCCCCCAGGCCTTTTCCACATCCGACAGCCAGCGCGACCGCGCCACGATCTCCGCCGCAGGCACGATGCAATGCACATTGGCCGGCTGGCCATACATGCGCGCCGACCCGCCCATCACCGCCTCGCGCAGATCATCCACCGTGGCGGGGGGAGTCAGGTCATAACCCTCATCCGCCATGGCGTGCAACGTATTGAAAAGGCTTTCGAACACGCCAAGATAGGCCGCCGTTCCGGCTGCCCCGGCATTGGGCGGAAAGCCGTACAGGATCACTGCCACCTTGCGCTTGGCCACATCCGACCGGCGCAGATGCGCAAGGCGCGCGGTCTTGTCGACCAGCGCCGCGATCCGTTCAAAGCAGGGGGCCATTGCGCGCGTTGTCAGCGATTCCGCGCTCGACGGCTGGCACTTCCGGGCGCAGCCCGAACAGCCGTTCAGATCATGCCGCCCGGCAAAGACCGTGGGATTGGTCGCGCCGTCAATCTCCGGCAGGGCGATCAGCATGGTGGTTTCCACCGGGCCAAGCCCGCCACCGGATGCCCCCCATTGCCCCAGCGTCTGAAACTCCAGCGGATGCGCCGCGATATAGGGCACGTCCAACTCTTCCAGCGCAGCCACTGCTGCGGGGCTGTCATTATAGGCCGGGCCACCCACCAGGCTAAACCCGGTCAGCGATACCATCGTGTCGATCTGGCCCTTAAAATAGGCGTCAATCGCGGGCCGTCCGTCCAGACCACCGGCAAAGGCCGCACGCACGGCAATGCCCTTCGCCTCGAACGACCGGATGACCGTGTCATAATGAGCTGTATCTGACGCCAGAACATAGGACCGCAACATTAGAAGCCCCACGGTCGCCGTCGCACCCTCGGGGCGGGGGAGGTCCGCCGGGTTCGTCGTGATGCGCGTTTTCAAATCCGGGTGGTACAAGCCCACATCCGGATAGTCGACCGGGGGTTTGGCCGAAACCGCATTCCAGTTGCGGTTGGCCGAGTAACGAGACACCAGATAACGGATCATCTGTTCGATATTGTCGTCAGACCCGCCCAGCCAGTACTGCATCGACAGGAACCAGGCACGCAAGTCCTGCGCCTTGCCGGGCAGGAATCGCAGGATCTTGGGCAGGCGGCGCAGCATCTTCATCTGCTTTTCGCCCGAACCGCCCGACGGCGGCCCCGATCCACGCAATTTCTTCAAAAGCTGCATCGCGGCCGAGGCAGGCTTGGACATGTCCAAGTCGCCCATCTTCGTCAGCTTCACCACCGCTGGATCCGCGATCACGCCGACAAAGGCATCGGCATTTTCCCGTGCAAAGCGCAGGTCGTCGATGATGGCGGTGATATGTTCCTCGATGAACAGCAGGTTCGCGACCACGAAATCCGCGGCCCGGACATCGGCCTTGGCCCGCGCCAGTGCCGCAGGGTTTTCGGCCCATTCTGCGGCGGCGTGGACAGAAACCTGAATCCCGGGAAAATCCTTCACAAGGGCAGGGGCAACACGTGCAGCAGGGCCGGCCGCGTGCGCGTCAAGCGTGACGATCACGAAACGATAGACCCCATCGCCCTTGACGGGCGCAGTCATCTCTTCCGGCGATGCAAAGCGTTCATCGCGCATAATGGGCTTTTGCCTCATAGAGAGTGTCGACAGTGATCTGAACAACGCCACGGTCGGCGGCGTATTTCTCGGTGTTGCGCTTGGCCTTGCCGCGCACGAAGAAGGGGATCTTCTTCAACTCGCGTTCTGCATCCGGCATCCAGACGATCTCGCCCGACGGCGTGACGACAGGGATGGCATGGCCACCCGTATCCTCTGCCGCACCGCCCTCAGACGGTTCTGCAACCTCTTCCTCGGTCCGCGCCATGGCCTTGGCACCGTGATGGCTTGGCCCGGCTTCGTCATGGAATTCGAAATCCTCGCGGAACATCGTCAGCAGATGTTCCTCCAGCCCCATCACAAGCGGATGGATCCAGGTATCAAAGATCACATTCGCGCCTTCGAACCCCATCTGCGGGCTGTAGCGCGCGGGGAAATCCTGCACATGCACGGGGCTTGAGATGACAGCACAGGGAATGCCCAGCCGCTTGCCGATATGGCGTTCCATCTGCGTGCCAAGGATCAGTTCCGGCTGCAGGCGGGCAATCTCGGCTTCGACCTCAAGATAGTCATCGGTGATCAGCGCCTCGACACCATAAGCCTTGGCCGCAGCGCGCATCGGGCGGGCGTATTCGCGGTTGAAACAGCCCATGCCCACGACTTCGAACCCGATCTCGGTGGCGGCAATCCGGGCGGCGGCCATCACATGGGTCGCATCCCCAAAGACAAAGACACGTTTGCCCGTCAGATAGGTGGAATCGACCGAGGCAGACCACCACGGCGCCCGCAGCGCGCTTTCATCCACCTTGGCAGAAATACCGGTCAAGGCGCTGACTTCATGCAGGAAATCGCGCGTGGCACCGACGCCGATCGGGACCACTTTGGTATAAGGCTGGCCGCACGTGCGCTCCAGATGCCGCGCCGCTGTCTCGCCGGTTTCGGGGTAAAGGAGCACATTGAAATGCGCCTGTCCCATTCGGGCAATGTCGGCCGGGCAGGAACCCATCGGGGCCGCGACGTTCACCGAAATGCCCATCAGGCCCAGCAGCCGCGTCACCTCGGTCACGTCATCGCGGTGGCGAAAACCAAGCGCGGTGGCGCCAAGGATATTGCAGGTTATCGCTTCGGTCCGGGGCATAGGTTTGGCCAATGCCTTGACGATCTGGAAGAACGTCTCATCCGCGCCAAAGTTTTCCTTGCGCTGATAAGACGGCAATTCCAGCGGGATCACCGGGATCGGAAGTTCCAGCGCCTCGGCCAGACCACCCGGATCATCCTGGATCAGTTCCGCAGTGCAGGACGCGCCCACGATCATCGCCTGCGGCTTGAATCGGGCATAGGCATCGCGCGCCGCATCCTTGAACAGGTTGGCCGTGTCGCCGCCCAGATCGCGCGCCTGAAAGGTCGTATAGGTCACCGGCGGGCGATGGTTGCGCCGTTCGATCATGGTGAACAGCAGGTCGGCATAAGTGTCGCCCTGCGGCGCGTGCAGCACATAATGCAGCCCGGTCATGCAGGTGGCCACGCGCATCGCCCCCACATGGGGCGGGCCTTCATATGTCCACAGCGTCAGCTTCATTCGGCGGCCTCCTTGCGAAGAACCGCCTTGCGGCGCAGCGGGCGCGAGAACAGCCCTGCAAGATCACCCGCCTGTTCATAGAAATGCACCGGCGTGAACACCAGTTCGATCGCCCATTTCGTCGTGAAACCCTGCGCCTCCAACGGGTTGGCAAGGCCAAGCCCGCAGACCGTCAGGTCCGGCGCGGCGGCGCGCTGGCGATCCAGCTGCTTTTCCACATCCTGACCTTCGCTGATGATCGGGCCTGCCGGCAGCAGGTCCAGATCGGGGCCGACGATGGTTTCGTGCAGATAGGGCGTGCCCACCTCGACCGCCGTCATCCCGCATTCGCGGACAAGGAAACGGGCAAGGGGAATTTCCAACTGGCTGTCGGGGAAGAAGAACACGCGCTTGCCGCGCAGCTCCGCCGATTGCGTGGCAATCGCCTTCAGCGCACGCGCACGCGGTGCAGCCGTCACCGCTTCGAACAGATCGCGCGGCACGCCAAACTCTTCCGCAATGGCGCGCAGCCAGGCGGTGGTGCCTTCTTCGCCAAAGGGGAAGGGGGCCGCGATATGACGCGCCCCGCGCCGCAGCAGCGCCGCATGGGTATCCCCAAGGAATGGCTGGACCAGAGCAAAGACCGTATCCGCCCCCACACCCGGCAATTCGCCCGCACGATGGGCAGGCAGCATCCGCACCGGCCCGATCCCCATGGCCGACAGCAGCGCAAGGCACTGGTCTTCCACCACATCCGGCATCGCGCCGACAATCAGCAGCTCGCGCTTTGTCGTAGGGGCCAGTGTCGGTACCATCGCGGCAAGGCAGGCATCTTCGCCCTGGGTAAAGGTTGTCTCGATCCCTGACCCGGAATAATTGTACACCCGCACATGCGGCGCGTGCTGCACGTTCAACCGTTCCGCCGCGCGGGCCAGATCCAGCTTGATCACCTCCGAAGGGCAGGACCCCACAAGGAACAGTTGCCGGATGTCCGGGCGGCGGGCCAGCAGGCGTGCAACTTCACGGTCCAGCTCGGCATTGGCATCCGCAAGACCAGCCAGGTCCTTTTCTTCGAGAATCGCCGTGCCAAACCGCGGCTCGGCAAAGATCATCACGCCCGCCGCCGCTTGCAGCAGATGCGCGCAGGTCCGGCTACCTACGACCAGAAAGAAAGCATCCTGCATCTTGCGATGCAGCCAGATGATTCCTGTCAGCCCGCAGAACACTTCGCGCTGTCCGCGCTCTTTCAGAACCGGGGTGCTGCGGCAGCCGCTGGTGGGCAGGTCAAGGCTCATGCAATCACCTCGGCCATGGTGCGGTTTTCTTCCAGCGCCTCGGCTTCGGCATCAAGCCGGGCCATGCGGAGCTTCCACAGGAACTGACCGGCGTTGACGACATAGGTCGCATACGCCGCCAGCGCGAGAAGCATCAGCTCAGTCGGGGTCAGCGAACCGGTGTAAAGCGCCCAAAGATAAAGAGAATGCAGCGCAATCACGGCAAAGCTGAACACGTCTTCCCAAAAGAAAGCGGGGGCAAACAGATACTGCCCGAAGACGACCTTCTCCCAGATCGCTCCGGTCACCATGATCACATACAGGAACAGGGTCTTGATGATGATCGATACGGTCGCCGCCCCATAGCCATCGCCCGTCCAGAGAAACCGCAGCACCAGAACCAGCGACACGGCAAAGGCAACGAACTGCGCCGGCGCCAAAAGACCCTGAACCAGGGTCCATTTCGTGGCGTCGCGCCTGGCGCGTTCCTCTCCGGTGTAAAGCCGCCTGCGCGGGTTCGGGCTCTGTCTCTCGTACATCGGCAGACGCCTCTCCTTTCGGCTCCTCGCTGTTTGAAGGTTAGCGACGAAGGCCGAAGTGTCAACCAAAACTTACACATTTTGCAGGGGTGTCAATCTTGGGCTAGGGTGGTGGTTGCCGCCGAGAAACCGCTTATTTTATTGGCATTTTCGCGTAAACACTGATCTGGATCAGGGGTGAGATTTTTCTTTCCGCCGAATGTGTCAATTTGCTTTGACAATCCGAAATCAAAGGTCGACACTGGATTTGCAATGTTTTTGAGGGGCGGGTAGCCTCTTGTCGCGGCGGCCTGCGGGGGGCCTTTGGAGCCGGATATGTACCATGAAGCGCATCACGGGTCGGCGCACGATACGGCAAGCCCAGTATGCGGCGTGACGAAATTCGCCGCTCAGGTCGTCGCAAAACTCGTCGCGCGCGATGGCGCGGATGAGGCGGGCCTTCGCGAAATCCTCATCCAGCGTCTGTTCGATGCGGTGACGACTGCAAACCTCAACGCGCTGGATGTGATCAAGCCTGAATTCAAGCGCGCCCGAATCTCGGCCTCGGCCATGGCGGATCATTACATCCCCGAAGTGGCGCGGCGTCTGGGCACCGCCTGGGAAGACGATCAACTTAGCTTTGCAGGGGTCACGATGGGCGTCGCACGCCTTCAGGCCATCCTGCGTGAACTGGGTGCCGCTTGGTCGGCAGATGCGCTGGGGCAGACGGACGGGCCGACCGTCCTTGTTCTGTTGCCGCAAGGTGAACAGCACTCGCTGGGAACCATGGTGCTTGCGGGGCGTTTGCGTCGCATGGGGGTGTCAGTTTCCCTTCAGATCGCGCCCGAGCTTTCACAGTTGTCGAAATTTGTCGCAGATCGCTCATTCGATGGGGCGATGATCTCTGTAACCTGCCAAAGCAGGCTTGAAACTTGCCGTAAGCTGATAAAATCGCTTAAAGATGCCACTAGGGGCAGATTGATGGTGGCAATTGGCGGTGCCATCCTTAATGAAGCCGAAGATGTAGTACGGTTGACAGGTGCCGATGTGGTGACAAACGATATTTCTCATGCTCTCGAGGCACTGGGTATCTCTGTCGGTCGGTCACCGGTCTTGGAACTGAGTTAACCCTGACGAGGCCTTCGCCCCTCGGGGCTTGGCTCGGGATCGGAAAGAGTGTGACGACGGACGGTAGACATTTGCTCAATGGCGGGAAGTTGCCGCTGATCGCGCCCGATCTCCTGAGCGAGATCATCGCGACCGCGTCCGACCTTGCGTTGTTGATTGCTCCGTCGCGGCGCATCATTTCCGTCATCGTGAACCCGCAACACCGCAGCTTTGGCCAACTCACCGATTGGGAGGGGAGCCAGCTTCGCGATGTGCTGACAGCCGAAAGCCTGCGCAAGCTGGATGCCCGCTTGAACGAAATGCAGGGCGCGCGCCACGGCGGCACAGCGGTTGAGCTTAACCATGTGGATGAGGCGAACTGGGAATTCCCGGTTCGCTACTCGCTGCACAGAATCGGGTCGGATGACTCGATCCTGATGATGGGGCGCGACCTGCGCCCGATTGCCGAGGTGCAGCAGCAACTGGTGCAGGCGCAACTGGCGCTGGAGCGGGATTACGAAACCCAACGCGAGATGGACACGCGTTATCGCGTGCTTATGGAAGTGTCGCGCGATCCGGTGCTGATGGTGTCCATGTCTTCGGGGCGGATCACCGATATCAACCCGGCTGCAGCGCTGCTTCTGGGGGGCGTGCGGGCCGATCTGATCGGCACGGCCGTCGCGCAGGAATTCGAAGGCCGCCGTCGTGGCGAGTTTCTGGAAAGCCTCGCAAATCTTGCGGTTGCGGAAAGCTCTGTCCCCATCGAACTGACGGCGCGCCGCTCGCAGAAACGCATGTTCGTCACCCCCACCGTGTTTCGTGCGGCCGGTGAACGCATTCTGCTGTGCCAACTGGATACGAACGAACGCGGCACGCTGGGCGGCGATGAGCTGGGCGACAATCTGGCTCGCCTGTACCATGAAGGCGTGGACGGGATCGTTTTCGCCGATTCCGATGGCAACATCCGCGCCGCCAACGAAGCCTTCCTCAATCTGACCGACACCGCCAACATTGCCGCTGTGCGGGGCCGGTCGCTGACCGATTTCTTGGCGCGCGGCGCGGTGGACCTGCGCGTCCTGCTCGACAACGTCAAACGCACGGGCCAGCTTCGGCTTTATGCCACGCGACTGACCACCGATTTCATGGGCCAGATCGCCGTGGAAATCTCGGCAACATGGCTCAACGATCGGCCCAGCCCGGTGCTGGTGCTTGTCGTGCGCGATGCCAGCCGGGTGGAAACTCTGCGCCGCCCGGCCTTTGGCCAACCCGATGACGGCGTGCGCAATGGGATGGAACTGGTGGGGTCCAGCACGCTCAAGGATATCGTGTCGGAAACGACCGATGTTATCGAAAAGATGTGTATCGAAACGGCGCTGGAACTCACCCGCAACAACCGTGTTGCCGCTGCCGAAATGCTCAGCCTCAGCCGCCAGTCGCTTTACGTGAAGCTGCGCAAATATGGCTTGCTGAACAAGGATGGCGAATAATCCCGTCAATTCCAGCTTGCGCAGGATCTCTGGCGCACCGGAATTGATCGCCTTTCCGCCCAAGTTTCTACGGATGATCTTCTGAAATTCCGCACGGCATTTGGCGGATTTGACATACGTCAAGGCTGCCACCCGCAAAAACTGTCAACTCTGATTTACACTGATCAGGGGGCCGTGATGCGGATCGTCTTTATCCACCCGAACTATCACTCTGGCGGGGCCGAAATCGCAGGCAACTGGCCCCCCGCTTGGGTGGCCTATCTGACAGGTCACCTGCGCCGCGCGGGATTTGATGACCCCACATTCTCCAAGTAAGTCGCTGATTTCGCTGTCGTAATCGTGATATTTCGCATATAAATCATGGCGTTGACGGCTGCGAGGGGCGCGTTTCATGGATCACCTGGAGGGTGCG
>JALHOL010000002.1 GCA_022843025.1 Paracoccaceae bacterium | reverse complement strand
CGTGCGCGCCGCGGGTTCGGGGCGCGCGGCCGGTTCGGGCCGGGGATCGGGCTTGGCGGCCGAGGCGGCGGCGACGGGGGTATCTTCCTCATCGTCCTTGCCGCCGGCGACGCGGTTGGACAGGCCAAGACGATGGACCTTGCCGATCACCGCGTTGCGGGTGACGCCGCCCAGTTCCTTGGCGATCTGCGAGGCCGACTGGCCTTCGGCCCACATGCGCTTGAGCGTCTCGACGCGCTCATCGGTCCAGGACATGACAACCCCTTTGGTGGATGGTTCCCCGCCATTCTAGACGGGACAGTGCGGGATACAAGACGGACGTGGCAAGATCAAGCGCTGCCGGAAGTTGTGGCTTTTCAAGGCGCGGATTTTGCCTTATGCCCCTACGGCATGAGCAACTGGACCGCGCCTTTTTCGCTGCCCCGACGCCGACGCTGATTGCGCCGGACGTGTTGCCATGGCCCGTAGCTGCGGGCCGCCCCCCACCAATCGTTGACTTTGCACCCGCCCGGCCTTTACGGCTAGGGCTTCGCTTCAAGGACATGACCCATGATTTCTGCCGTCCTGCCGACTTATAACCGTGCCCCCCTTGCCTTTACCCATGGCGAAGGCTCTTGGCTTGTGGCCGAGGATGGCAGCCGATACCTGGACCTTGGCGCAGGGATTGCCGTGAACGCGCTGGGCCATGCCCACCCTGCGCTGGTCGAGGTGATCAGCGCGCAGGCGGCCAAGCTGTGGCATGTGTCGAACCTGTACCGCATTCCCGAACAGGAACGGCTGGCCGAGATGTTGGTCGACCGGACCTTTGCCGACACGGTGTTCTTCACCAATTCCGGGACGGAAGCCGCGGAACTGGCCATCAAGATGGCGCGGAAATACTGGTACGAAAAAGGCCAGCCCGAGCGGGTGGAGATCCTCTGTTTCGAAGGGGCTTTCCATGGACGCTCTACCGGGGCCATCGCGGCGGCGGGGTCGGAGAAGATGGTCAAGGGATATGGTCCCCTGATGCCGGGCTTCGTGCATCTGAAATTCGGCGACCATGACGCGTTGCGCGCGGCGATCGGGCCGCGGACGGCGGCGATCATGGTGGAACCCATTCAGGGCGAAGGCGGTATCCGCGTGTTGCCGGATGCCTGCCTGAAGGGCCTGCGCGATCTGTGTGACGAGTCCGGCGCGCTGATGATCCTCGATGAGGTGCAATGCGGCATGGGCCGGACGGGGCGGCTGTTCGCGCATGAATGGTCGGGCGTGACGCCGGATATCATGATGGTGGCCAAGGGGATCGGCGGCGGCTTCCCGCTGGGCGCGGTTCTGGCAACAGAGGCGGCGGCGGTGGGCATGGTGGCGGGATCGCACGGGTCCACCTATGGCGGCAACCCGCTGGGCTGCGCCGTGGGGGCCAAGGTGGTGGAGATCGTGTCGGACGACGCCTTTCTTGATGCGGTGAAGGCCAAGGGCGCGCGCTTCCGTCAGGGGCTGGAGGGGTTGGTCGCCAGCCATCCCGAGGTGTTCGAGGCGGTGCGGGGGCAGGGCCTGATCATGGGCCTGAAATGCCGCGCGCCGAATACGGATGTGGTGAAGGCGGCTTACGGCGAGCATCTGCTGACGGTGCCGGCGGCGGATAACGTGCTGCGCCTGTTGCCTGCGCTGAACATCACGGATGCGGATATCACCGAGGCCGTGGCGCGGCTGGACCGCGCCGCCCAACGGGTGAAGGCCGATGTCGCCGCATGAGGCCTATACCTTCCCGCGGGTGACCCGCGCCGATTACCCGCTGCTGCGGGGCTGGCTGGCCCAGCCCCATGTGCGGGCGTGGTGGGGCGACCCGGAGGAAGAAATCGTGCTGATCGACGAGGACATTGACGATGGCCCGACCGACATGCGCCTTGTCGCATTGGGGGACCTGCCCTTTGCCTATGTGCAGGATTACCCCGCGCATCATTGGGGCGCGCCGCAGTTTGCCGGGTTTCCGCCCGCCGCGCGGGGGGTGGATACATTCCTTGGCGATCCGGCCTTTCTGGGGCAGGGCCATGCGCCGCGCTATCTGCACCAGCGCTGCCGCGACCTGATGGCGGCGGGGGCAACAGCGGTGGTCATCGACCCCAGCCCCGACAATGAACGCGCTGTGCGCTGCTACCTCCGAGCGGGTTTCGTGCCGCGCGGCATCGCGCCCTGCGAGGATGGTGATCCGGTTGTTGTTATGGAATTCGATCCCGCCTCTTCCTCTTGGTGAAACCACCCATCTTGGGGCTTAGCCCCCTAAAAGCGAAATGACATGAAACACTTCCTTGATATCCACAAGACCGACGCGGCCGAGCTGCGGGCGATGATCGACAACGCCCATGCGATGAAATCAGCCCGCAATGGCCGCCCGCGCGGCGCGCCGGATGATGACCAGCCCTTGAAGGGGCGGATGGTGGCGCTGATTTTCGAGAAGCCCTCGACCCGGACTCGCGTGAGTTTCGATGTAGGCGTGCGCCAGATGGGCGGCGAGACGATGGTCCTGTCGGGCAAGGAAATGCAGCTGGGCCATGGCGAGACGATTGCCGATACGGCGCGGGTGCTGTCGCGCTATGTGGATCTGATCATGATCCGCACGTTTGAAGAGGCGACGCTGCTGGAGATGGCGGAACATGCCACGGTGCCGGTGATCAACGGGCTGACCAACCGCACCCATCCCTGCCAGATCATGGCCGATGTGATGACCTATGAGGAACATCGCGGCCCCATCGCGGGGAAAAAAGTGGTGTGGTGCGGTGATGGCAACAATGTCGCGGCGAGCTTTCTGCATGCGGCGGGGCAGTTTGGCTTTGATTTCACCTTCACGGGGCCGGAAACGCTGGACCCAGAGGAAAAGTTCGTGGAGTTCGCCCGGGGCAAGGGCAGCAAGGTGACGATCCAGCGCGATCCGTTCACGGCGGTGGAAGGGGCTGATCTGGTGGTGACCGACACCTGGGTGTCGATGCACGATCCGGAATCGGCCAAGGAACGCCGCCACAACCAGCTGCGCCCCTATCAGGTGAACGAACAGCTGATGAGCCGCGCAAAGCCCGACAGCCTGTTCATGCATTGCCTGCCCGCGCACCGCAACGATGAGGCGACAAGCGCGGTGATGGACGGCCCGCATTCGGTGATCTTTGACGAGGCCGAAAACCGCCTGCACGCGCAAAAGGCGGTGATGCGCTGGTGTCTGGGGGTGTGAGCCAAAAATCTTCGAAGATTTTTGCAAATTTCTTCGAAGAAATTTGGGGTGCGCGTCCTGATCTGTTTTGCCATTTGCGAGTGTTGCCGTGTCGTCCAGACCCCTGTTTCCCAGCTCTGCCCGCTTGCGCCATCTGCTGCTGAACGATCTGGTGGCGCAGAACGGTCTGCTGCACCTTACACGGGCGCTGTCGCGGGCCTTGGGTCTTCGGCGGCGCGATCTGCGGGCCGAGATGGATGGCTGGATTGCTGCAGGCGCGCCGATGGAATGGTGGGCGCGCAACCACCTGATCTGGACGGGGCGGTCCGAACGCATCGTGTTGCAGGCCACATCCGACGAGGTGACGACGCTGGTCACCGCGCTCCGTTCGGTGCGGCAGCACGGGCATGACAGGTCGATGCTGGGCGATGCGGCGGACCTGCTGCATCAGGTGATGGAGGCGTTGACGCCCGCCACCCGCAGCCGGCTTGTCGCGCTGGCGGGGGGCGAGTTGTCGCTTTTGCCCCCCGTTATGGCGGCGGATGACCGTTCGGGCAGCCCGGTGCGCGCGGCGGTTCTTGCCGCCCTGCGCGATGGCCGCGTCCTTGGCTTCATCTATACGGCATCGGATAGTGCGAGGTCCGCGCGCGAGGTCTGGCCCTTGGGCCTGACGCATCATGGGGTGTGCCTTCTGGCCTTTTGCACCCTGCGTCAGGCGTTCCGGACCTTTCGCATCGACCAGATTGCCGCACCGCAGATCGGTCCGTCTGTGCCCAAGTCGCGCAATGCGCTTTTGCGCGACTGGCGGCACTTCGATCCCGGGGGGGACGAGCGTTGGGATATCGAAACGGGCGAGATGAGGGGCAACCCCGATGCCGAGGACGGCTGTTGACACGGGGCCTTGACGGGCAGACGGTCGCACCAACCCCATCAAGGACCCCGCCATGCATCACCGTTCCGTCGCCGTTTACGACCGTTTCCTTGCCAACCTGTCCACCATCCTGACCAAGGCCGAGGCGCATTGTGCGGCGCGCAATATCAAGCCTGAGGCGATGCTGACCTTCCGGCTTTACCCTGACATGTTCCCCTTCGTCCGGCAGGTGCAACTGGCCTGCGATTTCGCCGCCCGCGCGGCGGCGCGGTTGGCGGGGGAGGAGCCGAAAAGTTTTCCCGATACCGAAATCACCTTCGCCGAATTGCAGGACCGCATCCGCGCGGCGCGGGGCTATATGGCGGGGTTCGAGCCTGCCCGCTATGACGGGGCCGAGACGCGGGCGATCACGCTGAAGATGCGGGGGCAAGAGGTCACGCTAAGTGGCGAGAATTTCCTGAACCTCTATTCGCTGCCGCAGTTCCATTTCCACCTGACCACGGCCTACAACATCCTGCGCCACAACGGGGTGGAGTTGGGCAAGGGCGATTACATGGGTGCAGCGTAAGCGAATGAAGACCGCGCTGCTTTCCATCGACATGCAGATGGGTATGGCCGATCGGATCGCGGCAGGCCGCCAGCAGGCCAATCCGCAGGCCGAGGCGCATGTCGCGGCGTTGCTGGCGCTGTTTCGGGGGCAGGGCTGGCCCGTGGTGCATGTGTTCCACGATGAGCCCGGCACGCCCTTTGCGCGCGATCTGCCGGGGGGGCAGCCGATGCGCTGCGCCCTGCCTGTGGCGGGGGAGGCGGTGTTGTGGAAATCCCGGTCTTCGGCCTTTGCCGGGACGGGGCTTGAGGCGCTGTTGCGGCAGATGGGGGTGGAGCGCGTCGTCGTGGTGGGTGCGGTGGCGGCCTTTTGCGTGACATCGACCGTGCGGTCGGCGTCAGACCTTGGGTTCGCGGTGCTGCTGCCCGGGGATGCGCTGCTGGCCTTTGACCTTGCGGCGCTGGATGGCGGGCGGCTGGATGCGCGGGATATCTTGCGCATGACGCTGGCCGTGCTGGGCGCGGATTTTGCGCGCGTGCTGCGGGCCGATGAGGTGGCGGCGGTGATCGCCGCCTGATCAGGGGGGACGATCAGGCGGGGACGGGGCGCAGGCCATCGGCCGGGGCCGAGCGGCGGGCCATGAGCGCCACCACCACCAGCAGCACCGCCAGCGCGCCATAGGTAAGCCGGAAACCCACATGTTCGGCGACAAAGCCGATGGCCGAAGGCGCGACGAGGATGCCGGAATAGGCCATCATCGACACGGCCGCGATCCCCGCGCCGGGCGACATGCCGGGCAGGTTTCCAGCGGCAGAGAACATGATCGGCATCATGTTGGCGACACCCAGACCTGCCAAGAAGAAGCCCGCCAGTGCTGCCACCTCATTCGGGGCCAGCGCCGCGCCCATCAGCCCGACCGAAGCGATCAGCCCTGACCAACGCAGCGTGGCCACCGCGCCAAAGCGGTTGCGCACGCCATCGCCCGCAAAGCGCATGATGGCCATGGCGGCAGAGAAGAAGGCGAAGGCAAGACCGGAGCGCGCCACCTCGGCCCCCAGTTCCTGACGCACATAGAGCGCGGCCCAATCCAGCACCGCACCTTCGGGCACCATGCAGAACAGCGCCAGCAGCCCGAGGATCCAGACTGAAGCCGCGCGCGGCACGAGCTGCGCCCGTTCGGGTGTGGCACCGGGGGCAAGGACGGGGCGCGCGTCATCGGGGGCAAGGAAGGGCATTGCCACCAACACCGCCAGCGCGGCCATGCCCGCGGCCCAGAGCGCCTGCCCCCCGGCCCCGAGATGGGCCAACAGCCAGCCGCCGCCGGCACCGCCAAGAAAGCCGCCCACGCTCCAGAATCCATGGAGCGAAGACATGACGGCGCGGCCCAGCCTGCGTTCCACCTCTACCGCATGGGCGTTCATCACCACATCCATAGAGCCAAGCGTCGCCCCGAACAGCGCCATGGCCGGGATCAGCAGCATCAGGTTGGGCGCGAAAACCACCAGCGGCAGCGCGGGCAGGATGGACAGGGCAAAGACGCGCAGCACGCGGCGCGCGCCAAATATCTCGATCAACCGGCCGGAAAAGAGCATAGCCCCGATGGCGCCAAGGCCGAGGACAAGGATCAGCAGGCCCAGCGTCGCCTCGGTGATCTGATGGCGCGGCAGCAGGAGCGGGATCTGCGGCGCCCAGGCCCCCATGACAAAGCCATTGGCCAGGAACATGGCCGAAACTGCCCAGCGGCCACGGCGGGTGATGTGCAGGTCGGTCATCGAAAACGCTCCGGACAGGTCGGCTTGTTGCATAAGCGAGCGGCTGGCCCGGCGAAAGGGGCGATGCGTTGACGTTTCGTTACAGCGCGTTTCGGGCTTATAACTCAGGCCCATGACTCTGGCCCCTGACTCTGGCCTGTAAGGGTGCCGTCGCGCGCGCCTTGCGAAATTTCTGCGAAATTTCAGAAGGGACGATCTTCTGCAAAGATCGGTGGCCAATCCCTTACAGACGGATCTGATCGTGATTTTTCGCAGAAAAATCGTGCGATCAGGTGCCGCGGGGTTTGGCGCGCAGGGTGGGTTCGGCCACGGTCGGGTCTTCGGGCCAAGGGTGGCGCGGGTATGCCCCGCGCATGTCCTTGCGCACATCGGCATAAGACGTCGCCCAGAAGCGGGGCAGGTCCATCGTCACCTGCACCGGGCGCTGGCCGGGCGAGAGAAGCGTGATGCGCAGCGGCAGGCGTGCCGCGCCCACGACCGGGTGGCGGGTGACGCCAAACATTTCCTGCAAGCGCACTTCGATTGCCGGGGCCTCGCCATCGTAATCAATCGGCACATGGCGGCCGAGGGGGGTGTCGAAATGGGCGGGCACCAGCGTATCGAGGCGCTGGGTCTGGTCCCAATCCAGCACGGCCTTGAGCGCGTTGGTCGTGTCGAAAGCGCGAAGGTCGGCTTCGGTTCTGGCGCGGCCCAGATGGGGGAGGAGCCAATCTTCCAGCGTCGCGATCAGCGCCGCATCGGTCATGTCGGGAAAGTCTGTGCCACCGCCGCGGGCCAGTTCCACGCGGGCGCGCAGGCGGCGGGCGGCGGCGGTCCAGGGCAGGCCAAGCTGGCGTATGCCGTCAAGCGCGGCGCGGGCCATCGCCTCGGCCGGGGCGTCGGGCCAGATCCGATCATCCAGCACCAGCGCGCCCAGCCGTTCCTGACGGCGGGCGAGCACGCGCCCTTCGCGGCGCGACCATTCGCAGAGGTCGTGCCAGCGGATGCGGTCGGCAAACACGGCGCGCAATTCGGACTCGGTGATGGAGATTGCCTGCCGGATCGTCGCCTCGCGCGGGTCGCCGTCCAGATCGGTGGCGACGATCAGCCTGGCGCCCGACAGGGGCAGGCCTGCGGCCATGGCCGCGCCCTTGCCGCCCGACAGCACCCAGCGCGGGGCGTCGCCCTTGCGGCGCAGGCCAATCCGGTCGGGGTAGGCCAGCGCTGCCATCTGCGCGGGGGACAGGCCGTCTTGTGTGCCCTGGGGGATGGCGCGGGAGAGGCGTTTCGCCTCATCCCGGATGCGGTCGATGGTGGGGCGGTGGGCCTGTGGCGGGGGGCGGTCGATGGCCTTGAGGCGGGTGGTCAGATCGGGCGGGTCGCCACGCAGCGGGTCACGTTCGGCCAGCAGGGCGGCAAGGGGGGCGGCAGCGGGGCCTGCGATGGCCAGCATATGGCCAAGGCGGGGATGCAGCGGCAGGGTGGCAAGGCGCTTGCCATGGTCAGTGATGCGGCCTTCCCGATCCAGCGCGCCAAGATCGGCCAGCAGGGCCTGCGCCTCGGCCAGCACGCCGGGATGGGGGGGCGTGAGGAAGGGCAGGTCGGCCCCGCCCCAGAGGGCGAGTTCAAGGGCAAGGGGGGTAAGGTCGGCGGCCTCAATCTCGGCCGGGGGGAAGGCGGACAGGCCGCCTTCTTCGCCCTTGGTCCAGAGGCGGTAGCAGGTGCCGGGGGCCACGCGTCCGGCGCGGCCGCGCCGCTGTTCCGCTTCGGCCTTTGTCACGCGTTCGGTCACAAGGCGCGACATGCCAGAGGGCGCGTCAAAGCGTGCGCGGCGGGCACGGCCGCCATCCACCACGACGCGGATATCGGGAATGGTGAGCGAGGTTTCCGCGATGGAGGTGGCCAGCACGATCTTGCGCCCCGGCACGGGGGCAAGCGCCGCGCGCTGGGCGGTGAAATCCATCGCGCCGAACAGAGGGCGGATCACCATACCGGGTGGCAGGCGGGGGGTAAGGGCGGCTTCCACGCGGCGAATTTCGCCTTCACCGGGCAGGAAGCACAGGATGCCGCCCTGATCCGTTTCCTCCCATGCCTGCTGGATCAGGTTGGCCATCGCGGCCTCATACCGGAGCGAGGCGTCCGGGGGGCGGGGCAGCCAGCGGGTTTCCACCGGGAAGGCGCGGCCCTCGGACGTGACCATGGGTGCATCGCCCATCAGGCGAGCGACAGGGGCGGCGTCCAACGTGGCCGACATGACCAGAAGGATCAGGTCATCGCGCAGGGCGCTGCGGATTTCGAGGCAGAGGGCAAGGCCCAGATCGGCATTCAGGCTGCGTTCGTGGAATTCGTCAAAGATCACCGCGCCGATGCCATCAAGGCCGGGGTCGGACTGGATCATTCGGGTGAGGATGCCTTCGGTGACCACCTCGATCCGCGTGGCGGGGCTGACCTTCGCCTCGCCGCGCATGCGGTAGCCGACCGTTTGACCCGCGGATTGGCCCAGCGTTTCCGCCATCCGTTCTGCCGCGGCGCGGGCGGCAAGGCGGCGGGGTTCCAGCATCAGGATGCGGCCTTTGACCAGATCGGCGGCGAGAATGTCGAGCGGCACGCGGGTTGTCTTGCCCGCGCCGGGGGGGGCCTGCAACACCGCCATGCCGCGCGCGGAAAGCGCTGCCCGCAGGGCGGGCAGGGCATCGTCGATGGGCAGGGGGCCTGAGTCGGTCATGGCCCCTTATCGCGGGGGCGGGGGCTTTGGGCCAGAGGGCAGAGGGGGAAGATTCAGCGGCGGATCAGCCTTGCCTTGCCGATGAGGCTGTCCATTTCCACCTCGGTCACGCGCAGCAGGCCGTTCTCCGCTGGCATAAGGGTGAGGGTGAAGGGGAAGCGTGTTCTGTCTTCCATATCCTCGGGCGGGTAGCCTGCGATGCGGCGATATTCGCCGGTGCAGGTGACCGTGCCGCCTTCGCCGGGGCGAGAGGGGCCGACAGTCAGTTCGGTGGCGCGGCGGCCATCGAACATCTTGAAGCGGCGGTTGCATTCCGCGCCTGGCGACACGTCGCGCAGGGTGAGGTAGAGCGCGCTGATCGGGTCCACGGTGCCGCCCTGCGTGGCGGCGTCGATCTGCCAATCCGCCGCTTCGCGGGCTGGCAGGTCCACGCGCAGCAGTGGCACGCCATCGGTGTAATCCATCACCGTTTCGCCCGAGCGGCGGCCGGCTTTTGCCTGCGCCGCATACCGGGTGGGGCGGGGGAGGTCGCCCTGAATCGCCCCTTCGGCCTGCGCGGTGAACTCAATCCGCCGCATCAGCGCCAGAAGGCCGGTCGAGGTGAAGCTTGCCGTCACGCTGTAGGCGTCGCCTTGCCGGCTGGCGGAAAAATCGAGCTTGGCGGCGGTGATGCCCGTCATCACCAGATCGAACTGACCGCTTTCCTGCGCGGTCTGTGCCTGTGCGGGCAATGGCGCGGCAAGGGCCAACGTCAGAGAGGCGAGGGCAGCGAGGGCCAGCGCGCGGGGGGAAGCGGGGGCAACAGGGCGGGCGGTCGTCTGCATCAGCGGCGGCCTTACGATCGGGGCGGGGCCGGAATCGCGCCGCCGCCGGTTGCGGCACTGGCATAACCCGCGTGGGTCGGGCACAAAAGACCGGCTGCCCCACAGTTGTGTGAATTTCACATGACGGGCGCGGGGGCCAAGTGGGACGATCCGGGGGACGGCATGGCCGGCAGGGACAACGACATCGCGGCGCTGGCCGAAGGCGTGGCGGCGGGGGATCGCCGGGCGCTGGCGCGGGCGATCACGCTGGTGGAAAGCGGGCGGGCCGATCACCGGTCGCAAACCTTGGACCTGCTGGCGCGGTTGCGGGCACCGGGACAGGCGGCGGCGGGGCGGCAAGCGCTTCGGCTGGGCCTGTCGGGCACGCCGGGTGTGGGGAAATCCACCTTCATCGAAAGTTTCGGCCTGATGCTGACGGGGCAGGGCAAACGGGTGGCGGTGCTGGCGGTCGATCCAAGCTCGGCCCGGTCGGGCGGGTCGATTCTGGGCGACAAGACACGGATGGAGCAACTGACCCGCGATCCGCGCGCCTTCATCCGCCCCTCGCCCAGTCAGGCGCAGATGGGCGGCGTGGCGCGGCGGTCGCGCGAGGCGGTGGCGCTGTGCGAGGCGGCAGGGTTCGACATCGTGCTGATCGAGACGGTGGGGGTGGGCCAATCGGAAACCGTGGTGGCCGAGATTTGCGATCTGTTCCTGCTGCTTCTGGCCCCGGCGGGGGGGGATGAGTTGCAGGGCGTGAAGCGCGGGATCATGGAGATGGCGGACCTGATCCTAGTGAACAAGGCGGATGGTGACCTGAAACCCGCCGCGCTGCGCACCATGGCGGATTATGCGGGGGCCTTGCGCCTTTTGCGCCGCCGCCCGCAGGACCCGGAGGGGTTTCCCAAGGCGATGCCCGTTTCGGCACTGGCGGCAGAGGGGCTGGCGGCCGCATGGGCAGAGATGCAGGCGCTGGCAGAGTGGCGGCAGGCGCACGGGCATTGGCAGGCGCGGCGCGCGGCGCAGGCGCGGCACTGGTTCGAGGAAGAGGTGCGGCAGGGCCTGTTGGCCGTGCTGGCACAGGGTCAGGCGCGGGGTCGGCTGGCCGATCTGGGGGCCGAGGTCGAGGCCGGGCGGCTGACGCCAGAGGCGGCGGCGGCCGAGATGCTGCGCGGGCTGGACTGAGTCGCGAACTGGGGTCGCAGCGATGAGGGGCGCGGGGGCCGGACTGATTTTTCGCAGGAAAATCGTTGTCCGGGCCGACGATTTTCCTGCGAAAAATCATGCCCGGAGACGGAACCCCTGTTCGGGGTCGCTTGACGGGGGCGGGCTTTGCCCTTACACGCCCCAAATCGAATTCGGACACCCGGGGTGACTCGGGGGATGTCCATTTTACACACGAAGGAACACGACGATGTCGCGCGTCTGCGAACTGACGGGCAAGGGCCCGATGACCGGCAACACCGTGAGCCACGCGAACAACAAGTCGCGTCGCCGCTTCCTGCCGAACCTGAACGAGGTCACGCTGATCTCGGACGTGCTTGGGCAATCGTTCAAGCTGCGTATTTCGGCAGCTGGCCTGCGGTCGGTTGACCATCGCGGCGGCCTGGATGCCTTCCTCGCCAAGGCGAAGGATGACGAACTGTCGCCCACCGCCCTGAAGATTAAGAAAGAGATTGCCAAGGCTCAGGCTGCCGCCTGATCCCTGTCGCGGTTTCCGAAAGGCCCCGCTGCGCGCGCCGCAGCGGGGCCTTTCGCATTTGTGCCAAGCGGCGAATGGTCCTCTTTCGCGCGCGCCCCGGCTGCGCTAGAGGGGGCGGATGATGCTGCGTCTGGTCTCCTTTGTCTGTCTTGCGCTGATGTTGTCGCTGACCTCGGTCACGGCGGCGGTGGCGCATATGCGGGCGGCAGGGGCGATGCAGATCGTGATCTGCGGCACACCCGGCGTCGAAGAGGTCATCACGCTGGATGCCTTTGGCGACCCGTTGCCGGTGGTGCATCATTGCCCGGAATGCCTGACCTTGGCGGCGGGTGTGGCGCCCGACGCGCCGCAGGTGGCGCGCCCGATGGGGCGGATGGCGCAGGTCCGGGCTGGGCTGTCCGGCCCCGATGCCCATCCCATGGTCGCGCCACGGCCCACGGCGCGCGGACCGCCCCTGTTTCTGTGACTTGCAAGCCTGAGCTTTCTTTCACAGACCAACAAGGACATGATCCATGACGTTCCGTCTTTCCCTTGCCGCCTTGGCGGCGACCCTGTTCCTGTCGATTCCCGCCACGGCGGAAGAGCACCCCGAGGGGATGCATGTGCATGACATCTATGCCCGCAGCACCGGGCAGGTTGGCGCATCCGGCGCGATCTTTCTGATGATCCACAACAACACCACCACGGATGACCGTCTGCTGGGCGCAGCATCCGATGTGGCCGAGCGGGTGGAGTTGCACACCCACAAGGAAGACGCCAATGGCGTGATGCAGATGCTGCATGTCGAGGAAGGCTTTGCCATCCCGGCGGGTGAGATGCATGCGCTGGCGCGCGGCGGCGATCACGTGATGCTGCTGGGTCTGACGCGCGAGTTGAAGGATGGCGACACCTTCCCCGTGACGCTGACCTTCGAGGGGGCGGGCGAGGTGGTGATCGAGGCCACAGTCGACAATGAACGCAAGCCCGAGGATGGTGGCATGATGATGGATCATGGCGACGGCCATGACCACAGCGGCCATGGCATGGGCGGCTGATCTGGCCGGCTGAGTTGCCGGGTTGATTTGCCGGGTTGATTTGTAGGCCCGATCATTAGGCTGGGCGCACTTGCCAAGCCAAGCGCGCTTTGCCATCCCTTGGGGTATGGCAAAGCGCATCCTTTTCGTCTGTCTGGGCAATATTTGCCGGTCCCCCACGGCCGAGGGCGTGGTGCGGGCAATGGCAAGGGCCGAGGGGTTGACCCTTGAGGTGGACAGTTGCGGCACGGGCGGCTGGCATGCGGGCGAGCCGCCGCATCCGCCCGCCGTCACTGCGGCACGGGCGCGGGGCTATGACCTGTCACTCCTGCGGGCGCGGCAGGTGACGCGCGAGGATTTCACCCGCTTTGACCGCATCTATGCGATGGACCGCGCCAATCTGCGCGATTTGCAGGCCCTGCGCCCGGAGGGCGGGGCAGAGCCGGAATTGTTCCTGCGCCATGCGCCGCAGCATGGCGATGCGGTGCCGGACCCGTGGTATACGGGGGAATATGACCGCACGCTGGACATGATCGAGGATGCGGCGCGGGGCTTGATTGCGGAATTGAAGGCCGTGCGCGACTGAGTTGAACCAGCGGGCGCGTCAGCCGGCGCAATATGCCTCGGCCGTGGCGCCGAAATTCTTGTAGCGTTCCCAGAAGGCATCATCCCCGTCGCGCTTGGACATCCAGGTTTCATGCGCGCGGTCGGGATCGCGGAAGAAGGCGGCTGCCCGGCGCTGGTCGCCACTGCGCAGCGTCATGTCGGCGACCTGCTGGATGCAGGCGCACAGGCTGCGGTTGGCGGCGTCGCGGTCGGACCGCAGGCAGGCGCGTTCGATTTGCCCGGCAGAGGCCGGGGCGGTGGAAACGGGAAGGGCCAGCGCGGCCAATGCCACGCAGAACAGCACGGTTTTCATTTCTCTGCCTCTTGTCCCCGGCAAGGCGGTGCAGCGCACGCCCCCTGCGGTGATCGTTTTTTCTGCGGCGACTATGCCGATTCGGCGGGTTTTTTTCAATTCCCCAAGGCCACGGCGCGACAATTCGGCAGTTCGGGCGTGCGCGGCGCAAGATGGGGCGTGTCGGGTGGCGCAGGGCCACCAGATGGGGCGGTGGCGGGGGGGATTGTGGCCGCGCGCCCTGCCCGGCGGGGGCGCGGGGTGGCGGGCGTGGCAGGGGTATTTGGGCCAAGATGAAGCGGCGGGGCAGATCCGGGGCAAATCAGTGCGCCTTGGCCGCAAAACGCCCGTCGCGGGGGGCTTTCCGCGCCTTGTGGGACAGGCTATATGCGCGCCATGACCCAGCTTGACCTCATCCGCAATTTCTCGATCGTGGCGCATATCGACCACGGGAAATCCACCCTTGCCGACCGGCTTATCCAGATGACCGGGACGGTGGCTGCGCGCGATATGAAGGCGCAGATGCTGGACAGCATGGATATCGAGCGGGAGCGGGGCATCACCATCAAGGCGAACACCGTTCGGATCGAATATCCGGCCAAGGATGGCAAGACCTATATCCTGAACCTGATCGACACGCCCGGCCATGTGGATTTCGCCTATGAAGTGTCGCGCTCCATGCGCGCCGTTGAAGGCTCGCTTCTGGTGGTGGACGCCTCGCAAGGCGTTGAGGCGCAGACGCTGGCCAACGTCTATCAGGCGCTGGATGCGGGGCATGAGATCGTGCCCGTGCTGAATAAGATCGACCTGCCCGCGGCCGAGCCGGAACGCGTGAAGCAGCAGATCGAGGATGTGATCGGGCTGGACGCATCAGAGGCCATCAACATCTCGGCCAAATCCGGCCTTGGCATCCCCGATGTGCTGGAGGCGATTGTCACCCGCCTGCCCGCGCCCAAGGGTGACCGCAACGCGCCGCTGAAGGCGATGCTGGTCGACAGCTGGTATGATGCCTATCTGGGCGTCGTCGTCATGATCCGCGTCATCGACGGGGTGATCCGCAAGGGCGACCGCATCAAGATGATGCAGACCAATGCCGTCTATGGCGTGGACAAGCTGGCCGTGCTGAAGCCGCAGATGGTGGATATCGAAGAGCTTGGCCCCGGCGAGATTGGCATCTGGACCGGGTCGATCAAACAGGTGCGTGACACCCGCGTGGGCGATACGATCACCTCGGAACGCAAGGGCTGCGACACGCCCCTGCCGGGGTTCAAACCCGCGCAGCCGGTGGTGTTCTGCGGCCTGTTCCCGGTGGATGCGGCCGATTTCGAAGACCTGCGTGACGCCATCGAAAAGCTGCAACTGAATGACGCGTCCTTCAGTTCGGAAATGGAAACCTCTGCCGCGCTGGGGTTCGGGTTCCGCTGCGGGTTCCTGGGCCTGTTGCACCTTGAGGTGATCCGTGACCGGCTGGAGCGGGAATATGACCTTGACCTGATCACCACCGCGCCGTCGGTCGTGTTCAAGCTGCACATGAAAGACGGCGAGGTGCGCGATCTGCACAACCCCGCCGATATGCCCGACCTGACCTATATCGACCACATCACCGAGCCGCGCATCAAGGCCACGATCATGGTGCCGGACGAATACCTCGGCGATATCCTGAAGCTGTGTCAGGACCGGCGCGGCATCCAGCTGGACCTGTCCTATGCGGGCAACCGGGCGATGGTGGTCTATGACCTGCCGCTGGCCGAAGTGGTGTTCGATTTCTATGACCGGCTGAAATCGGTGACCAAGGGCTATGCGTCCTTTGACTATACGATTTCCGAATACCGCGAGGATTACCTCGTGAAGATGTCGATCTTGGTGAATGAAGAACCGGTGGATGCGCTGTCGATGATGGTGCACCGGGATAGGGCCGAGGCGCGGGGCCGCGCGATGGTGGAAAAGCTGAAAGAGCTGATCCCCCGGCACATGTTCAAGATCCCGATTCAGGCCGCCATCGGTGCCCGCGTGATCGCCCGCGAAACGCTGTCAGCGATGCGCAAGGACGTGACGGCCAAGTGCTATGGCGGCGACGCGACGCGGAAGCGGAAGCTCTTGGACAAGCAGAAGGCCGGGAAAAAGCGGATGCGCCAGTTCGGCAAGGTGGAGATCCCGCAGGAGGCGTTTATCTCGGCGCTGAAGATGGATGGGTGAGAAAAGTAATTATTTTCAATACGCTAGTCTGGCCTCTTAATCTTTCTGAGGTAACGCGTCAGCTTTTCTGACGCATGTTAGAATTTTGATAGCCTCTTTTTCGATTTCTTGGGATACATTACCCAAGAATGAAGTGCAGGTGTGTCCGTTTGGATCTCCAGCGCGCATGACACATGGTCCACTTTTGGGGAAAACTGGGAGTCCAATCGTGCGTATTCTTTGTTTACTGGCATTTTGCTTTCTTCCACTTTCGGTAAGTGCAGATGGCTTTGAAGAAACGTATGACCTTCCGGCCTCTATTGATCTTTCAGCTAAGCGCGCAGAGATGTCTGAGGCGTTCCCAAAGATTGGCGAAGCTGAGCCACGTATTCGTGCGCTGATCGAGTTTAAGCGCGACCATGAGAGATTTCGTATTGGTGTGCTTGAGGGCCTTAACGAGGAAATAAAGAAGATTTGCGAAGATCTCAAAGTTGTTGAAAGGAGGATCAATCGGGATCACAAGAACGGTGTAATATCAAAAAACAGGTTCGAAGATCTAAGTTACCAAATCGAAGAAGAAAGAAGGAACTGTTTGTTCGAAAACAAGCTTACCAGTCCATATTTTAAAATTTATGATGATTTTAAAGAATTATACCAAGATTCTAGTGAAGATGCAGACGTTATGATCGCAGAATGCTACGCGAGTAATGCTTGTAGTGGAAGGGGATAATCGTGACTATCGCGACTAATGCTGATGTTACGATTTTGTCGACCCTCTGGGTGGCGGGGCGCGGTCTTCTGCTGTCATCTATTCACGTGTTTCCAATGTTTGTCGTAGCACTAGCCTATTCGTCTATGGTGGCATATATGGTGAATTTTTCCGATGAATCTAGGCGAGTTGCGTTTTTCGAAATTATCTTCTTTTCATTTGTGGGGTTAGCTGTTGCTTATGTTAACTTTCTTACTCGCGGCAGTCTTTTGGAAGATCTCGTCCCATCATTCATTCTTGCGATCACTTTCGTATTTCAGTTGTTTGGTCTGTCGAAAGGATCACAGAGCGTTCCCTTGAAAACAAAGAAAGTCTTTCTATCAGGCGTTGGATCTGCTGTTACATTTATCTTTTGTACTCAATATTTGTCCGTTGTTCTTCGCTGATTTTGATCAGCAAAAGATAACTTATGCGCTTCTTTCAGGCTGAGGCGCGTACCATCCACAACAAAGTGCCGCGGCCGCTTTGTAGGGTGCGGGCAAAGCGCGCACCCTACGTTTTTCGCGGGGTGAACGCCGCCCGCCCCTTCAAAACAACCCGTCCCCGCCCTGATCCTGCTCGATCGCTTCGTCCACCACGATGGCTCCGGCGCCGCCGACGATGAGGGGGGCGCAGGCGGAGAGGGTGGCGAGGGTCAGCAGGGTGGCGAGGGCTTTGGCGAGCGGTGCGGGCATCGGGCGATCCTTGTGCGGGCCGGATTGGGCCGGTGGTGTGGGGACGGCAGCGGATGTGCCGGTTTGCAAGTGTTAACACCCTGATGCGGGGGTTGTCCGGGAAAATCTTGGTGTCTGTGCGCGATGCGCGGGGGCTTGCAGGCGGGCCGTGGGATCGGGCGGGGCAGGGGCGGGGTTGCCCCCGCCCGCGCTGCGATCAGAGGTCGGCCTGAACCTCGGCCGCGGTGGTGGTCACGGTGCTGCCTGCGCCTTGCAGATCGCGGCCAGCGCCTTTGAAGGTTTCGCAACCGGCGGTCGCCAGCACGGCCAGCAGCGGGATCAGGATCATCGGTTTGGCCAGCAGCGTTTTGGAAAGCAGGGTCATTGGGTCATCTTTCATGTGTAAACCAATGGCTAACGCCAGCGTTGCGGCGGTGGTTCCCCTGCGACGGGGATTTTTTGCGAAAGGTGGGGGTTTTGTTAACGGCGCCCTGCACCGGGGTGCGCTGCGTGCATACGCCCGTCTGCACCGCCATCTGCACCGGGTGCTGAACGGGTGATTTGGCCACATTGACGCGATGCAGCAATCATGCTGCAATGCAGCAATTGTCGTCTGAGGCGACCTTGGGGAGCGCCATATGGGCCATGTCATCACCGTCGCGCAGCAGAAGGGCGGGTCGGGGAAAACCACCCTTGCCGTCAATCTGGCTGTTGAATTTCTCAAGCGTGGTCAGAGGGTTGCAATCCTTGATACCGATCCGCAGGGCAGCCTTGGCCGCTGGTTTCTGGCCCGCCGGGATGGGGTGGGGGTAGAGGGGATGGAGTTTTCCACCGCTTCTGCCTGGGGCGTTTCCTATGAGTGCGAAAAGCTGAGGAAAACCAATGACATCGTGATCGTCGACACGCCGCCCAAGGTGGATGCCGACCTGCGCCCCGCGCTGCGCGAGGCCGATCTGGTGCTGATTCCGGTGGCGTCTTCGCATGTCGATCTCTGGGCGGTGGATGGCGTGCTGGACCTGATCGCGCGCGAGGGGCGGGCGGCGTTGGTGGTGCTGAACCGCTGGAAGGCGGGCACGCGGCTGGCCGATGAGGTGGCGCAAGCTGCTGGAGATAAAGCGAAAGTTGCCGTGGCGCGGTTGGGCAACCGCGTGGTTTATGCCGAAACGCTGGGCGTCGGGCTGGCCGCGATGGAGGCAGCGCGCAGCCCCGCGCGGGCCGAGGTGGCGGCGTTGGCGGATGAGGTTCTGGCCAGCCTTCAGGGCTGATCTGGGCCTTTCACGATGAGCACCCAACCCGCGTAAGCCCCTGCTGCGCCGAACAGAATGGCCCACATCGGGTTGCCCAGCATCAGTTCGAACCCGGCCCAACCAAGGGGCGCGAGCGCGGTGGCCCAGCGCACCCAGGCGCGGCGGAACATCGGGTGGTTCGGGTCGAGAAAGGTTTTCATGCGCGCCTCGTGATCGGGTGCCCCCTTATGCGACAGCGCGGGGATTCGGCAAAGGGTGGCGTTGCGGCTTTTGTGGCGGGGCGGGGGCGGCGCGGCGTCGCGGTGGTGGGGCGATTCTTCGGGAAAAAGGAAACAATTCCGGGCGAAATCCGCCGCACTTGCCCGGCTTGCCATGCTGTTGCCTTGTTTGGCGGCGAGTCTGGCAACAGTCCCTTTTTCGCCAGAGTGCCATGCAAACGCCGTCGCGCCTTCTCTTTCTATGTTTTGCGGCCATGATCTATTGCATGCCGCGCGCGGACGAGCCTGCCGGGCCGCTGTTCCTGCTGTCGTCGGTCACGGCGCTGGCGGCGCTGATGATCTGGATGCGGGCGGCCTTTGCCGCGCGTCTGCCGAAGTTTCGCCGCCGCCGCCGTCGCCGCCGTCCGCCGCGCCCGGTGCAAGAGCGGCGCTGGGTGGTGATCGACGGATCGAATGTGATGTTCTGGGAGGATGAGACGCCGTCGCTGTCTTCTGTCACGGCGGTGGTGGGCGAGGTGCGCCGGGCGGGGCTGACGCCGCTGGTGTGGTTCGATGCCAATGCGGGTTACAAGCTGGCGGATCGGTATATGAACCCGCGCGATCTGTCGCGGGCGATCGGTCTTTCGGCCAAGCAGGTGCGTGTTGCGCCCAAGGGTTCGCCTGCCGATCCGCTGCTGCTGGATGACGCGGCAAAGCTGGAGTCGGGCATTGTCAGCAATGACCGCTATCGCGATTGGGTATCGCGTTTCCCCGAGGTGATCCGGCCAGAGATGATGGTGCGGGGGCGGGTGGAAGGCGGGGCGGCGCTGCTGGATTGGCCCGCCGCCGCCGTGCATTAGCGGCGGCGTTTGGTTCCGCCGCGCTGGCCCGCGCGGCCTGCGGTGGAGCGGCCCGAGGATTTGACGGCGGCCTCGGCTGCCTCTTCCACCGCGGATTGGCGGGCGAGCGGATCGTCGGCGATGGCAAGTTCGACCGCCTCGAGCCGTTTCACCTCATCCCGCAGTCTGGCGGCTTCTTCGAATTCAAGGTTTTCGGCTGCCTTGCGCATTTGCAGGCGCAGGGCATCGAGATGGGCCGCGAGGTTGGAGCCGACCATCGGCTTGTCGACCCGTGCCGTGACGCGGGCCATGTCGGTATCGCCTTGCCAGAGACCGGCGAGCACGTCTTCGACGTTCTTCTTTACCGTGGTGGGGGTGATGCCGTGGAGCGTGTTATAGGCGATCTGCTTGTCGCGGCGGCGGTTGGTTTCGGCCATGGCGCGTTCCATGCTGCCGGTGATGCGGTCGGCATACATGATGACCCGGCCCTCGGAATTGCGCGCGGCGCGGCCGATGGTTTGAATGAGTGAGGTTTCCGAGCGCAGGAACCCTTCCTTATCGGCATCCAGAATGGCGACAAGGCCGCATTCGGGGATGTCGAGCCCTTCGCGCAAGAGGTTGATGCCCACCAGCACGTCGAAGGCGCCAAGGCGCAGGTCGCGCAGAATTTCGATGCGTTCGATCGTGTCGATATCGCTGTGCATATAGCGGATGCGGATGCCCTGTTCGTGGAAATATTCGGTCAGGTCTTCGGCCATGCGTTTGGTCAGCGTGGTGACCAACACGCGTAGGCCGCGTTGGGCGACGATGCGGATTTCGGCCAGCAGGTCATCGACCTGCATGTCGACAGGGCGGATTTCGACCTGCGGGTCGATCAGGCCGGTGGGGCGGATGACCTGTTCGGTGAAGACGCCGCCGGTCTGTTCCATTTCCCATTTCGCCGGTGTGGCGGAAACGAAGACGGATTGGGGGCGCATGGCATCCCACTCCTCGAACTTCAGGGGGCGGTTGTCCATGCAGGAGGGCAGGCGGAAGCCGTGTTCGGCCAGCGTAAACTTGCGCCGATAGTCGCCGCGATACATGCCGCCGATCTGGGGCACCGAGACGTGGGATTCATCGGCAAAGACGATGGCATTGTCGGGGATGAATTCGAACAGCGTGGGCGGCGGTTCGCCCGGTGCCCGGCCTGTGAGGTAGCGGGAATAGTTTTCGATCCCGTTGCAGACGCCCGTCGCCTCGAGCATTTCCAGATCGAACTGGGTGCGCTGTTCCAGACGCTGCGCTTCGAGCAGTTTGCCTTCCTTGATGAGCTGATCGAGACGCAGGGCAAGCTCGCCCTTGATGCCCTTGATCGCCTGCTGGATCGTCGGGCGCGGGGTGACGTAGTGGCTGTTGGCGTAGATGCGGATCTGTTTGAACGTGTCAGTCTTTACGCCGGTGAGCGGATCAAATTCGATGATCGCCTCCAGCTCTTCGCCAAAGAAGGAAAAGCGCCAGGCGCGGTCTTCGAGGTGGGCGGGCCAGACTTCGACCGAGTCGCCGCGCACGCGGAAGGAGCCACGGGCGAAGGCCTGATCGTTGCGGCGGTATTGCTGGGCCACCAGTTCGGCCATGACCTTGCGCTGGTCATACATCTGCCCAACCATCAGATCCTGCGTCATGGCGGAATAGGTTTCCACCGAGCCGATACCGTAGATGCAGGAGACAGAGGCCACGATGATGACGTCATCGCGTTCCAGAAGCGCGCGGGTGGCTGAGTGGCGCATCCGGTCGATCTGTTCGTTGATCTGGGATTCCTTCTCGATATAGGTATCGGACCGCGGGACATATGCCTCGGGCTGGTAGTAGTCGTAGTAGGAGACGAAGTATTCCACCGCGTTGTCGGGGAAGAAGCCCTTGAATTCGCCGTATAATTGAGCGGCCAGCGTCTTGTTGGGGGCAAGGATGATGGCCGGGCGCTGGGTCTGTTCGATGACCTTGGCCATGGTGAAGGTCTTGCCCGTGCCGGTGGCCCCGAGCAGCACCTGATCGCGTTCGCCGGCCAGAACCCCTGCCGACAGTTCGGCAATCGCGGTGGGCTGGTCGCCCGCCGGTTGGAAGGGAGTGGACAGCACGAAGCGACGCCCGCCTTCCAGCTTTGGCCGGGTCAGCACGTCGGGGCGTTCGCTGAGCGCGTTGGTGTTGTTGTGGGGCATCTGATTCCCTCCGGGGATTCGGGCCAGTTGGAGAGATTTGATCCGTTTTTGTTCCCCTGCAAGCGCGGTTGGGGCGGACTTGCGAAAAGTTTCGCAAGCGTGAAGAAGGTTGGATCAATTTTATGGGGTTTTTCGTCGACGGGCGCATCCTTGGGTTGCAAAGCGTTCAGGAATGGGGGATGGTGAAGGGGCAAGCAGCAAGGCTGCCGATCGGTCGCACCACACACCCCACCCACACTCCCCGTGGCCGATCGGCAGTTTCTGAAGCAAGGTGAGACATGCTGGTGCTTGCGTCCGGCGGCCAATTTCGCCACAACACCCCTGCACGATCAGGAGGTATCCCATGCGCGCCCGTATCTATCAGCCTGCCCGAACCGCCATGCAATCCGGCACGGCCAAGGCAAAGGGATGGGTGCTGGAATTCGCGCCCGCCGCAGCGCGGGAAGTGGACCCTCTGATGGGCTGGACATCGTCGGGTGACACGCAGGCGCAGGTGAAGCTGCGCTTTGATACGCGCGAGGCGGCGCTGGCCTATGCCGCCGAAAAGGGGATCGAGGTCGAAGTGACAGAGCCCAAGGCGCGCAAGCCGGTGATCCGCCCGCGCGGCTATGGCGAGAATTTCGCGACGGATCGGCGCGGCGCCTGGACCCATTGAGGGCCGCGCCGTGATGGATGTGACGATCACCGAGGAAAGCCCGGTCGGTTCCGACCTGCGGCTGCTGTTTGAACGGCATACGGCGGATATGCATGCCGATACGCCGCCGGAATCGATTCACATGATGGATGCGTCGGAACTGGCCATCCCGGCGGTGCGGTTCTTTGTGATGCGCGATGTGGGGATGCCGGTGGGCATGGGCGCGTTCAAGCGGATCGACGATACCCATGCCGAAATCAAATCGATGCATGTGCTGACCGAGGTGCGGGGACGGGGCCTGTCGCGCCGGATGCTGGACCACCTGATCGCCGAGGCGCGGGTGATGGGCTATCGGCGGCTGAGCCTTGAGACCGGGGTGCAGCCCACCTTTGTGGCCGCGCGGGCGCTTTATGCCAAGGCGGGGTTCGTGGACTGCCCGCCGTTCGAGGGCTATTGGGACGATCCCAATTCGGTGTTCCTGACGCTCACGCTTTGAAGGTCTTGCCTGAACGCGCGCGGTCGGCCAAAAGGGGGCCATGGTCCCGTAGCTCAGCTGGATAGAGCAGCCGCCTTCTAAGCGGCGGGTCGGGGGTTCGAGTCCTCCCGGGATCGCCATATCCATTCAGGTCAAAGCCGTGCGCCGTGCTTTCTGGTGCGTCAGGTTGGGTGTTCAGGCGCGTCGGTGGCGCGCCAGACGGCGGTATCGGACGACGGCTGCGGCAGGTACGGTGGGTTTGGCCGGATCGGCGGGGAGGGGCGCGGCGGATCAGGGCTGCGCCGTGTCGCGCCGGAGCAGCCAGCCGCCGGGCAGGAGGAAGGCCGCAAGCGTGCCGATGCCCAGCATCGTGAGGCCCAGCACGAAGAACCACCCCGCCACCGGCACCAGCCATGCGAGACCCGCGAGAAAGGCCCCGAGGCAGGCGAGCGCGAACTTGGCCAAAAGGCTATCGGGCATGGGGCGCCCGATGCCCAACCACAGCCCCACGCCCAGTACGTAAGAGCCCAGCGCATAGCCCGCAAAGATCGCCAGCATGGTGACGATCAGCATGACCGGCAGTAGGAAGATGCCCACCAGCGTCAGCATCAGGACGAACCCCGATCCCGCCAGTGCCGAGGTGACCAGAAACCCTGACCAGATCGCCCGGCCCGGATGGGCCAGCGCCAGCGTCCGCCAGTTCTGCACTGCCTGCGGGGCAATCGCGATGACCATGGCGGCAATCAGGCCTGAGATCAGGACGCCCGTCAGAAAACCTGTGACGATCCGCCAGAGCGGAACCTGCATCGGCATCCGGTCCGACCATTCGCTTTCGTCATATTGCGTGGTCTGTTCGATCTTGACGCGGTTCGCCGGGGCAACCGTTTCGGGCACGATGATGCTGGCGGGATCTTCTGCATAGATCGTCAAAGCGCCGCCAACCCGTGCTTCGGGGCCGAAGGTGATGGTCTCGCCCACCAGCACCGCATCGCCTGCGATGCCGCCTTGCAGGGTGATGTCGCCCGCAGTCACAAGCGCATAACCGCCGACCGCATCTATCGTGACCTCGGCCCCCGCAGCCCGAAGATTGCCCGAAACGGCGGGCAGTCGCAGTTCATACCCCGTGACCGAGGCGTCACCGCCGATCGCGGCCGTCACCGTGACGCTGTAGCCCGCCGCGAAAAGATCACCGGCCACGGGCGCGGCCACCGCCACCCGCCGCCCCGCCAGATGGGCTGACCCACCCACGGGCGCGGAAACCGAAACCGCGTTGCCTGCCATGAAAAGGTCGGTCACGGCCGGCCCGTCGAAAGCGACCGATGCGCCGGCGAGATACCTGTCTTGCGCGATGATGAGGCTGCTGGTTTCCGCAGCGGCAGGGAGGGCCAGCAGCCCGCAGGCCAGGATAATGTAGCGCAGCATCGGGGGGCATCCTTGGATTGTGGGGAAAGCGGCAGGGGTGCTATTCGCTGGTGACGCCGTCGAAGACTTCGCTTGAGGTTTCAGCCTCGGACTTGGTTTTTTCGACCAGTTTGTCGACATGGTTGGGCGGGCCGTAGATCGTGTAGAGCCGCAGCGGCTTGTCGCCGGTGTTGATCAGATTGTGCTTGGCTCCTGCGGGGACGATCAGGCCATCGCCCCCCTTGATCTTGTGGCGAAGCCCGTCGATCACGACCTCGCCATGGCCTTTTTCGATGCGGAAGAACTGGTCATGCGTTGCATGGGTTTCCATGCCGATGTCCTGACCGGGGGTCAGTGCCATCAGCACCAGTTGCAGGTTGTGCCCGGTATAAAGCACCTGCCGGAAGGCGGTGTTCTTTTCGGTCAGCGTTTCGATATCGGCGAGATAGCCCTTCATGGCGGCATCCTTTCGGGTCAGGGGTGGGATCAGTTGTTGCGGCAGCCCGGGACGTTGAGATCACGGCAGAAATATCCGGCTGCACCGCCGACCACGGCGCCGGTCAACGGACTTCCGCCTGTAACGCCACCGATCACCGCACCACCAGCGGCCCCGGCAAGGCCGCGTTCGGCGTCGCTGGCGAGGCAGCCGGACAAGGAAAGGCAGATGGTGGAAAACAGCAGGACGGACCGTATCGGCATGGTGCGCTCATTTCTGAAAAGGGTTTGGGTGGCCATGACGGCTTGGCGCGGATCGCGCCCGGGCCGGGTGGCCCTTGGCGAACCTGAAACACGATGCGCTGCTGTGGGGACGGGTGTGCTGCCCCAGATCAGTGGACCGCGCGTATTTCGGTCGTCAGTGCGAGGGCCGCGGATTTGTTTCGCGCCACCGCCCAGCGCCAGATCGGTTTGAGCAGTTCCAGCGCAAGAAGGACGGACAGGCCTGCGAGCGGCGGCACGGCAAGATGGGCCGGATCGAGGGCGGCAAATCCGAAAAGGTCGCGCGCGGGGGGCCAGAACAGGGTGACGGCAAGCAGGGCGGCCACGATGGGCAGCACCACGGCCAGCGCCCGGTTCGGGCGGGTGATCGCCGTGAAGATGGAGGATGAACGCGACCTGTCCACCAGAATGAGCGCCACGATGGCGAAGACGAGGGCAGCGAAGGTCATGCCGCGCACCTGATCGGCTGTCAGCCCATAGCCCGGCGCGAGGGCAAAGATCGTTGCCGTAACGGCCAGCACCAACACGCCTTGCACCAAGCTCCACAAGACCGTGGGGCCGGAAAAGAGCGGCTCGGCCGGTGGGCGCGGGGGGCGGGACATGATGCCATCTTCTTCAGATTCGGCTTCGAAGACGAGAGAGCAGACCGGGTCGATGACCATTTCCAGAAAGGCGATGTGCATGGGGCCGAACAGGATCGGCATGCCGAAAAGGAGGGGCATCAGCGCCAACCCGGCGATGGGGACGTGGACGGCGAGGATGAAGCTCATCGCTTTGCGCAGGTTGTCATAGATGCGGCGGCCAAGGCGGACCGTGGTGACGATGGAGCCGAAATCATCGTCGAGCAGGACGATGCTGGAGGCCTCGCGCGCGACATCGGTGCCGCGCCCGCCCATGGCGATGCCGATATGGGCCGATTTGAGCGAGGGCGCGTCATTCACACCGTCCCCTGTCATCGCGACCACCGCACCGGCGGATTTCAACGCGGCGACGATGCGCAGTTTCTGTTCCGGCATGATGCGGGCGAAGATCGTCACGTCCTTGACCGCGGTTGCCAGTTCGGCATCCGACATGGCGGCAAGGTCCGGGCCGGTGACGACCCTGTCCCCCTGCAACCCCGCCTGGGCCGCGATGGCCTGTGCCGTGGTGGGATAGTCGCCGGTGATCATGATGACCCGGATCCCGGCGCTGCGGCACTGGGCCACGGCATCGGGGACCGAGGCGCGCAGGGGATCGGCCAGGCCCACAAGGCCAAGGAAGCGAAAACGGAAATCGCGGGGATCATCGGGCAGGCTGCCCTGATGTGCGGCCTCGGCAACACCCAGCACGCGCAGGCCTGCGCTGGCCATCTGGTCGACCTGTGCCGTCAGTGTGGCGCGCGCCGCATCGTCAAGGCGGCAGAGGAGGGCCATCGCCTCGGGTGCGCCCTTGGCGGCGACTTGCCAGCCTGCGCCTGCCGCCCATGCCTGCGACATGGCCAGCAGGGCGGGCGAGAGGGGATAGCTGCGGACCAGATGCCGCCCCGCACCGGGAAGGGTTTCGCCATCGCGCAGGTCGGCCTTGGCCAGCGCGTGAAAGGCCTTTTCCATCGGGTCGAAGGGTTCGGGGGCCGACGCCATCACCCCTGCCGCTGCCAGTTCGCGAAAGGTGTCGGGCAGGGCCGTGCCTGCCTTGGCCGCCGTGCCATCGGGCAGGCGCAGTTCGGCAATGGTCATGCGGTTTTCCGTCAGGGTTCCGGTCTTGTCGGTGCACAGGACAGAGGCCGCGCCCAGCGTTTCAATGGCCGATGCGCGGCGCGTGAGCACCCGCACCTTGGATATCCGCCATGCCCCCATCGCCATGAAGACCGCCAGCACCATTGGAAATTCCTCGGGCAGCATGGACATGCCGACAGCGATCCCTGCCAGCACGCCATCCAGCCAGCCGCCCCGCAGGACGCCGTAGAGCACCACCACCGCCACGCTGACGGCCAAACCCACGGCGGCAAAGATGATGACCAGCTTGCGCATCTGGCGTTGCAGGTGGGGGGTTTCGGTCTGAAGCTGGCCCAGCGAAGTGCCGATCCGGCCGATCTCGCTGGCTTTGCCGGTGGCGGTGATGCAAGCCATGCCCGTGCCCCGCACGATCAGGCTGCCGGAATAGACCATCGGCTGATCTTCGCCCCCCGGTCTGCCCTCTGTCGCTGCGCCAGCGCGCTTTCGCACCGGAACGGCTTCGCCTGTCAGAAGGGATTCATCGGCCGACAGGTCCAGCGCCGCGATGAGGGCGGCATCGGCGGGAACCCGGTCGCCTTCGGCCAGCATGATCACATCGCCGCGTGCCACATCGCGGCCAGCGATGCGCTGGCGCGTGCCGTCGCGGATGACCAGCGCGCGCGGGCTGGTCAGATCGCGCAGGGCTTCGAGAACGTGTTCGGTCCGCGCTTCTTGCACCACGGTGATGCCGACCGACAGGCAGGCAAAAGCCAGAAGGATCAGCGCCTCTTCGCGGTTGCCCAGAAGCAGGTAGACGATGCCCCCGGCCACGAGGAGGGCCAGCATCGGTTCGCGCAGCACGTCCGCAATGATCCGCAGGGGCGAGCGTCGTTTCGCCTTTGGCAGTTCGTTCGGACCCTCGGACGCAAGCCGGGCGGTGGCTTCGGTCTGGGTCAGGCCGACAGGGATTGTGGGGGCGGTTTGGGCCATGGGTGCTTTCGGCAAGGGGCGCAGAGAACGCGCCGGACATCATCGCATGGCCCGGGTGACCCTTGCTTTGACCTGCATCAGTGATGGGGGGATTGGCTGGCCCGTTGCACGATGCGAGCGCGCGTTCTTCTGAGTGACCTTCGTTTGCCGGGGGATGTTGCTGATCTGTGGCAGCGCGACATGGCCTTGTCGGCGGTAGGGTCAGGGGATGTGGGGCATTTGGCCCCTGCCAGACCGGGGGGAGTGTGCTTCATGTCGGACGGTCGATTACCGATCTTCCCTTTCCCGCTGGTCCCGTCCTTGCCGCCAAGGGCCATGCCGGTGCTAGCGACCATGCAGCGCAGGGGGGCACGTCGATCCTTGTGCTGGGGCGGCTTGTGATCAGGGCGACGCAAAGCGGTGATTGCATGGCCGTCGTGATCTGCGAGCCTGCATCATCTTACACCCTCATTTCCCGGAAAGCGCCCCATGCCCCAGACTGACACCGTCAATCGAAGATTTGTCCTTGCCGAGCGCCCAAAGGGTGAACCGACGCCGGCCACCCTGCGCCTTGAGACGGGGCCGGTGCCGGTGCCGGGACCGGGCCAGATGCTGCTGCGCACGGAATATCTATCGCTTGATCCCTATATGCGCGGACGGATGAGCGATGCGCCCTCTTACGCCGCGCCTGTGGCGGTGGGGGCCGTGATGGAAGGCGGGACGGTGGCGCAGGTGGCCGCGTCGCAGCTGGTCGGCTTTGAACCCGGCGACTGGGTGCTGTCCTACAATGGCTGGCAGGATTATGCGCTGTCTGACGGTGTGGGGGTTACGCCGCTTGGCCCGAAACCGGACCACCCGTCCTGGGCGTTGGGCATCATGGGGATGCCGGGGTTCACGGCGTGGGCGGGTTTGACGCAGATCGGCCAGCCCAAGGCGGGTGAGACGGTCTGCGTTGCCGCCGCGACCGGCGCGGTCGGTGCGACAGTGGGGCAGATCGCGCGCCTGATGGGGTGCCATGTGGTGGGAATCGCGGGCGGGCCTGACAAATGCGCCCATGCGGTGGCAACGCTGGGGTTTGACGCCTGTATCGACCACAAGGCGGCAGATTTTGCCGACAAGCTGAAGGCGGCGGCTCCCAAGGGCATTGACGTCTATTTCGAGAATGTGGGGGGTGCGGTGTTCGATGCCGTCCTGCCGCTTTTGAACCCCGGGGCGCGGGTGCCGGTCTGCGGGCTGATCTCACAATACAACGCGACCGCTGCGCCGGATGGGCCGGATCGCCTTTCCATGCTGATGGGGCAGGTGTTGCGCAAGCGGATCACCCTGCGCGGTTTTATCATCTTTCAGGACTTTGCCGCCCTGTACCCGACCTTTGCAACGGCCATGGCGGGTTGGCTGGCGGCGGGCGACATTCAGTACCGCGAGGATATCGTGGATGGGCTGGAACAGGCACCGCGCGCCTTCATCGGCCTGCTGCGTGGTGAGAATTTTGGCAAGCTGGTGGTCCGCGTAGGCCCGCCCACGACAGGAGTATCCGATGCCCGCACTTCCCTTTGATGTGACCGAGATCGAGGAACTTGTGCTGCGGTTGAACGCCGTGACTGCAAAAGAGGGCATGGATATTCCCGATCTTGGCGGCAATGCCACGGATGATGCGGTGGCCGAGAGTTTGCAGGAAGTGCCGGGCGATCTGAGCCGGGATGAAATCACCCAAGCCATTGAGAGTATGAATGACGAACAGAAGGACGCGCTGGTCGCGCTGTTCTGGATCGGGCGGGGCGATTCCGGCCCTGAGGAATGGGAGGAAACCAAGGTGCTGGCCCGGCAGCAACATGATGGGTTGGTCAGCCGCTATCTGCTTGGTCAGCCGGATGCCGGGAGTTTCTGACCGAGGGGCTGGAGAAGATGCTGGACTTTGGGGTGGACTAACGCGCCGGAGCGAAATCAGGGAAGTCGGGGGCGGGACAATGATCGCCAGCCTTTTGGTGGAAGTTTGCCACGACGGGGCAAAGCGGGGGACGACCGGGGGCTAGAATGCCGAGTGGCGTTTGCGCGCGGGGGCGGGATTACTCAAAGATCAGGGCGATCTCTTGTTGCGTCAGCAGTCGCCAGTCACCGGGGGCCATAGCGCCGGGCAAGGACAGGCCGCCCAGACTTTCGCGGTGCAGGGCTTCGACATGGTTGCCGGTGGCCGCAAACATGCGGCGCACCTGATGGTAACGGCCTTCGGTCACGGTGAGCAGGGCTTCGGTTTGCGACAGGACCGTCAGTTCGGCAGGCGCCAGCGGCTTTTCTTCGCCATCCAGCATCAGGCTACCGGAGGCGAACAGATCGCCTTCGGTGCCGAGGAGCGGACGGGCCAGACGGGCGCGGTAGGTTTTCCTGACATGGCGTTTGGGGCTGATGATCCGGTGCAGAAGCGGGCCATCATCGGTCAGCAAAAGCAAACCGGAGGTCTGTTTGTCCAGACGACCGATGGTTGAAATGGCGGGGTCGCGCCGCCGCCAGCGTTTGGGAAGAATATCATAAACCAGCGGCCCGTCTTCCTTGTGCGAGCAGGTCATCCCCAACGGTTTGTTCAAAAGGATCACGAGCCCTGCGAGCGGATCAAGCGCCTCGTCATCAATCTTCATGCGGGATGGAAGATCCGGCGTCACGGGAATGCGCTTGGTGACGTCCGTCACCTCGGTTGCGTCCAGCGTGATGCCGCCCGCCTTGGCCAAACGCGCCATTTCGCTGCGCGAGCCATAGCCCATGGCAGAGAGTAGCTTGTCGATGCGGGTGGTGGGAACCTTGGCCATGACGTTGATTTCCTGCTGCCGCCCGTTTGGGGCGGTTGCAGCCTTTGCATGGGCTGCACCATGGGACGGCTGCCACGAGTGGCCAAGCGGAACCCGCCCTTGATGCCGCGCGGCGGTCGCGCGGGCGGTTATTTCAGCTTGATGCAGAAATGCTTGCGGACGGGTTTTTCGATCTTCCAGGTGCCTTTGAACGTGGGTTCCACCGCGAAGGCATCGCCGGGGTGCAGGGTGACGGGGGTGCCGCCATCGGGTGTGATGGTGATCTGGCCGTCGATCAGGTGGACAAATTCATAAAAGCTGTAGCTGGCATGCCAAGTGCCGGTCGTCGCCTCCCATGTGCCGCTGATCACGCTGCCATCGGCCGAGGTGTGCTGGACCCAGGTTTTCATGGTGGGGTTGCCGTCGATCTTGGTCCAGCCGTCGAGATCGGTCAGCATCGGATCGGGGCCCGGGGCGGGAAAGCGGAAAACGGTGTCGGCCATGTCTGACGCTCCATCTGTCGTGTTGGGGATAGTGGTAGGGGGCGATCCGGGGGCTGGCAAGCCGGAAAGGGGCGGGCTAGGGGGTTGCCTGATGCGGGCGGATCGGTCAGGGAAAAGGCAGGTCTGGGTGGGGAAGGATGAGGATGCTGATCCGGGGCGCGACGGCGGCGGATGCCGAACATCTGGTGCGGTTCATCAATATGGCGGCGGATGATCTGCCGCTGCATTTCTGGAAGAAATCGGTGGGGCCGGGGGGCGATCCCTGGGCCTATGGCCGGGAGCGGGCGGCGCGGGAGAGCGGGAGTTTTTCTTTTGGCAATGCCTGGCTGGCCGAGGTGGAGGGGCAGGTTGCGGCCTGTCTGCTGGGCTATCCGGCCGAGGATGAGCCTGCGCCGATTGACCCGGATACTCCGGCGGTCTTTGTACCGTTGATGGAGTTGGAGGCTTTGGCGCCGGGGTCGTGGTATCTGAACGTGCTGGCCACCTATGACGGATTCCGGGGGAAGGGCTGCGGCTCGGCGCTGCTGGCCCATGCCGAGGGCGTGGCGCGTGGATTGGGGCGGGGGACGATCAGCCTGATCGCCGCCGACACGCATCAGGAGGCGCTGCGGCTTTATGCGGCGAAAGGGTATCGCGAGGTGGCCCGCCGCCCGGTGGTGAAAGGCGATTGGGCGGTGGATGCGCAGGAGTGGATCCTGTTTATCAAGACGCTTTGAGATTTGGGGCGGGGGGCTGACGCCCCCCGCGCGCCATCACGTCTTGTGCGGCAGGGTGCTTGGCGCGCCGCCTTCAAACCGGTTGCCGTGGCGATAGTCGCAGGGGGCCTCTTGCATTTGCAGATGCAGGCCGGTGCCGATGAAGGGATGCGCGCGGGCGACGTCTTCGTCGAAATCAATCCCCAGACCGGGGGCCTCTGACGGGATGATGTAGCCGTCTTCCCATGTGATCGTGTTCTTGATCAATTTCAGATGGAAAGCACCGCCCGTCTCGATCGTTTCGGCGATCAGGAGATTGGGGATGGAGGCCGCGAAATGCACGTTGGCCGCCCATTCGACCGGGCCTGCATAGAGATGCGGGGCCATTTCGGCGTTGAAGATTTCGGCCATGGCGGCGATCTTTTTCGCCTCCCATATGCCCCCCACGCGGCCAAGGGCGGGTTGCAGGATCTTGACCCCGCCTGCGCGCAGAAGGGTGCCGAATTCGGCTTTGGTGGTGAGGCGTTCGCCGGTTGCGAGGGGGACGCGCACGGATTTGGCGACCTCGGCAAATTCAAGCAGGTTGTCCGGCGGGATCGGTTCTTCGTACCAGAGCGGGTTGTAGGGTTCCAATTCACGCCCCATACGGATGGCGCCGGGGGTGGTGAACTGGCCATGGGTGCCGAACAGAAGGTCGGCCCGGTCGCCCACGGCATCGCGGATTGCTTTGCAGAAGGCGACGGAGCGGGTGATGTCGGACATGGCGGGTTCATGGCCGCCGCGGATGGTGTAGGGGCCGGCGGGATCGAATTTCACCGCGGTGAAGCCCATGTTCACAAAGCGCAAAGCGGCCTCGGCTGCGGCATCCGGATCGACCCAGAATTCGGCGCTTTCCTTGCCGGATTCGGGATAGAGGTAGGTATAGCTGCGGATGCGGTCATTCATCTTGCCGCCCAGCAGGGCGTGGACGGGGCGATTGCGTGCCTTGCCCAGAATATCCCAGCAGGCGATTTCAAGGCCCGAGAAGGCCCCCATCACGGTGGGATCGGGGCGTTGGGTGAAGCCTGCGGAATAGGCGCGGCGGAACATCAGTTCGATGTTTTCGGGGTTCTCGCCCTGTATGTGGCGTTCGAACACATCCTCGATCACCGCTTTCATCGCCTTGGGGCCGACGGTGGAGGCGTAACATTCACCATATCCCACGATGCCGTTGTCGGTGGTGAGTTTCGGGAAGATCCAGTAGCGCCCGCCCCAGCCCGGGAAGGGCGGTGCCACGACGAATATTTCGAGATCCTTGAGCTTCATTTCTGGTCTCCCGCCTTTGGCTTACGTCGGACCGGGGGTTTTGCACCCCGTCAGCCATCAGTCCTTGAACCGATGGCGAACCGATGGCTGACCCCCGCAGGGTATTTTTGCCAAGATGAAGGGGGGAAGGCGGAAGGTCGTGGCCGTTTGCGACCTGTGGGCGACGGATTCAGGCCTTGGTTTTGCCCGTCACATGAAGCGCAAGGCAGACAACCATCAAGACCGAGGCCAGCAGGAAGGGGGCTCCGGGGGAAAAGACCGGGGCCGAGGGCGCGGTGAAGGCCGAGAAGGTGGCGGTCATCAAGAGCGGCGAGGTGATCATGGCGATGGCGTTGAGCGAAGCGAGGACGCCCTGCAATTCGCCCTGCGCATCGGCAGGGGCGGCGCGGCTGGCCAGCGCCTGAAGCGCGGGGGTGACGACACCGCCCAGTGCGGTGATGGGGGTGATGATCATCGCATGGGCACCTTGGGTAACCAGGCCGAGGGCGGCGAGCGTGGTGATATCCACCCACATGCCGTAATGCGCGGCGCGGTGTTCGCCGAAGCGTTTGATCAGCGGGCCGACAAGGACGGCTTGGCCCACGGCAAAGCTGATGCCGTAAAGCGCGAGCGAGAGACCCACCATTGTGCTGTCCCAGCCGAAGCGGGCCTGTCCGTAATAGGCCCAGATCGCCGGGTAGACGTTCATGGCAATGCCGAGGATCAGGAAGCAGGTCAGCACCCGCTTCACCCCCGGCAGTTTCGACACGGCGCGCAGCGCGCCCAGCGGGTTGGCGCGGGCGAGGGAAAAGGGGCGGCGGGTGGCATCGGTCACGGTTTCGGGCAGAACGAAATAGCCGAAGATCATGTTGGCCAAGGCAAGGGCCGCGGCGGCGTAGAAGGGCGCGTGCAGATCGACCGATGCAAGGAGGCCGCCGATCAGCGGGCCCGCCACGAAACCCACGCCGAAACAGGCCCCGATCAGGCCAAAGCGCGCACCGCGTTTTTCGGGGGGGGTGATGTCGGCGATAAAGGCGGTGGCGGTGGAATAGGTTGCCGCCGTGATGCCTGCCACCACGCGGGCGGCCAGCAGCAGCCAGATCGTCGGAGCTATGGCCATGACTAGGTAGTCCAGCGACATGACGAAAAGAGAGATCAGCAGGATCGGCCGCCTTCCGAAGCGATCCGACAGCGAGCCGATGATCGGGCCGAACAGGAACTGCATCACGGCGTAGGAGGTGGACAGCAGGCCCCCCCAAAGTGCGGCCTGTGACAGGCTGCCGCCCGTGACGCTTTCGATCAGGTCGGGCATGACCGGGAAGATCAGACCGATGCCGATGGCATCAATGGTGATCGTCAGCAGGATGAAGGTGAGGGCAAGTTTTTCGCGGCGGTCGGACATGCGGGTTCCCGGCCCGTGCGTCGGGCGCATGGCGGGACGCTAACGCCTGTCAGGCGCGCTTGACAGGGGGGAGTTGCGCGATGGCGTGGATCTTTTGGGCCAATGCCTCGGGTGCGGCGAAGAAGGGGGAGTGCGAGGTGGCAAGGTCGTGGATGTGGTCTGCGGGCAGGCGGGCGGCCATGGTGGCCTGATAGTCCGGCGGGATCGCGCGGTCATCCGTGCAGCGGATGTAGTGGCGCGGCAGGGATTCAGCGCGGGAGGTGTCGGGGATCGGGGTTTCCTGCGGGCGGATCGCTTGTGCGCAGAGGCGGCGGCGGGCGAGGGCCACATCTTCGGGCGGGCAATCGTGATAAAACAGGGCAGGGGATTGGTCCGGGTCGAAGGTAAAGGTGGTGCGGGTGGGGTCGATCTGGAACGATCCGGCGAGGGGTTGGCGCGGGCCTGCGCGGCGCATCTCGGCCAGCGTCATGCCGGGAATGGGGAGATAGGCGCAGAGGTAGATCAGCGCAGTAAAGCGGTCGGGGGCCAGTTGGGCGGCGGCGGTGATGGGAAAGCCGCCCATGGAATGACCGACAAGAAGCGTGGGGCCCTGCGTCGCGTTCAGGATGGCTTGGGCGTAGCTGTCGAGCGTCACCGTGGCGGGATCGGTGCTGTCATCGCCATGCGAGGGCAGGTCGATGGCGCGGGCGTGGTGGCCTAGGGCGGTGAGCGCGGGGATGACACGGTGCCAGCACCATGCGCCATGCGCCGCGCCGTGGATGAGCAGGATGTCAGACATGTGCGATTTCCATCAGGAATTGGCCGATGAGGGCCGCGTATTCGGCGGGCTTTTCGACGGGCGGGATATGGCCCGTGCCGCGCATCAGGGCAAAGCGGTGGCCCCGGATGAGGGCGGCGGTTTCGCGCACCAGATCGGGCGGGGTGGAGCCGTCATTGGCGCCGGCGATGGCGAGGGTGGGCAGGGTAAGCGTGGCGGTGGTTTCAAAGAAATCCGTCCCCGAAATGGCGGAAGCGCATCCCATCCAGCCTTCGGGATCGGTCGCGAGGAACGTCTGCCTGAGCGACGGCAAGGCGGGGTGGTCGCGCCATTTGCGGCCCAGCCAGCGTTCCATGGTGGCGTCGGTCAGCGAGTCCATCCCCGTGGCGCGGATGGCGGCGATGCGCGCTTGCCACTGTTCCGGGCGGCCGATGCGGGCGGCGGTGTTGGACAGGATCATGGCGCGGATCAGATCGAGGCGTTTGACCGCAAGCCCTTGGGCGATAAGGCCGCCGATGGAGAGGCCGAGGATGACGGCGTCCTTCAGCGCGAAATGATCCATCAGGCGTTCGGTATCGCGGATCAGCGTGCCCATGTTGTAGGGCGCAGGCGGCACGTCGGATGCGCCATGGCCGCGCAGATCAAAGCGCAGGATGCGCAGCCCGGGGGGAAGAAGGGGGATCACCTCATCCCAGATGCGGAGATTGGTGCCCAGGGCATGGATCAGCACAAGGGGCGCGCCGGAGGGCGAGCCGCTGATTTCGGCATTCAGGCGCAGGTCGGGCAGGAAGACGGGGGGCATGTTCGATTCTGAAATCGGAGTGAGCGGTTTGGGCGTTTGATGACGGGTGGAAAGGTTCGGAAAGGAGAGTCAGTTGGCGAAGCGGTCGAGCGCGAGGCGGAAGGTATCCGGGTCCACATTGCCGCCGGAGGCGGTGCAGATCACGGTATCGGGAAGCCCGTCGCGGAACAGGGCTGCGGCCAGTGCGATGGCGCCGCCCGGTTCCAACACAATCCGCAGGTGGGTGAAGGCCAGCGCCATGGCGTGCAGCGCCTCATCATCCGTGGCGGTGAGGCCGGGGCCGCAGAGGCGTTGGAGGATGGGGAAGGTGAGCGTGCCGGGCGCGGGGGTGAGGATTGCGTCGCAGAGGGAGCCGGTCATGGTGGCATTGCGTTCGATGCGGCCAGAGGCGAGGGAGCGGGCGGCATCGTCGAACCCTGCGGGTTCGGCGGTGCGGACGGTGAGGCCGGGGGCGCGGGACTCCAGCGCGAGGGCGATGCCTGCGGTCAGGCCGCCGCCGCCGCAGCAGGTGATGACGGTGGCGCTTTCGATCCCGGCTTCGGCGGATTGGGCGGCGATTTCAAGGCCGGTGGTGCCCTGGCCAGCGATGACCTGCGCGTCATCGAAGGGCTTGATGAGCGTCAGGCCGCGTTCCGCCGTCAGGCGTGCGCCGATGGCATCGCGGTCTTCCGTTGCGCGGTCATAAAGGATCACCTCGGCCCCATAGGCGCGAGTGTTGGCGATTTTCACCTGTGGGGCGTCAGACGGCATGATGATCGTGGCGGGGATGCCGTGGCGCTGGGCGGCGAGGGCCACGCCTTGGGCGTGGTTGCCCGAGGAATAGGCCAGCACGCCCCGCGCGCGGGTGGCGGGGTCGAGGGCCGAGATGGCAGACCAGCCGCCCCGAAACTTGAACGATCCGGTGAGTTGCAGGCATTCGGCCTTGATGAAGATGCGGCGGCCAAAGGCGGCATCCAGAAGCGGCGCGTTCAGCAGGGGGGTGACGCGCGCATGGCCGCGCAGGCGGGCGGCGGCGGCCTCGATTAGGGAGATGTCGGTCATGCGCCGCAGGCTTTCAGGAAGGAATGAATGGCGGTGAGGCTTTCGGGCTCATCAAGAAAGGGGATATGGGCGCGATCCGGCACCTCGGCAAAGATCATGTCGGGGCGGCGGTGGCGCATCTGGGCGGTGGTGTCCGGCGTGAGCAGGTCGGAATTTGCGCCGCGGATCAGGGCAAGCGGCAGGCCTGCACAGGCATCAAACAGCGGCCAGAGATCGGCGGGCGGGCCATCGAAACCGGCAAGAAAGGCGTCGCGCAGGGCGGGATCATAGGTGATTTTCAGCCCGGTCTCCGTGGCGGTGTAATGCAGCCGCGCCTCAGCCAGCCAGCGATCGGACGCGACATTGGCGAAGCCGGGCATGTTGCGGGGCAGGGCGGCGGCAAGGGTTTCGTGATCCTTGGCGGCGGGGTTGCGGCCTACGTAATCGAAGATGCGGGTCAGGCCGGAGCGGTGAATTTCGGGCCCGATGTCATTGAGGCAGAGGCCGATGAGGCGCGGTTTTGCCAGTGCGGCCAGCAGCATGCCGATCAGCCCGCCGCGCGAGGTGCCGAGGAGGGCGGCACGGTCGACACCCAGATGATCGAGCAGGTCGAGCGCATCCTTGGCCTCTTGCGGGACGGTATAGGTGGCGGCCCCTGTCCATTGGCTGCTGCCACGCCCCCGGTAATCCATGCGGATCAGCCGGAGGGGGGGCAGGTGGGGGCGAAGATAATCGAAATCCGCCATGGTGCGGGTCAGGCCCGGCAGGCAAAGAAGCGGCAGGCCCGTGCCTTCATCGCGATAGGCGAGGCGGGTGCCATCGGGGGTGGTGAAGATCTGGGTCATGCAATCAGCCGGGGCAAATGGGTGAGGTCGGGGATTTCGTGCAGCGGTCCTTGGGGGAGGCGGTCTTGCGGGGCATTCGCGCGGTTTACCCAAGCGGTGCGAAAGCCGAAGCGGGCGGCGCCTGCGATATCCCAGCCATTGGACGAGACGAAAAGCACGTTCTGCGGCCTCGCGCCGGTATGCGCCTGAACCAAGGCATAAACGCTGGAATGGGGTTTGTAGGTGCGGACAGAGTCGACGGACAGGGTGGTGTCGATGAGCCCGGTCAATCCGGCCGCGGCCTGAGCAGAGGCGAGCATCGCGGGCGTGCCGTTGGACAGGATGGCAAGATGCAGGCCGGTGGATTTGAGATTGTGAAGCGTTTCCGCAACCTCGGGGAAGGCATCAAGTTCATCGTAAAGTGCCAGCAGATCGCGGCGCAGGGCCGGATCGGACAGGTGATGCGCCTGCATCGCCCAATCGAGCGCGTCGGCGGTGACCTGCGCGAAATCGGCATAGGCACCGGTGATGGTGCGCAGCCATGTGTATTCCAGCTGCTTGCGCCGCCAATCTTCGGCCAGTTTGGGCCAGACTGCCGCAAGAGCCGGGTGGCCGTCGGCGGCGCGGCGGGCCGGGGCGGCGATGTCGAACAGCGTGCCATAGGCATCGAAGACAAGCGTGGTAACGGACATGGGATCCCCTTTGATGCAATCTGGCACAGGCGGTGGAAGGGTGTAAGGGGGGGCGCGACCATCGGGGCGCTTGCCCCGCAGCGGGGCATTGCCTAAACCCCTGAGGCGCTACGCAGGGAAGAGACATGGCCAAGGACGACAGTGCAGAAATGCGCGCAAGCTCAAAGCAGGTGGGCGCGCTGCGTGGGCTTGCGCCCTTTCTGCGGCCCTATCGGGGGATGACGGCGCTTGCCATTGCGGCATTGGTGCTGACGGCGGGGATGAGTTTGCTGCTGCCTTTGGCCGTGCGGCGGGTGGTCGACGGGTTCAACGAGGATGTGGCGATTCTGGACCAGTATTTCGGCGCAGCGCTGGGCATAGCGGCGCTGCTCGCGATCGGGACGGGGGTGCGCTACTACCTTGTGACCAAGCTGGGTGAGCGGGTGGTGGCGGATATTCGCCGCGCGGTGTTTGACCGGGTGATGGGCCTGAGCCCGGCGTTTTTTGAGAAATTGCTGACAGGCGAGGTGCTGAGCCGGATCACCACGGATACGACGCTGATCCTGTCGCTGATCGGATCGTCTGTCTCTGTGGCGCTGCGCAACATTCTGATGCTGGTGGGCGGCATGGCGTTGCTGTTCCTGACATCGGCCAAGCTGTCGGGGCTGGTGCTGCTGATCGTGCCGGCGGTGGTGGTGCCGATCATCGTGTTGGGGCGGCGGTTGCGGGGCCTGAGCCGCGAGACGCAGGACTGGATCGCCAACTCATCGGGGACGGCGTCCGAGGCGCTGATGTCGGTGCAGACGGTGCAGGCCTTTACGCATGAGGCGCGGACGCGGGCATCGTTCGCCGAGGTGACGGAAAAATCCTATGGCGCGGCGCAGACCCGCACTCGGGTGCGAGCGCTGATGACGGTGATCGTGATTTTCCTGACCTTTACCGGGATTGTGGGCGTGATGTGGATCGGCGCGCGGGATGTGCGCGCGGGGGTGATGACGCCGGGCGAATTGGTGCAATTCGTGATCTATGCGGTGATCGTGGCCGGGGCCGTGGGGGCGCTGTCGGAAATCTGGGGCGAGGTGCAGCGTGCTGCGGGGGCGACGGAGCGGCTGGTGGAACTGCTGGGCGCAGAGGACCCGGTGATGGACCCGGCCACACCTGAGGCGCTGCCCCGCCCGGTGCGGGGGGATATCGCGTTCGAGGGCGTGACCTTCCGCTATCCGGCGCGGCCGGAGGTTTCGGCCCTGAACGGGGTAAGCCTGCGGGTGGCGCCGGGTGAGACGGTGGCGCTGGTGGGGCCATCGGGGGCGGGCAAGACGACGATCCTGCAACTGCTCATGCGGTTCTATGACCCGCAAGAGGGCGCGGTGCGGATGGACGGCGTTGACCTGCGCGATATGGCGCGGGGCGATTTCCGCCGTGCGATTGCGCTGGTGCCGCAGGACCCGGTGATCTTTGCGGCATCAGCGCGGGAAAACATCCGCTTTGGCCGCCCGGATGCCACGGATGCCGAGGTGGAGGCGGCCGCGCAGGCGGCGGCGGCGCATGATTTCCTGATGGCGCTGCCGCAGGGCTATGACACCTGGCTGGGCGAGCGGGGGGTGATGCTGTCGGGTGGGCAGAAGCAGCGCATCGCCATTGCGCGGGCGATCCTGCGCGATGCGCGGGTGCTGCTGCTGGACGAGGCGACATCGGCGCTTGATGCGGAATCCGAGCGTGCGGTGCAGGCGGCGGTGGAAAGCCTCTCTGAGGGGCGGACCGTGCTGGTCGTGGCGCACAGGCTGGCCACGGTGAAGCGGGCGGACCGGATCGTGGTGTTCGACAAGGGCCAGATCGTCGCCGAAGGAACGCATGAGGCGTTGGTGGCGGAAGGCGGCCTTTATGCCAGACTGGCGCGGCTGCAATTCACCGACGGGCAGGCGTGATCCCGCTTTGACGTTGCGTATTGCGTGCCATCGCGTCTTGCGGGGCCGTGCGTGAGCCATCATCCTTGCGCTACAAACTGCCCTCCGGGAGGATAATGGGGGGCGGGACAGGGGAGGACGACATGGGTGAATTCGCAAATCTGGCGGATGTGAAGGCGATTGAGGCAGAGATGCCCTGGGAAGCGCGCGGCATGGCGCGCACGATGTATGAATTCCTGAGCCGGACGAAAGCCGCCCATGGGTCGCGCCCTGCCATCAGCTATCAGATCCTTTCAGGGCCGAAGGAAAAGGCCGAAACGCTGACGTGGAGCGCCTTGCATGGCAAGGTGACGCAGGCGGCGAACCTGTTCCGCAGCCTTGGGGTTGGGGAAAAGGATGTGGTGGCCTATGTGATGCCCAACAGCCTTGAAACCGCGATCACCCTGCTGGGCGGGGCGGTGGCGGGGATCGTGAACCCGATCAACCCGCTGCTGGAGGCCGAACAGATCAGCGCCATCCTGCGGGAAACCGGGGCCAAGGTGGTGGTCACGCTGAAGGCGTTCCCCAAGACGGATGTGCCGCAAAAGGTGGCCGAGGCGGTGAAACACGCGCCTTCGGTCAAGACGGTGCTGGAGGTGGACCTTGTGCGCTATCTCGCGCCGCCGAAATCATGGATCGTGCCGCTGATCCGGTCCAAGAACCCCGTGTCGCATCTGGCCAATGTGAAAAGCTTTGCCGCCGAGATGGCGCGGCAACCTGCGGACCGGCTGACATTCGAGGATCGCACGGAAGACCGGGTGGCGGCCTATTTCCACACGGGCGGTACCACGGGGATGCCCAAGGTGGCGCAGCACAAGGTTTCCGGCATGGTCTATAACGGCTGGCTGGGGCGGCGCCTGCTGTTCAAGGAAACCGATTGCGTGATGTGCCCGCTGCCGCTGTTTCATGTGTTTGCGGCCTATCCGATCCTGATGTCGATGATCGCATCGGGGGCGCATGTGGTGTTTCCCACGCCTGCGGGGTATCGGGGCGAGGGGGTTTTCGACAATCTGTGGAAGCTGATCGAGCGGTGGAAATGCACCTATCTGATCACCGTGCCCACGGCGCTGGCCGCGTTGATGCAGCGGCCGATTGATGCCGATATCTCAAGCCTGCGGAACGCGTTTTCCGGGTCTGCGCCTTTGCCGGTGGAGCTTTATAACAAGTTCTTCAAGGCGACCGGGGTGGAGATCGTGGAAGGGTACGGCCTGACGGAATGCACCTGCCTTGTTTCTGTGAACCCGCCGGGGGGGACGAAGAAGATCGGGTCGGTCGGTTTGCCCTTCCCGCATACGCAAGTGCGGATCCTGTTGCAGGCGGGCGAGGGGTTCCGCGAATGCGGGGTGGATGAGGTGGGCGAGATCTGCGTCGCCAATCCCGGCGTGTTCGAGGGATCGACTTATACGGAGGTGGACAAGAACAAGGGTCTGTTTGCCGAAGGGCGGTTCCTGCGGACCGGCGATCTGGGGCGGATTGATGCGGATGGGTATCTGTTCATCACGGGCCGCGCAAAGGACCTGATCATCCGGGGTGGGCATAACATTGACCCGGCGGTGATCGAGGAAGGGTTGATGAAGCATGATGCGGTGGCCTTTGTCGGCGCGATCGGGCAGCCGGATGTGCATTCGGGCGAATTGCCCTGCGCCTATGTGGAACTGATCAAGGGCAAGGAGGTGGGGGTGGACGCCCTTATGGCCTATGCCCAGACCCATATCCACGAACGCGCGGCGATCCCTAAACACATTGAAATTCTTGCCGAATTACCCAAAACGGCGGTGGGCAAGGTGTTCAAGCCCGACCTGCGGCGCAAGGCGATCACGCGGGTTTATGACGCGGCGCTTGCCGAGGCAGGCATCGGCGCGCATGTGGCGGAAGTGGTGGAGGACAAGAAGCGCGGGTTGGTCGCGCGGCTTGTGCGTAACGGGCCCGTGGATGAGGCGAAGGTGGCCGAATTGCTGGGCGGGTTCACCGGGCCTTGGGAATGGACGGACTGATTTGGACAGTCTGAGGCCTTTGGGCCTCAGACCTCCATCCAGATTGTGACGGGGCCGTCGTTGTTGAGGCTGACATCCATGTCGGCCCCGAAGATGCCATTGGCAGTGGGGATGCCTTCGGCCTGCACCTTGGCGGTGAAGTATTCGTAGAGGCGCTTGCCCTCATCCGGTTTGGCGGCGGTGGAGAAACCGGGGCGGTTGCCGCGCAGATCGGCGGCAAGGGTGAATTGCGACACGATCAGTGCCGCGCCCCCGATATCGCGGACCGACAGGTTCATCTTGCCCTGATCATCCTTGAAAATCCGCAGCTTGGCGATCTTGGCGGCAAGCTGGTCGGCCTGTGCGTTGGTGTCACCCTCCATCGCGCAGATGAGGATCAGGAGGCCCGCGCCGATTTCGCCCGTCACCACGCCATCGACGGTGACCGAGGCGCGGCTGACGCGCTGGAGGATCGCCCTCACAATTCGTGCCGCCAGGGCGGGTTGGCGCCGGGGCGGGAGACGGTGACGGCGGCGGCTTTTGTGCCGAGGGTGAGGGCGGCGTCCAGCGTGGCGTCGGAGAGGGTGGTCAGAGCGGATTTGGAAAGCGCGCCTGCCTCATGCAACGCGGCCAGCGCCCCTGCGTTGAAGGTATCGCCTGCGCCGACGGTATCGGCCACGGTGACGCGGGTGGCGGCGACAAAGCGGTTCTGCGTGGCGGTGATAGCGCGGGCGCCGGATGCGCCTTCGGTGATGAAGACGAGTTTCGGCCCCTTTTCAAGCACTTGGCGGGCGAGGGCGGAGACGTCGCCGGGGCCAAGCAGCCAGTGCAGATCTTCATCCGACAGTTTCACGATATCGGCGCGAGCGATCATGCCTTCGATCCGGGCGCGGTATTGCGGTTCCTTGCCGGCGATGAAGCCGGGGCGGATGTTCGGATCGATCATGGTGACGCGGGTGGCGGCCTCGCGGGCCTGAAGGGCGGCGTAGGTGGAGGCGGCGGGGTCATTCACGAGGGAGATGCCGCCGAAGAATAGGGTGGTGATGGTGGCGGGAAGGGTGGGGAGTTCATCCTGTGACAGGAGGCGGCCTGCGGTGCCTTCATCGTAGAAGGCATAGGTGGCCTGGCCGTCGACCAGCTTGACGAAGGCCACGGTGGTTGGCCTGTCAGAGCGGGCGCAGTATTGGGTGTCGACCTTGGACGCTTCCAGCGTTTCGGTCAGGATCTGACCCAGCATGTCATTGGAAATGCCCGAGAAAAACGCCGATGGTGCGCCGAGGCGGCCAAGGGCGATGGCGGTGTTGAACACCGCCCCCCCGGCATAGGGCGAAAAGGCGGGTTCACCCAGCGTGGTGGTGCGGGGGAGCATGTCGATCAGGGCTTCGCCACAGCTGAGAATCATTCAGGCCTCCTTGGATTGGGGCGGACCATAGCGGATTGCGCAGTGTTAGCGCAAACATTCAGCGCGAAAACCACGGGGCGAGGTTGGCGCGGATGCGGGCGAGGGGGGTGTCACCGGTGGTGTCGGGCTGGAAAGGTTGACCTGTGATCGCCTCGAACGCGTCGATATAGACTTGGGCGGTGTGCTGGATCATTTCCGCCGGGATTTCGGGGATCGGGTCGGTATAGGGGTCGCAGCGGGCGGCGACCCAGGCGCGGATCACGTCCTTGTCGAAGCTGGGGGGGCGGGTGCCATTGGCGAAGGCCTCGGCATAGCCGGAGGCGAGCCAGTAGCGGCTGGAATCGGGGGTGTGGATTTCGTCCGCCAGCAGGATGTTGCCGTCGGCATCCGTGCCGAATTCGTATTTGGTGTCGACCAGGATCAGGCCGCGCTCAGATGCCATCTGCTGACCCCGGGCGAAGAGGGCGAGGGCCTTTGCCGACACTTCATCCCATTGCGCCTGCGTGAGAAGCCCTTGGGAAACAATCTCTTGCGCGGTGAGCGGTTCATCATGGCCGCCGTCGAAGGCCTTTGACGTGGGGGTGATGATGGGGGCGGGGAGGGCCTGATTGTCGCGCAGGCCATCGGGCAGGGTATGGCCATACATAGCGCGCTGGCCCTGTTTGTAGAGCGTGAGGATCGAGGTTCCGGTGGTGCCCGCAAGGTAGCCACGCACGACGATTTCAACAGGCAGGATCGTGAGGCGTTTGCCGATGACGACGTTGGGATCGGGATAGGAAATCACGTGGTTAGGGCAGATGTCGGCGGTGTGGTCGAACCAGAATTTCGCCGTCTGGGTCAGGACCTGGCCCTTGAACGGGATGGCGGCGAGGATGCGGTCGAAGGCGGAGATGCGGTCGGACGAGATCAGGATGCGGGTGCCATCGGGCAGGTCATAGCAATCGCGGACCTTGCCGAAATAGGGGTTGGGCAGTTCCGCGATATGGGCCTGTGCCAGGATGCGGGTGAGGTCGGTCATCAGGGCCCCCAAGGATGCGTTTGGAGGGGTGATGCGGCGGGGCGGGGGCGGTGTCAAGCGGCGGGGCGGGGAGTGCGGGTAAGCTGTTGCGGGCGCTGGATTAATTTGGCGGGCTGGGCCGGTTTTGCAATGCCGCTGCCGGTGCAGCGCGTGGTGCAGACGGCTGTGCATACGCGCGGTGGGGTATCAGGCCGTTAACCATGAGGTGAGTCGGGGTGGAGGGGGCGATTTCTGGCGCAGAAATCGCGGCGGAAATTGACGCAATTTCCGGGGAGAGGGTTCTGGGAGGGTGGCCTGCTGGGGTTGGGTTGAATTGGGTATTTGGGCCAAGGTGAGGGGGCAGGGCGGTGCCTTGGACCTGCCGGGCGGTGTGCCGTTTGGGGGGGCGCGGCGGATGGGTTGGTTTTGGGCCACCGCTTCGGGGATACGGGGAGAGAGGTCCCGGGCCAAGCCCGGGACGGGGTTTCAGGGTTTTCGCGTTCAGCGCGACTGGGTAACGGCCAGCACGATGCCCGCGACGATGAGGCCCGCGAGGATGGCGAAGGCGATCTTCCATGCGCTCCACGGGCGTTCGCCCTGCACCTTGCCGGTCTGGCCGTTGACGACGAAGCGGTAGCTTTTGCCGTTGTATTTGTAGGCGGCCATCCAGATCGGCAGGAGGATGTGCTTGAAGGTTTCCGCGCTCCAGTCGGTATCGACATCCTCGACGCGCTGTTCGTCGCCACCGATGTCCTGACGGACGTCCTGATGGATGATGCCCGACATCACCTCGCGCCCCATGGCGTGGCCATCGGCGAGGGTGACGGTGTAGCCCTCGGCCGTGAAGCCGGCGAGGAAGTCCTTTTGCCAGGGTTGCAGGGCGGACAGGTCCCAAGGGGCCAGATTGTCGGTGTATTGGCGCGGCAGGCTTTGGCTGGCGAGGATCAGCACATCATCGAAGCGGCGGCTGACCCAGCCAGAGCGCGACGACCAGCGGGTGCGGCGAACCTGTTCGGTTTCCGTGCGGCCATTGCGGGTGACCGTGCGGGATTCGTAGTAATGATCGCCGCGCTGGCCGCGATAGTGCGAGCGGGTGGCGGCGTCAAAGGTCCAGTAGGGGACATAGAGGCCGTTCAGCGCGCGGCCCTTGCGGGCATATTCCTGCAAGCCGTTGGGGGCGAACCAGAGGCTGCCCAGCCAGTTTGTCATCGCGGTGCGGGCCTGCTTTTCGTCCAGTGCGAAGGGCAGGACGGCCTGCGGTTTGATCCGGCGTTCCTCGCCGGTGCCGATCACGACCGGGGTGGCGCAGAAGGGGCATTCGGTGGCGTGGGTCGCGCCCTGAAATTCCACCTGCGCGCCGCAGGAGGGGCAGGGCGTGATGCGGACCTGTTCCATCTGGGCAGAGGGCAGATCATCGGACAGGCCGCGGGCGAGGTCGATCTCGTTCAGGGTGCTGCTGCGGGCGGCGGGCAGGTCGGGGATGGGCTGGCGCGCGCCGCAATGGTCGCAGACCAGTTCGGTGGCCCCCGGCGCATAGCGAAGGTCGGCCCCGCATTGATTGCAGGGCCAGTGCTGGCGATCGTCGGGCATGGTTCAGACCCCGGGCGGCGGCGGTGGCGGGGGCACTTGGCCGAAGAGGCGGGCGAGATCGGTGTCGGCGGCGGGCTTCCACCCCTCCATCCCGGCGGACCAGACCTGTGTGCTGCGCGTCAGGCTGCCATTGGCGATGAGGGCGGCGAGGTCGGTTTCCGTGAAGGGACCCTTGGTCGCGCCGTTTTCAGCGAGGTGCCATTGCCGGGCGGCAGGCGGGGGGGGCGGTGGCGGCGGGGCGGCTGCGCCTGCGGGCGCGCCCCATGGCCCCATGTTTTGCGCCATCGACATGCCCATCGCGGCACCGATCCCGGCGGTCATGGCATCGCCGCCGCCAGAGCCGGGTTTTCCGAGTGCCTCGGCAGCGGAGAACTGCATGTATTTGTTCAGATCGCCCGCGATGCCCACGGAGGTGCGCTTGTCGAGTGCCTTTTCCACCTCTTCAGGCAGGGAGATGTTTTCGATGTAGAATTCCGGCAGGGTCAGCCCGTAATTGGCGACCAGCGGCGCGATGGCGGTGGTGACGAGTTTGCCCAGGTCTGCAGTGTTGGCGGCCATGTCGAGCACGGGGATGCCGGAGCCTGCGATGACGCGGGAAAATTCCTGAATGATGATGTTGCGGATCTGGAAGCTGATTTCATCGGCGGTGAATTCGCCATCAGTGCCGACGATTTCGAGCATGAACTTGCCCGGATCGCCTACGCGCATGGAATAAGTGCCGAAGGCGCGGATGCGGACCGGGCCGAATTCCGGATCGCGGCACATGATCGGGTTTTTCGTGCCCCATTTCAGATCGTTGAAGCGGGTGGTGGAGATGAAATAGACCTCGGCCTTGAAGGGCGAGTTGAAGCCGTGATCCCAGTGCTGAAGCGTGGTCATCACCGGCATGTTGTTGGTTTCTAACATGTAGAGGCCGGGGCCGAAGACATCGGCCAACTGCCCTTCGTGGATGAAGACGGCGGCCTGGCCTTCGCGGACGGTCAGCTTGGCGCCGTATTTGATCGCGTTGCCGCGCCGTTCGAACCGCCAGACCATCGTATCGCGGGTGTCATCCGTCCAATCGATGACGTCGATGAATTCGCCCTTGAGGAAATCGAAGACCATCTTTCACACTCCTACCGTTGCGCCCCTGACTGTTGGGCTGGCGCTTTGGTCAACTTTCGCCGCCCACCAGCCGCGCTGCAAGCGATTCCACGATGGGGCGGGCCTGCGCTTCGGTCATGCCGGGGCGGAGGGCGGGGTTGTAGAGCATCCGCAGCATCAATTCATCCTGCCGGGTGAGGAGGGCGAATTCTTCGTCATCGTTGAAGATCGAGGGGCGGGCAGTGGGGCTGTCATTGGCGAGGCCAAGGCCTTGCGCGATTTCTTCGTGCAGGCAGGAGAGGCGGAGGAGATCGGGGTGTTCGGCGCGGATCACCGCGAAGGCGCGGCTGTAGGTGGAGCCGTCGGGGGCGGACATGGCGTAGACGAGGCAATAGGTGGAACGCGGCATGTCGGTGATGGCGGCAACCTCGGAGCCGGAGAGGCCGGGCAGCACGGCGCGGACCTGTGGGCCCAGTGCGCGGCGTTCATCTTCCGAGACGATGTGGATGAAGAAGTTGGGGGCGCGGTCATCCAGCCCGATGGGGTGGCCTGTGGCGCGGGAGAGGCGTTGCAGGAGCGAAGAGATGCGGGCGGTATCGGCGGCGCGGCGGTCGGGCGGGGTGGAGGGGCCGAAGCGCAGGCCGACGCGGACTGGGGCCTGCCATTTGCGGATGCGGCTGGTTGTCATGCGCTGCACCGGGCCGTTAGAGGTGCGGGCGTATTCATCGAAAAGCGCGATTCGGATGAAGTTTTCCGCCAGCATCCGGTCGGTGAAGGGGGTATCGCGGCCGCCGCCATCGGTGCGCAGCAGGCCCTGCGACAGTAGCTGCGCCTGCACGCGGGCATAGTGCTGCCGCGCGGCGGCAGAGGCCGCCGTTTCCGGCGCCGGACCGGCGGGCTGGCCTGCGGTTTGCGGCGCGGCGGGGGCGATCACGCGGGTGGTGGACGTGGTCGGTGTGCAGGCGGTGAGCCCTGCCAGCGCGAGGGCGGCGAGGGTCTTGGGGACGTTCATGTTCTTGGCCGATGCGGGCTGGAGGGGTCTGATCAGGTGGCGGGGGCGTCGAGCGGCGGTTGCGTGGTGCGTGCGCGCGCCGAGGAGAGGGTGTCGCGCAGGTCCACTTCCATCTTTTGCAACTCGATTTCGGCATTTGCGCGGCGGGCCTTGCCTTCATCAGCGATGCGCAGGCTGTCTTCGATCGTGGCGATCAGGGTTTCATTGGCTTCGCGGACGGCTTCGATGTCGAAGACGCCGCGTTCCATTTCCTCGCGCACGACCTTGTTCGCCTCTTGCAGATTGTCGGCGTTGGATCGGAGGAGTTCGTTGGTCAGATCGTTGGCTTCGCGGACGGCTTCGGCCGCCTCTTTGCTGCGCTGGATGGTGACGGCCTGCGCCAGCTGGGTTTCCCACAGCGGCACGGTGTTGACGAGGGTGGAGTTGATCTTGGTGACCAGGCTCTTGTCGTTTTCCTGCACGAGGCGGATGGACGGGAGCGATTGCATGGTGACCTGACGGGTGAGTTTCAGGTCATGCACCCGGCGTTCCAGATCATCGCGCGCGGCGCGCAGGTCGCGCAGTTCCTGGGCGACCTTGACCTTGTCCATTTCGGGCGCGGCGGCGACGGCGGCCTCTTTCGCGGGGATGGCGGTGCTGTCGGTTTCAAGCAGCTTGGCCTCGCCCGCGGCGATATAGAGGGCAAGCTCATCATAGAAGCGCAGCGTTTTTTCATAAAGCAGGTCGAGCGACTTGATGTCTTTGAGAAGCGTGTGTTCGTGCTTCAGCAGGTTTTCGGTGATCTTGTCGATCTGGGACTGCACCTCTTCGTAGCGGGCCACGAATTTGGCGAGGGGCGCGGCCTGACCGGTGAGTTTGTCCCACCAGCTGCGTTCGCGGCTGACGTCAAGCTCTTCGGAGGCGAAGCCGCGGATGGTGGTGACGATGTCGCGCAGCGCATCGCCGGCGGGGCCGACATCCTTGTTCTTCACGCCGGCGAGCATGTCCTGCGAGATGACCTGCAATTCGGCCTGGGCGGAGGAGCCGAAGGAAATGATGGATTGGGTGTTTGTCAGGTCCACCTCGGCCATGCGGCGGCGAATCTCATCCGCCTTGTCGGCGGGGGCGGCGTCGAGCGCGACGATTTCGGCCACAGGTGCGGGAAGAATGGTGGTGGTGAGCGCCTCGACCTCGGCCAGGGCTTTTTCGGCATCTTCGCGGACGGTGGTGGCCATGGGGGCATCCTTTTGGGTCGGCGGCTGGGTCGGGCAGCGCTTTGGTGATGAAATGGGTCGGGCCGGTAGTTGCCGCGCAGGTTGCGACAGGTTGGCCGGATTTTCCAGAGTGGTTTTCATCAGGCCGCGCAGAAAAGCGTGATGACGCCGGGGAAGGGGGCCGGGGCAACCTGCGGTGGCCGTCTGAGGACGGCTGTCAGTGGGAGGGCGTCAGTGGGAGGGCGTCAGGGGGCGGGCATCAGGGGGCGGGGGCCATGCGGCGCGGGGGTGGCGCGGGCAGGATCGGGGTGGGTGGCAAGGCGGGCGAGTTGCGCGGTGACATTGGCCAAGGTGGCTGTCAGCTCGGCGGTGGGTTGGGCGGCGGCGGTTGGCGTGGTCAGGCAGTGCTGGCGCAGATGTTCGCAGACATCGACCAGTGCGGGCAGCCAGAGGACGAGGGCGCGATGTGCCCGGGCCTGCGTGGCAGGGTCACGGTCGACCTGCGCGGCAAGGGCCAACGCTTCGCGGCGCAGAGCGCGGGCCGCGACATGCAGATGCGGATCGCGGCAGGGGGCGAGGGCGGTGATGATGCGGGCGAGGTGAGTTTCCGTCTGCGTGGTGATCCGCTCTGTCAGCGGTGGGGTGCGGTTGGGGCGGGCGGCGGGGCCGAAGGCCGCAAGATGCAGGGCGGCGGCCAGAGCGCCGCAGAGCAAAGCCGCGGGAAGATCGGCACTGTCGCGGGCCAGTGCCGCGCCAAGGGCGAGTCCCATCAGGGCAGAGAGGAGAGGGAAGAGGTAGGCCTTCGCACGTGGGATGCGGGCGCGGGTTGCGGACAGGAGGGTGCGGATGCGCCCAAGCGCGCGGGGGCGAAGAGGATCGAGCCTGTCTGCGAAGGCCCAGATCAGGGTGGTTAGGGCGAGGAAGGCGAGCAGGGCCGCGAGGAGGAGCAGGCCGAATTGCACGCCGACAACTGCAAGGCCGCAGCCAAGGCCGAAAAGGGCGGCAAGGGTGAAGAGGGCGGTCTTCATGCAATCCTGTCCCGTTCTGAGGGGGTCAGGATGCGCGCGGGCGATGGCGGGAATGGGGCAGAGGCGTGGAAAGCTGCGGGCGCGGACTGTCAGTGATCGCGTTGCAGCCGTTCGCGCAGCACGCCGATTTCGACATCAAGATCGGTGCGGTTGTCGGAAAGCAGGGTCTGGGTGCGCGCGGCGAAGTTGGTTTCCAGATCGGTGAGCAGCGATTCGTAATCGGCGCGGGCGGCGGGGTCGCGGTTCTGGCGGTAGAGATCGGCGAACTTGACTGTCGCGTCGCGCGCCCCGGTCAAGTAGACCGACAGATATTTGCGTGCGGCGGTCAGGTCGCGGGGATCGGCCTCGATCGTGCGGAACATGGCGCGGGCGGTGGTGACGAAACGATCGACCCGCGTCTCGAGCGCGCGGTCGCCGGCGCGGAGGATGGCGTCTTTCATCCCGTCCAGCAGCTTTTCGGCATCTTCCACGGCGCGGGCGACGCGGTCGGTCTGGAAGGTGTCGATCCCTTCGGCACCCTTGTCGCGCAGAGGATCGGGGCCGAAGGCGAAAAGGTGCAGCAGGCCGCCCGCGATGGCAAAGCCGATGGGGGCAAGGCCCGGCTGGCTTATGGATGCGGCCAAGGCGAGCCCTGCGCCTGTGAGGACGGAGGCAAAGAGTTTGCGCGGGATGGCGGGGCGGCGGGCGATGCGGCGGTCATCATATTCCTGATGCGCGCGGGTGCCTTCGCGGGTGAGCCAGGCGGCGAAAAGAAGAAGCGCGGTGGCGCCGAGGCCTGCAAACAGCGCGTCCGATCCGCCGGTGAAGGCAGGGACAAGCATGGTGAGCGAGGCGAAGAAGAACATGTTGACGCGTGCGCCCGCGCGATTGGGGCGTTTGCCATCGAAGCGGTGGGGCGGGATGGGGGCCGGTTGGCCTTTGGGATCGGCCGGGGGGCGGCTGTCGCCGTTGGGGCTGTATTTTCCGCCGAAACGCTGGGACATGTCACTGCACCCCGCTGCCAGCGGTATACAGGATCAGCGCCAGAAGGACGAAATAGGACAGCGTTTGTAGTCCCGTGCCCGACATGTGCCCGCCCCTTTTGCCTGCCTGTCACGGAGTATAGGCGATGGGGGCAGGGCGGGGCAATGGCGGGCGGATGCCGTTTCGGTCAGCGCGGGCGGCGGGGTGGCTGCGGCGGGCGGGGGCCAGTTTTGGGGCCAGTTTTGGGGGCCGGTTTCGCGCCCGTGGGGCGCGGGGAGGGGCCGGGTTTGCCTGTGGGGCCACCTGCGGGTTTGGCAAAGGGTTTGCCGCCGCGCCGGGGGGCGGGTGCATCCAGCAGGGTTGCGCCGCGCGGAACGGCGGGTTTTGCGTCCGATTTGGCGGTTGGTCTGGCACCTGATCTGGCCGTTGTCTTGACGCCCGGCTTGGGGCCTGTGCGGGGGCCGGATCGTTCGGATGCGGCGGGGGCGGGGCCGTGCGCGCCACGGGGGGCGGGTTTGTTAGGGCTTGTTTCTGGCCGCGCGGGGCGGCCGGGTTGGCGGGGAGTGTCGCCATCAGACGCCTCGCCCGTGAGGCCAAGCTGATCGCGCAGGACTTTGGGGCGAACCTCTTCCACCTCGCCGGGTTTAAGCTCGTTCAGGCGGAAGGGGCCATAGCTGATGCGGATCAGGCGGTTCACGGTCAGGCCGATGGCAAACATGGCGCGGCGGATTTCACGGTTCTTGCCTTCGCGCAGGCCCACGGTCAGCCAGGCGTTCGCGCCCTGATGGCGGTCGAGGATGACCTGCATCGGCTGAAAATCCTCGCCCTCCACCGTGATCCCCCGGCGGAGGGGTTCGAGATCGGGGTCGGTCGGGTTGCCCTTGACCCGGACGCGGTATTTGCGGAGCCAGCCGGTGGAGGGAAGTTCAAGCCGGCGCTTGAGTTCGCCGTCATTGGTGAGCAGCAGCAGGCCTTCGGAATTGAGGTCGAGCCGGCCCACCGACATGACGCGGGGCAGGTCTTCGGGGAGGTGGTCGAAGATCGTGTCGCGGCCCTTTTCATCGGCGTTGGAGGTGACCAGACCTTCGGGTTTGTAGTACAGCCAGAGCCGCGCGGGTTCGGGTGCGGCGAGGGGCTGGCCGTTCACGGTGATGCGGTCACGGGGGCCGACATTGAGCGCCGGGCTGTCGATGACCTTGCCGTTAACGGTGACTTCGCCTGCCTCGATCATCCGTTCCGCCTCGCGCCGGGAGGCGATGCCTGCGCGGGAGAGCACCTTGGCGATACGCTCGCCTTCGGGGGCTGTGGCAGAGGCGGGCGCAGCGGGCGGCGTGGCTTTGGGGGGGCGGGTCATGGTCTGTCCTTTGCGCGTCAGATAGCGTGCCTATCGGAAGCGGGGTGTGTTTTCTACCCCCGGTGCTTTGGCGGAGGCCGGGCAGGGGGTATTTGGGCCAAGATGAAGGGGCAAGGTTGCGCCTTTGCCTGTGGCGGGGCAGGAAGGGCGTATGGAATTCCGGTCTTTCATGGATGTGGCGCTGGAGGAGGCGCGGGCGGCGGGCGCGCGGGGCGAGGTGCCCGTGGGTGCTGTCGTGGTGTCGCCCGGCGGTGTGGTGGTGGCGCGGGCGGGGAACCGGACGCGGGAGTTGAGCGACCCCACGGCCCATGCCGAGGTGCTGGCGATCCGGGCGGCCTGTGCGGCGGCGGGATCGGAGCGGCTGGGGGGCCATGATCTTTATGTGACGCTGGAGCCTTGCCCGATGTGCGCTGCGGCGATTGCGGCGGCCCGGGTGGCGCGGCTGTACTATGGCGCCTCTGATCCGAAGTCAGGCGGGGTGGCGGTGGGCGCGCGCGTATTCACGCATCCGCAATGCCACCATGTGCCAGAGGTCTATGACGGGATCGGCGCGGCAGAGGCGGAGGCCTTGCTGAAGGCGTTCTTCGCGGCGAAACGGCCGGGGTGAGGGTGTGGGGGGCGTGATGGCCCCCCAGCCGGTTCACAGGCGGATGGGTTCCAGCACCTGCGGTTCGATCACGTTCACGCCCGGCAGGGCCGCGATCATGGCGGTGGCGTCCTGTTCCAGCGCGCCGAAGGTGCGGTAGTGGCAGGGGATCAAGGTCTTGAAGTTGAAGTAGCGCTTCGCCGCCCAGGCCGCACGTTCCATATCCATCGTGAAATGCCCGCCCGCGGCAAGGATGCCGATATCGGGGGCGTGCAGTTCGCCCATCCATTGCATGTCGGCCATGATGTCGGTGTCGCCCGAGACATAGATGCGGTGCCCGCTGCCCGCGATCATGAAACCCGCCTCGGATCCCACGGCGACGGGGCCGTTTTCGCCGGGCATCGTGGAAGAGTGGCAGGCATTGACCAGCGTGACCTTGGCCCCGCCCAGATCGACGGTGCCGCCCTTGTTGAAGCCGATGGTGGCGATGCCTTCGCGGGATTCGAGCCAGCTTGTGAGGTCGTAGATGCCCACCAGCGGGATCGACAGCTCTTTGCAGATGGCCACGGCATCGGCGGAATGGTCGCCATGGGCGTGGGTCAGAAGAACATGGGTGGCGCCCGTGATCGCCTCGGCCCGGCGGTCCGCCGGGAACATCGGGTTGCCGGTCAGCCAGGGGTCGATGAGCAGGATGGCCCCTTCGATTTCGATGCGGAAGCCGGAATGGCCAAGCCAGGTGATCTGCATGCGCGTGTTCCTTGTTTCGTTGCGGGGTTTCGTTGCGGGCGTAGTCAGTTGGGCGCAAAGGTAGCGGGCGGCGCGCGTTAAGGAATAGGACCAAGGGCGCAGAGACTGTGCGCGGCGGAGAGTTGCCTGGGGGACGCGCGCAGAAGCGGCCCGCTTTGCCGTGCCATTCCCGTGCAGGACGGGCCTTGCGAGACGGGGGGCGCGGGGCTAAACGGGCTTGGATCAGAACAGGGAAGCGCTATCGCCCATGTCCATTGACATCGACACCGCCCGCCGCGTGGCAAAGCTGGCCCGGATCCGGGTTGAGGAAGCCGATCTTCCGGCATTGGCCGGGGAGCTTTCGGGGATCCTGACCTTCATGGAACAGCTGAACGAGGTGGATGTGACGGGGATCGAACCCATGACATCGGTCACGCCGATGCGCCTGAAGCGGCGCGAGGATGTGGTGACGAATGGCAATATCCAGGCGCAGGTCTTGAAGAATGCGCCCGATGCGCGCGAGGGGTTCTTTGCCGTGCCGAAGGTGGTGGAATGAGCGCGAACAGCTGGACGATTGCGGCAGCGCGGGATGCGCTGCGCAAGGGTGAGATCACGGCGACCGACCTGACGATGGCCTGCCTGACGGCGATGGATGCGGGCGATGCGCTGGGGGCTTTTGTCCACAAGACGCCGGAGATCGCGCTGGAGCAGGCGCGGGCGGCGGATGCGCGGATCAAGGCGGGCGATGCACCCGCGATGTGCGGCATTCCGCTGGGGATCAAGGACCTGTTCTGCACGAAGGGCGTGCCGTCGCAGGCGGCATCGAACATCCTGCGTGGGTTCAAGCCGGAATATGAATCGACCGTGACGACCAAGCTGTTCGATGCGGGCGCGGTGATGCTGGGCAAACTGAACATGGACGAATTTGCCATGGGGTCCAGCAATGAGACGTCCTGCTATGGAAATGCGGTGAACCCTTGGAAGGTGGATGACCGCAAGCTGACGCCGGGCGGTTCGTCGGGCGGGTCGGCGGCGGCGGTGGCGGCGGACCTGTGTCTGGGTGCGACCGGCACGGATACCGGAGGATCGATCCGCCAGCCTGCGGCCTTCACCGGGATCGTCGGGATCAAGCCCACCTATGGCCGGGTGAGCCGCTGGGGCGTGGTGGCCTTTGCCTCCAGCCTTGATCAGGCGGGGCCGATGACCAAGTCGGTGCGGGATGCGGCGATCTTCCTGCAGGCGATGGCCGGGCATGACGCCAAGGATTCCACGTCCGCCGATCTGGCCGTGCCGGATTTCGAGGCCGCTCTGACCGGGGATATCCGGGGCAAGAAGATCGGCCTGCCGCGCGAATACCGCATGGACGGGATGCCGGCGGAGATTGACAAGCTGTGGGCCGATGGCGCGGCGATGCTCAAGGATGCGGGGGCGGAGATTGTCGATATCTCGCTGCCCCACACCAAATACGCGCTGCCTGCCTATTATGTGATTGCGCCTGCGGAGGCGTCATCCAACCTCGCCCGGTATGACGGCGTGCGCTATGGGCATCGGGCGAAGCTAGCGCAGGGTGATGGCATCACCGAGATGTATGAGAAGACGCGCGCCGAAGGCTTTGGCAAGGAAGTGCAGCGTCGCGTGATGATCGGGACCTATGTGCTGTCAGCAGGCTTCTACGACGCCTATTACAACCGGGCGCGGAAGGTGCGGGCGCTGATCAAGCGCGATTTCGAGCAGGTGTTTGCCGCCGGGGTGGATGCGATCCTGACGCCCGCCACGCCGAGCGCGGCCTTCGGGTTGGGCGAGATGTCGTCGGCTGATCCGATCGAGATGTATCTGAACGATGTGTTCACCGTGACGGTGAACCTGGCCGGGTTGCCGGGGGTTTCGGTGCCGGTCGGGTTGAGCGCGCAGGGGCTGCCGCTGGGGTTGCAGCTGATCGGGCGGCCCTGGGACGAGGGTGGTCTGCTGAATCACGCTTATGTGCTGGAGCGTGCTGCGGGCTTTGTGGCAAAGCCTGCGAAATGGTGGTAATCCCCCGGATCGAACGAAACCGAGGCGTGATGATGCGTATTGCTGTGATGCTTGCCCTGACGGCCGGAGTGGCGGCCTGTTCCCCCAGCGTGCCGGACAGTGGCGCGGGTGTCGGGTTTCAGGATTATAACAGCTATTTGCGTGAGCAGGCGGCATCGGCCCCGCGGGCGGCAACACCGGTGACGCCGGTTGCGCCCTTTGGCACGGCAATAGCGCCGGCAGCCCCGGCGGGCGGGTTTTCACCCGATCTTGCCTCGGCCGCGATTGACCGGGCGAGCGGGACAGGGCCTGCAACGGGCAACGTGATTGGTGCGCCGCTTTCGGCGACGGCACCGGTGACCTTCCCCGCGCCGCTGGCGCAGCCGTCGACTGCGACGGCGGCCTTTGATCCGAACGATCCCAACCGGCCGCGCGGCAATGCGCCCGCGACCATTCAGCCGCAATCGGGCGAGATGCAGGCCAGCAATGCAGGTATTTCGGACGAGCAGGACTTTGATGCCGTGGCGGCGCGTGAAACCATCGAAAGCGATGCAGAGCGGATCGCGCGCAACAAGGCGCAGTATACGGTGATCCAGCCGACGGCGGTGCCGGAGCGGGCAACGACCGGGCCGAACATCGTGCAATTCGCGCTGTCCACCACCCATGCGCCGGGCACGCAGGTCTATAACCGGTCGTCGCTGCGCTTTACCGATCAGGCGGCGGCTTGCGCGCGCTATTCCTCATCCGATCTGGCGCAAGAGGCGTTTCTTGCGGCAGGCGGGCCGGAACGTGACCGTCGCGGGCTTGACCCGGATGGCGACGGTTTTGCCTGTTCCTGGGACCCGCGGCCTTTCCGCCTGCAGTGAGCTTTCCGTCGCCGAATTGCGGCGAACGGCGCGGCGGGGCGCGGCCCGACCTGATTGTCATTCATTATACGGCCATGGCCAGCATGGCCGAGGCGCGGGCGCGGCTGTGCGACCCGGCGCATGAGGTATCGGCGCATTGGCTGATATCAGAGCAGGGCACGGCGGAGCAGCTGGTGGATGAGGCGCTGCGCGCCTGGCATGCCGGCGCAGGGGCCTGGGGCGCGGTGAGCGATGTCAATTCCCGCTCCATCGGGATCGAGCTGGCGAATAGCGGGGCGGCCCCGTTTCCGGAGGCGCAGATGGCGGCGCTGGAGCAGGTGCTGGCGGGGATCATGGGGCGGTGGGGAATCCCGCCCGCGCGGGTGATCGCGCATTCCGACATGGCACCGGCGCGGAAATCCGATCCGGGTCCGCGGTTCGACTGGCGGCGGCTGGCGATAGCCGGGCTATCCGTCTGGCCCGACAGGCGAAGCGGCGGTCGGCCGGTCGCGTTCCGCGACCATGCGCGCCGCTTCGGTTACCCGGACGTGGAGGAGGCGCTGATCCTGCGGGCGTTCCGGCTGCGGTTCCGGCCCTGGGCGGAGGGACCCGCCGATGCGCTGGATGCGGCGATGGCGGAGGATCTGGCGCTGCGCTTCCCGGTTGACGGCGGCGGTGCCGGGGCGTAAGCCGCCCCTCGCGCGGATGGCTGGATGACCGCGGGGCGCAAGTTCCGAGGAAAGTCCGGACTCCATGAAGCAAGGGTGCCGGGTAACCCCCGGCGGGGGCAACCCCAGGGAAAGCGCCACAGAGAAGAGTCTGCCTTGCATGCAAGGTGATGGTGAAACGGTGGGGTAAGAGCCCACCGCGGACCGGGCAACCGGGACGGCACGGCAAGCCCCACCCGGAGCAATGCCGAATAGGGGCCTCGCGCGGAAAGGTCCGGGTTTCCGGAGACCTCCGCAGGGACGCTTCAGCCCAGAGGCCCGGGTTGGCAGCTTGACCGCCGCGGTAACGCGTGCGGCAGAGGAATGGTCATCCATGGGGGGAAACCCCCGGGACAGAATCCGGCTTACAGGCCATCCGCGCGTTTTCCTTTGTGTCGGAGGAAGAAGGGGCCTTGCCCCCTCGCCGCCTTTGGCGGCTCACCCCCAGGGTATTTGTGCCAAGATGAAGCTGATGCCGTTTCACCTTGGGCCAAATACCCAATACGGAGCCAAGCGGCGCAGGCCGCGCAGGCGACCCGAAAAACTTGCGCCGCAAGGCGCGCGATTTGATTGGCAACGGTTGGTTTGGCTGTTGACTCTGCCGGTTCGCCAAGTAAAAGGCGGGCTTCAAGAGATTTCGCGGGGGCGGTGCGTTTCCCCGATGCAGGAGAGACGACTATGGCGAAACCGACGACGATCAAGATCCGTCTGAACTCGACGGCGGGGACCGGGCATTTCTACGTGACCAAGAAGAACGCCCGCACCATGACCGAGAAGATGGTCGTGAAGAAGTACGACCCCGTCAAGCGCGAGCATGTGGAATACAAGGAAGGCAAGATCAAGTAAGATCTGCCTTGCTTTCGGGTTGCAGGCCGTCCTTCGGGGCGGCCTTTTCCGTTTGTGGTGTCGGGTTCTGAACAGGCCTGCCTCGGGGTGCTTTACTCGGGCCGCGAGGGTGGTAGGCTTTGGCATGGATCACAGCCTGACCCTGCGGCGTGCGCGGCCATCGGACCTGAAAGCGGTCGATCATCTGCTGCGGCGGAGTTATCCGCGCCTGTTGAAGCCGGATTATCCGCCATCGGTGATGGTGCTGGCGCTGCCCATCATCGCGCGGGCGCGGCCGGAATTGCTGGCTTCGGGGCGGTATTTCGTGGTGCAGGCAGAGGATGGGGTGATCCTGGGCGCGGGCGGGTGGAGCATGGGCGCGCCACAGGCGCCCGGCGCGACGGATTGGGCGGAGCAGACGGGGATGGGCCATGTGCGCCATGTGGCGGTGGACCCGGAGCGGGTGCGCCGTGGCGTGGGGCGGGCGATCATGAGCGAGGTGATCGTCGATGCGCTGCGCCATGGGGTGCGGTGGCTGGACTGCTTGTCGACGCGGACGGCGGTGCCGTTCTATGAGGCGCTGGGGTTCCGGGTGCTGCATGAGGTGGAGGTGGGGCTGGCGCCGGGGATCGCCTTTCCCGCCATCCGCATGATGCGGCAGATCGCGCCCTGAGGCTGTGCTTGGCCGATAATGGAAAAGGGCCGGTCTTGCGACCGGCCCTTTCCTTTTGGTTCATCCTGCGCCTAGCGCCGCGTCATTCGCGGTTGCCGAGGAATTGCAGCAGGAACATGAAGATGTTGATGAAGTTCATGTAGAGGTTCAGCGCGCCCATGATGGCGGATTTGCCGAGCCATTCTTCATCGCCATACTGTGCGTGCTGAATGTAGGTGTTCTTGATGTTCTGGGTGTCGAAGGCCGTCAGGCCCGCGAAGATCAGCAGACCGATCACCGAGATCGCGAAGGCCAGTGCGCCCGAACCCAGGAACAGGTTCACGATCGAGGCGACGATCAGGCCGATCAGACCCATCATCAGGAAGGTGCCCATGCCCGACAGATCGCGCTTGGTGGTGTAGCCCCATAGCGACAGACCGGCGAAGGAGATCGCGGTGACGAGGAAGGTCTGCGCGATCGACACACCGGTGAAGGCCGCGAAGATCCAGGCGATGGAAAGACCCATCACCGCCGCGAAGGCGTAGAAGAACAGCTGTGCCGCAGCCTGCGACAGGCGGTTGATCGCCGCGCCGAAGGCAAAGACCATCAGCAGGGGGGCGAACATGACCACCCAGCCGAGGATATTCGGCTGCAGGGTTGCAGGGTCGCGGAAGATGGACAGCAGCGCGTCTGACGTGCCGACAGCCCAGGCCACGCCGCCGGTCAGCAGCATGCCCACGGACATCAGGCCGTAGACCTTGTTCATGTGGGCGCGAAGCCCGGCGTCGATCTCGGCGGTCCGGGCGCCTGCTGCGCCGGCCGGCCGGATCGTCTGATAGTCAGCCATGTGAAGCCTCCGATGTTGAGCCAACGGCTGCGGGTTGGCGCCCCACAGGCCGGATGTTGGGAATATCGGGATGCGCGCCTTGAATTTCAAGACGCAATGCCGGGAAACGATGCGGCAAGAATGTCGCTTTTTTGGCGCGGATGCGGGCTTCGGGGCAGGCTGCGGGGCCGGGTCATTCCCGCCAATGTGCAGGCACGTCCCAGAGTGGGCGCGTGGCTTCATTCTGGGCCTGTTCGCGGGTCACGCCGATGTCGCGCAGGAGGTGGTCATCAAGGCTGGCGAGGCTGCGGCGCTGGCGGAACAGGGCCCCGATCTGTGCGAGGCGGTGCAGGAGCCGCAGGCGGCGGGTGGGGCGGGCGGCGGGTGTGGCGAGGGTGCGGAGCATGGCGATGGCCTTCATATGATGTTGTGATGGATGCGGGGGTTTGAATCAGGATGCTTGAAATATGCGGCGCGGCGTGGCATTTGTGAAATGAATGATTGTTTGGCGATACATCAGGGGATGTGATGATGGCGCGAACGCTGGATCTGGTGGCTTTGCGGTCTTTTGTGGCGGTGGTGGATGCGGGCGGGGTGACGCGGGCGGCGAGCTTGCTGAACCTGACGCAATCGGCGGTGTCGATGCAGTTGAAGCGGCTGGAGGAGTCGCTGAACCTTGGGCTGTTTGCGCGGGCGGCGCGCAAGCTGACGCTGACCCCGGAGGGGGAGCAGCTGATTGGATTCGCGCGCAAGATGCTGTCGCTGAACGATGAGGCGTTGGCGCGGCTGACATCATCGGCCTATGAGGGCGAGATCCGGCTGGGGGTGCCGCATGATATTGTTTACCCTGCGATTCCGGGCATCCTGAAGCGGTTGTCGGGGCAGTTTCCGCGGATGCGGATCAATCTGGTGTCTTCGTTCACCATCCTGCTGAAGGAGCAGTTTCAGCGCGGGGAGCTGGACCTGATCCTGACCACCGAGGATGTGCCGGGGGCGGGGGCGGAGGAGTTGGCGTCACGGCCGCTGGTCTGGGTCGGGGCCGAGGAGGGGCAGATCTGGCAGAAGCGGCCGCTGCGCATCGGGTTCAAGGATACCTGTATCTTCCGGCGCAAGGCGGTGACGGCGCTGGATGGGGCGGGGGTGTCTTGGGAACTGGCGGTGGATGGCGAAAGCGAGCAGGCCATCGAGGCGACGGTGGCGGCCGATCTGGCGGTGACGGCGCGACTGACCAATGCCATGCCGACGGGGCTTTATGCCATTGATACCAAGGGGATGCTGCCCGATCTGGGAGAGCAGACGATCTGCCTGTATGTCGCGCCCACGCTGAAGGGTGAGGCGGCGGCGCTGTTGATGCAGGAGTTGCGCAACGCCTATTGCTGCTGATCCATCTCGATCACCACCTTACCGGTGGCCACGCGCGAACGCAGCAAGTCGAGCCCTTCGGCGAGGCGGTCCATCGGCAGGCGGTGCGAGATGTGGGGGTGCAGTTCGCCTTTGCCATACCAGTCGAGCAGGGTGGCGAGGCTGTCGCGCAGCAGGTGCGGGGCAAAGGCGAGATAGCCGCCCCACCAGAAGCCGATGACGGTGATGTTCTTGACCAGCAGGAGATTGGCCGCGACCTGTGGCACGGTGCCCGAGGCGAAGCCGATGGCAAGGACGCGGCCATCGGGGCGGGTGGCGCGCAGGGCGGCGTCAAAAGACGGGCCGCCGACCGGATCATAGACGACATCGACGCCGCCCAGTGCCTTGAGCGCGGATTTCAGATCGGGGTGGTCGCTGTCGATCACCTCATCCGCGCCAGCGGCGGTGGCAATGGCGAGTTTTTCATGGCCGCGCGCGCAGGCGATCACGCGGGCGCCCATGCGTTTGCCCACCTCGACCGCCGTGAGGCCCACGCCGCCCGCTGCGCCGAGGACAAGGAGGGTTTCGCCGGGTTGCAGGCGGGCCCTGTGGGCAAGCGCCAGATGTGAGGTGCCATAGGCGATCTGGAAACCCGCAGCTTCGGCAAAGGACATGGCGGGGGGCAGGGGGAGCAGGCTTTCGACGGCGAAGCAGCCCTGTTCGGCCAGCCCGCCCTGACCGCCATAGACCGCGACGCGGGTGCCGGGTGCGGGGCCTTGGGTGCCGGGGCCAAGGTCAAGGACAGTGCCTGCCAGTTCGAGGCCAGGGATAAAGGGCAGGGTCGGTTTTTCCTGATATTTGCCATCGGCCATCAGAAGATCGGCGAAGTTCAGGCCGCAAGCATGGATGGCCACGCGCGCCTGACCGGGGGCTGGGACGGGATCGGGCAGCTGGCGCAGGGATGCGGGGCTGCCGAGAGTGTCGATCTGCCAGGCGCGCATGTGGAGGCCTTTCTGCCTTTGCGTGTCCCCGACGCAGGTAGTGCGCGGGGGAGGGGGTATCCAGAGCCGGCTTCATTGCAAAATGAAAATCTGAGCGCGAAAAAGTTGCAAAATGCATTGCAAAATGAAAAACATCCTTAGGGGGAAAATCCCATTTGCTGGTTCCGCCTAGGGTATTGCAGGACTTTGGTTGGATGCTTCTTCTCCAGATGTATAATCGGACGTATCCAAAAAGATAGGTTTACGCATCTTTCTTTCGATTTCTGTGGATATTTTCAAAGCTTCTGACTTTGGCACGATATTTGCTTATATATTGTTGGGGACGATGTCCGAGGAGTACAAGATGAAGCATCCTGTTGACGCCCATGTGGGAAAACGCATCCGCCATCGGCGTTGGATGGTGGGCATGACCCAGCAGCAGTTGGCGGACAAGGTTGGGATCAAGTTCCAGCAGATCCAAAAATATGAGACGGGGATGAACCGGGTTTCGGCCTCGCGTCTGTGGGATATCGCGGATGCGCTGGGCGTGACGATCGGGTTCTTCTTTGAAGGGCTGGATGACAGCCGCGAGAATGCGCAGGCGGCCGAGGGTGATTTCATGGCCGACAAGGAAGCGCTGGAACTGGTGCGGTCCTACTATGCCATTCCCGAAGCGCAGCGCCGCCGTCTGTTCGATCTGGCGCGCGTGCTGAGCGACGCGGCCTGATCACGCTTTCAGCCGGTGGGCGCCTCCGCCGCCGGGCTTGACCCTGTCCCCCCGTGCGGATAGCGCGGGGGGACAGTCTATTTCGGGGGGCGGATCATGCGGGTTTCGGCGCAGGTTGCGGATGAGATCATCGCCACGGCGGCGGAACTGGCCGATGCGGCGCGCGAGGCGACGCTGCTGCATTTTCGGCGCAGCGACCTGACAGCGGATACCAAGGAAGCGGAGCGGTTCGATCCGGTGACGGTTGCGGATCGGCTGTCGGAAGAGCGGATGCGCGCGATCCTGAAGCGGCGGCGTCCGCAGGATGGCATTCTGGGCGAGGAATTCGGTTCTGAGGCGGGCACGAGCGGGCTGACCTGGGTGCTGGACCCGATTGATGGCACGCGGGGGTACCTGTCGGGGACGCCCACTTGGGGGGTGCTGATTTCCGTCCGCGATGAGGTGGGGCCGATCTATGGCATCATCGACCAGCCCTATATCCGCGAGCGGTTCGAGGGGGGCCTCGGCCGGGCCGAGGTGAACGGGCCATCGGGGCGGGCGGCGCTGCGCTGCCGGGCGGCGCGGCCTTTGTCGCAGGCGATCCTGTTTTCCACATTTCCCGAGGTGGGCACGGTCGAGGAGGGCGCGGCCTTCCGGCGCGTGGTGCCAGAGGTGCGGCTGACGCGCTATGGCACGGATTGCTATGGCTATGCGCTGATCGCGGCGGGAATGGTCGATCTGGTGATCGAGGCGGGGTTGCAGGCCTATGACGTGCAGGCCCCGATTGCGGTGATCGAGGCGGCAGGGGGCATCGTGACCGATTGGGAGGGGAAACCCTGCCTTGACGGGGGCCGTGTGCTGGCGGCGGCCAACGCCGAGATTCACGCGGCGGCGCTGGCCTTGTTGCGGGGCTGAGGCCGAGGTTTCGGGCGGCCTTGGTTGGCCCATCAGGGGCCGGTCAAGGCGACGACCGGGCTTGTCAGGGTGGTGGGGCGGCGTTCCGGGCTGCACATGTCGTTGTCCGCCGGACGGGCACCGAAGCGAAGGCCCGTTGCATCCAGCGACAGAAGGTCGTGGTCGGTGCCGCAATCCGCCACCGATTTCCATGGGCCACAGCCGGTGGCGGAGATATCGGTTTCAAGATTGAATGGCAGGCCGCAGGCGGCAAGACCCATTCCGGAGATCACCTCGGGGATGGTGGTGAGCAGGGTGAGATGTTTTCAGTTTTCGTCGAAGTCGGCTTGAAAAGCGCTGTCACCTGCGGGTGCGCCGATGCGGTAGCTGCCGCCGGTGCGAAACTGGAAGGTGCGCTGCGTCATGCCGGGATCGAGGGCGTGGGTAAAGATCAACTGCCATTGCCCGTCGGCGAAGATGAATTCCCGGGTGCCAAAGCCACCGTACCATGTTTCGACCTGAGGGCTGATGAAGGTGCCGGAGAGTTGGCCAAGGGCGGCGGCGTCTGCGGGTTCGGCGCTGCCGGGGAGGGGGGCCAGACTGGCGCAGAAGGCGAGCATGGAGAGGACGCGATGCATGATGTGAACTCCTGTTCTGCGGGTGGCCGATCCGACCCGCTGGAGCAAAGACGCGGGCGGCGGCGGGTTTTCGACATCGGGACGAAAAAAACCTGCAATCGCGGCTTGTCCTCGCGCGGGCCTTGCCGATAGCTTTGGAAAGCACCGGCCGAGTCCTTCCCCCTTCTGTCGCCGGGCGTTCCCGATCCACCGAAGGGGGTGGGTATGAAGGGAGCATTTCCATGCCAGAGAGCGAAGTTCTGATCCGGGGCGCGGCGGCGGTTGTGACCATGGATGCCGCACGGCGCGAGATTGCCGGGGGGGATGTGCTGATCCGGGGGGGCGTGATCGCCGCCGTGGGGCAGGGGTTGGCGACGACAGGCGCGGTGGTGGACGCGGCGGGCTGCGTGGTGACGCCGGGTTTGGTGAACACGCATCATCATCTGTACCAGACGCTGACACGCGCGGTGCCGGGGGGGCAGGATGCGCTGCTGTTCGGGTGGCTGAAGACGCTCTATCCGATCTGGGCGCGGTTCGGGCCGGAGGAGATGTTCGTATCCGCCCAGGTGGGGTTGGCGGAACTGGCGCTGTCGGGCTGTTCGCTGACATCGGATCATCTGTACCTCTATCCCAATGGGGCGCGGCTGGAGGATACGATTGCCGCCGCCGCAGAGGTGGGGTTGCGATTCCATCCGACGCGGGGGGCGATGAGCATTGGTGAAAGCGCCGGGGGATTGCCGCCGGACAGTCTGGTGGAGGCGGAGGCGGCGATCCTGGAGGATTGCATCCGGGTGGTGGATGCGTTCCACGACGCGCGGCCGGGGGCGATGGTACGGGTGGGGTTGGCACCCTGTTCGCCGTTTTCCGTGAGCCGGGATCTGATGCGCGAGGCGGCGTTGCTGGCGCGGGACAAGGGGGTGATGCTGCACACCCATCTGGCGGAGAATGACGAGGATATCGCCTATAGTCTGGCGCAGTTCGGCTGCCGTCCGGGGCAGTATGCGGAAGAGCTGGGCTGGACGGGCGATGACGTGTGGCACGCCCATTGCGTGAAGCTGGATGGTTCGGAAATTGATCTTTTTGCCCGGTCTGGAACCGGGGTGGCGCATTGCCCCTGTTCGAATTGTCGCCTTGGGTCGGGGATTGCCCCGGTGCGGGCGATGCGGGATGCGGGTGTGAAAGTGGGGTTGGGGGTGGACGGATCGGCGTCGAACGACGCGGGTAATCTGGTGGGCGAGGCCCGGCAGGCCATGCTGCTTCAGCGCGTGGCGCGTGGGGCGGATGCGATGGGCGTGCGCGAGGCGCTGGAGATTGCGACGCTGGGCGGCGCGAAGGTGCTGGGGCGGGATGACTGCGGTGCGCTGATGCCGGGGATGCGGGCGGATGTGGCGGTGTGGGACATGACGGGAGTGGAAAGCGCGGGGGCCTGGGACCCGGTGGCGGCGCTGCTGCTGTGTGGGCCTGTGCGGGTGCGCGATCTGTTTGTTGAGGGAAAACAGGTGGTTCGGGGCGGCGAGATGGCGACGATTGATCTGGCGCGCGTGGTGGAACGGCAGAACCGTCTGGCGGCGCGGTTGATGGGATGATAGGGGGCGGGAATGTCACATAACTATGAAGCCCAGCGACGCGATACCTTTGCCACCTTCAAGGGGGTGAAGAATCTGCCGAAGGAATCGGTCATTGATTTCATGTTCTTCGTCGAGGAAACCGACGCGAACTGGAACGCCTTTGAAAAGGCGTTGAAGGTGCGCGGGTTCAAGCCGCGGCGGGTGGGCGACAATGAAACGGTGATTGCCAGTTTCGGGCCGATCCCGGTGACGCCGGAGGCGATCTGGGACAAGGAACGGGTGGCCACCGAGATCGCGCTGGCGCATGATTTCTATCCGGACGGGTGGGAACTGGCGGAATAGGCTGCCGCTGCGGCCATGCCGCCTGCAAGGCAGCGCGGTGTGCGGTTGGTTCCCCTTTTTCGCGACAGAGGGAGGGATGCCATGCAGGGGCCGACAGATGCCTATAGACCCGCCGAGATCGCCGCGCTGATCGAGACGGCGGGGGTGGCCAAGGCCGCGCTTCCCGCAGGGCGGATGCTGGTGCTGGCCGTGCTGGCGGGCGCGTTCATCGGATTTGGGGCGGCGGCCTGGTGCATGGCCATGGCGGGGGTGGACCCCGGATTTGGCCCGGGCCGCGTGCTGGGCGGTGCGGTCTTTGCGCTGGGGTTGATCCTTGTGGTCGTGGGCGGGGCGGAACTGTTCACTGGCAATGCGCTGATGGTGATGGCGGCGGTGGATGGGCGCATCACGCCGGGAGCCCTGTTGCGGAATTGGGGGATTGTCTGGCTGGGAAACCTGATCGGGGCTGTGGGGCTTGCGCTGGCCTTTGGGTTTTCCGGGCTGGCCGAGGGGCCGATGGGGGCGGTGGCCGTGCGGGCGGCGGAGGCCAAGGCCGGGCTGGGGCCTTGGGAGGCTGTGATCCGGGGCGCGCTGTGCAATGCGCTGGTCTGTCTGGCGGTGTGGCTGAGTTTCGCGGCGCGGTCGGTGACGGACCGGGTGCTGGCGGTGCTGTGGCCGGTGACGGCCTTTGTCGCGCTGGGGCTGGAGCATTCGGTGGCGAACATGTTCCTGTTGCCGCTGGGTTGGCTGGCAGGGGGCGAGGTGCCTTTGGCGGGGGCGGCGGGGAACCTGTTCTGGGTGAGCCTTGGCAATGTGATCGGGGGCGCGGGGGGCGTGGCGCTGGCCTATCGGTTTGCCTTTCCGGCGATGGCGGGGAAGTGAAGGAAGGTGCAGGGGGCGTTCCGCCCCCTCTTGGCGCTGTGCGCCAATTCACCCCCTGAGGGTATTTTTGCCAAGATGAAGGGGGCGGGCGCGTTAACCCTAATAATCGGTATCTTATTGTTTTTGACGGGGTCTGGTCGTGCATCCGGGATGGCGTTGCGCGAGACTGCGCACATCATGCGGATTGGGGCGCGTGCGGGCTGCGACGGGATCAGCGCAGGGGTTTGCCGCCGATCCAGACGGTGCGGATGGCGCGGTCGTCTCCCATCATGATGGTGGGAAAGAGCGCCTGCCAGATCGTTTCGGCCCGCGCCGTGGCTTGGGCGATGGCGGGGGTTGAGGCGAGGTCGAGGATCGTCAGGTCCGCCTCCATCCCCGGGGCGATGTTGCCGATGCGGTGCTCGGCCCGCAGGGCACGGGCGGAGCCGATGGTGGCGAGCCAGAGCAGTTGCGAGGGATGGAGGGCCTGACCGCGCAGTTGCGCCACCTCATAGGCGGCGGCCATGGTGTGGAGCATGGAAAAGGACGACCCGCCGCCGGTATCGGTGGCGAGGCCCACGCGGAGGTGGCGGGCGAGGGACATGTCGAAAAGGCCCGACCCGATGAAGGTGTTGGAGGTGGGGCAATGCACGAGGCTGGCGCCGGCCTCGATCAGGCGGGATTTTTCGCGGTCGGTCAGGTGGATGGCATGGCCGTAGACGGCACCTTCGCGCAGCAGGCCCTGGGCTTCGTACGTATCCAGATAGTCGCGCGATTGGGGGAAGAGGTCGCGCACCCAAGCGATTTCATCCGTTTGTTCGGAGAGGTGGGTTTGCATCAGGCAATCGGGGTATTCGCGCCAGAGGCTGCCGAGCGCGGCCAGTTGTTCCGGGGTGGAGGTGGGCGAGAAGCGGGGGGTGATGACGTAGTTCAACCTGTCTTGTCCGTGCCATTTCTCCAACAGCGCCTTGCTGTCGTCATAGGCGGATTGGGCGGTGTCGCGCAGGCCTTCGGGGGCGTTCCTGTCCATGCAGGTTTTGCCCGCATAGAGGCGCATCCCGCGCGTCTGGGCGGCGGTGAAGATGGCGTCCACCGATGCGGGGTGGATGGTGGAATAGGTGCAGACGGTGGTGGTGCCATGGGCAGTAGCGAGGTCGAGGTAGCGGTTGGCGATCATGTCGGCATAGGCGGGATCGGCAAAGCGCATATCTTCGGGGAAGGTATAGCTGTTGAGCCAGTCGATCAGGCGTTTGCCCCAGGAGGCGATGATGGCGGTCTGCGGGTAATGGACATGGGCGTCAATGAAGCCCGCTGTGATGAGGGCGCGGCCATAGTCATGGATGCGGGCCTGCGGATGGGCAGCGCGCAGGGTATCGGCGGGGCCGGTGGCGATGATGCGGCCCGCGTCGACCAGCACCGCGCCGTGGGTTTCGTGCCGGGCGGCGGTTTCGCCCTCGATAAACGGATCGGCGGTGAAGGACAGCACCTGTCCTAGAAGAAGATCGGCCATGTCAAACCTTTGCCTGCGCCGGGGTTGGCGCGTCATGCTTTGCTTGCAAAGCTATGATCTTTTGGCGCATGGGTAAATTTCCCCTTGGCCCCTGTTTCCCAGAAACAGCTTTCGCCGGGGTGCGGGTAATCGGGCAGGGTGCGATATGGCGGAAAACGAGGCAGGGATCGAAGAGGTCGAGCTGGATGACGCCCGCGTCGAGGCGATCCGCGCGGCGGTCGAAGCTGGGGACGATGCGCTTGTCCTGCGGTTGATGGAGCCGCTGCATGCGGCCGATATCGCCGATTTTCTGGAACAGATCGACCAGCGCGAGCGGCGGGATTTTCTGGCCATCTATGCCGGCGAGATCGACGGTGATCTGCTGTCCGAGATTGATGAGACGATCCGCGAAGAGGTGATCGAGAGTCTGCCCGTTTCGGTGGTGGCCGAGGCGGTGCGCGATCTGGATACCGATGACGTGGTCGATATTCTGGAAGATCTGGAGGCCCCGGCGCAGGGGCGCATTCTGGATGCGCTGGATCTGGCTGACCGGGTGGCGGTGGAACAGGCCATGGCCTATCCGGAAGGATCGGCAGGCCGCCTGATGCAGCGCGAAGTGGTGGTGGCCCCCGAACACTGGACGGTGGGCGACGCCATTGATCATATGCGCGGCGATGTGGTGCTGCCTGATCAGTTCTATCACGTGATCCTTGTCGATCCGCGGATGAAACCGCTTGGCTATGTCACGCTGGGGCGCATCCTTTCGGCGCGGCGGGATGTGGCGCTGAAGGATCTGTCGGAGGACAGTTTCCGCACCGTCGAGGCGACGGAGGATGAGGAAGAGATCGCCTATATCTTCAACCAGTATCACCTGATTTCCTGCCCGGTGGTCGATGCCGGAGGGCGGTTGGTGGGGGTGATCACCATCGACGACGCGATGAACGTGCTGGATGAGGCGCATGAGGAAGACATGCTGCGTCTGGCAGGCGTGGGGCAGGAGGCGAGCGTGCTGGACGGCCCCTTTGCCACCGTCCGGCAGCGGCTGCCCTGGCTGGTGGTGAACCTGTTCACGGCGTCCATCTCGGCCTTTGTCATTTCGCGCTTTGAGGCGACGATTGCGGCCATCGTGGCGCTGGCGGCGTTGATGCCGATTGTCGCCTCGACCGGGGGGGTGGCGGGGACGCAATCGCTGGCCGTGGCGGTGCGGGCCTTGGCGGCGCGCGACCTGACGGCAAGCAACGCGCGGCGGGTGGTTTTGCGCGAACTGGCGGCCGGGGCGATGAACGGGGTGGCGCTGGCAGTGGTGATCGGGTTGGCGGGCTGGGGGTTGTTCGGTGATCCGTGGATCGGGGCGGTGCTGGCGGCGGCGATGATCGTGAACCAGATCGTGGCGGCGCTGGGCGGCGTGCTGGTGCCGCTTACGATGGACAGGATGGGGCTGGACCCGGCGCTGGCATCGGGCACCTTTGTCACCACGTTGACGGATGTGATGGGGTTCCTGGCCTTTCTGGGCTTTGCGACGCTGGTGCTTATATGAGCGTGGACATGGACAAAGCCACGGCGCGCAAGGCGGCCTTTGCGGCGCGGAAAGAGGCTTTTGCGCGGGGGCAGGGGCAGGCAGCGGAATTGCTGGCCGATCTGCTGGCGGCGCATCGGGGGCGGGCGCTGGCCGGGTATATGGCGATGCGGACAGAGATCGATCCGACTGCTGCGATGGCCGCGCATCAGGGGGCGGTGGGGGTGCCGGTCATCCTTGGGCCCGGGCAGGCGCTGCGGTTTCGCGAATGGTCACCCGGTTGCGCGATGGTGGACGGGGAATTCGGCGCGCGCATCCCGGCCGACGGCGCGTGGATCGAGCCGGAAGTGGTGATCGTGCCACTGGTGGGTTTTGACGCGCGGGGCTATCGGCTGGGCTATGGCGGCGGGTTCTATGACCGCACGCTGGCGGGACTGCGCGCGCGGCATCCGGTGCTGGCGGTGGGCTTCGCCTTTGCGGCGCAGGAACTGCCAGAGGTGCCGATAGACCAGTATGATCAACGACTGGATGTGATCGTGACGGAAGAGGGCATCCGTCGGTTCACCTGACTGACCCTGTCCATTCTTCTCTGTGAAGATATCCCACGGGGGTCAGCCAATGGTTCGCCACCGGTTCAAGAACCGTTGGCTGACGGGGTGTCTAACCTCCGGTCCTGTCCGTTCCATCTGCGCAGCGCTGATTACTTCGCGATCTTTTCGTCGCGGACGAACATGTTGGCCCAGGCGCGATCGATCAACTCGGGGGTCATCTGATAGGGGATACCCTCGAAATCGCAGATGGAGATCATCTGGTCGATCAGGAAGACCGGCTGATAGTTGGCATAGTTGTTGTTGATCGTGGGGTATTTCACCTTGAGCAGGTGGACGAGGGATTTCTCGTCCAGCGGCATCTTCTTCTTGCGGGCCACAAGGGCGAAGATCTTCAGGAAGTTTTCCTGATTGGGGCCGTCGATCTTGATTTTGAAGAAGATACGACGCAGGGCCGCGCCGTCGAAGATTTCGTTGGGGTGGAAGTTCGTGGAGAAGATCACCAGCGTGTCGAAGGGGACGGTGAATTTTTCGCCCGATTGCAGGGCAAGGATGTCGCGGCTTTCTTCCAGCGGAACGATCCAGCGGTTGACGATCTTTTGCGGCGGCTCAGACTGGCGACCAAGGTCGTCGATGATGAAGATGCCGCCCGTGGCCTTGAGCTGGAGCGAGGCGTTGTAGGTGCGGGCGGTGGGGTTGTATTTCAGATCAAGCATGTCGAGCGTCAGTTCACCGCCGGTGATAACGGTCGGGCGTTCGCAGCGGATGTAGCGTGCGTCATAGCGGTTGCCGGTGCGGCGCAGGCTGTTGGGATCATCGACCTGTTCTTCGGCGGCAGCGTGAACGATCGGGTCATAGACCGTGATGATCTGGCCGGAATATTCGATGGCGCGGGGGACATAGATCTTGTCACCCAGTGCATCGCGGATGCCGTTTGAGATGGAGGATTTCCCGTTGCCGGGGGGGCCATACATCAGGATGGACCGGCCCGATGTGACGGCGGGACCCAGATTGTCGATCAGGTCGGGGGGAAGGATCAGGTGGCCCATCCCCTTGAGCAGTTCCTGCCGCGTCAGCATGATGTTGCGGACCGACTGGCGTTTGACCTGTTCCTTGTACATTTCGAGCGGGATCGGGGCCGCGCCGTAATATTCGGATTGGGACAGCGCATCAAGCGCGCGCGCCTTGCCGGCATCGGTGAGCTGATAGCCCATCTCGCTGCTGGAGGTGGCGTGCAGGGTGCCTGTCGCCTCGATGAATCTTTGGGTGCGGGCGCTGTCGACCATTTCCTGGATCAGCGTCAGCGGCAGGGCGATGATCCGCGAAATGTCGGTGACATATTCGAGGTTCATGCGGAACATCGTCTTGAGCAGGAGATCGCGCAAGAGAACGGGCGAGAGGCCGGTTTCCGCAAGTGACCGGGGCTGTGGCGGCGGCGTCACCGACGGGGTCGGGGCGGCAGGCTGAGCCGTGGTCTGTGTCAGCGGTGCGGAAGGGGCGTTCATGCCTGTGGCTCTCCGGTCGGGGGCGGGATCGTTACCCGACCGGATTAGCCTTCATTCATGGAGAAATTCGGGCAGATATGAGGAGACCGAGCAGAAAATAGAAACTGATGGTGCCCGACAGCGCGAGGCCCATGGGGAATTTGCGATGGGTCCAGCTGGCCCAGTCGGCGGTGGCGGCACGGAAAGGCGGTACAAGCCGCATCAGCCGATGCGCGAAGAAGGCGGCGAGCAGGCAGACAGAGAACAGCACGAACACCAGCGCGGGGCTGGATTCGGCAAAGAAAGGGGCCATGGCGGCGGCAAATTTGGAATCGCCCGCGCCCACCATCCGCACTGCCGAGGCGACAAAGCCTGCAACCAGCGTGATCACACCGAGGGCGAGGCCCCAGAGATAGCTTTCGAAGGGCAGGGCGATGAGGCCGATCACGATGAACACCGCCGCCAGGGCCAGAACGGCGGTGTTGGGGATTTTCATGAATTTCATGTCGGACCAGGACACCCAGATGCTGATGGCCAGCACTGGCAGCAGGAACCACAGGGCGGACCACAGCGAAGGCAGATCGTCGAGCCGCATCGGTAATCAGGCCTCGAGCGCGGCAAGGCTGCGGACGGCGGCCTCGAAATGCTGGGGATGGGTGGAGATGGCGTCTTGCAGCAGGGCTTTGCCCACGGCGACATCACCTTTTTTGATGGCGGTCAGCGCAAGGGTGTAAAGCAATTCCGCCTTTTCCGTCTGGGTCGTGGTGATGACGGGCAGGTCATATTTGCGCTGCGCGCCACGGGCCATGACGAGGTTGTTCTTGGCGGTGAAAAGGCTGTTGTCGAAGGTCAGCGCCTGGGTGAAGAGCCGTTCCGCACCGGAGTAATCGGCGCGGCTGAGTTTGGAGAAGCCCCAGTTGTTATAGACGCCTGCGGGTTTCGTGGTCATGCCGGCGGCGATTTCGTAGAAGCTGTCGGCCTTTTTCCAATCCTTGCGGCTGTCGGCGACCATCGCTTCGAGGCGGTAGCGTTCAAAGGTTTCGTGCGTGGGGGGGATGCGGTTCAGCTCGGCCGCGGCCTTGTCCCATTCATTCGTGCGGATCAGGGAATCGGCGAGGGCGACGCGGTCTTCGGGCGTGCCTTCGGGCGAGTTGGCGATGGCGCCCCAGACTGCGACAGCCTCGGCCGGGCGGTTGGCGCGGATCAGCGATTTGCCAAGACCGCGCTTGAGATCGACACGGTCGGGCTGATCGGTGACGGCCTTGTTGAAATAGGCCACCGCCTCATTCGGGTCGCCCACGGTGAGCATGATGTCATTGAGGTTCGTCTCATCAATGACATTGACGCTTTGAATGGCGCGCTGCACCTCGGCGTCCGAGGATTTCTGACAGGCGGAGAGGGCCACCGTGCCGGTGAGGCACAGGGCAACCAGGACAGGGTGGCGCATCTTGCTGCGTCCTTTTTGCTGCTCGATCCTTTGGCCCCCCTAGAGCTGCGAAAGCAGGACAAACTGGCCCTGACCGCGCCGCACGAGGGAGAAATTCGGCTCTTCTTGGGGTTCTTCATACACGTTTGCTTCGCTTTGCGCGATAGCAAGGCGCAGATTTTCGCGAATGGAGTCCGTTTCGCCACTGTCCTGCGCAAAGGCCTGCTGGAAGATCAGCCGGGCCTCGGCCGGTTTGCCCTGTTCCATCAGCACGACGCCCAGATTGTTGAGGGCGGGGACGGAGGTGGGATCTTCCTTGATGGCGCGGCGGAGGATCTGTTCGGCCTGTCCAAGGCGGCCAAGTTGCAGGTTGGCAGAGCCGATGGCCGAAAGGACATCGGCATTGATGCCAACCTCGCCCGCTGCGCGCATATAGGCCTTGAGGGCCAGTTCATATTCGCCCGACTCCATCAGGCGGTGGCCCACGATCAGGCCATCTTCGCCATCAGCGCGGGCGTTCACGCCAGGGGCGGTGCGGGTGTCGGATGTGCCAAGGCCGCCGGTCGGTTGACAGGCGGCCAGAAGCGAGAGGCCCGCGAGAGCGGTCAGGTAACGCCGTATCAAGTTGGGCTCAGCCCCCTCCGAATGCCTTCATCACGCCGTGGATGGATGGCCCGATCAGGATCACCATCAAGGGCGGCACAGTAAAGAGCATTGTGCCGAGGGTCAGCTTCGTGGGCAAGGTGTTTGCCTTTTCTTCGGCGCGCATAACGCGCTTGTCACGCATTTCGTTGGAATAGACGCGCAGCGCTTCGGCGATGGAGGTACCGAAGGTGGCGGACTGGATCATCGTGGTGACGAAAGAGGTGATGTCGGGAAGGCCGACGCGTTCGGACATGTCGCGCAGAACGGTGACGCGTTCCTTGCCCGCGCGGACCTCTTGGCTGACGATGTCGAATTCTTCGGACAGTTCGGGATAGGCGGCACCGATTTCCTTGGCGACCCGGGCGATGGACTGGTCAAGCGACTGACCCGCTTCGACGCAGACAAGCATCATGTCGAGCGCATCGGGGAAGCCTTCGGTGATCGCCTCCTGGCGGGTTTGCAGGCGGCGTTGGACCCAATAGGTGGGCAGGTAATAGCCGGCGGCGGCGGGCAGCAGGGTGGACAGCGCCATCGCCTGCATGTCGAGCGTCTGAGAGCGGCTGACGAGGAAGGTGTACAGCATCCCCAGCAGCAGCAGGCCGATGCCCAGCAGGAACTGCATGGCGTGGAACATGCGGACCGAATTCTTGCCGCGATAGCCCGCGCGCAGCATTTTAAGCCGGGCGGCGGACATCTGTTCCTTGTCCTGCGGTTCGAGGAAATGCGCGAACTTGTTGAGCTTGTCGCTGCGGTCGGAGGCGCGGCGGAGGTCGCCTTCGCGGGCGGCGCGTTCCTTGGCGCGCTCGGGGGCGCGGTTTTGCTGTTTCAGCTTTTCAAAGGGTTCCGGTTCCTTGCGGAGCAGGAAGGGCACAGTGACAAGGATCAGCAACAGCCCCAGCCCACCCGCAAGCAGGAGCGGGCCGGTTTCGCCCATACGTTCGACGATGAATGCGTTTAGCGAAGCGAGCATGGCTCAGACCTTGATATTGACCATTATCTTCATGAAGATAACGTTGACCACGAGGAAGGCGCAGACGCCCAGGGCGACGGGGACGAACACATCGGTGTCCTTCACGCCATCGTAATAGTCGGGCTTGAGCATCTGGATCATCACCAGTGCCACGATGGGGAAGGCCGACAGGAACATGCCGGACCATTTCGCTTCGGCCGTGATGGCGCGGACGCGGCGGAACAGTTTGAACCGGGCGCGGATCACCTTGGCCAGACCATCGAGGATTTCGGCAAGGTTGCCGCCCGATTGCTGTTGGATCGACACGGCAACGGCGAGGAAGTGGAGATCCTGATTGTCCATCCGGCCGGCGAAGGAGCGCAGGCTTTCGGCGATGTCGCGGCCATAGGTCGCCTCATCCGCGATGAGGCCAAATTCGGTGCCGAGCGGATCGGCGACCTCTTTCGACACGATGGCGACTGCGGCGGAAAAGGGATGGCCCACACGCAGCGAGCGGACCATGAGTTCCACCGCATCGGGAAGCTGTTCTTCCAGCAGCGACATGCGCTTTTTGGCCTTGCGCGAGACCCAGACATAAACGCCACCCACACCCATCGCGGCTGCAAGGGCGATGCGGACGGTGGTTTCGGCCGAGGTGCCGACGGTCAGGCCCACATAGGCGAAGGCCCCCAGCAGGACCATGATCCCGAGGAGTTGCTGGGGCGAGAAGGCGATGTTGGCCTTCTGTGCCTTGGACGCCAGCACCTTGTAGAGCGGGATGCCCTTGGCGTTCATGTGCTGCGACATTTCCTTGCGGAGCTGTTCGAGCACCTGTTCGCGGTTCTGGTTCTTTTCCAGCAGCGCCAAACGGCGGCTGACGCGGGAGTTGAGGCTGATCGACTTGCCGAAGACGGTCAGATACAGGCCCTCGACCAGGACCACGACGGCCACGAAGATCAGGATGTAGATGACGGGGGCTGCACTGAATTCCATGTAAGGCGGACCTGATCAGATGATGGGTTCATAGATGGACGCCGGGAGGTCATAGCCCCACTGGCGGAAGCGGTCGGAATAGTGCGAGCGCACGCCGGTCGCGTTGAAGCGGCCGATGATCTTGCCCGAGGGTTCGACGCCGAGGCGTTCGTAGCGGAAGATTTCCTGCATCGAGATGACGTCGCCTTCCATCCCGGTGATTTCGGTGATCGACACCATGCGGCGCGAGCCGTCTTGCAGGCGGGAGGCCTGGACGATCAGGTTGACGGCGGAGGCGATCTGCGAGCGGACAGCCTTGAGCGGCATTTCGATGCCGGCCATGGCGACCATGTTTTCCAGACGCGAGATGCCGTCGCGGGCGTTGTTGGCGTGGATCGTGGTCATCGATCCGTCATGGCCGGTATTCATGGCCTGAAGCATGTCGATGACTTCCTCGCCGCGGGTTTCGCCCACGATGATGCGGTCAGGACGCATCCGCAAAGCGTTGCGCAAGCAGTCGCGCTGGGTAACCGCGCCCTTGCCTTCGACGTTGGCAGGGCGGCTTTCCATGCGGCCCACATGGACCTGCTGAAGCTGAAGTTCGGCGGTGTCTTCGATCGTCAGCACGCGTTCGGTGTTGTCGATGAAGGACGACAGCGCGTTTAGCGTAGTGGTTTTCCCCGACCCGGTGCCGCCCGAGACGATGATATTGAGGCGGGTGGACACGGCGGCCTGAAGGTAGGCGGCCATTTCTTCGGTGAAGGCCCCGAAGCGGACGAGATCGCCCACGCCCAGCTTTTCTTTCTTGAACTTCCGGATGGAGACGAGCGAGCCGTCCACGGCCACCGGCGGGACCATGCAGTTGAAGCGCGAGCCATCGGCGAGGCGGGCGTCGCAATAGGGGTTGGATTCATCGACACGGCGGCCCACGGCCGACACGATCTTGTCGATGATGCGCAGAAGGTGGCGTTCATCCTTGAAGGTGATGTCGGTCAGCGTCAGCTTGCCGCCGCGTTCGATGAAGATACGCTGCGGGCCGTTGACGAGGATATCGGAGACGCTGTCGTCTTTCAGCAAGGGTTCCAGCGGGCCAAGACCCATGACTTCGTCATAGAGTTCCTGATTGAGGGTGGCGCGGTCGTCCTTGTTCAGGGCGACAGACATTTCCGACAGGGCTTCGGAGGTGATGTCGGCGATTTCCGACCGGAGGTTCGCCTCTGTCGCGTGTTCGAGTGCGGCGAGGTTGAGGCTTTCGAGGAGCTTCTTGTGCAGCTCTACCTTGAGTTCCATCAAGCGCTCTTTGCGCTTTTTCTCTTTGTCGGCGGCGGCGGCCTCGGGCGTGGCGGGTACGGTCGTGGGACGCCCGCCGAGCACCGGTTTGGGTGCTGCGGCCACAGACTTGGGCTGCGCGGCGGGGTTGGCGGCAGGTTGCGGCGTGGCAGCGCCGGGCGTGGCCTGCGTCACCGGGCGCAGGGCGGGCTTGATGTCGGTTCCGTCAGGTTTCTTGAAGCGTGAAAACATCAGATAGGCCCCCCAGGCCAAGGCAGTCTGATCGTGTTGCGGTTACTTGCGCGCGGTTTCGACGGCGCGGTTCAGGTCGAACAAGGATTTGGCAAGCTTTTGAATTTCCTTGCGGACCGGGTTTTTTGGCGCGCTGGCAGACAGGGGATGACCGTGGTCATTGGCCTGTGTCACCTGTGCGCCGCCATCCGGGATCTGCACTTCGAGCCGGATGTCGAGGCTTTCGGACATGCGCTTTACCCGGCTCTTGGCAGAGAGATCGGTGAACTTTGGCGCACGGTTCAGGACGTAGCGGAGTTTTTCATGCGGCAGCGTTTCGGCCTTGAGCGCGCGGACAAGCCGCAGGACGTTCTGGGCAGAGCGGAGATCAAGGTCCATGGTGGCGAAGTAGACATGCGCGCGGGACAGGACGGTTTCCGTCCACGCGACGATGGTTTTCGGCATGTCGATGATGACGAAATCGAAATTCGTCTGCGCCATGTCGATGATGCGGGCGATGTCTTCGGGTGCCACGATATCAAGCGGCAGCATGTCGGCAGGTGCCGTCAGGACATGCAGCTTTTCGTTATAGGTCAGCATCGCCTCAAGAAACGCGTCGCTGTCAGCGGCGGCGGTGTCGGAGAGCAGTTCGAACACCGATTCCTTGCGCGGCAGGTCGAGATAGGTGGCCACGGAACCGTATTGGAAATCGAAATCCAGCAGGCAGACGCGGGGCGGATTGGTCTTGTCGATTGTCGCCAGTTCCCATGCAAGGTTGACCGCGAAGGTCGAGGCACCGGAACCACCCGACAGGCCATGCACGGGCAGGACCACGCCGTCACGGTCGCCCTTGGCCTTGAAAGCAGGGGTTTGCGGGGCGGCGTCGGGGACGGCGTGCAGATGGGTGACCGAAGCGCTGGGCGCGGCCGGGATGGTGGCCTGCACCGGGGCGGGTTTGCGGATGCGTTCGATCGCCTCTTTCAACGCGCCATCGGGCAGGGGATAGGGGACAAAGTCATCGGCGCCCAGGCGGAGCAGCTGATGCAGGCCGGCGGGGCTGATCTGATCAGCGATCAGGATCACCTTGATGTGGCGTTCCGTGGCGGATTTGATGATTTCGGTGATGCGGGACAGATCGCCTTCGTCTTCGGCATTCACGGCGATTGCGACGAATTCCAGGCTTTCGGCATCAGGCTGAATCAGGAAATCGCGGGCATCTTCAAAGGTGAGATCACCCCAGCTTTCGCCAAGCTCCAGTTCCATGTCGTCGATCAGCAGATCGAAGTTCTGGATATCCCGCGAGATGGTGCAGGCCAGAATCGGTGCTGGATCCGGCATCATGTTGGCAGCAGTGCTCATCGCCTTTTGTCCCTCTTGGCCGGGGGTGGCGATGGGCTGCGGGTGCCCGGCCCGGAAGCGGGCAGGCGTGCAGGACCACCGGTCAACCCCGCACGGCACCCTTGCCGTGAGATTGTTCCCAGTCAGTGTGGAAGCTGGGGGGGAATGGTGGCGATTCTTGGGCTAGAAAGGCGTGATTGTTTGAAATCTGGCGACTTTAACCGGGCAATGCGGGGGAGTGTCGCGATCCGGTGCGTGGCCGGGGGCATTTTCATGCGGTCTGTTGGAAACGACGCGGGCGGGGGAGTGCATCCCCCGCCCGGTATGACGTGCGGTAGCGGTGATCAGGGCGCCGGGGCGCCGCCAGGTGCCGCGCCAGCCGCCGGTTCGGCTGCCACGGTGGTCGGCATCGCGCTTTCGATGTAGGAACGGTAGATCACTTCGGCATATTTGCCGTCGAGGATGTTGGGGTGGCGTTTCACGAAACCCGAAACTTCGGTCACGGTGCGGCGGTTCGCCTCTTCCGGGCCGGGGGTGGAGATGACGGGGCGGGTTTCGCCAAAGGAGACCAGCGCCTCGAGCCGCGAACGCGACAGGCCGCGCGAGGCGAAATAGGCAACGACCGCTTCGGCGCGGCGTTGACCCAGCGCACGGTTATAGCCGCCGAAACCCACCAGATCGGTATGGCCGTAGACGCGGAAGCGGACTTCGGGGAATTGGCGGATGAAGTTCGCCTGACGGTCCAGCACGCCGCGTGCTTCAGGTGTGAGCTGCGCGCTGTTGAACGGGAAGGTGATGGTGTTGGGCACTTCGCGGGCGAAGCGTTCGCCCAGTGCCTGAACCGGGTCGATCTGGCCGGTGGCCACCATGAAGTTGTTCATGGTGGAGTTGCCGAAACCGCCTTCATCGACATCTGAGCCAATGACCTTGTTGGCGCATCCGGAAAGCGACAGCAGTGCGGTGGTTGCAAGGGCGAAGGCTGCGATTTTCATGGCCATCCCCTTATTCCATCACATAGCCGTAGGAGCCGGTGAAATCCTGCCGGGCGACTTCGCCCGCAGCACCGGTGGTGGCTGCTTTGCCGACCTCGCCGAACAGGAACAATTCGCGTTCCGTGGGCAGGCGGACCCGGTCCGTGGGCAGGGCCAGCGCCTCGCCCCGCGTGGGGGATACGAGGTGCGGGGTGACGATGATGACGAGTTCGGACTGCGCTTGCTGATATTCGGCCGAGCGGAACAAAGTGCCGAGGATCGGGATATCGCCCAGCCACGGTACCTGACTGTTGATGTCGCGGAAATCGTCCTGCAACAGGCCCGCGATGGCAAAGCTTTCCCCATCGCGCATTTCGACGGTGGTCGATGTTTCGCGGCGCTTGAAGGCAGCCAACTGGATGCCGTCGCTTTCCTGGGTGATGCTGCCGTCGATGGAGGAGACCGAGGCGTTGATCTGGAGGTTGATGAGATCACCGTCCACCACAGTGGGGGTGAATTCCATTTCAACGCCGAACGGTTTGTATTCGACGGTGATTGTGCCGTCATCCGACACAGGGACCGGATATTCGCCGCCGGCAAGGAACTTGGCCTGCTGACCGGACAGAGCCGTCAGGTTCGGTTCAGCCAGAGTGCGGACAACGCCTTTGGATTCCAGCGCTTCGAGCAGGATGCCGATCTGGAGCGAACCTGTGGTGAAGCCCAGCAGGCCCGCGCCGACGACGTTTTCACGCAACGTGACGGCCGGGTTGCCAAGACTGTTTGCGCTGTTTGTCCAGGTGCCGGTTTCGACAGCCCCGTTCGTGCCGCCCAGTGCGAGGGAGGAGGAAAGGTTCTTCGACACAGACCGCTGCATTTCGGCGAAGCGGACCTTGAGCATGACCTGCTGGGTGCCGCCTACGGACATCAGGTTCGACACGCGGCCTGCGGCGTAACGTTCGGCCAAGTCTAGCGCGCGGGCGAGTTTCTGGGTGGAGGACACGGTGCCCGAGAGCACGATGCCATCATTTGCGGTGCGAACCTCGATCTTTTCGCCGGGCAGGATCTGGTTCAGGCGTTCCTTGAATTCCGCAATGTCGGTGGTGACCTGCACCTCGACGTTGGTGATCAGCTCACCTTCGGACGTGAACAGCGTCAGTGTGGTGCGGCCGGGCGTCTTGCCCAGCACATAGATCGACCGGTCCGACAGGGTGGAGATATCGGCAATGCCGGGATTGGCGATCGACAGTTCCGCGAAGGGAACGTCGCTTTCCAGAACCACGGCGCGGTTCATCGGCACTTCCAATGCCTGAGCGGCCGTCCCCTTGACGACCCTCAGCACTTCGGCCCTTGCCGGCATCGTGGCAAAGGTTGCGAGGGCCAAACCCATCGCACCCGCTGCCATCAGCTGTCGCATCTGCATCGGTGACCTGCCCTTTCGATCACACCTCTTTGGGCGGGTCTTGGTTGCCCGCTCCGTTGCCCAACATGCCCGAGGTGAAGTTTATTTGCAAGAATCATTGCCTTAGACGCCGTTCCTTATGTGGATAACTGGCAACAGATGTTAATCCGGCGCAAGGCATGGCGGAAGAAGAAGGGCGCAGCCACCATATCCGGTGGTTGCGCCCCTGAAAGACCACTCGCCGTGAGGCGATCAGTTCGTGCAGGGGATCGGGATTTCTACGACCTCGCCGCCCTTGCGGTTGCGGATGGTGCAGACTTTCTCGGCCTCCACCTCGATCGCTTCCTGCTCCACGATGCCGAGGAGGGAGGCGCTGTCGACCTCGATCTTGCCGGTGATGGCGGTGCTGTCGCTGCCCACCAGCGAGAGCGCGAGTTTGCCGGTGGCCTGCGCCTGTGCAAGGCGGGCGACCTGTTCCTGGGTGGCCTGCACGGTGACCGTCTGGGCCACCACGGCGCCGCCTGTCGTGGCGCCGGCGGCTGTCTGGTCGATGGCGATGACGTTGACGCTGGATTCGATCAGACGGGTGATTTCGCGGATGCCGTCGCTGCCGGTCCAATACACATCGACGAAGTTGCCGGGATAGACGAAGCCGGATACGCCGGAGGAGGCGTCGACGCTGATCGCGAAGGCGCGTTTGCCATCTTCAAGCGCGCCAGTCAGGCCGGCCGGTTGACCCGGTTCGGTGACCTTGACGGCGAGGATGGGTTCGTGGGTTTCCATCGGGCGCAGCACGTAGCGGGGGCGTTCCTCATTCGGGGGGAAGAGGATGGCCTCATCGCTGAAGGTGCCTTCGGGAAGGGCGTTCTTCTGCCAGTAGATTTTCTTCACATCTTCCAGCAGCAGAGGATCGCCGTATTTGAGCGGCTTGGACACGACATAGACTTCGACAAGCTCGCCCACCTGGTTGCGGAAGGCGCGTTCCCGGTCGAGCGCAGAGGCGGTCTGGTTGATGTAGCCCTGTGCCATGTAAACAGCAAAGCCCGCCAGCGCCACGCCGACGAGCAGGACCAATCCGAAGATCATACGCATTGTCTTTTGCCTCGATGTGTTCCGCGCCACTGCGGGCGGGTTTGGTGGATGCCCGGGGCCCAGCCAGGCCTGCGGGCGAAATTCATTGGTCGCTGTTGGCGATCATGTCTGCCGCCACTTCGGTGGTCGCGGTCTGGGTCGCGCTCTTGATCGACACGAGAACGGGGACGGACAACAAGCAAACGGCGGCCGCAAGGACGACCCAATCTGCTGTCACGGCGCCATCTTCTTCGGCGAGAAAGCCTTTGAAGGAGAAGCGGTATGCATTAGTGCCGGTCATGGCCGAACTCCCGTTCGCGGTTACTGTCGCGGTTACTGTCGCTGTTACTGTGGCCCGGCGATCCCTTCGCCTGGCAAGGCGGTCATTAGTTACTTTCGGCTTTTGTGGTTGCGGCCAGGCTTTTGGCCTGGCCGCACCTCTGTTTCTATCGAGTAGAAATCAGGGGTTGTTCGAGTTCGAGATCACGTCGGCGCTGACGTTGCCAGCGGCGGTGGTGATCGAGGTGCCCATCGTCTGAGCAATGATGATGCCCAGGCCCACAACGGCGCCGGTCAGCACGACCCAGTCAACGGTCACAGCACCGGATTCGTCGTTCTTGAAGGACTTGAAGAGTTTCAGCATTTTCATAGTCTTATTCCCTTGGTTCAGGTTCATGTTTCAGGTCTTGCTCACAACCGCGCCGGTGTCTGTCGGTCCTTTTCGTTCCGTGCCGTCTTCCGTTCGGTATGAGTGCATATGGCCCCTGAATCGTGGCGGCAGTTGGGTGGCGAATGGGCAATTTTATAAAAGTTAACCCGTCCGCTGCCTTTTCGCCCAAATCCCTGAAATCCAAAGAGAAAATTCTTTGCGACACAGACCTCGGATGGCTTGGCCCATCCTTAAGTCTATGATTTCGGTGGTTTTGCCAAAATCGCGCCGCATTGCGAGCCGTTTGCCCTGCTGCCGGGACCGGGAGCGGCACGCCGTTTGGCGGCACGCTCCGCAGGTCTTTGGCAGGGGACGTGCGGGCCGACCGGGGGGCCGGCGCCGCACGGCTCCTTTCCGCGCGTCAGTTCTTGCTGGCTTCGCGGACGATGTCACCGCTGACGCCGCCAGCAGCGGTGGTGATCGAGGTGCCCATCGTCTGAGCGATGATGATGCCCAGGCCCACAACGGCGCCGGTCAGCACGACCCAGTCAACGGTCACGGCGCCGGATTCGTCTTTCTTGAAACGGTTCAGGATGTTCAGGAGTTTCATGGTCTTAGTCCTTATACTGGTTACTGTTACAGGTCTTGGTTCCAACCGAACCGGCTTGCGTCGATCTCTCTGACCGTCCGTCTGCCGTTCGGTATGGGTCTATATGGCCCCCCAAGGGTGGCAGCAGTTGGGATTTGTCAGGGCTTTTGCAATGGCGCTGCATTTTCTGAAAATTTTTCCAAAACCTTGAGAAGAATGGAAAAAATTGTTTAAAATCATTAAGATATTAACTCTTTGGGCGAAGGGTGGGCGGAAACGCCATGATCCGGCGGGAAGGAGTGGCCTTGAAGACCGTTCTGATGCATAGTGGCGCAACAGGCAGACGACAGGCACAGACAGGAAAGGCATCCGACAGAGATGCGATTCCGGGCAGCATTCATCATCGCGCTGATGGCGTCAGCGAATCCCATTGCCGTATCGGGCGAGGGGCTGGATCCGACGCGGGATTTTACATTCAAGCGGGTGAAGGTCGGCGAGCGTCAGTCGCGGGCGCAGGGGTTGGTGCAGATCGACCCGGTAGAGCAGGCGCGGCTTTTGGCGGCGCTGCCCAAGACCAGTGCCCCGCATCAGGTGCCGGACCTGCCGCCGATCGACGGCGGGACCGAGGCCGCCAAACCGCCGCTGGGGCCGGTGCCTACACCCGAAGCCGCCTATGCCTGGTTCTGGGATGCGGTGCCTGCCGGTATTGATGATCTGTCGGGGCGGTTCCCGCTGGCGCTGGCAGCGCTGACGCAGGGGCCGGGGGGCAAGGCCGTGGCGGCGCCACGGTTGCAGGACATGCAGGAGCTGGCCGACAAGTTCGGAGTGGAGCTGCTGAAGGCCACGGTGGGAACGGAAGTGTCGCCCGCGCTGGCGCTGGCGGTGATGGCGGCGGAAAGCGCAGGGCGTGCGGATGCGGTCAGCCATGCCGGGGCGCAGGGGTTGATGCAGTTGATCCCGGCCACGGCAGAACGGTTCGGTGTGACCGATGCCATGGACCCGGTGGAGAACATCAAAGGCGGTGTGGCCTATCTGGATTGGCTGATGCGGCACTTCGACCGCGACCCGATCATGGTGATCGCGGCCTATAACGCGGGTGAAGGGGCGGTGAAGGCAAACCGTGGGGTGCCACCCTATGCCGAGACGCGGGACTATGTGCCGAAGGTGCTGGCGGCCTGGACAGTGGCGCAGGGGCTGTGCATGACGCCGCCCGAGGTGGTGAGCGATCCCTGCGTGTTCCGGATCATCTCGGCCAGCAACTGACGAACGGGATCAGACGGCGAAGACATCTGCCCATTCGGGATGCTTCTTGCGCTGGGCGTTCACGAAGGGGCAGAGCGGCATGATGCGGACGCCGTCCCTGCGCGCATCTTCAACAAGCCGCGTCACAAGGGCGAGGCCCGCGCCGGTGCCGCGAAAGCTGTCTGGCACGGCGGTGTGATCGGCAATGATCAGGGTTGGGGTGGTGATGGAGTAGGTCAGTTCCGCCTCTTCCCCGTTCAGGCGGATGACGTAGCGGCCCTTTGTCGTGCCATGTTCGCGCGTGATGTCGTGGGTCATGTGGCCTCCTTGGGCGAGGCAAAATTTTCTATGGGAAAATTTTGCCGACGGGAGAGAAAAATCTTCACTGAAGATTTTTCGGTCTGGCGGGGGGGTGAAAAATTTTCGGGAAAATTTTTCGCATACGCTGGGATAGGGCCGCGCCTCAGGCTTGGGCCGGAGGCGCGGTTAGATCAATTGACCAGCGTCGCCTCGGTCGCGGCGCGGATTTCGGCGTCGGTCACGCCATCGGCCAGTTCTACGATCTTCAGCCCGCCGGGGACGACGTCGAGCACGCCGAGGTTGGTGATGATGCGGTTGACCACGCCCTTGCCGGTGAGGGGCAGGGTGCAGGCTTTCAGCACTTTGGATTCACCATGCTTGGACGTGTGATCCATCACCACGACCACCCGGCCGACGCCGGCGACAAGGTCCATCGCGCCGCCCATGCCCTTTACCAGTTTGCCGGGGATCATCCAGTTCGCCAGATCGCCGTTTTCGGCCACTTCCATCGCGCCGAGAATGGCCATGGCGATCTTGCCGCCGCGGATCATGGCGAAGGACTGGGCGGAATCGAAGAAGGCGGTCTGTGGCAGTTCGGTGATGGTCTGCTTGCCTGCGTTGATCAGGTCGGCGTCTTCCTCACCCTCAAACGGGAAGGGGCCCATTCCGAGCATGCCGTTTTCGGATTGCAGCGTCACCTCTACCCCCGCGGGGATGTAGTTCGACACCAGCGTCGGGATGCCGATGCCGAGGTTGACGTACCAGCCGTCCTGCAGTTCCTGCGCCGCGCGGGCGGCCATCTGGTTGCGGTCCCACGGCATCAGACAGACTCCTTCTTACGGACGGTGCGCTGTTCGATGCGCTTTTCGTGCTGCCCTTGGACGATGCGGTGGACATAGATGCCGGGCAGGTGGATTGAGTCGGGATCTAGGCTGCCCAAGGGGACGATCTCTTCCACCTCTACCACGCAGATCTTGCCGCAGGTGGCGGCGGGCGGATTGAAGTTGCGGGCGGTCTTGCGGAAGACGAGGTTGCCCGAGGGATCGGCCTTCCACGCCTTGACGATGGAGAGGTCGGCCACGATGCCGGTTTCCAGAATGTAATCCTGACCGTTGAACTGCTTCACGTCCTTGCCTTCGGCGATGACGGTGCCCACGCCCGTGCGGGTGTAGAAGCCGCCGATGCCCGCGCCGCCAGCGCGCATGCGTTCGGCGAGGGTTCCTTGCGGGTTGAATTCCAGCTCCAGCTCACCCGAAAGATATTGGCGCATGAATTCCGCGTTTTCGCCGACATAAGAGGAGATCATCTTCTTGACCTGGCGGCTTTCCAGCAGGACGCCCAGACCGAAGCCATCGACGCCCGCATTGTTGGAGGCGACGGTCAGGCTCTTGGTTCCGGCCTTACGGATGGCGGCGATCAGCAGTTCGGGGATGCCGCAGAGGCCAAAGCCACCCGAAGCAATCAACATGCCGTCGAACAGGACACCGTCCAGCGCGGCATCGGCGCTGGGATAGATTTTCTTCATATGGCTGGCTCCCCGCAAACTCTCGGGCGTCATATGGAACCGGGCTGCGCGCCGTGTCAATTGCCGCGCTGCGGCGACAGGATCAGCGGGTGGCGGTGAAGAGGGGGGTGGCCTCGTCGGTCTTGAGGAGGAGGGCGCCGTCGGCGGCGATGTCGAATTGGGTGACGCGGGCGAAGGCGGCGAAGACGGCAGCTTCCGTTTCCATCAGGGGCGGGGGGCAAGCCATGCGGGTGCCTGCCATGGGGCCGAAGGTGAGGCCTTCGCCACTGAGGGTGTAGCTGCCGGAATAGCGGTTGCAGGCGGCAAGGCCGGAGACGCGGCCTGCGTCGAAGGAGAGGGTGACATCGGCGCCTTTGGGCAGGGCGGTGCCTGCAAGCGTGATAACGGTCCATTCACCGTCAAGCAGGCGCGCGGGATCGCCTGCACAACCCGGCAGATCGGCGCCATTGCGGGTGAGGGTGACCGAGAAAGGGTAGGGCATCCCGGACATGCTGTCGCGGCAGAGTGAGTCTGTCACGCGCAGGGGGCCTGCGGCGGTGGCGAAAATCAAGCTGCCCTCTATGGCAGTTGGGGCGGTGAAAGGAGCGTCGAGAGTGACGCCTTCCATATCGGTGTAGCTGCTGCCGTCAGCAGTGACGGTAAGGGACCAGAAGGGTTCATTGCCGCGGGCGGTAAGGGGAAGAAGATCGGCCATGTCCTGCGCCGTGGCGGCGCACGGAACTGTAGAAAGAAAGATCGACAGGGTGAGGGCGGGATGGTGGGGCATGGGACGCCTGCTTTCTCTGCTCGGTTCTTGGTATTCTGGTCTGTGTTTCGTGGGCTTTGACCTTTCCGGGCAGGATAGTCGATTTTGGCGCTGGGGGCCAAGCCGGGTGGCGGGCGCGGGCTTTTCCTTGGCGCGGCGAGTTGCTAGGCAGGCAGGACGCCCGACGCGCCCGCGTGGTGGAATGGTAGACACAGGAGACTTAAAATCTCTAGGCCGAAAGGCCGTGCCGGTTCGAGTCCGGCCGCGGGCACCAGGGACGGGCAGGTTGCTGTGATGCGCCAGGCCTGAAAAATTCCGAAATGAGATTTTTCTGTGGCGTCTGTTCCGGCGGCGCTGTGTTTTTTGTCAATGATCGCAAAATAAATGTGTGACCTGCGCTGCCTCGGCTGAGGATTTGAATTTTCATTTTGGAACTAAACGCGCTAAGGTTGCGTTAGTGACTGTTAAAACCCGTTTTGCGGTAACGCGCTGACGCTGGAAAAAAGAACAGGCAGAACAAAGATGAAGATACTCGCGGTAGATGATGACGGCGTGTTTCTGGAGATTCTTGACCACAAACTGCGGACGATCGGATTCGATGACCTTCAGCTTGTGGGCGCACCCCTTGCCGCGCTGAAGCTGCTGGAGCAGCGGACCGATGCGTTTGACTGCATCTTGCTGGATATCGAGATGCCGGGGATGACCGGGGTGGAGCTGTGCGGGCGGATCAGGGGGATGGCGGCCTATCGGCACACGCCCATCGTCATGATCACCTCGCTGGCCGATCGGCGCAACATCGACCGGGCGTTTCAACTCGGGGCGTCGGATTACATCACCAAGCCCATCGACACGCTGGAATTGCAGGCGCGGCTGGGGGCGGTCCAGCAGTTGGTAGGGGAACGCCGGCGGCTGGCCCTGCTGGAACATCAGGTCAGCCTGATGCCGGAGGCGGTGCCGCTGGAGTTTGATTTCGACACGCCCATCCATGTGCCGGAGTTTGACCGGGGGACCGAGTTCCACGCCCTGCAGAACTATCTGATGACGCTGGGTTTGAAGGGGCTGTTTTCAGTGTCTGCCGTGGCGATCTGTGTTGAAAATGCGTTTGCGACATTTCGGATCGCGTCTCGGCTGGCGTTTCGCAACATGCTGAGCGATGTGGGCTCGGTGATCGAGGACTGCCTGAAGACCGAGAGCCTGCTGATTTCCTATGCCGGCAGCGGGAATTTCGTGGGGATCATGACGGGGTCATCGGAATGGAACCCGGCCGATCTGGAATTCGAGATGAACGCCAAGATGGAGGAGTTCAATCCGATCTATGTCAGTGAGCGGCTTCCCCTGCCGCGGATCAGGGTGGGTCCGGTCGAGAGCAATTCGCTGTTCCAGCTGGCGCGGCCAGCGCAGATTCTGGACCGGGCGATTGCGGCGGCGGGCAGCCGGAACGGGATGGCGCGTGTGGGGGTGCGGGGACAACACGCTTTCAGGTGAATTCCTTGATCGCCTCCATGGCCACATAGGTGGAGGTGGAGGCGACATGGGGCAGGGCGCTGATGCGTTCGGCCAGCACGCGGCGGTATTCCTGAATGTCGCCGGTGCGGACTTTGAGCAGATAGTCGAAGCGCGAGGCGATCATGTGGCATTGTTCCACCTCTGGCACCGCCAGCACAGCCTTGTTGAAGGCCTGAAGCGCGGCTTCGCGGGTGTCGGACAGTTTCACCTCGACAAAGGCGACATGGGCCTGGCCCATGCGGATCGGGTCCAGCAGGGCGCGGTAGCCGGTGATGACGCCGGTTTCCTCTAGCCGTTTGAGTCGGGCCTGGGTGGGCGATTTCGACAGGCCGATGCGGCGGGCAAGTTCGGTGGCGCTGAGGCGACCGTCGATGGAGAGGATGCGGAGGATCGCTTCGTCGAAACGATCAAGGGGGATGCGGTCGATCGGCATGTAGAAACCCCATATTGCAGGCGGATCGGGTGGTGGAATGGTCATCTTCGGGAGAATGGACCGGGAAACTTGGGGTATTATGGGCCAAATGGAGGAATTTGCCCATGCCCCGTGACAGCTTTGACACCCCGTGGTCCGTGATCGAAGGCGCCAGTCTGGCCGATGAGGGCGCGCTGGTCGCGCGGCTGATCGCCGAGGCGGGATTGGATGCCGAGGCGCGGGCGCGGATCACGGCGGCGGGGGCCGATCTGGTGGCGCGCATCCGGGGCAGCGTGAAGCCCGGGTTGATGGAGGTGTTTCTGGCCGAATACGGCCTGTCCACCGAGGAGGGCGTCGCGCTGATGTGTCTGGCCGAGGCGCTTTTGCGCGTGCCGGATGCCGAGACGATGGATGCGCTGATCGAGGACAAGATCGCGCCAAGCGACTGGGGGCGGCATCTGGGGAAGTCGGCGTCGTCGCTTGTGAATGCGTCGACATGGGCGCTGATGCTGACCGGGAAGGTGCTGGAGGATCGCGAGCCGGGGGTGGTGGGCCATCTGCGCGCTGCCGTGAAGCGGCTAGGCGAGCCGGTGATCCGCCGCGCGGTGGCGCAGGCGATGAAGGAGATGGGGCGGCAGTTCGTTCTGGGCGAGACGATCGAGGCCGCGATGAAGCGGGCGACCGAGCTTGAGGCGAAGGGATACACCTATAGCTATGACATGCTGGGCGAGGCGGCGCGGACTGAAGGCGACGCGCGGCGCTATCATCTGAGCTATTCCAAGGCCATCACGGCGATTGCGTCAGCCGCCAAGGGATCGGATATCCGCGCCAATCCCGGTATTTCGGTAAAGCTGTCGGCGCTGCATCCGCGCTACGAGGTGGCCAAGCGCGCGCGGGTGATGGCGGAATTGGTGCCGCGGGTGCGGGCTTTGGCGGGTTTGGCCAAGGCGGCAGGGCTGGGGTTCAACATCGACGCCGAGGAAGCGGACCGACTGGCGCTGTCGCTGGAGGTGATCGAGGCGGTGTTGTCCGATCCGTCACTGGCGGGATGGGACGGCTTTGGCGTGGTGGTGCAGGCCTATGGCCGCCGTGCGGGGGCGGTGATCGACTGGCTTTATTCGATGGCGGACCGGCTGGACCGCAAGATCATGGTGCGGCTGGTGAAGGGCGCCTATTGGGATGCCGAGGTGAAGCGGGCGCAGGTGCTGGGGCTGGAAAGCTTTCCTGTGTTCACGCGCAAGCAGGCGACGGATGTAAGCTATATCGCCAATGCGAAAAAGCTGTTGGGGATGACGGACCGCATCTATCCGCAATTTGCCACGCACAACGCGCACACGGTGGCGGCCATTCTGGAAATGGCGGGTGACAAGCGGGCCTATGAGTTTCAGCGCCTGCATGGGATGGGAGAGCGGCTGCATGATCTGGTGCTGACGGATCGTGGCACGAATTGCCGGATCTATGCGCCGGTGGGCGCGCATCGCGACTTGCTGGCCTATCTGGTGCGGCGGCTGTTGGAAAACGGGGCGAATTCGTCTTTCGTGAACCAGATCGTGAATGAGGAGGTGCCGCCTGCGGTGGTGGCGGCCTGCCCGTTGACGGCGATGGAAGGCATGGCGCAGGCCGCCAGCCCGGCGCTGAAAACCGGGCCGCGGCTCTTTGGCAGCCGGGTGAATGCGCGCGGGTTTGATCTGACGGATGCGGTCGATCTTGCCGCCATCGAGGCGGCGCGCGCGGCCCATGCGACGCGGTTGTTCGAAGCGGGGCCGATGACGGCGGGGCGGCCTGTCGGGGGCTTGCGGGTTGAGGTGCGCAATCCGGCGACCGGGGCGCTGGTGGGGCATGTGGTGCAGGCGGGTGCGCCGGATGTGGAAACGGCGCTGCGGCTGGCGGAGCCCTGGGCGGCCGGTTCGGCCGAGCGGGCGGAAGTGCTGCGGCGGGTGGCAGACCTGTTTGAGGCCGAGGTCGGGCCGATCTTTGCGCTGCTGGCGCGGGAGGCGGGCAAGACGCTGGGCGATGCGGTGTCAGAACTGCGCGAGGCGGTGGATTTCCTGCGCTACTACGCCGATGGTGTGGCGGGTTTGACGGCCCCGGCGCGGGGGGTGTTCACCTGTATCTCGCCCTGGAATTTCCCCTTGGCGATTTTCACGGGACAGATTGCGGCGGCGCTGGCGGCGGGCAATGCGGTGCTGGCCAAGCCTGCGGAACAGACGCCCTTGATTGCCGCGCTCGCGGTGGGGTTGATGCATCGGGCGGGAGTGCCGGTGACGGCACTGCAACTGCTGCCCGGTGAGGGGCCGGTGGTCGGGCGGATGCTGACCTCTGATCCGCGTGTGGGGGGCGTGTGCTTTACCGGATCGACCGAGACGGCGCAGGCGATCCGCCGCGCGATGGCCGATCATCTGGACCCGACCGCGCCGCTGATTGCGGAAACCGGCGGATTGAATGCGATGCTGGTGGATTCGACAGCCCTGCCGGAACAGGCGGTGCGGGATATCCTCGCCTCCAGCTTCCAATCAGCGGGGCAGCGCTGTTCGGCGCTGCGCTGTCTGTATGTGCAGGAAGATGTGGCCGGGCCAGTGCTGGAGATGCTGGAAGGCGCGATGGATGAAATGGCGCTGGGCGATCCATGGAGCCTGGCGACCGATGTGGGGCCTGTGATCGACGCAGAGGCGGCGGGGATGATCCGCGACCATATCGCCAAGGCGCGGGCCGAGGGGCGGGTGATCAAGGAGATGGCCGCGCCGGAGGGAGGAACCTTTGTGGGCCCGGCGGTGATCCGCGTGTCCGAGATCGCGGCGATGGGGCAGGAGATTTTCGGGCCGGTGCTGCATGTGGCGACGTTCCGCGCCGATCAGATCGACGCGGTGGTGGATGCAGTGAACGCGACGGGATACGGGCTGACCTTTGGCCTGCACACGCGGATCGACGATCGGGTGCAGCGGATCGTGGAGCGGCTGCGCGTGGGCAACACCTATGTGAACCGCAACCAGATTGGCGCGGTGGTGGGCAGCCAGCCCTTTGGCGGCGAAGGGTTGTCGGGGACGGGGCCAAAGGCGGGCGGGCCGGATTACCTGCATCGCTTCACCCGGGACGAGGTGCCGGTGGTGACCGGGGAGGACCGGGTGGCTGCGGAAAGTGAAGTTGTCGCGGCGTTGCGGGCTGTGCCTGCGGCAGCGGGACCGGTGAGCGTTGACCTGCCGGGGCCGACGGGGGAATCCAACCGACTGACGACGGTGGCGCGGGGGGCGGTGGTCTGCCTTGGCCCGACGGCGGGTGCGGCGGCGGCGCAGGCGGCGGCGATCCGGGCGCTGGGTGGCATGGCGGTGGAAGCGCCGTCGCTGGAGGCGGCTGCCTTGGCGCGGCTGGACGGGATATCCGGCGCGGTCTGGTGGGGAACGGCTGAGGCAGGGCGTGCTTATGCACGGGCCTTGGCGGGGCGGGCGGGGGCTATCCTGCCGCTGATCGGGGGCGCGCCGGATGCGGGCCATGCGCGGTTTGAACGGCATGTCTGCATCGACACCACGGCATCGGGCGGCAATGCGCAGCTGCTGATGGAAGTGGCGGAGGTGTGAGGGGGGCGAAAATTCTTCGGCGAAGAATTTTCGGGCTGGAGGTGAGGGAAAATTCTTCGTCGAAGAATTTTGGGGGTTGGGAAATTCTTCGGTGAAGAATTTCTGAAGGAAGGGGGCTGTCTGCCCCCTCTTGGCGCTTTGCGCCAATTCTCCCCCGAGGATATTTGGACAGAGAAGAAAGCCCCGGTGCGAAAGCCTTCACCCCGGGGTTTGGTTCCGGTTGGGAGGGTCACGTGGTGGCGTGATCTTTGTGATCGGAGAGGCTTGACGCGGAATGGGCCGCCGGGCCAGCCTGAGGCGCATGTTTCCCATTCGCGACCATAACCCGTCGGGGCGGACGCCCTTTGTCACGCTCGCGCTGATTGCGGTGAATGTGGGGGTGTTTCTGGCCTATTGGCTTGCCCTGCCAGGCGATGCGCAAGTGGGGCGGTTCTTCATGCAATGGGGGCTGGTGCCGGCGCGCATCGGCTTTGGTGAGGGGTATGAGACCTTTGTCACCTCGATGTTCCTGCACGGGGGCTGGATGCATCTGCTGGGCAACATGCTGTTTTTGTACATCTTCGGGGACAATCTGGAAGATGAGATGGGGCATGTCCGGTTCTTGGGGTTCTACATCATGTCTGGGCTGGCGGCGGCGGGGCTGCAATTTGCGGCAGAGCCGGCTTCGATGATCCCAATGGTGGGGGCATCGGGCGCGATTGCCGGGGTGATGGGGGGCTATCTGCTGCTGTTTCCCCGGGCCAAGGTGGATGTGCTGTTTATCTTCATCGTGTTTTTTCGGGTGGTTCCGATCCCGGCATGGATCATGCTGGGGCTGTGGTTCGGGTTTCAGGTGGTCAATGGCGCTATGACGCCCGCCGATGTGGGGGGCGTGGCCTATTGGGCGCATGCGGGCGGGTTCGTGGCGGGGCTGGTGCTGTGCCTGCCTTTGTGGCTGCGGCGGGGCGGGCCGCAGTTCTGGAGCCGAACGCAGGGCTTGCCGCCGCATCCGGAGGCGACCTACCGTGTGGTGCGCACAGGCGTGCCGCGCGTCCGGCGCGGCGGGCCGGGGGCGAAACCGGGCCCGTGGAGATAGGGTTCAGGCGCCGCGGATGATCTTGCGGAAGGGTTCGAACAGGGGTTCGTTGGCGCAGATGACAGCACCTTTTTCCAGCGGATCGTCGCCCTCGCGGATGGCAGAGACGAAACCGCCCGCCTCACGCACCAGCAAGATCCCGGCGGCGATGTCCCAAGCCTTCAACTCGCGTTCCCAATAGCCGTCATACCGGCCGGCAGCGACATAGGCGAGATCAAGCGCGGCCGAGCCCCAGCGGCGCACGCCGGCACAGGCCGGCATCAGGCGCGCAAGATCCTGCAACATGGCAGGGAGCGTGTTCTTGGCCCCGAAGGGCACGCCCGTGGCGAAAACGGCGTCATGCATCTCACGCCGGCCAGACACGCGCATGCGGCGGTCGTTCATCCAGGCGCCTGCGCCCTTTTCGGCCCAGAACAGCTCATCCTTGGCGGCGTCATAGACGACGGCAGAGACGATGTCGCCCTTGTGTTCCAGCGCGATGGAGACAGCCCAATGCGGCATACCGTGCAGGAAGTTGGTGGTGCCGTCCAGCGGATCGACAAGCCAGCGGCGGGTTGGATCGGCGCCATCTGTGCCGCCGGTTTCTTCGCCAAGCCAGCCATAGGTCGGCCGCGCGCCCATCAACTCTTCCTTGATGATGCGTTCCGCCTCGCGGTCGGCGCGGCTGACGAAATCGCCGGGGCCCTTGGTGGAGACCTGAAGGTTTTCCACTTCGCGGAAGTCCTTGACCAGCGAGCGGCCGGCCTTGCGGGCGGCTTTGATCATCAGGTTGAGGTTCGCGCTGCCTTGCATTGCAGGGGCTCCGGGGGTTTGGGCGTCAGGGGAGGGGCATTACACGGGGGCGGGGGGGAAGGGAAGGGGGCGCGGGAAATGGCTTGGCAGACTCAGGTGACGGGGGTAGTTTTTCTGGCGGTTGTATATTGAGTTTGGGAGTACCCGTTATGCCTGTTGTCACGTTTACTAATGCTTCGAATTCGGACGACTACTATCTGCCGGAGCTGTTCGAGTTCGACTCGCAGGATCCAGCTTTCGACCCGGATATCTCTACTTCACCCACGCAGGTTGTGCTCACCATGCCCCGCGAGCCGGGCACCGTGACGATTTCGGCGACGGGGACGGGCTTTACCTATTTCACCGACCCGATCACTGGGGATCAGGGCGGCCCACTTTCCGGAATCGTCGACACGGTGACGCTGTCGGTCGATGGCCAAGTTTGGATGACGATCACCGGGTTGTCGGTGGAACTGACCGATCTGGATCATTTCATGTTCGGCTGGTTCAATAGGGGCGACTATCGCCCCGGCAACGGGTTTGACCTGTTTTCGCTGTTCTTGGCTGGGGATGACACGATCAACGGATCGGAAAATGGGGATGACATCATTGGCGGGCGCAACATGGGCAATGACCTGATCAATGCCGGGGCCGGGTATGACTTCATCAAGGCCGATGCCGGGAATGACACCATTTTTGGGGGTGCGGACGAGGACGTCTATTCTTTCAGCGAAACCTTCTGGGACGGTGCGGCCTTTCGCGGGGCGAATGTGAACCTTGCAACGGGGCGGGCGCTGGACAGTTGGGGCGGGACGGACACGCTGTCGTCGATCGAGCGGTTGGAAGGATCGCGGATGTCCGACCGGTTTACCGGAGCGGATGCGGAGGAAGAGTTCGCCGGTCTGCGCGGCAATGACACGATCAATGGCGGCGGCGGTGCGGATACGATCCGGTATGACCGGGACGTGCGCTGGGGCGGGACCGGAGCGGTGAACGTGAACCTGACCACCGGGACCGCCACGGATGGCTGGGGCAATACGGACCGGCTGTTGAACATCGAAAACGTCTGGGGCTCTGCCCGCAGCGATACGATTGTCGGCAATTCGCAGGACAACATCTTCCGCGGCTTTGACGGGGTGGATGCCATCAACGGTGGGTCGGGGCGGGATACCGTCGATTTCTGGGATGATGAGGTGTTCAACGGGGCTAACGTCAACCTCTCCTTTGCCACCGAGCAGGTGCAGAATGACGGGTTCGGTAACCGCGAGACGCTCGTCAGCATCGAAAACCTGTGGGGCACCCATCTGGCCGATTCGTTCACCGGCAATGGGTTCGCCAATGACCTGTATGGCGATGCGGCCAACGACACGCTGTCGGGCGGTGGCGGCAATGATACGCTGAACGGCGGGGCGGGGGTGGATACCCTGACCGGCGGTACGGGGTCCGACGTGTTTGTCTTTGACAGTTGGGATGGGTCGAACCCCTTTGGCGACCGGATCACCGATTTCAGATCGGGCATCGACTCGCTGGCCTTTGCCTTTGAGGATTTTGCCGGGATGGACGGCACGGTGCGGTTCCGCAACGGCACAACGGCGGGGGGAACGGGGGAATCTTGGTTCTTCTTCAACACGGCGACAGACCGGTTGTTCTGGGATGCCGATGGCATCGGCGGCGCGGCGGCGGTGCTGGTGGCGACGCTGGTCGGTGTGGACAGCCTGACAGCGGCGGATTTCGATCTGTTCTGATGCCGGCATGATCCGGGGTTTGGGGCGGTCCACAGGGCCGCCCCTTTCGTTTTGTGCGGGCGGGGCTGGACAGTCGGTCCGGTCTGCGGCAGATATGTAATAGTATAACATATTGGAGTCGTGCCATGCCCAGCCAGACCGGGGACCGCCAGAATGAAGACAACCTGAAGCGCGACGGGCGGTCGCCCGATGGCCGCTTGCCCGTTACGGTCCTGTCCGGTTTCCTTGGTGCCGGAAAAACCACGCTGCTGTCGCATGTGCTGAACAATCGCGACGGGCTGCGGGTGGCGGTCATCGTCAACGATATGGCCGAGGTGAACATTGACGCCGACCTGATCCGCGCCGGGGCCGAGATGCATCAGGCCGAGGAAAAGCTGGTGGAAATGACCAATGGCTGCATTTGCTGCACCCTGCGCGACGATCTGTTGGTGGAGGTGCGCAAGCTGGCCGAGGCGGGGCGGTTCGATCATCTGCTGATCGAATCGAGCGGGATATCTGAGCCGCTGCCGGTGGCCGCGACCTTTGACTTCCGCGATGCGGAGGGGACCAGCCTGTCGGATGTGGCGCGGCTGGATACGATGGTGACGGTGGTGGATGCCATCAACCTGACCCGGGATTTCGCGAGCCATGATTTTCTGGCCGCGCGGGTGGAAACGCCCGAAGGCGACGGTCGCGCGCTGGTGAACCTGCTCACCGAGCAGATCGAGTTTTCCAATGTGATCGTGCTGAACAAGGTGCGCGATGCCGGGGCGGCGCGGGTGGATACGGCGCGCAAGATCATCGCGGCGCTGAACCCGGATGCGCGGGTCATCGAGGTGGATCACGGGCGGGTGCCACCGGGCGCCATCCTGGGCACCGGGCTGTTCGATTTCGACCGGGCGGCAGAGCATCCGCTCTGGGCCAAGGAGCTTTACGGGTTCGCGTCGCATGTGCCGGAGAGCGAGGAATACGGGATCGCCAGTTTTGTCTATCGCGCGCGGCGGCCCTTTGATCCGGCGCGCATTCATGCGGTGCTGAACGGCGATTTGCCGGGGGTGATCCGGGCGAAGGGGCATTTCTGGCTGGCCACACGGCCCGACTGGGCGGCGGAGTTTTCGCTGGCGGGGGCGGTGTCATCGGTGTCGCCCTTGGGCCGCTGGTGGGCGGCGGTGCCTGAGGGGCGCTGGCCCAAGCATCCCGATGCGCTGGCCGACCTTCGCGCGCATTGGGCCGAGCCTTGGGGCGACCGGCGGCAGGAGATCGTGTTCATCGGGCATGGGATGGACCGCGCGGCCCTCGTCGCGGCGTTGGATGCGGCGCTGGTGCCCGCCGAAGGGTTCGCCCCCGGTGACTGGGCGGGGATGGCGGATCCCTTTCCGCTGTGGAAGGCGGCATGAGCGGGAACCTGTCCTCGCCCTTGGCGCGGCGGCGTGAGGGCTGCGCGATGCAGGCGCATGACCGCCTGCCTGCGCCGTTGCGGCTCTGGCTGAAAGGCGCGGCGCTGCCGTGGAGCGCCAAGAGTGCGCAGCGAATCTGGGAGCGGGAGGTGCGGCGGACCGGCATCGAAGGCGCGTTGCAACGTCTGGCCGAGGTCGAGGCGGCGACGCTGGCGCGGGAGCGAAATTTGACGCGAATTTCGCGGTGATATCTGACGCAGTGCGGGCAGCGTGGGCTTGTCTTGGCAGATGGCGGGCGATGTACGCCGGGAATTCGCGTTAAAAACAGCCTAGCCGCGCTGCAACTTCACCGGTTCGGTCCGGCCCAGCCGCAGGAAATGCGCCATGAAGGGCTTGGCGGCGTCCTCATCCCGCGTGGCGGCGTAGAGGCGGCGGGTGATGGTGCGGGGGCCGAGGGGGCGGGTGATGTAATCGGCATGGCTGCGCACATCGCGCAGCACCCAATCGGGCAGCACGGCCACGCCGCGGTTGGAGCCGACCAGCATCAGGATCACGGCGGTCAGTTCCACAGGGCGCTGGCCGCGGGGTTCCACTTTGGCCGGGGTCAGCAATTCGGTGAAGATATCCAGTTTGTCGCGGCTGACGGGGTAGGTGATCAGCACCTCGTCGCGGAAATCCTCGGCCCCGACCCAATCTTTCGCAGCAAGCGGGTGGTCCTTGGCGGCCACGAAGGTGGGGTGGTAGTCGAAGAGCGGGTTGTAGATCACCCCGTCAAGGCGGAGGGGATCGGAAGAGATCACAAGGTCCACCTCTTCGCGCAACAGCGCGGGGATGGCGTCAAAGGCAAGGCCCGCGCGGATATCGACATCGACATCGGGCCAGGCATGGCGGAACTGTTCCAGCACGGGAAACAGCCAATCGAAACAGGCATGACATTCGATGGCGATATGCAGCCGCCCCGTTTTGCCGGATTTCAGGGCGCGGAATTCCTCTTCCAACGCATCAATCTCGGGCAGGATGCGTTCGGCGAGTTTCAGCATCCGGATGCCCGCCGCCGAAAGGCGCATGGGTTTGGAGCGGCGGACGAAAAGCTCCACCCCGGCCTGATCCTCCAACCCCTTTACCTGATGCGACAAGGCGGATTGCGTCATGTTCAGGATATCGGCCGCACGGGCGAGGCCGCCAGCCTGATGGATGGCGCGGATGGTGCGAAGGTGGCGGAATTCGAGATGCATGATGATGCGCAGGATTCATGTTGATGATGAGTATTATGAATTTGTCTCACATGACGTTTCCTGAGACAAGAGGGCAAGACATTAGGAGTTTCGTGCCATGACCGCCCCGCGCATCAGCTTTGAATTCTTTCCGCCGCAGACGCTGGATGCGTCTTTCCGGCTGTGGGAGACGGTGCAGGTTCTGGCCCCGCTGCGGCCGAACTTTGTGTCGGTCACCTATGGCGCGGGCGGCACAACGCGCAAGCTGACGCATGAGGCGGTGGGAGCGATCCACCGCAATTACGGGCTGAACGTGGCGGCGCATCTGACCTGTGTGGATGCGACCCGCAGTGAAACGCTGGAGATTGCCGAAAGCTACGCCGCGGCTGGCGTGACGGAGATCGTGGCCCTGCGCGGCGATGCACCCAAGGGGGCGCAGCGCTTCACCGCGCATCCCGACGGCTTTGCGTCGAGCGTGGAACTGGTCGAGGCGCTGGCCAAGACGGGCAAATTCAAGATCCGCGTGGGCGCCTATCCGGAACCGCACCCGGATGCCAAGGACAGCTTTGCCGATGTGGATTGGCTCAAGCGCAAGATCGACGCGGGTGCCAGCAGCGCGATCACGCAGTTCTTTTTCAGCGCCGACACGTTCTTCCGCTTCCGCGATGCCTGCGTGAAGGCCGGGATCAACGCGCCGATCATTCCGGGCATCCTGCCGATCACGTCCTGGGACGGGGCGAAGAAATTTGCCCATCGCTGCGGAACCCAAGTACCCGGCGCTCTGGATGAGGCGTTCCGCATCGCGGCGCGTGACGGGCGCGAGGAATTGCTTGCGCTGACGCAGTGCACCTCGCTCTGTGCGCGTCTGATCGAGGGCGGGGTGGAGGATCTGCATTTCTACACGCTGAACCGCCCGCATCTGACACAGGCCGTCGTCCGCGCGCTGGGGATTTCCCCGGATGTGGCGCTGGAGAAAGTGGCCTGAGACGACGAAACTTCTCTGTCCCCAGAGGAGTGGCAAACTGGGCGTCCGACCCTGATCCAAGATTGCCGACCTGCACGGCTCCCGCAGGTGGTGACCATGGATCGTGATGGGGGCGGGCGCCTATTTTTATTGGCTAAGACCGCTGCGCATGGTCTTCATCTTGGCCAAAATACCCCGGGGGTTTGGGGGCAGCGCCCCCATCAGCCGAGCCAAGCGCGCAGGCGCGCAGGCGAGACAAAAGGCGTGCGGGCGTATGCCCGCGCCGCAAGATAACAGCGGGTTTTGGAATGCGGCCACGGGCAAAGGTTGCGGGCCGGGCTGGGCGCGATTAACGTCCGCGTGAACGCATCCAAGGAGCCGCAGCCGTGGCAAAGCCCATCTACATCCTCAACGGTCCCAATCTGAACTTGCTGGGGTTGCGACAGCCTGAAATCTATGGCCGTGCGACGCTGGAAGATGTGGCCGAGGATTGTGCGTCGCTGGCCGAAGAGCTGGGCCTGACGATCCGGTTTCATCAGTCAAACCATGAAGGCCAGATCATCGACTGGATTCATCAGGCGCGGGTGGAAGGGGCGGGGGTGATCATCAATCCCGGGGCGCTGACGCATACCTCCATCGCCATTCTGGATGCGCTGAACGCGTTCGACGGGCCGGTGATCGAAGTGCATATCTCGAACATCCACAAGCGCGAGGCGTTCCGGCATCATTCCTATGTCTCGCTGCGCGCCGAGGGCGTGATCGCGGGATGCGGGGTCGAGGGGTATCTGCTGGCGTTGCGGCGGATCAAGACGCTGGTGACGGCATGATGTTGCCTGTGAACCGTTTCAAACGCGGGCTTAAGGATGGGCGGCAACAGATCGGGCTGTGGAATTCCATGCCCGGTACGGTGGTGGCGGAACTGCTGGCGACCTGCGGGTTCGACTGGGTGGTGATCGACACGGAACATTCGGTCACGGATGTTCCCGACACGCTGGCGATGATGCAGGCGATGGCGCCCTATCGCACGCAAGCCGTGGTGCGGCCGGCGTCGAATGATGTGGTGCTGATCAAGCGTCTGCTGGATCTGGGCGCGCAGACCCTGCTGATCCCCTATGTGCAGAATGCCGATGAGGCGCGGGCGGCGGTTGCGGCGATGCGCTATGCGCCGCGCGGCATCCGGGGTGTCGCGGGGCTGACGCGGGCAAGCGTGTTCGGGCAGGTGGCAGGTTATCACCAGCGGGCCGAGCAAGAGCTATGCCTGATCGTGCAGGTGGAAACGGCCGAGGCGCTGGAGCGCATCCCCGAGATTGCGGCGGTGGACGGGGTGGATGCGCTGTTCATCGGACCGGCCGATCTGGCGGCAAGCATGGGGCATGTGGGCGATATGCGGCACCCGGATGTGGTGGCGGCGATCGAGGCGGCGGTGCGGGCCATCGTGGCGGCAGGCAAGCCTGCGGGCATCCTGACGCTGGACCCGGATTTCGCGCAGACCTGCATTGGCTGGGGCACCACCTTTACCGCCGTCGGCATGGATATCGCGCTGCTGGCGCAGGGCGCGCGGGCGTTGTCGGCGCGGTTCCGGCCGGAGTGACCCCTGTGGCGCGCGGGGCCGGGATCGCGGATCGCTTTTGCCGCCATCCGGCGACGCGAATCTTCGGGCCCGATGGCGCAGAGGTGACGGGCCTGCCGGCTGGGGATGCAGTGGTCATCGCCGATGTCCCCTGCGGGGTCGCGGTGTCATCAGCGCTGGCGCGGGGGGCGTTGGGTCTGCCTTTCCGGGTTGGCGCAGGGGGCTTGCCTGCGCCTGAGGCGGGCAAACGCCCGGTGTTCGAGACGCTGACCTCTGGCTCGACCGGCGTGCCGCGCCGCATCCGGCGGACACAGCGCAGTTGGTGTGCGAGTTTTGAGGTGAATGCGCGTTTGTTCGGCATCGTGCCGCGGCATCGGGTTGCGGTGTTGGGCCGGATGGACCATTCCCTTGCATTATATGGAGCGTTGGAAGGGGCTTGTCTGGGGGCAGAGGTGCATCTGTTGGCCGGTCTGCGCCCGGATGCGCAGCATCGCGCGCTGGCAGAGCGGCGGGTGCAGGTGATCTATGCCACGCCCGCACAGTTGCGGTTGCTGGTGGAAAAGGGGCCGGGGATATTGCCCGATCTGGCGCTGGTGCTGGTGGGTGGGTCAAAGCTGGACCCTGCCCTGCGCGCCGCGCTGGCGGCATTGTCGCCCAAGCTTGAGGTGCGGGAATTCTATGGCGCGGCGGAGACGAGTTTCGTGACCCTGACCGACGAAGGATCAGCGGCAGAAGGGGTGGGGCGCGTCTATCCCGGCGTGCGGCTGGAAGTTCGCGGGGCTGATGGCACGGTGCTGGGACCGGGGGGATTGGGTGAGGTCTGGGTGAGGTCGCCCTATCTCTGCGCGCGCTATGGCGACCGACGCGGGATGGCGCCGCTGAAGCGGCGGGGCTGGATGTCCGTGGGCGAGATGGGCTGGATGGAGCGGGGCGAGCTGCATCTGGCCGGGCGCGCCGGGCGAATGGTGACAGTGGCGGATCAGAACGTCTTTCCCGAAGAGATCGAGGCCTTTCTGGCGGGCCTGCCGGGCGTGCGGCGGGCTGTCGTGCTGCCGCGACCCGACCGGATGCGGGGGCATGTGATCGTGGCGGTGTTGGAGGGTGATCCGGCGCAGGAGGCGGCCATTCTGCGGGCGACGCGGGCGCGGCTGGGGCCGCTGAAGATGCCGCGCGCGGTGATCTGGCGCGAGACTTGGCCCGAGACAGCTTCGGGCAAGGTCGATCTGACGCGGCTGGCGGCGGAGGTGGGGCTGTGAGGGCCGCATACTACATGGCGGTGTGCCAGATGGCGCTGTTTTTTGGGTATTTGGGCCAAGGTGAATGGGCAGGCGGTTGCGCGTGCTGGAGGGCGGGCGGATGCAGGCCTTTGTGATCGCGGCAAAGCGGACGGCGGTGATGCCGCGCGGCGGGGCGTTTCGGGCGCTGAGCCTTGAGGACCTGGCCGCGCCAGTGCTGCGGGCGCTGCTGGAGGCGGCGGGGATCGCGGCGGATCAGGTGGATGAGGTCGTGCTGTCCAATGTGCTGGGCCCCGGAGGGAACCCTGCGCGGCGGGTGGCGCTGGCGGCGGGCCTGCCCGAGCGGGTGGCCGGGCTGAGCATCGACCGGCAATGTGCGGGCGGGCTGGATGCTGTGCTGATCGCGCGGGGCATGGTGATGGCCGGGCTGGCCGAGGTGGTGGTGGCCGGCGGGGTGGAGAGCTATTCCCAGCGCCCTGAGCGGCGGATGCCGGGGGCGGCGGCGGCCTATGACGAGGCACCCTTCACCCCCTGGCCCGACCGCGACCCCGGCATGGCCGAGGCGGCGGCGGCGCTGGCCCTGCGGCTGGGGATTTCGCGGGAGCGGCAGGATGGCTGGGCGGTGGAGAGCCATCGCAAGGCACGGGCGGCGGATTTGTCGGGTGAGATCGTTGGTGTCGGCGGTGAAATGCGGGATGGGTTCACGCGCGATCTGACGCCTGCTCTGGCGGCGCGGGCCAAGGTGGTGGCGGGCAGCGTGACAGCGGCCAATGCGGCGGTGGCGGCGGATGGCGCGGCGCTGGTTCTGGTGGTGTCAGAGCGGGTGGCGGTGCGGGCGGCGCGGGCTTTGCGGATTGCAGGCGGGGTGACGCTGGGCGGGGTGCCATGGGAGCCGGGGCTGGCCCCGGTGGCGGCGATTGGGCAGGTGCTGGGCGCGGCGGGGCTGCGGCCGGGGGCGCTGGACCGGGCCGAGGTGATAGAGGCCTATGCCGTGCAGGCCATCGCCTGTGTCGAAGGCGCGGGGCTGGATCCGGCGCGGGTGAACCTTGGAGGCGGGGCGCTGGCGCGGGGGCATCCCGTGGGGGCATCGGGCGCAGTGCTGGCGGTGCGGCTGTTTTCCGATCTGGGGCGTGGCGTGGGGCTGGCCGCGATTGCGGCGGCGGGTGGGATCGGGACGGCGCTGTTGCTGGAAGGGTGAGGATTTCCTTCCATGGGAAGTTGCGTTGGGATCGTCAGCGGCGGAACGGGGCGGGCAGGGTGAAGGCTCCGGTGGCGGTGCCGGTGCGGAGGGCTTCGGTCCAGCGATCCTCAAGAGCGAGTTTGGCGCGGGCGGGGGTGAGGCCTTCTTCCCATGCGGCAGGGGGCAGGCAGACGAGGCCATCGTCATCACCAAGGATCAGATCGCCCGCGTCTATGGTGATGCCACCAAAGGAGACCGGGCCCATGACCGCGCCCTGATCGGCGCCCGTCGGGCCACGGGGGGTGATGTGACGGGAAAAGACTGCGAAATCATCCCATTGGCCAAGGGTTCCGGTGTCGCGCACTGCACCATCGACGATCACACCTGCGACGCCTTTGTTGCGCAGATGGCCCGACAGGATATCGCCGATCATGGCGTGGTCGCGATGGGCGCGGGCGGCAATGACCAGCACCTCGCCTTTGCCAATGAGATCAAGCGCATGGAGCACGGCCCCGAAATCCGGCGCGGCGCAATCTACCGTGACGGCGCGGCCGATCAGCCGGGGCTGCCGGCCCGCCGGGCGCAAGGGGCGGATGTCGGGGTCGATCTGGCGCGCGCCGGGGACGGTGTCGACAGCGACGGCGACCGGGATATCGGCCCAACCGGAAAGATCGGGCGCAGGGGGAAGCGTGGTGCGGTGCAGCGTGACAGGCATGGCGCGGGCTTTCACATATGGGATTTCAGGCAACGGCCGAGGGATTCGATCCCCTGACGGATGCGATCCTCGGACGGGGCGGAGAAGTTGATGCGGGCGTGGTTAGCTTGGGGCGTGGTGGCAAAGAAACTGCCGCCGGGGACATAGGCCACCCGCGCCTGTGGCAGGGCATGGTCGCGCATAAAGGCCGTGGCGTCGAAGCCTTCGGGGAAGCGCGCCCAGGTGAAGAGGCCACCTTCGGGATCGGTCACTGTCACCTCTTGCGGGAAATGCAGGCGAATGGCGTCGAGCATGACCTCTTTCTTCCGGCGATAGGCATGGCGCAGGGTGGCGATGTGGGCCTGAAGGTCATGCCGTTCCAGAAACAGGCTGGCTGCGGCCATGTTGAGCGTGGAGGTCTGGGTGTCGGACGCGACCTTCAGTAGGCCCATCTTTTCAAGCAGATGCGGCGCGGCGACCGCCCAGCCCAAGCGCATCGCGGGGACGAGGATTTTCGAGAAACTGCCAAGGTGGATGACGCGACCTTGGGTATCGAGGCTTTTCAGCGTGGGCAGGGTGTCGCCCGCAAAGCGGATGTGGCGATAGGGGGTGTCCTCAATCACCGTCAGGTCATGGCGGTTGGCAAGGTCGATCAACCGGTGGCGGCGGGCGAGCGACAGGGTCACGCCGGTGGGGTTCTGGAAATCGGGGACGGTGTAGATCATCTGCGCCTGCGGGGTGGTGGCGAGGGTCGCCTCCAGCACATCCATATCCATACCGTCGGCATCGACCGGGATGGGCGCATAGCGCGGCTGGCTGGGGGCAAAGGCGATGAGGGCGCCAAGGAAGGTGGGGTCTTCGACGATGATCACTTCGCCGGGGTTGACCAGCATCTTGGCTGCGAAATCAAGGCCTTGCTGGGAGCCTTGCAGGACCAGCACATCATCAGGGCCGCAGGGGGTGCCGTCATCAGTCATCAGGGCGGCGATTTGCGCGCGGAGTTTGGGCAGGCCGTTGGAAGGGGCGTATTGCAGCGGATCGCCAGAAGGATCGCGGATCGCATCGCGGTAGACCTCTTCCAACTGGGCGCGGGGAAAGAGGCTGGCATCGGGATAGCCGCCGCCGAAAGAGATGATCGACGGGTCGGCCCCGAGGGCGAGCAATTCGCGGATGGCGGAGGGTTGGACCATGTCCATCCGGGTGGCGAAGCGGGGGGGTGCTGGGTGGGCCATGGGGTGAGGTGACACCGGATTGTCAGCCTTTGCAAGGGTTTGGGAAGCGGGCCGGGGGGCGTTGACCCCCCGTTGCGCTGTGGGAAGGGGGCCTTTCCCTTTTGCCCTGTGTCCCCTATCCCTTGGGCTGGCAGACAAGGCAGGAGGTTGCTGATGATCCCGGTGGTTGGATATGCGGGCCGCAAGGTGGCGGTACTGGGATTGGGGCGGTCCGGCCTTGCCACGGCGCGGGCCTTGCAGGCGGGCGGGGCGAAGTTGTTGCTGTGGGATGACAGCCCGGAGGCGCGCGCCAAGGCCGAGGCGGAGGGGTTCGAGGTGACCGATCTGGGCCGTCACGGGGCATTGGACGGGGTGGCGGTTCTGGTGGTTTCGCCTGGGATTCCAAGCCTTTACCCTGCGCCGCACAAGATCATCGGGCGGGCTTATGAGGCGGGGATTCCTGTCGACAACGACATCGGGTTGTTCTTTCGCAGCTTTGCCACGCGGGATTGGGACGGGTTCGACACCGTGCCGCGGGTGGTGACGGTGACGGGGTCGAACGGGAAATCCACGACCACTGCGCTGATCCATCACATCCTTGAAGAGGTCGGGCGCCCGGTGCAGATGGCGGGCAATATCGGGCGGGGGGTGCTGGACCTTGATCCCGGTGTTGAGGGCGAGGTGGTGGTGTTGGAACTATCATCCTACCAGACGGAACTGGCGCGGGCGTTGACCCCGGATGTTGCTGTTTTCACGAACCTTTCCCCTGACCATCTGGACCGGCACAACGGCATGGGCGGCTATTTCGCGGCCAAGCGGCGGCTGTTTTCCGAAGGTGGTCCGGACCGGGCGGTGGTGGGCGTGGATGAGGTGGAGGGGCGGTATCTGGCCAACCAACTGGCCGAGGGGCCAGAGGATGACCGGGTGATCCGGATTTCATCGGGGATCAAGCTGGAAGGGTTCGGCTGGGCGGTGTTTGCGCGCAAGGGGTTCCTGTCGGAATGGCGCAAGGGGCGGCAGGTGGCGAGCGTGGACCTGAGGGAAATCAAGGGCTTGCCCGGGGCACATAACCACCAGAACGCCTGTGCAGCCTATGCTGCCTGCCGGTCGTTGGGGGTGGGGCCGAAGGAGATTGAAAAGGCGCTGCGGTCCTTTGCAGGGCTGCCGCATCGCAGCCAGTTGGTGGGGGAACGCGGCGGCGTGCGGTTTGTGAATGACAGCAAGGCCACGAATGTGGATTCGGCGGCCAAGGCGCTGCAAGCCTTTGAAAAGATACGCTGGATTGCCGGGGGGATGGGCAAGGAGGGTGGCATCGCCGCCCTGGAGCCGCTGCTGGGATCGGTGGTGAAGGCCTATCTGATTGGACATTCGGCGCGGGATTTTGCGTTGCAGATCGGGGACTTGCCGCACGAGATCTGTGAGACGATGGAGCGCGCGGTGGCGCGGGCGGCGGAAGAGGCGGAACCGGGCGAAGTGGTGCTGCTGGCGCCGGCGGCGGCGAGTTTCGACCAGTATCCGAACTTTGAAAAACGGGGTGAGGATTTCATGGCCCGCGTGGCGGCGGTTTTGGGCCAAAGCCCTGCGGACGCTGGATAAATTTTCGGGTTCTGGGGGTTTTGGCTGTGCAGCGCGCGGTGCAGCCGCCGGTGCAGACGGCTGTGCATACGCACGGGGGGCTTACGCCCCGTTAAGGTTAACGGGGTGGTAAGGTCTGTGGGCGGCAGAGATGGCCGGGCCGGTGGGGTGGCCGTGCCTGATCGGGGTGCGGCACGGATGTTTAGAGGGGCGGCCCGCATGTTATGTGGCGGGTTTTGAACCCTGGGGCTCAGGGACCTGTAGCCGCGACATGCGCGGGCTGGGGTGTTGTGACGGCCGAAGCGGCGCGCGCGGGGTTGGGGCGCAGCGTGATCTTGGCGGTAGGTGGGTGGCTGTCAGCACAACGGGCGGAGGCGTCAGCCGAGGAAGCGGTAGCCGATGCCGGGTTCTGTCATGATGTAGCGGGGATTGGTGGCATCGTCGGCGAGTTTCTGGCGCAGTTGGCGGACATAGACGCGCAGATACTGGCTGTCTTCGGCATGGGCCGGACCCCAGAGCGATTTGAGGATCATGCCTTGCGTGACCAGCCGGCCCGCATGGCTTGCCAGCAGCCAGAGCAGATCAAACTCTTTGCGCGTCAGGTGCAGGGGGGTGCCGGATTTGGTGACCGTGTGGTTGGCGGAATCGATCCGCAGGTCGAGGGTTTCGATCACCGCCGGGGCGGGGGCGTCGGCCCTGTCGCGCAGAAGGCTGCGGATGCGGGCGAGGAGTTCGTTCACGCCAAAGGGTTTGACCACATAATCCTGTGCCCCGGCGTCGAGTGCGGCGACCTTTCCCGCCTCATCCGCGCGCACCGACAGGACGAGGACGGGAACCTTGCTCCAGCCCCGGATCTCACGCAGGACGGTGAGGCCGTCGGCATCGGGCAGGCCAAGATCGAGGATCACGAGGCCCGGGGATTCGCGCGCGGCGGCGAGGATGCCTTCGCGTGCGGTGCCGGCTTCGATGATGCTGTGACCTTCGGCCTGAAGGGGCACCCGCAGGAAGCGGCGGATCGGGGCTTCGTCATCGATCAGCAGGATACGGGTGGGGGCGGTCATGCAGAGGTCTCGGGGTTGAAGAGCGGCAGGGACAGGACGATGCGCGTGCCGGTGCCATCGGCTGCGGCGGTTTCGGCCCGGATCGTGCCACCCATGGCTTCGGTCAAACCCTTGCAGATGGCAAGCCCAAGACCGGTTCCGGCGCGCTGACGATCGCCTTCGGTGACGCGGTAGAACATATCAAAGACGCGGGCCTGCTGGGCGGGTGGGATGCCGGGGCCGCTGTCGGTGATCGACAGGTCGAGCCGCGCGCCGTTCGGGCGGGCCGCAAGGGCGATGGTCGATCCGGGCGGGGCGTATTTGGCGGCATTGTCGAGGATGTTGACCAGCACCTGTTCGAGCAGGATTTCATCGGCCAGCACGGCGGGCAGGCCGGGGGGAAGATCGGCGCTGACGGAATGGGCGCGCAAGGGCGCGCGCAGGCGGTGGCGGGCCGCGCCGATGAGTTCGCCCAAATCAACCGGGGCGAGGCGCAGGGTCAGGGCGCCGTTGCCGATCCGCGTCATGTCGAGCAGGTTCTGAACGTAGCGATCCAGCCGTTCGCCTTCTTCGCGGATGTTTTCGGCCAGGTCCTTGCGGGCATCAGGGGGCAGGCCCGGCGTATCGGCAAGACTGCCTGCCGCGCCGATGATGGTGACGAGGGGGGTGCGCAGGTCATGGCTGACGGAGGAGAGGAGCGCCGTGCGCAGGCGTTCGGTTTCCGAGGCAAGCCGCGACTGTGACAGTTCTTCTGTCAGGCGCAGCCGTTCAAGGGCGAGGGCGATCTGGTCGACCAGCGCGTCCAGAAGGCGGCGGTCGGTGCGCGCGAGGTGGCGGTCATCGGCATGGGCGATGCCCAGCACGCCCAGTTTGCGTTCACCCGCGACGAGGGGAAGGAAGAACCAGCGGGCGGTGGGCAGCGTGTCCGATCCGTGCCCGGAGGGTTCGGCCCTGTCCCATGCGAATTGGGCGGCGGATTGGTCGCGAATTTCCAAACGGTCTTCGGGGGGGAAGCCGCCCACGACGCGCAATTCGCCCTCGGGTGAGGGGCGCAGCAGCACGGCTTCACAGCGCAGGGTGCTGGCGACATGGCTGACCGAGGCCCAGATCACATCATCCGGTGTGGCGGCGGCGGCGACGCGGCGGCTGAAATCGTAAAGCTTGTTGGTGCGGTCGGCGATGGCCGATTGCGCCTGCACGCGGGCGCGCAGGCGGGCGGCAAGGTTTCCGGTGATCAGGGAGGCCACAAGGAACAGGCCCAGTGTCAGGAGTTCGCCTTGCCGCGAGACGTGGAAGGTGTAGCGGGGGTGGGTGAAGAGGAAGTTATAGGCCATGAAGCCGATCAGCGAGGTGGCAAGCGCGGGGCCAAGGCCGCGCTTGCTGGCCACCACGACCACGGCCGTCATGTAGATCACCGACAGGCTGGCGACCGGGAAAAGCAGTTCCGCAGCATAGGAACAGACCGAGGCGATGGCGACGGCCAGAACCGCCTCGGCCCAGGCGCGGGGTTCGCCGGGCATGGCGGGCAGGTGCCAGCCGCGCCGCTGCGGGCGTTCTTCGGGTTCGGCGGCGAGGGTGATTTCAAACTTGCCGGATTGGCGCAGGAGGTGGCTTGCGACATCCTCGCTGGACAGGCGCGCCCAAAAGGGGCGGGGCCGGGGGCGGCCGATGATGATGCGCTTGACGTTGCGGTCGGCGGCATAGGCGAGGATCGCCTGCGCGACGTCGCGTTCCGCTTCGAGGGTGGCGAGTTCGGCGCCGAGGCGTTCGGCAAGGCGGAGGGTTCCGGCGAGACGGTCCTTTTCCGCCTCGGGGAGGGATTCGGCGCGCGTTTGCGAGACATTGAGCGCGATCCATTCGGCGCGGGCACGGTCGGCGGAGCGTTTGGCGACGCGGATTGCTTCGCGCGCGGCGGGGCTTTCGTTGACGCAGACAAGGATGCGTTCCTGTGCGGGCCATGGCCCGGTGATGGCATTGGCCGCCATATGTTCGCGCAGTTGCGCATCCACACGGTCAGCGGCGGCGCGCAGGGCCAGTTCGCGCAGCGCGGTCAGATTTCCCTTGGCGAAGAAGGAGGTCAGGGCGCGGGTGGCCTGATCCTGCGGGTAGACCTTGCCCTGCCGCAGGCGTTCCTGAAGTTCGTCGGGCGGGATGTCGATCAGTTCGATCTCGTCCGCCATTTCGAGCACGCGGTCGGGAACGGTTTCGCGGACCCGGATCCCGGTGATGCGGGCGACGGTTTCGTTGAGCGTTTCGATGTGCTGGATGTTGAGGGTGGTGAAGACGTCGATGCCGGCGGCGAGCACCTCTTCGACATCCTGCCAGCGCTTTTCGTGGCGGCTGCCATCGGCGTTGGTGTGGGCCAGTTCGTCGATCAGGGCGAGCGTGGGGCGACGGGCGAGGAGGCCGTCGATATCCATCTCGGTCAGAGCGCGGCCTTTGTAGATCACGGGTTTGCGGGCCAGTTGCGGCAGGCCGGAAAGTTTGGCCTGCGTTTCGGGGCGGCCGTGGGTTTCGATCAGGGCGGCCAGCACATCGACGCCGTCGGCAAGTTTGCGCTGCGCGTCGTCGAGCATGGCCCAGGTCTTGCCCACGCCGGGGGCGGCGCCGATGAAGATTTTCAGCCGACCACGCCCTTCGCGCGCGGCCTGCGTGAGCAGGGCGTCGGGCGAAGGGCGGATGGCCGTATCTGGGGTCATGGCGCGGGCGTTTCTTCGGCGACGGGCGGCGGGGGGAAGGCCGCGTCGAGGGCGAGGTTGGTTTCCAGCACATTCACGCGCGGTTCGCCGAAAAGCCAGAGCGTTCGGCCGAGGGTGGCGTCTGCGATCAGGCGGCGGATGGTGGCTTCATCCGTGTTGCGGGCGGCGGCGATGCGGGCGGCCTGTGCGAGGGCATTTTCGGGGCTGATATGGGGATCGAGCCCGGAGGCGGAAGTGGTGATGGCGTCGATGGGGGCGGGCTGGCCGGTATCCGCCTCCCACGCGGCGCGGCGTTCGGCCACGGCGGCGATCAGGGCGGCGGATGTCGGCCCGAGGTTGGAGGCCCCGCTTGCCGCCGCGTTCCAGCCGCTGGCCGAAGCGCGGGGGTGAAGGTAGCCCGGCACTGCAAAGGGTTGGGCCAGAAGTGCAGAGCCGATCACCCGATCCCCCTGCATCAGCAGGCTGCCGTTTGCGGCATTGGGAAAGAGGCCTTGGGCGAGGCCCGTCAGGGCCAACGGATAGGCAAGACCGGTGAGCAGGGTGAACAGAAGCGTCAGGGTGAGGGCGGGGCGCAGATGGGACAGCATGACGATCTCCTTAAGCCAGGTTCAGGGCGACGAGGCACAGGTCGATGGCCTTGATGCCGAGGAAGGGCAGGATCAACCCGCCCAAGCCGTAGACGAGCAGGTTGCGGCGCAGCAGTTGGGCCGCGGTGGCGGGGCGGTAGGCGACCCCGCGCAGGGCCAGCGGCACCAGCGCAATCAGGATCAGCGCGTTGAAGATCACCGCCGACAGGATCGCGGAGGTAGGCGAGGCCAGCCCCATGATGTTGAGCACGGCCAGCCCCGGATAGGCCGCGACAAAGATCGCGGGAAGTACGGCGAAGTATTTTGCCACATCATTGGCGATGCTGAAGGTGGTCAGTGCGCCGCGCGAGATCAGCAGTTGCTTGCCGACCATCACCACCTCGATCAGTTTGGTGGGGTCGCTGTCGAGGTCGATCAGGTTGGCGGCCTCTTTTGCCGCCGGGGTGCCGGCGTTCATGGCGACGCCCACATCGGCCTGTGCCAGTGCGGGGGCATCGTTCGAGCCGTCGCCGCACATGGCGACCAGACGCCCGCCCGCCTGTTCGCGGCGGATGAGATCAAGTTTCATTTCGGGGGTGGCTTCGGCGAGGAAGTCGTCCACCCCGGCCTCGGCCGCGATGGCGGCGGCGGTCAGGGGGTTGTCGCCGGTGATCATTACGGTTCGGATGCCCATGGCACGCAGTTCGGCAAAGCGTTCCCGCACGCCGGGTTTGACGATGTCCTTGAGGTGCACGACCCCGAGGATTGTGCGCCCTTCGGCCACCAGAAGCGGCGTGCCACCGGAGCGGGCGATGGCATCGACCTGCGCTGCCAGGGCGCCGGGCGGGGTTTGCCCGGTCAGGCGGATAACGGCGTCGATCGCGCCTTTGCGGAACTGTCGGCCATCGGGGAGGTCGAGGCCCGACAGCCGGGTCTGTGCGGTGAAGGCCACGGGTTCGGCACCCGTGGGCATGGGCGGGATGGCCCCCAGCATGTCATGCGCTTTTTCGACGATGGATTTGCCTTCGGGTGTTTCATCGGCGAGGGAGGCGAGCGCCGCCGCTTCGGCCAGTTGCTGCGCCGTGACGCCGGGTGCGGGGATCAGCGCGTCGGCCATGCGGTTGCCGAAGGTGATGGTGCCGGTCTTGTCGAGCAGCAGCGTGTCGACATCGCCCGCCGCTTCGACGGCGCGTCCGGATTTGGCAATGACATTGGCCTTGACCAGCCGGTCCATGCCCGCGATGCCGATGGCCGAGAGCAGGCCGCCGATGGTGGTGGGGATGAGCGTGACAAAGAGCGCCCCGAGCACGACCAGCGGAATCGTGGTGCCCGAATAGCTGGCGAAGGCCGGCAGGGTGACCACGACGAAGAGGAAGATCAGCGTCAGGCCCACGAGCAGGATGTTCAGCGCGATCTCGTTCGGGGTTTTTTGCCGTTCGGCCCCTTCGACCAGCGCGATCATGCGGTCGAGAAAGCTTTTGCCGGGTTCGGCGGTGACCTTCATCACGAGCCAGTCGGATGCGATGGTGGTGCCCCCGGTGACGGAGGAGCGGTCGCCGCCTGCTTCGCGGATCACGGGGGCGGATTCGCCTGTGATGGCGCTTTCGTTGACGCTTGCCATGCCGCGCACGGCTTCGCCATCGGTGGGGACGATATCGCCCGCCGTGATGTAGACGAACTGCCCGGCGCGCAGGGCGGTGGAGACGACCTCGGTTGCGGTGGAGGGGTCGGCGTCGTGGGATTCGAGCACGCGGACGCGGGTTTCCGATTTGGTGGCGCGCAGCGTATCGGCCCGTGCGCGGCCGCGGCCTTCGGCCAGACTTTCGGCGAAGTTGGCAAACAGCACGCAGAGCCACAGCCAGAGCGCGATGTGGAGCGCCACGCCCGCGCCGGGGGTGGCCGAGAGCAGGTCGCGCAGGCCCAGCACCGTGGTCATGGCCGCAACGATGGCGGTGACGAACATCACCGGGTTGCGCCACAGGGTGCGGGGGTCGAGCTTTGTCACGCTTTGGCGGGCGGCGGTTCGCATCAGGCCGGACATATCGGCCGCTTTTTCATTTCTGGACATGGGAGGCCTCAAAAGCTCTGCCCGGCCAAGCGCGCGGTTTCTTCCGCGATGGGGCCGAGGGCAAGGACGGGAAAGAAGGTGAGCGCGCCGAGGATCAGCACGGTCAGCACCAGCAGCGTCACGAAAAGCGGTCCGTGGGTCGGGAAGGTGCCGGTGGTTGCTGCGGCCTTTGGCTTGCGGATGAGCGAGCCTGCGATGGCCAGCAGCGGCACGATCACGGCGTAGCGGCCCAGCAACATGATGAGCCCCAGCGCCGTCGTGTGCCAGGGCTGTGCCGCGCCCCAGCCGCCGAAGGCCGAGCCGTTGTTGCCGGTGGCAGAAGAGTAGGCGTAGAGGATTTCGCTTAGCCCGTGCGGGCCGGGGTCTTGGACGGCGGCAAGGGCGGCGGGGACGGTGGCAGCGACTGCGCCGCCGACCAGAATGCCCAGCGGCATGGAGAGGAAGGCCAGAACGGCGAGGGTGACTTCGCGCCCTTCGATCTTGCGCCCCAGATATTCGGGGGTGCGCCCGACCATCAGCCCCGCGAGAAACACTGCCAGCACAACATAGAGCAGCATCCCATATAGCCCGGCACCCACCCCGCCGAAGATGACCTCGCCGATCTGCATGAACACCATCATCACGAGGCCGGAGAGCGGCATGAAACTGTCATGCATCGCGTTGACCGATCCGTTCGAGGCGGCGGTGGTGGAGGTGGCCCAGAGCGCCGAGAGCAGCGCGCCGAAGCGTTGTTCCTTACCTTCGAGGTTGGCGCCGGGGCCAAGGAGGGGGTTTCCTGCCGCCTCGGCCCAGTGGATGACCGCGAGGCCCGCGACGAACATCACTGCCATGGCGGCGAAGATCGCCCAGCCTTGCCGCCGATCCCCGGCCATGCGCCCGAAAAGGAAGCAGAAGGCGACGGGGATCAGCAGGATCGACAGGCTTTGCGCGAGGTTGGAGGCGATGGTGGGGTTTTCGAACGGGTGGGCGGAGTTGACGCCGAAAAAGCCGCCGCCGTTGGTGCCCAGCTGCTTGATCGCGATTTGCGCGGCGGCGGGGCCGCGGGCGATGATCTGTTCCGACCCTTCGACTGTTGTCGCCGTTACCGCGCCTTGCAGCGTCTGCGGGACGCCCTGCCAGGCAAGGAACAGCGCGAGCATGACCGACAGCGGGAGCAGGACCCACAGGACAGAACGTGTCAGGTCTACCCAGAAATTGCCCAGCGTGCTGCCTTTGGGCGCCGTGAAGCCGCGGATCACGGCCAGGGCCACCGCCATGCCGGTGCCTGCGCTGACGAAGTTCTGCACCGTCAGCCCGGCCATCTGGGACAGGTAGCTGAGCTGTGCCTCGCCCGTGTAGGCCTGCCAGTTGGTGTTGGTCACGAAGCTGATGGCGGTGTTGAAGGCAAGGTCCGGGGCCATGCCGGTGATGCCGTCGGGGTTCAGGGGCAAGGCGCCTTGTATCCGCAGGATCGTGTACAGCAGCAGAAAGCAGGCGAGGTTGAACGCCAGCACGGCCAGGGCATAGGTGCCCCATGTCATGTCGCGTTCGGGATTTGCGCCGCTGGCGCGCAGGACGGCGCGTTCGATCCCGGCCAGTGCGGGAAGGCCGCTATAGACGCGGCCCATCCAGAGGGCGATGAGAAGGGCCGCGCCGATGAGGGCGGCGAAATACAGGGTATATGCCAGCAAGGCCATGAGATGCGCCTTCAGAACCAGTCGGGGCGCAGCAAAGCGGCACCGAGATAAAGGAACAGGCCCACGGCCACGCCGCCGCCCAGAATCAGATCAAAAAGCGGCATGTCACATCCGCTCCAGCCTGCGGACGGCGAGGGCGAAGAGGGCGAAACCGCCCAGACCCAGGCCGATATATATGATGTCTAGCATTGCGGAACCTCCGTTTCAGAGAGCGGAGGGTGCGGTGGGTGGCCGTAAAGATGCCATTCCCGTTCGGGGCGAAGGGCGTAAAGGCGGCGTAAAGATTGGGGATTTGGGGGGCGGTTGCGGCGTGGGCCGGGGTGGGAGTGGGCCTGCCCGGTGTTGGCGGCGGCAGTCGTGGCGGGAACCGCCGCGTGATCAGAGGCGGTTCCCGGTCGTGGTGTCCTTTGGGCCGGTCAGGCGAGGTATTTCGCGAACCAGGTGAGGGTGCGGTCCCAGGCGAGGGTTGCGGCGGCCTCGTCATAGCGGGGGGTGGAGTCGTTGTGGAAGCCGTGGTTCACGCCGGGGTAGATATGCGCCTCATAGGTTTTTCCGGCCGCTTTCAGCGCAGCCTCATAGGCGGGCCAGCCTTCGTTGATGCGCGTGTCGAGTTCGGCATAGTGCAGCAGGATGGGCGCTGTGATGCGAGCGGCATCTGCAGGGGCGGCCTGACGGCCATAGAAGGGGACCGCGCAGGCGAGATCGGGGAAGGCGACGGCTGCGGCGTTGGAAACGCCGCCCCCGTAGCAAAAGCCGGTGATGCCGACCTTGCCGGTGGTGCGGCTGTCGGCCTTTAGAAAGTCGATGGCGGCGAAGAAATCGTTCATCAGCTTTTCCGGATCGACCGAGGACTGTAGTTCGCGGCCCTTTTCATCATTGCCCGGATAGCCGCCGACAGAGGTGAGGCCGTCGGGGGCGAGGGCGATGTAGCCTGCCTTGGCCACGCGGCGGGCGACATCTTCGATATAGGGGTTGAGGCCGCGGTTTTCGTGGACGACGACCACGGCAGCGCGCGGGTCGGCGATGGCGACACCGTCCGTGGCGGGGCGGACGAGGTAGCCGCGCACGTCGCCATGGCCATCGGGCGAGGGGTAGGTGATGTATTCGGCGATAATGTCAGGGTCGGTGAAATCGATCTGCTGGGCCAGCGCGTAATCGGGCGACATGACGGACAGGATCGTGGCGGCGGTCAGGCCGCCCACGGCAAATTTCCCGGCGCGGTCCAGAAATTCGCGCTTGGTGATGCGGCCATGGGCGTAGAAATCGTAAAGTTCCAGCAATTCAGGGGAAAAGTCGCGGGCGGTGAGGCGTGTCATGTGCGGCTCCTGTTGCGATGTCATTTTGAGAATAGCGCAGATGCGGGTGGCGAGGGGACGGTTCGTGTTCACCTTGGCGTGAGGCAGCGGTGGGGCGGGGGAGGGGCTGGCGGGCTGTCAAGGGGGAACCGCGCCGCAGCCCGCCGTGCAGGGCGCGGTGGACCTGCGGCGCGGTCCGGCCAATGGAGCAACGGGGGCCTTGCCCCCGCGCCGCCTTTGGCGGCTTCCCCCAGGGTATTTTCCGCCAAGATGAAAGGGGGAGGACGCGAGAGGAATCGGGGCGATTCGGGCGAATCGTGGTGCGTGCTTTGGGCTGGATTGATTCGCGGAGTTGGGCTAGAGTTATGACAAGCCCGGACAAACGGGCATCGAGCAGTGCAGGCGACAGGCGTATTATCCATGACTGAGATGGTCTATGGCTCCATGCCCTCACGGGTGACGGAGCCTGTTCTTCCCCGTTGGTGGCGGACAATCGACAAGTGGTCGATGACCTGCATCATGGTCTTGTTTGGCATCGGTCTGCTGCTTGGCCTTGCGGCGAGTGTGCCGCTGGCGAGCCGGAACGGGCTGGAGCCTTTCTATTATGTGCAGCGGCAAGCCTTTTTTGGCGGGCTGGCACTGGCGGCGATGGTGGGGGTGTCGATGATGACGCCCGCCATGGTGCGGCGCATCGGGGTGGCGGGCTTCGCTCTGGCCTTCCTGGCGCTGTGCCTGTTGCCGTTTTTCGGAACGGATTTCGGCAAGGGGGCGGTGCGCTGGTTCAGCCTTGGGTTTGCATCGGTGCAGCCGTCGGAATTCCTGAAGCCCGGTTTCGTGATCGTGGTGGCCTGGCTGATGGCGGCGAGTTTCGATCTGAACGGGCCGCCCGGAAAGACGGTGAGTTTCGCCATTGCGCTGGTGGTCGTGGCGCTGCTGGCGATACAGCCGGACTTCGGGCAGGCGGCGCTGGTGCTGTTTGGCTGGGGTGTGGTGTATTTCGTGGCCGGGGCGCCGATGACCCTGATCGGGGTGGTGCTGGGACTGGTGATGGTAGGCGGTTTCGGCGCCTATGAGAGCAGCGAGCATTTCGCGCGCCGGATCGACGGGTTTCTGACGCCGGATATCGACCCGCGCACGCAGCTTGGCTATGCGACCAATGCCATTCAGGAAGGCGGGTTCTTCGGGGTGGGCGTGGGCGCGGGGCAGGTGAAATGGTCGCTGCCGGATGCGCATACCGATTTCATCATCGCAGTGGCGGCCGAGGAATATGGCCTGATCCTCGTCCTTGTCATCATCGCGCTTTATACCACGGTCGTGGTGCGGTCGCTGATGCGGCTGACCAAGGAGCGGGACCCGTTTATCCGGCTGGCGGGGACGGGGCTTGCCTGCATCTTTGGCGTGCAGGCGATGATCAATATGGGTGTGGCGGTGCGGCTGTTGCCCGCGAAGGGGATGACGCTGCCATTTGTGAGTTATGGCGGGTCTTCGGTGATTGCGGCAGGGATAACGGTGGGCGCGCTGCTGGCGATGACGCGGATGCGTCCGCAGGGGCAGATGGGCGATATCTTCGGGCGCGGAGGGCGCTGATGGCGCAGGGTCCGCTTCTGCTGATCGCGGCGGGGGGCACGGGGGGGCATATGTTTCCCGCCCAGGCCTTGGCCGAGGCGATGGTGCGGCAGGGCTGGCGGGTGAAGCTGTCGACCGATGCGCGCGGGGCGCGTTACACGGGCGGGTTTCCGCATGTTGTCGCGGTGGAGGAGGTGGCGAGCGCCACCTTTGCGCGCGGCGGGGTGGTGGCAAAGCTGGCCGTGCCGTTCCGGATTGCGGGCGGGGTCTTGTCGGCGGTCTGGGCGATGCTGCGCGACAAGCCTGCGGTGGTGGTGGGGTTCGGCGGCTATCCGACGATCCCGGCGCTGGCAGCGGCCTGGGTGCTGCGGCGGCCGCGGATGATCCATGAACAAAATGGCGTGCTGGGGCGGGTGAACCGCGTCTTTGCGCGCCGGGTGGACCGGGTGGCCTGTGGCACCTGGCCCACGGACCTGCCCGAGGGCGTGGCGGGCGTGCATACCGGCAATCCGGTGCGGGCGGCGGTGCTGGAGCGGGCGGCGGCGGGGTATATTCCGCCGGGCGATTATCCGATGAGCCTGTTGGTGATCGGGGGCAGTCAGGGCGCAAAGGTGCTGTCGGATGTGGTGCCTGCGGCAGTGGCGGCGCTGCCGGAGGGCATCAAGCGATACCTGCGCGTGGCGCATCAGGCGCGGGAAGAGGATCTGGAACGGGTTGTCGCGGCCTATGCGGCGGCGGGCATCATGGCCGAGGTGGAGCCGTTCTTTCGCGACATCCCGCGCAGGCTTTCAGAGGCGCAACTGGTGGTGTCGCGGTCGGGGGCATCGTCGGTGGCGGATATCAGCGTGATCGGGCGGCCGGCGATCCTGATCCCCTTTGCGGCGGCGACGGGCGATCATCAGAGCGCCAATGCGCGCGGGTTGGTTGACGCAGGGGCGGCCATCCTGATGCCGGAAAAGCTGCTTGACCCCGTGGCGCTTGCCGCGCAATTGGAAGCGGTGCTGGGCCAGCCGGATGCGGCAGTGGCGATGGCGCAGCATGCGTTGGGTCAGGGAAGACCCGATGCGACCGCGCGTCTGGTGGCGCTGGTCGAGGAACTTGCGAAGGGGAAAACAGCATGAACGCGGCGACAAAGCTTCCGGGGGAGCTGGGCCCCATCCATTTCGTGGGGATCGGCGGGATCGGTATGTCGGGGATTGCCGAGGTGCTGATGACGCTGGGCTATCCGGTGCAGGGATCGGACAGCAAGGCATCGAAGATTACCGATCGACTGGTCGGGTTGGGGGCTGTGTTCTTTGAGGGGCAGCGGGCCGAGAATATCGGCGAGGCGGCGGTGGTGGTGATTTCCTCGGCCATCAAGAAGGGCAATCCGGAACTGGAAGAGGCGCGGCGGCGCAAGCTGCCGGTGGTGCGGCGGGCCGAGATGCTGGCCGAGTTGATGCGGTTGAAATCCAACATCGCGATTGCCGGGACGCATGGCAAGACGACCACCACGACGATGGTGGCGACGCTGCTGGACAAGGGCGGCTTTGACCCCACCGTGATCAATGGCGGCGTAATCCATGCCTATGGATCCAATGCGCGGGCCGGAGCGGGCGAGTGGATGGTGGTAGAGGCGGATGAAAGCGACGGGTCGTTCAACCGACTGCCCGCGACCATCGCCATCGTGACCAATATCGACCCCGAGCATATGGAGCATTGGGGCAATTTCGACGCGCTGCGGAAAGGGTTCTACGATTTCGTGTCGAACATCCCGTTCTATGGTCTGGCGGTGTGCTGCACGGATCATCCCGAGGTGCAGGCGCTGGTCGGCAAGGTGACGGACCGGCGGATCGTGACCTTTGGATTCAACGCACAGGCCGATGTGCGGGCGGTGAATCTTTCCTATCGGAATGGAATCGCGATGTTCGACGTTCTTCTTCAGAATGAAGGGGAGGGTTCGATGATCGAGGGGTGCACTTTGCCGATGCCGGGGGATCACAACGTATCCAACGCGCTTTCGGCGATTGCCGTGGCGCGGCATTTGGGGATGAAGAAGGACGAAATCCGCGAGGCTTTGGCCGCGTTCGGGGGTGTGAACCGCCGTTTCACCCGCGTGGGCGAGGTGAATGGCGTGACCATCATCGACGATTACGGCCATCATCCGGTGGAGATTGCCGCCGTGTTGAAGGCGGCGCGGCAGGCGGTGGCGGGCAATCCGGGCGCGCGGATCATCGCGGTGCATCAGCCCCACCGCTATACGCGGTTGGCGAGCCTGTTTGACGATTTCTGCACCTGTTTCAACGAGGCGGATGTGGTGGCGATTGCCGATGTCTATGCGGCGGGCGAGGACCCGATCCCGGGGGCGAGCCGGGATGACCTGATCTCGGGCCTGATCGCGCACGGGCATCGCCATGCGCGGGGGATCACGGATGAGGCCGATCTGGCGCGGTTGGTGAAGGAACAGGCGCGGCCCGGCGACATGGTGGTGTGCCTTGGCGCAGGGACGATCAGCGCTTGGGCGAACAATCTGCCCGGCCGGTTGATGGGGGCGGCGGCATGACCTGGGCGCTGGCAGCGGCCTTTGTCTGGTTGATCGTGGCCAATGTGGCGGCGATGCTGCCGAGCCGGGATCATCATTGGCGGCGGGCGTTCGGCCTGATTGCGGTGGGGATACCCATATTGGGCTGGGTCACGTGGACGGCGGGGCCAGTCTGGGGGATGATCCTGCTGGCGGCGGGGGCGAGTGTGCTGCGCTGGCCGGTGATCTATCTGGTGCGCTGGATTCGGCGCAAGGGCGCGGAGCCGGCGGAATAGGGCGGGGGACTTCCCCGCCTTTTTCATTTGGCACCTCTTATCACTTGGCAGGTTCGGCGCGGCCCTGATCGGCGGCGGCGGGATAGGGTTCCGGGCGATGGGGGTTGACCGCGCGGGCGGCGGCGTCCGGGTCCATCGTGGGGCTTTCGGGGCGCGCGAGGGGCGTTGTGGCGCGCATGCGGCGCACGCTCCACAGTCCGGCGGGCACCCCGACCACAAGACCGATGGCGATGGCGGCGGCAAAAAGTTTCCAGCTGTAAACCCCCGCGGTGAGCCCGGCGATTACCACGGCACCAGCGATGCAGCCGACTGTCAGGGGCAGGATGGTGGAGCGCAGATAGGGAAAGGTCATGGGATGTTCCTTGAATTGTGGGGAAACGCGTGACGGGGCCGGGGCGTTCCCTGACAGGGGCGTGATGGGCGTTGTTTCGCCGGGCTTGGGGGCGGGATCGGCGGTTAAGCGCAGGGTCGGGTGGGGGCCGGAACCCCGGCGGGCGGGGGACGTTGACCCGATATCAGGCAAGCAGCCGGCCAAGGTGGCCCTGTTTGCCCCATGATGGAGGACGACCCATGCAGATGCAGAATACCGGTGCAGCCACTTCGACCATGCCCAAGGATGGCAACCACACCATGATTTCGGGCCAGACCATTCAGGGCACGCGGGTGTTCAACCCGGCGGGCGAAGAGTTGGGGCATATTGACGATATGATGATCGACAGCGCCTCGGGGCGGGTGGTTTACGGCGTGTTGCAGTTCGGTGGCTTTCTGGGGATCGGGAGTGCGTTCCATGCCATTCCGTTCGGCAAGCTGCGCTATGACTCGGCGCGCGAGGGCTATGTCACCGATCTGACGAAGGACCAGCTGGAGAACGCGCCGAAGCAGGATGAGACCTGGCTGAAGGACCGCGACTGGCAGCAGCGCAGCCATGAATATTACGGTGTGGCGCCTTACTGGATCTGATCCGGGGTTTGGTGCGGGGGGCCACGGCCCCCCGCACACCCATGATGCCCCGGCCTGCAAGGGCCGGGGCATCTTGCATTTCGGGGCAGGGCGCGGATACGAAGCGGTATGGCGCATGATTACCCCCCCACCCGTGGCACCCTGACCGAGCAGCGGCCTTTGGCCGATTTGACATGGCTGCGCGTGGGCGGGCCTGCGGATGTGGTGTTCCAGCCTGCGGATGTGGCGGACCTTGCCGCGTTCCTGCGTGATCTGGACCCGAGCGTGACGGTGTTTCCCATGGGGGTGGGATCAAACCTGATCGTGCGGGATGGCGGGATACGGGCGGTGGTGATCCGGCTGGGGCGGGGGTTCAACGGGATTGCCGTGGAGGGCGACCGCGTGACGGCGGGGGCGGCGGCGCTGGATGCGCATGTGGCGCGGCGGGCGGCAGAGGCGGGGCTGGACCTGACCTTTCTGCGCACCATTCCCGGCAGTATCGGCGGGGCGGTGCGGATGAATGCGGGCTGCTATGGCAGCTATGTGGCCGATCATCTTGTTTCCGTGCAGGCGGTGACGCGGGCGGGGGATGTGGTGACCATTCCCGCCGCAGAGTTGGAGTTGCGCTATCGCCAATCGACGCTGCCCGAAGGGTGGGTGATCGTGGAGGCCACGTTCCGGGCAGAGCGGGGCGATCCTGCGGCGCTGGAGGCGCGGATGGCGGAGCAGATCGCCAAGCGCGATGCGAGCCAGCCGACCAAGGAGCGTTCGGCCGGATCGACATTTCGCAATCCGCTGGGGCGATCATCGACCGGGACGGCCGATGACACGCATGAATTGAAGGCCTGGAAAGTGATCGACGACGCCGGGATGCGCGGCGCGCGGCGGGGCGGCGCGCAGATGAGCGAGATGCATTCCAATTTCCTGATCAATACGGGTGGCGCGACTGCCGCCGATCTGGAAGGATTGGGCGAAGAGGTGCGAAAAAGGGTTTTCCAAGCGAGCGGTATCACGTTAGAGTGGGAAATCATGCGGATCGGCGAACCGACCGCAGATTAATGACAAAAACGGGCGCAAGACCCGGCTTGAGGCGAAAATGGCGGGCGGTTCTGGCAAGAGCGTCCCCCTCGTGGCGGTGATAAAGGGTGGGCTTTCCGCAGAGCGGGAGGTTTCGCTTTCTACAGGGCGTGAATGCGCCGGGGCACTTCGCGAGGCGGGATATGATGTGATCGAGGTCGATGCCGGCCTCGACCTTGCCATGCGTCTTGACGAGATCAAACCCGACGTCTGTTTCAACGCCCTGCATGGCCGCTGGGGCGAGGATGGCTGCGTGCAGGGCATCCTGGAATGGATGCGGATTCCCTATACCCATTCGGGCGTGTTGGCCTCGTCGCTGGCGATGGACAAGCAGCGCGCCAAGGAAGCCTACCGCGTGGCGGGTCTGCCCATCGTGGAGAGCGTCGTGGTGCCGCGCGAGGCGGTGGAGGCGGGGCATGTGATGGCCGCGCCTTATGTGGTGAAGCCGGTGAATGAGGGGTCTTCGGTCGGCGTGTACATCGTGCGCGAAGGATCGAATGCGCCGCGTCTGTCGGCCGAGATGCCCGCGATGGTGATGGTCGAGACCTATGCGCCGGGGCGCGAGATGACGGTCAGCGTGCTGGGGGACCGGGCGTTGTGCCTGACCGATATCATCACCGATGGCTGGTATGATTATGACGCGAAATACAAGCCCGGCGGGAGCCGCCATGTGCTGCCTGCCCAGGTGCCCGACGAGATTGCGGCGGCCTGTATGGATTATGCCGTGCGCGCGCATCGGGCGCTGGGCTGCCGCGGGCTGAGCCGGACGGATTTTCGCTGGGATGAGGCGCGGGGATTGGCGGGGCTGATCCTGCTGGAGACAAATACCCAGCCGGGGATGACGCCCACCTCGCTGTCGCCGGAGCAGGCGGCGCATGTGGGGATTTCCTTCCCGGAGTTGTGCAGGTGGATTGTGGAGGATGCGTCATGCAACCGTTGAGACCGGAGCCGCGCGTCTATTCCCGTTCGCCCCGGCGTGATCCGGCGCCGTCGCGCTGGGCTTACCGGATGCAGCGGCTGTGGTTGACCCCGGTGTTCCGCGTGATGGCGCGGGTGGGGGTGCCGGTGTTTGTGCTGGCGATGGCGGTGGGGCTTTATGCCGGGAATGCCGATCGCCGTGCGGCGGTGACGGGGATTTACACCGACCTGAAGGACAAGTTCCAGAACCGGCCGGAATTCATGGTGGGGCTGGTATCGGTTGAGGGGGCCTCGCCTGAACTGGCCGAGGCGATCCGGGGGCGGGTGGATCTGAAGCTGCCGCTGTCTTCCTTTGACATTGATCTTGATGCCGTGCGGGCGCGGGTCGAGGAGTTGGACGCCGTGGCCAAGGCCGAGTTGCGGGTGCGGTCGGGCGGTGTGTTGCAGGTTGCGATCACCGAGCGGATGCCGGTGGTCGTGTGGCGGCAGGGCGAGCGGCTGGAGATGCTGGATGAGGGCGGGGTGCGGGTGGCGGGGCTGGCCGCGCGGACCGATCGACCCGATCTGCCGCTGATCGCGGGCGACGGCGCGGATCAAGCCACGGGCGAGGCGCTGGAACTGTTTGCCGCCGCGCAGCCGATCCTGCCGCGTGTGCGCGGGCTGGTGCGGATGGGCGAGCGGCGCTGGGACATGATCCTGGACCGCAACCAGAAGATCATGCTGCCCGCCCATGACGCCGTGGCGGCGATGGAGCGGCTGATGGCGCTGGACAAGGCCGAAGACCTTTTGGCGCGCGACGTGCTGAGCGTTGATCTGAGAAATGACAAACGACCCGTGCTGCGGTTGGCGCCATACGCGCTGAATGAACACCGCAAGGAACAGGGCATTGATGTGAGCGGGAGCGAATTATGACCGGGCTTTATGAAACCCAGCGGGCAATGCGGCATATGCGGCGGGCGGCAATGCAGCGCGGCGTGGTGGCCGTGCTGGATGTGGGGACATCAAAGATCGCCTGTCTGATCCTGCGTTTTGACGGGCCGGAGCGGCTGCGCGAGGCGGATGGCGTGGGGCCGATGGCGGGGCAATCGTCTTTCCGGGTGATCGGGGCGGCGACGACGCGGTCGCGCGGCGTGAAATTCGGCGAAATCGCCGTGATGAACGAGACGGAGCGCGCAATTCGTACCGCGGTGCAGGCGGCGCAGAAGATGGCCAATGTGCGGGTGGATCATGTGATCGCCTGTTTCAGCGGGGCCGAGCCGCGCAGCTATGGGCTTGCAGGCGAATGGGATTTGCAGGATTCGGTCGTGACCGAGCAGGACGTGGCCAATGTGCTGGCGGCCTGTGACGTGCCCGATCTGGGGCCGGGGCGCGAGGTGCTGCACGCGCAGCCGGTGAACTTTGCACTGGATCACCGCACGGGGCTGGGCGATCCGCGTGGGCAGATCGGCAACCGGATTGCGTGCGATATGCATCTGCTGTCGGTGGATGGGGCGGTGGTGCAGAACCTGCTGTACTGCATCAAGCGCTGTGATCTGGAATTGGCCGGGATTGCATCTTCTGCCTATGTGTCGGGGATTTCGTCACTGGTGGAAGACGAGCAGGAATTGGGCGCGGCCTGCGTCGACATGGGCGGTGGGTCGACCGGCATTTCGATATTCATGAAGAAGCACATGATTTTTGCCGACTCGGTTCGGCTGGGCGGGGACCATGTGACATCGGACATCTCCAAAGGGTTGCAGATCCCGATGTCGATGGCCGAGAAGATCAAGACCAAGCATGGCGGCGTCTATGCCACCAGCATGGATGATCGCGAGATGATCGAGACGGGCGGCGAAAGCGGCGATTGGGAAAAGGACCGTCGCCAGATCAGCCGGACGGAGCTGATCGGGATCATGCGGCCGCGGGTCGAGGAAATTCTGGAAGAGGCGCGGTCGCGGCTGGATGCGGCCGGGTTTGAATATCTGCCGAGCCAGCAGATCGTGCTGACCGGGGGCGCGAGCCAGATTCCGGGGCTGGACGGGTTGGCCGCACGGATTTTGGGCCAGCAGGTGCGGCTGGGCCGTCCGCTGCGCGTGCAGGGCCTGCCGCAGGCGGCGACGGGTGCAGCGTTTGCGAGTGCGGTGGGCCTGTGCCTGTTTGCGGCGCATCCGCAGGACGAGTGGTGGGATTTCGAAATCCCGAGTGAGCGGTATCCCGCGCGGTCGCTGAAAAGGGCCTTCAAATGGTTCAAGGACAACTGGTAACGACCATATGCAGTGCTGACGGCGAAATCCCGCTGATGGCGGGAAACAATTCCCTATATTTTGTGGCGTTTTGGTGTTTTTCGCGTGACCTGAGGCCCCCTTGTGGATAGAATCGTGGATAAATTCGGATTCCTGCGCCCGGGACAGGCGCGACTAACAGCCGGACGGCAAAAAACGCCGGCACAACGAACAGCAGGCGGAGTGGCAATGACCCTTAATCTGATGATGACCTCGCAGCAGGAAGAGCTGAAGCCGCGCATCACCGTCTTTGGCGTTGGTGGGGCTGGCGGGAACGCTGTCAACAACATGATCGACAAGAACCTGGAAGGGGTCGAGTTCGTTGTGGCGAACACGGATGCGCAGGCGCTGAAGCACAGCCGCGCGCATTCGCGTATCCAGATGGGTCTGAAGGTCACTGAAGGGTTGGGCGCAGGCGCGCGGCCGCAGGTCGGCGCGGCAGCGGCAGAGGAAACGATCGAGGAGATCGTCGATCATCTGGCCGGCGCGCATATGTGTTTCATCACCGCCGGCATGGGTGGCGGCACCGGGACCGGTGCGGCCCCGATCATCGCGCAGGCGGCGCGGGAATTGGGCGTGCTGACGGTTGGGGTTGTGACCAAGCCCTTCCAGTTCGAAGGCGCCAAGCGGATGAAGCAGGCCGAGGACGGGATCGAGGCACTGCAAAAGGTTGTTGATACGCTGATCATCATTCCGAACCAGAACCTGTTCCGTCTGGCCAATGAGCGCACGACCTTTACCGAAGCCTTCGCCATGGCCGATGACGTGCTGTATCAGGGCGTGAAGGGTGTGACGGACCTGATGGTGCGCCCCGGCCTGATCAACCTGGACTTTGCCGATGTGCGCGCCGTGATGGACGAGATGGGCAAGGCCATGATGGGCACGGGCGAGGCAACGGGCGAAGACCGCGCCGTGCAGGCCGCCGAGAAGGCGATTGCCAACCCGCTCTTGGACGAGATTTCGCTGAACGGCGCCAAGGGTGTGCTGATCAACATCACCGGCGGTTATGACCTGACGCTGTTCGAGCTGGACGAGGCGGCCAACATCATCCGCGAGAAGGTGGACCCCGAGGCCAATATCATCGTGGGTTCGACGCTGGACGAAACGATGGAAGGCGCGATCCGCGTGTCGGTCGTGGCGACCGGGATCGATGTAAGCCGTGCTTCCAAGCAGGAAGCCCCGGTGGCCCGTCGCAGCATGGCGGCCCCGTTGCAGCATGCCGAGCCGCGCCGCGAAGTGCCGCTGACTGTGCAGCAGGTAGCCCCCGCGCCGATGCCCGCACCCGCGCCGCAGCCGGAACCGGTGATGACGCATCACGCTGCGCAGGAGCCTTCGCTGTTCGATCCGGCCCCGTCTTTCGACGAGCCGGAAATGGACATGGCCGATGATTTGCCGCCCCCGGCCTATCGCCCGCAGCCCGCACCGATGCCTGCGCCGCAGCCCGCGATGCAGGCGCGTGCGACCGCGTCGCTGGATCAGGATGCCGGCAACTTCACCGCGCCGCGCCCGCCGCGTGCGCCGGGAACGCCCACGCCCGAGGCTTTGGCACGGTTGCAGGCCGCTGTCAGCAAGGCCCCGGGAATGCAGGGCCAGTCGCGCCCCGCGCCGCAATCGCCGCGTGTCCAGGCCCCGGCGGCCAAGCAGGCCGAGGCCCCGCGTCCGCGCTTTGGCATCGGATCGCTGATCAACCGCATGGCCGGTGGCCATGGCGAAACACAGGGCAATGCCGTGCGCCAGCAACCGCAGGTGCAGGGCTATGACGATGAGCCGGAAATGAGCGCCGATCAGGAACGGATCGAAATCCCGGCCTTTCTGCGCCGTCAGGCGAACTGACAGCCCGTTGCAGGGGCTGTAACAAAGATGGAAACCCGGCCCGTAGTGGCCGGGTTTTTTCTTTGCAGAACAGGGGCTTGGATTGTTTCCAAACCTGTCACACTCCGTCACAAAGAGTGAGTTGAGTTTGCAGGTGCAGCAACTTAACTAACACAAGCGATGTTCCGAGGGGATATTGCTGCGCAGACGGGCCCCGCCCGAAAAGCAAAAAGAAACGAGACCGGGACGAACCGACCTTGCAACGCACGTTGAAAACAGCAGTCACCTTTGCCGGGCTTGGCCTTCATGGCGGCAAGCCGGTGCAGATGACGGTGCGTCCGGCGCAGGCCGGGCACGGGATCGTTTTCTTGCGCACGGATGTGACAGAGGGCGAGGCGCGGGTGGCGGCGTTGTGGGATCAGGTGATCCCGTCGAAGCTGTGCACGCTGGTTGCCAATGCCGACGGGATTTCGGTTTCCACCATCGAACATGTGATGGCGGCGCTGTCGGGCTGTGCAATCCACAATGCGCTGATCGAGATTGACGGGCCGGAAGTGCCGATCCTGGACGGCTCGGCGATGCCCTTTGTCGAAGGCTTCCTTGAGGCCGGGATCACCGGGCAGGATGCCGTGGTGCGTGCCATTCGCGTGTTGCGCCCGATCGAGGTGCGCGACGGTGAGGCTGTGGCGCGGCTGGAGCCTGCTGACAATCTGGAAATGAATTTCGCCATCGAGTTTGCCGAGGCTGCCATCGGGCGGCAGGAAAAGCGGATGAGCCTGGCCAATGGGGCCTTTGTGCGGGAGCTGTCCGATAGCCGGACGTTCTGCCGCCAGTCGGATGTGGACCTGATGCGGGCCAATGGCCTGGCACTGGGTGGGACGCTGGAGAACGCGGTTGTGTTCGACGGCGATCAGGTGCTGAGCCCCGGCGGGCTGCGCTATAGCGACGAGCCGGTGCGGCACAAGATGCTGGACGCGATGGGCGATCTGTTTCTGGCGGGATCGCCGATTCTGGGCCGTTACACGGGAATTCGGGCGGGCCATGCGCTGACCAACAAGCTGCTGCGGGCGCTGTTTGCGGCACCTGATGCCTGGACCATGGTCGAGGTGGGCGAGCAGACCGGCTGCAAGCTGCCGGGTGTGGGCGTTCATGAGGCGGATTTGCCGAACCGCGCCTGACGGTTGCGTGAAGCGCGAAAGCCGTTTTGCGCCCCGGATTTTTCTGTGCTAGGACGACTGCAAGAACACGGGTGGTGCGGTCTTGCCGTGCGCCTGGAAGGAATGACGTGGGGTAGGCGGAAGATGGCAGTCGTGAAGTCAGGCGCGCGATTCCTGGGCATGGCGGTGCTTGCCTCGGCTCTGGCCGCATGTGGCGGGCAGCGGGAGGCCCCTCTCGACAGCTTTACCGCCGAAGAAATCTTCAAGCAGGGCGAGTTGCGGCTGACGAATTCGCGGCGCCCGGATGAGGCGATCCGCTATTTCCAGGAAGTGGAACGGCTGTATCCCTATTCGGAGTTCGCCAAGCGGGCGCTGATCATGCAGGCCTTCAGCTATCACAAGGCCAAGAAGTACGAAGAATCGCGGGCGGCGTCGCAGCGGTATCTGGATTTCTATCCGGGTGACGAGGATGCCCCCTATGCGCTCTATCTCATGGCGTTGAGCTATTATGACCAGATTGATGATGTGGGCCGTGACCAGGGCGTGACCTTCCAGGCGCTGACGGGGATGCGCGACGTGATCGAGCAATATCCCGACAGCGACTATGCGCGGTCGGCGATGCTGAAGTTCGAATTGGCGTTTGACCATCTGGCGGCCAAGGAAATGGAAATTGGGCGCTATTACCTGAAGCGCGGGAATTACACGGCGGCGATCAATCGGTTCCGCTCTGTTGTGCAGGATTTCCAGACCACGACACATACGGCCGAGGCGCTGCACCGGTTGGTGGAGGCCTATCTGGCGCTGGGCTTCACGCAAGAGGCGCAGACGGCTGGGGCGATCCTTGGGTACAACTATCAGGCGTCGCCCTTCTATGACGACAGCTTCCGTCTGTTGAAGGGCCGTGGGTTGAACCCTGAGGCGGTGGGCGACAGCTGGCTGCGGCAGGTCTATCGCCAGATGGTCAAGGGCGAGTGGTTGTGACGGGCTGAGGCCCGTCAACGGGGGCAGGCGCGTGCTGCGGACGCTCGAAATCCGGGATGTTTTGATCATTGACCGGCTGGACCTTGAGTTCCGGCCGGGCCTGAACGTGTTGACCGGTGAGACGGGGGCGGGGAAATCCATTCTGCTGGACGCGCTGGGGTTCGTGCTGGGTTGGCGCGGGCGCGCGGAGCTGGTGCGGCAGGGGGCCGAGCAGGGCAGCGTGACGGCGGTGTTCGATCTGCCGGGCGATCATGCGGCGCATGGGGTGCTGGAGGCGGCCGGGATCGTGGCCGAGGATGGCGAGTTGATCCTGCGGCGGGTGAATGCGGTGGATGGGCGCAAGACGGCCTGGGTCAATGACCGGCGCGTGTCGGGCGAGGTGCTGCGCGACCTGTCGGAAACGCTGGTGGAATTGCATGGGCAGCATGATGACCGGGGGCTGTTGAACCCGCGCGGGCATCGGGCGTTGCTGGATGCCTTTGCGGGGCTGGACCTTGGGGCGCTGCGGGCCGCGTGGCGGGCGCAATCTGCGGCGCGGGCCGATCTGGCGCAGGCGGAGGCGGCGCTGGCTGCGGCGCGGCGCGAGGAGGAGTTCCTGCGCCATGCGGTGGCGGAACTGGACAAGCTGAACCCCGAAGCCGGCGAGGAGGCCGTTCTTGATGCCCGCCGCCGCATGATGCAGGGGGCCGAGAAGATCCGCGCAGATATCGCGCGGGCGCATCAGGCGCTGTCGGATCAGGCGGCAGAAGGGATGATGCGCGACGCTGTGCGCTGGCTGGAAGGGGCGGCAGACCGGGCCGAGGGGCAGCTTGAGGGGGCGCTGGCGGCGCTGGACCGGGCGCTGATCGAGTTGGGCGAGGCGCAGCAGGGGGTAGAAGACTGTCTGGCGGCGCTGGACTTCAACCCGGCTGAGTTGGAGGCGCTGGAGGAGCGGCTGTTCGCGATCCGGGCGCTGGCGCGCAAGCATGGGGTGCTGCCCGATGATCTGGGCGGGTTCGCGGATGATCTGCGGGGGCGGCTGGCGGCGCTGGATGGGGGGGCTGCGGGGATTGCGGCCAAGGGCAAGGCGGTGGTGCAGGCCGAAGCGGCCTATGCAGCCGAGGCGGGCCGGGTGACGGCGGCGCGGGTGGCGGCGGCCAAGCGGCTGGATCTGGCGATGGCGGCGGAACTGGCACCGTTGAAGATGGAGCGGGCGGTGTTCGCGACAGAGGTGACGGCGGGTGAGCCGGGGCCGGATGGGGTGGATGCGGTGACGTTCACGGTGGCCACGAACCCCGGCGCGCCGTCGGGGCCGCTGAACCGGATCGCGTCGGGCGGGGAGTTGAGCCGGTTCCTGCTGGCGCTGAAGGTGTGCCTGACGGGGGATGCGCCCGGCCTGACGATGATCTTCGATGAGATCGACCGGGGCGTGGGCGGGGCGACGGCGGATGCGGTCGGGCGGCGGTTGAAGGCGCTGGCCGAGGGGTGCCAGGTGCTGGTGGTGACCCATTCGCCGCAGGTGGCGGCGCTGGGTGGTGCGCATTGGCGGGTAGAGAAGCGGGTGGCGGGCGAGATGACGCTTTCGACCGTGACTCCGCTTGATCCGGCGGCGCGGGTCGAGGAAGTGGCGCGGATGCTGGCGGGGGATACCGTCACCGAGGCCGCACGTGAGGCGGCGCGGGCGCTTTTGTCGGCATGATTGCCGGGTGATTGCCCGAAAATGCGGCGCTGAGGCATGACGTCGGCGCATGGCGGGTTTCGAATTTGCATGGGTGGAATGCTGCAGTGCGGCATCCTATCTTTCTTCCATCGGCAGAAGGAAAAAAGACCATGTTTGAACGTGTGAAGAACTTTATCAGCGCCTTTCACCTGCCTACGGCGGCAGAGCTGGAGCGCGAATATCTGAACGGTGCTGCAAACCGTGTGGATCTGGAATTCCGTCAGCGGCAGATTGACCGTGGGATGTTCCGTCGGTTTGACGGCTAATCCGCAAGAACAGACAGTTGCGCGGCAAGCGCCTGCCAGCCTGAGGGCGTGGCGGCGAGGGTCGCAGTCAGCACAAGCGCACAGCGGGGCAGGTCTGCCCCGCTTTCATTTTGGGCGCCGGTCACGACATAGCGTTGCGTGATGAGCGCCGCACCGGGGCCGAGGGCGCGCAGGCGCAGCTTGCCCTTCACCAATCTGGCATTGCGAAAGACACCGGCGAATTCGGCCGCGAGGGCGGCTTCGATGGCCGGGCGGCCTTCGGCGTGCTGGCCCGTGGGGGTGATGAGATCGGCGCCTTCCTCCATCATCGCGGCGAGGGTGGCGGCATCCTGGGATGAGAAGGCGGTGGCAAAGGCGCGGGGGAAATCTTCGGCTGTCATCTGCCCATTCTGCTTTTGCCATCCTGCTTTGCCGCGCAGGATAGGGGAGGCGGGCGTCAGGTGCCAGCCACGCGGGCGAGGCTTGTGGCAAGATCGCCGTAACCGGTCAATCTCCGCTCATAGGCGAGGCCGAGGCGGGCGGCGCAGTCGCGGGCCTTGGCATCGAGCGCGGGATCGTCAAGCTGGGCCTGATAGACGAGCTTGGTATAATTGCCGAAATACATGTCGCGCAGTTCGGGGTGCCGGTCGAGGCCCATGGGCCGCCAGACAAAGGCATCGAACTGGCGGACGAGGAAATCGGTCAGGTAGAAGGCGGTGAATTCGGTTTCCGCCTTTTCCGCAAAGACGGCGTTGCCTTCAAAAAACGAATAACAATGCGGGCCTTCGACCATGTCGACGCCCAGATCCTTGCACTTTTGCTGCAAGAGGCCGCCGGTGCCGCAATCGGCGTAGACGATGAAGATATCGTCATAGTCGGCACGGTGCTGGGTGACGGCGGTTTCAACTGCGGCGGGGATGCGGTCGGGCCAGAGATGCAGGTTGGCGGGCAGGCATTGCAGATCAAGGTGGTCCCAGCCGTTGGTTTTTTTCAGGGCCAGAATCTCATGCGCCAGCGCGCCGCAGGCGATGAGAAGGACGCGGCCCTGCGCCTGTGGCGCGAGGCCCTGTTCGGTGAGGGTGGTGTCGTCGAGGGGGGCGGTGTCGCAGATCAGCGCCATTGCCGTGCGCCGAGGATCAGGCTGCCAGCCAGTGCGGCAAGGCCCAAGGCCACAAGCGGCAGGTCAGCCCAGACGGCAAGGCCGATGGTCGCCCCGGCGGCGAGGATCACGAAGGTGAGGAGGGCGAGGAAATGGGTGAGCGGCATCATGGGCGGCATCCTTTCCCGATCAAGATGGCGCTGTAGAGGCGGAAAGCCAAGGGCCTGTCGCGGAAGGGTGATGAGGGGGAGGGCGTGAACGTTCCCCCCCACTCCGACCCTCCCCCGCGTGGCGGGGGAGGCAGAGGCGCATCAGGCGCCGATCTGGTTGTGCTTGCGGGCGACGAATTGCTTGGCGGTTTCCACCGCAACAGCGGCATCGCGGCAATAGGCATCGGCGCCGATAGCCTTGCCGAATTCTTCGTTCAGCGGTGCGCCGCCGACGAGGACGATGTAATCCTCGCGCAGGCCTTTTTCCTTCATCGTGTCGATCACGACCTTCATGTAGGGCATAGTCGTGGTCAGCAGGGCCGACATGCCGAGGATATCGGGCTTTTCAGCCTCGAGCGCCTCAAGGTACTTTTCGACCGAGTTGTTGATGCCGAGGTCGAGCACTTCGAAGCCCGCGCCTTCCATCATCATGGCGACAAGGTTCTTACCGATGTCATGGATGTCGCCCTTGACGGTGCCGATGACCATCTTGCCCATGCGCGGCGCGCCGGTTTCCACCAGAAGCGGCTTGAGGATGAACATCCCGGCCTTCATGGCGTTTGCAGCGAGGAGCACTTCGGGCACGAAGAGGATGCCATCGCGGAAGTCGGCGCCGACGATCGTCATCCCGGCGACGAGGGCCTTGGTCAGGACATCATAAGGGGTCCAGCCACGGGCGATGAGGATGTTGACGCCTTCCTCGATCTCTTCCTTCAGGCCATCGTAGAGGTCGTCATGCATTTGCAGGACAAGTTCGTCGTCGGAGAGTTCGGAAAGGATGATCTCGTCTTCGTCGGCCATGGTGGCGTTCCCTTTGGGGTATGCAGTCACAGTCTGCATGATCCGAAAGCGGCATGCACACTTATCGGATAGCGACATGCCCCGAATGAAAGCCGACAGCAAGGGGTCGCCAATGGGTAAGCGGTGAAATAGGCGTGACAGATGTTTCTGTTTTGTTCTAGTTTGGCAGCATGGAGAAGGCAGATGGGATGTTGCCGGGGCGCAGGGTGCGGGCGCGGGGTGTGCTGTCAAATGCGGCAGGGCGGTTCGAGGCGCATGATCTGGCCGGGTTCGCCGATGGGTGGGAGCCGGTGGAGGAGCATCTGGTTCGTACCGAGGTGCGGGTGGAGCGGGCGCGGTCGGCCTTGAGTTACAACCGGTCGCCCGATCTGCCTTTTGACCGGTCGGTCAACCCGTATCGGGGCTGCGAGCATGGCTGTGTGTATTGTTTTGCGCGGCCGACGCATGCCTTTCTGAATCTGTCGCCGGGGCTGGATTTCGAGACGCGGCTGATTGCGCGGCCGGGGTTGGGTGCGGTGTTGGCGCGGGAGTTGCGGGCGAAGGCGTATCGTTGTGCGACCGTGGCGATTGGCACGAATACCGATCCCTATCAGCCCTGTGAGGCGGAATATCGCGTCATGCGCGAGGTGGTGGAGGTGTTGGCGGGTTGTGATCATCCGCTGGCAATCACCACCAAGGGTACGCTGATCGAGCGCGATCTGGATCTGTTGGCGCCGATGGCGGCGAAGGGGTTGCTGCGATTAGGGGTGTCGATCACCACGCTGGATGCAGGCCTGTCGCGGCGGATGGAGCCGCGGGCGGCGCTACCCGCGCGGCGGCTGGAGGTGATCCGGCGGCTGAGTGCGGCGGGGGTGCCGGTGCGGGTGATGGTGGCGCCGGTCATCCCCGGTCTGACCGATCACGAGATGGAAGGGATATTGGCTGCGGCGCGGGAGGCGGGGGCGGTGGGGGCGACGTGGATCATGCTGCGCCTGCCGCTGGAAGTGGCGGGGCTGTGGCGCGACTGGCTGGAGGCGGCTGAGCCGGGGCGGGCGGCCAAGGTGATGGCGCGGGTGCGCGAGGCGCGGGGCGGCAAGGATTACGATGCCGAATGGGGCAAGCGAATGCGCGGCGAGGGGCTGTTTGCGGGCCTGATCGCGCAGCGGTTCGACAAGGCGGTGGCGCGGCTGGGCCTCGCGCAGGCCTTGCCGCCCTTGCGCTGCGATCTGTTCCGGCCCCCGGTTATGCCGGGGGATCAGTTGGCGCTGTTCTAGGCTGATTACAGTGCGCGCCAGCCGATATCGCGGCGGCAGAAGCCCTCAGACCAGTCGATGGCATCGACCATGGCGTAAGCTTTCTGCTGCGCCTCGGCCAGCGTCGCGCCGCGGGCGGTGACGTTGAGAACGCGGCCGCCGGTGGCGGTGATCTGGCCGTCCCGTGCGGTGGTTCCGGCATGGAAGACCATCTGCGACGAGGTTTCGGGCAGGGCGTCGAGGCCTTTGATGACGGACCCTTTGGTATAGCTGCCCGGATAGCCCTTGGCGGCCATGACCACGGTGAGGGCGTGGTCATCGGCCCAGTTGACGCGGGCCTGATCGAGGCGGCCTTCGGCGCAGGCAAGCAGCAGGTCGAGCGCCTGCGCGCCAAGGCGCATCATCAGGACCTGACATTCCGGATCGCCAAAGCGGGCGTTGTATTCGACAAGGCGGCCTTGGCCGTTTTCGATCATCAGACCGGCATAGAGAACGCCCTGATAGGGCGTGCCGCGCCGGGCCATTTCGCGGATTGTGGGAAGGACGATTTCCTCCATCGCGCGGGCTGCGATGGCGTCGGATAGGACGGGGGCGGGGGAATAGGCGCCCATGCCGCCCGTGTTGGGGCCGGTGTCGCCGTCGCCCACCCGCTTGTGATCCTGTGCCGTACCTATGGGCAGGGCGTTGGTGCCGTCGGTGAGGATGAAGAAGGAGGCTTCTTCGCCTGTCATAAACTCCTCGATCACCACTTCGGCCCCGGCGGCACCGAATTCGCCACCGAACATGTCGTCGATCGCGGCGAGGGCTTCGTCCACCGTCATTGCCACAATGACGCCCTTGCCTGCGGCGAGGCCGTCGGCCTTGACCACAATAGGGGCGCCTTGGGCCCGCACATAGGCGCGGGCGGGGGCGGCTTCGGTGAAGCGGGCATAGGCGGCGGTGGGGGCGGCGCAGGCGTCGCAGATTTCCTTGGTGAAGGATTTGGAGGCTTCGAGCTTTGCGGCCTCGGCCGAGGGGCCGAAGGTCAGGAGACCTGCGGCGCGGGTGGCATCGGCCACGCCAGCGGCGAGGGGAGCTTCGGGGCCGACGATGACGAAGTCGATGGCGTTTTCTTCGCAGAAGGTGACGACGGTCTGGCCCGACAGGATATCGATATCCGCGCATTCAGCGAGTTGGGCGATACCCGCATTGCCGGGGGCGACGATGAGGCGGTCGGTTTTGGGGTTCTGCTTGACCGCCCAGGCGAGAGCGTGTTCGCGGCCACCGGAGCCAAGGATGAGGATGTTCATGGCTGCGCTCCCTCTGCTGCTTGGCTGCGGCTATACGGTCGGAGGGGGGAGGGGTGCAAGCTGAGTGGTAGGCGGGGGCGAAATCTGACGCAGATTTCGCGACGATTTCTGCACGCAGAAATCGGGTTTGGGCGTCGCGCTGGGTGCGGGCGGAATTTGCGGCAAATTCCGGCGCGGTTTCTGCGTCAGAAACCGCTTTGTGGTTTTCCTTGCTGGCGGCGGGGCTTATCCTTTCGGCCAGTCATGGAGACGCACATGGACCTGTTCGAAGACGCCCCCGCCCCGCAGGGCAATCAGCCGGAATACACCGTGTCGGAGCTTTCCGGTGCGGTGAAGCGGGTGATCGAGGGGGAGTTCGGGTTGGTGCGCGTGCGGGGCGAGGTGGGGCGCGTGTCGCGGCCTGCCTCAGGGCATCTGTATTTCGACCTGAAAGATGACCGCAGCGTGATTGCCGCCATTTCCTGGAAGGGGCAGGTGGCGAAGATGCAGGTCCGCCCCGAGGAGGGGATGGAAGTGGTTGCCACCGGGCGCATGACCACCTTTCCGGGGCAGTCGAAATACCAGTTGATCGTCGAGGATGTGGCGCCGGCGGGCGCGGGCGCGCTGATGGCGATGCTGGAAAAGCGCCGCGCTGCGCTGGCGGCGGAGGGGTTGTTCGATGCGGAGCGCAAGAAGGCGATTCCGTTTCTGCCGGGGGTGATCGGGGTTGTCACCTCGCCTTCTGGTGCGGTGATCCGGGATATCCTGCATCGGTTGCGGGACCGGTTTCCGCGCCATGTGCTGATCTGGCCCGTGGCGGTGCAGGGGCAGGCCTGTGCGCCGGAAGTGGCCGCCGCAATCCGGGGGTTCAACGCGATTGCACCCGGCGGACCGGTGCCACGCCCGGACCTGATCATTGTGGCGCGGGGTGGCGGGTCGCTGGAGGACCTTTGGGGCTTCAACGAGGAGATCGTGGTGCGGGCGGCGGCGGCGTCAGATATCCCGCTGATTTCCGCCGTGGGGCATGAGACAGATACGACGCTGATCGACTTTGCCGCCGACCGGCGCGCTCCGACGCCCACGGCGGCGGCAGAAATGGCGGTGCCGGTGCGGCTGGAACTGCTGGCGGCGGTAGATGGATTGGGTGCGCGGGCGGTGCGGGCGGCTGTCACCGGTGTGGGGATGCGTGGGCAGCGGTTGCGCGATCTGGCGCGGGCCTTGCCGCGGCCGGAGGTGTTGACGCAAACGGCGGCGCAGCGGCTGGACCTGTGGGGCGGGCGGCTGGGTGCCGGGCTTGGCATGGCGGCGGCGCGCAAGCGGCAGGTGTATGAGGCGCGGGCGGGATTGGTGCGGCCGGAACTGCTGCTCGGGCTGGTGGCGCATCGGCGGCGCGATCTGGGCGAGCGGGCGCGGGGATTGGAGATCGCGCTGGAGCGACCGATGGAGCGGGTGAAGGCGCGGGTGCAAGTGCTGGGCGAACGGTTGCAGCCTGCGCTGGCGCGGGTGATTGCGGGCGCGGAGCGGACCACGCGGGAGGGCCGTGACAAGCTGGTGCCGCTGGCGGCGCGGCTGGAGGCGGCACCTTTGGCGCGGTTCGAGCGGCTTTCACAGCGGTTGGAGGCATTGGACCGGACGCGGGTGACGCTGGGCTATGCCGAGACGCTGCGGCGCGGCTATGCCGTGGTGCGCGGCGATGGCGCGGTCGTCACCACCAAGGCGGGAGCGGAGAAGGCGGCGGCGCTGGAGATCGAGTTCGCCGATGGGCGGCTGGCGCTGGGCGGCAAGGCGCGGGCGCGGAAGGCGGATGGCGGGCCGGAGCAGGGGAGTTTGTTCTAAGGGCGGGATGGGGCGGCAAAAATCTTGGAAGATTTTTGCAAATTTCTTCGAAGAAATTTGATCCCGTCAGACGCCGACATCCGGGCCGGGGCAGCTGAGCGGCTGGTCGCTTTGGCCCACTTCGGACAGCGAGGTGCCGCCATCAGCCCCCATGAAGATGGCGCGCAATCCGCTGTCTTCGCGAAAGAAGCGCCAGCATTGCGGTTGTAGGTCGCTTTCATAGAGAAAGCAGATATTGCCTTGATCTTCGAACCAGTGGCCGTATTGGCATTCATCTTCGGTGAAGGCCCAGATCACGCGGCGGTCTGACAGGTATTGTTCGGACCCCCAGACCACGCCGTCCTGTGCATAGGAAAGGGTCTTGCCTGTGGCATAGGCCTCAAACTCGGCAGCGCTGAGGGGGGCGTCGGCGACCTGAAACACAGTTTCGGCCAGCGCAGGTGCGGCGAGGGCAAGGCAGAAGGTCAGGGTGGCAAGGCGCATGTCGGCTCCGGTCAGATGGAGGGACCATGCCAGAATGGCGGCGGTTTGGCCAGTCACGGCTGTGTTGGCGCTTGCAGCGTGGCCCAACGGGCGAGTTGGGGTTTCATCAGGCGATGCCAGAGCGGGGGGAAGAGTGCGATGGTGCAGGCCAAGGGCAGGGGCCAGGGCAGGCGGGGGGCCTCTTCGGGCAGGCGCAGGGCGGGGTAGGGGCGCGAGGGGTTGCTGTGATGGTCGGAATGGCGTGGTGCGTTCAGAAGCAGCGCCGAGGAGAACCAATGCGCGGTGTTCCAGGAATGGCGGGCGTTGACGGGTTCGGGGCGGCCATCGGGGCCGATGCTGCGGGTCAGGCCGTAATGCTGCACATAATCCGACAGGTGGATCTGGAGTTGCGCATGGGCGGCGAGGGCCAGCCAGAGGAGCAGGCCCGCGGGGCCCCCGATCAAAAGGGCAAGGGTGAGGGCGGCGGCAGACAGCAGGGCGTAGCGGGCATAGGGGTGCAGGCCCGGCTGCGGGCTGCGACGGCGCAGATCACCTTCGGCGGCAAGGCCCGCGCGGAAAGCGCCTATTGAGGCGCGGGGCAGATAGCGCCAGAAGCCCATCCCCCGGCGGGCGGTGGCGGGGTCCTGTGCTGTGGCGACATGGCGGTGATGCACCAGGCGGTGGCTGGAGGTGTGATGGCCGATCAGCATCCAGGCATAGACGAGGATGCCCAGACGGACGTGGCGGCGGGCCGGGCGGTGGATGAGCTCATGCGCGGTGGGGTGGGCGATCTGGCCCAACCAGAGGCCGGTGGCGAAGAGGAGGGCGGCTTTTTCCGGAAGTGTCAGACTGTCGCTGGTGGCCCCGGCGATGGCGAGCGGCGGCAATGCGAGGGCGATGAGACCGAGAAGCAGGAGAAGGCTGTCGGCGGCGGGGAATTCTGTGCCGTCTTCGGGGGCAGAGTCCACGAGGGGGAGGATCTGATCAAGCAGGATCGACAGCAGGCCCATGTAGACAAGTGCGGCCCAGAGCCACGCGCCGCCCGAAGCTGCCCCCAAGGCCAGGAGTGGCAGTGGCGCGAGGGTTGCCGCGGCAAAGGCGGTCATGGGGAGGGGGGAACGGGGCGCGGGTTTACTCATCACTGGGCAAGGATAGCAGGGGCGCGGGCTTGCGTCACGGGGGCGGGATCGGTCGCCTTTGTCGCAGCGGTGGGCGTGGTGGAACGGTTGGATGGGTATTTGGGCCAAGGTGAGATGGTAGGGGAGAGGGGTGAGGGTGGTGTCACTGATCCTGCATCGTCGGGGGGGTGGTGAGGCAGGAGAGTGATCCCTTTTCTGAAGCTGTTGGCCTGCATGGGCCCTGTTGCATGGGTATTTGGGCCAAGGTGAAATGGCAGGGGGCGGGAGGGTGATGCGCGCGGTTTTGCCGGGCGCGGATAGCGGGGGGCGGTGCGGGGGCGGGTGGATGTCTTTTCGGGCGCGGGTGTTGGGGCGGGGGCGCCCTTGCCGGTGGTGTTGTGGGAGGAAAGGGCAGGGCTTTGGGGTTTGGGGGACGCGTCGGCAACGGTCGGGCCTTCCGTTGCGGTGTGGAAGGGATTAGGTGACGGTAAGGCCATTGGCGGAAAGGGGCGGCATGTCCTTCTTCAAGAAACTGCGCGACAAGATGTTCCGGTCTTCGGACAAGATCGGGGAGGGGTTGGAGGCGCTTGTCGCCGAGGATGCGGCCCCGCCAGAGACCACTGAGCCGGTGGCGGCCAAGCCGGCGGAGGCCCCTGCAGCGGGCACCGTCGCGGCCCCTGTCCCTGCTCGGGCCGTCGCGCCGGAGCCGGCGGTTGAGCCGAAGGCCGAAGTGAAGGCTGAGCCGAAGCCGGGGTTGCTGGGGCGCCTTTTCGGCGGCGGGGCGGCGGTGGAAGAGCCGCGGCGGCTGGTTGATGATGCCATGCTGGAAAGTCTGGAAGAGGTGTTGATCCAGGCCGATATGGGCGTGGATACCGCGATGCGGGTGACGGCCAATATCGCCGAGGGGCGGTTCGGCAAGCGGGTTTCGACCCGCGAGTTGAAGGGCGCGCTGGCGGATGAAGTGACGCGGATCATGGAACCCGTGGCGCGGCCCCTGCCGATTTACCCCAAGCGGCCGCAGGTCGTGCTGGTGGTGGGTGTGAATGGGTCGGGCAAGACCACGACCATTGGCAAGCTGGCCAGCCAGTTCAAGGCGGCGGGCAAGACGGTGGTGATCGCGGCGGGCGACACGTTCCGGGCGGCGGCGGTGGAGCAGTTGCAGATTTGGGGACAGCGGGCGGGTGTGCCTGTGCTGACTGCGCCGGAGGGATCGGACCCGGCCAGCCTGGCGTTTGATGCGCTGACCCGCGCGCAGGCGCAGGGGGCGGACCTGCTGTTGATCGACACGGCGGGGCGGTTGCAGAACCGGCAGGATCTGATGGAAGAACTGGCCAAGATCGTGCGGGTGATCCGCAAGGTGGATGCCACAGCGCCGCATAACACGCTGCTCGTTCTGGATGCGACGACGGGGCAGAACGCGATTTCTCAGGTGGAGATTTTCCGCAAGATTGCGGATGTGACCGGGCTGGTGATGACCAAGCTGGACGGCACCGCGAAGGGCGGCGTGCTGGTCGCGCTGGCCGACAAGTTCGGCCTGCCCATCCATGCCATCGGCGTGGGCGAGCAGATCGACGATCTGTCGCCTTTTGATCCGGAGGATTTCGCCAAGGCTCTGGTGGGGCTGGACGGCTGATGCAAGGCGCGTGTGAGACGGCGTGACGGAGTGGCTGCTATCCATTGCGGGCACGCCTGCGGGCATGACGCTGGCGCTGTGCCTCGCGCTCATGTCGGCGCTTGCCCACGCGGTCTTTGGCGCGTTGCAGAAGGGGCAGCATGACCCCTGGGTCACGCGGGCGTCGATTGATGTATGGATCTTCTTGCTGATCGCGCCGGTGGCGTTGTTTGCGGTGCCTTGGCCGCAGGGGTTTGAGTGGCTGGTGTTGCTGGGGGCGTTGGGGATTCACTTTGCCTACAAGCTGACCATGGCGCTGGCCTATGAGCGGGCGGCCTATACGGTGGTTTATCCGGTGGTGCGGGGGACGGGGCCGCTGGTGACGCTGGCCTTTGCCGCGCTGTTTCTGGGCGAGCATTACCGGGTGTTGCAATGGGGGGGCGTGGCGCTGCTGTCGGGGGCGATCCTGATGCTGGCAGCGGTGAACCTGCGGGGGGTGCAGATCGGGCGGCGGGCGCTTTATGCCGGGCTGGGTTGGGCGCTGGCGGGGGGGCTGCTGGTTGCCGTCTATACGACCTATGACGCCTGGGGCATCCGGTTGACGCCGGACCCGTTCACCTTTCTGGCGTGGTTTTTCCTGATCACGGCGGTGGATTTCCCCACGTTGATGGCAGTGCGGCTGGCGCGGGGGCGGGCGGTATTGCCGCCGTTGCGCCCGCTGGTGCTGCGCGGCGTGATCGGGGCGCTGGTGGCATTCGTCAGCTTTGGCGGGGTTATGCTGGCCACGCGGCTGGGCCGTGTGGGTGAGGTGGCGGCGCTGCGCGAGACATCGACAGTCTTTGCCGCCGTGATTGGCTGGGCGGTGCTGGGCGAAAAGGTGGGCATGCTGCGGGGTGCGCTGATGGGGTTGATTGCGCTGGGGGCAGTTCTGGTGCAGATCGGGTAGGCCGAAGGAAGGATACGACACGACATGTCCGATGCGACACCTGAAAAGAAGGTTCATCCCGCGCTGAAGCTGGCGCTGGAACTGGGGCCGATTGCGCTGTTTTTCGCCGGTTACGTGAAGCTGAAGGATCAGGTCTTTACGATTGGTGGCGCGGAGTATGACGGGTTCATCGTGGTGACCGCGCTGTTCATTCCGCTGATGCTGATCACGACAGGCATCCTGTGGTGGCTGTCGGGCAAGCTGTCGAAGATGCAGGTGGCGACGGTGGTGTTGGTGGTGCTGTTCGGGGGGCTGTCGGTCTGGTTGAACGACGAGCGGTTCTTCAAGATGAAGCCCACGATGATCTATCTGCTGTTCGGTGGCATTCTGGGCTTTGGCCTGCTGCGCGGGCAAAGCTATCTGCGGGTGGTGATGGAAGAGGCGCTGGCCTTGCAGCCTGAGGGGTGGATGATCCTGACCCGGCGGCTGTGCGCGTTCTTCTTTGGCCTGGCGGTGGTGAATGAGGCGGTGTGGCGACTGATGTCGACCGAGGCTTGGGTGAATTTCAAGACATTCGGGCTGACGGCGGCGCTGTTCATCTTCTTCATGACGCAAGGCGGGTTGTTGAGCCGGTATGGGATTGAGAAGGACGAGGATAAGGCAGGCTGAAGCGGGCGGCAAAAAGTCCCCGGAGAGGTGTTTCCCGGGGAACAGCGCGGGGCCGGGCGAGCGCGCAGATTGGGTGCATGAGGCCAACCCCGCGCCCGAGTGGCGCCGCATAAAGGATCCCCGCCATGACCGCCTTTCCCGTTCCTGCTGCCGTTTCCGCCACTGTTTTATCCCGTCGCGTCCGGCCGGGTTTGGCCTTGGCAAGATTGCTGTCCCGGTCGCGGGAGGTGCCGTTTTTGCACTGGGCCGCAGAGGCGGCGGCGCGTCGTGAGGCGCGTGACTTGCAGTCCGAAATCCGCCGTCTGGAGGCGTTGTCGCCGCATCTTCTGAGCGATATCGGCGTGCGCCGGATTGCGCGTGACAGCTATGTCGTCGAGGAGGGCGGCTTTGACCATGCTATCAGACATGGTTCGCATCTGATTGCCGAGCGGGGGTCGGGGCTGGCACCCGTCTTTCGCTAGGGGGCGTCTCGACCGAAGATTTGTCAAAGAAAGAAGCCCGCGCAGCGACTGCGCGGGCTTCGACTATTCTGGTCCGGTGGTCAGAGCCGCCGGGCCTGTGCCTTGGCTTATGCCAGAGCGAGGTTCATCGCGGATTCGCGACCGTTGCGGTCACGCTCCAGATCGAAGGTGACGGCCTGACCGTCAGCCAGCGAACGGATGCCGGCGCGCTCCAGCGCGGTGATGTGGACGAACACGTCCTTGGTGCCACCCTCGGGTGCAATGAAGCCGAAGCCTTTGGTGGCGTTGAACCATTTCACGGTGCCGTTGGCCATCGTGAGATCTCCTGTCGAAATACGCCACCCGCGGACTTGCGGTGGCCTGGCTCAGGGTCATCAAGTTCGCGTCTGACAGCCCGAGGGAAGACAGAAGGTCGAAAGATCGAATAAAGCCCTATGGCTATGCGCCCTTTCGGGCCATGTAGCAAGGAGATTCGGGCAGATGCGGGCTGCGCGCGGTGGCCGTCGGCGGAAAAGGGCGGCCTTTGGGGGCCGCCCTTTCAAATTCGTTGGAACGAATTTGCAAATTTCTTCGAAGAAATTTGGACTTAGCGCTTGAAGAGAATTTCCTGCGCCTTGCGGTCGGTGGTGTTGTTGTTGCGCTGATCGGCCCCCACGGCGGCGCCTTTGACAAAGGCGGGGCGGGCGGCCAGTTCATCAAGCCAGCGTTTGAAGTTGGGTTTGTCGTCCAGCGTCTGTTGCTGGCCGGTCCAGCCCATGGCCCAGGGCCAGATCGCGAAATCTGCGATGGAGAGGAAATCGCCGGCGGCGTAGCGGGTTTTGGCAAGCTGCTTGTCCAGCACGCCGTAAAGGCGGCCCACCTCGCGGCGGTAGCGGTCCTTGGCGTAGGGCAGGTCCTGCGGAGGGTCCATCGCGGGGGCATAGGTCAGGAAGTGGTGCGCCTGACCGGCCATCGGGCCGACGCCGCCCATCTGCCACATCAGCCATTGTTCGACGGCTGCCTGTTCGCGGGCGTTGGAGCCGCCGAACTGGCCCGTCTTGCGCACGAGGTATTGCAGGATGGCGCCGGATTCGAAGATCGAGATGGGCTGGCCATCCGGGCCTTCGGGATCGGTGATGGCGGGCATGCGGTTGTTGGGGGCGATGGCGAGGAATTCAGGTTTGAACTGATCGCCCGCGCCGATGTTGACGAGGTGGATAGTGTAGGGAAGGCCCATCTCTTCAAGCGCGATGGTGATCTTCTTGCCGTTGGGGGTGGGCCAGTAATGCAGGTCGATGGGGGCGGTCATGGCGGCTCCTGTTGCTTTGACCTGATGTTGAGGCTTTGGCGCGGGGGAACAAGATGCAAATGGGGCGCAAAATGCGCCATAGACCTGTGCGCGGATGCGAAGGCCCGTCAGGCGGGCGTTGACCTTTGCCGTCCGTGGGCGTATCGCCCTTGGCGTGGCGCTTTGTTACCGGATTGCGGGCCACGTTAAACAAGCCGCTAAAGAGGTGAGGGGTTTGGCCCCGGCACCTTTGGGTTTTGCCGGGGCTTTTTCTTGGCCGGAGGCCGTGACGATGACGGATTGGAAGACGCGCACGAAGCTGGTGCATGAGGGAACCCGCCGCAGCCAGTATGGCGAGATGGCGGAGGCGATCTTCCTGACGCAGGGCTTTGCCTATGACAGCGCCGAAAGCGCGGAGGCGCGGTTCGTGAAGGCGGGGGAGGATGAGTTCATCTATGCCCGGTACGGCAACCCCACGACGCGGATGTTCGAGGAACGGATCGCCGGGCTGGAGGGGACGGAGGATGCCTTTGCCACTGCATCGGGCATGGCGGCGGTCAATGGCGCGCTGGTGTCGATGCTGCGGGCGGGGGATCATGTCGTCAGTTCCCGCGCGCTGTTCGGATCATGTCTGTACATCCTTGAGGAAGTGCTGACGCGCTATGGCGTGAAGGTGACATTCGTCGACGGGGCCGATCTGGACCAGTGGCGCAAGGCTGTGGTGCCGGGGACGAAGGCGGTGTTTTTCGAGTCCATGTCGAACCCGACGCTGGAACTGGTTGATATTCGTGCCGTTTCCGAGATTGCCCATGCGGTTGGCGCGGTGGTGATCGTGGACAACGTGTTTGCCACGCCGATTTTTTCGCGTGCGGTCGAGCAGGGGGCGGATGTGGTGGTCTATAGCACCACCAAGCATATCGACGGGCAGGGGCGCGCGCTGGGCGGCGTGGTCTGTGGCACGAAAGAATGGATCCGCAAGGTTCTTGAACCTTACATGAAGCACACCGGCGGGTCGATGAGCCCGTTCACGGCCTGGATGCATCTGAACGGCATGGCGACGCTGGATCTGCGCTGCCGGGCGATGGCGGAGAGCGCGCTGACCATCGCGCGGGCGCTGGAAGGCGATGCGCGGGTGTCGAAGGTGATCTTTCCGGGGCTGGAGAGCCATCCGCAGCATGGGCTGGCCATGGCGCAGATGGGATCGGGCGGCACGCTGGTGACGTTCGAGGTGGCAGGCGGCAAGGAAGCGGCGTTCCGCTTCATGAATGCGCTGGAGATTGCCAAGATTTCCAACAATCTGGGCGATGCCAAGACGATTGCCACCCATCCGGCCACCACCACCCATCAGCGCCTGCCGCAGGATCAGAAGGACAAGCTGGGCATCACGCCGGGGCTGATCCGGCTGTCGGTGGGGTTGGAAGATGCGGGTGATCTGATCGCCGATCTGCGCCAGGCTTTGGCGGCGGTCTGACTGCGCTGATTTGCGCCGCTTTGCGGGGTGATGTCGGAATCCGCTGAAAAGGGCGCGCGGAGTGTCATTCCCATGTGACGGGGGAATGCCTACATTGACGTTCTGTCGCACCCCAATCGGGTGCGGCGGAGTGATCCGGGTGCCACTGGCCCGCGTATACCTGCTGACATTGAAGGCTACCCTTGGGGTGGCCCGAACCGAAAGGCCCCTGCCATGAATATCCATACCCCCGAAATCGACCGTCAGCCCTCGCGTGAAGAAGCCGAAGCCGCGTTGGCCGTGCTGCGGCGCTGGGCCGGCAAGGCATCGGACAGCGAAATTGCACGGCTGGATTCCGCCGTGGGCTATCTGCTGCCCGGCGAGGGGTATCCGGCGCTGAGCCGTGCCTACCCTGAGGATTTCGCGGTGGATTCCGCCTATAAGGACAGCCTGCCCGATTTGCAGAACGGTCCGGCGAGCCTGATCCGTGGCGAGAAGGCCGTGATCCAGCATGTCGGGATTTCCAATTTCCGCCTGCCGATCCGTTACCGCACGCGTGACAATGGCGATCTGGCGCTGGAGACCAGCGTGACCGGCACGGTCAGCCTTGAGGCCGAAAAGAAGGGCATCAACATGAGCCGCATCATGCGGTCCTTCTATGGCCATGCGGAGCGGGATTTCAGCTTTGCGGTGATCGAGCATGCGCTGGAGGATTATAAGCGCGATCTGGAAAGCTTTGATGCGCGAATCCAGATGCGGTTTTCCTTCCCAGTGAAGGTTGGTTCGCTGCGGTCGGGCCTGTCTGGGTGGCAGTATTATGACATCGCGCTGGAACTGGTCGACGTGGCCGGGGTGCGCAAGAAGATCATGCATCTGGACTTTGTCTATTCGTCCACCTGCCCCTGTTCGCTGGAATTGAGCGAACATGCCCGGCGCACGCGCGGGCAGTTGGCAACGCCGCATTCGCAGCGGTCGGTGGCGCGCATCTCGGTTGAGGTGAAGGCGGGCAAGTGCCTGTGGTTCGAAGACCTGATCGATCTGGCGCGGGCGGCGGTGCCGACGGAAACGCAGGTGATGGTGAAGCGCGAGGATGAGCAGGCATTTGCCGAGTTGAACGCGGCGAACCCGATCTTTGTGGAAGATGCGGCGCGCAGCTTCTGTCAGGCGCTGAAGGGCGATGCACGGATTGGGGATTTCCGGATCGTGGCAAGCCATCAGGAAAGCCTGCACAGCCATGACGCGGTGAGCGTGCTGACCGAAGGGCCGACCTTCGCGCAGGAAAGCCTGGACCCGCGCCTGTTCCAGACGCTGTATCACGTCGGCTGAGGGTGACCTGAAGACTGACAGCAAAGGCCCGGTTCGCGCCGGGCCTTTTGCCATTGGCGGGGTGAGGTGTCGCGGGTGGTTTGTCGGCGGGCTTGCCTCTTGTCCTGCGCGTGATAGACCGCGCTGCAGCGAAGTGTAGCCAAGGCATATCGTGGTTGATTTCCGGCCCATCGCCTATGTCTTCGGGCGCATCCTGATCGTGTTGGCGGTCCTGATGCTTGCGCCAGCCATTGTGGATTGGAGCGCGGGCGATGCGAATGCCAAGGCCATCCTGTTTTCCGCACTGATCACCGGGGGAGTTGGCGGGGCGATTGCGCTGGCCACGGCGAACCGCATGGGCGGGGCATTCGACATCAGGCAGGCCTATCTGTTGACGGCGGTGATCTGGTTCGGGGTGCCGGCCTTTGGGGCGCTGCCCTTTATGCTGGGCGTGCCGCAATTGCAATTCACCGAGGCCTATTTCGAGGCGGTGTCGGGGATCACCACCACGGGGGCCACGGTGATCTATGGGCTGGATGCGATGCCTGCGGGCATGAATCTGTGGCGCGGGCTGCTGAACGCGGCGGGGGGGCTGGGCATCGCGTTTGTGGCGATGATCTTTCTGCCGGTGATGCGGGTGGGGGGGATGCAGTTCTTTCGCACCGAAGGGTTTGACACATTCGGCAAGGCTCTGCCGCGCGCCACGGATATCGCGAAGCAGTTGCTGGGCGTCTATCTGGGGCTGATCGTGATTGCTGCGCTGACTTTCGCGGCGATCGGGATGAACGCGCTGGATGCGACGGTACATGCCATGGCCGCGATTGCGACGGGGGGATTTTCGCCGCGCGACGCTTCCTTCAACGAGTATACCGGGGCGGGCGAGTATTTCGGGGCGCTGTTCATGTTTCTGGGCAGCCTGCCCTATGTCCGCTATGTGCAGTTGGTGAATGGTGACAGCCGCCCGCTGTGGCTGGATAGTCAGGTGCGGGCCTATGTGAAGATGCTGGGTCTGGCGGTGGGCACGGTCACGCTGTGGCGGTGGTGGACATCGGACATGGAGTTCGAGGACGTCTTTCGCGAAAGCCTGTTCAATCTGACATCCATCATGTCATCGACCGGGTTCTTTTCGGGGTCTTTCCCGGTCTGGGGCGGTTACATGCTGGTGGTGGCCTTTGTGATCGGGGTGATCGGGGCCTGTTCGGGATCAAGCGCGGCTGGGTTGACGGTATTCCGGGCGCAGCTGATCTGGGCGGCGCTGATCCAGCAGATGCGGCGGATCATCCTGCCGGGGCGGGTATCGCCGGTGAAGTATGACGGGCGCACCGTTGAGCCGGATGTGATGGATGCACTGATCCTTTATGTCAGCGGCTTTGTGCTGACGCTGGGCGTGCTGACCGTGGCGATGACTTTGACGGGGGTGGATATCACGTCATCGCTGTTCGCGGTTTGGACGGCGCTGGGCAATATCGGATACGGCTTTGGTCCGCTGGTGGAGCGGACAGGGACTTTCGTGGATTTCCCCGATGCGGCGAAATGGATCATGACGCTGGCGATGCTGCTGGGGCGGTTGGGGCTTTTGGCGATCTTTGTGCTGGTGCTGCCGCGGTTCTGGTTGCGATAGGCAGGCCCGGCGGCAGCGTATCGGCCCCCCGATTGGTTGACACCGGGGATGGGGCATCCCACCTTGGCAGCCAATGCTGGATGTCAGACCGGTTGCCCATATCATTGGACTGGTCATCGTTGCGCTGGGCGCGGCGATGCTGTTCCCGATGGCGCTGGATTGGTCTGCCGGCGATCCCAACTGGCAGGCTTTTCTGAAATCGGGGATGCTGTGCGTGGTCGCGGGCGGGGCGGTGGCGTTGGCCACGGCGAATGCTTTGTCGGGCGGGCTGAGCTTGCAGCAGATCTTTTTGCTGACGGTGTTTGCCTGGGTTGCGGCCTGTGTGTTTGGCGCGCTGCCGCTGGTGCTGGGTGCGCCGGGGCTGGGTTGGCTGGATGCGCTGTTTGAGGCGACGTCGGGGCTGACCACGACAGGGGCCACGGTCATTGTGGGGCTGGACGACCTGCCGATGGGGGCGAACCTGTGGCGGGGGATGCTGCATTGGCTGGGCGGGCTGGGGATCGTGATCGTTGCCATGCTGTTTCTGCCCGTGATGAAGGTGGGCGGGATGCAGTTCTTCCGGTCCGAGGGGTTTGACACGCTTGGCAAGGTGTTGCCGCGGGCTTTGGATATCTCATCCGCGCTGGTGCAGATCTATGTGGCGATCACGGTGGCCTGCGCGCTGAGCTATGCGGCGCTGGGGATGGGCGGGTTTGATGCGGTGGTGCATGCGCTGTCGACGGTATCGACGGGCGGGTTTTCGACATCGGATCAGTCCTTTGCCAAGTTTGCCGGGCCGCTGGAATATGTGGCGGTGGTGTTCATGCTGGCGGGAAGTCTGCCGTTCATCCGGTTCATTCAGGCATGGCAGGGGGAATGGGTTCCCTTGTGGAAGGACCGGCAGGTACGGGCCTATCTGCGCTGGAACGCTTATGCCATCGGCGCGATCGTGGCTTTTGAGGTGGTCACCGGGGATATGCCCTTTGAGACGCTGCTGCGCGAGACGGCCTTCAATGTGGTGTCGGTGTTTTCGGGGACGGGGTTCACGAGCGCGAACCTTGCGGCCTGGGGGGCGTTTCCCTTTGCCATTCTGTTCATCACCGGGCTGATCGGGGGCTGCACGTCATCGACCGGCTGTTCGGTGAAGGTGTTCCGCTATCTGATCCTGTTCGAGGCGGTGAAGCTGCAATTGCGCCGCCTGTTTGGGCCGAATGCGGTGAATACGTTGCGCTATGAGGGGCGGGCGGTGGATGACGACGTGCTGAACGCGGTGATTTCGTTCTTTACGCTGTTCATGCTGAGTTTTGGCCTGCTGGCGGTGGCGCTGGCGCTGACGGGGTTGGGAACGAAAACCGCAGTCACCGCCGCCTGGACGGCGATTGCCAATGTCGGCCCCGCCTTTGGACCAGAGGTGCATCCGACAGGGGCCTTGCTGGCCTTTCCGGATGCGGCCAAGTGGATCATGATCGTGGGAATGCTGCTGGGACGGCTGGAATTGATGGCCGTCTTTGTGATCCTGATGCCAAGGTTCTGGCGCGGGTGATCAATCCCAGCAGGACACAAGGACGGTCATCCGGCCCACTTCTTTGGCCAGATCTTCGGGCGGCAGGGCGCCCTGACGGGTGGCTTGGGTCAGGGTGATGCCTTGCGCCTGCAACGCGGCGGCGATGGCCGGGCCAGTGGTGGCAAAGGCCACGCCTTCTGGCAGCACGCGGGCAGGATCAAGCGAGGCGGGCAGCAGAAGGCCCAGCACCGCACCGGTGCTGTCTACCACGGGGCCACCGGCATCGCCCGGCAGAGCGGTGAGGGCGAGGCGTTTCAGCCCCTGTTCCCCGGCCAGCCCTTCGGCGGCCTGAAGCGTGCCGAAGGTGAGGACGGGGGCGGGCAGGGCATCGCCATAGCTGTAGCCGGAGACCGCGATTTCAGTGCCGATGCGATCCGGGGCAAGCTGGAATTCCGCTGTGGCGGGGGGACTGACCGGGGTGGCGGGCGCCAGAAGCGCAATGCCCGTTGCCGGATCGGCCAGTGTCAGGCGGGCCTCTGTCACGCCATCCAGCGTGATGCGGGCGCATTGATCAACAGCATCGGTGGAGGTGAGGACATTGCCCGCCCCGTCGATGTAAAAGCCCGAGCGGGTGAGGCGGGGTTTGCGCACCTCAAGCCCCGAAAGAAGCCCGGCTTTGGTGGCCCCGTCCATCGGGACGATGCCCGGATCCAGCGCGCGGTCGCCGATGGGGCGGAAGCTGGCTTCGACGGCGGAAAGGATCCGGTCGATGGGCAGCAGTTCGGCGTCGGGTTTCCAGGTCACGATCCAGCCCTTGATCAGCCCGCGCGACAGTTCGGCATAGGCGGCAGAGGTGACAGTGGCGCTGTCGCCGCGCAGGGTGAAGCTGCGCTCGCCCCGTTCGCGGGGGCCGGTGGTGGGCATGATTTCCAGCGTCTGGAGCGTGTCATAGAGCGCATAAAGCGCGGATTGATCGCCCGGCTGGCTGATCAGGGTGATGCGCAAGGCATCCGAGCCGTTCTTGGCGGTGAAATGCACGAAGGGAGGTTCGTAATGATCGAACTGCACCAGTGCGGTGGGGATCGTCACCTCGATCCCGGCTTCGGGTTCGGTGATGGTGGCAAGGCCGAGGGCGGATTGTTCAGCAAGGTAGTTGGCGGTCAGCGTGTCGCGCTGGAAGGTGGTGAGGATGCCGGTGGGTTCATAACCCATCGCCTCTTGCCATTCCGCCATGGAGCCGCGCGTGCCGCGCCCGAAGGCCCCGTCGATGGTGCTGGTATAGAAGCCAAACCATTTCAGCGCGGTTTGCAGCTGTTCGCGTTCGGCCTGTGACAGCAAGGATTCCGATTGGCGGGCCTGTTCGGGGGTTTCATCGGGCACGACGGGCGCCGGGGCGAGGTCCTGAGCGAGGTCTTGCGCCAGTTCGGGGGCTTGTTCGGTTGCGGTGGTTGCCTCTGGCGTGGCGGGCGCTGCGTCTGTGGGCCAGAAGCTGCCTTCAAAGCTGCGGCCATCGGTGATGTAGCTGTCGCGCGGCACCAGATTTTCACGCAAAAGCCCGGCAAGGCGGGTTTCGGCATCGGCGCGGGTGAAGGGGCCAAGTGCGATTACGTGCCAGCCGGAGCCGATGCGGTAGCCCTGCACATCATCGAACATGGCCTGCCATGCGGCGGCGCGGTCCTGCGCATCGGCGAGGTTAGGTTTGGCTTCGATCTGGATCCAGACCTGATCCTGGGATTGCTGGGCTGCGGTGGGAGGGGCGGTCAAAAGGGACAGGCAAAGGGCAAGGCAGGCAAGAACCAGACGCAGCATTCGGCAATTCCATTTTCGTTTCAGCAGGCAGACTAGCAGAGCATGCCGGGGATTCACATAGCTTGTAAAAATGCCGGGTATGAGAGTGGCCTGTACTGTGTGGGCCGCTTGGCCCCTGTCTTGTGCGCGCAGCCTTGGCGAGGTGCGCCGCACGACCCCGTGAAGGCCGCCGCAAGCCCCCCGCAAGGATTGACCCTCCTGCGCCCGTTGCCTATGGAGGGGGCGGTTTGCAAGAGGGCCCCGGCATGGCTGATACCGCGACGCTTCCCCGCAGTTTCCAGGAGATCATTCTGCGCCTGCAATCCTATTGGGGGGCCAAGGGATGCGCGGTGTTGCAACCCTATGACATGGAAGTTGGGGCGGGCACGTTTCACCCGGCCACCACGCTGCGGGCGCTGGGATCAAAGCCATGGGCGGCGGCCTATGTGCAGCCGTCGCGCCGCCCCACCGACGGGCGCTATGGCGAGAACCCGAACCGGCTGCAGCATTACTATCAGTATCAGGTGATCATCAAACCATCGCCGCCGGATTTGCAGGAGCTGTATCTGGGCAGCCTGCGCGCAATCGGGCTGGACCCGATGCTGCATGACATCCGTTTTGTCGAGGATGACTGGGAAAGCCCGACGCTGGGCGCCTGGGGCCTGGGCTGGGAGGTGTGGTGTGACGGGATGGAGGTGAGCCAGTTCACCTATTTCCAGCAGGTCGGCGGGCATGACTGCCGCCCGGTTTCGGGCGAGCTGACCTATGGGTTGGAGCGGCTGGCGATGTATGTGCTGGGGATCGACCATGTGATGGAGATGCCCTTTAACGATCCGCAATCCCCCATCCCTCTGAAATACGGCGATATCTTCCGTCAGACCGAGGAAGAATACAGCCGCCACAACTTTGACGGCGCAACGACCGAGATGTTGTTTGCGCATTTCAAGGATGCTGAGGCGGAATGCGGGCGGCTTTTGGCCTTTGACGCGGTGGACCCCAGAAGCGGCAAGCGCATCGTGATGGCCCATCCCGCCTATGACCAGTGCATCAAGGCCAGCCACCTGTTCAACCTGCTGGATGCGCGGGGCGTGATTTCGGTGACCGAGCGGCAGGCCTATATCGGGCGGGTGCGGGCGCTGGCCAAGGCCTGTGCCGATGCCTTTGTCACGACTGAGGCCGGTGGCGCATCGGGGGGGGCGGCGGCGTGAATGGCAAGATCATGGCGGGGGGGATCGTGGTGATCGGGGCAGTTGCGGGCGTGGCCATGTATTGGCTGCAGGTCTATGCCTTTTACGAAGAGGCGGCTTTCGTGCCGGGCGAAGAGATTCGCCTGACGCTGATCGAGGGGGGCCAGCCTGAGCCGATCATCGCCGAAGAGGTGACGGGGATCGACAGCGAGTCGTCCCCGATCCGGTTCCGCGCCTGTTTCCGCACGCCGATGACGCAGGCGATGCTGACGGAGACCTACAAGATTTATGAAGGCGCGGTGCCCAACATCGCGCCGGGCTGGTTCGACTGTTTCGACGCGCAAGCCATCGGGGCGGCGCTGGAGCGCGGCGAGGCCATTCCCTTCCTGTCGGAAGCCAATATTCACCCCGGCGTGGACCGCGTTGTTGCGGTTTTCCCCGATGGCCGGGCGTTTGCCTGGCACCAGTTGAACGCCTCGGCGAGCGAGTGATCCAATGCCTGATCTGTTGATCGAACTGTTCTCGGAAGAAATTCCTGCGCGCATGCAGGCCAAGGCGGCGGCCGATCTCAAGCGGCTGGTGACGGATGGGCTGGTTGAGGCCGGGCTGACCTATGCCAGCGCCGGGGCCTTTTCGACGCCGCGGCGGTTGGTGCTGTCGGTAGAGGAACTGACGGCCGAAAGCCGCGCGGTGCGGGAAGAGCGCAAGGGGCCGCGCACGGATGCGCCGGCGGCGGCGCTGGAGGGGTTCTTGCGGTCAACCGGGCTGACGCTGGATCAGCTTGAGGTGCGCGACGACAAGAAGGCGCAGGTCTATTTCGCGGTGGTCGAAAAGCCCGGGCGCAGCGCCGATGCGATTGTGGCCGAGGTGCTGGAAAGCGCGATCCGCAATTTCCCATGGCCCAAATCCATGCGCTGGGGTTCGGGGTCGCTTCGCTGGGTGCGGCCTTTGCAATCCATCCTGTGCCTGCTTGTCGATGAGGCGGGGGCACGGGTGGTGCCGCTGGACGTAGACGGGATCACGGCGGGCAACACGACCGAAGGGCATCGTTTCATGGGGGCGGGGCGGTTTGCCGTGACCTCATTTGACGATTACCGAGTGAAGCTGGGCCGCGCCAAGGTGATGCTGGATGCGGCCGAGCGTGAGGCGCAGATCTGGCATGACGCCACCAACATGGCCTTTGCCGCCGGGCTTGAAGTGGTGGAGGATCGCGGTCTGCTGGCCGAGGTGGCGGGGCTGGTGGAATGGCCGTCGGTCCTGATGGGGCAGATCGGCGAGGAATTCATGGGCCTGCCGGCGGAGGTTCTGCAAACCTCGATGAAAGAGCATCAGAAGTTCTTTTCCGTAAAGAACCCCAAGACGGGGCGGATTGAGCGATTCATCACGGTGGCGAATATCGAGGCGGCGGATGGCGGGGCTGCGATCCTGCGCGGCAACCAAAAGGTGCTGCGCGCCCGCCTGTCGGATGCGCATTTCTTCTGGGAAAACGATCTGCGGGTGGCCAAGGGCGGCATGGGCGAGTGGGCCGATGGCCTGCGCGCCGTGACCTTCCACAACAAACTGGGCAGCCAAGCCGAACGGATCGACCGGATCGCCGCCTTGGCGCGCGAGATTGCGCCCATGGTGGGGGCAGATGCCGCGCTGGCCGAGCAGGCGGCGCGGGTGGCCAAGCTGGACCTGCGGTCGGGTATGGTGGGCGAGTTCGCCGAATTGCAGGGCGTGATGGGCCGCTATTACGCGCTGGAGGCGGGGATGCCTGCAGCGGTGGCGGATGCGTGCCGGGATCACTATTCGCCGCTGGGTCCATCGGATGCGGTGCCGACAGAGCCTGTCTCGGTCGCCGTTGCGCTGGCCGACAAGATCGACACGTTGACCGGGTTCTGGGCGATTGATGAAAAGCCGACAGGGAGCAAGGACCCGTTTGCACTGCGTCGGGCGGCACTGGGGGTTATTCGGTTGGTGTTGGTGAATGGGGTGCGGGTGTCGTTGGACCGTCTCACCGATGTGCAGGTGTTGCGCCACCAGATCGGGGCCGACCCGCAGGAGGCAAAGCGTTTGGCTGCGATCCTTGACGGGGCTGTGGCAAACGGAATGTTCGGCAAAGTGACCCGCGCCTTGGTGGCAGAAGCTGAACCGACGGGCGCCGATTGGGTGTCGCGGGTGCGTGACCACGATCCTTCGATCAGCGACGATCTGCGTGACTTCGTTCATGATCGGCTGAAGGTCTTCTTGCGCGATCAGGGTATCCGGCATGACGTGATTGACGCCTGTCTTGGCATGGAAGGAAACTGCGATCTGACCCTGCTGGTAAAGCGCGCGCAGGCGTTGCAGTCCTTTCTGTCCTCCGACGATGGCACCAACCTGTTGCAGGGGTTCAAGCGGGCCAACAACATCCTGTCTCAGGCCGAGGCGAAGGATGGGGTGGAGTACTCCTTCGGCGCCGATCCGAAATTCGCCGAAACGGACGCGGAACGCGCTCTGTTCAATGCGCTGGATGTGGCGGAGCAGGCTATTGGCCCCGCGATGAAGGCCGAAGATTTCGCCGCCGCGATGGGGGCCATAGCCCAGTTGCGCGCGCCGATCGACGCGTTTTTCAACGCCGTGCAGATCAATGCCGAGAATGAGATTCTGCGCCGCAACCGGTTGAACCTGCTGCACCGCATCCGTGCGATCTGTTCGGGCGTGGCGGATTTGACAAAGGTCGACGGGTAATCCCCCCCCTCTCTGCCAACTCTTCTCTGTGAAAATATCCCACGGGGGTCCGGGGGTGTGAAACCCCCGGCGCCCTCCGTCAGTGTGACGTAGCCGTTACACCGAATGTCAGGCTTGATTGACACTGTTTTCGGCGTATCCTGCGGCTGCAAAGGAAAGGTCGCTGCAGTGCAGAAGATGGATATGCTTCCCGATTTCGCCGAGATCACGCCCACGGCGCGCATCCAGACGGCGGCGCATGGCTGGCGGGCAAAGTGCCTGCAACGGCTGGTGCGGCTGGATTTGCCGGTGCCGGAGACGGTAGCGCTGCCTGCGGGCACGGTCCGGGCGATTGCGGCGGGGCATCCGGTGGATGTAGAGGCAATTCTGGCGCATTTCGGCGCGGATGCATTGATTTCCGTGCGGCCCAGCCCGGAGAACCCCGATTGGGGCGGGCCGGGAACGATTCTGAACATCGGCATGAACGCAGAACGGCATCTGGGGCTGGTAGAACGGCACGGGCAGGCGGCGGCGGATGCGCTGTACCTGCGGTTTGTGCAATCCTATGCCACCCATGTGGCGCGGCTGGACCCCGACATGTTCGATGCCGCCGCCCCGTCGGCCGAAGCGCTGCGCGATGCGCTGCGGGTCTATGAGCTGGAAATGGATGAGGAATTTCCGCAAGACCCTGCCCGCCAACTGGCCGAGGTGCTCCGCTCCATGGCGCGGGCCTGGGAGGGGACAACGGCGCGACTGTTGCGGCAGGCCAAGGGGGCGCCGGATGCGGCGGCGCTGGGCCTTGTGGTGCAGGAAATGGCGCAGGGCATCGGCAAGGGGGTTTCCGGGTCGGGGGTGATCCAGTTCGTCGATCCGGTGACGGGGCTGCCGCAGGTGACAGGGCGCTATCTGGGCCAGTCGCAGGGGCGGGATGCGTTGAAGCGGACGGAGGCGATCTATCTGACGCGCGATCCGCGCGGGCCCTCGCTCGAGGAGCTTGCGCCGGGGCTGTTTGGCGATCTGCTGCGGTTTGGCGCGGCCTGCCGGGTGAAGCTGCGCGAAGAGATGCAGATCGAATTCACCATCGAGGACGGGCATCTGTCGGTGCTGGATGCGGTGAAGGTGGCCCGTTCGGCGCGGGCGGGGCTGAAAATCGCCGTGGCTCTGGCCGAGGATGGCGTGATTTCCGAGGCCGAGGCGGTGCTGCGGGTGGAGCCGCGCGCGCTGCCGGAATTGCTGCACACGCAGGTTGATCCGCGCGGGCCGCGCGATGTGTTCGTGCGGGGGATCGCGGCCAGCCCGGGGGCGGCGACGGGACGGATCGTCTTTTCATCCGCCGCCGCGCAGGCGAGTGCGGCGCGGGGTGAGCCTTGCATTCTGGTGCGGCGCGAGACCGCGCCCGAGGATATTCGTGGGATGCATTCCGCCGTGGGGGTGCTGACGGAACGGGGCGGCATGACCAGCCACGCGGCGGTGATCGGGCGGGGCTTGGGCCTGCCTTGTATCGTGGGGGCGTCGGACCTGAAGCTCGATTCCAAGGACAAGAAGCTGGTGGCCCCCGACGGGCGGGTGTTCCGTGAGGGGGACATCATCACTGTCGATGGCACCACGGGCGAGGCGCTGGTGGGTGCGGCGGATATGCTGGCCCCGGCGCTGGACGACAGTTTTCGCAAGCTCTTGGGTTGGGCGGATCAGTACCGCGATATCGGCATTCGGGCCAATGCCGATACGCCTGCGGATGCCGCCACGGCGCGGCAGTTCGAGGCGCAGGGAATCGGGCTGTGCCGGACGGAACACATGTTCTTTGAAGATGATCGTCTGGTGGTGATGCGCGAGATGATCTTTGCCGACAGTTCCAAGGATCGCGCAGCGGCGCTGGCGCGGCTGTTGCCGATGCAGCGCGAGGATTTCGTGCAGCTGTTCGACATCATGCAGGGCCTGCCCGTCTGCATCCGCCTGTTCGACCCGCCCTTGCATGAGTTTTTGCCGCATAGCCGCGAGGGCCTGCGCGAATTGGCCGAGGCGCTGGACAAGCCGCTGTCAGAGGTGACGCGGCGGGCCGAGGCTTTGGCCGAGTTCAACCCGATGCTGGGGATGCGGGGCGTGCGGCTGGGCGTGGTGCTGCCCGAAATCTATGACATGCAGGCGCAGGCCATTTTCGAGGCGACGGTAGAGGTCGGGCGGCGGGGCGCGGCAGTGGTGCCGGAAATCATGATCCCGCTGGTATCGGCCCGGCGCGAGGTGGAGCTGGTGCAGACCCGGATCGAGGCTGTGGCGGCCAAGGTGCGTACCAAGGCGGGGGCGGATTTCGCCTATAAGCTGGGGGTCATGGTGGAAACGCCACGCGCCGCGTTGCGGGCGGGCGAGATTGCGCAGCACGCGGCCTTTTTGTCGTTCGGCACGAATGACCTGACGCAGATGACCTATGGCCTGTCGCGCGATGATGCGGGGCGGTTCATGAACACCTATGTGCAGCAAGGCGTGTTTCCCGAAGACCCGTTCCATATTCTGGATGTGGACGGGGTGGGTGAGTTGCTGCTGATCGGCACGGAACGCGGTCGCAGGACGCGTGGTGATCTGGTCGTATCCCTGTGCGGCGAGCATGGGGGGAACCCCGAATCCATCGGATTCTGCCGCAAGGCGGGATTCGATTACGTTTCCTGCTCGCCTTATCGTGTGCCGCTGGCCCGGTTGGCGGCGGCGCATCTGGCTTTGAAGGAGCAAATGTCGATTCCAAAAAAGTGACACAAGATCATGTGTTTGTCTGATCTTGTTGCGCTAACGTGTTAAGAAATTTCGGCGGATATCCGCCGAAAAGGACCGAATTTCGGTTGCAATTCTGCCACATTGGTAGACTCGGGCCTGATGATTCGGCTACGCCCGCCCCTCGTTATCAATGGGGAAAGGTTTTTCCCCGCTGATGGCGGGTTGAAACAACCGGGATACACGAGACCATGCGCTTGCAGACAGGCTGGATTACGGGGGCGATTGCTGCCGTCATCCTGAATGGAGCGGCCTTCGCCGACGTGACGGTGAGCCAATCGAATGATCCGACAGCCGCCATGGGCGGCACCCTTGGCACGTTGCTGGGGACGGAAAGACAGGCGTTGAACGCCATTCCGGAGGGACGGTTGACGGAATTGGCCGTGGGTCCGAAGATCGAAACCCGCACGACCACCGGCAAGGCGCAGGGCAAACCCGCCGCGCCTTCGGTGATCCGCTATGATGATGCCTGGCTTGCGGCGCTGCCGGAACCCACGGGCGGTGCGCAGTGGGAATGCCTGAGCAAGGCGATCTATTTCGAAGCGCGCGGCGAAACCCTGCGCGGGCAGTTCGCGGTGGCAGAGGTGATTCTGAATCGCGTCGACAGCCAGGATTACCCGTCAACGATCTGCGGTGTGGTGCAGCAGCGTGGCGGCGGCGGATGCCAGTTCAGCTATGTCTGCGACGGCCGCGCTGACCGGATGCGCGACCCCGAGGCGATGTGGCGGGCGGAACGGATTGCGGCGGCGATGATGAACGGTGCGCCGCGCGCCCTGACGATGGGGGCCACGCATTTCCACACGCGCCAAGTGCGGCCCGGCTGGGCGCGGCGCTTTCCGCAGACGGCGGCCATCGGGGCGCATCTGTTCTACAAGCAACCCTGAGGCGGGGCCGGGAAGGCGACACGAGAGTCGCCTTGCTTGCGTCTTGTGACGGGTTCGGACATGGAAGTGTCGGGGGTGGGGGATAACCTGCCCCCGAATTCCTTTGTGCGCCGGGAGGCGAGACCATGACCACCGACACCCGCCTTGCCTTTGCCCATCCCGAAGAACGGGCCGTGGCATCGGCCAGCGCCGACCCGCGCGACCGGATCAGTCTGCGCGATCATGTGGTCGAGGTGGAGATCGGGGCATTTCAGCAGGAACGCGGCACGCGGCAGCGCATCCAGTTCAATGTGGTGGTCGAAGTGCGCCCGCAGCCGCAGCCGCTGGACGACGATGTGGACAAGATCCTGAGCTATGACCGCATCACCGAAGCGATTGCGGCCGAGCTTGCGGCAGAGCGGCTGAACCTGCTGGAGACGCTGGCGGAACGGGTGGCAGAGCGGATTCTGGCCGAACCGCAGGCGATGCGCGCCTTTGTGCGGGTGGAAAAGCTGGACCGTGGCCCCGGCAAGCTGGGGGTGGAGATTGCCCGCAGCCGGGCAGAGGCCCCGTTGAAGGCCGTGGGCAGCGACGGGGTAGAGGCGGCGCTGCATCCGTTGGTGGTGTTTCTGGACAATGCCGCAATTCATGCAACCGATCTGGCCGCGCGGCTGGATGGGTTGGAGGCGCGGGGCGTGCCTGTCATCCTGACAGTGGGCTTGCCCGATCTGCCGCGGGCCGAAACGGGGCATAAGCCCACGCAGCGGCGGATTGACCTGCTGGCCATCGAGCAGAACGCCTGGACGCTGGCGGCGCGCGATCCACGCTGTGTGGTGGTGGCCACGCGGACGGAAATCGACTGGGCCATCAAGCACGGGCAGATGATCGTTTGGGCGCCATCCAAGCTGGTGCTGGACGCGGTGGACGGGCCGCAGAGCCGTGATCCGGTAGCGCTGGCGCTGTGGCTGGCCGAGATGATGGCGGCAAGCGGGTTCCTGCTTCACGGGGATGTTGCAGTCCCGGCAGGAAGCCGCGTGCCGGTGGAACGCGCCTGAACCGCGCGGGGCTTGCGCGGGTGACGTGCTGCGCCTAGGCAATGCTTATGGAATATTACCGCCCCATTGCGATGACCGATGCCGCCCGCCCTGCCGGGCCGCTGCCCCTTGCCGGGGGGTGGTGCTGGTTCGCGCAGGTGGAGGTGTTGCGCCGGGATGGGCCGTCACGCGTGGTGGCGGTGGGCGATCTGCCAGCCGAGGTGCGGGACCGGCTGAGCGCGCCACGCCCGGATTTCGGCGGCATGGCGATGGATCGGCCCCGGATCATGGGCATCCTGAACGTGACGCCGGACAGTTTTTCCGATGGCGGGCGGTTTCTGGCACCCGAGGCGGCCCTGAAGCAGGCGCAAACCATGGCGCGGGGCGCGGATGTGCTGGACATTGGCGGGGAAAGCACCCGGCCGGGTGCCGCCGAGGTGGAGATGGCCGAGGAAGTGGCGCGCACCGCCCCGGTGATCGCCACACTGCGGGCGGGCGGGTTGGAGGTGCCAATCTCTATCGACACGCGCAAGGCAGCGGTCGCCAAGGCGGCGCTTGCGGCGGGGGCGGGCATTGTCAACGATGTGGCGGCGATGGGGTTTGACCCTGCGATGGCGGGGGTTGTGGCGGCTGCGGGCGCGCCGATCATCCTGATGCATGCGGTCAAAACCCCGGCCACGATGCAGGATGATCCGCGCTATGACGACGTGCTGTTGGACGTCTACGATTTCCTGAAGGACCGGATCGCCGTGGCCGAGGCGGCGGGCATCCCCCGTGCGCGGATCATGGTGGACCCGGGGATCGGGTTCGGCAAGACGGCGGCGCATAACCTGACGCTGATCCGGGGGCTGAGCCTGTTTCACGATCTGGGGGTGCCGGTGCTGTTGGGCGCGTCGCGCAAGCGGTTCATCGGCACGATCGGGGGCGAGGATCAGGCCGACCGGCGGATGCCGGGATCGGTGGCGGTGGCTTTGGCGGGTGTGGCACAGGGCGCGCAGATGCTGCGCGTGCATGACGTGGCCGAGACGCGGCAGGCCTTGCGCCTGTGGCAGGCCGTGAATGGAGTGGATGGATGACGCGGAAACTGTTCGGAACCGATGGTGTGCGGGGGCGGGCGAACACCTACCCGATGACGGCCGAGATGGCGCTGCGCCTTGGCGCGGCGGCGGGGCGCTATTTCCGGCGCGATGGCGGGGTGGCACATCGTGTGGTCATCGGCAAGGATACGCGGCTTTCCGGCTATATGTTGGAGAACGCGCTGACCGCGGGTCTGACCAGCACGGGCATGAATGTGCTGCTGCTGGGCCCGGTGCCGACGCCGGCGGTGGGGTTTTTGACGCGGTCGATGCGGGCGGATGTAGGGGTGATGATTTCGGCTTCGCACAATCCTCACTTCGATAATGGGATCAAGTTCTTTGGGCCGGATGGGTTCAAGCTTTCCGATGAAGCGGAGGCGGAGATTGAGGCTTTGCTGGAGGGCGAGGTTCATTTGGCCCAGCCTGAGAATATCGGGCGCGCGAAGCGGATCGAGGATGGGCGCGGGCGCTATCAGGAATTCGTCAAGACGACGCTGCCTGCGGGCGTGCGGCTGGACGGGTTGAAGGTGGTGATCGATTGCGCCAATGGAGCGGCCTATAAGGCGGCGCCAGAGGTGCTGTGGGAGCTGGGGGCAGAGGTCATTCCGGTTGGCGTTTCCCCTAACGGCAAGAATATCAACGAAAATTGCGGATCGACCCATGTGCAGACGGCGGCCGAGGCGGTGGTTGCCCATGGAGCGGATGTGGGGATCGCGCTGGATGGCGATGCGGACCGGGTGATGATCCTGGATGCCAAGGGGCGCGTTGCGGATGGCGATCAGATCATGGCGCTGATGGCCACGCGCTGGGCCGAGGATGGGCGGCTGCGCGGCGGGGCGCTGGTGGCGACGGTGATGTCGAACCTTGGCCTTGAGCGGCACCTTGAAGGGCGCGGGCTGCGGCTGGAACGCACGGCAGTGGGCGACCGCTATGTCGTTGAAAGAATGCGCGAAGGTGGGTTCAATCTGGGCGGCGAACAATCCGGCCATATCGTGATGACCGACTATGCCACGACCGGCGACGGGCTGGTGGCGGGGCTGCAATTCCTGGCGGAAATGGCGCGGACGGGGGAGGCGGCGGCAACGCTTGCGCGGCAGTTTGAGACCGTGCCGCAGATGTTGAAAAATGTGCGCTACGGGGCCGACAAGCGGCCGCTGGAGGATGCTGCCGTGCAGGCTGTGATCGCCGATATGGAGCGGCGGGTGGTGGGCAAGGGGCGCATCCTGATCCGCAAATCGGGGACAGAGCCGCTGGTGCGGGTGATGGCGGAATGTGAGGATGCGGCGCTGCTGGAAGAGGTGGTGGGTACCATTGTGAGAGCGGTGGAACAGGCCGTGGCCTGATTTTGGGCGTGCAGCGCCCGGTGCAGATGCCGGTGCAGATGGCCGTGCATACCGGCGTATGCGCGCAGCGGACGGTGGATTAGGCAAAAGGAAAGGGCGCGCGGGGGAACCGCGCGCCCTTTTGGGTTGGTCTGGGGCGGGGTTGCCCCCGCGCGCCGTTATTCTTTGGGCGTGTCGGCGGGGGCGGCCTCGGTGGGCTCTTCAACCTCGGCGGTGGGCATCTGGCGTTTCCACATCGGCTTGCGCCGCGATTTGGCCGGGGCCTTTTCGCTCAGGAAGGCGGCAAGGTCGAAACGCGGCTTGGGGGTAGAAATACCCATGGGTCATGTCCTTTCGGGAACCGGGATCAGGTCAGGATGGCGCTGGCACAACATCGGCCGGGAGGAGGGGCCCTTGCGCGCCACACCCTGACGATCTGCCCTTCGGGATCGAGGGGCTGGAGGCCACTATGCGCCTTTCGGGGGGGGAAAGATAGGGGGTGGGGTGTGCGCTTGACGCGCACCTTGGGCGGTGGTGGGTGGCGGGGATAGTGCGCGCAGAGCGCACACCCTACCTAAGCGACTGTACAGGCTACGCTCGCTAGATGATCAAGTTCACGGTGGGCAGACGGTCAGACCTCTTCAATTTCTGAAGATGCTCCAAGGCAGAGTTTGCTTTACAGTCGCACTTGATTTTAGAGGCTACCTAGTTCCAGATAAAGACATCAACTTGGAAAGGCAAAACATGACTGCTGCACCGAGATTCTTCAACTTCATTTCCATGCATGGTTATGAACGGTGGAGGGATGGAGATGTCAGTCTTTCGATTTCAGCTGACCGTGTCCTTGAATATACGCCAACTGACCTTCAGGAAAAGTTGGCGGGTCTTGGTTCTGTTGCGCTGGGCTTTCTTAAGTCGTTGCCAACCTTTGTGTGCAGTGAAATTGATGAAACAAACAGGATGCTAATCAAGTATGGCCATCTAACAAGGATTGAGAAGTATGGAAGAGAGGTCAGTTTTTCTTTCACGCCTGAGGTTGATTTTGGTATTGTAAAGTTCAGCAGTAGCATTGAAGCAGCGAAGGTTTTCGGCGCGCACTCCTTTCAACCCTATAGAACGCATTGGGCGGTTCACTTGGGGGATGAATTGAACGTTCTGCATAGCCTGCTGGATATAAAACCAAGTGTTAAAATACCACCAGCAAAGACTTTCAAGAGCCAAGTGCCTCCAGAAATATCGGTTATGGGAGTTGCCGATAATGTTGAAAGTTTCTTGAGTTTTGTCTTTGGTGCAACAGGGGGAGGCGGAATAGATTACTTCTTTAGAGGCCATGAGAAAGAAAGCTACTCGCTTGTTCCATCCGTTCTGAGGGAGTGGCCAAGCGGCGCGCCACAGTATCTTCCAAGTGAGGATGTTATGGGCAAAGAGCTTCTCATCGCAAACTATGACGAATTTCAGAATGACGAGTTTTGCTTTGATCGTCTGGTTCGCATGCAGCACTACGGTCTTCCAACGCGGTTACTTGATCTTTCGAGCAATCCTTTGATTGCACTGTACTTTGCCTGTGAAGATGCCAAGGAAGAATATGGCCAGGTCATAGTATTTGGCGTTCGGAAAGATAATATTAAGTACTACGACTCAGACACGGTGAGTTGCCTCGCAAACCTTAGTAAGTTGACCATTTCAGAAAAGAATGAGATTGACACTTCACTTCCTATTGAGGTTTTTAACCAGTCCTACCCACTACGGCAATTATTGCAATATATCAAATCTGAGAAGCCATACTTCGAAGCGCGCATTAAGCCAGAGGATGTGGGGTCCATTCTGTGTGTGAAAGCAAAGATGACAAATAGTAGGATTAAGTCGCAGCATGGGGCGTTTCTACTGTTCGGACAGGGTTCAAAGATGCCTGCTGACGGAAACGATTTAATTTCAGTTCAAAGAATCAGGGTTACTAACAAGAAAGAAATACTAGAGAGGTTGGATAGCATTAACATTAATGCCTCTACTGTATATCCGAGTATCGAGAAGTCGGCAGAAAAGATTAAGACTGCACACATGCTTCTCAATAGGATTAAGTGAAAAGGCGGCCCTCTCGGACCGCCCCCCTCACTCAACCGTAGCAGAAAAGATCAGTTCCGCGCGCGGTCGACCATCTTGCCCTTGGAAATCCAGGGCATCATGGCGCGGAGCTTTTCGCCCACTTTCTCGATCTGGTGTTCGTCGTTGATGCGGCGGGTGGCCTTGAAGAAGGGTTGGCCGACGGCGTTTTCCTGCATGAAGTCGCGCACGAATTTGCCGGTCTGGATGTCGGTCAGCACGGCTTTCATGCGGGCCTTGGTTTCGTCGTACGGCAGGATGCGCGGGCCCGAGACGTATTCGCCGTATTCGGCGGTGTTCGAGATCGAGTAGTTCATGTTGGCGATGCCGCCTTCGTAGATCAGGTCGACGATCAGCTTCACCTCGTGCAGGCATTCGAAATAGGCCATTTCGGGCTCATACCCGGCCTCGACCAGGGTTTCGAAGCCCATGCGGATCAGCTCGACCAGACCGCCGCAGAGGACCGCCTGTTCGCCGAAGAGATCGGTTTCGCATTCCTGACGGAAGTTGGTTTCGATGATCCCCGAGCGGCCGCCGCCGATGGCGGAGCAGTAGGAGAGGCCGATTTCCATGGCGCGGCCGGTGGCATCCTGATGGACGGCCACGAGGCAGGGGACGCCGCCGCCCTTGACGTATTCGCCGCGGACGGTGTGGCCGGGGCCCTTGGGGGCCATCATGATGACGTCGACGCCCTTTTTCGGCTCGATCAGGCCGAAGTGGACGTTCAGGCCGTGCGCGAAGGCGATGGCGGCGCCTTCTTTCAGGTTGTCATGGACGTATTTGCGGTAGGTTTCGGCCTGAAGTTCGTCGGGCATGGTGAACATGATCAGGTCGGCCCAAGCGGCGGCTTCGGCGATGCCCATGACTTTAAGGCCTTCGGCCTCGGCCTTCTTGGCGGAGGGGGAGCCTTCGCGCAGGGCCACGACGAGGTTCTTGGCGCCCGAGTCGCGCAGGTTGAGGGCGTGGGCGTGGCCCTGGGAGCCGTAGCCGAGGATGGCGACCTTCTTGTCCTTGATCAGGTTGATGTCGCAGTCACGATCATAATAGACGCGCATTGGGGCGTTCCTTTTGCTGATGATGGCGGCAGAATACGGATTTTCGCGTGGGAGGCCGTGCATTGTTTGACGATTATCGTGGTTTGTGGGAGGGATCATGCGGGGAATGGCGGTTTGGTGGATAAATCATGCTTGACGAGACGGACCGGCGCATCCTGCGGCATCATCTGGCGGAACCGGCCTTGGCGCGCGCGGAGCTGGCGGCGCGGGCGGGGGTGACGGTGGCGACGCTGTGGCGGCGGTTGGAGCAGATGCAGGCCGCGGGGGTGATCCGGGCGGAGCAGGCGGTGATCGATTGGCGCGCGCTGGGGTATGGGGTGGAGGTTTCGTTGCGCTTTACGCTGGACAAGACCGACCCGCGGGCCTTTGACGCGTTCATCGCGGCGGCGCGGGAGGTGCCCGAGGTGGTGGCAATCGAGACGTTTCTGGGCCGGGTGGATGTGCGGCTGAACGTGATCGCGCGGGACATGGGGCATTATCAGGAGGTCTATCGCACGCGCATCCTGACCCTGCCGCATATCGCGGAGCTGGAGGCCTTGATGCTGATTTCCACCATCAAGGACGGGGAGGCGTTGCCGCTGTGATTGATCTGGATGATCTGGACCGGGCGATCTGCCGTGCCTTGGTGGCGGATGGCACCCTGTCGGCGGGGGAATTGGGGCGGCGGCTGGGGCTGAGCCAGCCCGGCGCCTGGCGGCGGGTGCGGCGGCTGGAGGAGGCGGGGGTGATTGCGGGGCGCCGGGTGGATGTGGACCGCGCGGCGCTGGGGTTCGGGGTGACCGTTTTTCTGGGGGTGAAGCTGGCGACGCGGGGGCGGGTGCCGCTGGAGGATTTCGAGCGGGCTGTGACGGCCATCCCCGAAGTGCAGGTGGTGCAGCATGTGCTGGGGCTGTTCGATTACCGCCTGCGCGTGGTGGCGCGGGATATCGTGGATTTCGAGCGGGTGTTGCGGCGGCGGATCATGACGTTGCCGGGGGTGGGGAATGTGGAGGCCAATGTGCTTTTGACCGAGGAGCGGCGGCCGGGGCCTTTGGGGTGACCGGGTTCTGATCGGAGCGGCGTGCCGCCGCACGGCTTTTCAGTCGGCTGCGCGCCTTCGCGCTTTGCCTCCGGTTCAGGGGGCCAGCCCCCTCTGGCCGCGAGCGGCCATTCACCCCCGGGATGTTTTGGAACGGATGAAGGGACAGAGCGCGGGAAGCGGCGTGGCGCGTGTCGGGAATGGCGCTGTGCGGGCGGAAGCCGGGCGCTAGGGTGGCGGGATCGGCGATCGGTGGGGGTGAGATGCGGATCACGCGGCTGGAGACCTTTGGCAATGAGTTTGTCTGCTTTGTGCGGGCGACGGCGGAGGGTGGGGCTGTCGGCTGGGGACAGGTGTCGACCTATTACGCGGACCTGACGGCAGAGGTGTTTCATCGTCAGGTGGCGCCGCACGCGCTGGGGACGGATGCGCTGGATTTCGAGGATACGCTGCGGCGGGTTTATGAGCGGGAGCACAAATATCCCGGCAGCTATCTGCGCCGTGCCATGGCGGGGCTGGATACGGCGCTGTGGGATCTGCGGGGAAAGGTGGAGGGCAAGCCTGTCGTCGCGTTGCTGGGCGGCGAGCCGGGGCTGCTGCGCGCCTATGCGTCGAGCATGAAGCGCGACATTTCGCCGGAGGATGAGGCGGCGCGGTTGTGCCGGCTTAGGGATGAGAAAGGGTTTACCGCCTTCAAATGGCGCGTGGGGGCGGAATGCGGGCGCGACGTGGATGAATGGCCGGGGCGGACCGAGGCGGTGATGCCGGTCGTGGCGAAGGCGTTGGGCGACGGGATCGACAAGCTGGTGGACGGCAATTCCGGCTTTTCACCCCGCCGGGCGATCGAGGTGGGGCGGATGCTGGAGGACAACGGCATCGGGCATTTTGAAGAGCCTTGCCCCTATTGGGAGGTGGATCAGACGGCGGAGGTGCGGGCGGCGCTGTCCATCGACGTGGCGGGGGGTGAGCAGGATTGCGAGTTTTCCAGCTGGCGGCTGATGATCGAGCACGGGGCGGTCGATATTCTGCAACCGGATGTGATGTATATGGGCGGCATCCATCGCACGCTGGAGGTGTGCCGGATGGGTGCAGCGGCGGGGTTGCCGATCACGCCGCATGCGGCCAACCTGTCGCTGGTGACGATGTGCACGATGCATCTGTTGAAGGCGATCCCCAATGCGGGGAAATATCTGGAATTGTCGATCGAGGGGCCGGACTACTATCCGTGGCAGGAGGGACTTTTCCTTGGGTCGCCCTATGATGTGAAAGAGGGGTGCGTGACCGTGCCCGATGCCCCCGGCTGGGGGGTGGAGATCAACCCTGATTGGCTTGCGCAGGCAGGCCATCGCGTTTCGGAATGGAGAGGCTGACGATGCCCGGACTGCATGCACATATCGACCCGGAGGGGCTTGAGGAGTTTTCCGTGGTCTTCACCGACCGCAGCCTGAACCACATGTCGGCGCGGTTTCAGGGCGTGATGCGGGATGTGTCGGCGCTGCTGAAAGAGGTCTATCACGGCTCGGCTGTGGCTTTGGTTCCCGGTGGCGGGACCTTTGCGATGGAGGCTGTGGCGCGGCAGTTCGGCAAGGGATCGGTGCTGGTGGTGCGCAATGGGTGGTTTTCCTTCCGCTGGTCGCAGATCTTTGACGCGGGCGCTTTTGCGGGCGAGACGACGGTGGTGATGGCGCGCCAGACCGGGAATGACCCGCGCGCGCCTTATGCGCCACCGCCGGTCGAGGAGGTGGTTGCCAAGATCCGCGAGATGAAGCCCGAAGCCGTGTTCGCCCCGCATGTGGAGACGAGCGCGGGGATCATCCTGCCGGATGCGTATATCGCCCAGATCGCCGCTGCGGCGCATGAGGTGGGGGCGATCATGGTGCTGGATTGCATCGCGAGCGGTTGCATCTGGGTGGATATGGAAGCGACCGGGGTGGACGTGCTGATCAGTGCGCCGCAGAAGGGCTGGTCCGCCGCGCCTTCGGCCGGGGTGGTGGTGATGAGCCCGCGCGCCGAGGCGCGGCTGGCCGAGACGGACAGCAATTCCTTTGCGATGGACCTGAAGAAATGGCGGGCCATCATGGCCGCCTATGAGGGTGGCGGGCATGCCTATCATGCCACGATGCCCACGGATGCGATTGTGGGCTTTCGTGACGCGATGCTGGAGACCAAGGCGATGGGTTTTGCCGAGGCCAAGGCCGCACAATGGGAGCTGGGCCACGCCGTGCGCGGGCTGCTGGCCGGAAAGGGCGTGCCGTCTGTCGCGGCGGAAGGCTATCAGGCCCCCGGCGTGGTGGTGAGCTATACCGACCAGCCCGATGTGCAGAACGGCGCGAAGTTCCGCGCGCAGGGGTTGCAGATCGCGGCGGGTGTGCCGTTGCAGGTGGGCGAGGGGCCGGAGTTCAAGACATTCCGGCTGGGCCTGTTCGGGCTGGACAAGCTGAAGGATGTGCCGGCCACCGTGGCGCGGCTGGAGCGGGCTGTTGAGGCGGTGCTGTAAGCCCGGAAAATCTTTATAAAGATTTTCCGGAGCGTGGGCCCAAAACTTTCCAGTGGGAAAGTTTTGGGTGGGGGTGCCCGAGAATTTTCGGGAAAATTCTCGGGCCCTAGCGCAGGCCGAGGCCCGCGCGCATGAGTGTTTTGCGGACGGGGGCCACGGAATAGAGCGCGTTCAGCGCGGTGGCGCGCAGATCGCGCAGGCCTTGCGCGCCCATCATGGAGGCGCGGTTGAGCGCGTCGATACCTGTGACGCGGACCTGAACCTCGGTGTGGCGTTGACGGTGATAGGTGTCGAGCATCTTTGCGCTGCCCAGACCGGCGCGATCTGCGTCGGCCAAATCCAGCAGGGCCTTGAGGTCGGCCAGCGACATGTTCAGCCCCTGCGCGCCGATGGGCGGGACGACGTGCGCGGCTTCTGCCAACAGGGCGGTGCGTTCGCCGGACATGCGGTCAGCAATCTGGCTGATTATGGGCCAGACGGTGCGGCGGCTGATCAGGGTCAGCGGGCCGAGGATATGGCAGGAGCGGGTGTTCATCTCTGCCTCGAACTCCGGGACGGGCAGGGCGGCGAGGCGCTGGATGTTGGGGCCGGTTTCCATCCAGACGATGGCCGAGCAGGGCAGGCCGTTGCGATCGGGCAGGGGGACGAGGGTGAAGGGGCCGCCCGAGCGGTGAATCTCGGTCGAGACGTTGCGATGCGGGATCGGGTGCGAGACGGCGAAGGCGAGCGCCTTCTGGCCATAGCGCATGGTGCGCACGGGGATTTCCAGCGCCTCGCGCATCGCGGAGGCGCGGCCATCGGCGGCGATGACCATGCGGGCGGCGATGCGGGTGCCATCGGACAGGGTGACGAGCGCCTCGCTGTCGCGGGTGAGCAGGTTCGTGGCTGATATGCCCGGGCGGAACGAGACATTGGGCAGTTCGGCCAAGCGTTCCACCATTTCGCGGCGCAGGAGCCAGTTGGGGAGGTTCCAGCCGAAGGGATCTGCCGAGATATCGGCGGCATCGAATTCCTTGACGATGCGGGGTTCGGGCAGTTCGCCCCCGGCATCGACGATGCGCATGATCTGAAGCGCGGCGGCGTGGGGGGCGAGGCGGGTCCACAGGCCTGCGGCTTCGAGGACGGGGATAGAGGGTTGCAGGAAGGCGGTGGTGCGCAGGTCGGCGCCATCTGCCTCCATGCTCGTGACGGGCGGGGTGGGATCGACGCAGATCACCGAGAAACCCGCTGATCCGAAGGCGGCGGCGGCGGTCAGGCCTGCCACACCCCCGCCAGCGATGAGGATTTCGGTTGTTTCGCGGGTCATGTCAGCCTCCGGCGTTCTTCTGTGCCCAGAGATACGCCTCTGTCACAAGAAGGGTAAGCGACATGTTGACCCGCCGTTTTGGGATCAGGGCAGGGTGATCCAGATCAGCAGGGCGAACATCACCGGCACGAAGGCGACCGCGGTCAGAACAAGGGCGGCAAGGCCCCAGGTTTTGACCGACAGGACGATCAGGGTGAGGACGATCATCAGGACATAATAGATCGTCGAGATATCGCGCGAGATGTCGCGCGCGATATGGCCAAGGATCGGGGTCGCGTGAAGAATGCGGCTGGCGAGGCTGGGCCGGGCGGGGACAGTTGCGGAAAGCGACATTCGGGACTCCTGATATCAACCCCTAGATGGGGTGGATCGGGCCTTTGTCAAAGAGGGTATGCTGCGGCGCAGCGTCGCGTTTTGCGTCGGTGCGTGCGACTATGCGGCCGTGAGCTTTGCCAGAAAGGCGGTCAGGTCCGGCGCGTGGTGGTGGATATGCGGCGCAGGTTCGGCCTCGGGCGCGATATGCACGGTGCGCATGCCCATGGCATGGGGCGCGGCGAGGTTGCGGGCATCATCTTCGAACATTGCGGCGCGGGAAGGATCGAGCCCGTCTTTGGCAAAGACGGTCTGGAAGGCGGCGTGTTCTGGTTTCGGCCGGTACTCGGCATGTTCCACGCCATAGACCGCATCGAAAAGCCCGGTCAGGCCGCGGGCGGCCAGCACGCGATGTGCATAGGGGGGCATCGGCATTGGTGTAGACGATGCGGCGGCCGGGCAAGGCGGCGATGTGCGCGGCGAGCGCGGGATCGGGGGAAAGGACGGAGAAGTCGATGTCATGGACATCGGCGAGATAGGCCTCGGGGTCGATGCGGTGTTCGGCCATGAGGCCGGCCAGTGTGGTGCCGTAAAGTTTCCAGTAGCTGGCGCGAAGGTGATCGGCATGGGCGCGGTCGACATTCAGCGCCTGCATGACCCAGTTGGTCATCCGGACCTCGATCTGGTCGAACAGGCGCATCTGCGGCGGGTAGAGCGTGTTGTCGAGGTCAAAGACCCAGGTGCGGACGTGGAGGAAATCTTGCTTTGGCATGGCGGCAAGGTAGTCCGCCGATAGGGTGGCGGCAATGGGGGCGTTGCATGGGCGCGGGGTGGGGATTAGGGTCTGTTACGGTATGCCGATGTATTCATTCGGCGCGCGGAGGGGGCGACAGGTGCAGAAGGATGCGTATACGCTGATCCTGGAGGCGATTGATGCGGGGCTGTACAAGCCCGGTGATCGGCTGGTGGAATCGGAATTGGCCGAACGGTTGGGGGTATCGCGCACGCCAGTGCGCGAGGCGTTGCAGCGGTTGGAGACGCAGGCGATGCTGACGCGCGATGGGCGAAGCCTGATCGTGGCGTCGCTGGACCACAACCAGTTGGCCGAGCTTTACGCGGTGCGGACCGAGTTGGAGGGGCTGGCGGCACGGCTGGCGGCGCGGCATGCGACGGATGAAGAGATCCGGGTGCTGCGCGGGATGGTCGATGATGATCTGGCCTTGCTTGGGGCGGACCCCAAGCTTCTGAGCCGCGCAAACAAGCGGTTTCACAAGCAAATCCATCTGGCCAGCCATAACCGGTTTCTGGTGCAGCAACTGGACCTTGTGCATCGGTCGATGGCCTTGATGGCCAACACCTCTTTTGCGGCCGAAGGGCGGGATGAGGTGGCGCTGGCCGAGCATGACCAGATTGTCCGGGCAATCGAGGCGCGGGATGGAGAGGCCGCCTATCAGGCGCTGCGCCAGCATATCAGCAAGGCTTTCGAGACGCGGTTGCGGGTGGATGCGGGCGAGATTCGCACGCGCTGAGGGCGGTTACGGTTTGTCTTCGGTGTCGCCGTCGAAATGGCCATGCTTGGTCTTGTCCCAGTGGAAGGGGCGGGTGACGGCCTCGACCAGCGCTTTGGCGGCGGCGAAGGATGTGAGAAGCGCATAGGGTTTCAGGAGGGGCAGCCATGGCCATGGCACCGCGTGACCGGCGCGGCGCATGGCAATTGCGGCCAGAGCGAAATCCAGAAGATTGACGCCGAGGAGGAGCGGGGCGAAGCGGATCAAGGTTTCGCGATCGATCAGGTCTAGCACCGGATGCGGCAGGCCGAAGGCCACCAGCCAGAGCGACCACAGGACCGGGGTGGCGATGCCCTGCATCAAGGAGCCGAGGATCAGCACCTGCACGGCGACAAAGCGGTGGGGGCCGAGGTCGCGCAGAAGGGTGCGCGGGGCGCGCATGTGGACGAGCCATGTCATCAGATAGCCCTTGGTCCAGCGCGAGCGCTGCTTGACCCAAGGCACCGGGCGACAGTTCGCCTCTTCCATCGTGACAGAGGGGAGCATCCCGGTCTGCCAGCCGCGGCGGGCGAGGCGGAGGCCGAGATCGGCATCTTCGGTGACGTTATGGGCATCCCATGCGCCCACATCCAGTACAGCATTGCGGCGCAGGAAGAGCGTGGTGCCGCCCAGCGGGATGGGCAGGCCAAGGCGGACGAGACCGGGCAGGAACAGCCGGAACCATGCGGCATATTCCAGCGTGAAACAGCGCGCGATCCAGTTGGTGGCAGGGTTGTAGAAATCGAGCATCCCTTGCAGGCAGCCCAACCGTGGCGGGGCATTGGCGAAGATGGCGGCCACCTTGAGCAGTTGATCGGGGGCGGGGGCGTCTTCGGCATCATAGATGCCGATGATGCTGCCGCGCGTGAAATCGAGGCCGAAGTTCAGGGCGCGCGGTTTGGTACGGATGCGGCCATCGGGCACGGCGATCACGCGCATCCAAGGGGGCAGGTCAACCTTGGCGATGGCGGTGCGGGTGGGGGTGTCAGACGATTCCAGCAGGACGATCACATCAAGCCGGTCGCGCGGGTAGTCGAGGGCCGAGAGGCGGCGGATCAGGCGGGGGGCAATCTCAGCCTCGCCATACAGCGCGACGAGGACGGAGATGATTGGCAGATCGGCGCGGTCGAGCGGGGGGGCGTGTTCCTGCCGGTCGCGCAGGGCGGCGGCGGCGGTGGCGAATTTCAGGATGGTGAGGCTGAGGAAGGTGAGCGCGGTCAGCCCCAGCAAAAGGCCGAAGGCCAGATCAGGGCGCAAGGTGGCGAGGGTGAGCATGGCCAGTGCAATCACCCCTGCCCAGAGGGTGAGGGTAACGCGATCGAGGCTGCGGCAACTGTCGATGGCGGGGGGGCGCTGTTCGGCGGCCTGAACAAGGCCGGGGCCGGCATGGGCAAGCAAGGCCGCCTCGATCAGCGGGCGGGGGCAGGGGAGGGGGCGGATGCGCGGGCCGAAGAGGGCGGCGAGAAAAGCGCTGTGCCGGTCGAAACCCGCGGGGGTGGCGGTGAGGATGACGACATCGCCGTTGCGTTGCCGCCAGGGCAGGAGCGCGTGGCGCAGGGCGAAGGCGGGGCCGAGGCGGCGCAAAAGCTGCAGATCGGGCGGTTCGCGCAGCGGATCGACGGGAAGGGGGAGGTCAAGCTGGCGCGGAAGGTCGGCCCATGGGGGCAGGTCTGGTTTGGGCGGGGTGGGGCGCGGGGTTGGCGCCGGGAGGATTTGTGCGCGGGCGAGATTGCGGAAGGCCGGATCGGGTGCGGCGAGGAAGGTTATCTGCGCATCGGAAAAGCCTGCAGCCGGTGCGGTGGCCCCGAGGTGCGGGGGGCGGTCGGCTGCGGCTGTGCCGCGCATCGTGGGTGGGGTGCTGGGGGCCATGCCGAAAGGGGCGAGGCTGGGCAGGCTGGTGCCGGGGCGGCGGGTCGGTACAGGCATGAGGGGTGACTCCGATGCGCGGATTCAACCATGCGTTGCATTCGGTTAAGGCCGGGTTAACGCCTTGACCGTGTTCGGGCAGCGATCAGGCGGCGCGGCGGGCGCGCATTGCCTGGGCGAAGCGTTCGAAGAGGTAATAGCTGTCTTGCGGGCCGGGCGAGGCTTCGGGGTGGTATTGGACCGAGAAGATCGGCTTGCCATCCACGGCAATGCCGCAGTTGGAACCATCAAAGAGCGAGACATGCGTTTCGCTGACTCCGGCGGGCAGGGTCTGGCTGTCCACGGTGAAGCCGTGGTTCATCGAGGTGATTTCCACCTTGCCTGTGGTCAGATCCTTGACCGGGTGGTTCGCGCCGTGATGGCCGTGGTTCATCTTGACCGTGCGCGCGCCAAGGGCGAGGGCCAGCATCTGGTGGCCGAGGCAGATGCCGAAAAGCGGCAGGTCCTTGGCCAGAACGCCCTGAATCATCGGCACAGCATAGGCGCCCGTGGCGGCCGGGTCGCCGGGGCCGTTGGACAGGAACACGCCTTCGGGGTTGAGGGCCAGCACATCCTCGGCCGTGGCGGAGGCGGGCAGGACGGTGACTTCGCAGCCGGACGAGGCGAGGCAGCGCAGGATGTTGCGTTTCGCGCCGTAGTCGATGGCCACGACGCGCAGCCCATCGCCGGTGCGCTGCGTATAGCCTTCGGGCCAAGCCCAGCGTTTTTCATCCCAGCGATAGGATTGGGTGCAGGAGACATCCTTGGCCAGATCAAGGCCGACAAGGCCCTTCCAGGCGCGGGCCTTGGCAACAAGGGCGGCGATGTCGAAATTGCCTTCGGGATCATGGGCGAGTGCGACATGGGGCGCGCCTTGCTGACGGATGGCGCGGGTCAGGCGGCGGGTGTCGATGCCGCCGATGCCGATGCGGCCCTTGCGGGCAAGCCATTGGGTGAGTTCACCCTGCGCGCGCCAGTTGGAGGGTTCGGTCGGATCCCATTTCACCACCATGCCTGCGGCAACGGGGGTGGTGGTTTCGTCATCTTCATCCGTGACGCCGGTATTGCCGATATGGGGGAAGGTGAAGGTGACGACCTGGCCCGCATAGGATGGGTCGGTCATAATCTCTTGGTAGCCGGTCATCGCGGTGTTGAAGACCAGTTCCGCCACGGTTTCGCCTGTGGCCCCGAAGCCCATGCCATAGAACACCGTTCCATCGGAAAGCGCGAGGCAGGCGGTCGGTTTGGGCTGGGCGGAGGTGGGCATGGCGGCGACTCCCCTTGGGCAAATTTCGGGGACACTAGTGGTGTGAGGGGGCGGGGTCAAGGCTTTGAGTCAAAAGGAATATCGTTCTATTTCAATGGCTTGAAGTTTCAGAGGGTGGTTGTGGCCCAAGCCGGGACAGGGTATGTTGGCGGCTGGTGCCAACCTTTGGGGAAAGGTGACAAATGTCATTGCGGGAACGCCTGCAGATTGCGTTGAAAGATGCGATGAAGGCCAAGGCGGCCGAGCGGCTTTCGACGTTGCGGCTGATCAATGCCGCGATCAAGGATCGCGAGATCGCCGGGCGCGGCGAGGCCGGGGAGCAGGAGGTTGGCGATCCGGAGATTCTGGCCATCATGGGAAAGATGGTCAAGCAGCGTCAGGAAAGCGCGCGCGCCTATGAAGAGGGCGGGCGGCTGGATTTGGCGGCCAAGGAAATCAACGAGATCGGCGTGATCGAGGAGTTCCTGCCGCGCCAGCTTTCGTCGGATGAGGTGGAGGTCGCGGTCAAGGCGGCGATTGCCGAGGCGGGGGCGACAAGCATCCGCGACATGGGCCGGGTTATGGCGGTGCTGAAGGGCAAGCATACCGGGCAGATGGATTTCGGCGCGGTGGGGCCGAAGGTGAAGGACCTGCTGGCCTGAGATTTCTCTGCCTTTGGGCAGGAACGGGGCCCCCGTGCGGGGGCCCCTTTTTCATGGCGGCGTCAGAGCAGGGCGTTGGGCAGGGCCTGCTGCGAGCGAGCGTCGATCCGGCGGAACCAGAACGTGAGCAGGCTGGACGTGATCACGATGAACAGCGAATAGAGCACTGGCACGGCGAGGATTTCCTGCTGCTCTGCGCTGGCGAAGGTCAGCACGACCAGGGCCACTGCAAGGGGGCCGTTCTGGATGCCGGTTTCCAGTGCCACGGTGCGGGCGTTGCGCGGCGTTTGGCGCAGCAGGACCGACAGGCCATAGCCACAGGCAAAGCCTACCACCCCCAGCGCGATGGCCCCCAGAAAGACCGATGCGGGTGTGGTGAGCAGGAAGGCCCAGTTGCGCGGCACCCATGACACCAGCAGGAAGACGATGAAGAAGATCCCCAGCGCCGAGCCGCCCAGTTCCACCAGCGCGCCGACATTGGCGTTCCAGCGGCGGATCGCCATGCCGATGGCCACGGGAACCAGCAAGAGGATCAGCGTGACCACGATGTTGGAGGCCGGAATGTCGATATCGAGCCCTGCGGCATAGACCAGCAGCAGGATCGGGATCAGCACCACACCAAAGAGGGTGGAGGTCACCGTCATCAGCACCGAGAGGGCAAGATTGCCCTTGGAGAAATAGGTGAAGATGTTCGAGGTGGTTCCGCCGGGCATGCAGCCCATGATCAGGAGGCCGATCTTTACGGGATCACTGACCGGCAGCACCATGGCGAGGGTGAAGGCGATCAGTGGCATGAAGCCGTATTGCGACACCACGCCGATGAACAGGCCCTGCGGCCGTTTCAGCGCCGAGGTGAAATCGCGTGGGGTGAGCGAGGCACCCATGCCCAGCATGATGACGGCAATCATCAGGGCGAGGATCGCTTGTTCGAGGGGACCGACCATGATCAGGCGCCTTTCATGCTGGAGAGAGCCTCGGTCCGCAATTCGCGGCGCAGGATCTTGCCCACGTTGGATTTTGGCAGGTCATCGCGGAATTCGATCTGGCGCGGCACCTTGTAGGCGGTGAGGTGCGCCTTGCAATGGGCGCGGATGTCGACATCCGTCAGCGTGGGATCGCGGCGGACGATATAGGCGCGGACGGCTTCGCCTGCGGCCCCATCGGGGATGCCGATCACGGCGCTTTCGGCAATGCCGGGGTGGCGGGCGAGGACATCTTCCACCTCATTCGGGTAGACGTTGAAGCCCGAGACGAGGATCATGTCCTTCTTGCGGTCGATGATGCGGAAATAGCCGTCTGGGTCCATGACGGCGATGTCGCCGGTGCGCAGGAAGCCCTCAGCGCAGATCGCGGCGGCGGTGTCTTCGGGGCGTTGCCAGTAGCCTGCCATGACCTGCGGTCCGCGCAGGGTAAATTCGCCGGGAGTGCCGGGGGGGACTTCGGCGCCGGTGTCATCGACGAGGCGAACCTCGGTCGAGGGCATGGGGATGCCGATGGAGCCTTCGCGCGCGCGGCCGATGGGATTGCCGGTGGCGACGGGGGAGGTTTCGGTCAGGCCATAGCCTTCGACGATTTCCGTTCCGGTCATGTCGCGCCAGCGCTGGGCCACGGCGGCGTGCAGGGCCATGCCGCCCGCGAAGGAGGCCTTGAGCGCGCGGGGTGGGGCGTCGCGGAACCAGAATTCGTTCATCAGCCCGTTGAACAGCGTGTTCACCCCGACGATCCAGGTGATCGGGTAGTTTTCAAACGCGCGTTTGAGGTTCGACAGGGGGCGCGGGTTCGGGATCAGAAGATTGCGCCCGCCAAGGTGGAAAAAGCCCAGAAGGTTCAGGGTGAAGGCAAGGATGTGATAGGTGGGGATGGCGGTGAGCACCACCTCTTTGCCGGGGGCGACGTGCGGATTGATGAAGGTCATGGCCTGGGCCATGTTCATCAAAAGGTTGCGGTGGGTGAGGATCGCGCCCTTGGCCACGCCCGTGGTGCCGCCCGTGTATTGCAGGGCGGCGATGGCATCGGGGGGAAGATCGGCATCGTGGCGGCCGGCGGGGCGGGCCGCGCCCTTGGCCAGTGCGTCGGGCAAGCGGATATGGGGCAGGCTATGCGCGGGGATGCTGCGGTCCCAGTGTTTCTGGACCAGCCCGATCACGCTGCGCACGGCGCGGGGCATGAGTTCGGCGACGCGGGTGACCACGATCTGTGGCAGGGGGGTGAGCTTTCCCGCCTCGGTCAGTTTGTCCATGAACATGTCGGTGATGACGATCAGCCGGGGGTTGGCGTCGCGCAATTGATGCGCCATCTCGGAGGGGGTGTAGAGCGGGTTGATGTTGACCAGCACGCAGCCCGCCTTGAACACGCCGAAGGCCACGACCGGGACGGTCAGCGAGTTCGGGGTTTGCAGCGCCACCCGGTCGCCGGGGTTGAGGCCTGCAACATCGCGCAGATAGCTGGCGAAGGCGTCGGAGAGGCGGTCCACCTCGGCAAAGGTCAGATCGCCATACATGCCGTTGGGCATGACCACGGTATAGGCGATGCGGTTGCCTTCGCGCGCGGCGGTGTCGCGGACCAGTTGGCCCAGCGTGGGGGCAAGGGGTGCTGTCACCTCGGCGGGAACGCCGGGTGGGTAAGCGGCGGCCCAGGGACGGGCCGTGGCTTTCGATGTCATTCTGTTGTTCCTCCCCGGAAACACGTCTGATCACGGATCTTGCGCCCGTGCTGCCGTCTAATGTGGGAGGTGATCACCTTCCTGTGAAGGGGCGTGGTGCCGATCCGCCGCTACGTCACTGCGCCGGGGTTGCTGTTCAGCCGGGCGAGGCGGGCCTGCAACTCATCCCGCAGGGCGATGCGTTCTTCTTCCGAGAGGAAAGCGCCCAATTCCACCTCGCGCCCGCTGCCGCGCAGGGTGAGGTAATGGGGCACGGGGCCGCCGGTCGGGTGCAGGTGGACCGAGACCCAGAACGGGTTGGCCTGCCAGTCCTGCCGCCGCCCGCGGGGGCCGTGGCGGGTGAGCGAGAGACTGTCCGGGGTAAGGGTGAGGTCTTCGACAATCTCGCCGTCGCGGTAGGAGCGGGAGAGTGCGGCCCACATGCCCCAGATCGCCAGCGCGACAAAGGGCAGGATGCCCCAGAGGACAGGCGAGCCGAGCACGGAGACCATGGGGAACAGCACCATGGCCGAGGTGCCGCCGATAAACAGGACAAAGCCTTTGCGCGGCAGGGATCGGTAGGGCCAGAGGTGCAGGCGGGCCTGTGCGTCTTCGGAAGGGGGCAACCATTGGTAGGGCATGGCGCGAAGTTAACCCGACGGATCAGGAAGGGAAGGGGGTGCGACGGCTTGTTCCGGCGTCTTTTGGGCAGCGACGTTTGAGGCACATGCCGCAGCGGTTTCTGGCGCGAGACAGGCGGGGTGGTGCGTGTCGGGCTGGCAAGGCGGTTGGTTCTGCTTGGGGTGTGGGAACGCATAAACTGTCGCAAGTTCCGGCGCGGTTGCTGCGCCAGAAACTGCTTGGCGGTGGACAAAAAGCAAAAGGCCCCGGGGGTTCCGGGGCCTTTCGTTTCAGGTTGCGTGGCCTTAGTGGGCGTGGCCCTTATCCCAATCCGACTGCTTGGGGAGCTGTTCGAAAGTGTGCTCCGGCGGCGGCGAGGACAGGGTCCATTCCAGCGTGTCGGCGTATTCGTTCCAGTAGTTGTTCTCGGTGACGCGCTTGCCGAAGAACAGGGTGTAGAACACGATGCCGATGAAGAACACGAAGGAAGCAAAGGCGATCATCGCGCCGATGGACGACCACCAGTTCCAGTAGGCAAACGCCTCGGGGTAGTCGATGTAGCGGCGGGGCATGCCCTGACGGCCCAGGAAGTGCTGGGGGAAGAAGGTCAGGTTGGAGCCGATGAACATCGCCCAGAAGTGCAGCTTGCCTGCCCATTCGGGGTACTGGCGGCCCGACATCTTGCCCATCCAGTAGTAGATGCCTGCGAAGATGCCGAAGACGGCGCCGAGCGACATCACATAGTGGAAGTGCGCCACGACATAGTAGGTGTCGTGATAGGCGCGGTCGACGCCCGCCTGCGACAGAACGATCCCGGTCACGCCACCGACGGTGAAGAGGAACAGGAAGCCGAAGGCCCAGAGCATCGGGGTCTTCATTTCGATCGAGCCGCCCCACATGGTGGCGATCCAGGAGAAGATCTTGATGCCGGTGGGCACCGCGATCACCATGGTCGCCAGCATGAAGTAGGACTGCTGGGTCAGCGACATGCCGACGGTGTACATGTGGTGCGCCCAGACGACGAAGCCCAGAACCCCGATTGCCACCATCGCATAGACCATCGGAAGGTAGCCGAAGATCGGCTTGCGCGAGAAGGTTGCGATGACCTGCGAGATGATCCCGAAGGCGGGCAGGATGATGATGTAGACTTCGGGGTGGCCGAAGAACCACAGGATGTGCTGGTAGAGGACCGGGTCACCGCCGCCCGAGGGCGTGAAGAAGGTGGTGCCGAAGTTACGGTCGGTCAGCAGCATGGTGATGGCACCGGCCAGAACCGGCAGGGCCAGCAGGATGAGCCAGGACGTCACAAAGATCGACCAGGCGAACAGCGGGACCTTGTGCATGGTCATGCCAGGGGCGCGCATGTTCAGGAAGGTGGTGATCATGTTGATCGCGCCGAGGATCGAGGAGGCGCCCGAGAGGTGCACCGCGAAGATCGCGAGGTCCATGGCATAGCCGCCTTCGGCCGTGGTCGACAGCGGCGGGTAGAGCACCCAGCCCACGCCTGCGCCCGAACCAAGCTCACCACCGCCGCCGGGGGCGAAGAGCGAGGCTACGGCCAGCGAGGTGCCCGCGACATAGAGCCAGTAGGACAGGTTGTTCATCCGCGGGAAGGCCATGTCCGGCGCGCCGATCTGCAGCGGCATGAAGTAGTTGCCGAAGCCGCCGAACAGCGCGGGGATCACCACGAAGAACATCATCAGGATGCCGTGCGCGGTGATGGTGACGTTCCAGATGTGGCCGTTGGGCGTGCAGGTCGCTGCCGCATCGGCAACGAAGCGCAGGCCTTCCTGACACATGTACTGAACCCCGGGGTTCATCAGCTCCATCCGCATGTAGACGGTGAAGATGACCGAGATCAGACCGACGAGACCGCCGGTGAAGAGGTAGAGGATCCCGATGTCCTTGTGGTTTGTGGACATGAACCAGCGGGTGAAGAACCCCCGCTCGTCATGATCATGGCCATGAATGGCTGCGTCGGCCATTGGCGTCTCCCGTTCTTGCGTGTTCCGCGGGTATTCCCGTCGGACGGTTCCCTTGAGCCAGGCCCGCTTGCGCGGAATCCGGGCGGCTGTGTTTGGTAATAGCCCGCAGGCCGGAAAGGGGCAACGGGGGAGTTTGATACAGATCAAGTACAAACGTCGCAGGGGGGGTGGTTTGCAGGTGGTCAGCGCGGCGGCAGGAGGCCGGTCTGTTCCAGCGCGGCAAGGTGGCTGCGGCTGACCGGCAGGTCGGTGCCGGTGGTGAGCGTGATGTTGGCGCGGGGCCCGTCGCGGCGGGCGGCGGTGATCTGGTCAAGCGCGATCCAGTGGGAGCGATGGATGCGCAGGCCGGGGGTGGGGGCGGCCTCGGCGATGGCGTCGGACAGGCGGATCAGCACGAGGGCACTGCCTGCGGTGGTCGTCACCTCGGTGTAGTGATCGGTGGCGGTCAGGGCGACGAGGGGGGCGCGGATGTCCTTGGGCAGGCGGTTGAGCAGGCGCGGCGCGGGCGTGTAGGGGCGCAGGATCGGCGCGGCGGGCGGATCGGCGAAGAAGATTTGCGAGACGGCGACAGAGATGAAGGCGCTGATGGCAAAGAGGGATGCGGTCAGCGCCTCTGGCCCGAGTGCCACGTCGCCGGGGCGCAGAAGCAGCGCGTTCAGGCCATGGACGAGCAGGGAGATCGGCCCGCCCGCGACCAGACCCGCCAGCAGGGCGACCCACAGGCGCGGCAGGCCGCTGCGCGCGAGCATGGTCGACAGGGAGCGGCACAGGATCAGGCCGATGGCCCCCGTCACCACCACCATGAACACCCAATAGGCAAGGCGCGGCAGGACGGGCAGCGCGGTCATGGTTCCGAAGGGGCCGGTGATGCCGATGACCAGGCCAAGCGCGACAAGGCTGATCCAGAAGCGCGGATTGCGCAGGATGGGGCGCAGTTGCGCCCAGGCAAGATCAATATCGGAGGGAAAGGTCAGTGCCATGGTGTGCAGGGATGTTTAATCCTCTGCGCGGCCGCGTCAACGTGGCGGCAGGAGGCCGGTCTGTTCCAGCGCCTTGAGGTGGCTGCGGCTGACCGGGTAATCCCGGCCATCGGCAAGGGTGACGATCGCGCGCGGGCCATCGCGACGCGCGGCGGTTATCTGATCGGTTGCCACCCAATGCGAGCGGTGGATGCGCAATCCGGGGGTGGGCGCGGATTCGGCGATGGCGTCCGACAGGCGCAGGAGCAGGCGGGTGGTGCCTGCGGTTGTTGTCACCTCGGTGTAGTGATTGGTGGCCGTGAGGGCGACGAGGGGCGCGCAGATTTCTGCGGGGAGCCGGTCCAGCAGGCGCGGCGGCGCGTTGTAGGGTGGCAGGGTGGCAGGTTTGGAGGGGGCGGCGAAAAAGGCGATATAGGTGGCCAGCGACATCACGGCGGAAATGGCCACGATCGACAGTACCAGCGGCATGTCGTTGATCGCAAGATCCCCGGGTTGGAGCAGCACGCCGTTCACGGTGAAGACGATGGCGCTGACGGGCAGGCCGGTGAGCGCGCCGGAGACAAGGGCGGCGAGCCATTTCGGCAGGCCGAGCGCGTGGAAAATGTCGCAGCCGACAAAGCCCAGCACAAAGCCCAAGGTGCCGGTGGTGACGACGATCACGCACCAGTAGATCATGCGGTGCAGGAGTGGCACGGTTTCGGCGGTGCCGTAGGGGCCTGCCACGCCCAGCACCACGGCAAGGCCAAGGAGGCCCGCCCAAAAGCCCTTGCTGCGCAGGATGGGGGACAACTCGTCCAGCGCCGTGTCGATCAGGGGGGCTGGGATCAGGGCCATGGCTGTCAGGCGGCGCAGGTGGCAGGGTGCAGCCCGTTGGGATGCAGACCGCCCTGCGGGGGGAAGAAACGGGGGAAGGTGGCGATCAGCGCGGCGTCAAGATCGGCCATGGTGACGGGAAGGCCGAGATCGACAAGGCTGGTGACGCCATGGTCGCGGATGCCGCAGGGGACGATGCCCGCGAAATGGCCGAGATCGGGTTCGACATTGATCGAGATGCCGTGAAAGCTGATCCAGCGGCGCAGCTTGACGCCGATGGCGGCGATCTTGGCCTCGTTCGGGGTGCCGTCGGGGTTGGGCGCGCGGTCGGGGCGGGTGACCCAGACGCCCACACGGCCGGGGCGCACCTCACCCGTGACGTTGAATTCGGCAAGGGTGGCGATGACCCAGTTCTCCAGTGCGCGGACGAAGCAGCGCACATCGCGGCCACGGGCGCCCACGTCGAGCATGGTGTAGATCACGCGCTGGCCGGGGCCATGATAGGTGTATTGGCCGCCGCGCCCGACATCGAAGACGGGGAAACGGTCGGGCTGCACAAGATCGGCGGGATTGGCGGAGGTGCCGGCGGTGTAGAGCGGCGGGTGTTCCAGCAGCCAGACCGATTCTGACGCGCGACCTTCGGACATGGCGGCGACATGGGATTCCATCTCTGCCAGCGTGGGCAGATAGGGGCTGAGGCCCGGAAGATGCTTCCAATCGACCATGGCGCGTTTTCGGGAAGGTGTCCCGCCTCCTTGACCGTGGAGATAAGGCCTTGGCGTGACGTTGTCACGCCCCGCAGACCGGAACGCATGCAACGCAGGCGATATTTTTGATGCGCCATCTTGGCAAAAGCGCCGAAGTTTTCCACATGCGCAAATGGGACAGGGTGCCGACTAGAAGGATCGGCAGTAGAGGGATCAGTGAGCGTGGCCGAAACATGTGGGTTCTGTGCGGGCACAGAAGTTGAAGTCGTGTCTAACCGGGATCGGCACGGTGCGCCGCTGGTGACGGTTCTGTGTTCGGGGTGCGGGATGTTGCGAAATGATCCCGTGCCGACCGAGGCAGAGCTGACGCAGTTCTATCGCAGCGCTTATCGCGAAAGCTACAAAGGGGCGGCTGCGCCGCGCCGGAGGCAGGTCTGGCGCAATCTGAAGCGGCTGGACGGGCATTTCCGGGCGTTTCGTGATGTCTATGCGCGGGGCGGGGCCTGGCTTGACCTTGGGTCGGGAAGCGGGGAGTTCACCTTTCTGGCCACGCGGTTGGGCGCGCAGGTGACGGCGGTCGAGCCGCATCTGGGCTATGCGGCCTATTGCGGGGAACAGTTGGGTTTGCAGATCGAAGGCAAGCGGCTGGAGGATTGCGACTTTGAGGGCCCGCTCTTTGATCTGATCCGCTTGAGCCATGTGCTGGAGCATATGCGCGATCCGGTGGCATCGTTGCAGCGGCTGGCCGGGTGGCTGCGGCCGGGTGGGGTGATCTATATCGAGGTGCCTGACATCGAGCGGGATGCGCAGAACAAGTTGCAGGGGCGACTATTTCATTTCGGGCATATCCACAACTTCAACCCGGTTCTGCTGCGCCACACGGCCGGGCTGGCCGGATTGGTGCAAGTGGCGGCGACGGCGGATCGCTGTGCTGGGCGCTGCGGCGCGTTCTTCACGGTCGGTGAGGGCGGGGTGCTGGATCAGACGGCGCTGGCGGCCAATGCGCGGCAGATGCGGGCGGTGATGGCGGCGCATAATGCACGGCGGTTGCCGCAACCTACCGAGGGCACGGCCACGGGGCAGTTGTTCGCGCGGTTGGGGGCGCGGCTGAAAGAAAGCCTTGCCGCCGCCGCAGCCGGCACGCATCGCGCCATGGCCGAGGCGACTGCGCGGCGGTTGCAGCGGGACTTTTCGCAGCCCTAAGGGGCGGGGAACTGGCGCGAAAGTGGCGGTGATCGGGGGGCGATTTTTCCTCTTTCCTTCGCTGATGCGCTTCGCTACACAACCGCCACCAAACCAAAGCGTGCGGATGTGGCGGAATTGGTAGACGCGCAGCGTTGAGGTCGCTGTGGGGTAACTCCCGTGAAGGTTCGAGTCCTTTCATCCGCACCATTTCTTTCCAAAGCAGGGCTGAAGTGGCCCTGGCAAGGTGGAAAGATCCCTGACCCAGCCGGACGGTGACATGGAAACGGGCGCGATTGCGCGGCGTATGACGGTGAGTCCCCTTGGCAACACGGGGGTGAATTTGGCTGGATTATGACGCATTTTCAGCGGGATGGCGGGTTTGCCACAATTTCGCCACAATTGCCATCCTTAAGGATGGATTAATCCCGGCGTAAGACCGGGTTCTTCCCGAACCGGCGCAAGACCGGGCGGCGTGGCGCGAGCGGTGTTATGCCAACATATGTGATCGACGGCTATGCCGTCGGCAGTGTCGTTGTTACCGGGGGCGGGACGCCCACGACCGGATCCACCTTTCGGCTGGATCCGGGCTGGTCTTCATCGACTGCCGCGCTGACCATCACGGTCACGGATGACGACACGGGATTTTCGGGATCGGCGGCGACGGTTCTGGATGGCAGCCAGACCGGGGTGGTGATCACGGCGGCCGGTGCCACGGTGGGATCGGGGACGATCCGACTTGGCAATGGATTTACCGTCACCGATCCGGTGGCTGGGTCCGTCACGATCTATCAGGTTATGATCGGGTCGACGGTGGTGGGATACACCACGACCGCGCCCTTGCAGCCCGGCGTGCTGTATACCGTGGGGAGCACGGTCACCAGCACGGCGACGGGCGTTCCCTATACCTCGCTTGCGATGCTGGATTACGAGCAGGCGGCGGATAATTCCGTAGTCGGCGGGGCCGGCAATGACCAGATCCTTGCCGGAGAGGGTGCCGATACGGTGCAGTCCGGCGCCGGGAATGACACCGTCTTCGGTGGCGCCGGCAATGACCAGATTGATGGCGGCGCGCTGAACGACCAGTTGGATGGCGGGCTGGGCAGCGACACGGTTCTGGGCGGGACCGGGGACGATGTCCTGACGGGCTGGGACGGCGATGACCAGTTGCAGGGCGGCGACGGGAACGATGTTCTGATCGGTGACGGGTCCGCGGCGGCGAATTTGATCACCAACGGGACTTTCGCCAGCGGCCTGAGCGGCTGGACGGTGAACAACCCGACGGGCGGTGCCGCGCCTATCACCTATACCGCCGGAACCCCGGCAAGCCCGGGGGTCGGGTTCAACAACAACGACGAAGCCGCGATCGGCGATTCGATCCAGCAGACGATCACGACGCAGCCGGGCGAGACCTATGACCTGTCGCTGCGTCTTTATGAGAACGGCAGCGGTGTGGGCACGCATACCGTTGTGGTCACAGTGCTGGACGCGTCTGGCAACGTGGTGTCGAGCCAGACCTATGTCGTTCTGAACGGGACGATTCAGAACCCGACCTTTGCCTTTACGGCAACGACGTCGACGATGACGATCCGCATCACCAACACGGCATCGACCACATCGGTGAATTCGGACCTGATGGTGGATGACGTGTCGGTGGTCGGGCGCAACAGCCCCGCCGGCAATGACAGCCTGGATGGCGGGTCGGGCAACGACACGATGTATGGCGGTGTCGGCAATGACACGCTGCAAGGCGGGGCCGGGACCGACAGTGTGTTCGGGGATGCGGGCGACGATACTTTTATCGTCAACAACGCATCGCAGACCGACCTGATCTTTGGCGGCGATGGCAATGACACCATCAGCTTTTCCACCGCCACGGTTGCGGCCAACGTGGTGTTCAGCGGGACGGGGACAGGAACGCAGAACCTTGTCGGGGTGCCGGCGGCTGCCTTTTCCGGGATCGAGGGGATCAACGGGACGGAATTGAATGACACGCTGAACGCCGCGCTGCATGGCACGGGCGTGGCGCTGTCGGGCCTTGGTGGGGCGGATAGCATCACCGGCGGGGGCGGGGCGGATCAGCTGTACGGAGGCCTGGGCAACGACACGCTGACCGGGAACGCCGGCAATGACTTGCTGGATGGCGGATCGGAAGCGGACCAGCTGTTCGGCGGGACGGGCGACAACACGCTGTTTGGTGGCACCGGAAATGACCGGCTGGAGGCCACAACCGGCAATGACCTGCTTTATGGCGGGGCGGGTGTCGATTCCCTTTTCGGCGGCGATGGCGCGGACTTGCTGGACGGGGGCGACGACGCCGACAGCCTGTCGGGCGGCACGGGCAATGACAGTTTGTATGGTGGCGATGGTGCCGACACGCTGGATGGCGGGACGGGCAATGACCTGCTGTCCGGCGGGTTGGGCAATGACAGCCTGACCGACACGTCGGGCAACAACACGCTTTATGGCGATGATGGCGATGATCGGCTGACGACCGGATCGGGGGCCGATCTGCTTTATGGCGGGGCGGGGCTGGATTCGCTTTATGCCGGGACGGGCAATGACCTGCTGTCGGGCGAAGATGGCAATGACCTGCTGGATGCGGGCGGCGGCAACGACACGCTGATCGGCGGGGCGGGCAATGATTCCATGCTGGGTCAGGCGGGGGATGATACCTTTGTCCTGAACGGCAATGACGGCACAGATACAATTGTTGGCGGAACCACGACCAACACGCTGGGCGATCTGATCGACGCGACGGGGATGACCGGCCCGACGACGGTGACGTTCACGGGCAGCCAGACGGGATCGCTTTCGGCCTCTGGCACAGCGGCGGCGTTCAGCAATATCCTGCGGGTCAACCTTGGGTCTGGCAATGACACGGTCTTTGGCGGATCAGGGGCGGAGTCCGTTGACGGCGGTTTGGGCGATGACAGCCTGCTGGGCGCTGCGGGCAGCGATACGCTGTCCGGTGGTGATGGCAACGACACTCTGGTCGGCGGGACCGGGAGCGACACGCTGTTCGGCGGGGCCGGGGATGACCGTTTCGTCATCGGGGCCAGCGACGGATCGGACAGCATCGTCGGCGGGACCGGGAATGACACGCTCGATTTCGGTGGCCTGACGGCGGCCGTGACGGCCACCTTTACCGGGGACGGCACGGGTGTCATTTCCAGCAGCGCGGGAACGACGACGTTTTCGCAGATGGAGGTGCTGCAAACCGGATCGGGCAATGACACGATCACCGGCGCGGGCGGGAATGATACGATCGTTGCCGGGGCGGGCAATGACCGCGTGTTTGGCGGCGCGGGCACGGATGTGCTGTTCGGCGGTGACGGGCGGGATTCGCTGGAAGGCGGGGATGCCAATGACACGCTGATCGGCGGCGCGGGCAGCGACACGCTCTATGGCGGCACCGGGCTGGACGTGGTGGACTATTCCGCCAGCGACGCGGCGGTGAACGTCAACCTGCGGACCATGAGCGGGCAGGGTGGCCATGCCGAAGGCGATGTCATGGCTGGCATCGACGGTGTGGTCGGGTCTGCGTTCAATGACACGATCATCGGCTTTGACGGCGAAAGCAGCGACGCTGCGGACTTTTTCTACAACAGGTTCGAAGGCGGCGCGGGCAATGACATCCTGGAAGGCCGCGGCGGCACCGATGCGCTGTTCGGTGGTGCCGATGATGACACGGTGCTGGGCGGCGACGGCAATGACACCGTAGATGGCGGCGACGGCAACGATGTTCTGACCGGTGATGCCGGGAATGACACGATGTCGGGCGGGTCGGGCAATGACCAGATGTCGGGGGGGGCCGACAACGATTCCATGGAAGGCGGCGACGGGGCCGACGCCATGGATGGCGGAACCGGCAATGACAGCATGGCCGGGGGCGCGGGGAACGACACGATCCTTGGCGGGTCCGGCAATGACACGATGTCGGGCGGGAGCGGGCGCGATACCTATGTGTTCACGCCGGGCAGCGGGCGCGATCTCATTACCGATCTGGACCTGACGCTGGTCGACGGGCAGTTCACCGACCGGTTGGATGTGTCGGGGCTGGTTGATGCGTCGGGCAATCCGGTCAACTGGGCGGATGCGGTTGTCACGCCGGATGGCGCTGGGGGGGCGCTGGTCACCTTTCCGGGGGGCGAGGTCATCCGGCTGGTCGGGGTTGACCCGGCGCTGCTGTCCACCAAGGAGGCGCTGGTCCAGCTTGGGGTGCCGTGTTTCACGACAGGCACGCTGATCCTGACGGATCGCGGTGAGGTTCCGGTCGAGGCGATCCGGGCCGGGGATCGGGTGATGACGCTGGATCACGGGTTGCAGCCGGTGATCTGGGCGGGCGGGCGGCATCTGGACCGCGCCGCGCTGGAGGCGGAGCCGCTGATGCGACCGGTGCTGATCCGGGATGGGGCAATGGGCAACCGGGGCGATGTGCTGGTATCGCCCAACCATGCGGTGCTGGCCGAAGTGGACGGGGTAGAGATGCTGGTGCGGGCCAAGCATCTGGCCGAGATGGGGGATGCGCGGTTCCGGATTGCCAAGGGCAAGAAGGAAGTGGGCTATCACCATCTGCTGCTGGAGCGGCACGGGATCGTCTATGCGCAAGGCATGGCGACCGAGACGCTGTACCCCGGCCCCATGGCGGTGGCGGCGCTGGGGCCTGTGGTCGCGGCAGAGCTTGCGGCGGCGTTTCCGCTGCTGGCGCCCGTGCTGGCCGGGGTGGCCGAGGCGGCCGAGTTGTACGGGCCTACGGCGCGGCCCGTGGCCAAGCGGCGGCAGTTGTTGACCGGGCCGAACCCGATGCGGCGCGCGGCGGCCTGAGAAGGCGTGCCCCCTAGAGTGCTGCACTGCGGCAAGAGTCGGGTGGTGTTTCCCCTAGGGAAGGCTGTTTTCCTGCCAGCAAGCCAAGACCTGCCGCTTTGATTGGCGAAGTGGTCGCAAACTGGCCTATTTTCCCGCAATCACGGATGTTACCCGCTTAGTCAGACAAGCCGGTTGCATTGCAGCATGGCTTTGGCTTTAGTCAGACCAAGACGAGCGGGGAACCCGCCGAGAAGACCGGGGAGACGAATTTGGCTGCTTCGATGGCTGCTGCGGGCCAGAACGACGCGTTTGTCGTTTTTGATCATGTTCAAAAGAGCTACGACGGCGTTTCGCTTGTCGTGAAGGACCTGAACCTGAGCATCGGCAAGGGCGAGTTTCTGACGATGTTGGGACCGTCCGGATCGGGCAAGACCACCTGTCTGATGATGCTGGCCGGGTTTGAGACGGCCACCAACGGGGAAATCCTGCTGGATGGCCGCCCGATCAACCAAGTGCCGCCGCACAAGCGGGGCATCGGCATGGTGTTCCAGAATTATGCGCTGTTCCCGCATATGACGGTGGGAGAGAATCTGGCCTTTCCGCTGGAAGTGCGGGGGATGGGCAAATCCGAGCGCGAGGCCAAGATCAAGCGCGCGCTGGACATGGTGCAGATGGGGGCCTTTGCCAACCGTCGCCCGGCGCAACTGTCCGGTGGGCAGCAGCAGCGGATCGCCTTGGCGCGGGCCTTGGTGTTCGATCCCAAGCTGGTGCTGATGGATGAACCGCTGGGCGCGCTGGACAAGCAATTGCGCGAGCATATGCAGTTCGAGATCAAGCATCTGCATGACAGTCTTGGCATCACGGTGGTCTATGTGACTCATGACCAGGGCGAGGCCCTGACGATGAGCGACCGGATCGCCGTGTTCAACGATGGGCGCATCCAGCAGCTGGCATCGCCGTCGGACCTGTATGAGCGGCCGAACAACAGTTTCGTGGCGCAGTTCATCGGCGAGAACAACCGGCTGGAAGGTACGGTCGAGGAAATCCGCGACGGGCGCGCGCTGGTGCGGCTGGGAACGGGCGAGTTGATCGACGCGACCCCGGTGAACGTGTCGGAGAAGGGGCAGAAGACCCTTGTGTCGATCCGGCCGGAACGGGTGGAGTTCAAGGCCGACCTGCTGCCTGCGGATGCACATATGATCGAGGCCGAGGTGGTTGAGGTCATTTATATGGGTGATCTGTTCCGCACCGTGCTGAAGGTGGCGGGGCATGATGATTTCGTCATCAAGAGCCGAAATACGCTGGGCCAGCGGGTGCTGACCCCCGGCGAGACGATCAGGATCGGCTGGGCGCCGCAGGATGCGCGCGCGCTCGACCCGATCTGAACCGATGCCGTGCCCGGGAACGGGTGCGGCCAATGACAACAGAGCAGTTCTGTTCAACATGGGAGCTATAAGCATGAAAAAGAATCCTGATCCTGTCCACCGCCCTGACTGGCCTTGCCTTTTCGGCAGCCGCGCAGGAACTGACGGTGATGTCCTGGGGCGGCGCCTATGGCGAAGCCCAGACGGAAGCCCACGTGAAGCCCTTTACCGCCGCGACCGGCACCGCTGCCAAGATGGTCGACAGCGACAACCCGGCCACGCCGATCAAGGCCATGGTCGAAGCGGGCAACGTCACCATCGACGTGGCGTCGCTGGAATATGCCGACGCGATCCGGCTGTGCGATGAAGGCATGCTGGAGCCGATCGACATCAGCATGCTGCCCGCCGGTGCCGATGGCACCCCGGCCGCCGATGACTTCCTGCCCGGCGCTGTGACCGAATGCGCCGTGTCGACCGACATCTGGTCGAACGTGTTCGCCTATGACAGCAGCAAGCTGACCGGGACGGTGCCGACGACGGCGGCCGACTTCTTTGACCTTGAGAAGTTCCCGGGCAAGCGCGGCCTGAAGAAGGGCGCGAAAGCCGTACTGGAATTCGCACTGATCGCCGATGGCGTGCCGGTTGGCGAAGTCTATGACGTGCTGTCGACCCCGGAAGGCGTGGACCGTGCCTTTGCCAAGCTGGACACCATCAAATCGGACGTCGTCTGGTGGGAAGCCGGTTCGCAAGCGCCGCAGCTTCTGGCTGATGGCGAAGTGGTAATGACGACGGCCTATAACGGCCGGATCTTCAACGCCGCCATCGCCGAGAACAAGCCGTTCGAAATCGTCTGGGATGGCCAGATCTATGAGAACGAAATGTATGCAATTCCGAAGGGCGCACCGAACAAGGACGCCGCGATGGAGTTCATCAAGCTGTCGACCTCGACCGAAGGTCTGCGCGCGCAGGCGACCTACATCTCTTATGGTCCGGCTCGCAAGTCGGCGCTGGCGGAAGAGCTGATCTACAAGGACGGCAAGACCGTCATGGGTCCGCACCTGCCGACCGCGCCCGAGAACATGGGCAATGCGCTGGAAACCTCGGCCGATTTCTGGGTGGACCGGAATGCGGAACTGAACGAGCGCTTCAACGCCTGGCTGGCGCAGTGATCTGAAACCGGGCGCGGGGGGAAATCCCCGCGCCTTTTCCTTTGCCTGAGTGAGACTGACCGATGGCCGATGTGACCGCTGCCCTTCTGACCACGGCGGACGGACGCCCGCTGAAGACAGCGTTGGCCGAGGCGCAGGTGCGCGCCAAGCGGCGGGCCTTTCTTCTGGTGGCGCCGCTGCTGGTTTTTGTGGTGCTGACCTTCATCATCCCGATCGGGCAGATGCTGGACCGATCGTTTCACCATGACGGATTTTCTGCCAATGCCCCGGCAGTGGCGGCGTGGTTCGAGGCCAACCCGGCCGGGACCGAACCGGACGAGGCGGCCTTTGCCGCTTTGGCCGAAGATTTCAAGGCGATGAAGGCCAACAAGACGGCCGGCGAGGCCGGGACGCGGGTGAACTATACCCTGCCCGAGACGCGGTCGCTGATCACCAAGACGGCGCGGAATGCCGATGATCTGGCCCCGCCCTTCCGCGAGGCCTTCCTGGCGATTGACGAGAAATGGGTCGATCCGGCGGTGTGGCAGGCGATGCGGTCTTCGGCCAGCCCCTACACGGCGGATTTCTACCTGTCGGCGATGGATTTTGAACGGGCGGAGGATGGCACTGTTCAGCGCGTGGATGAGAACAAGCGCATCTATCTGTATCTGTTTGCCAAGACCTTCCTGATTTCCGGGCTGATTACCTTTATCTGCCTGCTGCTGGCTTTCCCCGTGGCGCATCTTCTGGCGACGCTGCCGATGGCCAAGGCGAACCTCTTGATGATCCTTGTGCTGTTGCCGTTCTGGACATCGCTTCTGGTGCGGACGACAAGCTGGATCGTGCTGTTGCAGGGGCAGGGGGTGCTGAACGAGATGTTCGTGTCGCTTGGCCTTGTGGGCGATGATGGGCGGCTGGAGATGATCTATAACCAGACCGGTACGATCATCGTGATGACGCATGTGCTTCTGCCGTTCATGATCCTGCCGCTTTATTCAGTGATGCGGGTGATCCCGCCCAGCTATGCGCGCGCGGCGCGGTCATTGGGGGCGACAAGCTGGACGACGTTCCGGCGCATCTATCTGCCGCAGACGTTGCCGGGGATCGGGGCAGGGGCGCTTTTGGTGTTCATCCTTGCCGTTGGCTATTTCATCACGCCCGCGCTGGTGGGCGGGGCGGACGGGCAGCTGATTTCCAACCTGATCGATTTCCACATGAAGAATTCGAACTGGTCCATGGCGGCGGCGCTGTCGGCGATGCTGCTGGCGGGGGTGCTGGTTCTGTACTGGCTCTATGACCGGCTGATCGGCATCGACAACCTGAAACTCGGCTGAGGATACGCGCATGGCCCTGCCCATCTATGCAAGCCCGCTGGAGCGCATCTGGCATTACACCTATCTGGTGCTGTGCACGCTGATCTTTATCTTCCTGATTTCCCCGATCCTGGTGGTCATCCCGCTGTCGTTCAACGTGGAGCCCTATTTCACCTTTACCGAGGCGATGTTGCGGTTCGATCCGGCGGGCTATTCGATGCGGTGGTATGATCTGCTGCTGACCGGCGGGATGCAAGCGCCCGAGGCGCTGCGCGATGGGGCGTGGTGGTCGGATATGTGGGCCAATTCCACATGGGTTCGGGCGGCGAAGAACTCGGTCATCATCGGGTTCTGGGCCACGATCTTTGCCACTGTGCTGGGCACGCTGGCCGCACTGGGCCTGTCGCGGCCGGAAATGCCGTATCGGCGGACAATCATGGCGATCCTGATCAGCCCGATGATCGTGCCGATCATCATCATCGCGACGGGGCTGTTCTTTTTCTATTCCAACCCCTGTTCGATCATCGGCACGGAATGCGGGCGGCTGACCAGCACTTATCTGGGTGTGATCCTCGCGCATACCACGCTGGGGATTCCCTTTGTCATCATCACGGTGACGGCGACTTTGTCGGGGTTTGACCAATCGCTGATCCGTGCTTCGGCCAGCCTTGGCGCGTCGCCATCACGGACGTTCTTCAAGGTGGTGATGCCACTGATCCTGCCGGGGGTGGTGTCGGGGGCGTTGTTTGCCTTTGTGACATCGTTCGATGAGGTGGTTGCGGTGCTGTTCATCGCTGGCCCCGATCAGCAGACCATCCCGCGTCAGATGTGGAACGGCATCCGTGAGGCGATTTCCCCGGCCATTCTGGCGGTGGCGACGATCCTTGTGATCATCTCCATCTGCCTGCTGGCGACGGTGGAATTGCTGCGGCGGCGGTCAGAGCGGTTGCGGGGCGTGTCGCCGCACTGAGATTTGGCCGGGCGGATATTCTGCGAGCAATCGGGAGCGCTGGTGCGCGTTCAGGGCAGGATCTGGAGCCAGACCCAGATGGAGCCGATCGACAGCGCCGTGCCGATCAGTACGGTCGAGGCGGCGACGCGTTTGGCCACGCCGTAGAGATTGGCAAAGAGGAAGGCGTTCACACCGGGGGCCATGGCGGCGGTCATCACGGCCGAGCGCAGGTCTGCGGTATCGAGGTCCAGCGCGAAGCGGCCCAGCAGGTATGTCAGCGCCGGGTGCAGGATCAACGAGCAGGCGCAAAGCGTGGCGATGATGCGGAAATCGCCATCCGGGCGATAGCGCAGGAGCACGCCGCCAAGACCGAAAAGCGCGGTGGGGATGGCGGTGGCGGCGACAAGGCCGACGGCGGACCATGCCACCTGAGGCAGGGGCAGGCCTGACAGGTTGACGATGAAGCCTGCCGTGATGCCAAGGACAAGCGGTTGCGAGAAGATCGCCTTGACGATCTGGCGCAGAAGGGCGGGTCCAGAGAGGCCCTGCCCACGCGTGCGCGCCCATTCCATCAGCGCGATGCCGAAGCCGTAGAACAGGGGCGAATGGATCGAGATGATGGCGAAGTTGCCCGCCAGCGCATCTGTCCCGTAGGCGCGTTCGGTGATGGGAACGCCAAGGAGAAGGGAGTTGGAGAACAGCGCCACGAAGCCGATGGCGGTGGCATCTGTTACCGGGCGGCGGAAGAGCCAGATGGCGGCGGTGAAGGCCAAAGCAAAGCTGGCAAAGGCCGCGATGTAGAAGGACAGGAACAGTGCGGGCTGGAAGGTGGCGGCGAGGTCGAGCCGCGCGATAGAAGAGAACAGCAGTGTGGGGGCGGCGAAGTTCTGCGCGTACCGCATGAGGCCGTCAACGGCGGCGTCCTCGAACAGCTTTGCGCGGGCGGCGGCGTAACCGAAGCCGATCACGAGGAAGACCGGCAGGATGACATCCAGAAGCGCGTTCATCGGCGGTTACGATTGATTGTCGTAGGTGATCACCATGCCGTCATGGGCGGGGCGGATGTGGGGGGGCAGTTCGGCGGTAAGTTCTGCGAAATCGAGGTCGTGGTGCATGTTGGTGATCACCGCGCGTACAGGCCGGGCGCGGGCGATCCAGCCAAGCGTCATGTCCAAATGGGCATGGGTGGGGTGCGGTTTGCGGCGCAGGGCGTCGACGATCCAGCAGTCGAGGCCTGCAAGGTGGGGCCAGCTGTCCTCGGGGATTGCCACGGCATCAGGCAGATAGGCGAGGGGGCCGATGCGAAAGCCAAGGGCATCCATACTGCCATGATTGGCGTAGAACGGCGTGAAGTGCAGCGTTCCGCCCGCGCCGTGGATGTGGATATCGCCGTCGATGGCGTTGAGGTCGAGGATGGGCGGGTAGGGGCTGCCTGCGGGTTGCACGAAGGCGTAACCGAAGCGGGCGATCAGCGCATCCTGTGTGGGGCCGTCGGCCCAGACGGGCAGGCGGCGGCGGATGTTGAACACGATCTGGCGCAGGTCATCCAGGCCGTGGACATGATCGGCGTGGGAATGGGTGTAGACCACAGCATCCAGCGTGCCGATGCCCGCATCCAGCAGTTGTTCGCGCATGTCGGGCGTAGTGTCGATCAGCACGCGGGTGATGCCGTCGCTGGTTTCGCGTTCCACGAGAAGGGAGCAGCGGCGGCGGCGGTTCTTGGGGTTCGTGGGGTCGCATTGGCCCCAGTCGCCACCCGGGGGCCCGAGGCGGGGAACCCCGCCCGAGGAGCCGCAACCTAGGATGGTGAAGCGGAGCGTGGCCATCAGGCGGCCTGCGCTTTCGCGCGTGCGCGGGTGAAGAGCCGGTCGAAATTCGCGGTGGTGGCAGCGGCGAAGGCGACGTCGGTCAGGCCGAAAAGCTGCGCGCCGGTTTTGGCGGTGAAGGCGGTGTAGGCCGGTTCGTTGCGTTTGCCGCGAAAAGGGATCGGGGCGAGATAGGGGCTGTCGGTTTCCAGCAGGATGCGGTCGAGTGGGGTAGCGGCGAAGATGTCGCGCAGTTCCTGCGATTTCGGGAAGGTCGCGATGCCGGTCATGGACAGGTAGAAGCCGAGGTCCAGCGCGGCCTTGGCCAAGGCGGGGCCGGATGAGAAGCAGTGCATGACGCAGGTGTAGGGTTTGGCGCGGAAGCCTTCGGTCAGAATCTCGGCCATATCTTCATCCGCGGCGCGGGCGTGAATGATGAGGGGAAGACCGGTTTCCTGTGCCGCAGTGATGTGAATACGGAGCGAGGTTTTCTGAACCTCGGCGCTGTCGGCAGTGTAGTGGTAATCAAGGCCCGTCTCGCCGATGCCCACAAATTTGGGATGTTGGGACAGGGCGATCAGTTGATCGACGGTGACGAGGGGTTCTTCGGCCGCGCTCATCGGGTGGGTGCCTGCGGCGTAGAAGACGCCATCATAACCTTCGGCAATCGCACGAACGCGGGGTTCGTGTTTCAGGCGGGTGCAGATCGTGACCATGCGGCGGACGCCTGCGGCGCGGGCGCGGGCGATCACCTCGGGCAGTTCCTGTTCGAAATCGGGGAAATCGAGGTGGCAATGGCTGTCGACGAGTTCGGGCAGCGGATCGTTTAGCGCGGTGGTCATCAATGCTCACCCATGGGCGAGCGTTCCCGCCGTCTCTTCCAGTTTCAGCACCATATCCATGAGAAGGGCGGCAGGGTCAAGGTTGACCGCTTTGCCGCGACGGGCGCGTTGGGCGAGGGTTTGGGCGATATCGGCCCAGCGGCGGGCGGCATCGGGGGCGCCGGACAGGCGGGTGATCAGCGCGGCTTCGCCCGGAGCGGCCTCAGCCGGCAAATGGCGGGTGGCGGCGGCGCGGGCGAGGCGCGTCAGGAACAGGTCGATAAGGGTAAGGATCAGGTCGAACTGCGCCTCGGCCCCGCGGCCCGCGCCGGTTTCGGCCAATGCCAGCAGGCGGGGCCGGTCGAGCCGAGGGAGGGTGGAGAAAAGGGCGATGAGGGCGGCGTAGAGCTTGAGCCCGTCAAGATTGGTCAGGCGGAAGGCTTCACCGACAGAGCCGCCTGCGAGTTCGGCGAGGGGTTGGGTCTGATCCGGCGCAACCTCGCCCCCCGCAAGGGTGAGGGCTTGGGCCAGCGCGCCGGGGGCGAGCGGGGTGAGGCGCAGTTCGCGGCAGCGCGAGCGGATGGTGGGCAGAAGGCGATAGGGCTGATGCGCGATCAGGAAGAAGGTCGCCCCGGCAGGCGGTTCTTCGAGCAGTTTCAGAAGCGCGTTGGCGGCGCTGGGGTTCATGTCATCGGCGGCGTCGATGATTGCCGCGCGACGGCCCCCATCGGCGGCAGAGAGGGTGAAGAAGGATTTCATCCGGCGGACCTCATCCACCGTGATGTCCTGTTTCAGGCGCGATGCCTTGTCATCCCAAGGGCGGCGCAGCAGGAACAGGCGCGGTTCGGCCAGCGCGCGGATGCGGCGGGCGAGGGGGTCATCTTCGGACGTATCCAACGTTGTGGGCGGTGTGGGCGCGCCGAACAGGCCGCCGTCATCGGCGGGAGCGGCGAGCAGGAAACGGGCAAGACGCCAGGCAAGGGTGGCCTTGCCCACGCCGCGCGGGCCGGTGATGAGCCAGCCATGGTGCATCCGCCCGCCGTTGAAGGCCGAAAGGAAGGCAGCTTCGGCCCCGTCATGCCCGAACAGGCGCGGGGTTTCGCGCGGGTGCGGCGCGCCTTCGATGCGGTCGGGTTCGGGGATGTCTTCGGGGGCTGTCGTGGCCATGGTCAGCCCAAGACTGCCTGAACGCTGCGCAGGATATCGGCGGCCACGGCATCGGGCGTGCGCGCCCCGTCGATGATGCGGAAGCGCGGGTGTTGCGCGGCGAGCGCGAGGAAGCCCGCGCGCATCTGGATCTGGGTTTGCAGACCCATATCCTCGAACCGCAATTCGGTGCCTGCGCGGGCTCGGGCGCGGGATAGGCCAAGCGCGGGGTCGATGTCGACAAGGATGGTCAGATCGGGTTCGGTGGCGATCATCAAATCGTGCAGGCGGTCCACGGTTGCGACCAGATCGCCGCGCGTGATGCCCTGATAGATGCGGGTGCTATCCGCGAAACGGTCGGTTATGACGATTTCGCCCCGTTCAAGGGCCGGGCGGATCGTGCGTTCCAGATGGTCGCGGCGGGCGGCGGTGAAGAGAAGAATTTCGGTTTCCGGGGACCAGCGGTCGGGGTCGCCTTCCAGCACGAGGCGGCGGATTTCCTCGGCCCCCGGCGAGCCGCCGGGTTCGCGGGTGAGGGTGATCGTATGGCCCTGAGCGCGCAGGGCATCGGCCAACAGCCGGGCCTGCGTGGATTTGCCGGAACCGTCGATGCCTTCAAAGCTGAGGAAGCGGCCCGCCATCAGGAGGCGGGGGCGGCATCGTCTGCGCCCTGACCTGACAGGTATTGCTGCATCAGGCGCTGGGCGGCGGTCGAGAGCCGCTTTGTGAAGCCGCCTGCTGCGACATCGGTTTCGGCCACCAGCGGGATGCGGGCATCGGGCAGGTCGGGGACATGGACGATCAGTTCAGCCAGCTGCTGCCCGGCGGTGATCGGGGCCTGAACGGGGCCGGTATAGATCACCTCGGCGCTGACGCTGTCTTGCACCTGAGCGGGCACGAGCAGGCGCACATCTTCGGCGGGGACCAGACCCACGCTGTCGGCGGCACCCAGCCAGACCGGGGCCTCTGTCACGCGGGCGCCGGCCTTGACGATGGTCTTTTCGGTGAATTGGCGGAAGGCCCAGTTCACGATCGCCTCGGATTCCTCGGCGCGGGCTTTGTCGGAGTCGAGCCCGGTGATGACGAAGATCACCCGGCGGTCGCCCATGACGGCCGATCCGACAAGGCCATAGCCCGCTTCGGAGGTGTGGCCGGTCTTGAGCCCGTCAGCCCGCCAGTCAGAGGCCGCGATGCGCAGGAGCGGGTTGCGGTTGTTGGCATTGGCGGGGGCGCGGTCGAGGTAGTTGAATTCGGTTTCGGCAAAGATCGGGTAATATTCGGGAAACTCCGAGATCAGCCGCTTGGCGAGAATGCCCAGATCGCGCATCGACTGGCGATGGCCTTCGGCCGGCCAGCCGGACGCGTTGATGAAGGTGGAGTTCATCATCCCGAGCGCCTTGGCGCGTTTCGTCATTTCTTCGGCGAATCTTTCTTCGGATCCGGCGAGGCCTTCGGCCACGACGACACAGGCGTCGTTGCCGGAGTTGATGATCATGCCGCGGATCAGGTCGATGACGGTGGGGCGGTCGGTTTCGTTGAGGAACATGGTCGAGCCCCCCATCGCCTTGGCCCGGGACGAGACGGAGAAGGTGGTTTCCGGCGTGACGCGGCCATCGCGCAGCGCCTCGAACAGCATGTTGATCGTCATCAGCTTGGACATCGAAGCCGGGGGCAGGGCGACATCGGCGTTCTTGTCCAGAAGGACAGTCTGCGTTGTCATGTCATAGACCCAGGCCGCGGTGGCGCGCGTTTCAAACGCGCGGGCGGGCAGGGCCGCCATGACCAACAGGGCGGCGAGGGCGAAGGTGCGGCGCAGGGTGATCATCCGGGTTCGTCCTTTCGACTGGGCTTTCGGCTAGGCTCTTGTTTGCCGGGGTCTAACGCCCGGTGGCATAGGCATCGGCAAAGCCCAGCCCCTTGACCTTGGTCAGCAGGGCGGCGCGGTCGCCGCTGCCGGTGGCCGTCACGCTCCACCAGGTTTTGCCCTGGGTGGTTTCCTTGCGGGACGTCGCGCTGACGCCGGCCTTTTGGAGCGTTTCGACGGCGCGGTTTGCATTCGCCTCGACCGAGAAGATGCCGATCTGGATGGTGATGTCGCCGGCCGCTGCCGGGGTGACCGCAGGGGCAGGTGCGGCTGCCGGGGCGGTCGCGGTGATGGATGGGGCGGGCGGGGTGGAGGTGGCTGTGCCTTCCACCTCATCCAGCGCGGTGGTTGCGACGGCGGCGATGTCGGTGGTGCCGGTGGCGGGCGCGTCTTCTGCCGTGGCTTCGGCGGTAACGGTTTCATTGGCGTCCAGCAGCGGTTTGGCCGCGTCTGTTTCCGGGGCGACCTCTTCGCGGCGCAGGGCGGTGACGCTGATCTCGGCCGGTTGACCTGCCAGCAGGCCAAGCGCTTCGGCCGCATCGGAGGAGATTTGCAGTTTGGGACCGGGATTGAAGGCTTCGCGCTTGAACAGGGCGCCGATGACGAACTTGCCGTTTGCCGGATTGCGCAGGATCACCCGTTCGGGATCAACCGCATCGGATGAGGCCACCCAGACGCCGCCCAGCGACGGACGCCCGTCCCAGAGCGCCTGATCGGTAACCTGAAACACCTCGGGCGCTTCGACATCGCGGTCGACGAGTTTTACCGAGCGGGCGGGAGCGGCGGTTTCGCTGCCTTCCCCGGCAGATTTGCGCGCGAAAGGGTTCTGTCCGGGCTGGCATGCCGCCAGAACCATCAGTGCGGAAAGAAGAAGCGCCAGCCGCGCTTTCGGATGACCTGCCATGTTCAGCCCCATTGCCGCACGTTCACCGCGCGCGTTTCTGCCCGGATGCGGGCCTGTTGTTCGTTGTTCCTGCCCTGCCGGCGGATTTGAACCCACACGACGCGGTCAGCATACAGGTTGGGCTTCCGGGTGGAAAGGGCAGGGGTGGCAGATGGGCGGATTTCTCACGGCATCGTGGCCTTTGGGAATCGCCGCGATGCGGGATGGCGCGGGGTGCAGGGCCAGTGGCGGCGGGCCGGGGCGCCCGCGTGGCTATGGCCGCGTCACGGGTTGCGGCAAGTGCTGGACGAGGCAGGCGGAAAGTGATTAGAACAACGCGCCCGCCGCTGTGCCGGGCGGGACAGGGCGCGATGCCCCCGTCCCGCTACGGCGACGGATCGGCGGTCTGGAAGTGTGGCCGAGTGGTTTAAGGCTCTAGTCTTGAAAACTAGCGTGCGGGGAACCGTACCGTGGGTTCGAATCCCACCGCTTCCGCCACTTCTTTCTTTGATCGATCCTTCCCGGGGACTGGGTGGTTGGTTGGCCAACCTTGCCCGAAGCAATGCCGATTTTCTGTAAACTCCACGGGAAGGTTGAGCGAAATTGGCTGCTTTGGACAGTGATCTCCACGATAAGGGCCCGGCTGGCACCGTTTTGAGGCTGCCAGTGGTCGATGCGCGGGGTTCTTTTTTCATGGGCCAAGTGCCGCGCGCTTCTTGACATTTTCTGGCGCTGCTTGGACTTTCGCGCTGCGACAGGGGCGTCCGGGACACCGGGCTGAGAAGCACCCTTTGAACCTGAACCAGATCATGCTGGCGTAGGGAGTCCGCGGCGGGTGCGTTTTGCCATTCTTGGCTGGGCATCTGTCCTCGGCCTCCTGCGTGGGCGGGAGGACGAGATGGAAAACTGCGGTGACTATCTGCATCGGATGCGCGCGACCGCGCCATTGGTGCACAACATCACGAACTATGTGGCCATGAATGTCATGGCGAATGTGCTTCTGGCGGTGGGTGCATCGCCTGCCATGGTGCATGCCCGCGAAGAGGTGGCCGAGTTTGCCGGGCTGGCGCAGGCGCTGAGCATCAATATTGGCACGCTGGATGCGCCGTGGGCCGAGTCGATGGAATTGGCCGCGGCGGCGATGGTGGCCGCGGGGCGGCCTTGGGTGCTGGATCCTGTTGGTGTCGGGGCGACGCGTTTTCGGCAAGAGGTCTGTCGTCGGCTGCTTGCGCTGCGGCCTGCGGTCATTCGCGGAAATGCGTCGGAAATCATGGCTTTGGCGGGAATCGGGGCCAAGGGGCGCGGAGCGGATGCGACCGATCCGGTCGAGGCGGCCGAAGAGGCTGCGCGCGAACTGGCCCGACGGATAGGCGCGGTCGTGGCCGTATCTGGCCCGGTGGATTTCATCACGGATGGGACGGAAGCTCTGCGCGTGTTCAACGGCCATGCGCTGATGCCTTGTGTCACCGCGCTGGGGTGTTCGTTGAACGGGGTGATCGCCGCCTTTGTGGTGGGACAACGCCCACTTGAGGCGACGGTGGCGGCGATGGCCTGTTACGGGCTGGCGGGCGAGCGGGCGACAGCGTTGGCCCATGGGCCGGGCAGTTTTCAGGTGGCCTTTCTGGATGCGCTGCACGCCTTGACGCCCGATGCGCTGAGCCGGGACGCAAGGGTGGGACGCGCATGATGGGGCCAGTCTATGTGATCACTGATCCCGGGGCTGGTCTGCCCGTCGCCGAACAGGCGCTGGCTGCGGCGCGCGGGGGGGCGGCCCTGATCCAGATCCGCGACAAACATGCGTCGGATGCCGACCTTTCGGCGCTGGTGACCGGGCTGATCCCGCGCGTTGCGGCCTTGGGGGCAAGGCTGATCGTGAATGATCGGGTGGACGTCGCGCTGAGCACGGGCGCGCATGGTTTGCATATCGGGCAGGGGGATGGCGACGCGGCCGCGATCCGGCGGCGGATGCCGCCAGGTATGCTGCTGGGACTGTCGATCGAAACGGTTGAACAGGCGAGGGGCATCCCGCCCGGGTTGGTCGATTACATCGGCGCAGGCCCCGTACGCGCGACCGCCACCAAGCCCGATCATGCCGCGCCTATCGGGTTTGACGGGCTGGCGGCGATCATCGCAGAGGCGCGGCTGCCGACCTATGCCATCGGCGGTATCGGCCCGGGCGATGCGGCGGCGGTGCGGGCGGCGGGGGCCGCAGGTCTGGCAGTGGTTTCGGCGGTGGTGCGCGCGGTGGACCCGGAAGCCGCCACAGCTGCACTGGTTGCTGAATGGGGGATGGCATGATCCCCAATATACTGTCCATCGCCGGCTCTGACCCTTCGGGTGGGGCAGGCATTCAGGCCGATATCAAGGCCATTTCCGCCAATGGCGGCTATGCGATGGCTGTGATCACGGCCTTGACCGCGCAGAACACTCAAGGCGTTGCAGCGGTTCAGATGATCGATCCGGGGTTTGTCGTCCAGCAGATCGCGGCCTTGCGGGCCGATATCCGTATCGATGCAGTTAAGATCGGGATGCTTGGCACCGCTGCGATGGTTGAGGCTGTTTTTGCGGCGCTGGCCGGGCTGGATGTGCCGGTGGTGCTTGACCCGGTCATGGTTGCCAAGAGCGGGGACCGTTTGTTGATGGCCGAGGCGGTTGCCGCATTGCGCGCGGCCTTGCCCCTGGCCACGGTTGTCACGCCGAATCTGCCTGAAGCGGCCGACCTTCTGGCCCAGCCGGAGGCCGTATCGCTGGAAGGAATGGCGGCGCAAGCGCAGGCGTTGCTGTCGCTGGGGCCACGGGCGGTGCTGCTGAAAGGCGGGCATTTGCCGGGGAGTGAGTGTCCGGACCTGCTGGTCACGGCAGAGGCCACCACATGGTTGCCGGGGATACGGCATGCCTCGCACAAGACGCATGGGACGGGATGCACATTGTCATCCGCGCTTGCGACGCAGCTTGGCCTTGGCCTGCCGTTTGCCGAGGCGGCGAATGAAGCCAAGGCCTATGTCGCCCGCGCGATCGCCACGGCAGATGCGCTGACCGTTGGTCAGGGGCATGGCCCCACCCACCATTTCCACGCTTTCTTTGAAGGACATACCCCATGACGCGCCCGCTTTCCGAATTGACCGTTCTTGTGACTGGCGCTGGCCGTGGCCTTGGTGCGGCCATTGCCCGTGCTTTTGCCCGCGAAGGGGCGCGCGTTGCCATCAACTATCGCAACAGCGAAGCAAAGGCGCAGGCCTTGGCGGCAGAGATGGGGCCGCGTGCTGCTGCCTTTGCGGCAGACGTCACCGATCCTGCGCAGATTGCGGCGATGGTGGCGCGCATCAGCGAAACCTTCGGAGCACCGGATGTGCTGGTGCATAATGCGCTGGCGGATTTTTCGTTCAATGGGGATGCGCGGTCGCATCTGGACAGCCTGACCTGGGCCGAGATCGCGGCGCAGGCGCAGACTGCCGTAGGGGGAGCGCTGAACTGCTTGCAGGTATTGCGGCCGCATTTTGTAGCGCAGGGGTTCGGGCGGGTCATCACAATCGGCACCAATCTGATGCAGAACCCCGTCGTGCCCTATCACGACTATACGGCGGCCAAAGGCGCGCTGCTTGCGCTGACGCGCACGGCGGCGAAGGAGCTTGGCCCGCTGGGTGTGACTGTCAACATGGTGTCGGGCGGGTTGCTGCGCACGACGGATGCGAGCCGCGCCACGCCCGAGGCTGTGTTCGATATCGTTGCCAGCCAAACCCCATTGGGGCGGGTCACGTCGCCAGAGGATCTGGCGGATGCCGTGCTGTTCTTTGCCTCGCCTTGGGGGCGGGCTGTGACCGGGCAGAACCTGATTGTGGATGGTGGGCTGGTGTTCGGCTGACAGGGGTGGAAAAGTCGGCTTGGGCTCCCATTTGGCCGCCGGCCTGCAAGAGGTGCAGGCCGTTTTTCTGTTGGAGAACAAGTGTTTCGCTTCCGCCCTGCGCAGGTGGGTAGCTTGGCGACTGTCGGTCTGGCGGGTGGCCCGGTCAGTTTCAGACCAAGGGCAGATAGAGGCCGACCCAGGCCGCTAGTGTGACAAGGATCAGACCGGGCACGACGCGGAGCGCGAAGGGCCAGCCGCCACTGGTGGAGGCCATGACGATCTTTGTCAGAGTGTTTGAGGTCAAGCCGGCGAGGATGGGGAGAACGGCATCCTGAGGGGTGATTTTGCCGGAGGCCACAAGCGTTGCCACTGATATTCCCGCGGCATGCGCGTCCACCAATCCGGCGACCGCCGCCGCAAGGAGCACGCCTGTGCCGCCGTACCGGGTTTGGAGACCCGCCGAGATGAGGAGAACCAGTCCAAGGATGACACCGAAAGCGAGGGCTGTGTTCAGGCTGAAGACGCCGCCGGTCTGCACCGTATCACCCCCCGCATTGCGGGCGGCAAGAAGCGTGAAAGCCAGACCGTAGACCGCAGCGACGACACCGGCCAGAAGCAGCGGCCCGGACAGAGCAATCAGGGTGGGCATACTGGTGGCCCCAACGACCAGCGCCATCTGGGCTATCGTGGCAACGGTCGACAACACTGCGCCCGCGACGCAGGCTGAAAGTAGGTCTTTGGACCTTTTGGCCCGCGATCCCATCGCGCCGATGGTGGCTGCGCTGGAGATGAAACCCGAGATGGCCCCGGCCAGCGGCAATCCGAACCGTGCTCCGAACAGGCGTACCGCTACATACCCTGCTGCACTGATTGCCATGACCAGCACGATCACGATCCATATCGAGTGCGGATTGAGCGCCAGGTAAGGGCCCATTGGCCGGTTTGGCACAAGCGGCAGGACAACAAGCGTCGCCGCTGCAAAGATCAGGGCGTCGTCGAGTTCGGCCTTGGATATCACCGTGATGACAAGGTTATGCAGCCATGCTTTGGTGTAGAGCAGGACCGTCACCGCAACGGCGATTGCGGCGGCTGTCTGGGGCGATTGCATGCACATGCCACCAAGAAGCGCCGTCAGGACGAGGACGATTTCCGTGGTCAGTCCCGGATCCTGATCCTGCGCCCGCCAATACGAGATGGCGACCATGATCGCGACGCTGCCGGTCAGAACGGCGAGAAGGCCGATGCCCCCGAGTGAGAAGGCCACGGCCCCCGACAGAGAGGTGATAGTGAAGGTCCGGATCCCGGCCGGGGCGCGTGCCGGGCCTTCGCCTTTGCGCCGTTCCCGTTCCGCGCCGATCAAGGCCCCGACAGCGACGGCGCTGACAAGGTTCAGGATCGGAGGGTCGAGAAGCAGAGCAGGTTCCATAAAATTCTGGCGCGCCTTTGTTCAGGATCAATGCATAGGCCGCAGGACCTGTGCCTGTATTGATCTGGATCACCCAAGCTTGGCTGCTGGAATTCGCAGGGCGTACCCGATCAGCGCGACCTGGGTGAGAAGAACGGTAACCTGCATCAAGGCGACGGTTGCGATGCGGGGGTAACATCAACTCAAGTCATGCAGGAACGCCTGTTGCCAGCATCCGCCCCATCCCCCCGCCGCAGTCGCGTCAGGCGTCTTCCATTGGCCATTGCCAGTGCTGCGGGCATTCTTTTGTGTCTGCTTGTGGCCTGGCCCTTCCTTGGGGCCATCACCTGGGCGCTGACCCTGGCCATCCTGTTTGCGCCGCTCCATGCCCGGATCGAAAGGTTCGTGCGGCATCCCAATATCGCGGCGCTGCTTTCGACGGCCATCGTGATGGTTGTCGTTGTCGTGCCTGCTGTTTTCGTCGTTGAACGACTGATCACGGAAGCGGCCTCTGGCATTCAGGCACTTCAGGCGCGGGTGGAGGGCGGCGAGCTTCAGTCGCTGCTTGACAGCCATCCTGCTCTTGCCCCGTTTGGGGCCTGGATTGACCGGCAGTTCGATCTGCCGTCGATGATGTCGGGCATTGCGACCTGGCTGAGCAATCTGGGGGCGAGTTTTGTTCGCGGGTCGTTGTTGCAGGTGGTTGAGGTGTTCATCACCTTTTACCTGTTGTTCTACTTTCTGCGCGACAGGCTGGCGGCAAGGGCGATGATCCTGACGTGGTTGCCGCTGACACGGCCCGAGACAGAGCAGGTGCTGCGGCGCGTGGAGGAAACGGTGCATGCGACAGTCTACGGGACGCTGGCTGTTGCGGCAGTTCAGGGCAGTTTGGGCGGATTGATGTTCTGGGCGCTGGGTTTGCCTACGCCCTTGCTGTGGGGTTTGGTGATGGGGCTTTTGTCCATCGTGCCGGTGCTTGGGGCCTTTATCGTCTGGATCCCGGCGGCGATCCTGCTTTTGCTGGATGGAAGTTGGGCGCGGGCGTTGGTTCTGGCCGCCTGGGGCGGGATTGTGGTTGGCAGCATCGACAACGTGCTGCGGCCAATGTTCGTGGGCAACCGTCTGCGCCTGCACACCATACCTGCGTTCATTTCGATCATCGGCGGCCTTGTCCTGTTTGGCGCGCCGGGATTCATCCTTGGCCCGCTGGCCGCCACGATGACGATGGTGCTGGTGCAGTTCTGGACGCAGGGCGAGGCGGAGGGGCAGGAGGACGGCCACGGGTGACGCGTCTTTTGCGTGACGGTGTTCTGTGCTGCATCGGCGAAGTCGGACATTGACCGGCGAGATTCCGGGCACTTGCACCGTCGCGCCGGAGCAAGGTGGCGTCGCCCGCGGATTGGCGCGGGGGGGCGGGGCGGTGTAGCAAGGGCGCAGCGGAAACTGGAGCCATGACATGCCGGAGGAACAGACGCGATCGGGGACGGGATTTCCGCATCTTTTCGCGCCGTTGCATATTCGCGGCGCAACCCTGCGCAACCGGATCATGTCGACCGGGCATGACACCGTGCTGCCGGTGGATGGCACGGTCAATGATGCGCTGATCGCCTATCATTTGGCGCGGGCGCGGGGCGGTGTCGGGCTGATCGTGACGCAGGTGGCAGGGGTGCATGAGACGGCGCGCTACACATCACATCTGCTGATGGCGACGACGGATGCGTGTATTCCCGGCTATCGGCGGCTGGCGGATGCCCTGCATGCCGAAGGGGTGACGGTGTTTTCACAGCTGTTTCACCCGGGGCGCGAAATCATGGAAAGCGCGGATGGGCTGCTGGCGGTGGCCTATGCGCCGTCCGTTAGCCCGAATGAGCGGTTCCATGTGATGCCGCGCGCCCTCACCCTGCCGCTGATTGATGAGATCGTGGCGGGCTATGCGGCGGCGGCGCGGCGGATGCGGGCGGCGGGACTGGACGGGGTGGAGGTGGTGGCAAGCCATGGCTATCTGCCGGCGCAGTTCCTGAACCCCCGGGTGAACCGGCGCAGTGATGGCTATGGCGGCGATGAGGTGCGGCGGCTGCGGTTCCTGCGCGAGGTGCTGCAGGCCATCCGCGCGCAGACGGACGAGGATTTTGTCATCGGGCTGCGGATCAGCGCGGGCGAGCGGGATGATGAGGGGCTGACCGGGGAGGAGGCGCAGGCGGCCTGTGTCGCGCTGGAGGCGGACCTTGATTATGTGAATGTGACGACAGGCACATCAGCCTCGGTCGGGGGGGCGGTTCATATTGCGCCGCCGATGGCCTATGCGCCGGGTTATGTGGCCCCGGATGCAGGGGCGTTCCGCAAGGCGTTGAAAGTGCCGGTCTTTGTGGCCGGGCGGATCAACCAGCCGCAGGAGGCCGAGGCCATTCTGGCCGCGGGGCTGGCGGATGTCTGTGGCATGACGCGGGCGTTGATCGCCGATCCGGAGATGCCCGCCAAGGCGGCGCGGGGGGCGGTGGACGACATCCGCGCCTGTATCGGCTGCAATCAGGCCTGTATCGGGCATTTCCACAAGGGTTTGCCGGTGTCCTGCATCCAGCATCCTGAGACGGGGCGGGAACTGATTTATGGGCAGTTTGTGCCTGCGCTGCAGCAGAAGCGGGTGATGGTTGTGGGCGGTGGCCCGGCGGGGATGAAGGCCGCCGTGACGGCGGCGAAGCGCGGGCATGCGGTCACGCTCTATGAGGCGGCGGCGCAACCGGGTGGGCAGGCGCTGCTGGCGCAGTTGTTGCCAAGGCGGGCGGAGTTCGGCGGGATCGTCACCAACCTGCTGCGCGAGATGGAACTTGCACAAGTGCGGGTGCGCCGGGGGCAGCGAGTGACGGCTGAATTGCTGGCGTCGGAGCGACCGGATGCGGTGATCTTGGCCACGGGGGCGGTGCCGCATGTGCCAGCGGACATGCCCGAGGATGGAACGGTGCAGGTGGTGACCGCATGGCAGGTGCTGCGCGGCGAAGTGAAGGTTGGCGCACGGGTGGTGGTCGCGGATTGGCGCTGCGACTGGATCGGTCCGGGCGTGGCGGAGGGGCTGGCGAAGGCGGGGTCCGCGGTGACACTTGCAGTCAACGGGCTGCATGCGGGTGAGGTGCTGCCGCTTTATGTGCGCGACAACATCGCTGCTGAGTTGCACCGTTTGCGGGTAGAGGTGCGGCCTTACATGCGGCTGTTTGGCACGGCTGGCGGCAGTGTGTTCCTGCAACATGTCCCGTCGGGGGAGGCGGTTGAGGTGGAGGGTGTTGACACGCTGGTGCTTTGCCTTGGCCACCAACCGGAGGATGACCTGTCCGAGGCTGTGACAGCGCTGGGGATCGAGTTGCACATGGCGGGCGATTGTCTGGCCCCGCGCACGGCGGAAGAGGCGGTTTTTGACGGTCTGCGCGCCGGGGTTGCCGTCTGACCCCGACGCGCGGATCTGGCGTCAGCCGCGGCAGGCGGTGGCAAGATCGAGACTGTCATCCCGCACCGTGGTGACCACATCCATCAGGCCAAGGACGGTGTGGAAGACGTTGTCCTGGCTCAGTTCCGTATCAGCTTTGGTCTTCAGGCAGGCTTGATCGACCTTCAGTTCTTGCTGATAGAGCGGGGAAAGCCACATCACCATCGGCACCTGCGTTTGCGTGTCCGGGGCAAGGAAATAGGGCGCGGCATGAAGGTAGAGGCCATCTTCACCAAGGGATTCCCCGTGATCTGACAGGAAGAAGACGGCCGGAATGACATCGGATTGCGCGGCCAGAAGGTCGATCGTCTGGGCGATGACGTGATCGGTAAAGCGGATGGAATTGTCATAGGCGTTGACGATTTCATCGGTTGTGCAATCGGCAAATTCGGCGGTGCGGCAGGCGGGGGCAAAGACCTCTGCCTCGGCCGGGTAGCGCAGATAATAGGCGGGGCCGTGGCTGCCGATCATGTGAATGAACAGGACTGTGTCACGTTTCAGGGTGGGCAGGGCCTGTTTGAGTGGGTTCAGGAAGACCGCATCGGTGCATTCGCCCTGTGCGCAGGCGGCGGGATCATCGGCTGCAGTCATGCGGCGGGCCTTTGCCACGCGCCCGGCGGTGCCCTGGTCGCCGGTGTTGTTATCCCACCAGAGAACGTCGATGTCGGCGTGGGACAGGACATCGGTCAGGTTTTCCTGCCGGATGCCGTTGTCATAGGAATAGCCGTCGCGGGTGAGGTTCGACAGCATGCAGGGCACTGACACGGCGGTCGACGTGCCGCAGGAGGAGACGTCGGTGAAGTTCACAACATCGCGCTGGGCCAGTTCGGGGGTGGTGGGGCGGTCATAGCCGTTCAGGCCAAAATTCTGCGCCCGCGCGGTTTCGCCCACGAAGACAACGGTCAGAACCGGCTTGGCCGCGGCGGTGATCAGCGGGCCCTTGCGCGCATCTGCACCCAGCGGGGCCACGGAGACGTTTTTGGTGCGCAGCATCATCTTGGAATAACGCGCCGCCCCGGCGATGGCGGCGCCGGGTTGATAGCTGGCCAACACATCCTTGCGTTCGCGGGCCACGGCGGAATAGGCCTTGAAGTCGCTGAACAGCGCGCCGGCAAAGATGGCCAGTGCCAGGATAACCGTGAGCGCCCAGCGCCAGATATTCGTGAACAGCGGTGTCGGGCGGATGCGGACCCACAGCACGGCGGCAGCGGGCAAGAGGCCCCAGATCGCGACATGCGTGAGGAACCCGAGGGTAATGAGATGTTTGGATTCCGTCATCGTCGTGAGCATGGCGTTCTGGATCATCTCGCGGTCGATGATGATGCCGAGGCTGTCCATGTAATAAGATGTCACTGCCGAAAGGATCAGCAGGAAGGCTGCGACGGGTTTGAGAAGCCAGCGGAAGCCGAAGAACGACACCGTGAGCAGGGTGAGCATCCAGACGGCGATGCCCCATCCGGCGACCTGACGGATATTGCCGTCAAAGACGATCCAGGCGCGGTGCCAGAAGGTGAGGTTGTGCGCTGCCATGATGAACAGCGACACGCCCAGAACAAGGGCGAGCGCCGGGATTTCGGGGCGCGTCGGGCGGAAGCGGGGGGTGGATGCGACCTGATCCGGCGCAATCTTTGACAAGTTCTGCAAGGGAAACGATCCTGTGCCTCATGGCGCTGCCGATTGTTCGGCGCGCCTTTTTCTGGCCACTGGAATAGGGCCCTTGGGCGCAGGCGGATATTCTACCCCTGTCATGGACGAGCGGTCTGCAACGCAAGTTATAGGCGTGGAAAGATGATCTGGCGGCGACGCCGGGAGGGTTGCACGCTTGGGTGGTGTTTTGGGGCGGGTGCCAGCCCTGCTGCGAGGAGTATGCCAAAGGGGCAAAAGAGGCCGCCATGAGTCGGTCGACTGTGTCGACAGGCTGCGGCGGGGTGTTCGGGGGTTCACGCAGGGCGTTTGGCTGGATCCAAGCTGCTTTCTTGCTTTCCAGATTCGAACGAAATTTGTCGTCGAGCGGAGCAAATTTGCACTGACAATTTCACTTTTCTATCATGGGGTCAGAAGTGAGGGTGGCAGGAGGGCCGCAATCTCGCGCCGGAAGGAAAGCGCGTCGCCGATGTCAGGTTGATCCAGTTCTTCGGCATAGCGCCGACCGGCATAGGTGGCCCAGGCGATCGGGCCGGGGGCGGCAGCATCGCCGATCAATTTGAGCGAGGCGATGCCTGCCCCTTTCCAGTCGCGGGCCTTAAGGTCATGGAAGAGGGCGTCTTCTGGGATGCGCGCGGTGACCATCAGCACAGCATCGCAGGCGATCTGGCGGGTTTGGTCGTTCCAGGTGCAGGTGACATCAGCCCCGGTTGCGTGGATCCGGTCAGGCGCGTGCGACAGATGCAGGCGCACTCCAAGGCCGGCCAGGCGGCGCTGGATCGTGGCCTGTTCAAGGGTGTTGTCGGTCCATTCGGCGACTTTCACCGCAGGGGTCACGAATTCCACCGTGCAGCCGCGGGCGACCAGAAGTTCGGCCATGACCGAGCCCATGTAGAAATGGTCATCGTCGTAAAGCAGGACATTGCCGCCAATCGGGCCGCCGCCTGCCATCAGATCATCCGGGGTGAAGATCGGCATGGTGGGATCGGTGGGGATCGGGTGGAGGTGAAGGCGCGCCACCGCATCGCGCCGCCAGTGGCAGCCCGTGGCGATGGCAACATGTTCGATGCCGAAAGACAGGATGTCATCGGGCGTCAGGCGGCTGTCGAGGTAAGTTTGGACATTGGGCATGGGGGCGATCTGGCCCGCACGGTAATCGGCCACTCGGCCCCATGCGGAAAGGCCCGGAAGGTTGCGTTCACGGGCGACGCGGCCGCCAAGGGTGGTGGTGGCCTCGGCCAGCGTGACCTGGTAGCCGCGCTTGCCAAGGATATGCGCAGCCTCCAACCCCGCCGGGCCTGCGCCCACGATCAGCACGCTTTCGGATTTTCCCTTGGGGTGGACCCGTTCGGGGTGCCAGCCTTTGCGCCATTCCTCCATGAAGGCGGTGTTCTGGGTGCAGCGGCTGATGCCTTGGGTCATGTCGCCCGAGACGCAGATGTTGCAGCCGATGCATTCGCGGATGTCGTCGAAGCGGCCTTCCTCGATCTTCTTGGGCAGGTAAGGATCGGCGATGGAGGGGCGGGCAGCGCCGATGAAATCGAGCACGCCGGACCTGATTTGCCGCACCATAGCATCGGCAGAGGTGAAGCGGCCGACGCCGACGACGGGTTTGCTGGTGAGCGCCTTGATGCCCTTTACAAGGTCTTCCTGCGCGCCTTCGGGTTTGAAGCGCGAAGTGCCGGAGCAGGCTTCCCACGTGCCATGGGCGAGATCCCAGATATCGGGAAGGTCGCCGTGCATTTCGATGAAGTCGCGGAGTTCAGTGTTGGAAAAGCCCATCTCGCCTGCTTCGTGCAAGGAAAGGCGCAGGGAAATGGCAAGCTCGCCCTTGGTTTCTTCGCGCGCCTCGTCGACGATCTCGCGCAGGAAGCGGGCGCGGTTCTCCAAGCTGCCACCGTATTCGTCGGTTCTGTGATTGGTGTTGCGGGAAAGGAAATGTTGCAGGATGCCAAAGCCATGTGCGCCGTAGAGGCAGATCAGGTCAAAGCCTGCGGTCTGTGACCGGCGAAAGGCGTTGCGGAACCAGCGGCGCAGGTCGCGGATATCTTCGCGGTCCATGGTGCGCGCTTGCACGGGATCAGAGGTGAAGGTCAGGATCGGGCCACCCGAGACGGCGAGGGGAACTTCGCGGGAATAGAGGTTGGGGCCGTTGATGCCGGAATAGGCAAGCTGGATGCCTGCGAGTGCGCCGTGGGATTTCATCGCCTCGGCCATCCGGGCCAGTGCGGGGATGTCGCGGTCATCCCAGAGATGCTGTTCGATAAAGGGGGTGATCTCAGAGGTGGGGTGAATCTCGGTCTGTTCGGTGAAGATGACGCCCCAGCCGCCTTCGGCCTTGGTCCGGCGCATTTCGACCACGGCTGATGGGTCGCGGTAGCCGCCGCCGTTGCAGTGGGGGACTTGATAGAAACGGTTTTTGGCCAGTTTCGGCCCGATGCGGAGGGGCTCGAACAGGATGTCATAGCGGCTGTCGCGCGTGTCCTTGGGCATGGTGTACCTCAGAGCGGGCGGTAATCGTGAAGCTGGGTCTGCATCAGGGCGGGATCGGGCTGATGGTCGATATCGGCGATCAGCAGGGCCGGGCCGGGGCCGGCAGAGGCGAGGATGGCGGCATCAGGAGCGGCGATGACAGAGGCACCGCAATAGGTGATGTCGCCCTCGGTGCCGCAATAGTTGGCATAGGCGATGGTGACGGAATGGTTGATGGCATGGGCCGGAACGACGATCCGGCTGACATGGGTGTTGGGTTCGGGGTTCGCCGTGGGAACAAGGATCAGGTCTGCCCCGGCCTCGGCCAGAGAGCGGACGAGGGGAGCAAATTCCACGTCATAGCAGATCAGCATGGCGGCGCGCAGGCCGCCAAGATCGAAGGTGGACACTGCGTCACCGGGTGCGAAGATGGATTTTTCGCGCGGGCCGAAAAGTTGTACCTTTCGGTAATGGCCGATTTCGCGCCCGTCGGCGTTGAGGGCGACAGCAGAATTGTAGACGCCATCGCCGTCACGTTCGGCATAGCCGATGACTATGCCGCAGCCATGAGCGCGGGCAAGGGTGGCTAGGCGCTGGTGCCAAGGGCCGCCGCGCGGTTGGGCGCGGGCGGGAATGTCGGGCTGGTTGTAGCCGGGCAGGAAGACTTCTGGCGCGACCAGGGTGATCGCCCCCATCGCGGCGGCGGCGCGCAGCGCGGAGTCGAGGGCGGCGAAGGCAGCGTCATCCGATCCGCCGGGCGACGGGCCCTGCCAGAGAGCGATGGGAAAGGACATGGAGCCTCCTGTCCCCTGCGGGCAGGGGTGTGCGGTGCTTGGGTGGGTGCAGGGGGCCGGGTTGGCCCCCCGCGGGGCTGACGTTACTTTTTCAGGTTGGTCCAGATGGCATCATAGAGCTTCTGGGTTTCCGCATCGCAGGCCTGCGCAAAGACGCCCGGGGTGGCATCTGCGGGCGGGTTGTTCTCCGGGCTGTTCTTGATGGCGTCATCCAGGAACGGCTCTACCCCCGCGACGCCGGATGTGTAGGCGGCGTAGTTGGTGACGGCGGCGGCGTTTTCAGGATCCAGCAGGAAATTCATGAACTTGATCGCGTTGTCGCGGTTGGGCGCATCCTTGAGCAGAACCATGTTGTCCATCCACAGGACGTGGCCTTCCTTGGGGTAGGAATATTCGACATTCGCGCCTTCGGCCCGGGCCTTGGCGGAGAAGCCGTTATAGATCATGCCCGCAGCCGCATCGCCCGATACCAGCACGTCCTTGGCAGTGTCAGACCCGAAGGATGCCCAGTGCTGCTTGGCGTTCAAGAGCATGTCGTTCAGTGCCTTGAGCTGTTCGCGGTCGGTCGAGCATTGCGGGATGCCGAGGTAGAGCGAACCGAGGATCAACACCTCATTCTGGCTGTCGAGTACGTTGATCTTGCCCTGCAATTCGGCGGGCGGATCGAAGATGATGCCGAGCGAGGAGATGTCGCCCGCATAGACATCGCGGTTCACGGAGAATGAGGTTGAGCCCCACTGATAGGGGATCGAGGATTTGCGGCCCGCGTCAAAGGGCACATCCACCCATTGCGGGGCGATATTGCCGAAGTTGGGCATTTCTTCGGGCGTGAAGGTATCGAGCATGCCTTCCTGACCCATGATCTGCACCATGAAATCGGCGGGAACGGCGACGTCGTACTGGCCCAGCTTGCCCGCCTTGAGCGAGGCGAGCATGGATTCGTTGCTGTCATAGGTGTCGATCGTGACGGCGATCCCGGTCTCGGCCGTGAATTTGTCCACCAGTTCCTGCGGGATGTATTCGAACCAGTGATAGACCGAGAGGGTTCCTTCGGCCTGGGCCGCGCCTGCGAGCAGGGCGAATGCGGTGGCAGTGGTCAGCAGCTTTTTCATGGATGACTCCCGTTGGGTTCAGGATCGGGTTCTCTGCCCGATGCGGTTGGCAAGGTAGGATAGGGTCACGAACAGCACGGACACGGCAAGCATCATGGTGGAGATCGCCATGATATTGGGTTTGATGCCCTGCTTGACCGAACCGAAGATGGCGGTGGGCAAGGTTTCCATGCCCGCGCCTTTGACGAAGTTGGTGATGATGAAATCGTCAAGCGAGATGATGAAGGCGAGAAGGAAGCCCGAAATTATGCCAGGCATCATCAGGGGCATCAGGATCAGTCGGAATGCCTGTGCGCGGCTGGCGTAAAGATCACGGGCGGCCTGTTCGTAAACCTCTTCGATGCCCGTAAGGCGGGCTGCGATGGGCAGATAGGCGAAGGGGATGCAAAAAGTGATATGGGCCAAGAGGATGGTCATATAGCCGGTGGTCAGCCCGATGGTGGAAAAGAAGATCAGGCAGGCCACGGCGGTGACGATTTCGGGCACCATGAGGGGCAGGTTGATCAGCGCGAAAGTGACGGATTTGCCCCGGAAGCGCCCCCCCCGGATCATCGCGACGCTGGCTGCGACGGCAATCGCGGTGGCCGTGGTGGCCGCGATCAGCGCGATGGTGAGGGAGTTCCACGCAGCCGCTTTGAAGCGCGGGGCTTCGGGGCCGGTGAAGACATCTGCATACCAGCGCCAGGAAAACCCGCCCCATGTGGTGATCGAGGCGGAGTCGTTGAAGCTGTAGATCGTCACCACGATCAGGGGCGCGTAAAGGATGACAAGGCAGCCCACCGCCATGGCCAGAAAGCCGGGATAGTGGCGGACGCCTTTCATCGCGCCTCTCCCTTGGCCTGCGCGCGGGCATAGGCCAACAGTACGAACAGGACGAGTGTCATCAGGATCATCGCCGCGGCCGCGCCGAAGGGCCAGTTGCCCTGCGAGCCGCGGAATTGTTCGTCAATGAGTGAGCCGATCATGAAGGTCTTTGCCCCGCCCAGCAGATCGGGCGCAAGGAAGGCGCCGAGCGATGGGACAAAGACAAGGATGCAGCCCGCAATGATGCCGGGTTTCACCACAGGCAGCACGATTTCCCGCAAGGTGACCCAACGGCTTGCGTAAAGATCTGCCGCCGCCTCGGACAGGGCGAAGTTGTACCGTTCGACTGCCGCATAGATCGGCAGCACCATGAAGGGCAGGTAGCTGTAGAACAGCCCTAGTTGCACGGCGAGGTTGGTGTTGACGAGGGGCAGGGGCCCGTCGATCAGCCCGATGGACATGAGGCTTTCGTTCAAGGGGCCATTGTCGCGGATCAGGAACTTCAGGCTGACTGTGCGGATCAGCAAGTTCACCCAGTAGGGCACCGTGATCAGAAACAGCCAGACCGCGCGGCTGCGGGCGGGGCGGGTCGCGATGAACCAAGCGGTGGGAAAACCCACGATCAGGCAGATCATCGTGGCGACGCCTGCCTGCCAGATCGAGCGCCAGAAGATGGTGATATAGGTCCATTCGACAGTGGGCGGTTCATCCCCGAACAGGCCACGGTTCAGGAAGAACTGGTCATAGGCGGCAAGCGTGAAATCCCAGATCACGCCGCCACGGAATTCTTTGGTAAGAAAGGAATAAACGGCCATCAGGAGGACGGGGATGACCAGAAAAATGCCGATCATCGCCCAGGTTGGCAGCAGCAACGGCGCCACGATGTTGCGGTAGCCTGTTCCGCCGCCCTTGCCGCCTTGGGGGGTGATCCCGGCCATCAGTCGGCCAGAAGGCGGGCCGCGCCTTCCTCTAGATGCAGGGCGACGCGGGTGCCGGGGGCGGGCACGGCGATGCGGGCGGAATTTTGCAGGCGAACATGGAATTCCTCGCCCGTGCCGAGACGGGTGAGGAGTTGCAGATCGGTGCCAAGGTAGACCACGCGTTCTACGGTCACCTCTAACTCGCCATTCTCTGCGATGGACAGACGTTCCGGGCGGATGGACAGGTGATGCTTACCGAGGGTTTCTGAGGCGGCCGGGCAGGTGATCCTGTGGCCGCCCGGCAGGGTGATACTGGCCTGACCGCCGCTGATGTTGTCGACTGTCACTTCCAGAAGGTTCGTTTCACCTATGAAATCGGCGACGAAGCGGTTGACCGGGGCCTCGTATATATCGCGTGCGGTGCCGATCTGCTGGACATGGCCTTGGGACATGACGGCGATGCGGTCTGACATGGTCAGCGCTTCTTCCTGGTCATGGGTCACGAAGATGAAGGTGATGCCGGTTTCTTCTTGCAGGGATTTCAGTTCCACCCGCATCGCCTGCCGCAGTTTCAGATCGAGCGCCGAAAGAGGCTCATCCAGCAAAAGGACCTTTGGCTCTGGGGCCAGCGCGCGGGCAAGCGCCACGCGCTGCTGCTGGCCGCCCGAAAGCTGGGCGGGGAGGCGGTCGGCGAAGGCGGAAAGGTGGACCATCTCTAGCATCTGGCCTGCCCGGCGGCGGCGGTCATCGGTGCCCATTCCCTTCATCTTCAATCCGAAGGCCACATTGTCGAGCACGGACATGTGGGGAAACAGGGCGTATTGCTGAAAGACGGTGTTCACGGGGCGGTGGTTCGGCTCCAGCCCGGCGATGTTTTCCCCGAACAGGCGTATCTCGCCTTCGGACACATCTTCGAACCCGGCGATGCAGCGCAAAAGCGTGGTCTTGCCACAGCCAGAGGGGCCGAGCAGGGTGAAGAATTCGTTATCAGATATGGTCAGCGAAATGCCGTGCAGGGCGGTCGTTGTGCCATAGCGTTTGACCACATTGCGGATGTCGATGGCGGTTGACATGCGGCCCCATACCCCTTGGACTAGGGTCAAAGGTTAAGTTTGACGCGAAGCGGGGGTATATACCCCCAGAGAGGTATGATGCAGCCCTTGCCGAACAGTGCCGAGGCGCAATTGGCGCAGGTGATCCGCCGTGTCGGCGCGCCGGGGTTCGAGAGCGCCTTGATGGGCTGGTTTCGGCGCTGTGTGGCCCCGGACAACCTGATCGTGCTGGCCTATCGCGATGTGGGGCCGCCTCAGGTGCTGTTTCGGCAAAGCGACCATCCGCAGGTGTTTTCGCAGCTGGATGATACCTATCTGGCCGGGGCCTATCTGCTGGACCCCTATCACGATCTGCATATGTCGGGGGTGCCTGCCGGGGCGTACCGCCTGCGCGATGTGGCGCCGGATGCCTTTCACCGCAGCCGATATTACAGCGAGTATTATCAGCAGACGACCTTGCTGGATGAGATCACATTCATGGTCTATCCGGCGCCGAATGTGTCGCTGAACCTGTGTCTTGGGCGGGATGCAGCATCGGGCCAGCCGTTCACGGCGCGCGAGGTGGAAGTGTGCCACCGTATTGCGCCGGTGGTCATCGCCTTGGCCGAGGCGCATTGGCGGGGGTTATCGGCCGAGTCTGCCGCGCCGGGAAATGTCGTGGCGCAGTTGGTGCGTGCGCTGGGCGATGCGCATGGGATCCGGCTTTCGCCCCGGCAGGCCGAGGTGGCGCTGCTGATCCTGCGCGGGCATTCGACGGTGTCGATCGGGCTGCGGCTGGGCGTCAGCGGCCAGACGGTGAAGGTGTTTCGCAAGCAATTATATGCGCGCTGCGGGCTTTCTTCACAGGCCGAGCTGTTTGCTTTGATGTTGCCGCTGCTGACAGTGGGACAGCGCGAGGCAAAGCTGCATGGTGGGCATCCGGCCTATCAGGACATGCTGACGTAACGGCAGGAATGGAAGATCGCCCTTGGCCATGCGATGCGGGCAGCATCGGTATTTCGCGATTTTCGAGCGTCGGGGTGGATTGAAACCAATAAAGAAACAATCCGTTCCCTGAAACCGGAGACATTTATGAATGGGGTGATTGACGCGGCGTCAGTCCATCGTCACCCTCTGACATAGGCGACGGTTGGGGATAGCCGGATGCCTGGCGCTGCGGGGGGTGCCGATGACTGGATTGAACCGCATCCTGCACGTCGAAGACGATGAGGATATCTTGATGATTGCCCGCCTTGCGCTTGCCGATCTCGGCGGGTTTGAGGTGATGCAGTGTTCATCCGGCGCGCAGGCCATAAGCGATGCGGCTGCATTTGCACCGGATCTGTTCTTGCTGGATTACATGATGCCCGAGATGAACGGCATGCAGACGCTTAAGGCCCTGCGTGAGCAGCCGGAATTCGCGCGCACCCCGGCCATCTTCATGACGGCAAAGGCGATGGACATGGTGGAGGCCGAGTTTGCGGAGATGGGCGTGCTTGGGCGCATCACCAAACCCTTTGATCCCGTCGCGCTGCCTGCCGATATCCGGCGCATCTGGGCCCAGCGACCGGCAGGCGCGTAGACGCCGGATCAGACCGGGATCATCGTCGTTTCAATCTCTTCCAGCAGTGCAGCGAGTCCGGCGATGATCTGATCGGTCACGGGATGGGCTGCGTCCGAGTCGTGCCACGGATCGAGAAGTTCATCTGCAACCGCCGCAGCGCGCCCCAGCCGTTCGAAGCCAAGTGTCGGGGCCACGCCGCGGATTTTGTGCGCGTCTTCCTGCAGTTGCCGCAACATGGCGGGCGGCGCAGCGTTCGGATGGGCCAGACCGAGGAACACCGACAGGCGATCGCGACGCGGCGGCAGCGTTCCAATGAAATGGGCACGGATCGGCGCCAGACGGGCGGCCATATCAGCATGTTGCGGAACGTCGGCATGAAACGTCATTTTCGGTCAGTCCTTCATCGGAAAATCTATCACGAAGGTGCTGCCTTCGCCGAGTTTGCTTGTGTAGGTTACGGTGCCACCATGGGCTGCCATGATTTCCTGCGCGATGTTCAGGCCGAGGCCCGTGCCGCCATGGCTGCGCCGATCCGAAGAATCAACCTGGGTGAACCGGCCAAACACCTTTTCGCGGGAGTCGGGCGGGATGCCGACGCCGTGATCTTCGACCTCAACCAGAATACGGTCGGCTTTGGTCAGGATACGCAGGATTACGGTTTCGCCGCGGCGAGAGAACTTGACGGCGTTGGACATCAGATTGTCCAGCACCTGATGCAGACGGTCACGGTCGGCGTGGACGATGACCATTTCTTCGGGCGGCGTGAAATCGAAGGTGATGCCGTAGGTCTGCGCAAAGGTTTCCATGGAGCCGATGCATTCATCGACGATCGAGGCCAGATCGATTTCATCGAAGTTATAGCTCATTTGACCGGATTCGATCTTTTGCAGATCCAGCAGGTCGTTGATCAAGGCAGACAGGCGGATGCTGTTTTTGTGCGCGATCTCAAGGATGTTGCGGGCCTTGGCCGGGTCATTGTCATAGGCGCCGGTGCGGAGCAGGCCAAGCGCACCGTTGATCGAGGTAAGGGGTGTGCGCAGTTCATGGCTGACGACGGATACGAATTGCGACTTCACCTCATAGGCGGCCTGCACGCGGTCGCGTTCAAGGCGCAGTTCGTCAAGCTGGTCGAGGCCGCGGCGATAGAGGCGCAAGAAGATGATCGAACATTCGATCACGAAGAACAGCACGAAGACGACAGTGAAGAGTTGCAGCCACAGAAAGCTTTGAATCGGCGGCATCACCTGAAGCAGGTCGGCAATCGGGATGTAAAGAAAGACGGCCGCGTACATGACCAGACGCAGCAACAGGATTTGCGGGATCTGGTGATTGTTCACAGCGGCAAACAGACCGGCTGCGAACAGGAAGAAAAGCGGCATGAAGTGAGAGGAAATCCCCTCCATATAGGCCACGATGGCGGCCCAGAGCACGATGGCCGTGGTGCTTTGCACGGCAGATAGAAGAAGAAGATCGCGATAACGCCGCGCCTCGCGCAGGCTGCCGCCTTGCCATTTCACGATGCGCAAGGACAGCCATGTGTCGCAGAATTCGGTGAACTGGATGAACAGGTAGCACAGCACGGCGACCTGAAGGTTGTAATAGAACCCGCAGAGCAGGGCGGCGGCGGCGTAGATCGTCTGGCGTTTCCAGAACAGTTCGAGGCTGCCGTTGACGTAGTCTCTGACCTGCTTCTCAAGCCGGGTCGCGCTGGTTTCCATCCGCAACGCCGAACGCAGATACCGGCGCACGCGCATCGCCGCCGAAAGGCGTTGATTGCGCGGCGTCGCCGGGGCTGCGGTATAGGGGGCCGATGTCATGCTCTGGTCGAGCCTCTTGTTCAATGCAGGCGCATCCGACGCAGGGCGTCCTTGGCGAATTCGGCCGGAGCCGGGATGAGCTGTTCGGGGTCTGCCAAGCGGCGGAAATCCAGCAACAGGAAGGTTGTGTCGATGCAGGTCGTGCGATGAGGGACATAGTCCGTTTGCGCAAAAGTGCCTTCGGCGTCAATGGCATCGCCAATGGCGAACTCGGACAGAAAGCGTTCCATCAAGCCGGGGTCTGTGAGGCAGAAGGTCGTGCGATGCGGATAGGGGTTGCGGCCCGGTTCATGCAGGGCGGGTTCCAGCGAAATGTCGATCAACAACCGCCGCTCGGGGCGTTCAAGCAGCAAGAGATCGGCAACTTCGCCATAGACCTTGAACGACTGAAAGTAGCGCGGCATTGCCAAACCCCCGGATCCTGGCCGCGCCTGCCTTACCCTTGCGGGACAGTCGGGCAGAAGGGCCCGGACAGCGCGGTACAACCATCCGAATGGACGTGCAGTTGGACCATTTTATGGTGCTCTTGCGGTGATTTATGGCGATCCTGCGGAACTGTGCCGGAATTCGCGTAAAAGATGAATTCACCCTTGATCTTTCAAGCGTAGGGAGATTGTTTACCGAATGTGAACAGTGCAGTCAGAGGGCGTGGTGATTCATGTTGGCAAATGTAAAGGCTGCCCGACATGGTGTGCCTGAGCTTGCGACCACAATATGTTGTAAGCTAAGGATTTTTTCGGTTTGCGGAATTGCCACAGTTTTGCCAGATTCCCCGATTTCGGCTGAAATGGGTTGGATTTTCCGGAAGGGCGTGACTGTAGTTTGTTAATGATTGTTTATACTTGAGAGCGCCATGGTCAGTCTTCCTCCGCATCGGCGGGATGCAAGGTTCGCAGAAATGCCTGTGACCGAAGGGCCCGAAGGGGGTGCAACCCCTCGTTTGACCGGCGACGACGAGGCCATGAGACCAGGACAGGCAATGCTGACGACGACGCTATCTTTCCAGAACATGCATCAGCACGGCGACCTTTTCGTCAATTTGCTGCGTGCAAGGCGCAAATCCTTTATCGTCAGGAACAACTGGCGTTTGCCCGAAGCCGAGGGCATGGAGTTTGACCAGTACGATACCCCGGCCAGCCGTTGGATCGCCGTGCATGAAAAGGGCGAGGTTCTGGCGGGTGTGCGCCTGACGCCGACCACGGCACGGGTGGGGATGTACACCTACATGATTCGCGATGCCCAGCGGGGCATGCTGGATTCGATCCCATCTGATCTGATGGATTTCGAGGCACCGGTTGATCCGAAGATCTGGGAAGCCTCGCGCATCTTCGTGTCGAATGCGGTGCCCGCAAAGCTGCGGAAGAAGGTTCAGGGCGATCTGATGTACGAGATGATTCGCACCGCACAGTCTCTGGGTGCCCAAAAGATCATCGCGTTCGGTCCGGCCGTTTGGCCGCGCTGGATCGGTCGTCTGGGCCTGCGGGCGGACCCCGCAGGTCCGATCATGGAACTTGACGGTGTGAGGGTTCAGGTCGCTGTGATGAACCTCGACCCCCGCCTGCATTGAGTTCGCCCCGCAGGCGCGCGAGGTCTTCGCTCAACACCTGACGCAGCAAGCCTTCATAGGCTGACCGCTCTTGCTCGCCGCGATAGCGCGCAAGCGAACGCTGCGGCAGGGAACGGGGCAGGGCAGGCGTCTTTCCCACGGTTTCCAATTTGCGTTCCACCGCGGCGGCGGCCTTGTTGATGGATTGCAAGGAGCCGAAGCGCGTGAGAGCGCCCAGCGAGGTGCGGTCGCCGACCATGACCGAAACACCCTGACCGACAAGGATTGAGTCATTGATGTGAATCTGGATGTCTTCTGGTGTCAGGCGGCTGCGGTTGTGGCTGACGCAGAGGAAGGTGCCATTGCCACGGTAAGACAGGATGCTGCCTTCGCCTTCGGTCGCCTCGGCCAGCGCCTGCGCGACAAGGCGCAGGTGGGCCATGAATTCAGCCGGGCGGTTTTCAGCATGGATGCGTTCGATATCGACAATCTTGACCGCCATGACATTCGACGTGAACAGCTTGGCGCGGGTCAGCGACAGGATGTAGTTTTCGAAGGACAGGTAGGCGATGGTGCGCGGCACCTGACCCAGGTCCAGCGGATCGGTCAGGGACAGGGCGGGAAGCGTGCGCAATTCGCGTTTGAGCCGTTCAATCGTGGTCAGGCCATCCTCGACCCGGTTGCGTTCTTCGACAAGGCGGTAAGCCATGCCGATCCGCGCGCTGAGTTCCAGCAGGTCAAAGGGTTTTGTGACGTAATCTGTGGCCCCCGCCATGAAAGCGCGTTCGATGTATTCGCGCTGTGACATCGCGGTGAGCATCAGGATCGGCGTATGCGTGTAACCCGACAGGCTGCGGATTTCACGGCACAAGGCGATCCCGTCCATGCCGGGCATCTGGATATCCAGAAGCAGGCAATCGAAAGGTGTGGTCGTTGCGGCGATCACACCCAAGGCTTCATGCGCCGAACGGGCGCGGGCCATACGTTCATGCCCGGACAGGGCAAGCGCCTCTGCCAGCAGATCAAGGATTGTATCGTCGTCGTCGACGGCAAGAATTTTCATGCTGAAACCAGCTGCCTGAGGGCGTCCGCCTGTACTGGCACACAACGCAAGACGCACGGCCGGACTTCCGCACGGGACACACTTCACCAACATCACGTAACGGCTTGTCTTCGGGCAAATGATGGCCACAGCACGGCAGAAATCCGGCGATTTGGCTTTTTGGGCGGGAAATCCTGTCTTTGGGGGGCGTTTGTTTCGTGTTGAGGCGGCGGCATCGTGATGCCTTGCACCCCTAAGGGCGCCTTGTTCCGGAGCCATTTGTGCGGGCGGCGGGCCCGGGCATCCTTAAGCTGAAGCTCAGGTAAACAATTTCATGCAAGGAAAATAATTTGACGCGCATTGCTTGCCGCGTTTAGCCTTTGGACCAGCACAACGAAGAAGAATGCACATGGAGGGTAGATTGAAAAAGCGTGTTGCAGTCATTGGTGCCGGACCGTCTGGACTGGCCCAGCTGAGGGCGTTCCAGTCGGCCAAAGCCAAGGGTGCCGAGATCCCGGAAGTGGTCTGCTTTGAAAAGCAGTCGAATTGGGGTGGTCTGTGGAACTATACGTGGCGGACCGGGCTGGATGAGCATGGCGAGCCGGTTCACTGTTCCATGTATCGCTACCTTTGGTCGAACGGGCCGAAGGAAGGGTTGGAATTCGCCGACTATTCCTTTGAAGAGCATTTCGGTAAGCAGATCGCCAGCTATCCACCGCGGGCGGTGTTGTTCGACTATATTGAGGGCCGGGTGAACAAGGCCGGCGTCCGGGACTGGATCCGCTTTTCGACGCCGGTGCGTTTCGTGCGCTATAACGCGGATACGGGCATGTTCACCGTGACGGTGCATGACATGAAGGCCGACCATGTCTACGAGGAAGAGTTCGACAATGTCATCGTCGCCTCGGGCCATTTCTCGGTGCCGAACGTGCCTGAGTATCCGGGCTTTGACAAATTCAACGGGCGTCTGCTGCATGCACATGATTTCCGTGACGCGCGCGAGTTCAGTGGCAAAGATATCCTGATCCTGGGATCATCCTATTCGGCCGAGGATATCGGGTCGCAATGCTGGAAATACGGGGCGAAGTCGATCACGGTCGCCTATCGCAATGCGCCGATGGGGTTCAACTGGCCGGACAACTGGAAAGAAGTGCCGAAGCTGGACCATGTGGATGAGGACACGGCTTATTTCACGGATGGCACGTCGAAAAAGGTGGATGCCATCATCCTGTGCACCGGGTACAAGCATCACTTCCCCTTCCTGCCCGATGACCTGCGGCTGAAGACCAAGAACCGGCTGGCGACGGCTGACCTCTATAAAGGGGTGGTTTGGGTGAACAATCCGAAGCTGTTCTTCTTGGGCATGCAGGACCAGTGGTTCACCTTTAACATGTTTGACGCGCAGGCCTGGTGGGTGCGCGACGCGGTCATGGGGCGGATCGAGATTCCCACGGACAAGGCCGTGCTTTTGAAGGATGTCGAAGATCGGGTGGCAGGTGAAGATGCCGGTCAGGATGCCCATGACGCCATCCATTATCAGGGCGACTATGTGAAGGAGTTGATCGCCGAGACGGACTATCCATCCTTTGACGTGGATGGTGCCTGCGAGGCCTTCTTCGAGTGGAAAGAGCACAAGAAGAAGGACATCATGGGCTTCCGCAACAATGCCTATAAGTCGGTGATCACCGGAACGATGGCACCGGTGCATCACACGCCCTGGAAGGATGCGCTGGAAGATTCGATGGAAAGCTATCTGCGGAACTGACGCGCCAAATTGCGCTGATACAAAGGCCCCGGCAGCCCAGCCGGGGCCTTTTTTGATTTGGGCGTCGATAAAGACCGTGATCAGTTTTTGTGCAAGAGCCTGATGATCGGGGCGCGCTGAGGCCAATCCGTAGGCGACAATTGGAGTCAGCGGAAACAAATTTGCCCCTGAGTAAGAGTCCGCGTCCGGATGGCCAGACCCTTGTGGTTTACTTTTTGGCGCAAGCTGCCCTGCACGTAACAGAGCGGCAGCGCCAACAGGGGAAACAATCATGGAAGAACAGATCGCCGCCCTAGCGGCAGAAGTAGCGACCTTGAAAGAAAGCTTGGCGGGGACGAACCGGACGACCGCCGAGACATTCTACTATCTGACCATCCCGCTTATGGTTCTGATCCATGCGGGCTTTCTGTCCTATGAGATTGGGGCGTCGCGGGCCAAGAACGCGCTGGCGTCGGGGATCAAGAACATCCTCGCCTTCGCTTTCATCATCCCGACCTTCTACTATGCGGGCTGGTTCATCTATTGGGCCTTTCCCACTGGCTTTACCATGGCTCCGGGACCGATTGGGACGTCTGGACTGGAGTATGCCATCGGGGCGGCCAACCCGGCGGGGTCTGTGATGGGGCCGAACGTGGCCGACAGCGCAACGGGCGTGTTCTTCGGGGCCTTTGCCATGTTCGCCGCGACGACCGCGTCGATCATGTCAGGCTCGCTGATCGAGCGCATCCAGATCGTCGGCTTTACAATTCTTGCCATCGTGCTGGGCAGCTTTGTCTGGATCCTCGGTGCAGCCTGGGGATGGCATGCGGATGGCTGGCTGGTCACCTCGCTTGGCTATCACGATTTTGGCGCATCGGGCGTTGTGCATGCCATCGCGGGCTTTTTCACGTTGGGCGTGCTGATCAACCTTGGCGCGCGGGTGGGCAAGTTCAACCCGGACGGATCGGCCAATGCGATTGCCGGACATTCGATGCCGGCGGCGTTGGTGGGGTTGATGCTGATCATCGCAGGGTTCTGGGGCTTTCTGATGGGATGCGTGATCTTCCCGGGTGAGCCGTGGTCGTGGGGGCAGGGGGTGTTTCATTCCATTTACGGCACGCCGGTTACGCTTTCGGCGATGACTTTCAACATCCTGATGGGCTTTGCCGGAGGGTCCATTGCCGCCTGGGTTTTGACGCATGATCCGTTCTGGATGATGTCGGGCGCGCTGGGCGGGATCATCTCTGTCGCAGGCGGGCTGGATCTCTACTGGCCGCCGATGGCCTTTGTGATCGCCGCCATCGGTGGTGCGATCATGCCTTTGGTGGCGAGATACGTGGAAAAGATGCAGATCGACGATGCGGTGGGTGCGGTGGCACTGCATGGCGTCGTCGGGATGTGGGGGGTGATTGCTGTTGGCATCTTTGCCAGCGGCTATCCCGCGCTGACAAGCGAAGGCGCGCCGACCATCACATTGTATGGGCAGGTGATCGGGGCGTTGGTCATGGCGGTGTTGGGCTTCGTTCCCGGCTATGTCGTGTCACTGATCCTGAAGAAACTTGGGATGCTGCGCGTTCCGAAAGAGGCCGAACTGCTGGGCCTCGACAAGGTAAAGGTTCCGGTCGAGGCCTATCCGGAATTCTTCGGTGTAGGCGGCGCGTCCAAAACCCCGGCTGAATGACCGGATGCAAAGGAAAGGATCATCATGCTGATTGGAACCAATATCACGGACTGGAGCGCAGTTGACGGTGCCTATTACGCAGGGGCCGGAACCGAACTGATCTGGCTGATCGCGTCGATCGTGTTGTGTGTCGTCGCGCTTGTGGCAGGATCACGCCACGAAAAGGCAGCCTATGGGAAGGTGAAGTAGGACGCGCACCTTCTGCTGAAGCGCTGAGTATCCGACAGGAAAGGCCCGGGCATAACCCGGGCCTTTTCAGTTTTCCGCCACAAGGCTTAGTTGAGGGAAACAAATTTTAGTCTGAATGAAATTTTTCTCGCCTTGTGGAATGGGCCGTGTTTACTTCTGCGACAGCGGGACGCAGGCGCAGAGCCTGCGGATTGCCGGTTCCACGCGCCGCAGCCTGCGGCCATTGGGCGAAAAGGACCATCCGACCGCCGGGCTGATCGGCGGGCGTGACACAGCAAAGGCTGCCCCGATGCAGACTGCCGCATCGGTACGGCCGTCAAAACACCGGCACAGAGGGTGGCTGAACACCCCGGAGCCGGACCAACAGGGAACGAGGGAGTAATTCGATGTCTTCAACTGAAAACTCCGGCGAGCTTCACCGCGCGCTGGACTGGAAGGGCGCGTTCTGGGTCGCGGCCGGTGTGCCGCCGCTGGTACTGTTTTCTATCGGCGGTATCGCGGGCGTGGCGGGACAGGCGGCCTTTGTCGTCTGGATGCTGTCCATGTGCATGGGCTTTTTGCAATCCTTTACCTATGCCGAAATGGCGGGGATGTTCGGCAACAAGTCGGGCGGTACCTCCGTCTATGGCGCGACGGCTTGGCTGCGTTATTCCAAGATGATCGCACCGCTGTCGGTGTGGTGTAACTGGTTCGCATGGTCACCCGTGCTGTCGTTGGGGTGCGTGATCGCGGCGGGATACATCCTGAACGCGCTGTTCCCGATTCCGTTGGCGGAAAGTCAGGCGGTCGTGGACTGGGTGGCGGCAAACATGGCCGCGTATACTGCAGAAACGCAGTCCGTGATCGACTATATGGCGGCGAATGAAGGCACGGCTGTCGCGGATGCGATCGCGGCTGTTGCCTCGGCGGATGGTGTTGCGGCCCTGACACCGGCGTTCCGGGTGTGGGAGGCCTATGCCGTTAGCGTTCCGGGACTTGGCACGCTGCATCTGAATTCGACCTTCCTCATCGGCGCGGTGCTGATGTCGATCATCTTTGCGATCCAGCATCGTGGGATTGCCTCGACAGCGTCGGCGCAAAAGATTCTGGCGATCATCGTGCTGGTGCCGCTGTTTCTGGTGGGGATCGTGCCGATCCTGACCGGGCAGATCGACAGCATGAATGTCACCAACATCGTGCCTCCAACGGCGGCCTATTCGGGCGTCAGCGGCGAATGGAATATCGGCGGCTGGACGCTGTTTCTGGGCGGCATGTATATCGCGGCCTGGTCGACCTATGGGTTCGAAACGGCGGTCTGCTATACGCGCGAGTTGAAGAACCCAAAGACCGATACGTTCCGCGCGATCTTCTATTCCGGACTTCTGTGCATCGTGTTCTTCTTTCTGATCCCCTTCTCGTTCCAGGGGGTGCTGGGCCATTCCGGGATGCTGGCCACGGGGATTGTGGATGGCACCGGTATCGCCGAGGTTCTGGGCGGGTTTCTGGGTTCGTCCAATCTGGTGATCCAGATCTTTGTGATCCTGATGATCATGGCGCTGTTTCTGGCCATTATGACGGCGATGGCGGGGTCTTCGCGCACGCTCTACCAAGGGTCGCGCGATGGGTGGCTGCCGAAATACCTGAGCAAGGTGAACAAGAACGGCGCGCCGACCGGGGCGATGTGGACGGATTACGGATTCAACCTTATCCTGTTGGCGCTGGCGTCGGACGTGGGGGGATATTTCTACGTTCTGGCGATTTCGAACGTGGGCTACATCCTGTTCAACTTCCTGAACCTGAACGCGGGCTGGATCCACCGCATCGACTCGCCGCATATGGAGCGACCCTGGAAAGCACCGACCGTGCTGATCGGGATCAACACGGCGCTTGCTTTCGTGAACGCGCTGTTCCTGGGCGCTGGGGCAAAGGTTTGGGGCTATTCCAACGCGCTCTGGGCCGGGTTGATCTTTGCGGCGCTGATCCTGCCGGTCTTCTACTGGCGGCACTACATCGTCGACAAAGGGCATTTCCCGAAAGAGGCGATGGAAGATCTGGGTCTGAGTGATCACGGGGACCTTGGACCGCGCCGTGCCGGGATCTGGCCCTATGTCGCGCTGGTTGCCGGGGCGGCGGTTGTGCTGTGGTCGAACTGGTTCTTTGTTTTGCCCGGCTGACGGCTGCGGCAAGGAACGAAACGGAAAGGGCGGCCTTGTGGCCGCCCTTTTGCTTCGGCGCCGGAGAATCGGATGTTTTCATCTGTCAGTCGGGCGCGGGCAGATCTGCCCAATCACCGGGCGGCCAAGAGGCGCCCCTTGCCTGAATCCTGGGGATGGGCGGCAACCTGCAGCAAAGTTTCCCTGAGAGGAAAACTTTTTGCACATGAAGGTTGATTTCAAGGGGGGATGGTTGGAAGGTAGAGGAAAGATAATGTCCAACGGGAGGGACAGGAATGACGAACTCTTGGCGCTTTTCAACGCTGGGTGACCGGCACCGCGCGCTCGGCTCGAATCTCGAAGACTGGAGCGGGATGGGAACGGCCTGGTCCTATGACAGTGATCCGGATGCCGAATACATGGCCATTCGCACCAAAGCCGGGCTGATGGATGTGTCGGGGCTGAAGAAGGTGCATATCACCGGCCCCGCAGCCAGCCATGTGGTGGAGCGTGCGACGACGCGGAACATGGAAAAGCTGATGCCGGGCCGGTCGGTCTATGCGACCATGCTGAACGATCAGGGCAAGTTCATCGACGATTGCGTGATCTATCGCCTTGCGCCCAATGCGTTCATGGTGGTGCACGGGTCGGGGCAGGCGCATGAGCAGCTGACAATGGCCGCAACGGGGCGTGACGTTTCCGTCCGGTTTGACGACAACACGCATGACCTGTCGCTTCAGGGGCCGCTCGCGGTGGACTATCTGGAAAAGCACGTCCCGGGCATCCGGCAGCTTCCCTATTTTGCGCATATGCAAACGAGCCTGTTCGGCAAGCCCGCGATGATTTCGCGGACGGGATACACCGGCGAGCGCGGGTATGAGCTGTTCGTGCGCGGGCAGGACGCGCCTATGATCTGGGATCGCATTCTGGATGAAGGCAAGGGGATGGGGATCATCCCCTGCCGTTTCACCACACTGGATATGCTGCGGACGGAAAGCTATCTGCTGTTTTTCCCCTTCGACAATTCCGAGATGTACCCGTTCGAGGATGAAGGCCCCGGCGATACGCTGTGGGAGCTTGGCCTCGATTTCACAGTATCCCCCGGGAAGGTGGGTTTCCGTGGTGCGGAAGAGCACTATCGGCTGAAGGGCAAGGAACGGTTCAAGATCTGGGGCCTGAAGCTTGATGGCACCAACGTGCCGGGCAACGGCGCGCCGGTGTTCCGGGATGGAAAGAAGGTGGGGCTGGTGACGCAGGCGATGTATTCGCCGCTGAACAAGCACAACATCGCCATCGCCCGCCTGCCTGTGGATTGCGCCAACAATGGCACCAAGCTGGTGGTGAACTGCGCTACCCATGGCGAGATTGCCGCGGTGACCCATTCGATGCCCTTCTACGACCCGGAAAAGAAGCGGCGGACTGTGAAGGAATAAGACAAACTGACAGGGCGCACGGCAGAGATGTCGCGCGCCCTTTCCACAGCCGGGGATAAAGCCGGGACTGACAGGGCAATGACCAAGACCGTATTCGAAAAATCGATCCGCAGCCGCCCGGTTTATGGCGAGTTGCAGCCGCTTCCGGGAACGGCGCATTTGTGCGTGGCCGATGGCGAAGGGGCCGAGGCTGTCTGTGACCTGTTTGCCAAGGCTGGGGCGGATGCCGCCGCGATGCTGGCAAAGACGCATATCATCTATGTTCCCGGCCCGACCGGCGCCGATCTGTTCGGCAGGCTGGAAGCGTTAGGCGCAGCCCAATGCCATCGCAGCCCCAGCTTCTGGGCCGCTGAGCCACGGCTGCGCAAGGTGCTGGTGGATGCGCATATGGGCTTGCAAGTCTATCTGGCGGGCACGGAAACGCTGATCGGGCTGGCGCAGCGCGATGTGATGGAGGCGGGGCTGCCGCATGATGCGGTGCAGACCGAACATCGCGGGTCGCTGTCGCGCCGGGTGCAATGCGTGCATTGCAAGGGGATCACCGAGAATGTGACGACCGATCCTTACACCTGTTCGCATTGCGGGCTGAACCTGTTCGTGCGCGATCACTATTCCCGTCGCCTTGCCGCATTTCAGGGGGTGAACATTGACGCAGAAGATCCGGGCACTGTGCCCCCGGCCGTGGAGCGTTTCAAATGAGCGTCGGTGCACCCAGAATTGATGTCACCGTGGCCGAGGTGGTGCAGGTCAACGAGTTGATCACGCGGTTTCGGTTCGTGCGCACGGATGGTGGGCCGATGCCCACCTTTTCGGGTGGTGCGCATGTCGTGATCGACATGGACGATCACGGCACGCGGCGGATGAACCCCTATTCGCTGATGTCCGATCCGGGCGATGCGTCGGGCTATGAAATCTCGGTCCGGCGCGATGATGCGGGGCGGGGCGGTTCGCTTTACATGCACCGCCATGTGGTTGCGGGCATGCAGATGCAGATCAGCTATCCGGTCAACCTGTTTCCAGCGGACGCGCGGGCGAAAAAGCATCTGTTCCTTGCAGGGGGCATCGGGATCACCCCGTTCATGTCGCTGATGGCGCAATTGGCCCCGATGGGGCAGCGGTTTGAGTTGCATTATGCGGTACGGTCGCTGGCGCTGGGGGCCTATGTTGACCGGCTGCGCGCTGCCTATGCCGACCGCGTTCACATCTATGTGGATGAAAAAGGCGAGGCGATTGATCTGAAAACCCTGCTATCCACCCAACCTCTGGGCACGCATCTGTATGTCTGCGGGCCAAAGGGGATGATTGACTGGGTGAAGACCACCGCCACGGCGATGGGCTGGCCAAAGAACACGGTGCATTCCGAGGAGTTCCTTGCCCCGCCCGTGGGCCAGCCGTTCGAGGTAGAACTGGCCGCCTCTGGCAAGACAGTGAAGGTGGGGGCTGCGCAGTCGATCCTTGAGGCGATTGAGGCAGCCGGGGTTGACGCGCCCTATCTTTGCCGTGGCGGGGCCTGCGGGCAATGCGAGACGGCTGTGGTTCGTTGCGACGGCCATATTCACCACCACGACCACTGGCTGTCGGATGACGAAAAGGCCGGACAGACCAAGATCATGCCATGTGTGTCGCGGTTCGAGGGCAGGTCCCTCGTCCTGGACCGGTAAGGAGAGAGCCGATGGGTTTCGAGTTCAACACCGAGACGTTCCGCAACGATTTCACCTTCCGCAACTCGCCCCGCGCGATTGCGCGCTTCCCGTTCCCCTTTGACCGCGACGATTACATGTATTCGGTCAACATGGAGCCGCACGTGCCCGGCCGCCCCGGATCGGTGTTTGAACATGCCTTTGATGTGGATGAACATTATCTGGCCGAGATGCGCGACCGCGATCTGGTGCTGAAGGAAGATCCGCTGCGCTGCCAATCCCTGCCGCATATGGAAATGGCGGGCTGGGATCTGCTGGAGCTGATCATGGAGAGCAAGGCGCGGGATTACCCCGACTGGTTCGAGCTGCATCGGCAGGGCAACAAGTGGCATTGGATCAACAAGCCGATGCAGATCGAGCAGAAGTTCACCTTCCTCGATTCCTCGACCCTGCCTTACGGCCCGATGGAATATATCACCCGCCAGACGCAGGGGGATTTCACGCTGCAGGACCAGCGCGACGAAAACCTTTGGATCGAAGCCGGGATGGTTACCACGCAGGCGGATTGGTCGCTGGATTTCGACATCGGGATGGGGTTCCACGAATGGCACGCGCCGGTTCCCTTGGCGCATGAAAAGGGCGTGTTTGACCGGGCGCTGAAATTCCTGCTGAAGTTGCAGCACGGCGCACCCGTGCGGCGGTTCAACTGGACGATGACGGTGGACCCGCTGCTAGACACCAGCCCCGAGAACTACCCCAAATGGGGACCGACGCGGGCCGAGATCACGCCTGAAAACGTTGGACAGCGCATGCATCTGCGGGTGGAGTTGCAGACGCTGTGGCGGCTGCCCCGATCCAACGCCATCGCCTTTCCGATCCGCTGCTATCTGATCAAGTTCGACGAATTGGTCACGCAGCCGAAATGGGCGCGACGCCTGCACCGGGTGGTGCGCGACATTCACCCTGATCTTGCCGCCTATAAGGGCTTTTTGCGCAACCGCGAGACGATGGTGGCCTTTCTTTCCCAGTTCGATGATGGCGCCCCAACCTCGCCGGGCTGGTGGCCGGAAGACTGACGGAGCGCGGGGTGATGTCTGATCTCGCGGGGCCGACGACGCTTGGGTTTCTGCTGTTCCCCGGCTTTCCGATGGCCTGCCTGACATCGGCCATCGAACCGCTGCGGGCGGCGAATGAGATTGTCGGGCGCAAGGAATTTGCCTGGACGCTGATCGGAGAAGAGGCCACTCCGATCCGGTCCAGCGCCGAGGTGCGGTTTGATCCCGACGTGACTTTGACCGAGGCGCAGGGGATGGATTACCTGTTCTTCCTGTCGATGCCGCAATCGCAGTTTGCCCATCCCAAGCGGTCCAATGCTCAGGTGCGCTGGATGGAACGTTGCGGGGTGGTGTTGGGCGGGTTTTCAGGGGGCATCTTCCCGCTGGTGCGGTCGGGTGTGATGGGCGGCCATGTCTGTTCTGTGCATTGGTGTTATGATGCGGCATTCAAGTCTGAGTTTCCTGAAATGGCGGCCAGCCAGTCCGTGATCATCCGCGACCGCCGCCGCCATACGGCCAGCGGCGCCGGGGCGGTGTTCGACATGATGCTGCGGATGATCGAAGACAAACTTGGGCGCGACACGATGACAGAGGTGGCCTGCTGGTTTCAGCATCCGTTCGTGCGGACCGAGGATGTGGTGCAGAAGGTGCCGGTGCAAAAGCAGGGTGGCACGGATGACATGTTGCCCGATGCGATCCGGCAGGCGATCCGTGTGTTTTCGGATCATATTGAAGACCCTGTGCAGATCGGTGATGTCGCTGAATCTCTTGGGATATCTGAGCGCCATCTTGAACGCAGCTTCAAGCAGGCGACAGGGCAAAGCCCGTTGAAATACTATCGTCTGATGCGGTTGAAAAAGGCACGGCAGAAGGTGCTCTATTCCACCCAGTCGATCACCGAAATTGCGCTGTCTGTGGGTTATGCCAGTTCCACCCCGATGACGCGGCATTATGCCGAGGCGTTCGGCGTGAACCCTGCGGATGAGCGGCGGCGGTTGGTGGGATTGCGCGGGTTGACGGGGGCTTTGCCGCCGTCGGAATGATCACGCCAACCCCAGCGTGGCGATCCCGGCAAAGACCAGTGCAACGCCGGCCCATTGGGAAGGGCGCATCGGTTCATTGAGGAATCTCCACGCCAGCAGAATGGTGACGATCCCGAAGATGGACGAGGCGACGGCTGCAAACTCGGCATTGGGCAGCCCGCCCGCCAGAGTGACAGCGGTCAGTGCGCCGACATCAAGGCAGCCCATCAGGAACAGCGCCGGCCAGATGCCAGCTATTCCGCCAAACCCGGGGCGGCGCTGAGCGAGCCAAATTAACGCGATGCCCAGCGAAGTGATCCTCGTAATGGCGGCGGCAGGCAGATGCGCGCCCGTTTCCGCGGACCATTGCGCAAGGCCGAAGGTCAGGGCGAAGCTGACACAGGCCAGCGAAGCCCATGCGGCGGCGGCAAGGCGGCTCCCTGAGGATGCGCCGCCTTCGCCGCGCGCGACGGTTGCGACGCCCAGAACGACGGCCAGCACTGCCAGCCAAACCAGCAGGCCGCTGTCCTGTCCGCGGGCGATGGCGAACAGGACCGACAGCACCGGATAGGCCCCGCAGATCGGAGCGACAAGACTGACCGGGCCGATGGTGAAGGCGCGGTAAAGGCCCAGGTTGGCCACCACTGCCGTTACGCCGGCGGCACAGGCGAGGGCGGCTTGTTCAGGGCCGATTGCATCCCATCCGCCGGTCCAGACTGCGACGGGCAAAAGCGGTATCAGGCCAAAGGCCGTGACCACAGCGACCATGACCGCCACATCGGCCCGACCGCCGATGCGGCGCACCGTGAAATCGTGCAAGCCCCAGAACAGCGCGGCCAGAAGCCCGAGCGAGAGCGAGATCATGGCCTGTTCCCGTTGGATTGCATAAGATGCTCCGTGATGGTGCTTGCCCGACTTGACCGCTGTCGATATTCTTTTTGTGAAACAGTTTTTACGCTGATGCAACTCTGGTGCAGGAGAGGGCGATGCTTGATCTTTACCCCAAGGTGATCCCCGGCCCTCCGCGCCCGAGCCGCATCCTTACGCCTCTTTCAGCGCAGCCGCATTCTGGGCAAGAACGCTATGAGGTGCCGGGAAATGGCGCAATCCTGATCCGGCTGGGCGCGGGGGATCGGGTGACGGTTGGCAATCCCGAAGGCGGCCAGCGGGCGGAACTTGTGGCGGCTGATGACGCGGGGCGGATTGATGCCGGTGTTCTGGGCGTTGTGGCCAATTCCGATGCGGCGGGGCTGAAGGCGCTGTTGGCAGCGGGGCCGCGGCTGGGCAGCGGAATGGGCGGGTTGCGCCTTGGGCTGGAACGGCGCGGCATCGATCTGGCGAAGGCGGGGGCGATTGCGCTGTTTGCGGCGGATACGCCCGCCGGAACGGAGGAGAGCTTTACCGCCACCCGCGACGGCGTGTTGGTGATCGCCGCACCGGGGAGCGACATGGCACCCGATGCGCAAGACAGCGCCACGCCCATCACTGTGACGGTTCGTCGGTCGACGCTGTTGATGGTCAAGCAGTTTGATCTGCCCGATCCGCTGGCCGATCCGGTGCTTGATCTTCGGGTGAAATCAGCCACCGCCGAGGCCTATTTCGTGAAGGCGGGCGACTACATCCAGATCATAGATGTGGATGGCCGCCAATGCACCGATTTTCAGGCCTTTGCCGCGCGCCAGCTGGACAAGGGGATCGAGCATGCGCTGGACGTGACCACGTCACGCACGTTGATGGGCCATGCCTATTCGATGCCGGGCCTGCATTCGAAATACTTCGATCAGGACATGCTGCCGCTGCTGGAGGTGGTTCAGGATACCGTCGGACGCCATGACGCTTTCGCCATGGCCTGCGCGGCGAAATACTATGACGACATTGGCTATCCGGGCCATGCCAACTGTTCCGAGAATTTCAACGGTGCCTTGGCAGAATATAACGTGGCGGCGCGTCCCGGCTGGATGGCGGTCAACCTGTTCTTCAATACAGGCATCGACGGGCATGGCGTGCTCTATACCGATGAGCCATGGTCGCGTCCGGGTGATTATGTGCTGTTTCGCGCGTTGACAGATCTGGTCTGCGTGTCTTCGGCCTGCCCGGATGACACGACGCCTGCGAATGGCTGGTATCTGAGTGATATTCATGTCCGCACCTATCCGGGGGCGGAAAAGTTCAGCCGTGCGATTGCATGGCGCGCCACCCCAGAGTCGGAGCCGAAGATGACCAAGGACACCGCATTTTCCGAAAAGACCGGGGCGCTGACGCGCAATGTGGTGGAGTATAAGGGGTATTGGCTGCCGCAGGTCTATTCGTCCAATGGCGCGATCGAGGAATATTGGGCCTGCCGCGAAAAGGCGGTGGTGCTGGACCTGTCGCCTTTGCGGAAGTTCGAGGTCACGGGGCCGGATGCCGAGGCCCTGATGCAATACACCCTGACGCGGGATGTGAAGAAGCTGAGCATCGGGCAGGTGGTCTATTCCGCCATGTGTTATGAGCATGGCGGGATGATCGATGACGGCACGCTGTTCCGCCTGGGACGCGACAATTTCCGCTGGATCGGTGGGGATGATTACGGCGGCATCTGGCTGCGGGAACAGGCCGAAAAGCTGGGTCTGAAGGTGATGGTGCGGTCATCGACAGACCAGTTGCACAACCTTGCCGTTCAGGGGCCCAACAGCCGCGAGATCATCCGCCGCATGATCTGGACCGCCGCGCATCAGCCCACAGTGGATGAACTGGGCTGGTTTCGTTTCACCATCGGCCGTGTCGGCGGGCCGACCGGTGCGCCGGTGGTGGTGTCGCGCACGGGTTACACCGGAGAACTCGGGTTCGAGCTGTTCTGCCATCCGAAGGACGGTACTGAACTATATGATGCTATATGGAACCATGGGCGCGATCTGGGGCTGCGGCCCATGGGCCTTGCTGCGCTGGATATGGTGCGGATCGAGGCCGGGCTGATTTTCGCAGGTTACGATTTCAGCGACCAAACCGATCCGTTCGAGGCCGGGATTGGGTTCACCGTGCCGCTCAAATCCAAGACCGATGATTTCATCGGGCGCGACGCGCTGATCCGGCGCAAGGAAAACCCGCGTTGGAAATTCGTGGGGCTGGAGATCGACGCAGCTGTCGATGTGGGCCATGGCGATTGCATCCACATGGGCCGGGCACAGGTGGGCGAGGTGACCTCTTCCATGCGTTCGCCGCTCTTGGGCAAGAACATCGCGCTGGCGCGGGTGGATGTGGCCCATGCCGAGGTGGGAACGGCGGTCGAGGTCGGCAAGCTGGACGGCCATCAGAAGCGCCTGCCAGCGGTGATCGTGCCGCTGTCGCATTACGACCCGAAAAAGACCCGGCCGCAAAGCTGAACGGCCGGCTTTTCCAGTGGCAGCGGGGCAGGGATTGCGGTAATCGGCGCCTATCCCGCTGCCATTTCCGAAAGGATGCATGATGAAGGCTGCTGTCGTTACCTTCCCCGGTTCCAACTGTGACCGTGATCTGGCGGTGGCCTTTGAACGGGCAGGGTGGGATGTGGTGCGGGTTTGGCACAAGGATGCCGATCTGCCGAAAGGTGTTGATGTGGTGGGCGTGCCGGGGGGCTTTTCCTTTGGCGATTACCTGCGCTGCGGCGCGATTGCCGCGCAATCCCCCATCGGCGCAGCGGTCAAGGCCCATGCAGCGCGCGGCGGCTTTGTTCTGGGCGTGTGCAACGGGTTTCAGGTGTTGACCGAGATGCAGCTTCTTCCCGGTGCGCTGATGCGGAATGCGGGGCTGAAATTCGTCTGCCGGATGCAGAAGCTGCGCGTGGAAACCACCGACAGCGCCTTTACCGCCGGTTATGCGCGCGGGCTGGAAATCACGGTTCCGGTGGCGCATCACGATGGCAATTTCACCATCGATGCCGATGGGCTGAAGCAGTTGCAGGATCAGGACCGCATTGCATTCACCTACGCAGGCAATCCGAACGGGTCGATGGCCGATATCGCGGGCATCCTGTCCGAGAATCGCCGCGTGCTGGGAATGATGCCCCATCCGGAGCGGGTGGTGGATGCGGCGCAGGGCGGAACCGATGGCACGGCGATGTTCACGGCGCTTTTGGGCGGGTTGGCGCTTGCCTGACGGGGGCTTCCGGCCCCTCTGCTTGAAGCGGGGGGCTGGGCGGGCCTAGATTACCGCCATGAGCGATGGCACCCATCCGATCCCTGATACCGAGGCCGCGCCGGGCATTTCCTGGCGGGTGAAACTGGCGATTGGCCTGATGGTGATTCTGGCGGTCGGCATCGTGCTGGTGACCAATCGCTGGCTGTCGGATCGGTTCACCGAGACGACCCGTAACCGGGCGGAATTGCGCATCGCACTGTATTCCGGGAACATGGTTTCCGAATTGCAGCGCACGTCGGTCGTGCCTTTGTTGCTGGCGGGCGATCCGGCGCTGATCGAGGCACTGCGCGCGCGGAACTATCCCGACACATCCCAAAAGCTGATCCGTGTGCAATCCGAGATCGGCGTTGCGTCGATCATGCTGATTGATGCGGATGGGCGCACCGTGGCGGCGACGAACCGCAACCTGTTGGGGACGAACCACCGCGCAGGAGCCTATTTCGTGGAAGCGGTGCGCAACAAGGACACGGTCTTTACCGCGCAGGCGCGGGAGGGTGGAGGGTTCGACTTCACCTATTCGCGGGCGGTGATGATGGATGGCAAGGCCGGCGGCGTGATCGTTGTGGCGGTCGATCTGATGAAATACGAACGCGCCTGGGCCGGATTGCAGGATGCGGTTATGGTCACCGACAGCGAGGGCACGGTGATCCTCGCGACGGAGCCACGCTGGCGTGGCCTGCCCATGGAAGAGGCTTTGGCGGTGCGGGATGCGCCATCGGCTTTGAGCCGGGCCATTCAGGCCACGGCGGATTGGGCGCAATCGCCACCCGATGCCTATGTGCGTGGCGAGGCCGTGATGAAGACCGAGGCGCGGGTGCCGTTCCGGGGTTGGCGAATGGTGACGTTCACGGCCTATGACTCGGTCCGGGAACGGGTAAACGGGATTTTGGCGCTGGAGATCATGGGCTTTGCCATCCTGATGGCGCTGACCTTCTACTTCCTGTCGCGCAAGGCCTGGTCGCAAAGCATGAGCTTTCAGCGGGAGTCGGCGGAACTGCGGATGCTGAACGCGCGCTTGCAGCGCGAGATTGCGGAACGCGAGAAGGTGCAGAAAGACCTTGCCGTGGCGGAATTGACGCTGGCGCAATCGTCCAAGCTTGCCGCACTGGGCGAGATGTCGGCAGCGGTAAGTCATGAATTGAATCAACCTCTTGCTGCGATGAAGACCTATCTGGCGGGCGCACGGCTGTTGTTGCAGCGCAAGCGTCCCGAAGAGGCGCTGTCGTCTTTCCAACGGATTGATGATCTGATTGAGCGGATGGGCGCGATCACGCGGCAGTTGAAATCCTATGCCCGAAAGGGCGGTGAGGCGTTTGAGCCGGTAGACCTGAGGGCCTGTCTTTCCAGTGCCTTGTCGATGATGGAGCCGCAGTTGAAGCTGCGGGTGGTCAAGATCACCCGGACCTTGCCGCGCACGCCGGTGATGGTGATGGCGGATCGGATCCGTTTGGAGCAGGTGATCATTAACCTGTTGCGCAATGCGCTGGATGCGACGCGGGACCGGTCGGATGCGCAGATCGACCTGATCCTGTCATCGGGCGATGTGGCGCTATTGGCGGTGCGCGACAACGGCACCGGGATCGTCGATCTGGATAACCTGTTTGAGCCTTTCTACACGACCAAGAAGCCGGGCGAGGGGGTGGGGCTCGGCCTTGCGATTTCGTCAGGGATTGTGACCGACCTGGGCGGCCGCCTGATGGCGCGCAATGCCGAGGGCGGCGGTGCGGTATTTGAGATGCAGTTGCCCCTTTTGGGCAGAGAAGTGGAAGCAGCGGAATGAGGATGGCATGGCGCGGGCAATGAAAGTGGCGATCGTCGATGACGAGGCGGACATGCGGCAATCCATCAGCCAGTGGCTGGCGCTTTCGGGTTTTGATACAGAGACTTACGCGAGCGCCGAAGATGCGCTGCGCGGCATCGGGCCGGAATTTCCCGGCGTCGTGGTCAGCGATATCAAGATGCCGGGCATGGATGGGATGGCGTTCCTGAAACGGCTGATGGGCATGGATTCCGGCCTGCCGGTCATCATGATCACCGGGCATGGCGATGTGCCGATGGCAGTGGAAGCGATGCGGGTCGGGGCCTATGATTTTCTGGAAAAGCCCTTCAATCCGGACCGGATGACGGAACTGGCCAAGCGCGCGACGCAGGCGCGGCGCATGACGCTGGACAACCGGGCGCTGCGCAAAGAGCTGTCGGACGGGTCGATCCTGATGAAGAAGCTGATCGGATCAAGCCCGGTCATGGAGCGGCTGCGCGAGGATATTCTTGATCTGGGTCAGGCAGATAGCCATGTCTTGATCGACGGGGAAACCGGCACGGGCAAGACGCTGGTGGCACATGCGCTGCATGCCGTGGGGCCGCGCGGATCGAAGAAATTCGTGACCATCTCTTGTGCGGCCTGGTCCGAGGATCAATTGGCAGCCAAGCTGTTCGGGCCCAGCGAGGATGGACAGATCCCGCTGGTGGAAGAGGCGCGGGGGGGGACGCTGTGCCTTGAGGATGTGGAAGCGCTGAGCCAGCCGTTGCAGGCGCGGCTGTTGACGGTGATCAATGATCAGGGCACGCCGCCCGAAACCCGTATCATCGCGATCTGCAATGAACATGCGCCGGACAAGACGCTGGAGGATCTGCTGCGGTCTGATCTCTACTACCGATTGGGGGCAATGACGATCCTTTGCCCACCCCTTAGGGTGCGGGGCGAGGATATCCTGACCCTGTTCACCCGGATGTCAGAGCAGTTTTCCGAGGAATATGGCTGTGATGCGCCGCAGGTGACGGCGCAGGAGGCGGCGCAACTGTTGCAGGCGCCATGGCCGGGAAATGTGCGTCAGTTGGTCAATATTGCCGAGCGGGCGGTGTTGCAGAACCGGCGGGGATCGGGGTCGATTGCGAGCCTTCTGATGGCCGACAACGAGGCAACGGGCCCTGCCATGACGACGGAAGGCAAGCCGTTGAAAGAATACGTCGAAAGCTTTGAGAAGATGCTGATCGACAATACGATGCGGCGCCACAAGGGCAGCATCGTCGCGGTGATGGATGAGCTGTGCCTGCCGCGACGGACGTTGAACGAGAAGATGGCGAAGTATGGCCTGAGCCGGGCCGAGTATACCTGAAGCCGCTTTAATCATTGGGAAAAACCGAAAATGGCTGTGCAGCGCGTGGTGCAGCGTGCTGTGCAGCAAACTGTATGCACGCAGCGCACGCTGGTATCGCATTAAGGTTAACTTTCGGTTGAGTAATTCCTTCGGTTTACAACCCCAGATGTTCAATCTGCGCCCTGTGTGAAATTCACCCATTGTGTTTTCCGCCGCTTTGCCCCTAGGGTCACAGCAAGCGGGGTTTGCCCTGCCGTGGAATTCTCTGCCCCTATCGCCGGTGCCTGTTAGCGCTGCCGTGCCGGGTGGCAGTCGGATCGGCCGAGAGGTCGTCAATTTGCCCGTCATGTCTTTCGACGCAGCGGGCTTAATCAGGTGGGTGCCGCGAGGTGCCCGGAAGAGAACCGCGATGACGCGCGCGAATTTGATGACGAGAACCGAGGGATGCCCACAGGGCATGGCCCGGCTTTTCGCCCCGCGCCGTCTTGCCCAGACAAGCCGTCCTGTCCCGTCTGACCCAGATCCCGGAGCATGCTCTGGGCCGGATCGGCCGCGCCGGGGCGCATCAGGACATCATGGCAAAGAAAATGCTTATCGACGCCACCCATGCGGAAGAGACCCGCGTTGTGGTGGTGGATGGAAACAAGGTCGAAGAATTTGACTTTGAAACCCTGAACAAGCGTCAGCTTGCGGGGAATATCTACCTTGCAAAGGTGACGCGGGTCGAACCTTCGTTGCAGGCGGCCTTTGTGGATTACGGCGGGAACCGCCATGGATTTCTGGCATTCGCCGAAATCCACCCAGATTATTACCAGATCCCCGTCGCAGACCGTAAGGCGCTGCTGGATGAGGAACGCGCCTATAACCGGGCGCAGGACGAGGAAGACAACCGCCGGTCGCGCCCCAAGCCGCGCCCGCGCCCCGAAGCATCCAAGCCCGACTCGGTGAAAGTGTCCGAGATCGGCGGCATGGATGTTGTTGATCTGGATGAGGACGGGGAAGACGGCGACGGCGCAACGATGCTGGCCGAAACCGCTGCCCCGACAGCGGCCCAACATTCGGAACATGCACATGATCATGCACATGATCATTCGGGCGAGAATGGCGATGACAATGGCGCGCGCACCTATCGCGCCATGGACCATGCCAGCGACACCGATGACGAGATCGAGTCGGTGGCCGAAGAGGACGTGGCCGAGGAAATCAGCGCGCCGCGCAAGCCGCGCCCGCGCCGTTACAAGATTCAGGAAGTGATCAAGGTCCGGCAAATCATGCTGGTTCAGGTCGTGAAGGAAGAACGCGGCAACAAGGGTGCGGCGCTGACCACCTATTTGTCGCTGGCTGGCCGCTATTGCGTGCTGATGCCCAACACGGCGCGGGGCGGCGGGATTTCCCGCAAGATCACCGTGGCGGCGGATCGCAAGAAGCTGAAGGAAATCGCGGGCGAGATTGAGGTGCCGGAAGGCGCGGGCCTGATCATCCGGACAGCGGGTGCCAAGCGCACCAAGCCGGAGATCAAGCGCGATTATGAATATCTGATGCGGCTGTGGGAACAGGTCCGCGAATTGACGCTGAAATCCATCGCGCCAGCGGCGATCTATGAGGAAGGCGATCTGATCAAGCGGTCGATCCGGGACCTGTATTCCCGCGAGATCGACGAGGTTCTGGTTGAAGGCGAGGCAGGCTATCGCACCGCCAAGGACTTCATGCGCATGATCATGCCCAGCCATGCCAAGATGGTGAAGCGCTATGACGAACAGATGCCGCTGTTCGCCCGGTTCCAGGTGGAAAGCTATCTGAGCGGGATGTTCAACCCGACGGTGCAGCTGAAATCCGGCGGGTATATCGTGATCGGGATTACGGAAGCGCTCGTGTCGATCGACGTGAACTCGGGCCGGTCGACGCGGGAAGGGTCCATCGAGGACACGGCGCTGAAGACGAACATCGAGGCGGCGGAAGAGATTTCGCGCCAGTTGCGGCTGCGCGATCTGGCCGGGCTGATCGTCATCGACTTTATCGACATGGAAGAGCGGAAGAACAACGCTGCCGTCGAGAAGCGTTTGAAAGAAAAGCTGAAAACGGATCGGGCGCGGATTCAGGTCGGCCGGATTTCCGGGTTCGGTCTGCTGGAAATGAGCCGTCAGCGGTTGCGTCCGGGGATGCTGGAATCCACCACGCAGCCCTGTTCGCATTGCCATGGCACCGGGTTGATCCGGTCGGATGACAGCCTTGGTTTGCAGATCCTGCGGGCGCTTGAGGAAGAGGGAACGCGGAAGCGGTCGAAGGAGGTGCTGCTGAAGGCGCCTGTGGGGATCGTGAATTTCCTGATCAACCAGAAGCGCGAGCATATTGCGCTGATCGAGGCGCGTTATGGCATGAGCGTGCGGATCGAGGGCGATCCGATGCTGGTGAGCCCGGATTTCGTGATCGAGAAGTTCAAGACGGCCACCCGTGTGGTGCCGGAGATTTCGTCGGTGATTTCGGGCCATGCCGGGTTGATGGGCGCGCCTGTCGATGAGGATGAAGACGAAGATCTGCCGCTGGACGAAGAGCTGGACGAGGCCGAGGAGGCAGCGGAAGAGGCTGTGGCCGAGGGCAAGGCGGACGGGCGGGGCGAGCCGCGCGGCGACGGTGCGCCCAAGAAGAAGCGGCGTCGGCGTCGGCGCAAGAAGGGCGGGTCCGGCACAGGGGCCAATGCCGCGAATGGTGAGTTCGAGGCAGCCGATGGCGAGGATGACGGCGACGAAGAGGACGAGGATGACGACGCGACCGATGAGGCCGTGAGCGACACCCCGGCTGCTGTGGCGGAACCGGTGTCTGCGCCGGTGGTTGAGGCGGATGCTGACGCCGTGGTTGCCGAAGCGGGACCGAAGCCGAAAGTGACGCGGTCGCGGGTGGGAACCTCCCCGTCGCGGGCGAAGAAGCCGGCGGCTGCCAAGGATGCGCCGAAGGATGCGGCAGAGGCCCCGGTGGCCGAGGCAGTGGCCGATGCGCCGTCTGAGGAAGAGAAGCCCAAGGCCAAGAAGCCCGCAGCACCCCGCACGCGCAGCACCGCTGCCGGCGCGACGGCCAAGCCAAAGGCGGCCCCGGCTGCGAAGGCAGGGACGAAGGCCAAGGCCGCGCCAGTGGCCGAGGTGTTCCCGGCTGATCCGGGCACCGCGCCGGTGCAGCAGGAAGCGCTGGTTCCCGATCCGGGCGAGGCTGAGGTGGCGGCGATTGCGGCACCTGCGGCCCCCGCAGCCCCTGAGGCCAAGGATGACCCGAACAAGCCCCGCAAAAAGGGCTGGTGGTCGCTGGGCCGCTGAGGGGTTTCTGATGTTTTGCGCGGGCCGGGGTTATTCCCCGGCCCGTTTGCTTTGGCGACAGGCGTGGTCAGCCGCGACGGATGCGATAGGCGGTGACACCGTTTGGCAGCGGGGTGGCGTCAAGGAAGCCATGCCCGGACTGGGTGCAGAAATGCGGCAGGTCGATTGCGGCCATGCGGTCGGTGGCGCGCAGGCGCAGGATCTGACCGGGTTGCATCGTGATCAGCCGCTTGCGCGCGCGCAGCACGGGAAGGGGGCAGAGCAGCCCTTCACAGTCAATCTCGATGTCCCAATCCGGTGTCATGGCGGGGAGATAGCGCAAGCGTTGCAGCAGGGCCACGGCAATGTGACAAACGGGCGTGGTGACGGGGCGATGTGAAGCGGGTATCAGGGGCGCATGTTCGGGTTTGACATCATAGATGCGGGATTGCTGCCTGCCATGCTGGTGGCGCTGACGGCGGGGGTTCTGTCGTTCCTCAGCCCCTGCGTGTTGCCCATCGTGCCGCCCTATCTGGCCTATATGGGCGGGATCAGCATGAGCGAGATGACCGGTGGCGCGGCGGCGGCGCGGCGGCGGGTGATGCTGCCGGCGCTGTTCTTCGTGCTGGGCCTGTCGACGGTGTTCCTTTTGCTGGGGTTCACGGCCAGTGCCTTTGGGGCGTTCTTTCTGACCAATCAAGAGATTTTCGCGCAGATTGCCGGGGCGGTGGTTCTGGTGTTCGGGCTGCATTTCTTGGGTGTGTTCCGGATCAGCTTGCTGGACCGCGAGGCACGGCTGGATGCGGGGGATCGGGGCGGATCGGCCTTTGGGGCCTATGTGCTTGGCCTGGCCTTTGCCTTTGGCTGGACGCCCTGCATCGGGCCGCAGCTGGGCACGATCCTTTCGCTGGCCGCGCAGGAGGGATCGGTGCAGCGGGGCACGGTCCTGCTGGGCGTGTATGCGGTGGGGCTGGGGTTGCCGTTTCTGCTGGCCGCTTTGTTCATCGAACGGGCGATGGGGCTGATGCAGCGGCTGAAGCCCTATATGAAATGGATCGAGCGGGCCATGGGCGCGCTTCTGGTGGTGGTGGGTCTGGCGCTGCTGACCGGGGCTTTCACCGATTTCAGCTGGTGGCTGCTGGAAACCTTTGACCGGTTCGGCATTCCCCTCTTGGGCTGAGGCATTCGACGCGGCATAGTGCCGGCGTAACGGGTGCGGGGTGTAAAATGGCGGGGCTGACGGCGAGGGATACGGGGCAGGTGCGCCGGAGGCGCGTGTTCTACATTCCCGGTTTCGATCCTTTGCAAACCCGGCGCTATCGGCAGTTCTATCGTACGGAAGGCCCGGCGCAGGCGGCAATATCCGGCTATGCGCTGGAGATCGGGCGCAAGCGCGAAGATGCTGCGCATGGCTGGTCGGTGCGTGCGCAGATCGACGGGGAAGGCGTAACGGCAGATGTCGAGGTGCTGGCCTGGGCCGATATCATTGGCGGGTCGATGCGGCGGACAATCCCGGCAACCTATGGGCAGATGCTGCGAACGGCTTGGATCTATGTGGCGTCGGGCGCGCTGTTCCGGCTGGGGCGTTTGCGCAAGGGGCCGACGTTGGCGGCGCTGTATCCGGTGGTGATGCTGACCTTGCAGGCGGTGTTGGCAGGGCTTTCGGGATGGGGGATCGGGCAAGGGGTGGCGATGCTGCTGCCGGGCTGGCTGGGCGTGGCAGGGGGCTTGGTGGCAGGGTTGGCGCTGGCCTGGGCCATGCTGCGGCTGTTCCAGCGGCTGGATCGCCGGTTTCTGGCCTATTACCTGATGCACGACTACGCGTTTTCTGCGGGCCTTTGGGGGGCTTATCCGTCGGTGCTGGAGGCGCGGATGGCGGTGTTTGCTGCCCGTATCCGCGCGGCGCTGGAGGAGGACGGGGATGAGGTGCTGGTGGTGGGCCATTCTTCGGGCGCGATCCTCGGTGTATCGATTCTGGCCGATCTGATCCGGGCGGGGGTGCCCGCGCGGGGACCGGTTCTGTCCTTTCTGACCTTGGGGCAGGTGGTGCCGATGGTGTCTTTCCTGCCCGAGGCGAAACGGCTACGCGCCGATCTGGCTTTTCTGTCGACACGGGACGAGGTGACCTGGGTCGATGTGACCGCGCCTGGGGATGGCTGCGCCTTTGCCCTATGTGATCCGGTGGCGGTGAGCGGGGTTGCGCCAGAGAGCAAGCGCTGGCCTTTGGTGATTTCCTGCGCCTTTACCCAGACCTTCAGCCCCGAGCGGTGGCGGAGGATGCGGTTCCGCTGGTTCCGGCTGCATTTCCAGTACATGTGCGCCTTTGATCGGCCGGGGGATTACGATTATTTCCGCATCACTGCGGGGCCTTTGACGCTGCGCGCGCGCTATGCCGGGCGGGCGCCTTCGAAAAGCCGGATCGAGCGGGCGATGTCGGGCCATCGGAGCATGGCATGAAGGCCCCGAAGCCAGAGCCAAGGCCGGACCGTGTGTCGCTGTGGCGATACCTGCGGCTGTTCCGGGAAGATATCCTGTCGGCGCAGCCTGCGCGGCTGTATCGCGCCTGGATGGCCGAGTTCCGCACGCCGTTCTTTCGCAGTTACATGTGCAATGATCCTTCGCTGGTGCGGCGGGTGTTGCAGGAACGGCCGGATGATTTTCCGAAATCCGACCGCATCCGCGAGGGGTTGGCGCCGCTTTTGGAGCAGTCGGTTTTTGTCACCAATGGCGAGATTTGGAAGCGCCAGCGCCGGATCATCGACCCGGCCTTTGAAGGCGGGCGGTTGAAGGACACGTTCCCTGCCATGTGGGCGGCGGGGGAGGCGGCGGTGGCGCGGATGGGTACGGGTGTGGTGGAGGTGGAGGAATTTGCCAGCCACGCGGCGGCGGATGTGATCTTTCGGACGCTGTTTTCGCTGCCGATCGAAGACCGGGATGCGACGGCGGTGTTTCACGCCTTTCGCGCCTATCAACGCACCCAGCCGATTCTGAACCTTGCGGCCTTTGTCCCGCTGCCCCGCTGGATGCCGCGCCTACACAAGGGCCGCACGATGCGGGCTGCGGCCGAGATCCGGCGGCTGATCACGCGGATGACCGAGCGGCGGGCAGGGGAGATAGCGGCAGGGACGGCACCCGACGACCTGGCCACAAAGATCATGGTGACAGTGGACCCTGTGACCGGAGAGCGGTTCGGCACCGAAGAGATGGTCGATCAGGTGGCGATCTTCTTTTTGGCCGGCCATGAGACCAGTGCGAGCGCTTTGGGCTGGGCGCTGTGGCTCTTGGCGGCGAACCCGGACGTGCAGGATCGGGTGGCGGCCGAGGTGGCGGGGCTGGAGAACGATTTCGGCGCCGTGGCGCGGTTGCGGTTCACGCGCGACGTGTTCCGCGAGGTGCTGCGGTTGTTCCCGCCGGTGCCAATGATGGTGCGCGAGACGACCTGCCCGGAAGAGTTTCGGGGGCGGGCGGTGGCGCCGGGCGCACAGGTGGTGTTGTCGCCCTGGCATTTGGGGCGGCATGAGCGGATCTGGGACACGCCGGATGAGTTCGACCCGGATCGTTGGGCGCGGGAAGAAACGAAGGTTGCGGCGCGGGATGGGTGGCTGCCGTTCTCCAGCGGGCCGAGGGTCTGCACGGGCGCGGGGTTCGCTATGGTGGAGGGGGTGCTGCTGCTGGCGCAACTGGTGCGGGCCTTCCGGTTCGAGGTGGTGGAAGGGCGGGTGCCGGTGCCTGTGGCGCATCTGACAGTGCGGGCGCGGGACGGGGTTTGGCTGCGGGTCGACAAGCGATGAGCTTGTCGCAAAAGTTTTCGAAAACTTTTGCAAATTTCTTCGAAGAAATTTGATTTCAGCACAAGATGTTAACCGGATCTTGGTTGCAGAAGACGATGAACTGCCCGGAGTTCTCGACTGCGTGAAAACCACGACGGCGAACCTCATACAGGAACCTCTGGCGACCAATCAAACGTTCCACATCTATAACCTTTCGACGGATTATGCCGCCTTCGGCAACAGATTTGGCATTGAAAAGCTGGACGATCCAGCGGTCCGGAGTGATGTGAATCGGAAGGTGTGCCATCGGGCCAATCTGCGCCCAACCAGTAAACGCCCGGTTAACCGCGATAGCGGTTCAGCACGAAGACCCGGATCGCGGAAGCAAGGCCGACATCACCGTTGCGGCTTTCGTCCACTGCGATGGCAAGCTGGTTCAGCGTGACCCCACGCTCGGTCGCGATGTCGCGGAAAGCCTGCCAGAATTCGGCCTCCAGGGACACGCTGGTACGGTGGCCGCGCAGGGTGAGGGAGTGTTTGACGGGGCGGGCGGTCATATGCCGTCCTTGCCCGGGGTGTCATCCTTGCGGTGGGCGTCGAGGTCGCGGGCGGCTTTTTCCGCCCGCGCCTGACCCAGATCGCGTTCGGCCCTTGTCTGGCCGAACTTGGCGGCATTGGCGTCAGCCTGCGTGCGGGCGGCCTTGCGGGCCGCCTCTTTCCGTTTTGCGCGCAGGTTGACGATTTCAGCCATCAGCCTTTCGGTCCGATCATGTCTTCGGGGCGGACCACGCGGTCGAAGGTTTCGGCATCGACGAAGCCCAGCGCGATGGCCTCTTCCTTCAGAGTGGTGCCATTCTTGTGGGCGGTCTTGGCGACCTTGGTGGCGTTGTCATAGCCGATGGTGGGGGCAAGTGCCGTGACCAGCATCAGCGATTCCTTCATCAGCTTGTCGATGCGCGGGATGTTGGCCTGCGTGCCCACAACCATGTTGTCGGTGAAGCTGCCTGCCGCATCGCCCAGAAGCTGCATGGATTGCAGGACGTTGTAGGACATCATGGGGTTGTAGACGTTCAGTTCAAAATGCCCCTGCGAGCCCGCGAAACCCACGGCCGCATCATTGCCCATGACATGGGCGCAGACCATTGTCAGCGCCTCGGCCTGAGTCGGGTTCACCTTGCCGGGCATGATGGAGGAGCCGGGTTCGTTTTCGGGCAGGATCAACTCGCCCAAGCCAGAGCGGGGGCCGGAGCCGAGAAGGCGCAGGTCATTGGCGATCTTGAACAGGGAGGCGGCGACCGTCTTCAGCGCGCCGGAGAACATGACCATGGCGTCATGGGCGGCGAGCGCTTCGAACTTGTTCGGGGCGGTGACGAAGGGCAGATCGGTGATCTCGGCAATGCGCGCGGCGACGCGGGTGTCCCAGCCGACCCGGGTGTTCAGACCGGTGCCGACAGCAGTGCCGCCCTGGGCCAGTTCATAGATATCCGGCAGGCAGGATTTCACGCGGGCGATGCCCTTTTCAACCTGCTTGGCATAGCCACCGAATTCCTGCCCGAGCGTGAGGGGCGTGGCATCCTGCGTATGGGTGCGGCCGATCTTGATGATATCCTTGAATTCTTCGGATTTCGCGGCGAGCGCGGCGTGAAGTTTTTCCAGACCCGGCAGCAGCACATCGCGCGCCATCATGCCGATGGCGACGTGCATTGCGGTGGGGAAAGTATCGTTGGAGCTTTGCCCCATGTTGACGTGATCGTTCGGGTGGACGGGCTTTTTGGTGCCCATCACGCCACCCAGCATTTCGATGGCGCGGTTCGAGATCACTTCGTTGGCGTTCATGTTGGACTGGGTGCCGGAACCGGTTTGCCAGACGACGAGGGGGAAGTTGTCGTCGAATTTGCCTTCGATCACCTCTTGCGCGGCGGCGGCGATGGCGTTGCCCAGTTCCGGTGTAATGTCACCCTGATCGATGTTGACCAAGGCGCAGGCCTTCTTGATGACGCCCAGAGCGCGGATGATGGCGACCGGCTGGCGTTCCCAGCCGATGGGGAAATTGATGATCGACCGCTGGGTCTGTGCGCCCCAGTACTTGTTGGCGGGAACCTCAAGCGGGCCGAAGCTGTCGGTCTCGGTACGGGTCGCGGACATGGGCCAAGTCTCCTGATTTCGCTGATGCCGGATTAGCGGCAGGGTGGGGCAAAATCAATCGGCATACCGTCGCATACCGCGCCTTTGGCTGATCCTTTGGCGCGGGCCTGCCGTGCCGAAAGGGTCAGTGCTTGCGGAACTTGTCGAGGCTGACGATCTGCGCATCCTGCTGCGGCGGGGGATCATCGTCACCGTCATCGTCGCTGTCTTCGCTGTCATCTTCTTCGTCATCATCGCTGTGGGTTTCGAAGCGCAGGCCGAATTCTACGGAAGGATCCACGAAGGTGCGGACGGAATCGAAGGGGATGACCAGCGGTTCGGGCTGATTGCCGAAGTTCAGCGTGACGGAAAAGCCCTCATCCGTGACGATCAGGTTTTCGAACCAGTGCTGGATGACCACCGTCATCTCGGCCGGATAGCGGGCGCGAAGCCAGTCCGCGATGGCGACATCGGGATGGGTGGTGTCGAAGGTGATGAAGAAGTGATGCGCGCCGGGCAGGCCGTCGCGGGCAACATCTTGCAGGACATTCTGGATCAACCCGCGCATCGCCCGATGCATCAGATTGCCGTAGTCGATGGAACGAGCCATGCGCTGTCCTTTCCGCTGCCTAGGTTCATTTACGGGGGATTCGGCCCAGAAGGGAAGGGGGCCGATCCTTACGGCGGGTGGTTTGCGTCAAGACGCCACCGGGATGAGCAATCCGGCGGCTTGCAGGCCCAAGCCGCCAAGCGCGGCCAGCCCGAGGACAAGGGGAAGGGGCATATGGCGGCGCAGGAGGAGCCAGCCCGCCACCAGCGCCAGAGCGGCCATCGCGGGGCGGAAGCTGGCCGGATCGGGGGTAAGCAGGTCGAGCGGGCCGAAGGTGGTGCGCCCGACAGTGCCGAAGAAGACATGCGCAGCAAACCAGACGGACAGGTTGGCGATCACGCCCACCACGGCGGCCATGATGCCGGACAATGCGCCGGCAAGGCGTGGTTCGGCGGTGATGCGGGCGATCCAGGGCGCGCCTGCGAAGATCATCATGAAACTGGGCACGAAGGTCGCCCAGAGCGTGACGGCAGCGGCGGCAACGCCCATGGTCCAGCCGCCCTGACGGTGGCCGGCAAGGTATCCCACGAATTCGGTCACAAGGATCAGCGGGCCGGGGGTGGTTTCGGCCAGACCGAGGCCATCCATCATCTCGCGTAGGGTGAGCCAGCCTTTGTCTTCGACCACGGCCTGCGCCATCCAGGCCAGCACCGCATAGGCACCGCCGAAGGTGAGGATCGCGAGTTTGGAGAAGAAGAGGCCGATCTCGGCCAGCAGGCCCGCATCCATGACCCAGAGCGTTGCGATTGGCGTGAGCCAGATTGCCAGCCAGAGGGCGAGGGTTTGAAGGGTGCCGGCGGCCTGTGGGGCGGTGGGCAGCGGGTCGGTTGAGGCGGCTGTGCCGCGGGCGTTGATCCAGCCCCAGAGACCGGCGGCAAGAATGACCAAGGGGAAGGGCGCATTGGCGAGGAAGAGGGCGAGGAAGGCAAGGACCGCCACGATCAGCGCCGCGCGCCCCTTGAGCGCGCGTTTCGACACGCGCAGAAGCGCCTCGATCACGATCACGGTGACGGCGGCCTGCACGCCCATGAACAGCGCCTGCATCAGGGGAACGGTGCCATAGGCCGCGTAAAGCGCGGCGAGGGCGAGGACGACCATCGCACCGGGGGCAACGAAGAGGCCGCCCGCGATCAGCCCGCCCAGCGTGCCGCGCAGCCGCCAGCCGGACCATGTGGCAAGCTGCATCGCCTCGGGCCCCGGCAGGAGCATGCAAAAGGAGAGGGCGGAGAGGTATTCCTTTTCTGTGAGCCAGCGTTTTTCATCGACCAGGACGCGGTGCATCAGCGCGATCTGGGCGGCAGGACCGCCAAAGGACATCAGGCCGATATGCCCGAAGGTGCGGAAAAGTTCGGAAAGCGGTGTCATGATCCGGACTTAGCCCGCCCGAAGTAACGGGACAATGACCAAGAAGAAACCCCGCCGGGGTGAACCGGCGGGGTGGGGTGGGGTGTGTGGTCTTTGCAAGCAGCGCCGGGGTGGGTTGCCCCGACAGAATCGGTTCTAGGCGCTGGAGGTTAAGGAAGGGTTAGCGTGATCCGCCGCATTACAGACCTTCAAAGGCGCAGAGGGCGTGGACTTCCATTCCCATCGCCTCGAGCCGTTTGCGACCGCCCAGATCGGGCAGGTCCACCACGAAGGCGCAGCCGACGACCTGCGCGCCCAGCCGTTCGATCAGGCGGATGCCCGCCTCGGCGGTGCCGCCAGTCGCGAGGAGGTCGTCGACGAGAAGCACCTTTTCGCCCGGCTGCATGGCATCGTCATGCACCTCGACCACGGCTTCGCCGTATTCGAGCGTGTAGCTTTCGCTGATCGTGGCGCCGGGGAGTTTGCCTTTCTTGCGGATCGGGATGAAGCCGGTGGAAAGCTGATGTGCAACCGCGCCGCCGAGGATAAAGCCGCGCGCTTCGAGCCCGGCGACTTTGTCTATCCTAAGGCCTGCATAGGGGGCGAGGAGCTGGTCGACGCACATGCGAAAGCCGCGCGGATCGGCAAAGAGGGTGGTCACGTCGCGGAAGAGGATCCCTTCATGCGGGAAGTCGACGATGGTGCGGATGTAGTCCTTGACGGTTTTGGTCATGCGCTGGCCCTGCCGGAATGCTGTTCGCCTTGGTCTAGCGCCCCGGGGCGGGGGCGTCGAGGGGGCGATGTTTGCTGGGCGCAAGCGGCCCCCCCTTCAGCTATCCCCTGATGCCGGCGGACCGTGTGGAGATGGGATTGAGTATCTGAGCCAAGATAAAGGGGACTGGGTTGGATGGGTGCGGGGGTCAATCCGGGCGCGCGGCTTGGACGTGCATCCAGTCGTAGTTTTTCGCGCGGCCGAGCGAGACCCAGCCTTCGGCCTCCCATATCTCCCAGAAGGGGCGGTATTCGGGGCGGGCAAGGCGGGCGCGGTCGGCCCCCCAGTTCAGGCGGTTTTCGGTGTCGTCGAAGTCATAGGCGATGCCCCAGGCGTGCATGGACCATTTCGACAGGCTGCCGCGCATCAGGCGGGGGTCGTAATCGCCGGAAAAGATATCCAGCCGGAGGTCGCGGATCTGTGCCTCACCATAGTGTTGGTGGATGCGCGCGAGGATGCGGGTCAGGCTGGCGGCGGTCTTTTCGTGGGCCCAGAGGAAGCTGCGGGTCTGGGACAGGTTCCAGGCGATGCGGAAGGTCCAGGGGGAGGGCACCTTGACCAGGGGCGGGCGGTGGCCTTCGGGCGTGCCGTGGGGGCCGTAAAAGGCGGTGACGGCGGATTCGGTCGGCCAGCCGTTTGGGTTCGCTGTGCCGGGGCGGATGTCGCGCCAATCGGGCAGGCGGCCCGTTGTGGCGCGCGTCATCAGGGCGGTGACGGCGTAATCGGTCTGTGGGCCCCACCAGCCATCTATCGCACCGGGGTTGAGGCCATCGGCCCGCGCTATCATTTGCAGCGCGGCGGTGGCCTGACGTTTGGCTGTCCAGCCTTGCCAATCTGGCGGGAGGGGTTGGCCAAGGAGGGGCAGCGCCTTGAGGACGGCGGCGTCGGTCAGCGGGCCGCGCTGGCCGTCGATCGCGCCTGTGTAGTGACCAAGGGCTGCGAGACGGGTTTGCAGGAAGCGGATATGGGGGGTGAGCATGAACCGGGCTCCACTTGTTAACAGGGCCCAACACGCCCCTGCGCGGGAGCATAGCACAACCTGCGGCATTATCCGACTGTAAAGGCGGCGCGCGATCAGCCGTTCAGGACGCGGCCTGCGACGGCATCGAGCATCGCCAGCAGGTCGGGATCGCGTTTGTCGGGCGCGGTCATCAAGGCCATATCAAGCGCGCGGTCGCAGCCATGCGGGCAAGGCGCGCGGTCGGCGCCGAGGAGGGCAGGCAGGGCTGCCACCAGCGCGCGGGCATTGCCCGCATTGGCGGTGAGCGTGCGGATGACGGCGGCCACATCCACCGCATCATGGCCGGGATGCCAGCAATCGTAATCGGTGACCATGGCGACGGAGGCGTAGCACAGTTCCGCCTCGCGCGCGAGTTTGGCCTCGGGCATGCCGGTCATGCCGATGACATCCGCGCCCCATGAGCGGTAGAGGCGGGATTCGGCCAGAGTCGAAAATTGCGGGCCTTCCATGGCGATGTAGGTGGCCCCCTGATGCACGGTCACGCCAGCCTGACGCGCGGCCTGGGCGCAATGGGCCGACAGGCGGGGGCAGGTGGGGTGGGAAAATCCCACATGGGCCACGCAGCCCGCGCCGAAGAAGGATTTGGGGCGGGCGAAGGTGCGGTCGATATATTGATCCACGATGACGAAATCGCCGGGGCGGTAATCTTCGCGCAGGGACCCCACGGCCGAGACGGCGATGAGATCGGTACAGCCCAGCCGTTTGAGCGCATCGATATTCGCACGGTAAGGCACGTCACTGGGCGCATGGACATGGCCGCGCCCATGGCGGGGCAGGAATGCGATGGGGAGGCCGCCCAAACGGCCGACCAGAACCTCATCCGAGGGTTTGCCCCAAGGGGATTTGACCTTGACCCAGCTTGCGCCTTCCAGACCGTCGATCTGATAGACCCCGGAGCCGCCGATGACGCCGATCATGGTTTGCATGGATGCCCCCGCCTGTTGCCGCAGCGCAGCTTAAGCGGTGGCGGTAGAGTGGGGAAGGGGGGAGTGGTTCAGGGACGGAGCAAGGGCGTTCCGCGCCGATCAAGCCAGACCATCAGCGCCCCGACAAGCACGAAGCTGAGCCAGAGGAGGCCGAGGTTTGCACCCGTCCGCCCCGCGCCGATCTGGGCGATATCGAGGAAGGGGTAGGGATAGACCCCATCCACCGCGCCCCGCGCGATGGCATAGACTGCATAGGCGAGCGGATAGAGCGACCACAGGACCGGATCTCGATACTGCAGCGCACCGCGTGGGCGCAACAGCAGCCAAAAGGCCAGCATCGCGACCGGTGTTACATAATGCAGCAAAAGATCAGCGATCAGGTCGCTGTGGCCGAGGTTCAGCCATCCGTGCAGCAGGGTCACGTTGACAACGCCAACAAAAACCAAAGCCAGCGTCACCCCGCCCAACAGGCGCGGCGATCCAAAGGCCGGCCGGCCAAGGGCTATGCCGGTCATCACCACGGCAAGCAGAAGATTTGTGGTGATGGTGAAGAAGCGCAGCATCGTCCAGACGGCCCAAATCAGCGATGCGCTGCGCGGCAAAACCCCGGCCACCTGCAGGACAAGGCCTGTCCAGGCGATCAAGGCAAGGATGGCGGCGGCCTTGCGTGCGGATGCAGATACGATGAGCATGGCCCCTCCGGTATGGCACAGAGTTAGCCGGGACGGTTGGAAAGCCAAGCCGGAATGCAGGCTGAGGTTAACCTTCGTCAGGGCGGCGGAGTTCCACCAGATCGCGCACGATGCTGTAGTCGCGATAGCCCAGCCGGGCGACAGGGTGGAAGCGGGTTACATCGAAGCGGCCATCGACGAGGCAATCGTCGCGCAGGTGGATGCCTGTCACCTCGCCCAGGATCAGGAAATTGTCGCGTCCGCGCAGGGCGATGATGTCGATCAACTCGCATTCCAGCGTTGCGGGGGCATCTGCCACGCGGGGGCAGGGGATGGTGGCGCATTCCGCCTTGGCCACCCCTGCATGAACGAATTCGTCCACCTCGGGCGGCAGGTCGGCGGATGTGGCGGACATGGCGTGAAACATCGCCTCGGCCACCACATTCACAGCAAAGACGCGGGTGTCGCGGATGTTGGTGAGCGAATCCTTTACCCCGGTCGAGGCAAAGGTCACCTGCGGCGGGCTGTAGGCGGCGGCGTTGAAGAAGGAATAGGGGGCGAGATTGTCGCCTTTCGACCCGCGTGTGGAGATCCAGCCGATGGGGCGGGGTGTCACGATGGCGTTGAAGGGATTGTGCGGCAGGCCATGGCCTTGGGCGGGGCGGTAGAACATGGCGCAGCGCTTCCCGGTCGTGGTGATTTGATCCTGACGTATTCGCATGTTAGGCGCGTTTCCAGCAGATTCGGAGGCGCCCGCTTGTACCGTCTGGAAGAGGAAACCGAAGCCGACTGGTGGGAGGTGGAGGCGCTGTATGACCTGTGCTTTTCGCCGGGGCGGACGGCGCTTTCTTCGTACCGTTTGCGCGATGGCGTGCCCACCGTGGCGGCGCTGTGCCTGACCCTGCGCGATGGGGATGGCATCATGGCGGCTGCGATCCGCTATTGGCCGATCGAGGTGGGGGGGCAGGATGCGCTTTTGCTGGGTCCGGTGGCAGTGCATCCCACCCGGCAGGGCGAAGGGCTTGGGGGGCTTTTGATCAACGAAAGCCTGGCCGAAGCACGACGTCTGGGCTGGGAGCGGGTGATGCTGGTGGGCGATGCGCCCTATTATTCGCGCTTCGGGTTTTCCAAGCTGGAGGGGGTGGAGATGCCGCCTCCCACCAACCCTGACCGGGTGCTGGGCTTTGCGCTGAAGACCGGGGCCTGGGACGGTGTGACAGGTGCGGTGACGAAGGCGACCTGAGGCTTGCGGTGGGGCGCGTGCAGCCCCACATTCACAGCATGGAAAACCTGCCCGCGATTGCCGCCCCTGACCGAAGTGCCGAGATCAAGGCGCTGGCACGCCGTTACCGCCGCGCCAACGGGCCGGTGATGACACTGGTCAACAAGTTGGGCGGGTCACTAGAGGACAAGCTGGGGGCGCTGCCCGATGGGGTGCGCGCGCAGATTGCCGTGGTGACCGAACGCGCGCTGCTGGCTGCGCATGGCATGGCCGGGGCCGGGGACCGTGCGCCTGATCTGGGACGGCAGGGGCCGATGGCGGCGGCGATGCTGACAGGTGCTGTGGGCGGCGCGGGGGGGCTGGCCACATCGGTGGCGGAACTGCCTGTGACCATCACGGTGATCCTGCACGCCATTCGCCGCGCCGCGCGAGAGGCGGGGTATGATCCCGACGATCCGGCAATCCGGGCGGAATGTTTGCGGGTGTTCTCGGCCGGCAGTCCGATGGCATCTGATGACGGGGTGAATACGTCGTTCCTGTCGGCGCGGCTGACGGTGACGGGACCGGCCATCGCGCAGGTCGCGCGCAGCGTGGCACCGCGTCTTGCTGCCGCGCTGGGGCAGAAGCTGGCCACGCAGGCGGTTCCAGTGCTGGGCGCAGTGGCGGGGGCAACGTTGAACGCGGCCTTCCTGCGCTATTACCGCGAAATGGCCGAGATCCGCTTTGCCCTGCTGCGGCTGGCTGAACAGCACGGCGCGGAGCCGATCCTGTCGGCCTTTGCCGATGCGGTGACACCGCCCAAGGTGACGAAAGCCTGACTGCCCTGCGCGCCTTTGGAATTCTTCTCTGTTCAAATATCCTCAGGGGGTGAATTGGCGCGGAACGCGCCAAGAGGGGGCGGAACGCCCCCTTGCTTTCTCACCCTCATTCCGGCCGGTTTGACAGCCAGTCCATCAGCGCCGGGCGCACGCTTTCGGCCCCGTCGGCAATGGCGCGGTCGATGACAGCGCGCGCCTCGGTCAGATCCACCCGTCTGAGCAGCGCCTTGACCGGCCCGATGGAGGCAGGGCGCATCGACAGGGCGCGCAGGCCGAGGGCGGCGAAGGCCAGCGCCTCGACCGGGCGGCCGGCATCTTCGCCGCAGAAGGAAAGCGGCGTGCCGGTTTCCGCGCAACGCGCGATGATATGGGTCAGGAACTGCAGGAACGACACGTTGAGCGTGTCATAGCGGCGGCGGACGCGTTCGTTTTCGCGGTCAGCGGCGAAGAAGAACTGTTTCAGGTCATTTCCGCCGATCGACACAAAATCCGTCAGCTCGAAAAACGCGCGGGGCGCATAGGCGAGGCTTGGGGTTTCCAGCATCGCGCCGATTTCCACCCGCTGCGGCACGGGATGGCCCAGGCTGCGTTCTCGGTGCAATTCGTTAAGCACCTGCGCGCGGGCGGTCTGGAATTCCGACAGTTCGGTGATGAAAGGGAACATTACTGTCAGCGGGCGGCCTTTGGACGCGCGGATCAAGGCCTGCAACTGCATCCGCAGGACGCCCGGCTTGTCCAGCCCCACGCGGATGGCGCGCCAGCCCATTGCGGGGTTGGGTTCATCCTGCGGCTTCATATAGGGAAGCACCTTGTCGGACCCGATATCCAGCGTACGGAAGGCCACCCGCTTGCCATGCGCGGCATCCATGACGCGGGCATAGAGGGCGGCCAGTTCGGCGCGCTGGGGCATCTTGTTGCGGACTAGGAATTGCAGTTCGGTGCGGAACAGGCCCACGCCTTCGGCCCCTGATCCATCCAAGCTGGGCAGATCGGCCATGAGGCCCGCATTCATCATCAGCGTGGTGACCGTGCCGCAGGTCGACAGGGCTGGCAGCCCACGCAGCGAGGCATAGCGCTGCTGGGCGGCGGCTTGCATGGCGATCTTGTCGCGGAAGGCGCGGGCGACGGTTTCCTCGGGGCGCAAATGCACGATACCCTGATCGCCATCGACAAGGATCTGGTCGCCATTGAGCGCCTCTGTCACGATCCTTCCGGCATGGATCACGAGCGGGATGGCGAGCGCCCGCGCCACGATGGCGGCGTGGGAACCAACGGAGCCTTCCTCCAGCACCACGCCCTTCAGCTTGCGGCCATATTCCAGCAGTTCTGCCGGGCCGATGTTGCGGGCCACCAGAACCGGGTTGTCGGGCATCTCTGCGCCGGTGTCCGCGCCTTGACCGGTCAGGATGCGCAAAAGGCGGTTGGACAGGTCATCCAGATCGTGCAGGCGTTCGCGCAGATAGGCATCGGGCACCTGTTCCAGACGGGCGCGGGTGGCGGATTGTTCCTTTTCCACCGCCGCCTCGGCGGACAGGCCGCGCGCGATGTCATCTTCCATCCGCTTGAGCCAGCCGCGCGAATTGGCGAACATGCGATAGGCTTCCAGAACCGCCTTCTGATCCTTGTCGAGGCTTTCTGCAGAGAGCAGGTCATCCACCGATACGCGCAGTTTGCCCACCGCTTCGCGGATGCGGTCAATCTCGGTCAGCGGGTCATCGGCCACAGGGTTGGTGACCACGACGCGGGGTTCGTGCAGCCAGACGCGGCCTTCAGCCGCGCCTTCCTGCCCGGTGCCGCCCCGGATCATCACCGATTGCTTGTGCAGGGCGCGCATCCCGTCGACATCGCCGTTGAAGACGCCAAGCTCGGTCATTTCGGCCAAAACCATGGCCACGACTTCGAGGGCGTAGATCTCATCCTCGGAAAACTCGCGCGCGGTCTTGGATTGCACGACCAGAACGCCCAGCTTTTCACCCACCCTTTGGATCGGCACGCCGAGGAAGGAGGAATACAGTTCCTCGCCCGTTTCGGGCATGTAGCGGAAGCCCTTCTCGGACGGGGCATTGGCGGTGTTGATGGGCAAACCGTTGCGGGCGACGCGACCGACCAGCCCTTCGCCCAGCTTCATGCGGGTCTGGTGGACGGCCTCTTTCTTCAGCCCTTCGGTGGCGCAAAGCTCCAGCGTTTCCGGATCGCGGAAAAGGTAGATCGAGCAGACCTCTGTCCCGATGGAATCCGCGATCAGATGGGTAATGCGGTCCAGCCTGTCCTGCCCGCCGCCGGTGGTGGCAAGCGTGTCGCGCAACCGGCGCAGGAGTTTGCGGCTTTCGCTTTCGGTCCGTTCTGGCATCGCGGGGTGTCCCTCTTGCCCCTTATAGAGCACAGGGCCGGGGGAAATGGAAACCCCCCGGCGGTGCGGGCCGGGGGGAGGGTCATGCGGGTGTGTCAGGCCGGGGTGAGACGCCTGAAAAAGAGGCGAGTCCTTGTCCGTTTCAGCCGGGTTTGAGCCCCCGGGTTTAACCCTTGTCCAGTTCGAACACGTCGTGCAGGGCCTGCACGGCAAGTTCCATGTATTTGCGGTCGATCAGGACGGAGATCTTGATCTCGGAGGTGGAGATCACCTTGATGTTGATATTCTCGGCCGAGAGGGCCGCGAACATGCGGGCGGCAACGCCTGTGTGCGAGCGCATCCCGATGCCCACGACCGAGACCTTTGCCACGTCGGTATCGACGATCAATTCGTCATAGTTGATCTTGCCTTCGGCCTTGGCGTCTTCCATCGCCTTTTTGGCGCGGTCCACCTGATTGATCGGGCAGGAAAAGGTCATGTCTGTGACAGCGCCGGGATGGGCGTCGTCATAATCCTTTTCGCTGATGTTCTGAACGATCATGTCGACGTTCACGCCTGCATCGGCCAGAGGGCCGAAGATGGCGCTGGCCACGCCGGGGCGGTCTTCGATGGTGAAGAGGGTGATCTTTGCCTCTTCGCGGGAAAAGGCGACGCCAGAGACGACTTTCGATTCCATGATTTCCTCCTCGTCGCAGACCAGGGTTCCCGAGGTCTCGTCGGTATCTTCAAAGGATGACAGCACGCGCAGGCGCACCTTGTAGCGCATCGCCAATTCGACAGAGCGGGTTTGCAGCACCTTGGCCCCGAGCGAGGCCAATTCCAGCATTTCCTCGAAGGCGATCTTGTCGAGCTTGCGGGCTTTGCTGCTGACGCGGGGGTCGGTGGTGTAGACGCCGTCGACATCGGTGTAGATGTCGCAGCGTTCTGCCCCGAAAGCGGCGGCGAAGGCGACGGCCGTGGTGTCGCTGCCGCCCCGGCCCAAGGTGGTGACGCGGCCTTCTGCCGAGACGCCCTGAAAGCCCGCTACGACGGCCACTTTGAAGCCTTCGGCGAACTTCGCGTCTATATTGGCGCGGGGGATGTCCACGAAGCGGGCCGACCCGTGCTGCGCGGTGGTCTGGATCGGCACCTGCCAACCCTGCCAGGACCGCGCGGGGATACCCATTTCCTGAAGCCGCAGGGCCATCAGCCCGGCGGTGACATTTTCGCCGCTGGCGACGACGGCATCATATTCGCGGGCGTCGTAAAGTTTGGACGTGCCTTCGACATAGCCGACAAGGCGGTTCGTCTCGCCCGACATGGCCGAGACGATGACGATGACGTCATAGCCGCGGGCGACCTCTTTCTCGACCTTTTTCGCGGCGTTTTCGATGCGCGCGAGGTCGGCCACCGAGGTGCCGCCGAATTTCATCACGAGAAGCGGCATGGTTTCCCCCGCAAGGCCCGATTTCCGCGCGCTTCTTATGCGGGGCAGGGGCAGGGTGCAAGGCCTGTCAGGGGGTGGCGCGGGGGGCGGTTGCCCCCCACACATTGTAGGTCAGCCGCGGCGGCCGCCACGGCGTTCGCGGCGTGGGGCGCCTGCATCATCGCCGGTGCCATCGGACGTGGAGGAGAAGCCGCCCAGCTTTTCCGAGATCAGGTCCAGCGTCGGATGCGGGCCGCGCGGGGTGCTTTCCAGTGCCGCGCGCATGGCGCGCAGGTGTTCGGGCATGGTGCCGCAGCAGCCGCCGATGATCCGCACGCCCGCATCGCGGGCCAGCACCGCATATTCGGCCATCAGTTCCGGGGTGCCATCGTAATGGATATGCCCGTCATGGTATTTCGGGATGCCCGCATTGCCCTTGGCAATGATCGGGCGTTCCGTTCCGGTAGAGGCAAAGCCCAGAACCGTGCGCATCAAATCGGAGGCGCCGACGCCGCAATTCGCGCCAAAGGCGATGGGCGGGTTGGGCAGCTTTTCAACCAGTTCGGCAAGCGCGGCGGAGGTGACGCCCATCATGGTGCGCCCCGCCGTGTCAAAGCTCATGGTGCCGCACCAGGACAGGCCTGCAAGCTTCGCGGCCTCGGCCGCGGCGCGGTATTCTTCGGGGGCGGAGATGGTTTCGATCCAGAGGACATCGACGCCACCCTCTTTCATGCCTTCCATCTGTTCGTGGAAGATCTCGACCGCGTCTTTGTGGGTGAGAGTTCCCATGGGTTCAAAGATTTCGCCCGTGGGGCCGACGGAGCCTGCCACTACGACCTTGCGGCCCGAGGCATCGGCGATTTCGCGGCCCAGTTCCACGCCCACGCGGTTGAGTTCGCGCACGCGGCCCTGCGCATTGTGCAGCTTCAGCCGTGCGGCATTTCCGCCGAAGGTGTTGGTGAGAAAGATGTCCGACCCCGCCTCGACCGCGCCGCGATAGAGTTTGCGGATGTTGTCGGGTTCATCCACGTTCCAGAATTCCGGAGGCTCGCCCGAAGAGAGGCCCATGTTGAACAGGTTGGTTCCGGTGGCACCATCGGCCAGCAGCCAGTCACGGGTGGAAAGAAGCTCGGTCAGCGCGTCGGCCATGAAGGGATACCTCTTTGGGGTTCGGGACTGTCGCCCGCTTTGCCCCGGTCTGCCATGCGGGGCAGGGGTGAGGCAATTCGATATTGCGCATGATGATCTTGAAGCGAATGCAGGGATCGTCACGGTCTATTGCAAACGGCACCCCGCAGGGTGCCGATTGTCAGCGGCGCAAAGGTGACCTTAGAGTTCCGACATAAGCTGCGCTTTGGCGACCGGCAGCAATTCTGTCATCTTTGCGCGCACGTCATCGGCGGTGGCATGGCCCGCCAGATCGGCGGCAACCTTGCGGACCACATCCTCGATCCCGGCTTCTTCGAAATCGGCGGACACCACGCTCATGGCGTATTCGGCGGCGGCGTCATCGGATTTGCCCAGCAGACCCGCGGCCCAGAGACCCACCAGCTTGTTCCGGCGCGCTTCGGCGCGGAATTGCATGTCGGCGTCATGGGCGAATTTGGATTCGAATGCGCGTTCGCGGTCGTCGAAGGTGGACATGTGGGGCCCCTTGATCCTGAGTTGCTTGCCCCTTCATATGCCCGCAGCCTGCCCGCGCTGCAAGGGGGCGGGGGGTGGTTTGCCCGTTGCGGTTTCCGTGGGTCCGCTTGCGGCGAAGGGCGGCTTGGCTTATAGCCGCGTGAAGCGGGCGGGGAACCATGGGGTGACCCCGCCATCGGCATTTCCGGCGGAGAATTCATGGCGCGTCGCAAGAAGGTTTATGAGGGCAAGGCGAAGATCCTTTATGAAGGGCCGGAGCCGGGCACTCTGATCCAGTATTTCAAGGATGACAGCGCGCCGACTGCCGCCATTCCGTCGCCTGCCGCTGTTGAAGGCAAGGGTGTGCTGAACAACCGCCTGTCTGAATTCTTCATGACCGGGCTGAATTCCATCGGGGTGCCTACGCATTTCATCCGCCGTCTGAACATGCGCGAGCAGTTGGTGCGGATGGCGGAAATCATTCCGCTGGAGGTGGTCGTGCGGAACTTTGCCGCTGGTGCCTTGTCGGAACGGCTGGGCATTCCCGAAGGCACGCCGCTGCCGCGTCCGATTGTGGAATATTACTACAAGGATGAACGTCTCGGCACGCCGATGGTGAGCGAGGAGCATATCATCGCCTTCAACTGGGCCAGCCAGCAGGATCTGGATGACATGGTGGCGCTGGCGTTGCGGGTGAACGATTTCCTGTCGGGTGTGATGATGGGCGTTGGCATCCGGTTGGCGGATTTCCGTCTGGAAGTGGGCCGGGTCTGGGAGGGCGATTATATGCGTCTGATCGTGGCCGATGAGATCAGCCCTGATTCCTGCCGCTTGTGGGATGTGCGCACGGCATCCGAGGCGATGGAACGTGAGGGGCTGGTGCGCGAACCCGGACCGATGGCGGATGTCTATACGGAACTGGCGCGGCGGTTGGGTGTGTTGCCGTCGAATGTGACGCACAAGCCCAAGCCTACGCTGATCAACTGATTGCGCCGATCTGGTGCCTTGCCCCGGACGGGGCGGGGCGCTAGGACGGGCCAAGAATTTCTGCCCCGGGGGATGATATGAAAGCGCGCGTGACCGTCATGCTGAAGACCGGCGTTCTGGACCCGCAGGGTGAGGCGGTGCGCCACGCGTTGGGCACGATGGGCTTTGCCGGAGTGAATGGCGTGCGGCAGGGCAAGGTGATCGAACTCGACCTGGCCGAGACGGACCGCGCCAAGGCCGAGGCTGACGTCAAGGCGATGTGCGAAAAGCTGCTCGCCAATACGGTGATCGAAGGCTACCGGGTCGAGATCCTCTGATCGGCTGAAGCCGACGGGCGGTGTCGGGTTCTGTCTAGACCTGCGGCCGTCGCTGGCATCCCCTGATCCTGACGAAGCAGGGGGATGCGATGCGCGCGGCAATTCTGAAAGCCTATAACAGCGATCTGGTGATCGAGACTGTCCCTGATCCGGTTTGCGAGCCGGATGGTGTGGTGCTGCGCGTGCTGGCCTGCGGGATTTGCCGCAGCGACTGGCACGGGTGGGTGGGTGAGCACCCTAAGGTGAAGCCAGGCGCCATTCCGGGGCACGAATATTGCGGCGAGGTGGTGGAGGCAGGGCCGCTTGCCCGCTGGCAGGTGGGGGACCGGGTGATCGCACCCTTTATCCTCGCCTGTGGCGATTGCCCGGAATGCCGGGCGGGCCTGTCCAACACCTGCAAGACGCAGCGCGTTCCGGGTTTCGGCGAGCCGGGGGCATATGCCGAATACATCTCGGTTCCCCATGCCCATAACCTTGCGCGGTTGCCGGAAAGCATCACGCCTGTTCTGGCGGCGGGGCTGGGCTGCCGGGTAACGACCGCGTGGCATGCCTTGACGGGGCGGGCCGATCTGCGGGCGGGGGAGTGGCTGGCGGTGCATGGCACGGGCGGGATCGGGCTGTCGGCGCTGATCCTTGGTCGGGCGCTGGGCGCGCGGGTGGTAGTGGTGGATGTGGTGGCGCAAAAGCTGAGCCATGCTTTGGCGCTGGGTGCAGAGGCGGCGATTGATGCGCGAGAGGGCGATGTGGCGGCCCGGATCATCGAGGCGACTGGCGGTGGCGCGCATGTGTCGATCGAGGCGCTGGGGATCGAGGCGACAGCGAATGCGTCGATCGAGGGGCTGCGGACTTTGGGGCGCCATGTTCAGGTGGGCCTGCCCGTGGGCCATACCGCCCGGATGGAGATCAACATGAACGCGGTCTACATGAAGCAGTTGGCGCTGTTTGGCACGCGCGGGATGCCGTCGTGGAAGTACCCGTCGCTGCTGGACATGATCACGCGCGGAGTTGTTGACATGAGCCCGCTGATTGCGCGGACGGTGCCCCTGTCGGGCGCTTCGGCCGAATTGCGCGCCTTTGGTGGCCCGATGCCGCCCGGCGTGGCGGTGATCGACGATTTCGGCCGCTGAGGAGTTTTCCCGGTGGCGCATTTTTCTATGAAAGGGGGCTACACACCGCGCGAGAGGGGTGCTAATAGCCCGCCACCAAGCTGCTGTAGCTCAGCTGGTAGAGCACGTCATTCGTAAGTAGCGGGTCCGCTACGGAAAGATGTGCGAAGCCAATAGGTTAGGCAGGGGGTTGAGTTGTTAGTAGGGCCATAGTAGGGCCTATGCCGAGAAGGATGCCGCTGTAGCTCAGCTGGTAGAGCACGTCATTCGTAATGATGGGGTCGGGGGTTCGAGTCCCTTCAGCGGCACCATCCTTCTCAGGAACTTTCATTAAATTCCAATAGCTTGCAAGGTGCAATCCCAGGCGCGGTGAGGAGCTTTGTCACGTTTAAAGCCGAAGGGTTGCGCACCGCTCGCTCGACGTTGCTGACTTCCGTTCGGTGCGGGTTGGTGTCGAGAGCACAGCCTATCTGTTTGATGCCCATTAGCGGTCACGGGCATTCAACGTTTCTCCCGAAGCGAAAATCGTCAGAGGTAGTACGCTGTACGACACCGCACCGCACGTTTCTTGTCTGAACGATATTTGCAGCGACCATACTTCTGCCGCAATAACCAGTAAAATGTCAAGCAAAGTCATATAGTTACGGCGGAGAATGTCAAATTCCTCGGCTATCCCAACACATTCCATTCAAGATGGTAAGTGCATTCGTTGTGGGTGCAGCAGCGCCTTCATTGAGCGGTTTTCGCCAACCTGCAATGACGACGCTAAGCCAATGAAGGCATCGACCAAGAGTGCGGAGATTGTCCCAAGGTGCCCTAAGTGCCGAAGCACATCCATCACATCAAACAAGGCCGGGTTCGGTCTTGGGAAAGCAGTTGTCGGTGGAGTAGCCTTAGGTCCCGCTGGGTTCTTGGCTGGATTCTTTGGAAGCCGAAAGATCTACCTTTCCTGCATGGTATGCGGGCATTCTTGGAAACCCGGAACAGAACGCAAGGCTACGGTCGCCACCAAACCGAAAAAGCGCCGAAAAGCGTGATGAAGGCGAACGCCGCTGTTCGTGCGGCACTGGCGTAAAGATATTCGCGTTGAAAGATTTTTTGGGAGGCCGTTTGGTCTACAGTGAGAGGACTGTTGAAAAGAACATTTCTATGGACGTGCGTTAGAGTTGAAACCATGAGTGGCCAAAGTTTCCGGCAGTCGTGAAAGGGGCACCATGCACCTAGGCCACTGCATCTACCGAGTGTTCCGATAGGTAGTAGCGCCGAACGGGGTTGGTGCAATGCTGCGCAGCACCATCGAAGTAAGAATCCAGCATTTTCCATAAAGCGGCGGATGGCGGACGCTAAAATTGAACTATGATGGTTAACCCGGCCTGTTACATCCACCTACGGCGCGCGCAGCGGCCCGTACAGGGGCGTTAAGGGCTGCCGGGTGCCTTGGGGGCCTAAGCTGGCCCTGCACATGCCCTAACGGCGCAGCTAGCGCTTTCCAGTGGGTTTTGAGTTAACGATCTGAATTAGAGATTTTGTAACTTGTAACCGTAACTTAGCTCGGAAGGGTCAAAAACAAAAAGGCGGGGCACCTTGGCGCCCCGCCGGGTAGTGCAGGCCAGTTTGGGCCTTATGTTACGTTACATGGTACGCCCCGCCGGTCAAAATGGGGGTTCCTCGCGGTGCGGAGTGTCGAGATGGTTGATCACCACGACTCCTCCGTCGATCCGCCGGGCGATGAACTCGACCGTGCGTTCGTCGATGTTGCCACGGGCAAAACCCTTACGCTGGGCCTTCTCCCGCTGTCCGAGGTCGTGCAGGTGATGGGTGCCATAATCCCACCCCAGCCCGGCCATGACCGACTTGATCCGGCGTGTGTCGGTGGGCGACATGCGCGCCGTATCGACCCCAAGCAGCAGCTTTATGCTGTCCATGGATACCCGCCCTGTCAGTTCCGCAAAGGTGTCTTCCAGAACGTCGGCATACGCATCTTCGACCATCCGCTTGCCCTGCACCTCGGCGGCTGCGGCCCACAGGTGCGGCGACAGGGTGATCGAATCGCCTGCCGCCTCCCGCACCGCTGCCTCGGCCCAGAGTTGGTGAACATCGGCACCGAACCGGGCAAGGTCGATGCGCCTGACCACGACCGGCCAGATGCGCCGGTTGCCAGTTAGGTCGCGCAGATACGCCCCCTCGTTGGTAGTCCCAAGGATTATGCAGTGCCGCCGGTATTCACCTGCATCACGCCCATAGGCCCGCCTGAACGTATCAATGGCAGTGCTGAGAAATCGCTTCAGGCTCTGGCTGGTGGCCTTGTTCAGACCGTCCAACTCTTGGCATTCCACGATCCACGCCCGCGCCAGCAGCTCGGCCTTGGTTTTGTCGTCGCTCTTGAGGTCAAGGCTGCCACAGAACCATTCATCCCGCACCGCCAACATTTGCGCTAGACGGGACTTGCCAGCCCCTTGCGCACCTTCCAGCACTAGCATGGTGTCGAACTTGCACCCCGGATGGCGGATCCGGCGAACCCCGGCAATCAGCAACTTGCTGCCGAACTCTCGGTTAAGGTCGCTGTCGTCGGCGCCGCAGTAGTCGGCCAACCACGTGTCAATGCGCGGCTTGCCATCCCACACGAGGCCGTCCAGATAGTCCTCCACCGGATGGTACTGTTGCTCGTGCGCAATCGCCAACAGCTCGCGTTTGATGGCAGCGGGTGTTGCTGCGAAGTCCAGGTCCCGCGCGAAAGCGCTGGCCAAGATTTCCGCGATGTCGTTTAGGTCGCGTCCGTCCAGCCCATACCCGCGGAACTCGTCGGCTTGGGTGAAGGTGTTGCGCTGGGCGTCTACGCCAAGAACCGCAAGCGCATAGCGCACGTTCTTCGCCGCGTTCTTGACCGGACGACCTTCGCTGTCCCGGATCGGCCACCCCCCGGAGCGGATGGTAATGGCCGACATGGCCCGCTCAATCTGGCGTCGGGCGTAGGCAACCGGGTTGGGGTTCTCCAACACATGGGCGCTGATCCCAAGGTCTGCCGACAAGATGATCGACATCACATGCCCCGGCTCCACGCCACGCGCCAGCATCCACAGAACGCTGGCTAAGACCAACTCCGACCGGGACGCGTAAGCTTTGCCCGGCGGGTTATTGCCCGTAACGATGGCCTCCACCCAGTCCGGTTCGGACGGCAGGATTTCGGAAAGATTGGCGGGCAGGGGTAACGTGTCGATCTGCATAGGCGATTCAGGATTGCTGGGCTGTTGCGCAGCCGTCGAGCCCGACGCCTTGGGCAGTTTAAGCTGGAACGCCTCCACGGGGTACGTGCGCGGCGGCTGATCGAACGTTAGGGGCTCGAAGTGGAACGCAAGCGCAGGCTCGCGCCCCGCCGCACGCTTCTTGTCATTGAGCCAGTTCGTGGTCCACGGCAGGCGCAGCAACCGATCGGCGTTGTGGGTCCCAGGCCCGCCTTGGAGGGCGAGCAGAAGCGCCTTGTTTAATTCCTCCGCCTGCTCGATATCCAGCGAGACATCAAGACGCCAGAGCGCCTGACAACCGCCCCCTGTGAACCAAATCGCAGTAGGTTCCGGCACGCCCTTTGGGCGCACCTTCTTATCGCAAAGGAGGGCCATTACGCGGTCCTCCTGCGCCTTCAGATCACCCGGAAAGTCCTTGTAGTCCAGATCAACGTGCAGGAAGCGGACGGCGGACAGGTTTGCTTTCTTCCGCTCGCCTTTCAAGAACTCAGCGTTTGGCAAGAAGTACATGTTGCGCTGAAGGTCATCAGAATTGCCGGATGCTACAAACTCGGACGCAAGGCCCCTGGCCTCAACCGAGAACTGCTTCGCGATCGGCTTGACGCTGTCGCGGCTCGCCATAGACTCAAGATGGATGGGCGATTCTGAGTTCAGCCAGTGCAGGAACTCGATAGCGCGAGCGGGGTTGGGTTTCAGATTACCGGCCATAGTTGCGGACCTCCGGATCACATTCCTGGGCAGCAAGCCAGTTCTCCACCGCAGCACGGCGATAAAGAATTTTGCCAGTCTTGCCGGTGGACTGAACACGAAGGAACTTCGGCCCATAGCCGTAGATGCGGGCCTTCTCAAAATAGGACGCGCTGAACCCGGTAAGGTTGGCGACTTCTTTCGTGGTCAGAAGCTCCTTGGTGGTGGATTTAGTCGATACGTTCTGTGCGGGGCGTGCCTTATCGGCACATTGATGCTCGGCATCAAACATGGTGAAAATTCCCGTCTGTAGGGGGGCCAGATTATTTTGGAAGCTTCGCCGAGAACCCAACGCCCCTGACGCTGTTTCTCTTTAGGCCCTGGACCTCGGACGGGACTACCCGCTTATGACGGCCACTTTCGTGGATTATCATCACCCGTTTCGCGCGGACTCCCACCGCCACGTGCGGGCGTCGCCCCGCCTCGCGGTTCTCTTCATACTCACGATGGTCACCGCGCCATGCTCCTGTCAATCAGAACTCGTTTGGATTCCGGGCGATCCAAAACTGTCCAACATACGCCCGCGCGCGTATGCCGAAACTGCAGGATCAGTCGATAAAGAGATGGTCCACCCAGAGAAGCGAGGACTAGCGCGTTTTGCTCAGAACGCGACTCCGCCAGGGCAGGGTTTGCGGGACATCGACCGCAAGCCCGCCGACGTTACAAGCCTCCGTCCTGCGGCTCCTTCAGTTCAAGAATACGCTGCGCCACGAGTTCTACCGGCTCCCGCAAGCGTTCGGCGTTGATCACAATGTAGCCGCCGGTTACGTCGCCTGACGTCCGGTGGTTCAGCAGGCGCTTGAGGGCGTAGTAGGGCACGTCAAGGCTTTCAGCGATGGTAATGAAGGTACGGCGAAGGTCATGCAGCGTGAAGCTGACCCCCGCCCCGGCGGCTACTCGCTGCAGGAACTTCTTCGTCTCGATAAGGTGGCCGCTCTTGCCCGGCCCCGGAAACACCCAGGGCGAACCGGTGGAGGCATCCGCGCGACCGGAAAGCAGTTGGGCGAGGAACTCGGAAAGTGGCAGCGTCAAGGGATCGCCGTTCTTGGTGCTGGGCAAGTGCAGTGTCTTTGCCTTCAGGTCGATATTGTCCCAGCGCAATGCCAGCACTTCACTCTGGCGCATCCCAGTGAACAGTACCGTCAGCAGGAAGTCGCGGGAATAGTCCGGTTCGGCCATCACCACCTTCCACCACATCGGAAGATCCAGCGCCGTGACCAAGGTTCGCCGCCGCTTTTCCCGATACCATGCCCGCGCCTGTGACAGGATCAGAACCGGATTCGGCGGGAAACCATCCTGTGCCGCCGCCGCGAAGTTGTAGACAGAGCGCAGGTGCCGCATCACATTGTTGGCCGTTACTTCGCCCCGCGCCTTGGCGATCTCCTGATGCTTAGCAAGAACCATTTTGCGGGTGATCTCGTGCAGAGGCTTGGTGGCCCAAGCCTTAAGGTAGAGGTTGACGGTGCGCTTGTAGTTGGCAATCGTGATTGGTGACAGCTTGTCACGGGCAGCGAAGAACTGATCAAAGGCAGTGGCCAAAGTGACGCTCTCCACTTTGCCCTTTCCCTTTTCGTCGGTAGGACTCCGGCCCTCGGCCATCTCACCCAGTAGAGCCAGCGCCTTTTTGCGTGCGATCTCAGGGGCGAAAAGGTCAGCGCGGCCGATGCTGGCGCGGCGGGTCTGGCCGCCAACTTGACCTTCGACAAAGTAAACCTTCGAACGTGTGCCGACGCGCAGACCGAAGCCGGTGAGCATGGTGTCGCGGTAAAGGACTTGGCCGCTTGACGCATGTGGAATGTCATCGACGGTACGGCGGGTGAGACGTAGGTTTGGCATGTGACCTCCTTTTGGCCAAAGTCCATTATAGGCATAACTCGAAAAAAATCTTGATCTTTCATCAGCTTATGATGAAATGTCCAAATCAGAGCCGGTCAAACCAACGTGAGGATCGATGATCCAATTGTGACAAAGGTCAGTTCCGGCGACTGGCTACACCCGCATCAAGTTGAAGCAAAAAATGGACGCCTCTGACCTCGGACTGCAGGCCCTCGTGGATCGCGGGCACCGTGGCCAGGCCATTGAAGCGCAAAGTTGCATGGTCCAGACGGTCATTAATGAGTGCGCCCATCGCGCTAGGCAGGCCCTCGCCCAAGGCTTTCGCGATGGCCTCGTGAACCGTTAAGATCAGTTCGTGGTTACTGCGCAGCGCGCCTCGATCGCTGCCATCAACTCGCGCAACGACTGACCGCCGCCGCCCTCGATGACGAAACAATGTTCAGCCCCTTTGCCCGCGCAATCGGACGCATATGAGCAACGGTAGGTTCAGTTTGCTGTTGCCGTCTCGACCGGTCTAAGGTAGATACACTCTTCTCCAGGGGGTGATCCGTGCAGCTTTCAAAGACAGTATACTTTAGGGATTACCCTTCGGCCCCCAGCGCTAAATCTGGCCTGACGCTGTCCTTTCCTGAAGCAGAGGCCGATCTTTTCGAGTTTGTAAAACCCCTCAGCAGTCATCGTCTTAGACAACTCATTGGCCTCGAGTTGTTCTCGGAATTGGTAGAAGCTGCTGAAAAGGCAAAAAGTCCTGTTTCGACATACGCCCGTATGTTGATTGCTAAGAATGCGAACGGTTATGCTCGAGGCAAAATCGGCGACCGCAACTCCGGCCTGCAAGCAACTTTCCGGGGTGGGAAAGGCAGTCCGCTGCACGATTGGTACCCATACCTTGAAGGGTACTCGCCAGATTTCGTTAGCTCGATCATTAAAGCATTTGCACCTACAGCTAAGACCATTCTAGACCCTTTCTGCGGCTCGGGTACGACAGCCCTAGTCTCCGCCCTTCATGGCCGACACGCACTATACACCGAGGTAAATCCGGTCTGCCAGTTTGTCATCAGTGCCAAGGCATCGGCTCTGGCAATGTCCTCACTCAAGCGACACGAACTGTCTAAACGGCTGCTTGCGATTCACGACGACCTGCCGCGCACCCTCAAAAGCGCGCTTCCAGATGTCACGTTGCGGGACGCTTACGAAGCTGCTTTCTCAGGTCGGCCCTCGTTCGATGATACATCATTCAATCAAATCCTTCGCGCGCGTGCGACTGCCGACAAGCTCTCTGCCGACAATCCGGCGCTAAGCGTACTGTTCACGGTCGCGGTTCTGCGCAGCCTTGTGCCTGGATCGTTGATGATCCGAAGGGGCGATCTCCGGTTCAGGACAACGCAGGAGCTCTCCCGCGAGAGGCCCTGCTTCTTATCCGCGCTCCAAGAGAGTTTACGCATTATCGCCAGTGACCTTATCGACGCCGAGGCAGCCAGCGGGACGGTTCAGTTTATCGGTGCCGATGCGCGTCAGCTTTCGGCAAATCTATCGACGCCCGTGGACGCTATCATCACGAGTCCGCCCTATCTGAACGGCACAAACTACTTTCGGAATACGAAGCTTGAGCTATGGTTCCTGCGGCAACTCAGCGTCAAAAATCAGCTGCGGACTTACCGCGATGCCGCAATTACCTCTGGCATTAACGACGTAACGGTTGGAAAGTCGCGCGGCAACGGCGTGGGAGCGTTGCCGTCGTCGCTGATGGACACAATCAGGGCGCTGGAGGAAGATGCCTACGATCAGCGCATTCCCATGATGGTTGAGGCCTATTTCCGGGAAATGGCCGTAGTCCTTCAGAACTTCAAAGCCGTATCACACAAGGACACAGTGGTCGCCATCGATCTGGGCGACTCATGCTACGGCGATATCTGGGTGCCTACGCACGACATTATCTGCGATCTTATGGCTGAAAACGGGTTCAGCCGTTCCGAACTGGTCGTGTTGCGGGAACGCCAGTCGCGGGGCGGCAGCAAGCTTTCGCAAACCCTTCAGGTGTTTCGTCCCCTTGCGACCAGGACAGTCAAGACGAGCGGGAGCGCCCGCGCAACCAAAAGCGCGCGGGCGAAAGCTGACCACCGCATCGAAAAGTGGAACCTGTTTCGAGAGACGCTTCCCCATCAGCGCGGCGTCATGGCGAAAAGGAATTGGGGCCATCCCTGGCATTCCCTGTGTTCCTACCAAGGCAAGCTGAAAGCATCGATCGCGCACACGTTGACGCACGCGCTGTTGCCCGATCAGGGGGGGCGTCTTCTCGACCCGTTCTCCGGCGTGGGATCAATTCCCTTCGAGGCTCGCCTGCAAGAGCACACCGCTTTCGGCTTTGATATCAGCCCCGCAGCCATCGCCATATCCCGTGCGAAACTCGAACCGGTCAATCGCGTTTCTGTAAATTCTGTCATAGAGGAGCTCCGGCTCCATATCGGCAAGCGGCGTACCAAGGCTGTTGATCTCGCCGCCCTGGACCGCATTCGTTTCAACGGTACCTTGCCGTCCTATTTTCATCCCGAAACGCTTAAAGAAATCGTCGCGGCACGGGATTTCTTCATCAAGAATCCGCCTTTGACCGGATCGGAGGCGCTGGTTTTTTCCGCTCTCCTGCATGTGCTTCATGGTAACCGCCCTTATGCCCTGAGCCGCCGTTCCCACCCGATCACGCCCTTCGCGCCGACCGGGGAATTTGAGTATCGCGGAGTCATCGACCGGGTGCAGAAAAAGGTGGATCGCGCGCTACGCGAAGCAGCGGGCGAAGACCTGCCGCAGGGCAAGTCGTACTTTCAGGATGCCACGGCTGCATGGCCGGACGAAGTTGCCGATCTTGACGCCATCATTACGTCGCCGCCTTTCTTTGACAGCACGCGGTTTCATACCGCCAATTGGATGCGCTTATGGTTCGCGGGCTGGGAGGCCTGTGACTTTGCCGAAAAACCGGCAACGTTCGTCGATGAAAGACAGAAGCGTAGTTTCGCAATCTACGATTCCATATTTTCCCAGGGTGCTGCGCGATTGAAGCCGGGCGGATACTTTGCCGTTCATCTGGGCAAGAGCGCGAAATGCGATATGGCAGCCGCCCTCACAGCAGTAGGCAGCGCGCATCTCGATCTTATCGATTCATTCGCCGAGAGCGTCGAGCATTGTGAAAGCCACGGCATACGCGACAAAGGAACGGTCACGCACCATCAGTATCTTCTGTTTCGGCGGCGATAGCGCCCCTCAGGGCGTCCGCGTTCCTGCGCCAGTCGGGGGAAATCCGGGCGGAGCTGTCGAGAAAATCGAATCCGGTTGTAGCCAGGATGCGGTTGCGCAGCCGCAACAATTCATGCGGGTAGCGCGCGAATTTCTCGAATAGGCTTTCGACAAATTCCGGCTTGCCCAGCCATTCCAGCGCCTCCGGATTGAAATTTGGCGCGTCCGCCATCAGCCGATATTCGATACCGGTGAGCGCCGACAGGCGTCTTAGTTCCGCGTCCTCGTAATAAGCTCCTGGCCACTTCTCGGCCTTTTCCCCGTTGTGATCGCGGCAGAGCAAGGTTGCGTTATTGGTGGTGAGCGGCCAGAGGTAGAAAACCGGGAGCGTGTGGTCGAGATTACCTAGCTTCTGCAATGCCCCGGCCTCTAGGTCGCCGGCGAGATCGACGCCGCACTTGAAGCACCGGCAACCGAAACGGTCATAAATCGCCCTGATATCCAGCTTCGACGGTTGCTCAAACTGGGTATAGAGGCGGCGTTTCTGGCTGGCTTCGCGGTGTTGCTCGACGAGGCGCGTCTGGTTCTTGATGCTGTTGTAAACCTGCTTGCACAGCGAGCACTCCCCCTGACGCCCGCTCGCACGCGCGCTGTGGCGATCGAATTGTTCAAGGGGCTTCAGCGCGCCGCAAACGATGCAGTACTTGTAGCGTTGCGCGTCGTTGATGTGATCGTCATGCAATATCTGAAACGAACCATCCTCGATTTTCTTATCGTCGCGAAATAGTTCATAGTCATAGAGGCTGGCTGTTTCACCGGCGGCGTGTACGAAGCCGCACGAATCGCAGTTGATTGAGAAATCCGCGCCTAGGCCGTCTTCGCGCACGAATACAAAATTCGTGCAATCCTTGTTCAGGCACTGGAATCCCCGAAAGACCTTGTCTCCCATGCCCTTGACATGGTCAGGATTCTGAAAATTGGAGCGCACGACTCTGGTATAGCTTTGCCGACGGGCCATGTTACATCTTCATTTTCCCCGCCCAGGGAGTCAAACTTTGTGGGAAAATTCAAGAAAAAGAATCTGGTAGGAGCTTTCTCGGCCTTGTGGGGGGATCGTGACGTTTGGAGAGTTGAGAGACGCGCTGACTGCGCGGCTGGACGAAGGAGACCGGGGCGACAGGGGCTGGTGGCTCCTGACCCGCGTCCATCTGAACGCCGTCCGACTACAGCAGATCACTTCCTACCTGCATGACGCGGGGGCCGCTCATGCCTTGACGCTCACGCCGGGCCATTACCGAAACCTTGCCCGCAACCTTGAGATCGACACACCGGACCCGGCTGTCGTCATTAACCGGCACTACTTTCTGGCAATGGATACGCCACTACGCCTGATCGAACGGATCGATCCTCGCCGTTGGAGGGATATCCGCCTGACGCAGGCAGGAATAGAACTCGCTACTGGGACCGATACGGTCGGGGTTCTGGAGCATCAGCTTGCCGACATCCGGTTCTGCCGCGTCCCGTGGTATTCGCAGGGACGCGCGGATGAATATGCAGCCTTCAACGTAAGGCCTTATCAGGCCATCCTCGAGGTGATGACCCGCTCCGCCGGGTATGTGGATGTTGACGAGTTTGACCTGTTCGTCTCCCGCATCCGGACGCAAGCCGAGATTGATCCTGCCGTTGCGCGCATTGCGGCATTTAGGCTTCTTGCAGCGCCGCAGAAGCAGGCCTTGCGGCAGCTGGTAGACGACAGGATACCGGACGGCGTGGGCAACGATCCGCGTAAGCCCTACAACAACTGGCGGGATGTGGCCCGCCACACCTTCTCCCTATTCTCTCTGGGCGCGCGCGCTGTCCGGGTTGAAAACGAACTTCTCCTGACCCGTGCCCTGGCCCGCCCCGCGATTGGAGAAGCTGAGGCGGAAGAAGGTGCCAGGCTTCCACGGCAGCGGCCCGCACGAGCGAGACCCGCGCCAGTGCCGCGCACCCCGACTGTTTTGCGAATCCCTGACGCGGAAGCGCCGGAAGAACTGCTTTCGCCTCCGGCTGCACCGCAGACCAATAGCGGAGCCGATTCCGAGCTGCTGATCGGCAAGGTCTTCGCAGCGGCGGGCTGGGCGGTGGTCTACTACAATCAGAGGCGCGGTTACGGGTTTGACCTATGGGTGCGCAAAGACGGGCAGGCATTCGTGGTCGAGGTCAAGAGCTTCGTCGGCCAGGGGGCGAGCGTGACCCTCACCGCACTAGAATTCGAGGCGGCGAACCATCACCGGGATAACTTCCTGCTTGTCGTTGTCGAAGATGCCGCCACTTACCGGCCCATCATCCGTGTCATTCAAAATCCGGCGGCATCCCTTGAATTTACGGAATCCCAGTCATCTCAATTCAGCGCAGGCCGCGCCGGGTGGCTTGCCGCCGCTGAAGAACTCGATCTCTAAGTGGCGTGGTGTTTTTACCGGCCCGTTATCAGAGCGGAGCCGCGAACGTTAATTGTGATACGACAAGACCAACGGCTGCCAGAGCACCTGATCCTGCGCGCGTGTGAGAGCCTATACGGCAAAATCGGTCGATAAAGAGTTAGATGCGTCCTTTGCTATCGCCGAATGCTGGGGGCCTGCCATTCGGTTTCCTCAGCTTCAACGCTCTCCACCGACAAAAGCGTCATGCGGTAGCCATTCTTCTGCGCGACGGTTTGCTCACCCAAGGAAAGCCCCGCAGACCGTTCCAACCAAAGATGGCCGGGCGTTTCAACCGTATCGGTGACTCGACCAATCTGTGCGCTGCTGGTTGCCGACAAACAATTACTTGGGATCGAAGCGCCATTCCAAAGCGACAGGCGCGGGAAACCGTTATTGGTCTTGATGTAGCGGATAGTTCCATTGCATGAAAAGACGATTGCAGCAGGTGTTTCTAGCTTTGAAATGTATCGACGCGCTGCCGCCTCCTTGCTTACCTCAAACCACTCGGCCATTGTGATAACATGCTCGAGATCGGCACCTTCTCTGCGCCGCATGAAGGATTTCACGTAGGAGTCGGGCATCAGCAGTTCAGCCGCAAACTGATTGGCTTCGGCCTCCATCTTTTCGTGCCTGTCGCCCGCCTGTGCCGAATGGATCGCCATATCTTTGCGCGAGCATCTGAAGCCCTCCGGGCTACTGGCGCGGTGGTTTGGGTTCACATAGTGGCCAATCTCATGCGCGATTGTGTAGCGCTTTCGGGTTTCATGCCGATCAGCATGTACCAAGATGGCTCCGTTGGCCTTGTTTTCAGGAACGATTAGGCCGCCTTCAAGCCCATCGAGCACAGCTTCACGGATTTCGTAGATATCAATCGCCTTAGCGATCTCCCTCACTGGTACTGCCTGTGTTCCCGGTGGAAGCTGCTTGACGATGGACTCAGCCAGTTTCTTTGGATTTGCGCCTGCATCGTCAATTTCCATTCTTTCAATTTTCAGCGCCACGCTTTTGATTCCTCGCAACCATTGAACGTATCATGTCTTCCAGAACAGCGCGGTCGTTTGGCCCTAGTTCACCAGCCTGCCGGAACATCATCGCTAGCTTTTCGTCTTCAGACGATTCGGGGTCTTCACCGACCAAGCTTCGGATGGTCACTCCAAAGTGGTTCGCGAGCTTGGTGAGCATTTCCAGCGAAGGGTTGTCGCTGCGCCCTTTCTCCAACTCCCAAATATGGGTCTTCGATACGCCTATGGCATCAGCAACATCTTGTAATGATTGACCTTTGCGAAGCCTAAGCTGGTTCAGCCTCGTGGCAAACGACATGAGTCTTCCTCCCAGAATCATAACGGCGCACCACCGAGAGATGCGCCGTAAGGTCGTGTGATACGCAATCATACCACATGGGTTGACGAAGTGAAGCGTTCGATCTATCTATACGAAACCGGCTAGCCAAACACGGACGCCGGAGCATAAGGAGACCTATCGTGAACTACGCAGCGAAGACCCGTGCCCCGTTGGGCACGACAGCAAAGACTGGTGAGGCCTGCCCGGAAAGCGGTGTATGGAAGGTCGTGGGAACCCCCAGCACCACCGCTCCCATCGCCAAAGGGAACCGCATGCCGCCCTATGGCGGGAAAGCGGTGACTTGGACGCTGATCCAGTACGCCTAAGGGGGATGTGTGATGGCAAAGAACGAAAGCACATCGCGCCGGGTTGCTTCCAAGGCTGCCAAGCTGTTGGCCAACCCCAAGACCCCGAAGGCCGTAAAGAGCGTGGCGGCTTCAGCGCTTACCCAAGCACCGGACCGCAAGCGCAAGTAACCTAGAGGCGGGCTGTTGTGGCCCGCTTCTAACCGTTCGATTACGTTCTAGAAGTGATCAGACTTCCGGGCTGGGCCAGATCAATACAGCCTTCTCCGCAAGGTGCTCGCCGCGTTCTCTGATATCTGCTTCGGTCCAGGCTGTTCGTTTGGTGAACCACTTGTTCAAGAACAAGGATGTGTGCTCCTCGAACTTCTCGCGCTTCTGCATGAACCCCTTGTTGCCCGAAGAAACATTCAGGGCACCAGTGATGAGGGTCAAATTTCCCAACGTTTGCAGCAGTGCATTCCGTGCATCAGCCCTTGGATCGGCAGAACCCCTAGCCACAAAGTCGCCTTCTGCGTAGGGCCAATCCTCGTTCCATGACACGGGAAGAACATGCTCAGTCCACAGGCCACTAGGTCTCGCCACCGTCTCTGAAAACTTTGATCGACTTGCAAGTTCAAGCTCCCACAGAATGTCCTTGTTCCTTTCGCCGGGTGCGTTTCGGTAGACAGGCTTTGTCAGAATGGCGCGCTTGAACTCGTCGTCGTTTGGGAAGCGGGAGCTTTCTCCTGATCTGCTGAGGAAGAAAGTGCGAAGCAAGTCATAGGAAGGCGTATCTTCATAGAAACGCTGGGAAATTGCCTGAAACAGCTTGTTTAGGTTCTTGTTGGTCATTTCACAGACCGCCCGGCGTACGACATAGGAATAGATGAGCCGTGCGATCCGGTCCTGCTCGGCTTCCGGCAGACCAGCTGACGCCACCTGCATCATCACCGGGTAAGCTGTGGTCACTTGCCACGTTGCCAGCTTTCGACCCAACCATGCCATAGTCGGATTGGCGCTCTTTCTGCCTTCTAGCGTTTCGTAGATAGGTGCGTGTCTCTGCAACAACTTGAGTTCATCTTCGACATCTGGAAAGCGCGGTTTACCGCGTGGCGTCGCAAACGCTCGGTACTCCGAATACAGCTCGCGCATGGCGATCGAGGCCCCGGTTTCAGCGGCAAGAACATGAGCCAAGAAATGGTCGATCCGAGGTCGCATCGGTCTCGCGTTCGGTGCGTTCTCCTTCCACCAGTAATCGTCGAATGGGTCCCACAGCTCCTTGTACAATTCCTCGGTTGAGGCGCTTTGCCTTTCCGCACGATGAAAAATGTTGTTGCGGACAAGATCCATGGCCAGCAACGGTAGCCCCTGCGAATTCAACGACTGGAAGATGACCTGTGCGTCATCGCCTTCTCCCAGCGTGATAACGACCAGCTTCATCTGTGCGAGGACAGCACGTAGCAGAGCGTCGAGGCGCTGTTCGATCAGTTCCTTGGGTGCGCGTTCGGTAGACTTCGGTTCGTCGCCGTCTTCTTCCTCCCGCTGTACGTCCGTGGGACCGGTAAGTACGAATTGCCTGATGAAGTTGAGGAATAAGACATAGGCGCGCAGCGCACGAACGGGCGTGTTCTTTGGCACCCCACCGCCCCAGTAGTACCGGTTATACTTGATCCGCACCTGCCGGTGAGGGTTGTCGATGATGTCGTGGAAGACCTCGCGGTCAGAGGGCGTCGGTGTCAGCTTGAACCTGACGAGAGGGTCAGTGTCTTTTGATCGGGGAACGTTGAAAAGGTATCCATTCACCTGCTCAATGACTTCTGGCAGTTCGTTTTCTCTCGCGATTTCCCTAAGTGCCGCTAGGAAAAGCTGAAACGTGGTCAGGCGCTGTTGACCATCAACGATCTGCATTCGCGGTGTAATGCCAATCTGCGACCCTTCACCAAGGGGCGAGAGGATGAGCGCGCCCATGTAGTGCTGAAAGCGACTGTTGCCTTCGAGCACTTCCGTCGCCTTTGCTTCGACATCATCCCAAAAGGGCGCAAGGCGATCATCAGCCCACTGGTACTTGCGCTGATACAGCGGAACCATAAAGCGACGGCTTTCTGCCAAAATGGTTTCAATAGAAAAATCGTCTGTCTGCAAAGCGTTGGTCTCCCGGTGCCGTTACGGAACAGTGCCTTGGTGGGGTGCCCAGTTCAAGAAGGATCACAGATGCGCCACAGAGGGGTCTACTGGAGGGCGGCCTGCTAGCTGGGTTCCGAGCGGCCCGTTGATGGGGTGGGGTGGGGGCAAGACAGCGTAGGGGTGCGCGGGACCAGCCAGCTAAAGCAAGCAGAAGCTGCCGGTCTGCCCCCCCGAGTTTTAGTAGGGCAAACGAAAATCTGTAGGGCCATAGTATGGAAGCGCCATGAGGTGCGGCCCGGCGGTGTCCAACGGCCTGCAAGCCTCAAGTTCGGGAAAGACGAGGCCTGCCAAAGCGTTGTGATGGTTGCTGCAACGCTGTCAGTCGCACTCCAATCTATTGATATTGCTCAGGAAAACAATTCGTAATGATGGGGTCGGGGGTTCGAGTCCCTTCAGCGGCACCACTTCCCTTCAGACCATACCAGGATTGATCCGGAAATACCCGTGATGGAAGGGTTTTCCGGTCAGGCCCGGCTGTGGGTGTGGTCTGCCCAGACCGCGCTGTGACTGTTGGCTCGCGCCTTCCGTTGGGGTCGGGCTATGCCAACGTTCATAGGGGTTCCAGGACGAGGGTGCCTGCGAAAACCTCGCGGGCGACGGTCTGGATCAGGCGGGCGATGCGGGGGGCGGCGTCATCGGCGCTGTTGCTGCGGGTGACGAGGCCGACCGAGCGCAAGGTGCGCGGGCCTTCTAGGGAGACCACCGCGACGTCACGGTCATCAGGGCCGATTTCGGACCGGACATAGAGTGCAGGCAGGAAAGCGATACCCATGCCCATGCCGGCCATGAGGCGTATCGCATCAAGGCTGGTGCCTTCGTAATCCGCGCGCAACCTTGCGCCCAGTGTTTCGCAAAGGTCTGCCACCTGCTGACGCAGGGCGAAGGCGGGCCCGAGCGCGAGCACTGTCTGACCGCGCAGTTCTTCGCGCGGGATGCGGTCGCGGCCCGCGAAAGGGTGATCGCGGGCCACCACGATTTCCAGCGGTTCACGAAACAGCCGGATCGGCGTGACATCGCCGCGCACCGGCAATTGTACGAGGATCATGTCGAAATCACCGCGCGCCAGGCCGGCGGCCAGCGCCTCGGGCGGGGCTTCGCGGATGAAGAGCTGCAGGTCCGGGTGGCGGGCATGTAGCCGCGCGATGACATGGGGCAGCAGGTAGGGGCCCAGCGTTCCCGAAGCGCCGAAGCGGATCGTTCCCGACAGGCCCGTGCGCGGCAGGTCGAAGCGGTTGACCAGGGTCTGTGCCGCGTCAAGGATAGCGCGGGCGCGGTCGTGAACCTCGCGCCCGGCCAGAGTTGGTATCACACCCGCGCGGCCCCGTTCCACCAGCCGCTGGCCCAGCCGCTTTTCCAGCGTGGCAAGCTGGACCGAAAGCGAGGGCTGGCTGATGCCGCATTGGTCGGCGGCGGCCTTGAAGCTGCCGGTGTCGACAAGGGCCACGAAGTATTCAAGCTGCCGGAGGCTGGGAAGATCGCGCATCGGAGGCTTACAGGAATTCATCCTCGCCACCGCCTTCGTCGAATGAGGGCGGCGGGGGCGGGGCATCTTCGGTACCTGGCGCGTCCGAGCGGAACAGTTCGTTCGGAAGCCAGGTGGCCATTTCGGGGAACATCCAAAGCACGGCAAGGGCGATAAGCTGGATCACGATGAAGGGCACGACCCCGCGATAGATCATCGGTGTGGTGATCGTGCGGGGTGCCACCCCGCGCAGGTAGAAGAGCGAGAAGCCGAAGGGGGGTGTCAGGAAGGAGGTCTGCAACAGCAAGCCGATCATCACCCCCAGCCAGATTGGATCCACCCCCATGATCAGCAGCACCGGGGCGGTTATCGGGATCACGATGAAGATGATCTCGAAGGTGTCAAGAAAGAAGCCCAGCACGAAGATGATCAGGAAAACGACCAACAGAGCGCCGAACTGACCGCCGGGCATCTGTTCGAGGAAGCCGCGCACCATATCGGTGCCGCCAAGTTGGGTGAAGACCAAGGCGAAGGCCGTGGCGCCAAGCAGGATGATGAAGACCATCGAAGTGATCGACATGGTGGATACCGAAGAGCGGAAAAGCGTTTGAACATAGCTGCGCCGCAGGTCGCCGCGGATCAGGATGACAAGAAGGGCAAGACCCAGCAGAACCAGCATTGTGTTAAGCAGGCCCGCCGCGCCAAAGAGCCAGGCCGTGGCGGCAAGCGCGATGAGCGCCACCAACCAGAACCAGAACAGACGGATGTCGCGGCGCGGGTCGCCCTCGGCCCCGAGATAGGCGTCGGCGAACAGTTTGACCGCGGCGAGGAACAGCGCCCCAACCGCGCCGACACTTGCGCTTTCCGTAGGCGTTGCGACACCCGCGACGATGGACCCCAGAACCGAAACGATGAGCAGAAGCGGCGGGATCAGTGCGCCGACGATCCGCAGGCCGAGCCCGGCCTTTTCGGCTGCCGTCATCGCGACCGGGGGGCATGTCTCAGGATGGAAGATCGCTTTCCAGACGATGTAGAGGATGAACATGGCCACGAGTACGAGGCTGGGCAGGATTGCACCGGCAAACAGGTCTCCGACCGACACGGTATCCGGAGCGAAGTTCCCGAGCGACAGTTGGGCGGCGGAATTGGCGCCTTGCAGGATATCGGCAAGAAAGATGAGCACGGTAGAGGGTGGGATGATCTGGCCCAGCGTCCCTGCGGCGCAGATTGTGCCGGTGGCGAGTTTCGGATCATAGCCTGCGCGCATCATGGCAGGCAGGCTGAGCAGGCCCATGGTGACGACGGTTGCCCCGACGACACCCGTCGCCGCAGCGAGCAGCGCGCCCACAAGGACCACCGACAGGGCAAGACCGCCCCTCAGCGAGCCGAAAAGTTGCCCCATGGTGGTGAGCAGGGATTCCGCGATGCCCGATCGTTCCAGTACCACCCCCATGAAGACAAAGAGGGGCACGGCTACAAGGACCGGATTCGTAATCACCCCCCAGAAGCGGTTTGGCAGGGCAGCGAAAAGGGATTGATCGAATGCCCCGACGGCGATGCCCGCAAACCCCACGAGGATCGCGAGACCGCCAAGGGTGAAGGCCACGATGTAGCCCGACATGAGGAAAAGGATGATGAGCAGAAACAGGCCTGCTGCCATCAGCTGGCCAAGAAGTGCTGCGTCCATGGGTATCTCCTATGGCCTAAAGGGTCTGGTCGGCGCCGTGGCCGCCATGGTTAAGCGCGTGGCGTTCATGCCCCGCAAGGACCATCAATCCGCGCAACACGAAGGCCGCGCCCTGTAGCCCGACAAGCAGGATGAAGCCCAAGAGCGTGGCCTTCAGGATCCAGTAATTGCCCATCCCGCCAGGATTGAGCGACCCTTCGTCGGCCGCATAGGACGCGGTCCAGAACGTCCAGACCCCGTAGCCGAAGATCAGCAGGAAGGGCAGCAAAAGGAGGAGCGTCATCATCATGTCTGACAACGCCCGGCGCCGGACGGACCAGTGGGAATAGAACACGTCCACCCGGACAAAGCCGCCGCTCATCATAGTGTAGCCCGCGCCCATCACGATCACGACGACATGGGTCCAGATATAGGCTTCCTGCAACCAGATCAGGCCGGTGCCCATGACGTAGCGCAGGTAGACTGTGGCAAAGCACAAGATCACCGTGGCCAGCGTCGCCCAGGCGACAACATAGCCGCTCCAGCGGCAAAGACCGTCAATCACGCCCACGACACGCGCCGCAGCACGTACCCAGCCGGGCTCTGGCCCGGCATACACTGTTGCCATTCCTTGCTCTCTCCCTGTCGCGTCAATGGCCCGCCGGTCTTGGCCGCGATGCCACCCACGCTGTCCCTGTTCGTCTGTGCGATCGGGTTTGGTCCCGGCACATTTGCGCTAGATTGCCGTCGTTTTCGGGAATGCAAGGGCGACGGATAGGTTTTTTTAAACGGAATAGTTAGCGCCGATAGCTTTCGATAGTTTTCTCCTAAAAGACCATTTTCCGCGGCTTTGCCTGTTGCTCTGTGACAAAGCGTCTCCAATTCCATCGCCACTGCGGCGGGTCCGGGAGCGGGTTCCGCCGCCAATGCAAATGGCAGCGGGAGGAAGGAATGAAGAGACGCGACTTTCTGACGAAAACTGTTCTGGGGGGCGGGGCGGCCGTGGCGGCGGCAGGGCTTGCCGCGCCCGCAATCGCGCAGGGCACCATCGAATGGCGTATGGTCCATTCCTGGCCCAAAGGGCTGCCGGGCGTGGGCGTGGGGGCCGAGCGGCTGGCGCGGCGGATCGAGGCGATGTCGGGCGGGCGGCTGAAGATCAACGTCTTTGCCGCAGGTGAGCTTGTCCCCGCGCTGGGCTGCATGGACGCGGTGATGGACGGCACGGCCGAGATGGGCCATGACGCATCGTTCTACCATGTGGGCAAGCATCCTATGCTGGCGGCCTTTTTCGCGGTGCCTTTCGGGATGACGGGGGATGAACAGGCGGCGTGGCTGTTGCATGGCGGCGGGCAGGCGCTTTGGGATGAGCTGAACAGCCAGTTCGGAATCCTGTCGCTGCCAGCGGGCCAGACTTCGGCCCAGTCCTTTGGCTGGTTCAAGAAAGAGATCAACACCCCAGAGGATTTTCAGGGTCTGAAAATCCGGATGCCGGGTCTGGGCGGCGAAATGGTCAAGAAACTGGGCGCGACCCCGGTGCTGCTGCCGGGTGGCGAGATTTTCGCGGCGCTGCAATCGGGCGCCGTGGACGCGGCAGAATTCATCGGGCCGGTGAACGACCTGCCGATGGGATTCCATCAGGTTGCCAAGCTGTCCTATGGCCCCGGGGTTCAGGAGCCCGGCGGCACGGTGCAGCTGATGCTGAATACCGCCAAGTTTCAGGAGCTGCCCGCCGATTTGCAGGAAATCATCCGCGCTGCTGCCCATGCGGGACATGAGGACATGAAGGTGGAATACGACCTGCAATCCGGCCGCGCGATGGAGACGCTGCGGGTGGAGCATGGCGTGGAGTTCCGCCGTCTGGAGCGGCCGGTGCTGGAGGCGCTGGGCAAGGCTGCGGGCGAGGTGATCCAGGAAAGCTATGACGCGGGTGACGATCTGACCCGCCGCATCTGGGACAGCTATCTAGCGTCGCGCGCCGATACGATGCGCTTCCTGCGGTTCAACGAACAGGCGTTCCTGAACGCCCGCACGCTGGAATTCCCGTTCCCGGGTCCGCAGGCGACCTGAGAACGGGGCTTTATCCCCGGTCTGGCAGTTGCTGGGTTTGGGGCTGACAAAGGAAGACGGCGCGCCTTTGCAGGGCGCGCCGCGTTCATTTGGACCTGTTCCGTTTGACGGTGTGTTGAAGTGGCCGCGTGTTGCGGGCTGTGCTGCGAAGGCCCTGCGGGGATCGTATCCCACTGTCTCGGCCATGGCGCTCAGGGGGATGGCAAGGTCTTTGTGAGATCAGGCTGATGAGTGGCCGGGTGCGTCTTTGGTGGGCCAGACTTCGAGAAGGCCGCAGAGGATGACCAGCGCGCCGCCGATCATTTCGCTGGTCGACAGGCTTTCCCCGGCAAAGATCGCCGCGGTGATGGCGCCGAAGATCACCTCGGTCATCAGCAGGATGCCCACCCTCGCCGGGTCGAGGCGCAGGGTTGCCCACATCAGCGCGGCGATGGACGCGCCCCACCAGAGCCCGCCGGTGAGCAGGACCTGCGCCGAGAGAAGGGGCAGGTCGGAGAGTGTGATCGTAGGAAGCGGTTCAAGGAAAGGCGCGAAGGCGAAAGAGGTGATGGTTGCGCCGATGGCGAAAAGGAAGGCGGCGGGCAGGGGGGGCATGTCGGATTTCAAGCGCATACCCGCCGTCGCCAGCGCCCAGATGAGACCGCCGATGAAGGCCATCCATTCCCCAAGGCTGCCGGGAACGGGAAGGCCCCCGTCGCCACCCAGCATGATGAACAGCCCGGCCAAGCCCACGGCGATGGCAACAAGGCGCAGTTTTGGCACGTGCCAGCGCAGGAGGTATTTGGCGATCAGCACGCTCCAGACCGGGCTGAAGAACCACAGCAGCACGACGAGGGCGACCTTGCCGTAGAGAAAGCCGATGGAATAGAGCGCGAAGGCCGCGCCGCCCAAGGCGATGGACGCCATGCCGATGGCATTGGCGCTGCGCAGGGTGTTGGCCCGTGCCAGGATGACGGGCAACAGGAACAGTGCCGCAGCCAGTGTGATCGCCCCGGTGCCCCATGCCCCGTCAAGGCCCAGATCGGCGATGGCGCGCACGGGCAGCCAGTAGATCCCCCAGAAGATGCCAGTGATCAGGACGATGGCCGAGGCGAGGGCGGGGGTGCTCATGTCTTTGGGGCCTTTGGGAGCGTATGCATCAGCCGGGTGGCTGCGCTTTACACATCTTAGGTACGGGAAGGCGGCGGATTGCTCAACTCTTCCCCTGTGGGTGTCACGGAGAAAGCCAAGTTCCGGCCCAGCCGGTGGCCCGGTCAAACGCGGCGCGGCGGTGTTCGGGGCCGAGATGGAGGATATCCATGGCCTGCACCGTGCAGCGCAGCACGGCGAAGAATGGCTGGTCCGGGGTTGATTGATAGTTCAGCGCCGTGGGGATCGGATGGCCGGGGGCGGGTGTCATGGTATAGGCGCGACGCGAGGTTTCAGGCACCTTAGCCCATGTGGCAGCCACGCTGTCACCGGTCAGGATCGTGACATCGGCCATGAGGCGGATTTGCAGATGCGCGGTCTGATCCCAGATGTGCAGGGCGGCACGGGGCATCGCCTGCAAGGCGGCCACCTTGGCAGAGCGCAGGTCTGTGTGAAGGTCCAACGTGGCGGTGACGGGGTCTGCTGTGCGCAGGACGACGGTCCGCGCCTCGGGCCAGCCATCGGGCGAGACGGTGGCAAGGGTCGGGTGGCGTGCCGGTGCGCGGCGGTCCGCCGCCCCGCGTACGAGACGCAGCCAGACTTGCGCGTGCAGCCCGTCTAGCGTGGTGGCCCAGGGGTGGGGATCAGTCGTCATAGCCGGTCATTTCCAGATAGCCGACGCCTGCATGGCTGCCGGACAAGGTGACCGGACCTTCCCAATAGGGGACCGACGTCGCCATCCAGGCATCGGAGTTCAGCGCGGTGACGGTGACATCGACGCCCTTTTCGGGAAGGCGGACCTGCCAAGTCGTGGGCACCGTGCGCCCAGCCACGCTGTGGCGCGACAGCGGGGTGGCGGTGAAGGCCCCATCGGGCAGGGCGGTGGTCTGGCCATCCGGGGTGATCCAGGTGGCGGCGGTGTAATCCGTGCTGCCGCGCAGGACGAAACCCATCAGCTTGTCGCCGCTGTCAAAGGACAGCGAGAACCAGTCCCAGCCTGTTTGATCGGCGGCAAGGGGTTGCGAGGACCATTCCCTGTCCAGCCAGGCGGTGCCGGTGACGGGGATATCCCCTTGCGGCAGGGTCAGCGTGCCAGTCAGGGCGAAGAAGGGCTGTGAATAGTAATAGCTGGCCTGTCCGGCGGCGGATTTCACCGAATAGCCATCCACCCCGTGTTTGACCAACGGCCCCGTCGCACGCAACTGCACGTCATAGGCAAAATCGCTGCCTGTGGCGGTGAGACGGAGGGTGTCGAGATCCGGCCCCTGCATCGCCCAATCGTCGATCCAGGCAGAAAACGGCGTGGCGGTGACACCCGCCTGACCGATGCCGCCGCGTGCGAGGCGTTCCGCCACATGGTGAGCATCGGCGGTGGTGACGGCGGCGTGGCCCATCCAGAGTTGCGGTGTGTTCCAGCCCGTGCCATCGCGCGGGGCGAGGGCAGAGCGGAACAGCGTCCATTGCAGGCCATAGGGGGTGCCGTCCGGGCCTGTCATGTTGGCGGTCAGATACCACCATTCGATGCGGTATTCGGGATGCGCGCCGTGATCGGCGGGAAAGTCGAACGCGGGCCCCGGCACAGGCTGTGCGAAATCCCCGGAGTCGGTTCCCAGACCGGCAAAGCCCTGCGCCTGAGCCATGAGGGGAAGCATCAGTGCCAAAAGGATTGCCTTAACGTTCATGGCGGAAAACCCCCAGAAGTTGCGCGGGCGGCGTGCGGGACAGCCGCCACGCGGGCCAGGCGGCGGCCAGTGCCGCGGCTGCAAGCGCCAGCAGCGCCAGCCGCAGGTAATCCAGCGGGAACAGATACATGGGTAGTCGCCAACCGAATGCCTCGACATTCACGACGGCAAGCAGCGCCCAGGCCAGCGCCAGCCCGAGCGGCAGCGCCAGCGCCGCGGTCAGCAAGGCCAGAACCACCGCGCGCAGCAGATCAAGCGTGGCAAGCCGGCGCCGTGTCAGGCCAAGCGCCCAGACCGGGGCTAGCTGCGGCAGGCGCATGGCGGCGAGGGTGAGCAAGCTCATCAGGATGGCGAAACCCGCGACGGCCAGTGTCAGCACGTTCAGAGCGGTGGTCACGGTGAAGGTGCGTTCGAAGACGGCCAAGGACAGAGCCTTGATCGCCGCCTGATCAATCATCGCGCTGTCCGATAGCCCGGCTTTGTCGCGAAGACCTTCCTTCAAGGCTTCGACACGGGCCGGTTCGACGCGCAGGCCAAAGCGCAGGGCGGTCACTTCGGGGAACAGGCGGCGGAACACCGGTTCGGTCACGATGACCTGTCCGACGGGGTTGCCGTAATCGCCATAGATGCCCAGCACCGGCAGGCTGACGCCGGGGGCAAGCGGGACGAGTGACCCCAGATTGAGACCGGCCCGGCGGAAAAGTTGTTCGTTGATCAGGACACCATCGCCCGCGGCGAGTTCGTCCCAGACATCCGGCGTGGCGCGCAGGAAGCGCCAGTTGTCGCGATAGGTGGCATGGTCGCGGGCGGCGTAGATCTGGGCGGGCAGGGTAGCTATGGAGCGGTCGATGCTGAGGAGCGGCAGGGCGGCATCGGCCTGTTCGTCGGCCACGGCTAGGATGGCATCGGCCTGCGCGCTGTCTGTCGCGGTGACGTAAAGTTCGGACGCGAGGCGTTGGTCGAGAAAGCCGATGAAGGTGAGCCGGAAGGACGAGACCATAGTCGATACGCCGACATTCGCGGCCATGGCAAGGAGCAGCGCCATGAGGGCAAGCGACAGGCCCGGCAGCTGTTGGCGCGTGTCGGCAAAGAACCACTGGGCCACCGGAGCGCGGGCCCGCGCCTCGGCCCCCGACAGGAGCAGGGCCAGAAGTGGCGGCAGGGACAGCGCGCCACCGATGAGCAAGGCCCCCAGCATGCCGAAACCCGCGAGAAGCCCTTGGCCCCAGAGCGCCAGACCCGCCGAGAACGCCAGAAGGCCGAAAGCGAGCGCTGCGTGAAGGCCCCAGCGGCGTGACATGCCCGAGGCCCAGGCCTGCGCCCCGGTCAGCAGGGGCATCCGCGCCAGCGACCAAAGCGCGCCGCCTGCTGCAACGGCCGTGCCGCCCATCGCGATGGCAAGTCCCGACAGCCACCAGACCGGGCGTAGTGTTAGCTGGCCCGAGACATCGGCCCCGTAAAGGCCGCGCAGGGTGGCGGCCACATCCGGCATCAGCGCGGCGGCCATGATGTAGCCGAGTATGACGCCAATTGCCCCTGCCAAAAGCGCCAGCAGGGCCAGTTCTGCCGCCATCAGCGCGATCAGCCGCGCAAGGGGCGCGCCCAGAGCACGCATCGTGCGCACCATGCTGCGGCGTTGCTCAAAAGCGAGGCCGATTGCGCCATGGACGATGAACAGGCCGACGGCAAAGGACAAAAGGCCAAAGGCCGTGAGGTTGAGGTGGAAGCTGTCCGTGAGCCGTGCGACATCGCCGCTATCCTGTGCGGGGGTGAGCATCAGATCGGGGGCCACGTTTTCCAGCGGCGGGCGGTTGAGCGGTTGTTGCGGGGCAAGGATCAGACGGTCGATCTGTCCATCGCGCTTCAACAGGCGTTGTGCCACCCCGATATCGGTGATCGCGGTATTGGCAGCAATGTCGGGGGAGGCCACCCCTTCGATCCCGGTTTCGGGCAGGCGCGCCAGTGTATCGGGACGGGCGAAGATTTGCCCCTCCCCGGAGAGAAAGCGCCCCAGATCGGCCCCCTCTGCCGAGGTGACGGGGCCAAGGCCGCCCGGCGCGGTGAGTGGGTCCAGCCCGATGATCCGCACGCCGGACAAACGCCCTTCGATCACCGGAGAGACGAGCCAGCCCGCCCGACGCAGCGCGACATAGGTTTGTTGCGGGATCACCGCGCCGTCGCGCCCGGTGATCTGGGCGTATTGCCCTTCGCCCAAGGTGGCGGCGGCGGCGTCATAGCTGGCGCGCGCTTCGGCGTTGATGGCCTGCACGCCCGACCAAAGCGCGGTGGCAAGGGCCAGTCCGGCCAGAAGTGTAATCAGTTGCAAGGGGTTGCGCCGCCAATGCGATGCGAGGGTCGAAAGGATCGCTGCGTTCACGCCAGTTGCCCCGCGCGCAGATGCAGCCGGCGGGGCAGGCGGGCGGCCAGCCGTTCGGAATGGGTCACCATGATCAGGCCCGCGCCCGTTTCGGCGACCAGTTCCTGCAGCAGGGTCAGGACGGTGTCTGCCGTCGCCTCGTCCAGATTGCCGGTTGGTTCATCGGCCAGCACCAGATCGGGCTGCGGGGATAGGGTGCGCGCGATAGCAACGCGCTGTTGCTGCCCGCCGGAGAGTTGTTCGGGGTATTTGGCCAGTTGGTCCGTCAGCCCAAGCCGAAGGGCGAGGCGTTGGTCGCGATCGGGGTCATGGCGGCCTGCAAGCCGGGCCTGAAAGGCGATGTTGGCGGCCACGGTTAGCGAGGGGATCAGGTTGAATTGCTGAAAGATCACGCCCACGGTGCCGCGGCGCAGGGTGGCGCGCCCGGCATCATCAAGCGGTGTCAGGTCAACGCCATTGATTGCGACCGCGCCGCTGTCAGCGGTGTCCAGCCCCCCGATCAGGTGCAAGAGCGTGCTTTTGCCCGACCCGGATTCGCCGGTAAGGGCCAGCATTTCGCCCTTGGCCAGATCGAAGGAAACCCCGCGCAGGACGGCGGCGGCGGCGTTGGGATAGGTTTTGGTCACGTCGCGCAAAGCAAGCAGCATAGGGGCCTCCTTACACGGGAGATAAGGCTGAGGTCGCTGACGGAAAGGCGCGACAGGATGACAGGGCGCGGCTGCGATGCCGATCATGGCGCTGCGGTCATGGCCTTGGAGCGCGGGTCTATGTCAATTGCTCCGCGACACGCTCTGCCGCCTCCAGCGCGCCTTCGAGATAACCACCGAAGTCGGTGGCAGTTTCGGTTGAGCCGAAGAGGAGGGCGTTGTCCCAAAGGCCGCGCAAGGGGGCGGGTAGCCCATAGGCCGGGTGATGGCCCGGCGTCGCGAGGTCAAGCGTAGTTGCGGTATGGGGCTGGCGCGCCCAATCCATCATCTGGATCATGAGCGGCTGCGCCATGTCGGGCCCGAACAATTCCTGAAGCTGTGTGAGGGCGAGGGCTGTCACCTCATCAGCGTGGCTGGCCCGCAAGGCGGGGGGAAGGCCGACAAAGCCGAACAGGGCAAAGGGCGCGCCATCCATCGGCGAGGCGTCATGGATTTCGACCATGGGGCCCTTTCGGCTCATGGCCGTTCCGGAGAGGCCTGCCTTGCGCCACGGGGCATCGGCATAGACGGCAAGGATCTTGGCCTGACCTGCCATCCAGGTGGGTATGGCGCGGGCGGCACTTTGTGCCGGATCGGGCAGGGCGGGTGAGAAGGAGATGGTTGCCGATGCGATGCGGGGTGGCAGGGCCAGCACCACCCGCCGCGCCCGCACCTCGCCCTGTGCATGGGTTGCCGTGATGTGGGTGCCGGATCGGTGGAGCGCGGTGACAGGGCTGTCGGACGTGATCCGATGGGGCGGTAGGGCCTGCGCCAGCCCGTCGATCAAGGCCCCCATGCCGCCCGCGATGCGGAGCGATCCCTGCATGGGAGACGGGCCGTGATGGGCCTGCACCGCGCTATCGCGGTCTTGCAGCAGGGTTGCGCCCTTGCTGTGTTGGTCAAAGACCGGAAGGTTCAGTCTTTGCGCCAGCGCGGCCAGTCTGGCCTGCCCTGGCCAGAACCATGCGGGGCCAAGATCGAACCTTGCCCCGGCAATCTCGGGCGAAAGGATCCGCCCGCCCAGCCGGGATTGTGCCTCGACCAGAAGCCAATCTCGGCCCTGCGCCTGAAGCCGGTCAGCAAGGGCGAGGCCCGCAAGACCGCCGCCGATGATGAGAATTTCGGTGTCCATTGGAACGCCCCCCAAGACTGCCTGCATGGCAAGGCCGCAGATGCGGCGCAAGGGGCGATGCGGCGGGGGCTTTCCTGAACTGAAGCCTGACAGTGGGCCTGAGAAGATGTCCATACGGGCATGCCGTACCGGTCACGCTGTCGCGACGCCTTTCCCGGCGGATCGGTCGTGCAGGCGGTCAGCAGACCTGATCCAGCCAGTCGCGGAAGCCTTCGACAACTTCGGCGTCGCAATCCACCAGATGCTGGGGAGCGGGATAGCTGCCCGAGTGCACGTCCTGCGCGAAGGATCCCATCGCTTGCACCCGCATCTCTTGCAGGCGGGCTTGTTCGGCGGCGAGATTGGCGTAGACCTTGGCGTGGCGGGGGATGTGGCCGGTGTTCTGGCCCAGTACATCATCGCTGAACAGGTATTGCGCATGGCCCCCGGCGCCCGCGCCCATCGAGATGAGGAACAGGCTGGTCTTTTCGGCGATGGCGGCGGTGATCGAATGGGGGACGACCTCGATCTCGGCCGCGAAGGCGCCTGCGTCTTCCAGCGCCTTGATCTGGTTCCAGACCAGTTTGGCGCTGTCGAGCGTCTTTCCCACGGCCTTGTATCCCCCGGTCCATGTGCGTTTTGATGGGATCAGCCCGACATGGCCGCAGACCGGCAAGGCGTGATCGGCCATCGCGCGGATCGTTTGCAACGAGCCGGAGCAATAAAAGCCGTCGGCCCCGTGCTTGAACAGCGGAAAGGCCCATTTCAGGAAGTCGGCGGTATCCCCTATTTCGTAGAAGTTGTCGCCCGGAAAGGCGAAAGCCGAAGGGGCCACCTCGCGGAAGCGACGATCAAGGATCATGGCGGGCGGGATGGAAAGGAGTTCCACACCGGCGCGATGCGCGGCCTCGGCCTCATCCAAGGTTTCGACGCGCAGCATGGCGAACTGGTGCTTGCCGCGCGCATCCAGCAGATCGCGGACGGTGGGGGGACGAGGCATGTCAGGGCACCTCGATATAGACGTCGCCGCCATCAACCCGGACAGGATAAGTGCGCAGGTTCACGCAGACGGGGGCGCGTTTCGCCTCGCCCGTGCGATAATCGAACTGGCCGTTATGTTTGGGGCATTCGATCAGGTGGCCCATCACCAGCCCGTCGCAAAGATGCACCTCTTCATGGGTGCATTTGCCAGCCGTGGCAAAGAAATCGCCTTCGGGAGAGTGATAGATGGCATAGGTGGCACCGGCGTGATCGAAGCGGATCAGATCCTCTTCGTCGATATCATCGGTGGCGCAGGCGCGGATCCATTGGGGCATCTGTCAGTCCTTATTCGGCGGGCAGGGCATCGGGCAGGTCACCCAGAGCATCGCGGTGGAAATCTTCGCGGTAGGGTTTGGCACTTGGCGGCAGGTCGCGGCGCAGGAAGTAATCTTCATAGGCCAGTTGGCGTTTCAGCGCGGGCCACATCTCGGCGAATGCCGCCGGGATGGAGGGGTTCGGGGCAGGCAGGTCATGCTTGATCGTGTCATGCAGGCGCGGCAGGGCGTGGTAGGGCACCATCGGGAACATGTGATGTTCGACGTGATAGTTCATGTTCCAGTAGATGAAGCGGCTGATCGGGTTCATGTAGACGGTGCGGGAGTTCAGGCGGTGGTCGATGACATTGTCGGCCAGCCCGCCATGTTGCAGCAGCCCAGTCATCACATGGTGCCATGCACCGTACATCCGGGGCAGGCCGATCACCATCAGCGGCAGGATGGAGCCTATCCAGACGGCCAGCGCCAAGGTGGATGCGTAGATCGCGGTATAGATGATCGCGACACGCTGCACCTTGGCCCATTCGGATTGCGGCACGAACGTCCGTTCCTCCACAGTGGGGCCGGACAGGGCGTTGCGGATCATGCGGGGGAAGAAGTCGATCACTTCGGGGATGCCGAAGAAACTGCCGATCAGCTTGACGAAGGCCGGGGGGCGCATGATCGCAATCTCGGGGTCGCGGCCCACGATGTAGGTGTCGGTATGGTGGCGGGCGTGGCTCCACCGCCAGGTGGCGGAGTTGCGCATGATCATGAAGGACGCGATTTCATAAACGGCGTTGTTCATCCAAGCCGTCTTGAAGGCTGTGCCATGGCCGCATTCATGCCAGCGCGAATCTGACGCCGATCCGTAGAGAACGCCGTAGGCGAGCCAGAAGGGCAGCGACCACCAGCTTGGCCAAAGCGCAACGCCGATGGCGGCGAAAGCGATCATGCAGCCATAAAGAATTACCGTGTCACGGATGGCGGGTTGATCGGATCGCTGCATCAGGTCTTTCATCACCTTGCGCGGCACATCGGTGTGATACCATTCGGCGGCGGCAAGCCCGGTTTCGACAGCGCGCGCCCCATCCGGGCCAAGCAGGCTGTAGTTGCGTTCCGTCATCTTTTCCCCCGTCGCAGTCTGCGCCCGTTCCTGACAGCAAGGATAGAACGAAGATTCCACATGCTGAAAGTGGGCGCTGGTGTTTTTCGTCAAAAATCGTCACACTTGCGGTGGGTTTGACGAGAACGCATCGCGGAGGGGGTTATGGCGCGGCGGGTCGGGATGGCAGAGCTTGCAGCGGCGGCAGGGGTTTCAATCGCTTCGGTCGACCGGGCGCTGAACGGACGGGAGTCCGTATCCGCCGAGACGCGCGCGCGTATCGCGGCGGCGGCGGAGCGGATCGGGCATCCTGCTCTGCTCCGTCTGAGCGGCGGCGCGGCGCCGCGCGATTTGCCCGAGGTGCGCTTTGGCGTGGTGCTGCACAAACAGGGGCAGGATTTCTATAAGGCTTTTGCCGAAGAGTTGCACCGGTCGCTGGCTGAGGTGACGAATGTGCGGGGGCGACTGGTGCTGGAGTTTTCCGCCTCGCAGGGGCCATCGGAAATGGCGGCGCTGCTGCGGTCGATGGTGGGGCGGTGTGACGTGCTGGCGGCGACCGCAGTGAACCATCCTGAGGTGACAGCGGCGGTCGAAGATGTGCGCGCGCAGGGATTGCAGGTGTTCTGTCTGCTGTCGGATTTCGCGCAGGGCATGCGGTCAGGCTATCTGGGATTGAACAATCTGAAGGTCGGGCGCACGGCAGGGTGGATGACGGCGCTGTCGGCCAAGGCGCCGGGCAAGGTGCTTTTGTTCGTGGGCGGGCATCGCTGGCATGGGCACGAACTGCGCGAGACGGGGTTTCGTTCCTATTTGCGCGAAACCGCGCCGCAACTGGAGGTGTTGGAAACCATCGTCAACCTGGAGACGCGGCAACTGACCTATGAGGCGGTGTTGGCCAAGCTGGCGCTGCATCCCGATCTGCGCGGTATCTACGTGGCCGGGGGTGGGATGGAGGGCGCGATTGCTGCGCTGCGTGAAAAGCGGCGGTCGGGAGAGGTGTCGCTGGTGGTTTCCGCCCTGACGCCCGATTCGCGGCGGGGGCTGGCCGAAGGGGTGGTCACACTCGTCACGGATACGCCGCTGGAAAAGCTGTGCCGGGTGCTGTTCCAACGCATGACGCAGGCAGCTTTGCAGAAGGGCGAACTGCCGGAAAACGCGCAGGTATTCCTGCCGCCCGACCTGCATGTGGCAGAGTCGATCTGACGAAAAATCGTCAATCGCGGGGATGGTGTGGAATAAAGCGGTTGAGTTTTGGGTAAAATAGAACAAGAATTCCATCAACAGCCTGCCTTGTGATGGAACCCGATGCTGCCTTTTGCGCTGAACCATATGACAGCCCCGAACCTCGATTGGCTTGCCTTTGCCGATCTTGCCGCGCGCCTTGGCTGTGTGGGTGTGGAGTATCGCAATGATCTGGCCGGGCCGCTTTTTGGCGGCGAGGCCCCGGAAAAAGTGGGCGCGGCGTTGGAAGCGCGAGGTTTGCGTTTTCTGGCGCTGGCTGAGGTGAAGACGTTCAACGACTGGTCAGATGCCAAAGCCGCCGAGGCGGAGGCATTGATGCAGATCGCTGTCGCGGCGGGGGCCGAGGCGATCAGCCTGATCCCGCGCAATGATGGTGTGGCGACGGATCGGGGTGACAGCCGCAAGGTGACCGAAACCGCGTTGCGGGAAGTTCTGCCGATGTTGCGGGCGCATGGGTTGAAGGCGATGGTGGAACCGCTTGGCTTTGCCATCTGTTCATTGCGTTACAAGGATGTTTTGGCCGATGCGATAGAAGCGGTGGGCGGCGAAGGCACGTTTTTCATGGTGCATGACACGTTTCATCATGCCTTGGCCGGTTTCGGGCCGATCTTTCCTGATCTGACGGGGATCGTGCATGTGTCGGGCGTCAAGGACATGATCGCGCTGGATGACATGCGCGACCCGCATCGCGTGCTGGTGGATGCGGATGATGTGCTGGGCAATGTCGCTCAGATCCGGGCCTTGCGGGCTGCGGGTTATGCTGGGCCGATCAGTTATGAGCCCTTTGCGCCATCTGTTCACGCGCTGAGCGATCCCTTTGCGGCACTGTCGGCAAGCATGGAGTTTATGCGCAAGGGTGTTGTGTGACGGAGTGGGTGCAAGGTTCTGCGCCCGGCACTGATTTGCAACCGGTTGCAAAAATCGGTTGACGGTAAAGGTTAACTTCTTCAGCCTTGGGGCGCGGGTGTGGAGGACGCCCGTTGCTGCCACAAGACCGAAGCCAAGGACGACGCGATCTCGCCCGCCATGAAATCATGGGGGCATCAACTGGGAGGAGAGAGAGACATGAAAAAAACCCTTATCGCCGCAGGCTTTGCCTGCCTGATGGGCACAACGGCGATGGCGCAGGACATCGGCGTTTCGATGGCTGCGTTCGACGACAACTTCCTGACCGTGCTGCGCAACGGCATGATCGCACAGGGCGAGTCGCTGGGTGTGAACCTGCAGGTCGAGGATGCGCAGAACGATGTGGCCAAGCAGTTGGACCAGATCAACAATTTCATCGCGAGCGGTGTTGCGGCCATCATCGTGAACCCGGTGGACACCAATGCGACTCAGGCCATGTCGGATGCAGCGGCCGCTGCGGGTGTGCCGTTGGTTTATGTGAACCGTCAGCCGATCAACGTGGATTCGCTGCCGGACAATCAGGCCTTTGTCGCATCGAACGAGACGGACTCCAGCTCGCAGGGCGTCAAGGAATCCTGCCGGTTGTGGGCCGAAGCGGGCGAGACGGCGGTGGATGTCTATGTCCTGCAGGGCGAGTTGTCCAACCAGGCCGCCGTGCAGCGCACGCAGAACATCTATGACGTGATCGAGGCCGGCGAATGCCCGGTGACGATCAACGTGATCGATCAGCAAACCGCGAACTGGTCACGTGACCAAGCGCAGTCCTTGATGACGAACTGGTTGTCGGCCGGCGCGGAATTCGACGGCGTCATCGCCAACAACGACGAAATGGCCATCGGTTCCATTCAGGCGATGAAGGCTGCAGGCATCGACATGGCAACGGTCATCGTCAGCGGTGTGGATGCGACGCAGGACGCGCTGGCGGCCATGCAGGCAGGCGATCTGGACATCACGGTGTTCCAGGATGCGGCCGGTCAGGGCGCGGGTGCGCTGGATGCGGCGATCAAGCTGTCCAAGGGCGAAACGGTGGAGCAGAAGGTTTACATTCCGTTCCAGCTGGTGACCCCGGCCAATATCGGCGACTTCCTCGCCAAGAACTGAGGTCTTTGACCGGATCGGGGCGGCCTTTGCGGGCCGCCCCCTTTCTTCTTGCCGGTGCGAAGCGTCGGGGAGAAGCTTTGCAGCAGAATTCGTTGGGAGGGGATGGCCGTGTCAGAGGCATCGCATGGGCTGGGCGGGCTGAAATACGACCCGCGCAAGAAAGAGCGCCCGCAGGAATTGAACGTGTTCCTGGCGCTGGTGCTGATTGTCGTCACCTTTGAATTGATCGGTCGGCTGTTCCTCGGGGACAGCTTTCTGTTCAACACGCGTGAGAATGTCGACACGCTGTTCAACAATCAGCGGCTGTCGATCATCATTCTTCAGGTGTCCATCGTTGGCATCATCGCGCTGGGGGTGACGCAGGTCATCATCACCGGGGGGATTGATCTGTCATCCGGCTCTATCGTCGGGGTGACGGCGATGGTGGCCATGAGCTTTGCCCAGACGGCGATGGTGAACGGCAACCCGAACCCCAAGGCCATCTTTGGCGAGGCGTTCATGGACCTGCCCGTGATCGTGCCGATTGTCGTGGGGCTGGCCTGCGGGCTGGCGGCGGGGCTGATCAACGGGGCGCTGATCGCCTATACGCGCATCCCGCCCTTCATCGCCACGCTGGGGATGATGGTCACGGCGCGGGGGGCCGCGAAATGGTGGTCGAAAGGTAATCCGATTTCCTTTCCGACTGAACAGTATTCGGCCATCGGGCAGGGTATGATGCCGGTGCTGATCTTTGCGGTTTTGGCGATCCTGTTTCATTGCGTGATGACCTACACGCGCTATGGCAAGCATTGCTATGCCATCGGATCGAACGAGGCTGCGGCGCGGATGTCGGGGATCAACGTGAATTCCCACAAGGTGCTGGTCTATGCCATTGCGGGCACGCTGGCGGCGTTGGCCGCCGTGGTGTTGTCATCCAAGAACCTGACCGCGCAGGCGGGGATGGGGGTGATGTACGAGCTTGATGCCATCGCGATGGCGGTGATCGGCGGCATTTCGCTTTCCGGTGGGCGCGGGTCCATTCTGGGGACCGTGCTGGGGGCGCTGATCTTTGGGGTGATCATTTCGGGTTTCACCTTCCTGAAGCTGGACGCCTATTACCAGGAAATGGTGAAGGGCATCATCATCGTGGCGGCGGTGGTTCTGGATCAATGGCGGCAACGCAGCCGGGTGCGGGGGTAATCACATGGATGACATCGTTCTGGAAACGCGCGGGCTGACCAAGCGCTATGGCGGGGTGCACGCGCTGGAGGATGCGGATTTCATCCTGCGCAAAGGGGAACATGTGGCCGTGGTGGGTGATAACGGGGCGGGGAAATCCACCTTTGTGCGTCAGATCACGGCGGTGGAGCAGAAAAGCGCGGGGCAGATCTTCTTTGACGGGCGCGAGGTGAACTTTGCCGGGCCGTTGGAGGCGCGCGAGGCCGGGATTGAAACCGTGTTCCAGACGCTGGCGCTGGCTGATGATCTGGACGTGCCGTCGAACCTGTTTCTGGGGCGCGAACTTTTCCGCTTTCGGCTGGGGCCGTTTTCCATTCTGGACCGCAAGGCGATGCGCGAACGCACGCTGGAGGCGTTGAAGACCACGGCGGTAAAGATCCCCAATGTCGACAACCCAATCCGCAACATGAGCGGGGGGCAGCGGCAATGCGTTTCCATCGCGCGAACGGCGGCCTTTGCGTCGAAGCTGGTGATCATGGATGAACCAACGGCGGCGCTGGGCGTGCAGGAAACCGCGCAGGTAGAAAACATCATCCGGGGGTTGAAAGAGCGGGGGGTGCCTTTGGTGCTGATCTCGCACAATTTGCGGCAGGTGTTTGATCTGGTGGACAGGATCGTCGTGTTCCGCCGGGGCCGGATCGTGGCGAGTCTGCGCAAGGATGAAACCGACGGCAATGACATCGTCAGTTACATCACCGGGGTTAAGGGCGGGCAGGACGCGGCGTAAAGATCACGCGGTCAGCGGTTTGCGCGCCAGACCCATGTAGAGGATCGCGGTCAGCGGCAGGGGACCGAAGGTCAGATCGAGCCTGCGGTTTATCCCGCGCGGGCCAAGCCCGGTGATAGGGCCGGGAACCAGCCCTGCGCCGGTAAGGGCGTGGCGCAATTCACGCGGCTTGATGAACATGGCCGGGTCATGGGTGCCGCATGGCAGAAGGCGCAGGATGTCTTCGGCCACCGTGATGGTGGCCAAACGGGCCAGCGGATTGCGGTTGATGGTGTCGAACAGGAACAGGCCACCTGGGCGCAAAGTGCGGGCTACCTCGGCCAGCACGCGGTTCAGGTCGGAGACATGTTCCAGAACATCGACGCAGACCACAGCGTCAAAAGCGGCGGCGTCATAGGGCAGCGCCTCGCCCATCCCCACGTCATAGCGGATGCGCAGGTTGGAGGCGCGGGCGTGGCGGCGTGCGGCCTCGATCGCATCGGCCGCTGGATCAATGCCGGTGACATTTGCGCCGCGCAGGGCCATGGCTTCTGCCATGAAGCCCCCGGCGCAACCCAGATCCAGCACGTCCTTGCCGTGCCAATCGATGTGTTTGTCGAACCAAGCCAGACGGCCGGGGACGAGGTTTTTCAGTGTGCGAACCCAACGAATATCATCCGACCACCATCGGTCGGCGACGCGGTCATAAATTGTCAGGTCATTGCGCATGGGTCTGGTCCTTGGCAGGCGCGCGGCGGGGCAGGGCATAGGGGACGCGGGCGCGATAGTGCAGGAACCGCTCGCCATAGCGTGCGGCGAAGCGGCGTTCCTTGAACCGGGGGGCGAGCAGGCAATAGGCGGTGTAGCTGATGGCGAGGACCAGTTGATCCGGGGTCCAGATCGGGACTGTCCAGAGCGTCAGGGCGAAGGCCACATAGATCGGCTGACGGATGAGGCGGAACAGCCCTTGGGTCGGCATATCAGGAAACACCGGGCGGATGCGGGCCATCAGGGACATCCAACCCAGAGCGCCGGATTGCACCTCGGCCCCGGCATCGAAGCTGGCCTTAAGCAGCAGAAGCCAGCTTGCGCCATAGGCGGTGGTGATCAGCCAGAACACCGCGCCATCGGCCTGCCACCAGATGATGCCGGACGGCGTCCATAGTGTGAAAAGCGCGAGGAGTTGGGCCGAGGCGATGATGGCATAGGTGGTGGTGGCCAGCGTTTGGCCATGTGGTCCGGGGATCAGGCGCGCGAGGAGGCGCCCGCCGTGCCCGGTGAGCAAAAGTGAATGGGCGAGCGGGAATTGCGCGATCAAGGCCGCGTTGGCAAGGATGGCCCAAGGCCATGGCACGGTGCCGAAGCTTTGGCTCAAGCCGAAGAACATGGCGATGATCATAGCAAGAACGGCCAGCGAAAAGATCGTATGGCAGATGACCCCGAGTGTCAGCGCCAGCGCGATGCGCCCAGCGCCCGCGGGCGGGCGCAGCGCCGCGCGGATCAGCGCCAGCAAGCGCGTGATGCGGGGGTCTGCCATCATGGGACCCGGGCCAGCATGTCCTGCGCGATTGCGGTGCCGCTGGTCCATGCAGCCTCGACCCTTGGGCCAAGGCACCAATCGCCGCCGAGGTAGAGCGTGGCATCAGGCGTGGCGAGGAAGGGTTGACCGAGGGGGGCGGTGACGCGCGCATAGCGCCAACGATGGGCGGCGGCATGGGTGACGGCGCCGAGGTTTGCGCCGATACGGTCGCAGAGCAGGGGCAGCATCAGCGCAGCGATGGCGGCAGGGTCTTTTTCCAGATGCTGGATGCTGAAGTCCGGGCTGGCTTGGGCGACCCAGAGGGAGGCATCGCCAACGGGGCGTCCGGGTTTGCTGTTGTCCTGCGCGATCCAGGCGAGGTCGTCTTCAGGTTCATTGCGCGTGATGAAAGGGGCCGGCGCGCGGATGGCGGCCATGAGCGTGAGGCAGGGGGCAAGCCGGACGGCAGAGACTGCCTGCGAAAGCGGATGATCTGGACCCAGCAGCGAGGCGACTTGTGGGGCGGGGGCAGTGAGGACCACACGGGCGGCGTGGTGGTCGGTGTCGCCGATGCGCAGGTGCCAGCCGTCACCGCTGTGCGTGAGCGAGGTGACCTGCGCGTTCTGGTGGATGGTCAGGCCCGGGGCCATGGCCTTGGCCAGTGCGGCCATGCCGGGTGTGCCAACCGTATGGGTGCGGCCCGTGCCATCTGCCCAGGGCGCAGCAACTCCGGCGATGGTGAGTTGGTCCAGAAGCGCTGCAAAGCCCGGTGTGTGGGCATTCACAAATTGTGCGCCATGGTCAAATTGCAGGCCATCGGCCCGGCGGGTGGCCAGACGGCCACCGATGCCGCGCCCCTTGTCAAAGATGACTGGGGCATGCCCTGCCTGCGCCAGATGCCGCGCGCAGGCCAGACCGGACATTCCGGCCCCGATGATGGCGATGGGGATCATGCAGGCACCAAATGGTTCAGGATTTGGGGGATTTGCTGTTTCACCTTGAAGAAACCTGCCGTGGCATGGGGCCAGATGGCGCGGTCCCAGTCACGTTGCCACTCCGTAAGGGTGATACCGCGCGCGGAAAGGTAGGGGGCGGCCTCGGTCATCCAGTCGTGCAAGGGGCCACGGGTGACATAGGGGGTGACGATCTGGCTGGCCCCGGTCTGCACAGCCCATTTTGCCAGAATATCCGGGTGATCGGCGCTGAGCAGGGTCGGGGAAAAACCGGCGCGGGCGGCCGTATCAGTGAGCGCCCCGGTCTCAAACGCGGTCACAGCATCGGCCACGGCGAGGGGCGAGCGCAGGTGGCTGGTGGCGAGGGTGGCCACGCCACAGATGTCCAATGCGGAAAGGTCGAAGTCTTCGATGCGGCAATCTTCATCCGTGATCAGCAGGGCAGTGGGCTTGCCTCGTTGTGGCGGGGTGACGGCGCGCAGGGGTTGCACAGAAGGCAGGCCGTCGGGTTCGGTCGACTCCAGCCCTTGGGTTACCTCGGCCAGATCGGTGGGGCGCGGGTTAAAGCGGCCATGGGTAAAGGTGGCGATGTTGTCGGCGCGGGCGGGATAGGGTTTGCCGCGTGTGTGCAGGCCTGCCGCCCAGCGCCACCCCAGTGTGTTGGCGGCAGCATCCCCGTCCATCAGATGACGGTAGAAGAAATCCGCCCCAAGGCGCCACGGCAGACCGAGCGTGAAAATCCAGATTGAGGCGAACCACATGCGCGCATGGTTGTGGAGGTACCCAGTTTGAACCAGTTCCTCGGCCCAGGCGTCGAAGCAGTCCAGCCCGGTCTGGCCATCCTGTGCGCGGGTCACATCGCGGCGCAGGCGACGGTCACGGTCAAGGGCGGCAAGATCAGCCATCAAGCCCTGCTGATAACTGGCCCAGACCTGTGGGCGGCGTTCCAGCCATCCCTTGAAATAGCCGCGCCAGACCACCTCTTCGACGAATTTCTCGGCAGTTTCCGGGCCATGCGCTGCCAGCGCGGCGGCGGTGACTTCCTGTTCGGTCACCAAGCGGCGGCGGATATAGGGGGAAAGGAGCGATACGGCGGTGTGTCGCCCAGCGCCAAGGTCATAGTTGCGACCATTGGCATAGCGCCGCCCCATAGCCGGAGCAAAGGCCTGAAGGCGCGCCAGTCCGGCGGCGCGGGTTGCAAGGGGCGAGTTTGTCATGGGTGGTGCCTTCGCTAGCCGAGGGCGATACATGTTTCACCGGGGCCGGAATTCAACATGCTGCGGCACCGTGTCGTGGGCCGGATGTGGCCGGGGCGAGCCGAATTAGCCATGACAGGCAAGCGTGGAAGTGTGCTTGCCTGAGCTGGCGCCGGACCAGAGGGCCTCATGTGCGGAGGGGAGACCCGGCAATGCTGATGCGCACCGCCGGGTTGCCGGCCGTGGCCCGACTGCGGCCACGCTGCCGATGACGGACTGTCCGGTCATGCCCCAGAGCGGGACAGCACAAAATCGAAAGCAAGGTCAAGGAAGGGGCCGTCAAACCCGGCGGCCTTTGCGGCGTCGGGGTCGGTGACGGGCCGGAACTTGGCCATCAGGCTTTGCTTCACGCCAAAAACAGCATCTGAACGGATATAGGGATCGTCGGGATCAAAGATATGCGTGACGAGGCGATCATATCCCGGGGCCTCGACGATGTAATGCAGATGGGCAGGGCGATAGGGATGACGGCTCAGTTGCGCCAGCAGTTTGCCCACTGGACCATCATCGGGAATGGGATAGAATTTTGGCTTCACCCCGCGGAAGTGATAGCTGCCATCTGCCCCGGTGCGGAACACACCGCGGAGGTTGAAATCGGGCTGGATGCCCTTTTGCTGCACATCGTAGAAGCCTTCGTCATTGGCTTGCCACACGTCGATCTTTGCCCCGGCGATCGGGTTTCCATCGGTATCCAGGATGCGGCCACGCACCCGCATCGGTTCGCCCTTCTGATCCAGGCAGATGTTGGACCCCATCGGCAGTTCCGGCGCATCGGCCACGTGAAAAGGGCCAAGGACGGTGGATTCGGACGCGCCCGAAGGTTTGCGGTTGTTGATCGCATCCACCAGCATCGACACGCCCAGCACATCTGACAGCAGGATGAATTCCTGCCGCCAATCGTTGCACATATGGCCTGTGTCCGTGAGGAACATGATGGCGCGGAACCATTCCTCCTCGGTCGGTTCGATTTCCTTGACCGCCTCATGCAATTTGCGGGTGATGACGGCCATCACCTGTTTCAGGCGTTCATCCTGTGCGTTCACGTTGCGGCTGATGACAACATCTGCGCTGTCGGCCTCGGTGAAGAATCCCTGTTCGGTGGTCATGGTCAGTGTCCCAGAATGGCGTGCAGGACGCGGGTGAGATCGGCCTGCGGATCGTTGGTGAGGGTGGCCGCGCGCCATGCGACGTGCTGGTCCGGGCGCACCAGAAGGCAGCCCGCATCGCGGATTTCGCTGGCGCGGGCCCAGTCGCCGCCGTGATCTTCGACTGCGCAGCGGGGGCCGATTTTTACAGTGCGGATGGGCAGGCCAAGGGTTTTCGACAGCGCCTCTGCTGCCGCAATCCAAGCTTCGCCGCCGATGCCGGTGATCAGGGTGAACTGGCCCTTTCCGGTAAGGTCGAGGGTAGAGTGCTTTGCGCCGTTGCGGTCAAAGACCCAGACATGCGGCAGGCGCGCGCCGGGATAAGTGGTGGGCTGATAGTGCAGTTCCATATCCGCGTTTGGGGCAGGGGGCTGCTGGCCATCGGTGACCACGGCGCCAGAGGTGTAGCGCTGGTTCATCTCGACCCCGTGGCAATCGAATTCGTATTTCTTGAATTCAATGGCCTTGCGCAGGGCTTCGCGCTGCGCCTCGGCCGCAGGGGTGGCATCGCAGCGGGCGGCCATGCTGCGCTGGATCTTGTCGTGATCGACGCCGCCATCCATGCCCAACGCCTCAAAAATCGGGCCGAATTCGGCGATGGACTGGTTGGCACGGGTGACGATCTGACGTGCGATCGGGGCGCGTTCCGCGCTGTAGCTATCAAGCAGCTTGGGCGTGGCTTGCCCTTTGACCACGGCAGCCAGTTTCCAGGCAAGGTTGTAGCCATCCTGAATGGAAGTGTTGGACCCAAGCCCGTTCGACGGCGGATGGCGGTGGGCGGCGTCGCCCATGATGAAGACGCGACCCTTTTGCATATGAGTGGCAAAGCAGTTGTTGACGGTCCAGGTGTTGGCAGAGATCAGGTCGATCTCCAGATCCGGGTCACCAACAAGTTGGCGTGCCACTTGCGCGGCCATCGCAGCATCCACCACGGGGGCAGGTTGGTTGATGTCATAGCCCCAAACGATCAGCCATTCATTCCATGGCCGCACCATCCGGACCAGACCCATGCCGATGCCACCCACATCCGCGCCGGGCTGCATCACCCAATACAGAACCGAGGGGCGGTGCGCGACGTAACGCGACAGGTCGGCGCGGAACAGGATGTTCATCGACCCGCCCACGCCCATCTTTCCTTCGAACGGCAGGCCAAGATGTTCGGCGACAAGGCTGTTGCCGCCATCGGCGCCCACCAAGAATTTCGACCGCACGGTAAAGGTCTTGCCTGTCAGGCGATCCCGGCAAGTGGTGGTGACGCCGTCATCATCCTGTTCGTGGCTGACATACTCCGTGCTCATCCGCGCCTGAGCGCCGCGCGAACAGGCGGTCTTGAACAAGATGGGTTCCATGAAGGTTTGCGGCAGATCGTTCATCTCGCAGGGCGAGGACAGCAGATGCTCGGCCTTGGTCAAGGGTGAGGTGCCCCAGCTTTTCATCCGGCCCAGTTCCTCGCCCGCCAGACTTTCGCAAAAGACGTTTTCGCCCATCAGGTGCTGGGGGGCGGCGTGCATCATCGCCTCGCCCTCCACCTCGGCCCCCAGATCGCGCAGCACCTCCATCGTGCGCTGGTTGGTGATATGCGCGCGGGGGGTGTTGGACAGCCAGCGATAGCGGTTGATGACCATGACCTCGACGCCGTAGCTGGCCAGCAGGGCGGCGGTGGCACTGCCAGCGGGGCCTGTGCCGATGATCAGGACGTCAGTTGTGATGTCTGCGGACATTGCGAAAGCCTCTTATCAGGGGATGCCGCCGGGATCAGCCCGGCGGCGATGTGATCTCAGGCCGGGATCCAGCCGTAACGGGCGGTGTCCTTGCCGGCATAATCAGGGTCGAGATAGATGAATAACCGGGTGATCTTGCCGTCCTTGACGGTAAAGCAATCGCAGAAACGACCTGCACCCCATTTGGGCTGATCAGCCATCCAAGGGCCATCGCGATGCTCGCCTTCGCTGGTGCCTTCGACGGCAAAACTGTCACTGCCGTTCATGTACCAGATAAACTTGTCATAATGGTGCGTGATCCCCTTCAGCGTGCCGCCGACATCCGAGAACATCTTGATCACTTCTTCCTTGCCTCGCGCGACACCCCATTTGGGAAAGAAAACCTCGGCATCGTCAGAGAAATGGTCGAACAGGCCAAGGCCGGTGGTGGGTGACACGCCGCCCGCATCCAGAGATTTCAGATAGCTTTCTGCGACGGCCTTGCGGTCATCATCGGTTGCGGATTGCGCGACGGCTGGCGCGGCCACGGCGGCGGCGCCAGCCGCAGCAACAGCGGCCAGTGCATCGCGGCGGGTCAGGCCGGTTTTTTCGTTGGTCATGATCGTTCCTCCCTTTGGGTCATGGACGGGCCAGCGTCGGGCCCGCTTTGGACGAGACGGCGTTGAACAGGGAACAGGTGCAGGCCGGTACGGTCGGACAAGAGGCCCCAGAGCCCGCGCGGGGCGAACAGCATCACCGCTATGGCGATCAGGCCAAGCGTCAGCAGATACCACGCGCCGTAATCAGCCAGCGTGGATTGCAGGATGTAGAAGACGATGACACCGACGATCGGGCCTTCGATGCGGCCGATGCCGCCGATGACGACGATGAAGATGACATAGGCGGTCCAGTCGGTGACGCTGAAGGCGGCATCCGGCGAGATGCGGGCGGTCTGGACATAGATCAGCGCGCCGGTCACGCCGGTCACAAAGGCTGCGATCAGGAACACCGCCCATTTGATGCGGCGGGCGTCAACGCCCACGGATTTCGCGGCCTCGGTGTTGTCGCGGACGGCGGCAAGGGCCAGACCGAGGCGGTTGCGCAAAAGCCAGTAGATTGCCGCGATGGTGACGGCGGCCAGCGCCAGCGCCAGCCAATAGGCGAGGATGTCACGGGCGGCTGCTTCACGTACCTCGAACAGCGTGCGGATCGCCTCGACTCCGATGATATCGGAGGTTGCCTCGCGCGGCAGGGATGTGCCGGTGCCACCGCCCAGCGCCTTCCATTGGGCGACGAGCAGGCGGGTAACCTCGGCGATGACCCAGGTGCCGATGGCGAAATAGGCGCCTTGCAGGCGAAAGGCGAAGAAGGCGGTAGGGATCGACAGGGCCAGTGCAGCGATGCCGCCCAGCGGGATGGCAAGGACCGGGTCCATGCCCCACAGGATGACACCTGCGAACATGGCATAGGCCCCGATGCCGACAAAGGCCTGCTGGCCCACACTGACAAGGCCACCATAGCCGGCAAGCAGGTTCCAGAGTTGCGCAAGCGTCAGCAGGGTCAGGATGGTGAACAGATCTTGGATCAGCGCGCGGGGCGCGATGGCGGGCAAGGCAAGGCCCAGCACGATCAGTGCGAGCGCGGCGGTGCCTGCGATGGTGCCGGTGCGGGTGCGGGTGGCGACGTGATAGGTCATGTCAATCCACCGCCCGTGGGAACAGGCCGCGCGGGCGAATGAGAAGCACGATCAGAAAGGCGATATGGCCAGCCAGAATTTGCCATTCCGGATTGATCGCTGCGCCCATCGTTTGCGCCACGCCGATGATGATGCCGCCCGCCAACGTGCCCCAAAGGCTGCCCAGACCGCCGATGATCACCGCCTCGAAGGCATAGATCAGGCGCGCGGGGCCGATGGAGGGATCGAAATTCGCCCGCATGCCAAGGTAGAGTGCTGCGATGGTGACCACGACCATTGCAAGGCCTGTGGCGATGGCGAAGATGCCCTTCGGCGCGATGCCCATCAGGCTCGCCGTAACCGGATCATCGCTGGTGGCGCGGAAGGCACGGCCAAGGGCGGTGCGGTAGAAGATCTGGTTCAGCCCCACGATCACTGCGATGGCGGTGGCAAAGGTCAAAAGCGGCATCCAGCCCACGGTCACGATGCCGAGGTCTACGGACGCGCTTTCCAGTGGTCCTGCGGGGATGCGCTGGCTGTCGGCAGAGAAGGCCTCCAGCATTCCGTTCTGGAGTGCGACGGACAGGCCGAAGGTGACCAGCAGAGGGGGAAGGATATCCTTGCCCAGCACGCGGTTCAGCACGAAGCGTTGCAGTGCCCAGCCCAGTGCGAACATCAGCGGCGCGGCGATCAGCGCGGCAAGGAACGGGTTCAGGCCCAGGCTGCCGGTGATCAGCAGGATGGCGAAGGCGGCAAAGATGATCATGTCGCCATGCGCCAGATTGACCAGCCGCATGATGCCGAAGACGAGGCTAAGGCCGGCTGCGAACAGGGCATAAAGCCCTCCCAGCAGGATGCCTTGGACGAGGGTGTCGATCCAGATCATGCGGCATCTCCGAAATAGGCGGTGTGGATGGCGGCACGGCTGACCGTGGCCGCAGGGGCGGCAAGGGTGACCCGGCCCTCCATCATGCAATAGACGCGGTCGGCGACTGAAAGCGCACGGCCGATGTCCTGTTCGACCACTATGATCGCGGCCCCCGATGCTTTGATGCGGGGCATGGCGGCATAGATGTCGCGGATCACGACGGGAGCGAGGCCGAGGCTGATTTCATCGCAGAGCAGAACTTCGGGGTTGGACATCAGCGCGCGCCCTATGGCCACCATCTGCTGCTGGCCGCCCGAAAGCGCGGTGCCTGGCACGTTCCGCTTTTCGCGCAAGATCGGGAAGAGGTCATAGATCGCGTCCAGCGACCAAGGCCCAGCCGCCTTGCGGACCTGACCGCCGATCTTGAGGTTTTCTTCGACCGAGAGCGAGGGGAACAGTTTGCGCCCCTCGGGGACCATAGCAATGCCGCGCTGCATGACGGACTCGGGCGGCAATGCGCCGATGGCGTCACCCCGGTGCAGGACCATGCCTGCGTCATTGCGCAAAATGCCGGTGATGGACCGCAATAGGGTGGATTTGCCCGCCCCGTTTGCGCCGATGATAGCGACGGTTTCGCCCGCCGACAGCGAGACATCCACGCCGAACAGGGCGCGGAACTGGCCATAGCTGGCGGTGAGGCCCTTTGTTTCCAGCAAGGTCATACCTCGATCCCCAGATAAATCTCGCGCACTTCCTTGGAGGCCATGATCGCCTCCGGCTCGCCAATTCCGATGACTCGGCCAAAATCCAGCACCAGCAGACGTTCGACGACGGCGGTCAAGGCGTGCAGGACGTGTTCGATCCAGATGATTGTCATGCCCTGCGCGTGTAGCCCTTTGATCGTGGCGACCAGCGCCTTGCATTCGCCCTCGGTCAGCCCGCCTGCGATTTCATCCAAGAGCAGCAGTTCCGGCCCTGTGGCCATGGCACGGGCCAGTTCCAGCCGCTTGCGATCCAGCAGGGAAAGCGCCCCTGCGGGCGTGTTGGCGAGGCGCATCAGTTCGGTGTCGTGCAGGATACGCACGCAGTCATCGGTAACCGCTGCCTCAGACTTGCCCTGTCCGAAACTGGCGGCCACGGCGAGGTTTTCATAGACGGTCAGCCCTTCGAACGGCTGGGGGATCTGAAAGCTGCGGCCCACGCCCATGCGGACTCGGTCCATTGCCGGGCGGCGCGTGACATCCTGACCGAGGAAGGTGATCTTTCCGGCATCGGGCGCGATATTGCCGGTGATCAGGTTGAACAGGGTGGATTTGCCCGCCCCGTTCGGCCCGATGATCCCCAGCGCCTGTCCGCGCGGCACGGAAAAGGACACGCCATCGGTGACCTTGAGGGCACCGAAGCTTTTGGACACGTCGCTGAGGTTGAGGATGGTCATGCACCGCTCCGAAAGTGACCCCGGCCCTTGGATGGGCCGGGGCAGGGGGATCAGGCCAGCGCCTCCATCACGCCGCCGGTGGGGATGTTCGGCGCGGTCTGATTGTCGACCACGACGAGGGCAAAGGTGCCGTCGGCATTGCGCCGCCACTGGCCACCCACCAGTTGCGTCTTGCACACGTTGGTGGCAGCGAAGGGCGGCAGGCCAGCGCCATCCCATGCGATCTTGCCCACCATCGTATCCATGTTGGTGGCGGCGATCGCAGCGGCCACGCCTTCGGCATCGGTCACGTCGTCGACGCGGCCCATGACGTTGGTCGCCACTTCGAACAGTGAATGAATAAAACCAATAGGTTGCGTCCAAGGGCGCCCCGTCTGCGCGGTGAAATCGGCAGCAAGGTCGGCTGCCGACATGCCGGTGAGCGAGGATTTGAACGGGTGGGTGTTGGACCACCACACTTCGGATGACAGGTTATGCCCCGCTTCACCCAGCGCTTCCACCGATTGCGGGAAGAGGATGGCCTTGGCCACAGTGATGATCTTGGGATTGAAACCCTGCTGGATGGCCTGATTGCGGAAGGTGGTGAAATCGGGCGGGATCACAACGCCGGTGACGATTTCTGCGTTCGCGGCCTTGAAGGCGTTGATCTGGGCGCTGAAATCATCGGTCAGGTTCTGATAGCGACCCGGATCGGTGAGGGTGTAACCCGCCGCCGCGAAACCGGGGCCCACGCCCACATTCGGATCGCCCCAAGCGTTGCCGTCGCCGTCATTTGGGAAAAGGCCGCCGACCATCTTGTTGGTCTCGATCTGGTTCCACATGTTCAGGAAGACGGCAATCACATCCTCGAGCCCCCAGAAATAGTGGAAGGCGAAATCGAAGGGCTTCCAGCTGGCCGGATCGCCGGGGTTGCCTTGCTGGCCGATGAACCACGGCTGCCAGGGCGCCTTGGTCGAGATGACGGGAACGCCCTCGGCTTCGCAAGTGGTGGCCACCGGGTTGGTGTTTTCCGGGGTAGAGGCGACCAGCATCAGGTCGATCTCATCGGACACGATCAGTTCCTTGGCCACTTCCGCCGCGCGGTTGGGGTTGGACTGGCTGTCCTTGACGATCACCTCAAAGTTCTTACCCGCGTCGGTCGCGAGGAAGGATTTGATGTTGTAGTCATCGCTTTCGGCAAAACCCGCCAAGGGGCCCGATTGCGGGCTAACATAGCCCAGCTTGATTTTCGCCCCTTGCGCGATGGCGGGGGCGGCAAGGCCGGACGCGGCAATCGTCAGGCCGGTGGCGGCGGTGGAGTGCAGGAATTTCCGTCTGGTCAGCATGGTCGTCCTCCCTAGAAGTTCTGTTGGCCTTTGAGTTCAGTTGGTTGGGCGGCGCCCTTCAAACGCCGCCTGAAGCAGATCGCGGATATCGTCGCGGTTGAAGGGGCGCGGGTTCCAATAAGCATTGCGCAGCGCTATGTCAGCGGCGCGGTCGAGGTCGGGTTCCGCAAGACCGAGATCAGCGAGGCGCTGGGGCGCGCCGATATGGGCGGCGAAATCCCACAGCCCGGCGCCGGCGGGGGAGCCGAAGACGTCGGAGATCGGGGCCAAAAGTGCGGGCGCCGCCACTGCATTGAAGGCAGTGGTATGGGGAAGCAGCACGGCGTGGGTTTCGGCATGCGGCATCCCGAAAGACCCGCCCAGCACATGGGCCAGCTTGTGATGCAGGGCCATGCTGACCTGCCCCAGCGCGGTGGAGCAACACCACGCGGCATAGAGCGCCTCGGCCCGCGCGTCACGGTTGAGCGGATCGCGGTGCAGGACGGGCAAGGCTGTGTGAAAGGCGCGCATGGCATCGCGGCACATCGCCTCGATCACCGGGTTGCGATCGGGGGCATAGAAGGCCTCCATCGCGTGGGCGATGGCGTTCAGCGCCGAAGTCATGGTCAGGGTGACAGGCAACGACAGCGTCAGGTTGACGTCATAGATCACCACCTCGGGCCGGATGGCGGGGTCGCGGCGGGTGGTTTTCTCGCCAGCTGCGGTTTCGCCGAGGATGTCGGTCATTTCCGACCCGGCATAGGTGGTGGGGATCACCAGTTGATCGGCCCCTGTCCGCACGGCAATCGCCTTGCCCAGCCCCGTGGTGGAGCCGCCGCCCAAACTGATCACGCAGGTGGCCCCGCTGTCCGTGAAGGCCGCAACGGCGGTTTCGGTCACGTCTGCAGGCGTGTGCATCGCCGCCCCGGCAAAGACGCCTGCGGCAAGGGGGCCGAGCGTGTCGGCCAGCGATTGCGCCTGATCGGCCTGATGCGGGGTGGACAGGATCAGCGCGCGGGCATGGCCCAAACGCTGCACCTCATCTGCCACTTGCGCGAGGGTGCCCGCCCCAAAGATGACGCGGGTGGTCAGGCCTGGAAAGGTGAAGGCGCGGGTCATCTGGGGGCCGCCAATCCGGGCAGATGGCCCGATGCGAGGTCAGTCAGTATGGCGGCGAGCATGGCGCGTTCTGCGGCGCTGACTTCATGCCCGCGCCCGGGGAAAAGATCGGCGCGCAGCGCTGCGCCCTGCGAGCCAAGGTCGGCCACGGCTTCGGCAAACGCGGTGACAGGTATCCACGGATCGGCGTCGCCACCCGTCAAGTAGACCGGCAGACCGCGCGGCAGCGCACGCGGGCGGTTGTCCGCCGGAGTGCCGACGCGGCAGCCGGTAAAGGCGACCACAGTATCGGGCGAGGCAAGGCCGCTGCAGGCCAGTTCCAGCGATAGACAGGCCCCTTGCGAGAACCCGGCCAACACCAGCGGCGCGGATGACGCCGCACGCGCCGATGTGATGACCGAACGCAGCTGCGCCAGCGATGCCCCCAGTTCAGAGGCGGTGTCATCCGTGAGGGGATCCACGGCCCGTGCGGCATACCAAGCCCCACCCTCCGCACGGGGCAGGACATAGGCCATATCCTGCGGCAGATGGCGGATCACGTGATCCGCCATCTCCTCAGGGCTTTGGCCACGGCCATGGACAAAGACGCAAACCGCCTTTGCCCTTGCCAGATCTGCCCCAAGATGCAGCCTGTCAGTCATGCCTAGAATGCCGCCTCTTCCAGACCCTGCATCAGTTCGGCGCGGCGATCTTCGAACCACGGCGGGAAGACCAGCGACTGACCAATGGCATCGGGGGCCTCGTCCTTGGCCCAGCCTTCGGGGACGGTCCATGCGATTTCGAACAGCGCGCCGCCGGGGCTGCGGACATACATCGATTTGAAGTAGTTGCGGTCCTTTTGTTCAGAGACATCGGTAAACCCCATGCCCTCAAGCCGGGCCTTGAGTGCGATCTGGTTTTCCTCGGTTCCCGTGTTCAGGGCCATGTGGTGCACGGTGCCGCCTGCCAGCATCCATGTGCCCTGGCGGGAAGTGCGATCCTCCATGATTTCCACCACCGAATGGGGGCCAAGATTATCGGGGACGGAATACATCCGGCCCTCATCGCTGCTGGCTTCACGCTTCAGGCCGACACCGCCTTCGACGAATTCGTTCATGGAATCGATGTCGAACACGGCGATACCTGCGCCGTAGATGCCCTTGATGGCGGTCTGTGCCGTGGTTCCGGCGGCCTCATTCACGATGGGCGTCCGGGTGTCACCGGGGTTTTCCACCAGCTCATGCGGGATGCCGCAGGGGTGGGCGAAAAGCACGCGGGTCAGGCCGAAGCGGCTGCCTTTGGTGGCGGGGATGCCGGCTGCATTCAGCCGGTCCACCCAGTAATCCGCTGCGCCGACCGGGATCGATTGCATGATCGTGCGCGTCTGGTTTGTGCCGCGACGGCCATAGATGCCTGGCTTGCGGAACGGGAAGGTGGTGATGATGGTAGAGGCATCGCCGTGCCGCGATCCGTAATAGAGGTGATAGACAGGGATGGTGCCATCGAACAGCACCGTGCGCTTGACGGAAAACAGGCCAAGCGTTTTCGTGTAGAAATCATAATCTTCCTGGGCGCCGTCGGTCGACAGGGTCAGGTGATGGTAGCCGCTGACAAGGGCCTGAACCATTTCAATGTTCCTTTCTTGATAGACGCGAGTTTTCAGAGCGTTGGGCCGCGTCCGTTCCTGCAGGGACAAGGACGAAGCAAAGGTCGAGATCATGCCGTGCACCGCCCGCATCCGAAGGGCTGGCGCGAAAATCGGCCAGAAGTTCGGGCCGCACGCCAAACAGCGCGTCGCGGTCGATGGCTGGATCGTGACGGTCGAAGATATGGGTGGTCAGGGTTTGAAATCCGGGAGCCGTGACCCGGAAATGCAGATGCGCCGGGCGTTCCAGCCGCAGGCCAAGCGCCATGAGAAGGCGGCCCACCGGGCCATCTTCCGGCAGGGCATAGCCGCGCGGCTTGATCGTTTCAAAGGTGACATGACCTGCGCTATCCGCAGTAAACCGACCGCGCAGGTTGAATTCGGGTTGCAGGTCCGGATCCTGATTTTCATAACGCCCAAGGGCGTTTGCATGCCACACTTCAACCTGCGCCTGCGGGATCGGGCGGCCATCTAGGCCGATCAGTCGCAGGTGGACGTGCAGGGGTTCGCCAATCCCGTCGCGGGACAGGGTTGCGCCAAGGGGCAGGTCGGGGACATCGGTCCGGTAGAAAGGGCCGGGCAGCGTGTTGGGCGTGGCGCCTTCGGGGCGGGGGCAATTGATATCTTCTACCCGCGTCGATACGCCGATCACATCGGCCAGCAGCACCCATTCCTGACGGCGGGCATCGGCGGTGTGACCAACCTCTGTCAGGAAGTCGATGACGACCTTCAACTCGTCGGTCGAGGGTTGCAGTTCTGCGACGAGATCATGCACGCGGCCAACAATGGCAAGGAAGGCCGAGGCCAGACGGGACCGTGCGTCAGACCCCACGCGCAAAGCAAGGTCTTCCAGGACCTTATGCGCATGCTTTTCCGGCGATCCTCCATCCATCCTCGACCGGGCCTCCCTTCCCGTGACACAAAGGTGGACCGATTTTCACGAAAGTGGATGATTTCTGCGCCGCTCACTATACCATAACGTTATGAAGTTAAGCGAAGCACATCTCATGCAGCTTGCCGCAGTGCTGGATGCGGGCAGCATCAGCGCGGGCGCGCAGGGGCTGGGCCTGACTCAGCCCGCGGTCAGCCGGTCGCTGGCGATGCTTGAGGCGCGTATTGGCGCGCCATTGTTCGTCAAGGGAAAGCGGCCATTGCAGGCCACGCCGCTTGGCGCGCAGCTAGCGGCGCATGGGCGGGCGATCCTGACGGCGTCGCGCAGGGCGTCAGATACAGTGACGGGCTTCCTGACCGGGACCAAGGGTCTGGTACGGGTGGGGGGTGTGCCCTTCTTCATGGATGCGATGATCAGCCGGATGGTGGCGGATTTCCAGAATCTGGAGCCCGATGTCACCGTTCAGCAAAGCTATGGCAATCTGCCGGATCTATCTTCGGCGCTGGAAAATGACCTGATCGATCTGGGCATCGTGCCAATGGGCGCGCTGGAGGCCGCGCCAGGGTTTGAGTTCATCGAGATTCTGCCGGGCCGGAATATCGTGTCTTGCAGGCCGGGCCACCCATTGCTGCGCAAGCGGCGGCTGCAAATTTCCGACCTCAGCGATTTTCCTTGGGTCGCGCCGCTGCCGGGATCGCCGCTGATGTCGGACCTGCATTCGATCCTACTGTCCAACGGGATATCCGACATCAACATCCGCTATTCCGGTGGCAGTCTGATGAGCGTGATCAACTACATGGCTGAAACAAATGCGCTGGCCGTGCTGCCGTTTTCTGTGGTGTTCGCGCAGCGCAAGGAGAACCGGATCACCGTTCTGCCGCTGGATATTCCGCAGCCCAACCGCAGCCTTGGCATTCTGCGGCGGGCGTCCGCCAACCGGTCGCAAGCGGCGGATCGGTTGGCGAGTTATATCGGCACCGCGTTCGAGGAGTTGAAGCACCTTATCAAGCGGCACGAGAACGCGGTGGTCTGGGGCCGGTGACGCCTTACCCCCGCGACGCGACGCTGTGCTGATAGCTGTGCAGCGCGTTGATCAGGGCCGCGCCGGTGGGAACATCCTGCCTTGTGCAGAATTCTGCCCAGATGGCGGCGAAGGGAAGATCCTTCACTTCTTCGGTCCAGAGCAGGCGGGCGGTGAAATCCAGCCGTTCTTCCATAGATTTCAGGTGCGCCTGTGGCAACAACAGTGCGCGCAACAGCGCCTTTTGCATGTTGCGCGTGCCGATCACCCAGGCTGCCGTGCGGCTGATCGTGGCGTCAAAGAAATCCAGCCCGATGCGCGTTCTCTCCAGCAGGTTCGCAAAGACCAGTTCCTGCGCCATCGCCAGCAGATCATCGTTCAAAAGGACCACATGGTCGCTGTCCCAGCGCATCGGGCGCGAGACGTGCAGCAAAATGTCGGGGATGGACAGCGCGACCGACGAGAGCTTGTCGGCCACGCTTTCGGTGGGGTGGAAATGCCCCATGTCGAGGCAGAGCGCGATACCCTTGCGGGCGGCATAACCCAGATAAAATTCATGGCTGCCAACGGTGCAGGCCTCTACCCCGATGCCAAACAGCTTGGATTCCACGGCATCAAGCAGCGTGGCCGGATCATGTGCCGGGGCCAGCATCGCGTCGAGTGATGCCCAAAGCCGCTGCCGCGCGGCCATACGGTCGACGGGGATGTCCTTATAGCCGTCGGGCACCCAGATGTTGTTCACGCATTGGCTGCCCAGTTCCGCGCCGATGCGGGCGGCTATGTCGCGCGAGCGGCGGCCATGTTCGACCCAGAACTCGCGGATGCCCGCATTGGGATGCGACAGGGTCAGGTTGTCATCGGCCTTGGCATGGCCAAAGAATGTGGGGTTGAAATCAAGGCCTAGACCCCGATGCTTGGCCCAATCCACCCATGGGGTGAAGTGGCGATATTCAATCTGGTCACGGTCAGGGGTTTCCGTGCTGTCCAGATAGCAGGCGTGCAGGTTCAGGCGGTGCGTGCCGGGGATGTTGCCGAAGGCGAAATCGAGATCGGCGCGCAGTTCATCGGGGGTGCGGGCGCGGCCGGGATGATTGCCGGTAGCCTGAATTCCGCCGCCCGAAGTGCCGGATTTCCGCTCGAACCCGCCCACATCATCGCCCTGCCAGCAATGGACGGAAATCGCGATCCGCGCCAGCGCAGCAAGGGCGGTCTCGGTATCCACGCCCCATTCGGCAAAGGCATCTTTCGCCAGATCATAGGCCTTGGTCATTGATCATCCCCCGGGATGCGCGTCAGCGTGTGAAGGCTTCCTTGTTGCCGGCGTCGACGTTCAGGATATTGCCCGTCGATTTTGCCGAAAGATCCGAGGCGAAGAAATAGACGCCTTCGGCAATGTCTTCGGGCAGGACCGCGCGTTTCAGAAGCGAGCGCTGGCGATACATCTCTTCCAGCCCTTCCTTGTCGGTCTTGTAGGTGGAGGCGCGCTGATCCAGCCATTCGCCGGACCAGATCTTTGATCCGCGCAGCACGGCATCGGGATTGACCACATTCACGCGGATGCCCGCCTCGGCCCCTTCCAGAGCAAGGCAACGGGCCAGGTGAATTTCGGCCGCCTTGGCGGTGCAATAGGCGCTGGCGTTGGGGCTGGCGGCAAGGCCGTTCTTGGAGGCCACGAAGATCACCGCGCCGCCAATGCCCTGCGCACGCATGAGGCGGAAGGCGTCGCGACTGACAAGGAAGTATCCTGTCGATAGAATATCCATGTTGCGATTCCACAGGGCGAGCGTGGTTTCCTCCACCGGAGCAGAGGAGGCGATGCCGGCATTGGATACCAGGATATCCATCCCGCCAAATTCCACCGCGATTTCGGTATGGGCGTGGGCGACCGCCTCTTCGCGCGTCACGTCCATCACGACATGACGCACGACATCGCGGCCATGGCGTTTGGCCAGAGCCTCTGAAGTGGCGGCGAGGGCGGTCGCGTCGATATCGGCCAGCATGACGCAGGCACCTTCGGAAAGCAGACGTTCCGCAGTGGCCGATCCGATCCCGCCCGCGCCGCCGGTAACCAGCGCCACCCGGCCTGCCAGTGCCTTGGGTTTGGGCATGCGTTGCAGCTTGGCCTCTTCCAGAAGCCAGTATTCAATGTCGAATGCCTCTTGTTCCGGCAGGCCCTGATAAGTGGACACGCTGCTGGCGCCACGCATCACGTTGATGGCGTTCACGTAGAATTCGCCCGAGATGCGGGCAGTGGCCTTGTCCAGCGCGAAGGTGACCATGCCCACGCCCGGCACGAGATAGACCACGGCATTCGGGTCGCGCAGGGCAGGGCTGTCGGGGTGTTTGCAGCGGTCGTGATATGCGGCGTAATCGGCGCGATAGGCGGCGATGGCGGGTTCTAGCGAGGCCAGTGTTGCGTCGATATCCGGCTTGGCCGGGTCGAAATCCATCACCAGCGGTGCGATCTTGGTGCGCAGGAAATGATCGGGGCAGGAGGTGCCCATCGGGGCCAAGGTGCCCAGCATCTGCGAGCCTACGAATTCCAGCACGGCGGGGCTGTCATCGAAATGGCCCACCTTGTGGCGGTCTTTCGAGATCAGGCCGCGAATGGCGGGCATCAGCCGCGCAGCGATGGCGCGTCGTTCCTCGGCGGGCAGGGTGGGGCGGGCGGGGCCGCCAAAGGCGGGAGTGCTTGCCGTCCGCTCGGCAAGCCAGTCGGCCGCGATGTTGATGACATCCAGTGTCGTCAGATAGCAATCGCGCGCATCATCGGCCCAGGTGAACAACCCGTGGCTTTCCAGCACACAACCGCGCGCCTGCGGGTTTTCAACTGCGAATTTCTCCAGCCACAAGCCGAGCTCAAAGCCCGGGCGCTTCCACGGCAGCCAGCCGATGCTGTCGCCGAAAATCTGTGCGGTCAGGTCGCGCGAGTTGACGGATGCCGCGATGGCGATGATCGCATCCGAATGGACATGATCGACATGGGCGCGCGGGACAAAGGCATGCAGCGGCGTGTCGATGCTGGCGGCGCGGGGATTCAGGTTGAAGGTGCAATGGGGCAGGTAGCCCACCATTTCATCCTCATGCGCGAGGCCGCGATACAGGCCCTTTAGCGCATGCAACTTGTCCATATAGAGGGTGGAGAACCCGTCCATCTTCATGGAACCGATATCGCCGCCGGAACCCTTGACCCATAGAACCTGAACCATTTGGCCGGTCAGCGGATCGCGTTCCATGACCTTGGCGCTGGTATTGCCGCCGCCGAAGTTTGTGACCCGCTTGTCCGACCCCAACAGGTTGGACCGATAGAGCAGCTTTTCCGACTCGGACATCCCCTCGGCGCGGGCCGTATCCCACAGGTTTTCCAGCCGGTTACCGGTTCTGGTCATGTGCTTCCCCCCTGACGCTCTGGCCGTAACCCTTGTGGCAAATGTGCCAAGGAATAGGCGAATGTCAATCATAAACGATCAAGTTCAATCATGCTGCATCGCAGAATGAATTTCTGTGATTGAAAATGATTGACAGTGAGCGATTCCAGTGGAAACTGTTTGCCAAGGGGAGGACGCAATGCACGAAAGCGAACGGCACAGGATCATTCTATCAGCCATAGAAGGGCGCCCCGTGGTGACCGTCGCCGATCTGGTCACGCTGACGGGTGCGTCCGAGGCCACGATCCGCCGCGATATCGCTGCGCTGCATGTGCAAAAGCGCTTGCGCCGGGTCCGGGGCGGGGCGGAATCCATCGCGCCGCCGCAATATGTGGGCATCAACGCGCGCCCTTTCAGCGTGAACGAAGGGATCCGTCTGGCCGAGAAGCGCGCGATTGCGCGCGCAGCGGTGGAGCTGTGCGCGGATGGCGATGCGATCATCGTCAATGGTGGCACGACGACCTTCCAGATGGTCCACCCGCTGAGTGCGAAGCGGTGTCAGGTGTTCACCAACAGCTTTCCGATTGCTGAACATTTGCTGCGCCATTCCAAGAACACGGTCTTGCTCCCGGCAGGTGCGATCTATCGTGAACAGAACATCATCCTGTCGCCATTTGATGAAGATGGCAGCCGCCATTTCTATGCCACCCGCATGTTCATGGGGTGCCGGGGCCTTGGCCCGCTGGGCCTGATGGAGGGGGACCCGCTGCTGGTGCAGGCCGAACAGAAACTGATCGGACAAGCAGATGAACTTGTGGTGCTGGCCGACAGCACGAAATTCGCCGCGCGGTCCAGCCTGCTGCTGTGCCCGCTGAAGCGGATCAGCACGGTCATCACCGATGAAGGCATCACCGACCGCGACGCCGCCATGCTGGAGGCGGCCGAGGTCAGGCTGATCGTGGCGCGCGTCGGCGCCGCAGACAAGACGGAGGAGCGCGCAGGCGACGCCTGATGCGAAAAGAAGCGGCTCATAGGGAGGAAAACATGAGCATCTGGAAAAAGGCACTGGCCACGGCAGCGGTTGCGACCGCGCTGATGGCGCAATCGGCTGCGGCGCAGGATGTAAAGATCGCCATCGTCGTCAAGGCGCTGGGCATCGGCTTCTTTGAAGCCGCCGCCAAGGGCGCCGAAGAGGCTGCGGCTGAACTGGGGGATGTGGAGATCATCTACACCGGCCCGACCGACACCACGGCGGAAGGCCAGATCGAGGTGATCAACAGCCTGATCGCGCAGGGCGTAAACGCCATCGCGGTTTCGGCCAATGACAAGGACGCGCTGGTTCCGACGCTGCAAAAGGCGATGGAACGGGGGATCACCGTCATTTCGTGGGATTCGGGCGTCGCGGCGGAAGGCCGCATGATGCACCTCAACCCGTCGTCCAACGCACTGATCGGTAACACGATCATCAAGCTGGCGGCCGATCACCTGCCCGAAGGCGGCGAAGTGGCAATCCTGTCGGCCTCGGCCACCGCGACGAACCAGAATATCTGGATCGAAGAAGCGACGAAGGTGCTGCCGAACTATCCGGGCATCAACCTTGTCGCCACCGTCTATGGTGATGACCTTGCCGACAAATCCTATCGCGAAGCGCAGGGCCTGATGGCGACCTATCCCAACCTGAAAGCAATCATCGCGCCGACGACGGTAGGTATCCTTGCCGCCAGCCAGGCGGTAACGGATGCGGGCAAGATTGGTGAGATCAATGTGACGGGCCTTGGTCTGCCGTCGGAAATGGCCGGGGCTGTGGCGTCGGGCGCGACCAAATCCTTCGCGATCTGGAACCCCATCGACCTGGGCTATGCTGCGACGATGATTTCCTACAACCTCGTCAAGGGCAACGCCAAGGCCGAGCCGGGCGCGGAAATCGGCATGGGCCGCATGGGCGCGGCCAAGCTGGACGATGGCAACGAGGCCGCCATGTCCGACCCGTTCACCTATGACGCGTCGAATATCGACCAGTTCAAATCGATCTTCTGATCGGCATTGCCCCGGGCGGATATTGCCCTGCCCGGGGCCCCTTTTTCCCCTGAGAGAACCTGATGAACCCCGTCCTGCGTCTGCGCGGCATTTCCAAGTCATTCCCGGGCGTCAAGGCGCTGTCGGGCGTGCAGCTTGATCTGTATCCGGGCCAGGTGACTGCCCTGATCGGCGAGAACGGCGCGGGGAAATCCACCATCGTGAAGGTGTTGACCGGGATTTATCAACCCGAGGAAGGCACCATTGAAATTGACGGACGCGAGACCCGCCTTGCCAGCGCCGATGCTGCGGCCAAGGCCGGAGTGACGGCGATCCATCAGGAAACGGTGTTGTTTGATGAATTGTCGGTGGCCGAGAACATCTGGCTGGGCCATGCGCCGCGCACAGGCTGGGGCCTGATCGACCGCCGCGCCATGCGCGCGGGTGCAGCGCGGTTGCTGGCAGAAATCGGTGCCAAGCTGGACCCGGATCAGCGCTTGGGCGATCTGGGCATCGCCTCGCGCCACATGGTGGCAATTGCGCGGGCGCTGTCGATCGAGGCGCGGGTTGTGATCCTTGATGAACCCACGGCCGCGCTGAGCCACAAGGAAATTCACGAGCTTTACGAACTGGTTGAAACGCTCAAGGCGCAGGGTAAAGCGATCCTGTTTATCAGCCACAAGTTCGACGAGGTGTTCCGCATCGCCGACCGATACACCGTGTTCCGCGACGGGCAATTCGTGGGCGAAGGCCGCATGGCCGAGGTGACCGAAGGCCAGCTGGTACAGATGATGGTGGGTCGGTCGGTCGATCAGATATTCCCTGCGCGCGATCACAATATCGGCCCGCCGGTGTTGACGGTGTCGGGCTACAGCCACCCGACTGAATTCGCCGATATCGGTTTCACCCTGCATCGCGGCGAAATCCTTGGCTTTTACGGCCTTGTCGGTGCAGGCCGATCCGAGGTGATGCAGGCGCTCTTCGGCATTACCACCCCGTCGAAAGGGGCCTGCCGGATCGACGATCAGGTGCGCGTGATCCGGTCTACATCCGAGGCGATCGAGGCGGGCATCGTCTATGTGCCCGAAGATCGCGGTCGGCAGGGCGCGGTGAAGGGCTTGCCGATCTTTCAGAATGTCACCCTGCCGTCGCTGGGCGCGGTAAGCCGGGCAGGGTTTTTGCGGATGGCGGAGGAACTGACGCTGGCGCGAGATTATACCCAACGGCTGGACCTGCGCGCGGCGGCGCTGGATCAGGATGTGGGGCTGCTGTCGGGTGGCAATCAGCAGAAGGTGGTCATCGCCAAATGGCTGGCCACCAAACCGCGGGTCATCATTCTGGATGAACCCACCAAGGGGATCGACATCGGATCCAAGGCGGCGGTGCATGCCTTTATGGCGGAACTGGCGGCGCAGGGCTTGGCGATCATCATGGTGTCGTCAGAGATCCCCGAGGTGCTGGGCATGTCGGACCGGGTGATCGTGATGCGCGAAGGGCGGATCGTGGATGAGGTAGCAGGCGACAGGATGACGCCCGAGGCACTGGTGCGCGCGGCGGCAGGATTGGCGGTGGCGGCATGATCTGGGGCACCCAAAATTCTTGGAAGAATTTTGCAAATTTGTTCCAACAAATTTGGATCGGGCGGGGGCCGTTGCAATGACCATTCTGAAAAGCCGTGAGGCCCTGCTGGCGCTTGCGATCCTGGTCTCTGTTGGCATCATCTCCACCCGCTTTCCTGCCTTTGTCATGCCCGGCAATCTGGCCAATGTGTTCAATGACACGGCGCCCCTGATGCTGTTGGCCATCGGGCAGATGATCGTTATCTTGACCAAGTGCATTGATCTGAGCGTGGCGGCCAATCTGGCGCTGACCGGTATGGTCGCGGCGCTGTTGAACGGGGCAGGGGTTCCGCTGCCGTTGATCCTGTGCGCGGTGATCGTGCTAGGGGCGCTGCTGGGGGCGGTGAACGGGGTGTTGGTGTGGAAGCTGGGCATCCCATCCATCGTCGTGACGCTGGGCACCATGACCATCTATCGCGGCACCATCTTTCTGATGACCGAAGGCAAATGGGTGAACGCCCATGAAATGACCGACGGGTTCAAGGCGCTGCCGCGTCTGGTGGTGCTTGGCCTGCCGGTGATGAGCTGGATCGCCATTGCCACCGTCTTAATCTTTGCGGTGGTGCTGACGCGCACGGCGCTGGGCCGGGCGTTCTATGCGGTGGGCGGCAATGCCCATGCTGCCGTTTATGCGGGCATTGATGTGGGGCGCACGCAGTTCTGGGCTTTTGTCATTTCCGGCGCGCTGGCGGGGTTTACCGGATACCTTTGGGTGGCGCGCTATGCCGTGGCCTATGTCGATGTGGCGGGCGGGTTTGAACTGGATGTGGTGGCGGCCTGCGTGATTGGCGGCATCGCGATTGCAGGCGGTTCGGGCAGTATCTGGGGGGCAATGTTGGGGGCTTTGTTCCTGGGGGTGATCAAGAACGCGCTGCCGGTGGTGGGCACATCGCCATTCTGGCAGATGGCGATTTCGGGTATGGCGATCATCCTTGCTGTGGCCTTTAACGCGGCGCAATCGCGCCCCAAGGGCCGCCTGCTCCTGCGGGAGGCCGCACAATGACCGCGCCCGCGCCCCGGATCGTTGTTGACCGGTTGCATTCCCCGCTGCGCCGCGCATTGCGGAGTTGGGAGACGATCCTTCTGGTGGTGGCGGTGGCGGTGTTCATCGGGAACACCTTCCTGTCGCCCTATTTCCTGAATGCCTGGAACCTGTCGGACGCGACTTTCAACTTTACCGAAAAGGCGATGATCGCCTTTGCCATGGCCATGCTGATCGTCGCGGGGGAGATTGATCTGTCCGTCGCCTCGATCATCGCGCTGGCATCGACCGCGATGGGGCTGGCCATGACGGCGGGGGCGGGGGTGCCGGTGATTGTGCTTGTGGGCATCGGCACGGGGCTGATCTGCGGGGCGGTGAACGGGTTTCTTGTGGCAGGGATGGGCCTGCCTTCGATCGTCGTGACCATTGGCACCATGAGCCTGTTTCGCGGCATCGCTTTCATCGTGCTGGGGGATCAGGCGTTCAACGGCTATCCGCCGGAATTCGCTTTCTTTGGGCAGGGGTACGTGTGGTGGGTGATCTCCTTTGAGCTGGTCCTGTTCGCCATCTTTGCGCTGATTTACTGGGCGGTCCTGCATCGATCCACCTTTGGCCGCGCGGTCTATGCCATCGGCAACAACGCCACCGCCGCGCAGTTTTCGGGTATCAGGGTGCAGCGCGTTCGGTTCATCCTGTTTCTGCTGACCGGTGTGATGAGCGGGGTGGCGGCAGTGTGCCTCACTTCGCGCCTTGGCTCTACCCGCCCCTCCATCGCGACGGGGTGGGAGTTGGAGGTGGTGACGATGGTGGTGCTGGGCGGGGTGAACATTCTGGGCGGATCGGGGACGATCCCGGGGGTGGTGCTCGCGGCCATCATCATGGGGATGGTGACATTCGGCTTTGGCCTTTTGAACGTGCCGGGGATTGTGATGTCGGTTTTTCTGGGCGTGCTGCTGATCGGGGTGATCGCGCTGCCGCGCCTGTTGCGGGGGAAATGATGGAGAAATTCGCCTTTCGCATGCGGCTGAACCCCGGCATGGAGGCCGAGTATCGCAAGCGCCATGATGAGATATGGCCGGAACTGGTGGACCTGCTGAAAGAGGCGGGAGTGGAGGATTATTCCATCCATCTGGACCGCGAGACTGGGCATTTGTTCGGTGTGCTGTGGCGGCGCGGGGATCATGGGATGGCTGATCTGCCCCTGCATCCGGTGATGCAGCGCTGGTGGGCGCATATGGCCGATGTCATGGAAACCAAGCCCGACAATGAACCTGTGGCGGTGCCGCTGGTTACCGTCTTTCACATGCCCTAGGCCATGCAGACCGTCGCCGTCATCGATATTGGCAAGACCAATCTGAAGGTCGCGCTGGTGGACCTGTCGCTGGGGGCCGAAGTTGCGGTGGAAACGCAGCCCAATGCCGTGATCCCCGGCCCGCCTTGGCCGCATTTCGATGTGGCGGGGCAGTGGGCGTTTCTCTCCGCCGCGTTGCGGCGGCTGGCGGCGGATACGCGGGTGGAGGGGATTGTGGTGACCACCCACGGGGCTTGCGCCGCGCTGCTGGGCCCCGATGGGGGGCTGGCCGCGCCTGTGCTGGACTATGAGCATACCGGGCCGGATGCGATGCGCGCCGAGTATGACGCGATCCGACCGCCGTTTTCCCAGACGGGAAGCCCCGCCCTGCCGATGGGGTTGAACCTTGGTGCGCAACTGCATTGGATGCTGGCGCAGGACCTGGGCCTGCGCGACCGGGTGGCGCAGGTGGTGACGTGGCCGCAGTATTGGGGTTACCGGCTGACGGGTGAGGCGGCATCGGATCTGTCGTCGCTGGGCTGCCATACCGATTTGTGGAACCCGTGGCGGGGGGAGTGGTCACCGCTGGTGGATCGGCTGGGGCTGGCGGGGAAGATGGCCCCGGCGCGCCGTCCGGGGGAGGTTTTGGGGCTGTTGCGCCCCGGCTTGCAGGCCGATCTGGGGATCGGTGCGGTGCCAGTTCTGGTGGGGATCCACGATTCCAACGCTTCGCTTCTGCCGCATCTTCTGGCGCGGAAGGCGCCGTTTTCTGTTGTCTCCACAGGGACTTGGGTCATCTCCATGGCCATTGGCGGGGCTGCGGTGATGCTTGATCCGGCGCGGGACACGCTGGTAAATGTCAGCGCGTTTGGCGAGGCGGTGCCTTCGGCCCGGTTCATGGGCGGGCGGGAGTTTGATCTGATCCGCGATGGATCGACCGGTGCAGGCGACGCCCAGGACGCCGAGCGGGTGCAGGGGCGGGGGGGCATGCTGCTGCCAGCCGTGGTTGGCGACAGCGGGCCGTTTCCGGGGCGCAGCCACCGCTGGACGGTGGCGCCCGAGGATGCGGGCGAACGAGCGGTGGCGCTTGGCTATTATCTGGCGCTGATGACGGCGGAATGCCTGTCCATGATCGGTGCGGCGGGGCCGAGCTTGATCGAAGGGCCGTTCTGTGGAAATGCGCATTTTCTGCGGATGCTGGCCACGGTAACGGGGCGGCCCGTCCAAGCCTCGGCTGCGCGGACGGGCACGGCGCTGGGGGCGGCGATGCTGTTTGGGCAGGGTGCGCGGCCTGTGGTTGAGGTGGAGGCTGTCTTGCCGGACCCGGCGCTTGTGCCCTATGCGGGCGCGTGGAGGCAGGCGGTTCAGGGTGAGCCGCACTAGGACAAGGGTCGCCGCACCGGGCTTGCTTTTGTCCTGCGGATCGTGCTTCGGTTACCGCAAGACGCTGGTAAGGCGCGGTTGGGATCGGGGGAAAGATGAACATATTCAAAGGCCTTTATGCGGCCCTTGCAGTAACCGCCTGCTTGGGTGGGACGCCTGTATCGGCCGGAGGTGCGGCGGATCAGCGGGCCGAGGTGTTGAGCAACTGGTACCGCATGATCCTGGAACTGGTGCGCCACACGCCCACCCAGACCCCGCCGGTGGCCAGCCGGTCCTTTGGCTATACCGCGATCATCGCCTATGAGGCGACGGCCTCTGGTTCGCCCGAGTTACAGACTTTGGCCGGGCAGTTGACATGGTTGGGGCCGGTGCCTGCGCGCGATCCGGCGCAGAGCTATGCTGATGACGTGGTTCTGAACGCCGCGATGGCGCGGGCGGTGGATGTCTATTTCGCCAATACCGGGCCGACCGGGCAGCGGGCCAAGGCTGCGCTGAATGCTATGCTGGCGGCAAAGGTGGCCGAGGGCGTGGATGCCGAAACGCTGGAACGATCGGCGGCCTATGGTCTTGCGGTTGCGGAACATGTGATTGCAGCCTCGGCGGATGATGGCGGGGCGGTGGTGGAAAACATGGGTTTTCCAATGACCTACACGCTGGGGGGCGAGCCGCAGGATTGGGTGCCCACCAACCTGATCCAGTTGCAGCAGGCCCCGCTTCTGCCCAACTGGGGCAAGAACCGCCCGATGGTCCTGCCTGATGGCGAGGCCTGCGCGCTGCCGCCGCCGCCCGCATATTCCGAGGACCCTGCCTCGCCCTTCTTTATCGAGGCGATGGAGGTTTATGACACCTCCAAGGGCTTGACGGATGAGCAGAAGCTTATTGCGCGGTTCTGGTCGGATGATCCGATGCTGTCGCCGACGCCGCCCGGGCATTGGGTGGCGATCCTGTTCCAGATCGCGGCGCGCGATCAGCGCCCGGTCGAGCACCAAGTGGATGCGCTGGTGCGGTTGGGGATTGCGGTGTCGGACGGGTTTATCGTGAACTGGCGCGACAAGTATCGCTATGATCTGCTGCGGCCTGTTACCTATATCCGCCGGGTGATCGACCCGAAATGGGAACCGCTGTTGAACACCCCGCCTTTCCCGGAATATCCGTCAGGCCATTCCACGCAGTCGGGCGCGGTGGCGCAGGTTTTGACGCAGGTGTTCGGCGAAGGGTTCGCCTTTACCGACAGCACGCATGTCGATGACGGGCTGGCGGCGCGCGATTTCCCGGATTTCTGGACGGCAGCGAATGAGGCCGGAATTTCAAGGCTTTACGGCGGGATCCATTTCCGCGCGGCAATTGAGAAGGGCCTTGATCAAGGGGCTTGCGTCGGGGATTTCGTCAACACCCTGAAGACATGGAAGTGATGCGGATGCGCGCCTTTAGCCTTTTGTTAACCACGATAAGCGCCTCCGCCGCGATGGCGCAGGATCCGGCCATTCCCCGCTTTGTGGAAGAGACCGAGGCCGCGGGTTTCACCCACAGCTTCACCGGGGAATGGGAGTTCATGGTGGGCGGCGGCGCGGCGGTATTCGACTGTTCCGGCGATGGGCGGCCCGAGGTTTTTGCAGCGGGCGGCACGGAACCGGCGCGGCTGTTCCGAAATGACAGCGAAACCGGCGGCGCGCTGCTTCTGACCCCAGTGGAGAGCGGGCTGGAGATGGACTCGGTGTCGGGCGGGTATCCGATCGACATTGATGGCGATGGTCTGATCGACCTTGCCGTGATGCGGGTTGGCGATGACCGGTTGATGCGGGGACTTGGCGATTGCCGGTTCGAGGATGCCAGTGCCGACTGGGGATTTGACGGGTTGGACCTGTGGTCCACCGCCTTTGCCGCGACATGGGAGCGGGGGGCCGATTGGCCGACGCTGGCCGTGGGCACCTATATCGACCGGACGGAGGAGGCCTTTCCCTGGGGCAACTGCACAGCCAATCACCTGTATCGCCCTGCCGAAGGGGGTGGCTTTGCCGCGCCGCTGGCGCTTGAGCCCGGGTTTTGCGCGCTGTCGATCCTGTTCACCGACTGGGACAGACAAGGCACGCCCGACCTGCGCGTGTCGAATGACCGGGAGTATTACAAGGGCGGGCAGGAACAGATGTGGCGGATCGAACCCGGCCAGCCGCCCGTGGCCTTTACAGAAGCGGATGGCTGGCAGCGGCTGCGCATCTGGGGCATGGGCATCGCGCAGGAGGATATCAATTTCGATGGCTTCCCCGAATTCTACCTGACCAGCATGGCCGACAACAAGTTGCAGACCCTGGCCGAGGTTCCAGCTGAAGGGCCGCCCTTGCCGCGGTATCGCGATATTGCGTTGAAGTCGGGGGTGACAGCGCATCGTCCCTATGTGGGCGATGACCTGCGCCCATCGACCGCATGGCACGCGCAGTTTGGCGATGTGAACAATGATGGGCTGTCCGATTTGTTCGTGGTGAAGGGCAATGTCTGGGCGATGCCGGATTTTGCGATGGCCGATCCTAACAATCTGTTGCTGCAACGCCCGGATGGCACCTTCATGGAAGCTGGCGACACGTCCGGGGTGGCCTCGGTCCGCCAAGGGCGCGGGGGGGCGCTGGCCGATCTGAACGCAGATGGCTGGCTGGACATGGTGGTGATCAACCGCAATGAACCGGCGCAGATCTGGCGGAATATGGGTGGAGAGTCAGGGCATTGGGTGCAAGTTGCGCTGTCGATGCCGGGGGCGAACCGCCACGGCATCGGGGCCTGGGTTGAGGTGAAGCTGGCCGATGGCCGCATCCAGCAGCGCGAGGTCACGCTGGGGGGCGGACATGTGGGCGGCAGCCTGGGGTGGCAGCATTTCGGGTTGGGTGCGGCGGAGGCGACAGAGGTGCGGGTGCGCTGGCCTGATGGGACCGAGGGGCCTTGGCAACCGATTGCCGCCGACGGCTTCTGGACGCTGTCCCCGATGCAGGAACCACAACGGCAGTAGACCGGGGATAGGGCCGAGTGGTCCCCATGCGTTGCGGTGGGGCCGGATGACTCACGGCTATTGGCTTGCGTTGTCGCGCTTGGTTTGCAGGCGGGCAGGGCATGGCTGCCGGCTATTTGACATACGAGAGTTTCCGTTTGGTTAAGGCGCGCGCTTTGCATCGGTTCGGGCTGCAAGGGGTTGAAACGGATGGAAAAGGCAGAAAATGCCTGTGCAGCGCGTGGTGCAGACGGCGGTGCAGCAAAGTGTATGCACGCAGCGGGCGGTCATGCGGTAAACGATTCATGATCTGGAAAGGTTATCCCTGCTTTTGCCGCGCTCGTCAGCGTGCTGCTCGGGGGCCTTTGGTCGGGGGTCAGCGCATCACGAAAGGGTCGGGGATCGGGTCGTCTGATGTCCGCAGCCAGACCGTTTTCGTGGTGGTGTAATCCAGCGCCGCGGCGAGGCCTCCTTCGCGGCCGTGGCCAGACAGGCCATGGCCACCGAAGGGGGCGATGGGCGACACGGCGCGGTAGGTGTTGACCCAGACCACGCCCGCGCGCAGGCCGCGGATCATGCGGTGTGCGCGGGTCAAAGATTTTGTGAATACCCCAGAGGCGAGGCCATAGGCTGTGTCATTGGCCTTGGCCAGCGCCTCGGCTTCGGTCGTGAAGGTGGTCACGGCGAGGACGGGGCCGAAGAATTCATCCGACAGCGCGGGCGCATCGGGAGCGGTGGAGCAATCGAGGATGGTGGGCGGGAAATAGAAGCCGGGGCCGGGGAGCGGTTCACCGCCGGTGATCAGAGTGGCACCCTTTGCAAGGGAGGCTGCGATGGTGGCGGTGATGTGGTCGCGCTGGCGCGCGGTGCAGAGGGGGCCGACTTCGGTGGTCATGTCATCGGGCGCTGCAATGCGGATCGCCTCGGCCTTGGCCTTCAGCTTGGCGAGGAAGGCATCCTTGATAGAGGCCTCCACCAGCAAGCGCGATCCTGCGACGCAGCTTTGCCCGGTGGCGGCGAAGATGCCGGAGACCTGCGCGTTGGCAGCGCTGTCCAGATCGGCATCGGCAAAGACGATGAAGGGGGATTTGCCGCCCAGTTCCAGCGAGGTGGAGGCGAGGTTTTTGGCCGAATTGCGCACCACGGCGCGGGCGGTGCCGGGGCCGCCGGTAAAGGCGATATGGGCCACCTTTGGATGGGTGGTCAGCACATGGCCACAGGTGGGGCCAAAGCCCGTAAGGATATTCACCACGCCGGGGGGGAAGCCTGCGGCATGGATGAGGCGGGCGAAGTGCAAGAGGGGGGCGGGGCCATCCTCGGATGCCTTGACCACCACGGTGCAGCCGGCGGCGAGGGCGGGGCCGATCTTGACGGCGGCGAGGAAGAGTTGCGAATTCCATGGCACGATGGCCGCGACCACGCCAACAGGTTCGCGCCGCAGCCACACTTCCATGTCCGGCTTATCGATGGGCAGATGTGCGCCTTCGATCTTGTCGGCGAGGCCTGCGTAATAGCGGAAGTAATCGGCGACATAGGCGATCTGGGCGGTGGTTTCGCGGATGATCTTGCCCGTGTCGCGGGTTTCCAGCCGGGCGAGTTCTGGCGCGGCTTCCGCGACCAGATCGGCAAGACGCATGAGCAGTTTGCCCCGTTGCGTGGCGGTCATTGCGGGCCATGGGCCAGAGGTGAAGGCGCGGTGCGCAGCATCCACGGCGGCGTTCACCTGTGCCTCGCGCGCCTCGGGCATGTCGGCCCAAGGGGTGCCTGTGGCGGGGTTCAGGCTGGGGAAGGTGGCGGCGCCATCCTGAAACGTACCGTCGATGTAGAGCTGGAAGCGGTCCATGGGCTGTCCTTGCAGGGGCCTCAGGCGAAGGCGGGCATTACATCGTCGATGAAGCGTTTCAGGCTGTCGCGCTTGCGGGCGAAGGATTGGCCGCTGTCGATCCAGAGCGAGAATTCGTCATACCCCAGCGCCTTGATCGCGGCCAGTTTGTCGATCACCTCAAACTTGTCGCCGATCAGGAGATTCTTGCGCATCACCTCTGCCGAATAGAAGGGGTGCGCGGCGATCTCGGAGTCGGTCAGGGGTTCGATCAGGCCTTGGCTGACCGGGCGTTTGTTCAGGAACCAGGCGCCGAAATAGTTGTAGAAGTGGTTGAGTTCCTGCGCCGCGACATTGGCATCGGCGGCGTCAGAGGCGACATAGCCATGTTGCAGAACCATGATGCGCGGGCGGGGGATTTCGGGCGTCTTGGCGCAGGCGTCATTGAAGCGCTGCATCAGGCTCACAACCTCATCATGCGGGTTGTGCAGGGGCGTGCATTGAACGTTGCAGCCCTGTGAGACGGCAAATTCATGGCTGTTGGGATCGCGCGCGGCGACCCAGATGGGGGGGTGCGGCTGTTGCAGCGGTTTGGGGGCCGATGTGGTGGCCGGAAATTGCCAATACTGCCCGTCGAGTGCGTAATCGCCCGCCCAAAGCCCCTTTATTGCAGGGATCAGTTCGCGCATCCGCCCGCCTGCGTTCCAGGCATCCAGACCGGGAAGAATGCGTTCGTATTCAAAACTGTAGGCCCCGCGCGCGATGCCCAGTTCAAGCCGGCCATCCATGATCAGATCGGCCATCGCCGCCTCACCCGCCAGCCGGATGGGATGCCAGAAGGGGGCGATCACGGTGCCGGTGCCAAGGCGGACATGTTTGGTGCGGCGCGCGATATCGACAAGATTGAGCAGGGGATTGGGCGCGATGGTGAAGGACATGCCGTGGTGTTCGCCCGTCCAGATGGCGTGCATCCCGCCCTCATCGGCCATGTGGCACAGTTCCAGCATTTCGCGATACAGGCGCTGTTCGCCGTCAGAAGGGCTGATCCGTTCCATGTGCAGGAAGAGCGAGAATTTCATGGGGTCGTTCCTTCCGTGACTGGGCCTTCTGTGACCAGCGCGATGCGGCCAGCATTCTGATTGCCGAAATAGATGCCGTAATTGCCCATGCGCGATTCATCCGACAGCCGTTCCAGCATGGTGCGCAGGGCCTGATCAGTGACTTCGGCGAAAGAGGCGGGGGAGAGGTCGACAAAGGCCCCTTTGGCGGGTGTGCCTGCCGTGGCGGGGCAACGAAAGGCAATGTGCTGCTGGGCGCGGGCCACGTCTTCGTAAACGGAATAGAGCGGGCCGGGGGCGGCATCTATGCCGCTTTGCGCGATCAGCGCGGCCAGCGCGGCGGCGGTGCCGTCGCGGCCCACGCGGGCGGTGGGAAGGGTAAGGCCGCCAAAACCATCGTCGATCAGCAGCACCTGCCCGTCGCGTTCGAGGATGGCTGAGACGATGATATCCGGCCCGGTGGGGACAGTGGCCTGCGTGGCGACGGGGGTGAAGTAGGTGCCGCGATAGTAGCCAAGGCCGGGTGCTGGGGTGGCGTGAAACGCCTCAATCCGGCCAAGAAGGATGGCGTGATCACCGGCGTCGATGATCTGGTGCGTGCTGCAATCGAACCAGGCGGCCACATCGGGCAGGATCGGTGCGCCGTGCGGGCCGGGTTGCCAGTCGATCCCGGCGAAGCGGTCGGCAGCGGGGCGGGCGAAGGTGTTGGAGATGTCCTTCTGGCCTTCGGCAAGGATGTTCACGGCAAAGCCACGACCAGAGGTGAAGGCCGGATAATTTGCGGAGGTTTTGGCAATCTGCACCAGCAGAAGCGGCGGGTCGAGCGAGACGGAGGCAAAGGAATTGGCGGTGAAGCCCAAGGGGTGGTCTGCGTCATCCAGTGCCGTCACGATAGTGACCCCGGTCATGAAGGTGCCAAAGGCATCGCGCAGGGCGCGGCGGGGGTCTTGTGGTTGGGTCATGCGCGCAGCCCTTCGGTTTCGGCCATCAGGGGCGTTTGCAACCAGTCGCGGAGTGCCGCTGTCACCCGGTCGGGGGCGGTGAGGTTGACCATGTGACGATGGCCTTCGATCACGATGGCGCGGCCGCGCGGGGCGGTGGCGGCCATCAGGCGGGTCATGTCGGGGGTGGAGTTCGGATCACCATCGCCTGTCAGGACAAGGGCGGGGCAGGTGATGGCGGCCCATCGGTCGGCATAGATATCATCGCCGGTGGCGAAGGCGCGGTAGGCGGCGGCGTAGCCGTCGCGGCTGACCTCGGCCAGCCAGCGGGCGACTTGGGCGCGGGGGGTGGCATCCTGCGCGTCGTCGGTGAACCAGCGTTTGAGGGGGGCGGTGGCGTCAAACTCCCCTGCGGCCATGGCATCGGCGCGGGCGGTGACGGCGGCGCGCGCCTCGGGCGTGCGGCGGTGGACGGCGTTCAGGATGGCGATGCGGCGGATGAGTTCGGGATAATCGGCGGCAAGCCCGGTGGCGATCAGCGCGCCCATGGAATGGCCTGCGACGTTCACCGCACCCACGCCAAGGGCAGTGATCACGCGCGCGGCCCAGTCGACGTAATCAGGCAGGCGCGCGCCTTGGGGCAGGGGGGCAGAGCGGCCATGGCCCGGCATATCCACGGCAAACACCCGGGTGGTGGCGGCCAGCGCCGCGATTTGCGGGGCCCAGGCGCGGGCGTTGAGGCCCACGCCATGGATCAGCAGGAGCGGCTCGCCGCCATTTCCCGGGGGGCCGACCTCGATGAGGCCGACCGCGGCCCCGTCAGACAGAGGCAGGGTTCGATACATCATGGCCCAGATCCTTGAGGTCTTGATATCGGTCGCCGATGCGGTGATGCGGGCGGCCCCCGATGGAGGCGCCGAGGGCCACGACGATTTCATCGGCGGCGGGTGCGTCTGGGATGGCGAAATGGATGGTCAGGTAATGCGAGCGGCGGCCTTCGTCATTCTTGTCCATCAAGGGGATCATGACGGGCGTGTTGGCCCCGCCGCGGATGTTGGTGAAGGCGAGATAGGTCTTGGCCCCCACGGCCTGCCGGTAGTGGTTGCCAAAGCGCAGGGTGTGGATCAGGGCGGAGGCGTGTTCCACCTCGCCGTCGAGCCCCACGACTGCGGCCTTGCCGTAGCCTTCGACGGCATCGCCACCGCCTGCTGCATCAAGGATCATGCCGGTCAGCAATGCGCCGAGTTCGGGGGCCACGTCGTGGATGGCGGGTTTCAGGTCTTCGACAAAGCCCATCCCGGCCCAAGGGTTGCGGATGACCGCCGCCGCCGCGATCAGCTTCAGCGGTTTGGGCGCAGCGCGGCCGCCTTCGATCAGCGTGGTTTCGACATGAAGAAGGGTTTTGCGGATCTGGGCGGGCATCGGAACCTCGGGCTTTGCTGTTGGTTGTATGTTGGTATACCATAAGATCGTATGTCAATGAGTCGTTGCCCGGATGGGGCGCGGGCGCTAGGGTGGGGCGATGGAACAGGCAGCACATCCTGAAATGCAGGCGGAATTGCGCGCCGAATTGCGGATCGACCAGATGCCGCAGACCCTGCGCGAAATCGTGCTGGGCCGGATGCGGGCTGCGATCATCGCGGGGCGCTTTCCATCCGGCGCGCGGTTGGTGGAGCGGACGCTGTGCGATCAGCTGGGCGTCAGCAGGTCGGTCGTCCGCGAGGTGATCCGGATACTGGAGGCGGAAGGGCTGGTGGAAAGCCTGGCCAACCGGGGGCCGGTGGTGGCGCGGATGGACTGGGCGCAGGCGCGGCAGATCTATGACATCCGGCTGCTTCTGGAGGGATCGGCGGCGGCGGGTTGCGCGGTGGTGGCAGATGCCGCGGTGAAGGCCGATCTGGCGGCGGCGCTGGCTGCGCTGGAGGCGGCGACGGGCGCCGAAGATGCCGTTTTTGAGGCGACGACGCAGTTCTATGAGGTGATCTTTCGCGCCGCCGGGCATGACATCGCGTGGGAGATTGTGCAGCGCCTGAACGGGCGGATCAGCCGGCTGCGCGCGCTGACGCTGACTGTGGCAGACCGGGCGGTGCCCGGCCGCGCGCGCATGGCGCGCATCGCAGCGGCGATTGCCGCCAATGATGCGGGCGCGGCGCGGCAGGCGGTGGAGGATCACTTGCGCGAGGCGGCCGAGATCGCGCGGCGGATGTTGGAGGGCGCATGATGGCGGCCTATTGGATTGCGCATGTCACGGTCACCGATCCCGAACGATACAAGGCGTATCAGGCCCTCGCCCCGGCGGCCTTCGCCCGGTTTGGCGGGCAGTTTCTGGCGCGAGGTGGGGAATCGGATGTGCTGGAAGGGTCGCAGCAAGCGCGGCATGTGGTGATCGTGTTTCCCGATCTGGCATCGGCGCGGGCGTGCTATGCGTCAGCCGAATATCAGGCGGCGCGTGCTGCGCGGGAGGGCGCGGCAGAGGTGGCCTTGGTGATTGTGGATGGCGTGTAAAGAAACGATTTTTCTGCGAAAAATCTGCAGCAAGGTGGCGATCCGATGCAGCGGATCGCCACCTTGCTTTCAGTGGCTTGCTACCGGATCTTCCACCGGTTTCGCCAGTTCCTTGCGTGAAATCAGCGTATAGAAGGCCGGTACCACGAAGAGCGTGAACATCGTGCCGATGGTGATGCCCGAGAAGATCACCAGACCGACCGAATACCGCGCGGCGGCGCCGGCGCCATCGGCGATGATGAGCGGGATCACCCCCAGTGCCATGGCGGCGGTGGTCATCAGGATCGGCCGCAGGCGGGTTTTGGCGGCGGCGACGATGGCCTCCCGCGCGGACAGGCCGCGTTCGCGGCGGGCCTGATTGGCAAATTCCACCAGCAGGATGCCGTGTTTGGTGATCAGCCCGATCAGGGTGATCAGCCCCACCTGCGTGTAGATGTTCAGCGTGCCAAGGCCGAGGTTCAGCGGCACGATGGCCCCGAAGATGGACAGGGGAACCGACATCATGATGATGAGTGGATCGCGGAAGCTTTCGAACTGCGCGGCCAGCACGAGGTAGATCACCACCACGGCAAGGCCAAAAGCCAGCAGGATCGTGTTGCCTTCCGTCACCTCGAGCCGGGATTGGCCGGAATAGTCGATGAAGAACCCGTCGGGCATGACCTTTTCCGCCTCATCCACGATCACCTGCAGGGCGTCGCCGGTCGAGACACCGGGGATGGGCAGCGCGCTGATGGTGGTGGAGTTGAGCTGGTTGAACTGTTCGATGGCGCTGGGGGCGACCTTGGTTTGCACTGTCACCACTGCCGAGAGCGGCACCATCTGGCCGCTGGCGGAGCGGATGAAGAAATCGGTCAGCCGTTCGGGGTTGTTGCGATACTCCTCGGGCACCTGCATGATCACATCATAGCTGTTGCTGTCGCGGTCGAATTGCGCGACGGCCCCGCCACCAACGAGCAAGCCCAACGTCGTGCCGATGTCGCGCGCGGGCAGGTTCAGTGCGGCGGCGCGTTCGCGGTCAATCTTGAGCGTGATCTGTGTGGAGTTGTAGGACAACGAGTTCTGCACCACGATGAAGCGGCCCGAGGCCTGTGCTGCGGCCTTGATCTCTTCGGCCACTTCGAAGATGCGGTCGGAAGGGCCGGTGGATTGCAGGATCACGCTGATGGGCAGGCCACCGCCCGCACCGGGCAGCGAGGGGGGCGCGAAGACAAAAGCCTGCACCCCGGCGACGGCGCTGATCTTGCCTTGAAGATCAGCTTGCAGTTCGGCCTGTGACCGATCCCGTTCGGACCAGTCCTTGAACGCCCAGAGCGCGATGCCGGAATTCGTGGCCCCGCCAAAGCCCACGATGGAGAAGTTGGCCGACAGTTCGGGCAGGTCCTTCGTGAGTTCGCGCATCTGGTCGATATAGGTGCGGGTGTATTCGGACGTGGCATAAGGCGGCGCGTTGACGAAGGCGAAAAGCGCGCCGGAATCCTCTTCCGGGGCAAGCTCGGTTGAGGTTTTGGTGAACAGATACCCCGTCAGCCCGGCCAGAACGACGACCATGAGAATGGTGATGGCGCGATAGTCTAGCGAGCCGTTGACGCGGCGTTCGTACCAGCCTGCCAGCCTGTCGAAGGCGCGGTCGACGGCGATCTGGAAGCGGGAGTGGTTGCCCTTTTGCAGCAGGCGGGCCGACATCATGGGGGTGATCGTCACGGCCACGATGCCGGAAATGATCACCGCGCCGGCCAGCGTGACGGCGAATTCGCGAAACAGCGATCCGGTCAGGCCGCCGGTAAAGGCAAGCGGCGCAAAGACGGCGGCAAGGGTGATCGTCATGGCGACAACCGCGCCGTAGATTTCCTTCATCCCCATGAAGGCGGCCTGAATCGGGCGGAAGCCTTCCTCGATATGGCGGTGGATGTTTTCCACAACGACGATGGCATCATCCACGACAAGGCCGATGGCCAGAACCATTGCAAGCAGGGACAGAAGGTTGATCGAATAGCCGAACAGGTAGAGCACGAAGAGCACGCCCAGCAGGGACAGCGGGATCGTGACCACGGGCATCAGCACCGACCGGAAAGAGCCCAAGAACAGCAGGATGATCACGATGACGATGGCGACCGCCTCGGCGATGGTCTTGAACACTTCGTTGATCGAGGCGCTGATCTGCTCTGTCGCGTCATACATCAGCGTCATGCTCATGCCCTGCGGCAGGCTGGACTGGATGATGGGCAGTTCGGCCAGAACGGCGGTGGACATGTCCAGCGGGTTCGCCCCCGGGGTGGGGAAGACGCCGATGAAGGTGCCGGGTTCGCCGTTGAAGTTCACGATCGTGTCTGTGGACTCGGCCGCCAATTCCACCCGCGCCACATCGGCCAGACGGACGACATCATCCCCCGTGCCGGAAATGGGCAGGGCGGCGAAAGCCTCGGGCGTTTGGAGGGTGGTTTCCATGGTGATGGAATAGGCGGTGAATTCGCCCTTGGTCTTGCCCGGTGCGGCGAGGAAGTTGGCATTGTTCACGGCACCCAGCACCTCGGCCGCGGTCAGGCCACGGCCAGCAAGGCGGATCGGGTCGATCCAGATGCGCATGGCATAGGTCTGCCCGCCCAGCACCTGGATTTCGGCCACGCCGGGGATGGTGGACATGCGGGGGCGGATCACGCGTTCGATGTATTCGGTGACCTGTTCCGATGTCATGTTGGGGTTCTGCATCGCCAGATACATGGTGGCGAAGGTCATCCCCGTGCCTTTGACGATGGTGGGATCCTCGGCCTCGGCGGGCAGGCGGGACCGCACCTGCTGCACCTTGGACATGACTTCTGTCAGCGCCACGTCGGGGTTGGCCCCCAGGCGCATGTTCACCGTGACGGTGGAGGCTGAAGGCGAGGAGGTGGAGGTGATGTAATCGACATTCTCGGTCGTCGCCACGGCGGCGGCGATGGGGGCGGTGATGAAGCCCTGAATAAGGTCGGGCGCCGCGCCGGGATAGACGGTGGTGATGGTGACCACCGTTTCCTCCACCTCGGGGTATTCCCGGATTTGCAGATTGAAGAACCCCTGCAGGCCCAGAAGCAGGATCAGCAGGCCAAGGACGGTAGAGAGGACCGGGCGCTTGATGAAGATGTCTGACGGGCTCATTGATCGGCTCCGACAGCAGGGCCAGTTGCGGCGGCGGCGGGGTTGACCGCGTTGTCAACGATGGCGGGCTGGCCATTGCTCAGGCGGTTCTGGCCAGCGCTGACGACCTGATCACCGGGGGCCACGCCTTCGGCTATTTCCACCACGCTGCCCGAACGGCGGCCGGGTTTGACGAAGACCTGAGCCACGACAAGCTTTTCGGCATCCTCTTCCGAGGGGCGGACAAGATAGACGTAGTCACCATAAAGGCTGGTGGAGAGCGCGGTCTGGGGCAGGGCGATGACGCCTTCTTCGGCGGGCAAGCCCACCTGAATGCGGACGAACTGGCCGGGGGTCAGCTTTCCTTGGGCATTGGTGATGGACCCGCGCAGCGCGACAAGGCGGGTTGCGGGGTCGACGCGGGGATCGATCCCCGTCAGCTCGCCCGGGAAGGTTTCATCCAGTCCTTCAATCTGCACTTCGATCTTCTGCCCGATGGACAGCAGCGGCAGATCCTGTTCCGGCAGGCTGAAATCAACCCGCATGGTCGAGATATCCTGCAAGGTGGCCACGATGGTTCCGGGCGCGACGTACTGGCCAAGATCGACACGCGGCAGGCCGATGGTGCCTGCGAAGGGCGCGGCCAGCTGGCGCTGTTCCAGCACGGCATTGGCGCGGGCAAGCTGCGCCTCGGCGGCCTGCGCTGCGGCCTGAGTCTGGTCGAGCGAGACATTGGTGGTGACACCCCGGCGCGTCAGATCCTGTGCGCGGGCAAGGTTGCCGCGTTCCAGTTCGGCCTGGGTACGCGCAGCCTCGACATCCGCGGTCTGCACCACATCATCGAGCCGCAGCAGAAGGGCGCCTGCCTCAACCGTCGTGTTGGGCTGGAACAGGATTTCTTTCACCACACCTGCGCTTTCAACGGTCAGGTCCACGCCTTGTGCGGCATTGACGGTTCCGTTCGCCTCGATCACCGGGGTCCATGTGACGGGCTTTGCTTCGACCGTCGACACGGTGGCGGGCTGTTGCGGCATGTTGGCGAAGATCTGGGTGATCATGTTGTCGCGGAACATGTTGAACCAGACGAGACCGCCGCCGATGGCGCCAAGCAGGATGATCGCGATGATGAGACGTTTGACCATGGGAATGGGCCTTTGTGCGGAATGGGCGACCAGACGTTGCGGTGAAATGGTCGTCTATTAAAATTGCTGAACCCTGCATTCACCTATGGATGGCCAAAGTCAAGAAAGGTGGAGGGAAATTGAACGTTACCGTGCAGCATTGCGGTTTCTTCGCCGCAAAATGCGCCATCGCATATTGATTGCGGCCCGCGCATCTGCCACAGGCGAAGGGTGATGGGTCCAGGTGCGAATGGGGGGAGACATGGCCGCAGTGATGACATTGATCCCCGAACTGGCGGTAACCGACATGGCCGCCGCAGCGGCGATGCTGCGTGACGTGTTCGGCTTTTCCGGCGATGAGGCGCTGCTGCGGCTGGGGGATCAGGCGGTCGCTCTGGTGGCGGCGGACAGCCCCGCCGGGCATGGCCGGATCGACCATCTGGCGCTTGCGGTGATGGACGTGGATGCGGCGCTGGCCGCCTTGATCGCGCGCGGTGCGCGGCTGGAGGCGACAACGCCGGATGGCCCGCGCGAGATTGCCGAATTCTGGGGCACGGGTGTGCGCTATGTGTTCCTGCAGGGGCCGGAAGGGGCGCGGATCGAGCTTTGCGCGCGTCTGGGCGGCCCGGTCCGCGATGGCTTGCCGGGGCATGATCATCTGGGCATTCCCTGCACCGATCTTGCGGCGACCGAGGCGTTCTTTCTGGGTCTGGGATTTGAGCCGATGGCGGCGAATGATCTGCTGCGGGATGACGGGGTGACGCGGGTGCGTTTCCTTGGGCTGGGGGCATCTATCGTGGAACTGTATGAGCCGCCCGCGCTGCGTGGGAGGGTTGCGGATTTTGCCGAGACTGCGCTGTGGCGTGGGATCAGGCTGGAAGGTTCGGCATTGGTGCCGGGACTGCGGCAGGGGCCGGATGGGCTGCGGGTGACGGTGGTCTGACGGCGAAATTTGACGCAAATTTCGCGGAAAATTCTGACGCAGAATTTTAAGGGGCCGTTGGCCCCTTTTTGATGTGCGCGTTTCGGGTTGATCGAAATCTGTGTCAGATTTCGGCGCGATTTCTGCGTCAGAAATCGTTTTGGGGGCGCAGCAGCGTGGGAAAGTCGGCCCAATGGTCAAAGGCGGCGTGATGCGGCAGGTCGGCCAGCGGCGTTTTGCGATAGCCTTGGGTGAAAAGCAGAAGCGGCACGGCGGCGCGCTGTGCGGTTTCGGCATCCACTTCGCTGTCACCCACGAACCAGACATGGCCACCGCCGATGGCGGCCACGGCGTGGTGCAGCGGCGCGGGATCGGGTTTGCGCACGGGCAGCGTATCGCCGCAGACCAGCATCGGAAAGCGATGCGTCCAGTCCAGATGCGCCAGCAGCGCGCGGGTCGGGCCTTCGGGTTTGTTGGTGCAGAGGCCCATGGGCAGGTCGATGGCATCCAGCGCGGCTTCCACCCCCGGATAGGGGCGGGTCAACCCGCCGGGATCATGTTCATACCGTTCGATGAAGCGGGCGCAGAGATCGGCGTGGCAGGCGGGATCGTCGGGCAGGCCGAGGGCGCGGATCACGCGGGTGATCAGGATCGGCACGCCGCCCCCTATGAAGCCGCGCACAGTTTCAAATGACAGGGGGGCGTGGCCGTCTTCGGCCAGCAGGGCGTTGACCCCGGCGTGAATGTCGGGGGCGCTATCGACGAGCGTGCCGTCAAGATCGAAGATCAGGGCACGGGTCATTCAGCGCCCCGTCAGCCAGTTGCCGAACTTCGCCAGCCGTGAGGGCGGGCCTTGTCGGACCATCTCGCGCCGGTCGGCCATACCGTAAAGGCCATACATCCCGTGCACCCCCAGCCAGCGCAGAGGTTCGGGTTCCCATTTGCGCACCCGACGGTTGACCCAGGGCAGGCGGGTAAGGTCGGTTTCACGGTCTAGGGTAAGGTCTGTCAGCGTACGGCCGGAGAGGTTGGAGGTTGAGACGCCCACCCCTACATAGCCCCCGGCCCAGCCGATACGGGTGACCGGGTCCAGCCCCGCCGTCGTGCACCAGTCGCGCGGCACGCCGATCACGCCGCACCAGGCGTGGTCTATGCGATAGCGTTTCGTGGCCGGGAAATGGGTGTGCAGGATGGTGGTCAGGCGGCGGATCGTTTCAGGATCTGGCGCACCGGAATTGTCGATGGCCGAGCCAAAGCGATAGGGCACGCCCCGTGCGCCCACAGTGATGCGGCCTTCGCGCGTGCGTTGGCAATAGCAATAGGCATTGGCGAAATCGCCAAGGATTTCATGGCCGTGCCAGCCGATCTCTGCCCAGACTTCGGGCGGCAGGGGCTCAGTCGCGATCTGCGCGGAATTGAGCGGGAGCCATTCGCGTTTCAGCCCCGGCAGGGTGGCGGTGAAGCCTTCCGTGCAGCGCAGGATGGTGTGGGCGGTGACGATGCCGCGTTTGGTGGAGACGCGGCCGGGGGCGATGGCGGTGACCTCTGTTTCCTCGCACAGGCGGACACCCATCGCCTCGACGATCTGCGCCAGACCTCGGACCAGTTTGGCGGGCTGCACGCGGGCCACGCCGCCCACGACCATCGCGCCCAGAATGCCGGGAATGTTCACGCGGCTGGCGGTTTGGCCTGCACCGATCATGTGGACGCGATCCTCGCCCCAGTGGCGGCGGTGGGCGACCTCGGCCTCACACCGCGCCAGTTGGGCCGGGGTGGTGGCGACCATCAACTCATCCGTGCGCAGGATGTCGGCCTCGATCCCCTCGACCCCTGCCACGCGGATGATCTCGTCCACGGTGCCGTTCATGGCCTGCACCATGGCGCGGACGGAGGCCTCATCCGAGGTTGCAAGGTAGCGGTCATGGTTCCAGGCAAAGCCGCCTGTCAGCCAGCCGCCATTGCGGCCCGACGCGCCGAAACCCGCGAAGTCTTTTTCGCAGATGACGATGTTCAGGCCGGGATCGGCCTTTTTCAGGTAATAGGCCGACCAAAGCCCGGTATAGCCTGCGCCGATGATGCAGACGTCAGCTGTGGTGTCGCCCGCCAGCGGCGCGCGGCGGGTTTTGGGCAGGCCGATATCGGCATACCAGAAGGAGATGGCGCCGATGCGGGTTGGTTGGGTCATCGGTGCATCTCACAGATACCAGTCATATTCGCGGGGCAGGACATCGGCCATGAACGCCTCGAACTCCGCGCGCTTGATGGTGGCATAGGCGGCGGGGTAGCGGGGGCCGAGGTATTCGGCCATGAGAGCGGAGCTTTCCAGCCGATCCAGCGCTGTCCAGAGCTTCAAGGGCATGGCGGGATCAGCCTCTTCGCCTGCATTGCCGGTGGAGGGGGGCGTGGGGGACAGGCGGTGCGCCAGCCCATGGTGGACGCCTGCCAGAACGGCGGCCATCACCAGATAAGGGTTCGCCTCGGCCCCCGCGATGCGGTGTTCGATCCGCCGCGCCGCGCCGCCGCCTGCCGGGATGCGGAAGCTGACCGAGCGGTTGTTGGTGCCCCAAGACGTGTTGACGGGAACAAACTGATTGGGCGCGAAGCGGCGATAGGCGTTCAGGTTGGGCGCAAAGATCGCCATGGCGTCATGGGTCGTGGCTTGCAGCCCGGCGATGGCATGGCCAAGAAGGGTGTCGCCCGAAGGCAGGCGATCATCAAAGACGTTGCGGCCCTGATCATCCACGAGGCTGAGGTGGATGTGCAGGCCGGACCCGGACTGATCGGCAAAGGGTTTTGACATGAAGGTGGCGTCAAGGCCGTGACGGCCGGCCACCCCCTTTACGATGCGGCGCAGCATGAGGGCGTGATCGGCGGCGCGAACGGGATCGGGCAGGTGGCCGAGGTTCACTTCGAACTGCGCACCGCCATACTCGGCGGTAGCGGCCCCTGCGGGGACGTCTTGCGCGATGCAGGCGGCGTCGATTTCGGCCAGCACCCCGGCCCATTCGTCAAGCTTGTCAAAAGCCAGCACGCGCGGCGCTTCCGGCGCGCGGCCGGACTTTGCGGGGCGTGCAGGGGCAATGCGGCCCTGCGCATCGCGGGAGGGATCGACGAGGTAGAACTCGAGCTCGCAGGCGACCACTGGGGTCAGGCCCAGATCGGCAAAGCGCGCGACGACATTGGCAAGGATACTGCGCGGATCGAACCACCATTGCGCCAGCCCTTCGGGCGGCGCGGGCGCGATCAGCACCTGAGCTGTGTCGGCCTGCCAGGAAACAGGGGCCAGCGTACCGGGGATCGGATAGGAGGTCGCGTCGGGGTCGCCATCCGAGAAGCCGATGCCTTCGACATCCCAGCAGGCCCCCAGCGCATCGAGCGTGGTGATGCCCGCGCAGAAGGCGACGCCAGAGGACCAGACTTTTGCCGCATCGCGGATGGGATAGCGCTTGCCGATGGCCGTGCCGCAGAGATCGAACATCACCGCATCAAGAAAGCGGGTGCCGGGGTGGGCGGCCAGATAGGCATCAAGCTCGGGGATGGAATGCGCGTGTGTCATGGCCCTGAGCCTAGCCGCCAGAACAGCCATGTCATCCCTGAAAACGACAGAGACTTGTGCAGATCGGCACAGTGCGGAACGCCGAAAACTTTTCCGGAAAAGTTTTCGGCGGGGGGCCGGTAAATTCTTCTGGAAGAATTTACCGCTGCGGTGGCGGTCCGCCCGGTATTGGGGCGGTGGGGTGGCAAAATTCTTCTGGAAGATTTTTGCCCTATGGGAAGGGCGTCAGAAGAACGCCTGCACCCCGGTGATTGCCCGGCCGAGGATCAAGGCATGCACGTCATGCGTGCCTTCATAGGTGTTCACGGTTTCCAGGTTCACCATATGGCGCATGATCTGAAAATCTTCCTGGATGCCATTGCCGCCATGCATATCGCGGGCCCAGCGGGCGGCGTCCAACGCCTTGCCGCAGTTGTTGCGCTTGATGATGGAGATCATTTCGGGCGCGGCGTTCGCTTCGTCCAGCAGGCGGCCGACGCGGAGGCTGGCTTGCAGCCCAAGCGAAATCTCGGTCATCATGTTGGCGAGTTTCAGCTGGTAAAGCTGGGTTCCGGCCAGCGGTTTGCCGAACTGCTTGCGGTCGAGCCCATATTGGCGGGCGGCGTGCATGCAGAATTCGGCAGCGCCCATGACGCCCCAGGAAATGCCATAGCGCGCGCGGTTGAGGCAGCCGAAGGGGCCTTTCAGGCCTTCGACATGGGGCAGCAGGGCGTCTTCGCCGACCTCGACATCCTTCATCACGATCTCACCCGTGATGGAGGCGCGCAGGGAAAGTTTGCCGCCCACCTTGGGCGCGGTCAGGCCTTTGGTGCCCTTGTCGAGGACAAAGCCCTTGATCTTGCCGCCATGCGCCTCGGATTTGGCCCAGACGACGAAGACGTCGGCGATGGGGGCGTTGGAAATCCACATCTTCGCACCGTTCAGCACGTAGCCGTTGGCGGTTTTCTTCGCCGTGGTCTTCATGCCAGCCGGATCGGAGCCGGCATCGGGTTCAGTCAGGCCAAAGCAGCCGATCCATTCACCCGAGGCGAGTTTTGGCAGGTACTTCTGGCGCTGTGCTTCGGTGCCGTAGGCGTAGATGGGATACATCACCAGCGACGATTGAACCGACATCATCGAGCGATAGCCGCTGTCCACACGCTCCACTTCGCGTGCGATCAGGCCGTAGGCCACGTAAGAGGCACCGATGCCGCCGTATTCTTCGGGGATGGTCACACCCAGAAGGCCCATCTCGCCCATTTCGCGGAAGATCGACGGGTCGGTGGTTTCTTCGCGATAGGCCGCGACGACGCGCGGTTGCAGCTTTTCCTGCGCATAGGCGCGGGCCCCATCGCGCAGCATCCGCTCTTCTTCGGTCAGTTGGTCATTCAGGCGGAAGGGGTCTTCCCAATCAAAGCGGGCCAGATCGGGCGCATCCTTTGCCTTCAGCTTGGGCTTGTCGGTGGTTTTCGGGGCGTCGAGGCTCATGGCCGTTCCTCCGGTTGGGTTTGGAGAGAGTGCCAGCAAGGCCTGAGTCGCGCCATGCCGGGGTTGAGCCTTGTATGAAGCCATATGTTGTGAATTTATAGCGAAACATTCTGTACGGTTGTTGAGGTAAGCTCACATGATCCCGCCGCGCCGCCATTTGCCCAGCCTGTCAGGCCTGTTGGCGCTGGAGGCTGTGGAGCGTTTGGGCACGGCCACGGCGGCGGCGGCGGAGTTGAATCTGACGCCAGGAGCGGTCAGCCGCGCCTTGCAGGAAGTGGAGGCGCAACTGGGCGTAACACTTCTGATCCGCGACCGCCAAAGGCTGCGGTTGACGCCTGCGGCGCGGGATTACGTGACGGATGCGCGGCGCGCGCTGGGCGTGCTGGGGCAGGCGGCGCTGCGGCTGCGGGCGGGGGATGGCGGGGAAAGCCTGTCGCTGGCCATTCTGCCCGCTTTCGGGATGCATTGGCTGGCCCCGCGTCTGCGCGATTTCCGGGCCGCGCATCCGGGGGTGGCGTTGACGCTGACGACGCGGCTGCGCCCGTTCGACATGGAGGCCGAAGGGTTCGACGCCGCGATCCATTACGGGCGGGCCGATTGGCCGGGGGCCGATCATTTGCTGCTGATGGAGGAGGAGGTGCAGGCCGTCTGCGCGCCTGCTCTGTTGGCCGCGACAGTGACGGGGCCGGGGGATTTGCTGGCGCTGCCGCTGTTGCAGATTGAAAGCCGCACTGGGGATTGGGGCCGCTGGTTCGCAGCGCAAGGCATGGCGGGGCAACGGCCGGGAGGGATGCTGTTTGACCAGTTCGCCACGATGCAACAGGCGGCGGTGCATGGGTTGGGCGTGGCGTTGTTGCCGACATTCCTGATCGAAGGGGATCTGGCGGCGGGGCGGTTGGTTCCGGCCTGGGGCGGCGCGGTGCGGGCGGCGGGCAGCTATTGGCTGGTCTGGCCCAAGGGCCTGCCGCCGCGCCCGGCGCTGGCGGCCTTTCGCGGCTGGATCGAGGGGGAGGTTGCGGCCGAGCCAACGGCGCGGCCTCGCCTGCGCGACGGGCGCTAGACCAACCCCGCCTGTCCATGACTGATGACCGGACAGGCGGGTCGGTGCTCTGTGTCAGCCGTGGTTCGGGGCATCATCCTTGCCGCGCCCGCGGGTCTTGCCGCCGCCACGCGTGTGGCCTGCGCCGTCATCGGCCCCGCGGCCACGGCGTGCAAAGATCACGTCTTCGGTCTGCTGTTCCATCCAGCCGTGGTTCGGAGCATCGTCCTTACCCCGACCGCGGGTCTTGCCGCCGCCTCGCGTATGGCCCGCGCCATCATCGGCCCCACGACCGCGCCGCGCGGTTTCGAAGCCGTCGGTGTGCAGCGAAGGCAGGGTCACGCCGAACTCTTGCGTCGCGAAGGGCTGGCCGGGCGAGGCGGCAGCCGGGCCGACAGTCAGGATGCCGCCCATGCCAAGCGCGAGGGTCAGGGCGAAAGCACGATTCAGTTTGGATGTCATGATCAATCCTCCTTTTGGGGGCGCAATTGCCCGGTGAGGTGATCAGGACACCGCCGCCGGCGTCGCGCCAGACGTGCGGGACCTGTGCCACCGCCCCTCGGACCACCGGTCCGCGCTGCCCGTGGCCCCAAGGTCTGACGCCACGTCAGACCAAAGTCCGATCCGACATCCGACCGATGGCCAGAACGCCCGAAATCAGACAGATTCCTGGCATGACTCAGCCCCATCGCCCCAGCCTTGCCGCCCCTGTTCTGCCCGCGACGACCGCCGCCGCGCCCCGAATCGCATGGCGCGAGCGGTTTGCCGGGCTGGCGCTGCTGCACCGCTTTGCCCTTGTGGGCAGCGTGGTCAGCCTGATCGGGATGCTGGTGATCGGTGGGCTGGTCAGCCGATCCATTGAAATGGGGGTGGTGCGAAACTCGGCCATTTCGAGCGCAGTCTATATGGAAAGCTTCATTGCGCCGCTGTCGCAACCCCTCGCTGAGGCGCGACAGCTTTCGCCAGAGGCGATTGCCCATATGCGCGATATTCTGGAACGACCTCCGCTTTCCGAACGGGTCTGGTCGGTCAAGATCTGGCGCGCCGATGGATTTGTCGCCTTTTCCAGCGATCCCGGCGTGATCGGACAGACCTTCGTGCCCAGCACCGAGTTGGAGGCGGCGTTGAAAGGCCAGCTGTCAGCCAGTTTTGACCAGCTGGACGATGCGGAGAGCGAGAATGAGCGCCAGAGCGGGGTGCCGCTGCTGGAGGTTTACAACCCGATCCATTCGATCCTTACGGGTGAGGTGATCGCGGTGGCAGAGTTCTATCTGGTAGCGACCGAACTGGAAGCGGATATCTGGATAGCGCAGGCGAGGGCTTGGGCCATGGTGGCGGCTGTGACCGGGGTCACCTTTGCCGCACTGTTCGGCATAGTTCAGGCCGGCAGCCGCACCATCGAGGCGCAGACCAGCGCGCTGGCAAGCCGTTTGGCGGAACTGGCGCAGATTTCGGCCCAAAACGAAGCGCTGCGCGCGCGTGTGCAAGAGGCCGCCAAGCGTGTGAGTGAGACGACCGAGCGCCAGATGCGCCGGATCAGTGCCGAATTGCATGACGGTCCGGCGCAGGCCTTGGCTTTGGCATCCTTGCGGCTGGATGCGCTGATGCGGCGGGCGCGGCTGTCGGCCGACGATACCGAGGCGCAGGCACTTCGCGAAGCGCTGGATGAGGCGCTGGCCGATGTCCGCGATCTTTGCCGGGGTCTGACGTTGCCCGATCTGCGAGGCAGCACGGTGGCGCAAGTGCTGGACCGGGCGATTGGCGCGCAAGAGCGCCGCACCGGGATTGTTGTCATCCGTGACAGCACGCAGGGACGCTGGCCCGATGTGCCAGCCTCGCATCCGATCCTGATCTGCCTGTACCGCTTTGTGCAGGAAGGCCTGATGAACAGCTATCGCCACGCCCCGGGGGCCGAGGTGCGGGTGGGGTGCGCGCTTGACGCAGGGCGGCTGTCGGTGATCGTGGCGGATGCCGGGCCGGGCTTTGATCCGGCCGCGCAGGTGGAGCCGAATTCTGCCGGGACGGGGCTTGGCCTGTCCGGATTAAGGGAACGTGTCGAGAGTATTGGCGGCAGTTTCAGCATAGCCACGGCCCCGGGCCAAGGTGTGCGGCTGTTGCTGGAGTTGCCAGTTGAGGAAAGCTGAATGGACAGCATCCATATCGTTGTTGCCGACGACCACCCGCTCTTGCGCGGCGGGGTGGTTCTTTCGCTGCAGGAGCATGGCGGGTTCACCGTGGTGGCGCAGGCCGGAACCGCCGATGACGCGGTGACAGCCGTCGAGGCGCATATGCCTGATGTCGTGTTGCTGGACGTGTCGATGCCGGGGTCGGGGCTGGTGGCGGCGGCCACCATCGCGCGGCGTTTTCCTGCCGTGGCCATCGTGATGCTGACCGTATCCGAGGCGGATGACGATCTGCTGGCCGCGCTTCGCGCAGGGGCACGGGGGTATGTGCTAAAGGGGGTCAGCGCACAGGAATTGGTGGATGTGCTGCAAGGTGTGGTGCAGGGCGGTTCCTACGTATCGCCCGCGCTGGCCGCGCGCGTTCTGGCGGCGATGCAGGGGCAGGGCGCCCGCGATCTGCCCGAAGTGGAGGCGCTGGCATCGCGCGAGCAAGAGATTCTGAGACTGGTCGCGACAGGCCAATCGAACAAGGAAATCGCCCGTGCGCTGGATCTTCAGGAAAAGACCATCAAGCACCACATGACCAACATCCTGCACAAGTTGCAGGTGCGCAACCGCGTGGAAGCTGCGCTGAAGGCGCGGGAAATGGGGCTTTAAGCGGGCCGATGGTCCGGCGGATGCATCATCGCGCCTGCGGGAGATGCGTAGGGCCGGAGGGACTCGAACCCCCAACCAAGGCGTTATGAGCGCCCGGCTCTAACCATTGAGCTACAGCCCCGCACGCATTGGCCTAAGGCCATTGGCAGCAGGGGTCAAGGTGGCGGGGATGGTGTCAGTCACCATCGGGGGCCAACTGTCGCATCACGGCCCAGGCGGCGGGGACACCCAGCGCGAAACCAAGCGCGGCAGAGCCCAAGATGGCCTTGAGTGTGACCATCCCCATGGTCAGCACAATGATGACCCCGACCCCGGCAAGCGAGGGGCCGATCAGGGCGTAGAGCAGCAGGAACAGTCGGGACATGTGCGATCTTCCTCGGACGCGGGATGGCCCCTATTTGCCACCTTTGCGTGCGGTCTTCCTTGATCCGTGTCAAGCGGCGCAGGCTTTGGCCTTTGCGCCGTTGCGATGGGGCAGAGGCTGGTATATGGCCTGCGCGCAACAGCGGCACAGCGGCGGAGCGAGCGCGATGACGAACGGCCTTACCTATGCGCAGGCGGGTGTGGATATCGACGCAGGCAACGCGCTGGTCGAACGGATCAAGCCTGCTGCCAAGCGCACTGCCCGGTCGGGCAGCATGTCTGGCTTGGGCGGGTTTGGCGCGCTGTTCGATCTGAAGGCGGCGGGATACAGTGACCCGATCCTTGTGGCGGCGACCGATGGGGTGGGCACCAAGCTGCGCATCGCCATTGATACCGGGAATGTGGACACGATCGGCATCGACCTTGTCGCGATGTGCGTGAACGATCTGGTCTGTCAGGGCGCGGAGCCGCTGCTGTTTCTGGATTACTTCGCCACCGGCAAGCTGGACGTGGATCAGGCCACGCGGATCATCGAAGGCATCGCCACAGGCTGCGAGGCATCGGGTTGCGCGCTGATCGGCGGGGAAACGGCCGAGATGCCGGGGATGTATCACAAGGGCGATTTCGACCTTGCCGGGTTTGCCGTGGGCGCGATGGAGCGGGGGGCAGATCTGCCCGCCGGGGTGGCCGAGGGCGATGTGCTGTTGGGCCTTGCGTCCAACGGGGTGCATTCGAACGGCTACAGTTTCGTGCGCAAGGTGGTGGAACTGTCGGGGCTGGGCTGGGATGCGGCATCGCCGTTCTCGGATGGCGCGCTGGGCGAGGCGCTGCTGGCGCCGACGCGGCTTTATGTGAAGCAGGCGCTGGCCGCGATCCGCGCGGGTGGTGTGCATGGGTTGGCACATATCACCGGGGGTGGCCTGACGGAAAACCCGCCGCGCGTGCTGCCCGAAGGGCTGGCCTGTGCGATCGACCTGAACGCCTGGACCCTGCCGCCGGTGTTCCGCTGGCTGGCGACAACGGCGAACATGACGCAGGCGGAACTGCTGAAAACCTTCAACTGCGGGATCGGGATGATCCTTGTGGTGGCCCCAGACCGGGCCGAGGCGATTTCCGCCCTGCTGGCAGAGATGGGTGAGACGGTCTTTACACTTGGTCATGTGGTGCCGGGGGAAGGCGTGGTCTATTCGGGCGAGATCCTGTGACAGCCCGCGTCGCCATCCTGATTTCCGGGGGTGGGTCGAATATGTTGGCGCTGGTGCGGGATATGCTGGGGGGGGACCATCCGGCGAAGCCCGTGCTGGTGGCATCGAACGATCCGGGCGCGCAGGGGCTGACAAAGGCCGCAGTACTGGGCGTGCCGGTGGCGGCGGTGGATCACCGCCCCTTTGGCAAGGACCGCGCTGCTTTCGAGGCGGCGCTGGTGGAGCCGATCCTTGCCGCGCAGCCCGATATCCTGTGCCTTGCCGGGTTCATGCGGGTGCTTACACCCGCATTCGTGAACCGCTTCGCGGGGAGGATGCTGAACATCCACCCATCGCTCTTGCCAAAATATCCCGGCCTGCACACCCATCAGCGCGCGCTGGATGCGGGGGATACTGAGGCCGGTTGCACCGTGCATGAGGTGACGCCGGTGCTTGATGATGGCCCAATTCTGGGGCAGGCGCGGGTGCCGGTGCTGCCGGGGGACAGTGCCGATACGCTGGCCGCGCGGGTGCTGGTGCAGGAGCACCGTCTTTATCCTGCTGTGCTGCGCCGCTTTGCGGTGGGGGAGCGCGGGCCGCTTTACCTTTAGCCGGACGCAGCGTTTATTCATCATGCCTTTCATTTTCCCGCTGTCCCGCCTATAGCGATAGGGCGGGATGACCCCGTGCCACCCAGGCCAACCGGAAGGCATGATGCGTACAATAACAACGACCGAAGACCTCGCCGCCTTCTGTGAAGCCGCAAAATCCCAGCCCTATGTGACCATCGACACCGAATTCCTGCGGGAACGGACCTATTGGTCAAAGCTGTGCCTGATCCAGATGGCGCTGCCGGGCAAGACCGGGGATGCCGTGCTGGTCGATCCCATCGCGGGCGAAGACATGAGCATGGAGCCGCTTTACGACCTGTTCCGCCACAAGGCGACGGTCAAAGTGTTTCACGCCGCGCGGCAGGATCTGGAAATCTTTTTCGTCGAAGGCAAGGTGTTTCCCGATCCGCTGTTCGACACGCAGATCGCCGCCATGGTCTGCGGCTTTGGCGAACAGGTGGGCTATGAAACGCTCGTCAAAAAGATTGCCAAGGAAAACCTCGACAAGACATCGCGCTTTACCGATTGGTCGCGGCGGCCCTTGTCGAGCGCGCAGCAGGAATATGCGCTGGCCGATGTCACCCATCTGCGGGTGATCTATGAATGGCTGGCGGGGCAGTTGGCCAAGAATGGCCGCACACGCTGGGTGGAAGAAGAACTGTCGATCCTGACCGATCCCGCCACCTATACGGTGCATCCTGATGAGGCCTGGCTGCGGGTGAAGACGCGCACCACCTCGGGGCGGTTTCTGGCGGTGGTCAAGGAACTGGCGCGCTTCCGCGAGGAATATGCCCAACGTCTGAACGTGCCCCGGTCGCGGGTGATGAAGGATGATGCGCTGCTGGAGTTGGCATCAACCCGGCCCACATCCATGGAAGAGCTGGGCCGGTCGCGGCTGTTGCTGCGCGAGGGGCGCAAACCCGAGATTGCCGATGGCATTCTGGCCGCGATCAAGGCGGGGATGGAGATGAAATCTGAAGACATGCCCAAGCCCGACCTGAGCCGCGAACAGTTGCAGGTCAACCCGGCGCTGGCCGATCTGCTGCGGGTGCTGCTCAAGGCCAAATCGGAACAGTTGGGGGTGGCGTCGAAGCTGATCGCCTCTGCCGCGGATTTGGATGCCATCGCGGCGGGCGAGCGCGAGGTTGAGGCGCTTACCGGATGGCGGTTCGAGGCGTTTGGCGAGGATGCGCTGCGCCTGTGCAAGGGCGAGATCGCCCTGTCTGCCAAGGGAACTGAAGTGCGGGTGGTGCGTCTGTGACGCACCGCCTGATTTAGCGGCGCGACGACAGCGCGTTGGTCGCGCCCTGCACCACGATTTCGCGGACCTGATCCAGCTTCACGTTCGACAGGGAAATGGCGACCGTGATCTCGCGTGAGCGGGGGGTGCCTTCCGGCGTTTCCGTGATCGGCGGGAAGACGCGGAAATCAAACACCAGAACGCCGTTTTCATCGATCGGGCGGGGAACAAGCTCTGCGTCCCACCAGCCTTGCGAAGGCGGGATGCCCTTGGCGCGGACGATGGCCCCGGCGCTGTAGGGATCAACCGAGAGCGTCAGGACCTGCGATACCAGCAGGCGCTGGTCCTGCGGGGCGGCGGTGGTGACCGTCTCGCGCGGTTCGGCCCGGCCAAACCAGTTGAACGGGTTCAACCGCGATTCCCGGATCATGCCGCAGCCCGATACCACCAGCACCACGCCCAACGCCGCCAGAACTGTTCGTTTCATCCCGGTCCCCTGTCTGTTGCCCCTTGGGTAGCCGATGGCGGCGGATTTGAAAAGCACCCGGTTGCGACAAAGCCTTGGGGCGCGGGCTGGACCTTTTGGTCGGCAGACCCTAGGTCTTGGCCGCAATACAGGAGCGTGTGATGGCCACCCCCGCCTTTGAAGACCTGACCGAGACCTTTGAATTCCTGGATGACTGGGAAGACCGTTATCGTCATGTGATCGAACTGGGCAAGGCCTTTGCCCCGATGGATGAGGCGCTGAAGGTGCCGGCAACCAAGGTGCAGGGCTGTGCGAGCCAGGTGTGGATTCAGCCGGTCATCAGCGATGGCCGCTTTGATTTTCAGGGCGACAGCGATGCGATGATCGTGAAGGGGCTGATCGCTGTGCTGCATACCCTTTACGCCGGATTGCCGGTGGCCGAGGTCGTAGCGGTGGATGCCCCTGCCGAATTGGGGAGGCTGGGGTTGACGGATCATCTGTCGTCGCAGCGGTCCAACGGGCTGCGCGCGATGGTGGAACGTATTCGGCACGTGGCGGCAGAGGCGGCGGCCTAGCGCGGTTCAACCCGGACTTTGTCTTCGTAAAAGGCCAGATGCCCCGCGATGGCCTCGGCCCCCGCAATGGGGTTTTCGTAGGACCAGACCGCGTTGTCGAGCCGCGCTTCGGGCGTGGTGACGCTGTAATAACGGGCCTCGCCCTTGTGCGGGCAGGTGGTGTGGCGGTCACTGGCATCAAGCAGCGCCATCGCCACATCTTCGCGCGGGACATAGATCACCGGGGCGCGCGATCCCTCGATCAGTGCCAGTGCGCGATCCGTTTCGCCGATGATGGCCCCGCTGGCCCTGATGATATAGCGGCCCGGGACGGGCCTGATTTCCAAGGTCGTTGTCATGACATCCTCCCCCATCAAGGTTGAAAGGATGATCCTACCCAGAGGTTGCGGCAACGAGTCGTTCTGGAGTCGGCGTCCTTCTGCCCGAAACCGCCAGAGTTGCGCAGGATTCTGCCTTAAACTTGGGCGCAGGCGGTTTGCAGCCAGTCTCGCGCTGTTGCGGACAGGCGGGGGGAGAGCCGCGCCAGCACCTCGGCGTGATAGGCGTTCAGCCAGTCGCGTTCATCCGGCGACAGGCGGTCAGTGCGGATCAGGCGGCGGTCGAACGGGGCGAAGGTGAGCGTTTCAAAGCTGAGCTGGTCACGCCCGTCGCCCAGTGTGGCCGCGGGTTGGACCACGATCAGATTTTCCAGCCGAATCCCGAAGGCGCCTTCGCGGTAATAGCCCGGCTCGTTCGACAGGATCATGCCGGGTTCAAGCGGCACCTCGGAAATGCGGGAAATGCGCTGCGGCCCTTCATGCACCGACAGAAAGGCCCCCACGCCATGGCCTGTGCCGTGGTCAAAATCCATGCCCGCAACCCAAAGCGGGAAGCGCGCCAGCGCGTCCAGATCGCGCCCGGCGATGCCGCGTGGCCAGCGGGCGCGGGAAATGGCGATCAGGCCTTGGAGCACACGGGTATAGCAATCGCGCGCCTCGGCCCCCGGATCGCCCACGGCGATGGTGCGGGTGATATCGGTGGTGCCATCGGCATATTGCGCGCCGCTGTCGACCAGCAGGAGTTCGTTCTGCCGCACAGGGCGGTTTGTATCGGTTGTCACGCGGTAATGCATGATCGCGCCGTTGGGGCCTGCGCCGCAGATCGTATCAAAGCTGATATCATGCAGCACGTTCGTCGCCCTGCGATGGCCTTCAAGCGCGGTGACGACGTCGATTTCGGTCAGTCCGCCCTTCGGGGCCTCATGGTCCAGCCAGCAGAGAAATTCCACCACCGCCGCGCCGTCGCGCAGATGCGCCTCGCGCATTCCGGCCACTTCGGCGGCGTTCTTGCAGGCCTTGGGCAGGCGGCAGGGATCGTCGCCCCAGGCGACGGTTGCGCCGCCTTCTTCGATCAGGCGCGACACGGCGAGTGGTGCGGTGCCGCGATCCACCCGAATGGTGCCGGTCAACGCCTTGATCGCGGAGGCAAAATCGGCGGGCGCGTGCAGGCGGACGCCCGCATCCAGCGCATTGCGCGCCGCGTCATTGAGTTTGGCGGCGGCGAGGAAAGCATCGACCGACCCGTCATCATGCAGGATGGCAAAGCCGTGCAGGATCGGATTGCGCGGGACATCTGCGCCGCGCAGGTTGAGCAGCCAGCACAGCGAGTCGGGCAGGGTGATCACCGCCGCCGACTGCCCGTCCTTACGCAGGGTTTCCGCCAGCCGGGTGCGTTTCTCGACCGACGTTTCCCCCGCCAATGTGACAGGATGGGGAAAGGCCGCGCCCGTAGGTGGGGCGGGCTGATCGGGCCAGATCGCATCGACGGCATTGGCGACGGCGCGCAGGGTGACGCCCGATCCTTCCAGCGCGGCCTCGATCCGGGCGATTTCATCGGCGCTGTGCAGCCACGGGTCAAACCCCACCACGCCTGCCTCCAGATGATCGCGGGTCCATTGGCCCGGCTTCACCTCGGGCCAAGGGACGGGGGTATAGGCGGCAAGATCGACCTGGCCTTTCACCTGCACGCGATACCGCCCGTCGATGAACACGCCTGCCACATCCGGCAGCACGATGGCAAAGCCCGCCGATCCGGTGAAACCCGTGAGCCATTGCAAGCGTTCATCGCGCGCCGCGACGTATTCGCCCTGATGCACATCGGCGCGGGGGATCAGGAACCCGGCCAAGCCTTCGGCGCGCAGATGATCGCGCAGGCGCGCCAGACGCCCCGGTCCGGCGGCCGGGTCGGAGGTCGTCTCAAAGCTCTGGAACATGCTTTCACCCGTTCTTCAAATATCCTCGGGGGGAATGGGCCGAAGGCCCAGAGGGGGGCGGAAAGCCCCCCTTTACCCCGCCCGCCGCAGGCCCGCCTTGGCCCGCTTTTTCGGATCGACTTCGAACAGCCCGGCAAGCTGTTCGGTCATGGCTCCGGCAAGCTGTTCCACATCGGTGATCGTGACGGCGCGCTGGTAATAGCGCGTCACGTCATGGCCGATGCCGATGGCGATCAGTTCCACCTGACGCCGCCGTTCCACCATGGAAATCACGTCGCGCAGGTGTTTTTCCAGGAAATTCGCGGGGTTGACCGACAGGGTCGAGTCGTCCACCGGTGCACCGTCGGAAATGACCATCAGGATTTTGCGCGCCTCGGGCCGGGACATCATGCGGCGATGCGCCCATTCCAGCGCCTCGCCATCGATGTTTTCCTTCAAAAGGCCTTCTTTCATCATCAGACCCAGATTGGGCCGCGCGCGCCGCCAAGGCGCATCGGCGGATTTGTAGATGATGTGGCGCAGATCGTTCAGGCGGCCCGGCCCTTGCGGGCGACCCTGCGCCAGCCAGCGTTCGCGCGACTGCCCGCCTTTCCAGGCGCGGGTGGTGAAGCCGAGGATTTCCACCTTGACGCTGCACCGTTCCAGCGTGCGCGCCAGCACATCGGCGCAGATTGCTGCGATGGAGATCGGACGCCCGCGCATGGATCCGGAATTATCCAACAGAAGCGTCACGCAGGTATCGCGGAATTCGGTGTCCTTTTCCTGTTTGAACGACAGGGGCATGGTGGGGTTCGCCACCACCCGCGCCAAGCGGCCTGCATCCAGCGTGCCTTCCTCCAGATCGAACAGCCATGAGCGGTTCTGCTGCGCCTGAAGGCGGCGTTGCAGCTTATTGGCCAGACGGCTAACCGCGCCTTTCAGGGGCTCCAACTGCTGATCGAGATAGGCGCGCAGGCGTTCCAGTTCGGCTGCCTCGGCCAGATCCTCGGCACGGATTTCTTCATCGAAATCCGTTGTATAGACGGTGTAGTTCGGATCGGCATCGGAATAGGGGGCAGGGGGCGGCGGCTCTAGCGGGGCCTCGCCTTCGGGCAATTCCGCCTCATCGCCCTGTTCCATATCGGCGCTGTCTTCCATCGTGACCTGCGCCTGCGACTGATCCTGCTGCTCCTCTTGGCTGCGTTCGGGGGCGGCCTCGGATTCGTCGCTGTCCTGCTCATCCTCGCCCGCGCTGTCAGGGCTGTCCTGATCTTCTTCGGCTTCGCCCTGCTGATCGTCGGGATCGCTTTGATCCGGGTCGTCGCCCAGCTGATCGCCATAGCCGAGGTCGGAAATCACCTTGCGCGCAAGACGTGCGAAGGCGGCCTGATCGTCCAGCACGTGATCGACGTTTTCCAGAGTGCCGCCGGCCTGTTCTTCGATGAAGCCACGCCAGAGTTCCATGACGTTGCCGGCACCTTTGGGCATGTCGCGGCCCGTCGCCAGATGGCGCACAAGATAGCCCGCCGCCACGGCCAAGGGGGCATCCTGCATGCTGGTGATCTGGGAATATCCTTTGCGATCAGCCTCATGCGCGATCTTGGCGTCGATATTGACGGCGGTGCCCGGCATGGCGCGGGCGCCCACGGCCTCGCATCTTGCGGTTTCCATCGCCTCATAAATCTCGCGGGCGAGGTTGCCTTGGGGGGCATAGCGGGCGGCGACCGTGTCATCGTGGAACTTGCGGCGCAGGGCGAAGGCATCGGCGGTTCCGCGCGCCAGCATCACCTCATCGCGCGTCATGCGACGGGAGACCTGCGGCAGGCGCACGCCTTCGCGGTTCATCCCCGGCGGATCGACCGAATAGGACACGGTCATTTCGGGATCGTCCGCCATCGTGCGCGTGGCCTCGGCCAGCGCTTTCTTGAAGGGATCGGCGGGGTTGTCGTTGGGTTTGGTCATCGGGTCATGCCTGAAACAGCGGCCAAAAGGCTTTGTGCCAGAGTGTCACCCCGGGGTGCCGGGGGCAAGGGCGGGCGCGGGAAATATGGGGCCATACGGCAAACTTCGTGCATGGGCGCACATGGGGGTTGCAGCCGCGCCGAATTGCAAGATTCCGAGCGATAACCACTTATTCAGCACAGAATTCAACCTCCTGAATGGACTGGAAAATCCCATGAGCAATCCGAAAATCGCCCTTATCATCGGCTCTACCCGCGCGTCGCGCTTTGCTGACATTCCCGCCCAGTGGATGCTGGCGCAGGCGAAGGCCCGTACCGACATGGATGTTGAACTGGTCGACCTGCGCGACTTTGACCTGCCGCTGTTTGACGAGGTCGCCTCGAACGCTTGGGCGCCGTCGCAATCGCCCGCCGCGGTGAAGTGGCAGAAGAAGTTGGCCGAGTTCGACGGCTATATCTTTGTGGTGGCGGAGTATAACCGCTCCATCACCGGCGCGCTGAAGAACGCGCTGGATCAGGCCTATGTCGAATGGGCGAAAAAGCCCTTTACGGCAATGGCTTACGGTTCAGTTGGCGGTACCCGCGCGATGGAGCACCTGCGCCTGATCGGCGTGGAACTTCAAATGGTTCCGACCCGCAACGCGGTGCATCTGGGCATGGGCGATTTCTTCAAGGTCCATCCGGGCATGGGCGGTTCGGGCAATATGGCCGATGTGGAGGCCAACCTGCTGCCCGCCGCGACGGCCTCGCTGGACGATCTGGTCTGGTGGGCGAACGCCACCAAAGCTGCGCGCGGCTGATCTTTCCGGGATCGCTCAGTCGGGTCCCTGTCGGGGAAAGGGGTGGCCATTTGGCCGCCCCTTTTCTTTTTCTGCGCCGCATTTGCGTTGTTAACACAAGGGTTTGGCCGGAAACGGGCGTGCAGCGCATGGTGCAGACGCCGGTGCAGACGGGCGTATGCACGCAGCGCACGGTGTTGGGGCGTTAAGGTTAACGTTTGAGGAAGGGGTTGGGGGATTCTGCGCGTTTCTGCGGAGGGTTTTTTCGAGTGTTTTGCTGGGAGGTGGAGGCGGAAGCGTGGGCGCGCAGTTGGTTTGCGTTGGCGGGGGCGATCCGGACGAGGCTGCTGGGCGAAGCAGGACGGGCCGGAGGTGGCCAGTCAGGAAAGATAGGCCTCACACGACTGCAGGAGCATTGCAGCCCGCTTAGCCGCACGGGTCTGGTCGGGGGCGGGGCCGTGGCGGGATTGGCCCAGCAGGGCGGCGTGGGCGGCCTTGGCCTCGACCCGCCACGCCATGACCTGCGCCTCTTGCCCTGGCGGGGTGAGGGAGGCCACCACATCCAGCACCGCAGACCGCCGCGCCTTGGTGATGTCAGAGGCTGGGCCATCGACCAGCCATTGATGCTCCATCAGCGCCGACATGCGGCCTGCACAGGTGGCGAAGAAGTGGAGGGGGTTGTCGGGGATGTCGCTGTCGGTCTGCGCGGCCGCGGGTGCGGCAAGCGCGCAGAGGAGCAAGGGGGTGCACAGGTATTTTTTCAAAGCGCCCATTAATAGAGCATGATTGCATTCATTATGGTTATCAAGTGTGCGGAAATATAACTTTGGTCTGTATTGGAGACGATTGACAGGTAAGTCAGTCTTGGGTTTTCTTGCCGCAAGACAACGCTCGGTTGCGTGTCGGCTGAGGGTTTTTGGTGCGTGGGTGTTTGTGGGTTTTGACCGGGCGGATAGAGCGGGCATCCTTTCCGTTGGGGGGGTGCCCTGACCCCGTGGCAGCGGCTGCGACATGAACCTGCTGCGGCTGCTTCTAGAGATTTTGGTTTTTGACGGGGTGCGGGTGGGCTCGCCCTCGGTTCTTTTCGGTGGCACGCTTTCTGCGCATACCTGTCTGCGGCGCGTGGTGCCGGATCTGACACGCGATCTGCCCGAGGCGTTTTCGGTCACCATTCGCGGGGATCGGGATCGGTCTTCCTTTGTGGCGTCGGGACGCAAGGATGAAAACATCCGTTGGGCCGGGCTGCCCGAAAATCGCAAAAGGGGGCGGGCCGGGTCGAAGGCTGAGTTTGGCGTCCGCCAGAGGTCCGGCCTTTGCGGTCAGGTCGAGGGCACCGCGCAATGCGCGCTGTAGCACGATGTCTTTGTCTAAATGTGATCGAATTTTAACGAGTGAAGGGGTGTTGTCCGAATGACCATATATCTTGGTGGGAACCGTTTGCCTGCTGTGCCGCTGTACGGGCATTTGCAGATTGTCCGAGCGGGCCGTGAACTGGAAGTCCAACCCTCGGACGGTTTTCTGGGCGAATGGACGGAGAACAGCTTTTGGGCCTTTCAGAACAGGTCGGTGAACGGCACCGGGGCCGGAGGTTATTCGAATACACCCGGCTATGGCGTCTTGGGTCTTTATGCGCAGGTCGCCCTTGACATCGGTGATCGGAGCGACGCGGATGTCTGGCGGGTGTTGGCTGCCGCAACGGCGCAATTTACGGCACAGATGAACCTGTCCATCCCATACAATGCCGTCGCGCCTGCCTTTAACAGCAACAGCTTTATCACCACCCTGCTTTCGATCATCGGGATCGAGGTTGCAGAATATATCGGCGGGGCCTCACCTGCCGAGGTTTTCGATCCGGTGACGGGCAGCACGCTTTATTTTCTGGGCTTCCCGGGGGCAGGGAACAACGCGCTTGACTATCCTGAGTACTCTCCCGATTTCCGCCTGTTCGGCGGGGCGTCGAATGACATCATCCGAACCGGTTTCGGCGATGACACGATCAACGGAGGTGCGGGGGACGACTCGCTTTCCGGGGCCGCAGGAAATGACAGTCTGAACGGGACAACGGGCAATGACATCCTGGATGGCGGGGAGGGTGACGACTGGTTGCACGGGGGCGTTGATGCCGATGTGCTGGATGGGGGTCTTGGCAGCGATACGTTGGACGGTGCGGCGGGCAATGACACGCTGTTGGGAAGCGATGGCAGCGATACCCTGACGGGTGGTGCCGGGGCCGATCTTCTGGATGGGGGACAGGCGGCGGATCGGCTTTATGCCGGGTCGGGCAATGACACCCTTCGGTTTGATGAAGATGACTTCATCTTTGGCGGGGCCGGGCGCGACGTGGCCTATATGTCGTCTTTCCCGCAGTCGGTGACGGAACAAGCCGTGGCTGTGCGTGGCTTTGCGCTGAACATGGATGAGGCAGGGATTGAAGTGCTGATCGCGCCTGCGGCTTTTCTTGGGGTGGGTGGCGATACGATCACCGGGATCGGCGCGAATGACATGGTCGCCGCCGGTGGCGGGGATGATGTGATGGTGATTGACCGCACCATAGGAACCGGGCCGACGATCCTTTGGGGGGGTGAGGGGGCGGATACGTTCGACTTCCTGCTCGGGCAGGATCGGGGGCGGCCGCTGGGGATCATGGTGGTCAATGTCGACAATCTGACGGAAGGCAACTTTGCCTCGTTCGATCGTTCGATGATCACGGTGCCGGAGGGGTTCCGTTGGGGGATGATCGACGCGATCATCATCAATCCCGATGCCGGGGATCGGATCATGGCGGATGGTGTGTTGCAGGGGACCAGCGTTCAGCAGCATCTTATCACCCACCAATACCGGCTTCGGGATGGGCAGGAGGAAACCCAACTGGTTGCGACGCGGTCCTATGTGGCGGGATCGCTGGATCCGGACGTTCCCGGTGGCATTGCGGGCAATTACGACGTCCGCTTTCTGGGCGGTGGGGTGCAGGAGGTTTTCGGCGCAGCGGCGACGCCCTATCATGTGAACTTCCATCGGTATGAGTCGACAGAGGTAGAACAGGCGGTGACCGAAGCCTTTGGGCCGCGATGGTGGACGGGCGTTCTGAACCCGGCCGAGGCGCAACGGGTGATGGCTTCCTATGGCGTCGATTATCTGCTCGAAGAGCATTACGTCACCAACCTGAACCATGTGCTGGCCTATACGCGGGGCTATGGGCAAGCGCCTGCCGGGCGCGTGATCGACGGCACGCCGCTGGGCGTTCCCTCGATCGACGCGCTGCCTGCGTTCACGCGGGCGGATGCGTTCGGTCCGTGGTTCGTGCTGGGGGGCGAATTCGACGGCGCATCGCTGGAGTCGCTGGACCGGTTCCGCGTGACGATGCCGGACGCGCCCTTGCTTTGATCGTCAGGCCCGCAGGGGACGCTGTGTCAGACCGGAAGGCCCCGTGAGGGGGCTTTCCTAAGGTGGGGCTGAGGCGTTGGTGTGTTGATTGGTGGGTGGGGTGTTCTGGTACCTATAGGGGGGGCACGCCCCACATCGCAGCCTATGGCGCCTTGGTGATGGGGGAGGCGGGGCCATCGACCAGACGTTGATGTTCTATCAGGGGCGAAAGGTGGCTGGCACAGGTGGCGAAGACGTGGAGGGGGGGTGTTGGCGACGTCACTTTGGGCCTGCGCCGGGAGGGGGGCAGCGAGGGCGCAGAGCAGCGCCGGAAGGAGGAATGTTCGCAAACCGCCCACTTTGGCAGGATCACTCAGGATTTTTTGGTTAGCAAGTGGGTGGTTTGGGAAGATTTTGGGCGATCAAAATCAAGTTCTGGCTTTGCTTCCTTATAAGCAACAGTGAAGGTTTTCTCGATGGCCTGCTCAGTTGAACAAACCGACAAAGTCGTTCGGAGCTACGATCATGAGGAAACGGAGGCGGCCACAACAAAGCGGCCGCCAAGCACGCTTACATGAAGGAAAACCCAACCGCGACGAGCGTCAGTGCGATCACGACAACAGCGCCGACAGCGATGCTACCGCTGGCGTTGGCTTCAAAGTGCTTTCCGATTTTGATGAGGAGTTTGTTCTCTTGGCTATTCATGGTGAGCCTCCTCAACCCATCGTGTCCAACTGCTGCTGCATGACATGCAGCCGCACAGTCTTGAACAAATTGGCCCAGTGATTGCGGTTCTTACCCAGCGAGTCAGGCGCGTTGCCAATGTCACGAATGGCCTGTTTGGTTTCTGAAACCAACTCCGGCGCCAGTGCACGCCATGAGGCCAGCACATTCTCAAAACCGCCAAGCCACTCAGCGGTGCCCGTCTTTGGGTTAACATCTACAAAGTTCCTGAACGCACCCAGAATAGGAAATGCCGCACCCTTGGTTAGACGTTGGTCGTGATCGTCCAGTTTCGCATAGCGAAACTTGTAGCGACCTTTGCTTGGCGGTGCCTTTTCAACAATACGCAAATTTCCTGCGCGGCCACCGACCGTATCGTTATAAACCCGAAGAAAGTCGCGCCGGATGTGATCGTAAAGAACCAATGCGTCGAGAAGCAGCGGCTCAAAAGCAGCATACTTGCGCTTCGATGGGTCATTCCGGTTTTCCTCGTAGTCATCTCCAAACTTCTTGAGAGGAGCAGACCACTTTTCATAAGCCGCAATGGGGTGTTTCGAGTCCCGGACCGGAAAATCTGTGACGTTCATCAATTCGAGAACGGACACCAATTCGCGGACGTCAATGTCCTTCCGGTCGGACTCCTTGAAACCAATGTCGCCTGCCCAGTCTTGATCCTTCACGATCTCTTTGAGGCTTTCAAACGCCCCATCAAGTTCGAAAATTGAACGGGGCTGCACCGAAATCCCAGTGTTTTGTCCCCTTGCAATGTCCACGCGCAGCGTGTGGTTTTCTCCGCCGTCTAGCCCAGTGATGATTTTTACTTCGACGTGCTGGCCTTCAGCAATCGAGTCATCCTCTTGGCAGTCGTAAATGATCTGTGTGGTGTGGCCACCGTTGGCTATACCATAGTCATCATCAATCATGACGTCGAAGGTCCGCTTGTCGATGACCTCAATGTCTTCTGCAATGATTGTTATTCCGAGATTCAGTAGGTCGAAGGTGCCTGGGAGTGCTTCCTTGCCTTCGAGGCTTGCTTTGACGTCCTTGTATACCTGCCGGTTCATACCAACGGGGTCGCGCAAGTTAGCACCCGCCGGAACGTCCTTCGGAAAGAGGCGTGCAGGGACCAAGAAGGTATGTTTAATGATGTTGGGGAGGGTGGGGTGTTTGACGCTACGCGCTTCAGACACCTCAAACCTGTATGGTTTGATAGCCATTATACTTGTCTCCATTGGTCGCGATGGACCGATGTAACGGGGCGCGGTGGCCCCGGGCGGCACGATTGCCTAGCATCTGTCTACGACAAATGGTCCGTCAAAGCAATAACGAACGCCATCAACCACCACATGCAGCAGCCTCTAGAGGTCCGCCCCAAAATGTTGCGTCGCTGTGTAAGGATGCTTCACGTTGAGCAAGCTTTAGATCTCCGCGCAGCGAATGACCAATCTCCTCTCAGACCGGACGGCACCCCTCACTTCATCGCCATACTCGCCGCGCTTTCCGGGAGTTCCTCGCCGAAGCAGCGTTGGTAGAACTCGGCCACCGTCTGGCGTTCCAGCTCGTCGCATTTGTTCAGGAAGGACAGGCGGAAGGCGTAGCCGACGTTGCGGAAGATCTCGGCATTCTGCGCCCAGTTCAGGACGGTGCGCGGGCTCATCACGGTCGACAGGTCGCCGTTCATGAAGGCGGTGCGGGTGAGGTCGGCCACGGTGACCATCTGGCTGATGGTCTTGCGGCCTTTTTCGGTGTTGTAATGCGGGGATTTCGCCAGAACGATGGCGGCCTCGGCATCATGGGACAGGTAGTTCAGGGTGGCCACGAGCGACCAGCGGTCCATCTGGGCCTGGTTGATCTGCTGGGTGCCGTGGTAAAGGCCCGTCGTATCGCCCAAGCCCACGGTGTTTGCCGTGGCGAAGAGGCGGAAGGACGGGTGGGGGGTGATGATCTCATTCTGGTCCAGAAGCGTGAGCTTGCCGTCATGTTCCAGCACGCGCTGGATGACGAACATCACATCGGCGCGGCCGGCATCGTATTCGTCGAACACGATGGCCACGGCGTTGCGCAGCGCCCAGGGCAGGATGCCTTCGTGGAATTCGGTGACCTGCTTGCCGTCGCGCAGCTTGATCGCGTCTTTGCCGATCAGGTCGATCCGGGAGATGTGGCTGTCAAGGTTGACGCGCACGCACGGCCAGTTGAGGCGGGCGGCCACCTGTTCGATATGGGTGGATTTGCCGGTGCCGTGATAGCCCTGGATCATCACGCGGCGGTTGTAGGCAAAGCCTGCAAGGATCGCCAGCGTCGTGTCCGGGTCGAATTTATAGGTGGGGTCGATATCGGGCACGCGATCGGTACGGTCGGCGAAGCCCTTTACCTTCATATCGGTGTCGATCCCGAAAACATCCCGGACCGAGATTTCTTCAGTGGGTTTCATCACAGTGTCCAGCATACCGTCCGCCATCGTTTCGCGTCGCGCCCTGAGTTCGGGCCATGGGAAGTGTGTGGAACATATCGCGGGGGGCTGCAAGGGGAAGGGCGGCAATGGGCGGGCAGGACGCGACATCAGGCCGCCGGGGGGGGCGAGGACGCGGGGTTTGGGGGGGCGGGGACGCAATCGCGTGATCGGGTGAAACCTTGTGCCGCCTTGGGGCGTAACATCTGCCACTATGACCCGCATCCAAGGGAGGATCCCGATGCACCGCCGCCACCTTCTGCGCCTGACCGCGCTTGCCGCCCTGTTCCCCGTCCTGCGGCCCGCTATGGGGCCTGCCATGGCGTCTGAGGGGGATTTCCCGTTCAAGCTGACCGATGCCGAATGGCGGGCAAAGCTGACGCCGCTGCAATATGCCGTGCTGCGGGAAGAGGATACCGAACGCGCCGGGACCAGCCCGCTGGACAAGGAAACGCGGGCGGGGGTCTATCACTGCGCGGGCTGCGATCTGGCGGCCTATTCGTCAGAGCACAAATATGACAGCGGCACGGGTTGGCCGAGCTTCTGGCAATCGCTGCCGGGGACGATCGGCACCAAGGAAGACAACAGCCTGTTCGCCACGCGGACCGAGGTGCATTGCATCCGCTGTGGCGGGCATTTCGGGCATATCTTCGACGATGGTCCGGAGCCGACGGGGATGCGCCATTGCCTGAACGGCGCGGCGCTGACGTTTCGGGCGGCCTGATCGGCCAGTCTTGACCAGCGTGGCTTGATTGGCGTGGCTTGATCGGGCGGTCGAGGCAGGCCAGATAGGGACGAACCTTATCCGGAGCCGCCCCCATGACCCTGCGTGATCGCCTGACCCTTGTGCTGCCGCTGGCGCTGTTGATGGCGGCGGCGGTGGCGCGGGCGGAGTTGGGGGCGGATACCGAGGCCTCAGTTCTGTTCACCCCGGCTTTTGCCCGCGCGTTGCCGGTAGCGGCAGTCGTGGCCTGGATCGTGGCGCCCGGGTTCGGGCGGCCGGGTCTGGCGGGCTGGCTGCGCGCGGGCATTCTGTCGGCGCTGGTGCTGGTTGTGGCAGGGCTGGCGGCTGCGCTCATCTTGCCGTTGCTGCGGCCCGAGGGTGGGCCTGCGGCGTTGCTGCTGGCGCTGCCGCACTATCCGCTCGCCTGGGGAAGCGCGCTGTTCGGCGCGGCTGCGGCGCAGCTGATGGCGCTGCGCCAGCAACGGGGGGCTTGGCCGGGTCAGTCGCGGAAGTAGCGGCTGTCCTTGATCTGATCCCAGGCCCAGACGACCTCTTGCAACCGGTCCTCATCGCTGCGGTCGCCGCCGTTCATGTCGGGGTGCAGATCCTTGACCAGTGATTTATAGGCCTTGCGGATTTCGGCCTTGGTCATGGTGTCGCGGGCATCCAGAATTTCCAGCGCCTTGCGTTCGGTGGCGGGCAGTTTGCGGGTGGCGTTGCCGGTGGGTTTGGCCGGGTTGAGCGTGGCCTTTTCACCAAGGATCGCCATGGGATCATCCACACCGAGGCGTGACCAGGCGCGGCCTTCATCGGGGCGCTTGCCGAAAGGCTGGGTGGCGCGGCCCCAGACGCGGTCCTCATCAAGAAACTTCTTGAACTCTTCATCGGTGGAGCCCTGAAAGAAGTTCCACTTGAGGTTGTATTCGCGGACGTGATCCTTGCAGAACCAGAAATACTCATCGAGGTGGTCTGGCGATTTCGGGGCGCGGTAGGCCCCCTGTTCGGAACAGCCCGGATATTCGCAGCCTTTCTGCGATGTCTCGAACGCGCCGGACATGCCGCGCCGGGTGGTCTTGCGGCGCTTCTTGTCGGAAGAGACGCGGATGTCGAACTCAAAAGGGGGACGGGTAGACATGTTTCGCGCTGGCCTTTCCGACTCGGAGGCAAGAGTTTAGGGGTTATCGCGGCAGATAGAAGGGGCCTTCGGAAAAATGGCAGCACAGGACGAGATCACAAAGCAGTTGACCGCCGCTTTTGCGCCCCGCGAATTGCAGGTGATCAACGAAAGCCACAAACATGCCGGCCATTCGGGAGATGACGGGTCCGGCGAGAGCCATTTCCGCGTGGTGATCCGCGCGGATGTCTTTGCCCCGATGAACCGGGTGGAGCGCCACCGCGCGGTGCACAAGGCGCTGGGGGATCTGAACACTCGCATCCACGCGCTGGCCCTCGATATTGGTTGAGATGACATGAGCGCGCCCCCAAGGGGGCTGCGCATTCCTTTTGCTTCGCCTGCGCGCATGCGCGCAGGCGAAGCAAAAGACCTGCGGGCGCATGCCCGCGCAATCTGATTGCCGTCAGACGAGGTGGATGCGGCTGCGGGCTTTGAGTTCCAGTCTGCGGCGGTGCAGGACGGGCTCGGTGTAGCCTGAGGGTTGCGCGCGGCCGTCGAAGACCAGATCGCAGGCGGCCTTGAAAGCGATGCCGTCAAAGCGCGGGGCAATGGGGATGTAGGCCGGATCGTTGGCATTCTGGCGGTCGACCACGGCGGCCATCTTGCGCATGGCGGCCATGACCTGTGCTTCGGACACCACGCCATGGTGCAGCCAGTTGGCCAAGGCCTGGCTGGAGATTCGGCAGGTGGCGCGGTCTTCCATCAGACCGACATCGTGGATGTCAGGCACTTTCGAGCAACCCACGCCCTGATCCACCCAGCGCACGACATAGCCGAGGATACCTTGGGCGTTGTTTTCCACCTCGGATCGGATGTCATCGTCTGACCAGTTCGCGCCAGTGGCGAGGGGGATGGTCAGCAGGTCATCCAGTCGTCCGCGCGGGCCGCCTTTGGCGATGGTATCCTGCACGCCCATCACATCGACGCGGTGATAATGGGTGGCGTGGAGGGTGGCGGCAGTGGGGGAGGGGACCCAAGCGCAGGTGGCGCCGGCCTGCGGGTGTGCGATCTTGGCCGCCAGCATGGCAGCCATCAGATCGGGCATCGCCCACATGCCCTTGCCGATCTGCGCGCGGCCTTTGAGCCCGCAGGCAAGGCCGATATCGACATTGCGATCCTCATAGGACTTGATCCAGGCGGAGGACTTCATATCGCCTTTGCGGATCATGGGGCCGGCTTCCATGCTGGTGTGGATCTCATCCCCCGTCCGGTCGAGGAAGCCCGTGTTGATGAAGGCCACGCGGTCGGCGCTGGCGCGGATGCATTCCTTGAGGTTTGCGCTGGTGCGGCGTTCCTCATCCATGATCCCGAGTTTGACGGTGAAGCGGGGGAGGGAGAGGGTTTCTTCCACCCGGTCGAAGATGGCGCAGGCGAGGGCCACTTCCTGCGGCCCGTGCATCTTGGGTTTGACGACGTAGACCGAGCCGTGGAGCGAGTTGCGGGGGCCTTGCGTCTTTTGCAGATCGTGGAGCGCGCAGAGCGTGGTGAGGAAGGCGTCCATGATGCCTTCGCCCACCTCGCGCCCTTGCGCATCCAGAATGGCGGGGTTGGTCATCAGGTGGCCCACGTTGCGCACGAGCATGAGCGCGCGGCCCTTGAGCAAGAGCGGGCTGCCGTTCGGGGCGCTGAAGGCGAAATCGTCGCGCAGGCGGCGTTCGATGGTCTGGCCGTCTTTCTGCACCATCTCGACCAGATCGCCCTTCATCAGGCCGAGCCAGTTGGCATAGGCGAGAACCTTGTCTTCGGCATCCACGGCGGCGACGCTGTCTTCGCAATCCATGATGGCCGACAGGGCGGATTCCATGCGGATATCGGCCAGACCGGCCCGGTCGGCGGCGCCGATGCGGTGACCCGGGTCGATGCGCAGCACAAGGTGGAGGCCATTGTTCTTGAGCAGGATGGCGGAGGGGGTTCTGGCATCGCCGCGGAAGCCTGCGAATTGGGCGGGGTTCTTGAGAGCGGGGACGAGGGTGCCTTCTGCGATGTGGTAGCCCGTCACGTCAGCATGGCTGCCTTTGGCGAGGGGGGCCACGTCATCGAGGAAGGCCTTGGCCCAGGCGATGACCCGCGCGCCGCGGGCGGGATCATAGGCCTTGCCAATCGGGGCGTCGCCCAGTGCATCGGTGCCGTAAAGCGCGTCATAGAGCGAACCCCACCGCGCATTGGCAGCATTGAGCGCATAGCGCGCGTTCATCACGGGGACCACCAGTTGCGGGCCGGGAACATGGGCAATTTCGGGATCGGTACCAGTGGTGCGGATGGTAAAGTCGGGGCCTTTGGGCAGGAGATAGCCGATCTCATGCAGGAAGGCGGTATAGGCGGTGGGGTCGTGGGGTTGGCCCTTGCGGGCGCGGTGCCAGGAGTCGATCTGGGCCTGCATTTCGGTGCGGACGGCGAGCAGGCGGCGGTTCTCAGCGCCGCAGACATCGACCGCCTCGGCCAGGCCTTGCCAGAAGCGGGCCGGGGCGATGCCGGTGCCGGGCAGGGCGCTGTCTTCGACAAAGCGGGCGAGGCGGGCATCCACCTGCAATCCGTGGCGATCCAGACGTTCCATGGGCGGCTCCTGACGTTCGGTATGCGATGGCACACCATACCGAAGGGCGAGGCGGGGCTGCAACCCGGGGACGGGGAAGATTGCCGTGATTTTCCGAACATCAGTTTTCGGTCTGGGCGGGAAATCGGATAGTTTGTCGATTGGCTAAGTTTTTCTGGTTCGACTCGGCGGGATGTGTTACTTAGCTGTATGGCTAAGCATGATCCTGACCTTTCGTTGCTGTTTCACGCGCTGTCCGATCCGACGCGGCGCGCGATGCTGGCACGGTTGGCGGCGGGACCTGCGGCAGTGACGGAACTGGCGGCGCCCACCGGGCTGCGCCTGCCCACGGTGCTGCGGCATCTGGCGGTGTTGGAGGCGGCTGGGTTGATTACGACGGCGAAGGATGGGCGGGTGCGGACCTGTGCCTTTGTGCCGGCGGCGCTGACCCCTGCGCGCGACTGGATGGAGGCGCAGCGCGCGCTTTGGGAAGGGCGGCTGGACCGTCTGGATGACTATGTGATGAAACTGATGCAGGAGAATGGCCGTGACGGATGATCTGGACCCCGACCTTGATCTGGTGCTGGTGCGCGAACTGGCAGCGCCGCGCGCGGTGATCTGGCGCTGCTGGACCGAGCCGGAGCACCTGATGCAGTGGTTCGTGCCGAAGCCGCATAAGGTGACGGCCTGCCATCTGGACGTGCGGGTGGGCGGAGCCTGCAACACCACATTCGACGTGGAGGGTGCAGTGATGGAGAACAAGGGTGTCTATCTGGAGGTGGTTCCGGGTGAAAAGCTTGTTTTCACGGATACTTACACCGAAGGCTGGAAGCCCGCGGCGGAGCCGTTCATGACGGCGATTGTGACGTTCGAGGATCTGGGTGGGGGGCGGACGCGCTATACCGCTGTGGCCCGGCATCGCAATGCCGAGACGGCGCGGCAGCACCGCGACATGGGGTTCCATGACGGGTGGGGGACAGTGGCCACGCAGTTGGAGGCCTATGCGCAAGGGTTGGGGCAATGAGTGATCTGCAGTGCGCGACCCTGACATTCGAGCGCAAGGTTGATGCCCCGGCGGCGACGCTGTGGCAGGCCTGGACCGCGCCCGCCGCGCGGGCGATCTGGGCGGCGCCTGCGCCCGAGGTGGCGGTCGAGTTTGTCGAGGCCGATACCCGCATCGGTGGGCGTGAGGTTTCCATCTGCCGGGTGGCGGGGGAGTCGGATGTGCGCTGTGAGGTGGGGTGGCTGGATTTGCAGTCCGGGTCGCGCAGCGTGAATTATGAGGTGCTGGAAAGCGGCGGGGAGCGGCTGTCCGCCGCGCTGGTGACGGCGCGGGTGGCAGAACAGGGCGAGGGAAGCCTGCTGTCGGTGACGGTGCAATTGTCCAATCTGGCGCAGGACATGGCGGCGGGCTATCGCGCGGGGTTTGGTGCCGGGCTGGACAATATGGCCGGGGTGGCCGGACGGATGATGATGCTGACGCGGGTGATCCAAGCGCCGCGTGCGGCGGTCTGGGGCGCCTGGATGAATGCGGAGTCGCTGCCGAAATGGTGGGGGCCGGACGGGTTTTCCTGCCGGACGCAGCGGATTGACCTGCGCGAGGGCGGGGAATGGGTGTTCGACATGATCGCCCCGGATGGCACCGTCTTTCCCAATCACCACCGCTATGGCCGGGTGATCCCCGAGGCGCGGCTGGATTATGCGCTGCTGTGGGGCGAGAACGGGCCGAAACATGCGGATGCCTGGGCGGCGTTCGAGGATGCGGAGGGCGCGACGCGGGTGACGCTGTGCATGGTCATGGCGACGCGCAAGGAATGGGAAGACGCGCGCGGCTTCGGGGCCGAGGCTTTGGGCCAGCAGACGCTGGGCAAGCTGGCGGCGATGGTGGGTGCGGCCTGAGGGGGACGATATTTCTGCGAAAAATCTGAGGGGACAGGCGGAACGCCTGTCCGGAAGGGTGGCGGAACGGTCGCGATAGCGGGCTTTTTCTGCTGAAGACTGCGACCCCTTTCAGGACTTGCGCTTTGCGTCGTTGCGGCAGCGGTCGGAGCAGTATTTTACCTCGTCCCAAACCTTTTCCCATTTCTTCCGCCAGGTGAACGGCAGCCCGCAGCAGGCGCAGGTCTTGGTGGGCAGGTCGCCTTTTTTGCGCATCTTGGCCATCAGAGATCGAGGCTCATTTGTGCGGCATCCGCGTGGCGGCGCGGAGCGCGGGGGCTGCGGTCGTTGACGAAGCGGGGATCGGCGCGGCTGGCGTGGCGTTCGATGACCTCGGCCATCTCGGCTGCGTGGCCACGTTCGCGGCGCAGGCCCCAGCAGGCATCGCGCGCGGCGCGGGCGGCGGCTGCGACATCGACGATGGGTTCGGGAAAGAGCCGCCCGAGCAGGCCGCGCGCGCCGGGCCATTTCCACGGCTCTTGCAGGAAGGCATCGGGAACGCTGGCGAGTTCGGGCACCCATCGGCGGGTGAAGGCGCCGGTCGGATCCTGATCATGGCCCTGCTTGATGGGGTTGTAGATGCGGATGGTGTTGATCCCCGTGACGCCTGCCTGCATTTGCACCTGCGGCCAATGAATGCCGGGTTCGTAATCGGTGAAGCGGCGTGCCAGCACCGCCCCTGTGGCCCGCCAATCCAGCCAGAGGTGGTAAGAGGCCACGGCCATCACCATGCTGCGCATCCGGAAATTGAGCCAACCTGTGGCGCGCAGATAACGCATGCAGGCGTCAAGGAAAGGCATCCCGGTTTCCCCCGCCTGCCATGCGGCCAGCCGGAGCGCATCGGGTTCACGCGGGCGCAGGGCATCTGCAGCGCGGTGCAGGGCGCGAACCTCGATGGCGGGTTCGGATTCCAGTTTCTGCATGAAATGGTCGCGCCAGGCCATCCGGCTTTGGAAACTGGCCAAGGCGCCGGGCCAGCGCCCACCGGGGCGTTCCGCCGTGCGCGCCGTGGCGGCCTGTACCACCTCACGCGATGAGAGCGTGCCGAGCGCCAGATGCGCCGAAAGACGGGAACAGGCGCGTTCGCCGCTGACGGGTGAGGACATGGCGGCGCGGTAGCCTTCGCCGCGCTGGGTGAGGAAGCTGTCCATCAGGATCAGGCCCTGTGCGCGCCCGCCCTGTTGGCGATGGGCGCAGGGATCATCGGGCAGGCGCAGGGCGCGGGCGGTGGAGATTGCGCCGGGTTCCACACCGGCCACCGGATTGAGCGCGAGAGGCGCGGGGATTTGCGGGGCGGCGACAAAGCCATCGCGACGCCGGGCCCAGCCGTCGCGGTGGGGCAGGCGGCGGATGACGCCCTGCTGGGGAAGTTCGTGCCAGATCACCCCCGCCTCGCGCGCCCAGGCGGCGACGCGCTGGTCGCGGGCATAGGTCCAGAGGTTGCCGGTTTCTTCATGGCTGAAGATGCGGGCGATGTGGTGCTGGCGGCAAAGCCGGTCCAGCACCTGAACCGCGTCGCCCATGCGCACCACCAGAGGCGCGCCAAGGCTGCCCAGGTCGGCGCGCAGATCGGCCAGCGAGTCGGCGATGAAATCCCATTGCCGGGCCGATGCATCGGTCTGCCGCCACAGATCGGGTTCCACGATATAGAGCGGCAGTACCGCCCCCGTGGCCGCGGCGGCGGCAAGGGCGGGGTGGTCATGGAGGCGCAGGTCGCGTTTGAACCAGATGAGAACATTCATGGAACATTTATCTATCCACCCCGGCAGATTCGTAAAGCCCCCGCGTGGGGAAAAGCCGGGGCACAGACCTATGCGTAAGGATGGGTGTCCACTTGCCAACGACAATGCGACACTTCGCATGATCCTGTTGCCACAGGGCAATGTGTCGTATGTGATCCACTGTTTTTCTTGAGGAACGCCTTTTCCGGAGCGTGTTGATCAGATGCAGGACGCAAAAGGGATTGGCAAGCACGGACCTCCGCAGCTGAAGACATGGCTGTGGCGGTCCTATCTGCGGGCCGCGCTGGTTCCGCTGCTGCTGATCGAATTGACCTTTGTCGGGCTCTATTGGGGCACCAGCCGGGTGGTCTATGATCGCAGCGCCACCGCCATCACCGAAGTATCGACCGAGGCTTTGCGTGCCGCCTCGCGCCGCGAGGCCGAGGTCATTGCGCGGCGGCTGGAGACCATTGCGGCACTGACCCGCATCTATGCCGGGGAAACGGCGCGGGCTTTGGCGACACCGGCCACGGATGTGAGCGCCGCCGACAAGGCCCGCCATGCCACGTCGCCTGACGGGGTGTTCTACAGCACCGAAGATACCGGTGGGTCGGCGGTGTTTTATAGCGGGATCGTCCCGGTGGGGCCTGTGGAACAGGACAAGGTCTGGCGCACCGCGCGGCTGGACCCGATCATGCGGTCGATCACGGAAAGTGATCCGCTGATTCAGCAGGTCTATGTCAACACCCATGACAGCCTGAACCGCATCTATCCCTGGTTCGATGTGCTGGCGATCTATCCGCCAAAAATGGATATTCCCAGCTACAATTTCTATTACGAGGCGGATGCCCGCCATAACCCCAAGCGGTCGGTGGTCTGGACCGACAGCTATCTTGATCCGGCCGGGGCGGGCTGGATGGTGTCGGCCATTGCCCCTGTCTATGGCGGCGGGGATGGGGGGGAGGCCAAGCTTGAGGCGGTGGTGGGCATTGATGTGACCATCGGAACCATCGTCGAGGATGTGCTGGACATCGAACTGGAAGGCGATGGCTATGCGATCCTTGTCAGCCGCGATGGCACCATTCTGGCGCTGCCCCCGGCGGGAGAGAGCGATCTGGGGGTGACCGCGCTGATCGAGCACAGCTACAGCGAAGCGATCCTTCAAGACACGTTCAAGCCCGACAGTTTCAACCTGTACCGACGGGCCGAACTGTTCAGCGTGGCTGATGCGTTGCAATCCGCGCCCGAGGGGCAGAGCACGGTGGATCTGGGCCGCCCGATGATCGCCGCCTGGGCCACGATTGCGGGGCCGCAATGGAAGCTGATCGTTCTGACAAGCGAAAGCAGCATCCTGTCGGGGGCCACCACACTGCGCGAGCAGCTGGCGCTGGTCAGTCAGGGGATGCTGGCGATATTGGTGCTGTTCTATCTGGGGTTCCTCCTGTTCCTCTGGCGGCGGTCGGTTGCCATGTCGGCGCGGGTGGCCGAACCGCTGGCCGAGATCGAGCGCAAGATGGGCCAGATCGCCGCCGGGGGCAGTGTGCCGCCGGGCCACCGCTATGCGGTGGCGGAATTGCAGACCGTGGGCGATCATCTGGTGACGATGGGCGACAAGCTGAAGGCCGCGAGCCGCGCGAAGGCGAGCTTTCTTTCGGCCATGAGCCACGAGTTCCGTACGCCGCTGAATGCGATCATCGGCTATTCCGATCTGCTGTCCTCTTCGACCGTGCACCCGCTTGCGCCCGAGGATCAGCGGCAGGTGCAGGCGATTTCGGCGGCGGGATGGCAGCTTTTGCAACTGGTCGACGGGGTGATCGAACTGAGCCGGATCGAGCAGGGCGAAGTGCTGCACAGCCTGCTGCCGCTGGATGTGCTGCCCAGCCTGCGGCAGGCGGTGGCCAGCGTCCAAGTGCCGCCAAACGCGCCGAAGGGGGTAACGGTCCGGCTGGAAGAACCCTCTGCATCGCCGCCATTGGTGAAGACGGATGCAGAGATTGTCCGTCGGATCGTTGCGCATCTGGTGGCCAACGGTGTGAAATACAACCGCGAGGGCGGCAGCGTGACCGTGTCTTTGGCGGTGGAGGCGGGGCGAATGGCGATCCGGGTCAGTGATACCGGGATCGGGATTGCTTCAGAGATGCAGCCGCGACTGTTCACCCCGTTTGACAGGCTGGGCCATGAAAACGGCACCATCGGCGGCACCGGGATCGGCCTTGCGATCTGCCGCCGTCTGGCCGATCTGATCGGGGCCGAGATCGGCTTTGAAAGCCGGGCCGGGCAGGGATCGACCTTTACGCTGTATCTGCAGCTGGCCTAGGGCGTGCATTGCCTTCGCCCGTCCTGCTTCATAGCTTGCCGGTCAAAGGGAGTGTTCCATGACCGACCAGTCGCGCGCCGTGCATCTTGCCGAGTATCAGCCGTTCACCCATCGGGTGGAGGGGGTGGCGCTGAGCTTTCGCCTTGCGCCCATGGCCACGCGGGTTGGAGCGGAACTGCGCCTGTCGCCCAACCCGGCGCGGCCTGGACGGCATGACCTGCGGCTGGATGGGGAAGGGCTGCGCCTGATCGCGGCGCGGATCGACGGGCAGGAAGTGGCGTTGACCCCGGATGCGACGGGTCTGACGATCCCGGCCGCGCTGTTGCCGGACGGGCCATTCACGCTGGAAACCGAGGTGGAGATCGCGCCGGAGGCGAATACCGCGCTGGAAGGCCTGTACATGTCGAGGGGCATGTATTGCACGCAATGCGAGGCGGAGGGGTTCCGCAAGATCACCTTCTATCCGGACCGGCCCGATGTCATGGCGCCTTTCCGGGTGCGGGTGGAGGCGGACCTGCCGGTCTTGCTGTCGAACGGCAACCCGGTGGGGCACGGCGCGGGCTGGGCGGAATGGGATGATCCCTGGCCCAAGCCTGCCTATTTGTTCGCGCTGGTGGCGGGCGATCTGGTGGCACATTCCGCGCCGTTCCGAACCATGTCGGGGCGCGAGGTGGCGCTGAACATCTGGGTGCGCGACGGAGATCAGGACCGCTGCGCCTATGCGATGGACAGTCTGATCCGGTCCATGCGCTGGGATGAGCAGGTGTATGGCCGCGAATACGATCTGGACGTGTTCAACATCGTGGCCGTCGATGATTTCAACATGGGCGCGATGGAGAACAAGGGGCTGAACATCTTCAACTCCAAATTCGTGTTGGCCAGCCCCGAGACGGCGACGGATGATGATTTCGGCCGCATCGAAGCGATCATCGCGCATGAGTATTTTCACAATTGGACCGGCAACCGGATCACCTGCCGGGATTGGTTCCAGCTGTGCCTGAAGGAAGGGTTGACCGTGTTCCGCGATCAGCAGTTTTCCGGCGACATGCGCAGCCATGCCGTGAAGCGGATCGAAGATGTGCTAATGCTGCGCGCGCGGCAGTTCCGCGAAGATGGCGGGCCGCTGGCGCATGCGGTGCGGCCCGACAGCTATGTCGAAATCAACAATTTCTACACCGCCACGATCTACGAGAAGGGCGCGGAAGTCATCGGGATGCTGAAGCGGTTGGTGGGGGATGCGGGCTATGCCAAGGGGCTGAACCTGTATTTCGACCGCCATGACGGCGAGGCGGCGACGATTGAGGATTGGCTGAAGGTGTTCGAGGATGCGACGGGGCGCGATCTGACCCAGTTCAAACGCTGGTACACGGAGGCGGGAACGCCGCGCGTGAAGGTGTGGGAAGATTGGGACGGGGCGACGTATACCCTGACGCTGGAGCAGGAGAACCCCGCCACGCCGGGACAGCCGGAGAAGGGGGCGAAGGTGATCCCCGTGGCGGTGGGTTTGCTGAACCCGAATGGGGATGAAGTGCTGCCGACAACCGTGTTGGAATTGACGGAGACGCGGCAGAGTTTCCGCTTTCCCGCCGCAACGCGGCCGATCCCATCCATCCTGCGGGGTTTTTCCGCGCCAGTGATCCTGGAGCGCGAGGTGAGCCCCGAAGAGCGGGCCTTCCTGCTGGCCCATGACACCGACCCGTTCAACAAATGGGAGGCGGGGCGCGCGCTGGCCAAGGATCTGCTGATGCAGATGGTGACGGAGGATGCGGCACCCGGCCCGGATTGGCTGGATGCCATCGCCCGCGTGACCTTTGACGAAACGCTGGACCCGGCGTTCCGCGCGCTGGCGCTGCGCCTGCCGGGCGAGGATGACATGGCGGCGACGCTGCATGCCGCGGGGATCACGCCTGATCCGGCGCGCATTTGGGCGGCGCGGCGGCGGATGGGCGATGCGCTGGCGGGGCGGTTGGGCGGGCAATTGCCCGCGCTGATTGACGGGCTGGCGGAGCCGGGGCCGTTTACCCCCGATGCCCGTGCGGCAGGGCGGAGGGCGCTGCGCATAGCGGCGCTTGCCTTGCTGACGCGGGTGGATGGCGGGCGGGCGGCGGGGGCCGCTTATCGCGCGGCAAACAACATGACCGAAGAGGTGGGTGCACTGTCGGCGCTGCTGGACATCGGGCAGGGGCAGGCGGAATTGGGCTTGTTTCAGGCGCGCTGGGCGGGGGATCGCAACGTGATGGACAAGTGGTTTGCGTTGCAGATCATGCTGGCCCATCCCGACCGTGCCGCAGAGGTGACCGAGGGTTTGACCCGGCACAAGGATTTTGACTGGAAGAATCCAAACCGGTTCAGGTCGGTGATCGGGGCGCTGTCGGCCAATCATGCCGGGTTCCACCATGCTTCGGGCGCGGGGTATCGGCTGATCGCGGATTGGCTGTTGCGGCTTGATCCGCTGAACCCGCAGACGGCGGCGCGCATGTCCACCGCCTTTGACACCTGGCCGCGCTATGATGCGGACCGGCAGGCGATGGTGCAGGGGGAATTGGCGCGGATGGCCGGCACACCGGGACTGAGCCGGGATCTGGGGGAAATGGTCGGGCGGATGCGGGGGGTGTGAGGGGCGGAGGCGCAATACACGAAGAAGTTGAGGAATCGTTTACCAAAGGCCATGGTGGCACCCGGTGTTTGTAATCGGTGACCCATGCGTATCTTTTCGGCAGCCTTGGCTCTTGTTCTTATCGGTGTACCGGCTGATGCCGCCGACCCTTTGCTTCCCCCTAAAGTAGACCTTGTTCAGAAACGTGAGCAGCTTTTCGGAGCCTATCCCGAGTTTCCGGCAGAAAACGCAATGACCGCGCTGCGTCGATACGGAAACGCGATCAGCCGATATGAACAAGAGGTCATTGCTGGCTGGCAGCAAGAAATCCTAGAGCGCTGTCGGCAGGTCAAAGAGTTCGAACGTTTCATAAGCAAACGAAACGCACGTGGCGAACTGTCGCCCAATGAGTATGCCGAGCATATCGAAGCGATCGCAGATGAGCGTGAACTCTGCGACGCGAAGAACAAGGACACGTCCCCGCTCTGGCAACTCGAGGCGGAGTTGAGGACCATGAACAGCAAAAGGTTCACGGAGCTTGAGGTGGCTTCGACCCTTTGTGCAAGAACTGACGATTGCCGGACGAGGTGAGACCGCGCCATGGCAGAGCAAAGTCCTTCAATACTTAATCAACTGTGGCTGTCGGCCGAACAGATTACTCAGGCTTTGATTGAAGTCCTGCCTCCTTTGATTGTGCCCCTTAGTGTGGCGGGCTGTGCCGCGATCTGGGCGCGCCGTACGCCAAAAGCTCTGCTGAGCGACATGACCGATGGGCAGGGAGCCCCGGCTGTGGTCCTTGAAACGATGTTCTTCGGACTGGTTGGCGTTGCGCTCGCTTATCTGTCGTACATGACGAATAATGGGCTGATCGCACAGATCACGAGCAATCTCGTTGCCGGCTTGGCAATCCTTCTTCAGCTTCTCGGACTGAGCACAGAAAAGGTTTCACCGCCCTTTTCCAGGATGAATATCCTGTGGGCAGCAACTTCGGGCGCATTGTCGTTCATCGTATCCGCCAGGTACTATGCGCTCGCGTTTGGAAACTCTGGGGCTGCTGGCGGATAGCTGAATTCGACGACCGATTTCTTTAACCTTGGCAGTAAGGCTGCGCCCGCGTCCAGTTGGCCATGGCTTCACGTTTGCCGCCATCGCGCAGGGGCATCCAGTCGCGGCCGATGCCGCGATTGCCGCCGCCGGCGACCAGACCATCGCGTTCCACAGCCTTGGCCATCATCTGCGCGGCGCATTCCAGATTTTCGGACCCGTCCTTCAATTCGGACACGGTGTCGGCCTCGCACTGGTGGTAATCGGCCGAGACGGGCGAGATCTGCATGATTCCGATATAGCGCCCGCCGCCGCCCGAGGCCTGTGGGTTCCAGGTGCTTTCATAGCGGGCGACTGCCGACATCAGCCCCGCCCAGAAGGCGCGGCGATCCTCGATCGAGGCGGTGGCGTAGCCGGGGCACCACGTTTCCATGTCGCCCGGCACGGTTGACGCCAGCACGGCGTCATGGGTTTGAAGAGCGCTGAGCGTGTCACGGGTCCATTCCGGCCCTTCGGCACGGACATCCCATTGCATCGGCGGCGTCTGGCCGCTGGTCGACAGGCTTGTCGTTGCATCACTGGACACACAGCCGCCGAGAATGACGGCAACAACGGAAAAGGCCACAAAGGCGGAAGGACGTATCATCGGTTCCTGATCGGCAGCGCCGCACCCCCATGCGCGACCCGGGCTTTTGATCAGGGACGGTTCCACCTGTCCATGGAAACAGTTTGTTGCCGCCTGTGATAGGCAGAAAACCGCCTTTTCGGGCCGGTCGTTAACCTTGCGTTAAGGGTTTGCCCTCAATTTGCCACAATACCGCTACACGAATGACACTGCTCGCTAAACCTTCGGTGGACTGCCCGCCGATCCTGCCCAAGATGTGCCTGAACGTAACGGACCGAAAGGTCCGCGTAACCCTGTAGATGGTGTGACACTGCCATGTCGCGTTTTATTGCTTCGTCGGTCACGGCCGATATCCTGAGCCGTGCTTTGAACATGCTTTTGTTCATCCTGCTTTTGCCGATCGTGCTGATCCTGACGCGGATGCCAGAGGTCGACAAGCAAGAACCCAAGGGGCAGACATGGCCGCGCTCGGCAACGCCGCCAGGGCAGAACCGGTGACAGCATGCTTGATGCCGCTGCCCTGACGCCCTAGACAGGCGGGCAAACGGATCACAGGACGGCACGCCATGCTTGACATCAGTTATCAGCCCCCGAAACCCAAGGTCATCGCGGGCGCGAAGGGCGATTGGGAACTGGTGATCGGGATGGAGATCCATGCCCAGGTCGCGTCAAACGCCAAGCTGTTTTCGGGGGCCTCCACGCAGGTAGGGGCAGAGCCCAATTCCAATGTGGCCTTCGTCGATGCCGCGATGCCGGGGATGCTGCCGGTCATCAACGAGTTTTGCATCGAACAGGCGGTGCGGTCCGGGTTGGGCCTGAAGGCGCAGATCAACCTGACCTCGGCCTTTGACCGGAAGAACTATTTCTATCCCGATCTGCCGCAGGGCTATCAGATCAGCCAGCTGTACCACCCCATCGTGGGCGAGGGTGAAGTGCTGGTCGAGCTGGCCCCCGGCGTTGCGCGTCTGGTGCGGATCGAGCGTATCCACCTTGAACAGGATGCCGGCAAGTCGATCCATGACATGGACCCGACCATGTCTTTCGTGGATTTCAACCGGACCGGCGTGGCGCTGATGGAGATTGTCAGCCGCCCCGATCTGCGCGGTCCGGAGGAAGCGGCGGCCTATGTGGCCAAGCTGCGCCAGATTCTGCGCTATCTGGGCACCTGTGACGGCAACATGCAGAACGGCAACCTGCGCGCCGACGTCAACGTGTCGGTCTGCCGCCCCGGCGATTACGAACGTTATCAGGCGACGCAGGACTTTGGCCATCTGGGCACGCGCTGCGAGATCAAGAACATGAACTCGTTGCGGTTCATTCAGGCCGCCATCGAATACGAGGCGCGGCGTCAGATCGCCATTCTGGAGGATGGCGGCAAGGTCGATCAGGAAACCCGGCTTTACGATCCCGACAAGGGCGAGACACGGTCGATGCGCAGCAAAGAAGAGGCGCATGATTACCGCTATTTCCCCTGCCCGGACCTGCTGCCGCTGGAGATCGAACAGGCTTGGGTCGATGATATCGCCGCCCGGATGCCGGAACTGCCCGATGCCAAGAAGGCGCGGTTCATGGCCGATTTCGGGCTGACTGATTACGATGCCAATGTCCTGACCGCCGAGCTGGACAATGCTGCCTTCTTTGAGGAGGTGGCCAAGGGCCGCGATGGCAAGCAGGCGGCGAACTGGATCATCAACGAGTTGTTCGGTCGGTTGAACAAGGAAGGTCTGGGCATCAGCGACAGCCCGCTGTCGGCGGCGCAGATTGGTGGCGTGCTGGATCTGGTCGCGAGCGGTGAGATCACCAGCAAGATGGCGAAAGAGCTGTTCGAGCTGCTGTGGACCGAAGGCGGGAACCCCGCCGAAGTGGCCGCAAAGCATGGCATGAAGCAGGTGACGGATACGGGCGAGATCGAGCGGGCGTTGGATGCCCTGATCGCGGCCAACCCCGATCAGGTGGAAAAGGCCAAGGTCAATGCCAAGCTGGCGGGTTGGTTCACAGGCCAGGTGCTGAAGGCGACGGGGGGCAAGGCCAATCCGGCGGTGGTCAACCAGATGGTGGCACAGAAGCTGGGCCTGTAACGGGCAGGGGCTGAGTGCGGTCGGCGGGAAAGCCCGCCTGCCCACGCCAGCCCCTTTGCCAGAATGGCGCAAACCTCTACTTACGCCTTAGAAACTTCCGGAGAGTCCGATGCAGCGTTATGAATACAAGGTTCTTCCGGCCCCGCGCCGCGGCACCAAGGCCCGCGATGCCAAGACGACCGAGGATCGCTTTGCGCTGACCCTGACCACGCTGATGAACGATCTGGGCCGCGACGGGTGGGAGTATCAGCGTTCGGAAACCCTGCCTTGCGACGAACGGTCGGGCTTTACCAAGACGAAGACGACTGAACAGACCATGTTGGTCTTTCGCCGCGCCCTTCCTGGAGGGGTGGGTGCTGCGCCCGTGGCGGGCGGTGCAGGCACTGTGACGGCTGTTTCGGCAGAGGCTCCGACGCCGCGCCTTGGCCCGGCGACGGATGCGCCTGCCGGTCCGACGCCCGCGCTGGGCCGGGCCGAGTGATCAGGCGGTGATCAGCGCCGCAGGGCGGCCAGCGCCTGCGGCAGAACCTCGGCCAGCACGTCGAGATCGGCATCGGTTCCCGCGCTGATCCGCAGGCAGCGGTCCAGCGGCGCCACGCCGGGCATGCGGATGAACACCCCCCGTGCGATGCATTCAGCCAGCACGGCGCGGGCGAAATCGCCGTCCCGCCCGGTGTCGAGCGTGACGAAATTGGTGGCCGAGGGCAGAGCTGTCATGCCATTCGCGGCCCCGATCTTGGCGATACGCGCGCGGGCCTGCGCGACATTCGCCTGCACGGTGGCCAGCCAGTCCTGATCTGCCAGCGCCGCGAGCGCCGCCGCCTGCGCGACGCGGCCCACGCCGAAATGGTTGCGGACCTTGTCGAAGGCGCGGATCAAAGGCGGTGCGGCCAGCGCATAACCCAGCCGTAACCCGGCAAGGCCGTAGCCTTTGGAAAAGGTGCGCATGCGGATGACGCGGGGATCATCGGGGGGAATCTCCGGCGCGGTGCCGGGAGGAGCGAGGTCCATATAGGCCTCGTCCAGCACCAGAAGCGTGCCTTGGGGCAGCGAGTCGATCAAAGCGGTGACGGTTTCGGCCGGGTGGCAGGTGCCCATCGGATTGTCGGGATTGGCGAAGTATACGAGTTTCGCCCCCACCTGCCGCGCCATGGCGGCGAGTGCCTGCGGGTCTTCGTGGTCATCCCGGTAGGGGACGCGGTGCAGGGTTGCCCCGAAGCCCGCGACATGGAAGTTGAAGGTGGGGTAGGCGCCCAGCGAGGTGACGACATGATCCCCCGGCCCTGCTGTCAGGCGCACCAGCGTGCCGAGAAGCCCGTCAATCCCTTCGCCCACGATGACATGGGCAGGTGTTGTGCCATGATGAGCGGCGATTGCCGCGCGCAGATCGTGCATTTCGGGATCGCCATACATCCAACCCTCGGCCGCCGCCGCCGCCATGGCGGCGATGGCACGGGGCGAGGGGCCAAAGCGGCTTTCATTCGCGCCAAGACGTGCGCGGAAGGTGCGACCCAAGGTGCGTTCCTGCGTTTCGGGCCCGACGAAGGGCACGGTTTCAGGCAGGCTGTCGGCAAGCGGGGTGAGGCGGGGTCCGGTCATGGGGGCCAAGGAAGCGCGGCTTCGGGCGAAGCGCAAGAGGCGAATTTTTCATGAAAAATTCGCTGTGGCAAACTTTCCGCGGAAAGTTTGGGCAGGTTTTCCATGGAAAACCTGCGGCAGAGAAGAATTTTCAGTGAAAATTCTTCGCCAGTGGCGCGGTCAGCCGCGCAGAAAGGCGCGGCGGGCCTCTTCCGCCATGGCCTGCCGCATCTGCACATCGGCAATGCGCGCCATCATCGCTTTGCGCGCCTCGGGATCGGTGATCGTGGCGAGTTCGGCCATGAGCCGAGCGGCTTCCTTTTTCAGGACAATCTCTTCGGGCAGGACGCCCGCTTCTGCCATGATGCGGAAACCCATCGCCTCACCCGGCGAGACAAAGGCATCGGCGGTGTGGTCGGGCAGGGGCTTGCCCTCGCCCTTCAGACCTTGAAGCTCACCCTTGAGGCGGGCTTTCTGCATCTGGCGTTCGGCGAGGCGGTTGAGCCATGACATTGGCAATCTCCTTCACCGGGAGTGTTGCGCGAATGATTGGCAAAGAAAAGGGGGCTGCGCGCCCCCTCGCCCCCCTGCGGGGGGCTTACCCCGCGGGATATTTTTGCAGAGAAGAAATCAGCCGATTTCAGCAAGACGGGAGAGGGCCGCTTGCAGTTTGGCTGCCTCATCCTGACGCGCTTCGAGGTTTGCGCGGGCTTCATCCACCACATCTTCGGGGGCAGAGGCGACGAAGGCGGGGTTGTTCAGCCGCCCGTTCAGCCCGCCGATTTCCTTGGCCAGCTTGTCCAGCGTTTTGGTCAGGCGGGCCTTTTCCTCGGCAATGTCGATGATCCCGTCCAGCGGCATGGCGAAGGCCGCGCCGTCCAATGCGATGGAAACGCTGCCTTTGGGGGCGGTGGCCGCCTCGGTCAGAGCATCAATGCGGGCGAGGCGTTTGATCAGCACTTCGTTCCGCGTCCAGGCGTGGCGGGCCTCATCCGACAAGGTGGTGGCTATGAGATCAATCTTCAGGCCGACGGGGACATGCATCTGCGCGCGGGCGGAACGGATCTCGTCGATCAGGGTGGTGACCCAGCCCATTTCGCGATCCGCTGCCGGGTCGGCAAGCGCCAGGTCGGCCACGGGCCAATCGGTATGGACCAGCATCTTGGCGCGGGTGCCGGTGGTGGCCCAAAGCTCCTCGGTTATGAAGGGCATCATCGGGTGCAGAAGGATCATGCAGTGATCGAGCACCCAGGCCATGGTCTGGCGGGTTTCTTCGGCGGCGGGGCCGTCAAAAAGGGGCTTGGCGAATTCGACATACCAGTCGCAGACCTTGCCCCAGACAAACTTGTAAAGCGTGTCCGCCGCCTGATCAAAGCGGTAGTCGTTCAGGGCGGCGTCCACCTCGGCCAGGGCGCGGAGGGTTTCGCCGATGATCCAGCGGTTGGCGGTGGCGGTGGCCGCGGGGGGTGCGGATTGGGTGGCGTGGCTTTCCCAGACGCCGTTCATCTCGGCAAAGCGGCAGGCGTTCCAGAGTTTGGTGCCGAAATTGCGATAGCCCGCGATGCGTTGCGTGTCGAGTTTCAGCACGCCGCCGAGGGAGGCCATGGCGGCATTGGTGAAGCGCAGCGCGTCGGCGCCGAATTCGTCGATGATGTCGAGCGGGTCGATGACGTTGCCGAGCGACTTGGACATCTTCTTGCCCTTGGCATCGCGGACGAGGCCGTGGAGGTAAACCGTCTTGAACGGAACCTGATCCACAACGGCAAGCTGCATCATCATCATCCGGGCGACCCAGAAGAACAGGATGTCCTGCCCTGTGATCAGGACGGAGGTCGGGAAGAAGCGCTTCAGCGCGTCGGTCTGTTCGGGCCAGCCGAGCGTGCCGATGGGCCAGAGGCCGGACGAGAACCATGTGTCGAGGACGTCGGGGTCGCGCCATAGGGGAATATCATTCCCTCTGTTCACGGTCTCATACATGAACTGAGGCCACTCACTTGGCTCTTCATCAACTTCAACGAGCTTGTAGGGCGGTGGAGAGCCTGTCCGATCTATCCACACTTTCGCGATTTGCTTTTTCGCTTCTTCTGCAGAGGCAGCGCAAAACTGCATTGTGAGGAGACCAGCTCGAGTTAGTTCCCCTCCAAGCTCTTTCTCATCATATGAGTTGGAGCGGAGGAACTTTATCTTCTTTTCCAGTTCGATGCCCAGCCCTACGCTTGTTCGCCACGTGCCAACTTCGCCCTTGAGGCTTGGCACCATCGCCGTCCAAACGGGTACTTGATGCCCCCACCAGAGTTGGCGTGAGATGCACCAGGGTTCGATATTCTCAAGCCAGTGATAGTAGGTCCGCTCGCCGCTTTCGGGGATTATCTTGACCTTTCCCGAGCGGACGGCGTCCAGAGCGGGTTGCACAATTCGAACAGTATCGACGAACCATTGGTCCGTCAGCATTGGTTCAATTACAGTTTTCGAACGATCGCCGAAGGGCTGCATGATTTTCTTGGACTCAATCAGCGGCACCGCTTCCCCGGCATTTTCGGCATCGAGCTTCACCGCCGTCTTGCCCAGACGCGGGTCGGAGGCGACAGTCATCACGGCCAGACCTTCTGTCGTGATCTCCTCCACCACGCGCTTGCGCGCTTCCAATCGGTCCAGCCCGCGCAGGTGATCGGGGACGAGGTTGAGGGCGTCGATCTCTGCCTCGGAAAGCGTGAAGGGCTGCTCGGCTATGCCCGGTGTGGCATAGCCCTTGGCGACCAGCCATGCGCGCGACATCTGGCCTGCGATCCGTGCGGCCTGTTCATAAGGCGCGCCGTCGTCGCGCATCCGTGCGCGGGTGTCCATCAGGCGGTAGCAGGGGATGCCGCCGCGTTTGGCCACGGCGCAATCGTTGAAGTCATGCGCCCCGGTGATCTTCACCGCGCCAGAGCCGAAGGTGGGATCGGGATATTCATCGGCAATGATCGGGATCAGGCGGCGGGTTTCCTTTGGCCCGACCGGGATTTCGCAAAGCATCCCAACGATGGCGGCATAGCGTTCGTCCGAGGGATGCACCGCAACTGCACCATCGCCCAGCATGGTTTCGGGCCGGGTGGTTGCGATGGAGATGTAATCCCGTGTCTCGCGCAGGGTCACGTTCCCTTCGGCGTCTTTTTCGACATATTCATAGGTGGCCCCGCCCGCGAGCGGATATTTGAAGTGCCACATATGGCCGTCGGTTTCGGTATTCTCGACCTCGAGATCCGAAATTGCGGTCTCAAAATGCGGGTCCCAGTTCACCAGCCGTTTGCCGCGGTAGATCAGGCCCTTGTTGTAGAGGTCCACAAAAACGCGGATGACGGCGTCGTGGAAATTGCCTTCCTCGCCCGCCGGGGCCCCCGGCGCGCCAGACATGGTGAAAGCCTCGCGGTCCCAGTCGCAAGAGCAGCCGAGACGCTGTAGCTGACCGATGATCGTGCCGCGGGATTTCTTTTTCTGTTCCCAGACGCGGCGGGTAAAAGCCTCACGCCCCATCGTCCTGCGGTCCGGCTCCTGATGGAGTGCCATATCGCGTTCGGTCACCATCTGGGTGGCGATGCCGGCGTGATCTGTGCCGGGCTGCCAGAGCGTGTCATGCCCGCGCATGCGGTGCCAGCGGGTCAGGATGTCCTGCAACGTGTTGTTAAAGGCGTGGCCCATGTGGAGCGAGCCCGTCACATTGGGCGGTGGGATCATTACGCAAAAGCTTTCCGCGCCGGGCTTGGCGTTCGCCCCGGCGCGGAAGGCCTTGGTGTCGATCCATTGCGCGGAGATCCGCGCCTCGGCCTCGGCGGCGTTGAAGGTCTTTTCCATCGGCATCGCATGCACCCCTTGCAGTCGTGGGGGTTCTAGCGCGCGACGGGGGCGAGGGAAAGCAGGAGATGCCCGCTTTCCCCGCGCGGCGGGGTCAGATTAGGGGAAGGCCTTGCAGGGCCTGCACGAAGACCGCAGCGACGAGGAGGGCATAGGCGGCAGCGCCCGCCCAGACCAGCGTCAGCCCGCCCCGCGCATCGCCCATGCGGGCCGCGACAAGGCCCCAGAGCGGGAGGCCGTGCAGCGCATGGGTGGAGAGGAAATGCGCAACGCGCAGATCGCCCACCTCACGCGACCAGCCGAGGATCGGCAGCACGGCCCCGGTGACAGGGGTGCCCACGAAATGGCCCCCGGCGGAGGAGAGATAGCCCGCCGTGATGACAGTCAGGACGAAGGTCAGGATCAGACCCAGCGCGATGGAGAGTTTGATTGCCGGGTTTAGACCGGTTTCCGGGTTAGGCCAGATGGAGATGCCCATGGCGAGGCTGGCCGATGTGAGCAGCACGGCAAAGACGCCCATCAGCGAATAGATTGCCGTAAAGAAGGGGATTTCGGTGTTGAAATGCGACGCGGTGTTCTGCATCGCCGCCGCCGACAGCCACGCGCATTCGGCCAGGATCGCGAAGATGACCGACGCCGTGAACCACCGCCAGCGGCGGCTGGTGCGGGTGGTGGCGGGCATGTAGCGGGCGAAGAAGGCGAGGGTGACGGCATAGATCGCCAGCGCGTAGTGGAACTTTACCGGCTTCATCCACGGGCTTTCGCCCTGAAAGACGCGAGTATCAATGGCCATGGCGGCGTAGAGCGGGACCAATGCGAGGATCAGAATGACCGCCAGCACCGTCAGCGCGGGGGCGTCGGACCACATACGGCGCAGATCGGGGAAGAGCGGGGCGGGGGTTGCGAGGGCAGTGGTCATTGGGTGGCTCCGATCATGCGGGCGCGCAGGGTGAGGCTGGCGCGGAGGATGAGGAAAGCAAGCAGGCCTGCGGGACCGAAGAGGAAGGTCATCACGAGGCAGGGCAGGATCAGCAGGTGGGGGATCGCCTCGGCTCGGGCGGTGCGGGTGATCCAGGCCCCGACGAACAGATCGAAGGCGAGGTAGTGGACCCATCCTGCAAGCGCGACAGCGGGGTTGGTGAAAAGTGCCATGACATTGGCAAGGCTGTCGAACCCGCCCGGCGCATCGGCCCAGTGGACGAGGATCAGCGCGGTATAGGCCACCGAGAGCAGGGCCGGGATGACCAGCGCCGCCACCCAATCCGCCAGACGCGGCGCCAGCGGCGACAGCACCAGCGCCAGCCAGCCCAGCATGGCCAGCGGACCGGTGATTTGAAACATCTGGTGGGGATCGGACAGCATCGGCGGCTCCTATCTTGACAGTGTCAGGATATGGGGTCGGAGGGACCTGTCAAGGAAAATCTTGCCAGTGACAAGATCGGACTGTATCCCGATGCGTATGACCAGACTGCCACCCAAACTTTTGCCTGATCCTGCGCCCCCGTCAGCCGAGGGGCGGGCCTATCATCACGGCGATCTGCGGGCGGCCCTGTTGGCGGCGGCCGAGGATGAACTGGCCGCGCGCGGGGTCGAGGGGTTTTCGTTGCGGCAGGTGGCCAAGCGGGCCGGAGTCAGCCATGCCGCGCCTGCGCATCATTTTGGCGATGCGGCGGGGCTGTTGACGGCGTTGGCGGCAGAAGGGTTCCGCCAGTTTCTGGCGGCGCAAGCCGCGCGCGAGGCGCGGGCGGCGCCGGACCCGGCGGCGCAATTGGTGGCGGCGGGGCTGGGTTACGTCGATTTCGCCATGGCGCGCCCGGCGCTGTTTCGGCTGCTGTGGCAATCGGAGCGGCCGGATTTCGGCGATGCGGATCTGCGGGCCGCGGCGCGGGCAGCGTTTCAACATCTGGTGGATCAGGTGATGGCGGCGGGTGGGCGCAGCATGGCAGATGAGGCGGCGGCCTGGGCTATGGCGCATGGGCTGGCCGATCTGCTGGCGTCCGGGCGGCTCGAATCGCTGGGCAGCATGACGGGGGAGGCGCGGGATGAGATGGTGGCCGCGATCATCCGGCGTGTGTTGCCTGCGGGGTAGGGGCTTCACACAGCCCGGTCGATCCGGGTGCTGAGATGGATCAGGCTTTCCGAGGATTTCACCCCGGTCATCGCGCCGATCTGATCGAGCACCTGATCAAGCACTTGCGTATTGGGACAGGCGATCTGCATCAGAAGATCGAAGCGCCCGCTGGTGGTGAAGACACGCTCCACCTCGGCAATCGACTTGAGGCGGGTCAGAATCCCGGCCTGCGCGCGGGGTTCGATGGTCAGCAGGACCGAGGCGCGAATCCGCCCCTGCCGCGCGCCTTCGCCCAGTTTCAGCGTGTATCCGGCGATCACGCCGGTGGTTTCCAGCCGCTCCAGCCTTGCCTGTATGGTGGAGCGCGCAACCTTTAGCCGTCGGGCCAGAGTCGCCACCGACATACGGGCATCCGCCCCCAGAAGCCCGATTATGTTGCGATCCAGTTCGTCCATGCAATATGCCCGATGTTTTCGTCATTATAACGAAGAAATAGCGCAATTATACAGTTTTGTTCGGTGACTTTGTACAGCATACGACGCATCCTTAGTTGCAGGAAAAGGGCGGCTCATACGCACCTGGCCTGGTTGGAAAAACCACGCAGGTGCCCACCGTCGAGCAGCGGGAAGGGACTTGCGTCTTGTTGGCCGAAAGGATCACGCCGATGGGACTGTCAAAGACAATCTGGACCAACCCGACCGAATTTCTTCGTAGTCAGCAGCCGGAAAACCCGGTGCTGTTCTTCAGCCCCTCGGCCCTGCAGGCGGCCGCGCGCCGGTTCATCGACGGCTTTCCGGGCATGGTGACCTATGCCGTGAAGTCCAATCCGGGCGAGGAAGTGGTGGAAAACCTCTCGGCTGCCGGGATTCGTGGCTATGACTGCGCCTCCAGCTTTGAGATCGACCTGATCCGTCGCCTCGCCCCGGATGCGGCCATCCACTACAATAACCCGGTGCGGTCGCGCACCGAAATCGCCTATGCGGTGGAAAAGGCTGTGAAGTCCTATTCCGTTGATTCCGCATCGGAACTGGCCAAGCTGATCGAACTGGTTCCTGTCCGCGACACCGAGATTTCCGTGCGCTTCAAGCTGCCCGTTGCAGGGGCGGCTTATAACTTTGGCGCGAAGTTCGGCGCGACGGCAGAGCTTGCCACCGATCTGCTGCGCACGGTGGCCGAGGCGGGGTTCATCCCGTCGCTTACGTTCCATCCTGGCACGCAGTGCACCGATCCGGCCGCGTGGGAGACCTATATCCGCACTGCCGCCGATATCGCGCGGGATGCGGGCGTGACGATTGCGCGGCTGAACGTCGGCGGCGGGTTCCCGTCGCACCGTCTGACGGGCGTGATCCCGGCGCTGGAAGCCACCTTCCAGCTGATCGACCGTGTGGCGACCGAATCTTTCGGCGACAACCGCCCGCTGCTGGTCTGTGAGCCGGGCCGCGCGCTGTGCGGCGACGCGTTCACGCTGGCAGCACGGGTCAAGGCGCTGCGCGACGATACGCACGTGTTCCTGAATGATGGTGTCTATGGCACGCTGACGGAACTGCCGCTGATCGGCGTGATTGACCGGACCGAGGTGCTGACGCCGGAAGGCGACAAGCGCGAAGGCGCGATGCAGGGCCGGATCGTCTTTGGCCCGACCTGCGATTCGGTGGACCGTCTGCCGGGAGAAGTGGCGCTGCCGTCCGATATCGCCGAGGGCGATTATGTGATCGTGCAGGGGATGGGGGCCTATTCCACCGTCACCAACACCCGGTTCAACGGGTTTGGCGATCTGATGATGGCGACGGTTCTGTCGCTGAAGGTCTGATCGCGGACCTGCTGTTCGGTAATTGGCTGTCAATCATTGCGCCCCCGGCTGGACATTCCCCGCCGGGGGCGTAGTTTTTGCGGCTGCACCTTACAGGAACAGCCCCCCATGAAATTCGGCCAAGCCCAACCCGCCCGTCGCCGTGAAGATATCCGCTTCCTGACCGGGCAGGGCCGCTATGTCGATGATATCGCGCCCAAAGGCGCGCTTCAGGCGTGGTTCCTGCGATCTGATCACGCGCATGCGGATATCACGGCGCTGGATGTGGCGGCAGCCCGTGATGCGCCGGGCGTGCATCTGGTGTTGACGGCAGGGGATCTGCGCGCGGCTGGGGTGGATACGGGGATGCGCTTTACCCGCGTGCCCAACCGCGATGGCAGCAAGGGCGCGGCCCCCGCGCGGCCGGTGCTGGCCGAAGGGCGGGTGCGGTTTGTGGGCGAGGCGGTGGCGATGATCGTGGCCGATACGCTGGATGCCGCGCGGGATGCGGCGGAACTGATCGACCTGTCGCTGGAGGAGGTGCCGGTATCGCTGTCGCTGCATCCCGGCGGCGCGGCGATCCACCCCGAGGCGGCGGGGAATCTGGCCTTTGACTATGGCATCGGGCGCGAGGCGGGAACCGCTGCGGCGCTGGCGGCATCGGCGCATGTCGTGCGGCTGGAGGTGCTGCACAACCGGGTGATCGTGAACCCGATGGAGCCGCGCGCGGCCTGGGCGGAATGGGATGGGGCAAAGCTGCATCTTTGCGTGAACGGGCAGGGCGTCTGGACCCAGAAGAAGGAGCTGGCGCGGATGCTGGGGCTGGCCCCGGATGCCGTGCGGGTGACCAACCCGGATGTCGGCGGTGGGTTCGGCATGAAGGCGATGACCTATCCGGAATATGTGGTCATCGCGCAGGCGGCGCGGATGCTGGGCCGTCCGGTGCGGTGGATTTCCGAACGCGGCGAAGGGATGCTGACCGACAATGCCGGCCGCGATCTGGTGGCAGAGGCAGAGATGGGGTTTGATGCCGATCTCCGGATCACCGGGTATCGGGTGCGGGTGCTGTCGAACCTTGGGGCCTATAATTCGCAATTCGCGCAGGCGATCCAGTCGGAACTGTTTTCCAAGGTGCTGACCGGGCTTTACGACATTCCCAATGCTTGGCTGAATGCGCTGGGGGTGTTTACCAACACCGCGCCGGTCGATGCCTATCGGGGCGCGGGGCGGCCTGAGGCGATTCTGACCATCGAGCGGGTGATGGATGAGGCCGCGCGCGTGCTGGGGGCCGATCCGTTCGATCTGCGGCGGAGGAATTTCATTCGCACTTTCCCCTATCGGACGGTGACGGATCAGGTGATCGACGTGGGCGATTTCCATCGCGTGCTGGCGCGGGCCGAGGTGGAGGGCGATGTTGCAGGCTTTGCTGCGCGTCGGGCGGCGAGTGAAGCCAAGGGGATGCTGCGGGGGCTGGGGCTGGCCACCTATATCGAATCCATCCTTGGCGATCCGTCGGAAACCGCGCGGCTGACGCTGGATCCGGATGGTGGCGCGACGCTTTACGTGGGCACGCAATCGAACGGGCAGGGGCATGAAACGGTTTACGCCCGGATGACGGCGGGCATGACCGGGCTGCCGGAGGAGAAGATCCGCATCGTTCAAGGTGACAGCGACCTGGTCGCGAACGGTGGCGGGACAGGCGGTTCGCGATCCGTGACGGTGCAGGGAACGGCAACGCGGGCCACCGTCATCCAGACAGTGGCGCGGTTGGGCGCGTTTCTGGAAGAGGAACTGGGCCTGAGCGGCGTGCGCTTTGATGACTTGACCTTCGGCGCTGCGGGATCGAACCTGCGGCTGACGCTGGCCGAGGCGGCAGAGTTGGCGCGGCAAAAGGGGCGCGAAGACCTGTGCGACCATGCCGCGACGATCACGCTGGAGGGACGGTCTTTCCCCAATGGCGCGCATCTGGCCGAGGTGGAAATTGATCCGGAAACCGGGGCGTTGCGGCTGGATCGCTATACGGTGGTGGATGATTTCGGAACGCTGATCGCGCCGGAACTGGCCATCGGGCAGGTGCATGGCGGCGTGGCGCAGGGCTATGGGCAGGCGGTGATGGAACTGGCCGTGCATGATGAGGCGGGGCAGTTGCTGACCGCAAGCTTCATGGACTACGCCATGCCGCGCGCGGATGATCTGCCGTTCATGGATTTCACATCAGAGCCGGTGCCATCGGTGCTGAACCCGTTCGGGATGAAGGGCTGCGGCGAGGCGGGGACGGTGGGCGCGCTGGGGGCCATTTCCAATGCGGTGCGCGATGCGCTGGCCGGGCAGGGTGTGACGCGGGTTGACATGCCCTTTACCCCGCAGCGCATCTGGCATTGGTTGCAGGCGGCGGGGTAGGGCGCTTTTCTTTGCCCCCGGCTGCGGGTTAACTGCCCGCAACCCGAGCCGGAGGAAACCCATGACCACAGTCACCGTCGCCGCCACGCAATTCGCCTGCAACTGGGATTTGCCCGCCAATGCCGACAAGGCGGAGGCGTTGGTCCGCAAGGCCGCAGCGCAGGGTGCGCAGGTGGTGCTTGTTCAAGAATTGTTCGAGGCGCCCTATTTCTGCATCACCGAACGCGCGGAATATTTCCGTCTGGCCCGCCCGTTGGAGGGGCATCCACTGGTGGCGCGGTTTCAATCGCTGGCGAAAGAGTTGGGGGTGGTGCTGCCGCTGTCGTTCTTCGAGAAGGCGGGGCAGGCGCATTTTAATTCGGTTGCCATGATCGATGCTGATGGCGCGATGTTGGGCCTGTACCGCAAGAGCCATATTCCGCAGGGGCCGGGATATGAGGAGAAATACTATTTCTCGCCCGGGGATACGGGGTTCAAGGTGTGGTCCACCGCCCATGGCCGGATTGGCGTAGGCATCTGTTGGGATCAGTGGTTCCCCGAAGCGGCACGGGCGATGGCGTTGATGGGGGCGGAGATGCTGCTGTACCCCACGGCCATCGGATCAGAGCCGCCTGCGCCGGGCTATGACAGCCAGCCGCATTGGGAAATGGTGATGCGCGGCCATGCGGCGGCGAATATCCTGCCGGTGATCGCGTCGAACCGGATCGGTACGGAAACTGCGCCGGAAGGGGTGGATGTGACCTTCTACGGATCATCCTTCATTGCCGATCAGACCGGGCAACTGGTGGCCAAGGCGTCGCGCGACCGGGAAGAGGTGCTGACGGCGACCTTTGATCTGGAAGCGATTGCCGCGCTGCGCGGCAGTTGGGGGCTGTTCCGCGACCGGCGGGTCGATCTGTATGGCGTGGTGCAGACGCTGGACGGCACGCGGCGCGGCGCCTGAAACCGTGCATGAAAAACGGCGGCCAAAGGGCCGCCGTTCCTGCAGATTTCTGATCTATCAGCGGTTTTTCAGATCGACGAAGTCGCGCTTGGTTTCGCCCACGTAAAGCTGGCGCGGACGGCCGATCTTCTGGTTCTTTTCGCCGATCATTTCCTTCCACTGCGCGATCCAGCCCACGGTGCGCGACAGCGCGAAGATCGGGGTGAACATGGCGGTGGGGAAGCCCATCGCATCGAGGATGATGCCGGAATAAAAATCGACGTTGGGATAGAGCTTTTTGGAGACGAAGTAATCGTCTTCCAGCGCGATCCGTTCCAGTTCCTTGGCGACTTGCAGGGTGGGGTTGTTTTCAATCCCCATCAGGCCCAGCACCTCATCCGCGGATTCCTTCATCACCTTGGCCCGGGGATCGAAGTTCTTGTAGACGCGGTGGCCAAAGCCCATCAGGCGGAAGGGATCATCCTTGTCCTTGGCGCGGCGGATGTATTCGGGAATGCGGTCCACGGTGCCGATTTCGCGCAGCATTTCCAGACAGGCCTGATTGGCCCCGCCATGCGCCGGGCCCCAGAGGCAGGCGATGCCGGCGGCGACGCAGGCAAACGGGTTGGCCCCCGAAGACCCGGCCAGACGGACGGTGGAGGTAGAGGCGTTCTGTTCATGGTCGGCGTGCAGCATCATGATGCGGTCCAGCGCCTTGGACAGGACCGGATCGACGACGTAATCCTCTGCCGGAACAGAGAAGCACATGTGCAGGAAATTGCCCGCGTAATCGAGGCTGTTCTTCGGATACACGAAGGGCTGGCCGATGGAGTATTTGTAGGCCATCGCGGCGATGGTGGGGAGTTTTGCGATCATCCGGATCGCAGCAACCTCGCGCTGCCAGGGATCGTTGATGTCCAGCGAGTCGTGATAGAAGGCTGACATGGCGCCGACGACGCCCACCATGGTGGCCATCGGGTGGCTGTCACGGCGGAACCCGCGGAAGAAGTAGTGCATCTGTTCATGCACCATCGTGTGCCGCGTCACGCGGCCCCGGAAATCGGCCAGTTGAGCGGCAGTGGGCAGTTCTGCGTAAAGCAGCAGATAGCAAAGCTCGAGGTAGGAGGATTTATCCGCCAGCTGTTCGATCGGGTAGCCACGGTGCAGCAATTCGCCCTTGTCGCCATCGATATAGGTGATCGCGCTTTCGCAAGCGGCGGTGGAGGTGAAGCCGGGGTCAAAGGTGAAGACATCCGCCTCGGCATAGAGTTTGCGGATGTCGAGGACATCCGGGCCGAGCGTCGGGGAATGGATGGGAAGATCGTAGCTTTTCCCGTCCAGGGTCAGGGTTGCGGATTTCTTGCTGTCGGCCATCTTTCAACGTCCCTCATTGTTCCGCTCGCCGGGCAGGGCGATGCGGCTGGTAGCATTGGGGCGGCCGTCAGAGGGGGGGCATTCAGCCCGCAGCATCCTCAAGCCGCGCGATCGTTTCGTCACGACCGATGACTAGCATCATGTCGTAAACGCTTGGTGTCGCAGTCCGCCCCGCAAGGGCTGTGCGCAGCGGCGCGGCGAGTTTGCCGAATCCGATGCCGTGGGCTGTGGCGATTTCGTTCAGGATCGGCTCCAAATCCTGTTTCGTCCAGCTAACATTTTGCAGTCGCGGCGTCAACATTTTCAGTATACCACGGGATACCGGATCGAGGGCCTTGGCCGCAGCATCATCTGCCGCGATGGGGCGGCTGGTCAGCGCAAAATGCGCTTTTTCAAGCAGTTCCGGGAATGTCTTCGCGCGTTCTTTGACGCAGTAAAGCGCACGTGACAGGAGGTCGCGCTGCGCCCCAGTCAGGGCAGGCAAGGCGGCGGCGGCAAGGTAGCCTTCGATTTCATGCAGCAGTGCAGCATCGTCGCTGGCGGCAATGTGCTGGCCGCAGATGTTTTCCAGCTTCTTGAAATCCAGCCGCGCGGGGGACCGCCCTATGCCGGGCAGATCAAACCATTCCGTCGCCTGCGCGGTTGTGAAGAACTCATCATCGCCATGCGCCCAGCCCAGACGGGCCAGATAGTTGCGCATGCCCGCCGCCGGGTAGCCCTGCGCCTGATAATCGCCCACGGCAGTGGCGCCGTGGCGTTTGGACAGTTTCTTGCCATCCGGCCCGTGGATCAGCGGGATATGCGCCCAGACCGGGATATCCCAGCCCATGGCATCATAGACCATCTGCTGGCGCGCCGCGTTGTTGAGGTGGTCATCGCCCCGTATCACATGGGTGACGCCCATATCATGGTCATCGACCACCACGGCCAGCATGTAGGTGGGCGTTCCATCGGATCGCAATACGATCATGTCATCCAACTGGTCATTGCCAAAGCGCACGGTACCCTGAACGGCATCTTCGACCACGGTTTCACCTGTGCGGGGCGCGCGCATCCGAATGGCATAGGGTGCATCCGGATGGGTGGCAGGGTCGGCATCGCGCCAAGGTGACAGGAAGACGGCATAGCTGGCACCCTTCGCCTCGGCTTCGGCGCGGAAGGCGGCAATTTCTTCGGCGGTGGAAAAGCACTTATAGGCCGTGCCGCGGGCGAGCATTTCATGCGCCACTTCGGCATGGCGGTGGCGCTGTTCGAACTGGCTGACCGCGTCGCCATCCCAATCGAGGCCCAGCCAGCGCAGGCCTTGCAGGATCGCCTCGGTCGCGGCGGGGGTGGAGCGTTCGCGATCGGTGTCTTCGATCCGCAAGAGGAACTTGCCGCCGCGCCCGCGGGCGTAAAGCCAGTTGAACAGCGCCGTGCGCCCGCCGCCGATATGGAGGTATCCGGTGGGCGAGGGGGCGAAGCGGGTGACAACAGGCTTATCGGCGCACATCGTGCATTAACCTTTCGGAAACCAAGGCGGGAATAGGGTCGGGGCCTGTCTAGGCAATCGCGGGGCGGGAAACAAGGTGGTGGGGGTGGGTGCCTTGGCGGGCAAGGGGATGCTGGGCCTTGCCGGGCTGCGCGGGCAGCTGTTCGCCTTTGTGCCAGTGGGGATTGGGATCGGCATCGGGGTCTGGTTCGGCCTGCACGAGGAACCGGGTTTGTGGGCCTATGCGGGGATCGGAGCCGGTATTGCGCTGATGGGGCTGCTGCATCGTCTGTGGGAGCCGGTGCAGCCGCTGGCCCTCTTTGCGGCCTGCGTGCTGGGTGGTTTTCTGGCCTGTGGCCTGCGGGTTCATTTCGTGGCGGCCCCGATATTGGAGGCGGAGTTCTATGGTGCGGTGACGGGCCGGATTGTCGAGGTGGACCGGTCACAGGCGGGGGCGCTGCGGATCACCTTGGACCGGGTCTGGCTGGAGGAGGTGCCGCCCGCTGCCACCCCGGCCCATATCCGGCTGTCATTACAGGGGGATCAGCGCTGGCTGGATCCGGTGCCGGGATCGGTGGTGATGGCGACGGCGTTCCTGTCGCCGCCGCAGGGGCCGGTGGAACCGGGGGCCTTTGATTTTCGCCGCATGGCGTTCTTTGAAGGGTTGGGCGCGGTGGGCTATACCCGCCACCCGGTGCTGTTGTGGCAGGAGCCAGCGCCGGGTGAGGCGCGGGTGGGGCGGTTGCGCGCCTTTCTGTCAGCCGCGATCCGGGCGGAGATTGCGGGTGATGCCGGGGCCTTTGCGGCGGGCGTGCTGACGGGAGACAGATCCGGCCTATCGCGTGAGGCGGTGGAGGCGTTGCGGGATTCGAGCCTGGCGCATCTGCTTGCGATTTCCGGGATGAACATGGCCTTCCTGATCGCCTTTGTCTTTGCGCTGTTGCGCTATGGGCTGGCGTTGGTGCCGCCGGTGGCGTTGCGGATCAACAGCAAGAAGGTGGCGGCGGTTGTGTCGCTGGGGGTGGCGGCCTTTTATCTGGCGCTGTCGGGGTCGAATGTGGCGACGGAGCGTGCTTTCATCATGGTGGCGGTGATGCTGGTGGCGGTGCTGCTTGACCGCCGGGCGATCACGCTGCGGTCGGTGGCGATTGCGGGCATGATCCTGCTGCTTTGGCAACCCGAGGCGCTGCTGTCACCGGGGTTTCAGATGAGCTTTGCCGCGACGGTGGCGCTGATCGTGGGCTTTGCCGCGATGACGGATCGGCTAGAGCCGGGGCAATGGCCGCGATGGGTGCAGATGGGGGTGGCGCTTGTGTTGTCATCGGTGCTGGGCGGGGTGGCGACAGCCCCCTATGCGGCGGCGCATTTCAACAGGTTCACGGATTATGGGCTGGTGGCGAACCTGCTGACAGGGCCGGTGATGGGGATGGTGGTGATGCCCGCTGGGGCGATGGCGGCGGTGATGGCCCCATTCGGGCTTGCCGGGTTGCCGTTATGGGTGATGGAGCAGGGGTGCCGCTGGATCCTGTATGTGGCGCATGAGGTGGCCGCGCTGGAGGGGGCGGTGACCGCCATTCCCGCGCCGCCTGCTGTGGTGCTGCCGATGCTGACGCTGGGGCTGTGCTGGGTGGTGCTGTGGCCGGGGCGGCTGCGCTGGGGCGGCGGGGTGGCGGTGGCGGCGGCACTGGTGATCTGGGCGCAGGCCGCGCGGCCCGTGGTCCTGATCGGCGCGGGGGGGATGGTGGGGGTGATGGGGCCGGAGGGGCGGGCGATTTCATCCGCGCGCGGGGCGGGGTTCATGGTGGCGAACTGGCTGGAGAATGATGGTGATCTGGCGGGGCAGGAGGTTGCTGCGGGGCGACCGGGGTTCGTTAAGGGCGAGGGCGGGCGGGTCTTTGCCTTTGCGGGCCGGACGGGGCTGCTGGTGGCGAAGGGGGGTACGGCGCCACCGGGGGCCTGTCAGAGCCATGCGGTGGTGGTTGTTCACGAGGTGGCGGAGAGGAGAGGCCCCTGTCTGTTGATCGACACGGACCTGCTGGAACAGAGCGGCACCATTGCCATCGTGGAGGCCAATTCAGGACCGCGCGTTCAGGTCACACAGGGCAACAGACGCATATGGTCCGCCATGACAGTCGTCGCGGGGCTATCTTTGCCGGATGTCGCGCTGCCGGATCAATAGCTGCGGATCAGCCCGACAAGGCGGCCCTGCACGCGGACGGCGTGATCGGGGAAGACGCGGGTTTCATAGGCCGGGTTGGCCGCTTCCAGCGCGATCATGCCGCCACGTCGGCGAAAGCGTTTCAGTGTGGCCTCGGCTTCCTCGACCAAAGCCACGACGATATCGCCATTCTCGGCCGTGGATTGTTCGCGGATCACCACGATGTCGCCGTCGTTGATCCCGGCTTCGATCATCGAGTCGCCCTTCACCTCCAGCGCGTAATGGTGACCCTTGCCCGAAAGCATGGACCCCGGCACGGCGATGTGGTGGGAGATTTCGGCAATCGCCTCGATCGGGACGCCAGCTGCGATGCGGCCCATGACGGGCAGTTCCATGGCATGGATCGCCTCAACCGGCAGGGCGGCGCGGGGCTGTTCGGGTTTGGTCCCTTCGATCACGCGGGGTTTGAAGCCGGCTTTTTCCATCGCCTCGGGCAGTTTGACGATTTCCAGTGCGCGGGCGCGGTGGGCAAGGCGGCGGATGAAGCCGCGTTCTTCCAGTGCGGTGATCAGCCGGTGGATGCCGGATTTGGAGCGCAGATCGAGCGCCTCTTTCATCTCGTCGAAGGACGGGGGGACGCCGTCCACATCCATCCGGGTCTTGATGAAATCCAGAAGTTCAAGCTGTTTACGGGTCAGCATGTGCCACCTCAACGCGACTGTGTTGGTGCAATGTTCTGCCAGTGTTCTTGTTTTGTGTCAACCCGTTCTCATCATGCGGGTCAGAGCGGCAGGAAATCCACCTCGGTTCCCGCAGGCTGGGGGCCATCGCCAAGGGGGCGGATCAGAAGGGCGTCAGCCTCGGTCAAGATCGTGATGAGGGCGCTGTCCTGCCTGTCAAAGGGGGTGATCTGCGGCAGGCCGGGGCCGGGGGACAGGCGCGCGCGCATGTAATGGGTGCGGGGGCCGTTGGCGGGGGTGTCCTGCGCGAGAACGGCCCGCCGGGTGGCGGGCGGGTGTTCGCCAAGGCCCAGCATGGCGCGGACCATGGGAAGCAGGAACAGATGCCCGCAGACGATTGAGGAGACGGGATTGCCGGGCAAGCCCAGCATCGGGATGCCGCGCAACCGGCCCGCCATCAGGGGTTTGCCGGGGCGCATGGCGATTTTGTAAAAGGCGCGTTCCATCCCCATGCTTTCGGCCACGCGGCCGACAAGATCATGATCGCCTACTGAGGCGCCGCCGATGGTGACGATGAGATCGGCACCTTCGGTCATGGACAGGACGGTGAACAACTCCGCCTCGGTATCGCGGGCGATGGGCAGCAGGCGGGCTTCGGCCCCTTCGGCTTCGACCATCGCGGCGAGGGCATAGCTGTTTGACGCGATGATCTGATCGGCGCGCGGGTCTTCGCCGGGGATGACGAGTTCATCACCGGTGGGGATGATGGCGATGACGGGGCGGCGGGTAACCGCGACCTCGGGCAGGTTCATGGCGGCGATGAGGGCGAGGTCGTTGGGGCGCAGGCGGCGGGGGGAAAGCGCGGCCCCGGCGCGGAAATCCTGGCCCAGAGGGCGGATGTGGGTGCCGGTGTCGGCATTGGGGCGAATGGTGATGGTGGTGCCGTCAGCCTCTACATCCTCTTGGATCACCACGCGGGTGGCACCTTCGGGGATGGGGGCGCCGGTAAAGATGCGGACGGTCTGGCCGGGGCCGACCTGCCCGTTAAATGCATGGCCAGCGCCCGCCTCGCCAATCAGGGTAAAGCGGTCGCCGGGGGCGGGGTCGCCTCGCAGGGCATAGCCATCCATGGCCGAGGCGGCAAAGGGCGGCTGGTCGCGGCGGGCGATGGCGGGGCGGGCCATGACGCGGCCTGCCGCATGGCGCAGCGGCACGGTTTCAACATCCAGCGGTGCAACAAGGGCGAAGCAGCGCGCAAGCGCCTCATCGACCGAGATCATGCGCCAACCCCGGATTGTGCGGCCTCATAGCGCCCGGATTTTCCGCCATCCTTAAGAACAAGGCGGATACCGTTGATCTGCATGCCCTTCTCAGCCGCTTTCAGCATGTCATAGATCGTGAGACACGCGACGGAGACGGCGGTCAGTGCCTCCATCTCTACCCCCGTCTGGCCGCCTGTCTTGACGGTGGCCTGCACGTGGATTCCGGGAAGGGCGGGGTCGGTGGTCAGGTCCAGCGCGACCTTGGTGATGGGCAGGGGGTGGCAGAGCGGGATCAGATCTGCGGTGCGCTTGGCCGCCATGATCCCGGCAAGGCGGGCAACGCCCAGCACATCGCCCTTTTTCGCGCGCCCTTCGACGATCAACGCCAGTGTTTCGGCCGTCATCACCACCCGCCCTTCGGCCACGGCGACGCGGTCTGTCACCGGTTTGGCCGAAACATCGACCATATGGGCGTGGCCCTTGTCGTCGAAATGGGTGAGCGGGCTGTCGGACATTGCCTTATCTCTGCCCGGTCAGCGGGCGGGCGAGGATTGCGCGGGTGGCGGCTTCCACATCCTTTTGCCGCATCAGGCTTTCACCGATCAGGAAGCAGCGCGCGCCGAAGCGGGCGATATCGGCCAGATCGGCGGGGGTATAAAGGCCGCTTTCCGACACGATCAGCCGATCCTCTGGCACACGGCGGGCGAGGTTGCGGGTGGTATCCAGCGTCACCTCAAACGTGTGGAGGTTGCGGTTGTTGATCCCGATCAGCGGCGATTTGAGCCGGGCTGCGCGTTCCAGTTCGGCCTGATCATGCACCTCGATCAGCACATCCATGCCCCATGCGATGGCGCAATCTTCGAGTTCCGCGGCCTGACTGTCGGTCAGCGAGGCCATGATCAGCAGGATGCAATCGGCATGCAGGCCGCGCGCTTCGACGATCTGATAGGGATCGTAGACGAAATCCTTGCGCAGGCAGGGCAGGTTGGTCGCCTGATGCGCCTGGGTCAGGTATTCGTCGGCCCCCTGAAAGCTGGGCGTGTCGGTCAGGACCGAAAGGCAGGTGGCCCCCCCGGCCTCATAGGCGCGGGCCAGCGCGGGCGGGTCGAAATCCGCGCGGATCAGGCCCTTGGAGGGGCTGGCCTTCTTGATTTCGGCGATCAGGCCATAGCCCGAATGCGCAGCCTCGGTCAGGGCGCGGGTGAAGCCGCGCGGCGTGGGGGCAGCGTTGGCCGCCTCTTCCAGATCCTGCAAGGATCGCTGCGCCTTGCGGGCGGCAATCTCTTCCAGTTTGTAGGTCTTGATACGGTCGAGAATGGTGCTCATGCGAAAGGACTAACCTTTGGCGACAGGGAAGGGAAGGGCGCGGGGCTTAGCCCGCCGAGGTGATGCGGGCTAGCGCGGCGACTTTGGCCTTGGCAGCCCCGCTGTCGATGGAGGCGCGGGCGATATCCACCCCTTCGGTCAGGGTAGCGGCACGGTCGGCCACGACCAGCGCTGCGGCGGCGTTGAACAGAACGGCATCGCGGTAAGCCCCGGTCGCGCCATCCAAGAGCGCGCGGAAGGCGGCGGCGTTTTCGGCCGGGCTGCCGCCGAGGATATGCTCGAACGGGTGATAGGGCAGGCCTGCATCTTCGGGGCCGATGTCAAATTCGCGCACGGCCCCGTTTTCCAAGGCTGCCACCTGTGACCGAGCGGAGATTGCAAGCTCATCCGTGCCATCGCCGCCATGGACCAGCCATGCCTTTTCCGACCCCAGCGCAAGCAGCGTTTCCGCCATCGGCCGGATCAGCCGGGCGGTGAAGGCCCCGGTCAATTGCCGTTTCGCGCCTGCCGGATTGGTCAGAGGGCCGAGGATGTTGAAGATGGTCCGTGTTCCCAGCTCCATCCGCACGGGGCCGACATGGCGCATGGCAGGGTGGTGCATGGGGGCCATCATGAAGCCGATCCCGGCCTCGGACAAACAACGTTCCACCACTTCGGGGCCGACCATGACGTTCAGGCCCAGTTCGGTAAGCGCGTCGGCAGAACCGGATTTCGACGACAGGTTGCGATTGCCATGCTTGGCCACCGGAACGCCCGCGCCCGCCACGACAAAGGCCGCAGCGGTGGAGATGTTCAGTGTGCCTTTGCCATCGCCCCCGGTGCCGACGATATCCATCGCACCGGCAGGCGCTGTGACCTTGTGGCATTTGGCGCGCATCACCGTGGCGGCGGCGGCAAATTCATCGACCGTTTCGCCCCGCGTGCGCAAGGCCATCAGGAAGCCGCCCATCTGGGCGGGTGTGCCTTCGCCGTTGAACAGCGCCTCGAACGCGGTTTCCGCTTCGGCCCGGGTCAGCGGGCGTTCGGCGGCAAGGCCGATCAGGGGGCGCAGCACATCGCTCATGCCGGCACGCGGGATGCGGCTTTTGCCTCATCCAGAAAGTTACGCAAAAGCTGATGGCCATGTTCGGAGGCGATGCTTTCGGGGTGGAACTGCACGCCTTCGATCAGCCGATCCTTGTGGCGCAGGCCCATGATCGTGCCATCCTCGAGCCATGCCGTCACTTCAAGGCAATCGGGCAGCGTTTCGCGTTCCACGATCAGCGAATGATAGCGGGTGGCCTGAAACGGGGAGGGCAGGCCGCGGAACATGCCTTTGCCCGCATGGTGCATGTTGCCCATCTTGCCATGCACGATTTCATGGCAGCGGATGACCTTGCCGCCGAACGCCTCACCAATCGTCTGATGGCCGAGACAGACGCCGAGCAAGGGAATCCGCGCCTCATAGGCCGCTGTTGTCAGCGGCAGGCAGATGCCTGCCTGTGCCGGATCGCAGGGGCCGGGGGAGAGGACGATACATTCGGGGCGCAGGGCCAGAACGGCCTGCACATCCAGCGCGTCGTTGCGTTTCACAACGACATCCGCCCCCAACTCGCCCAGATAATGGACGAGGTTGTAGGTGAAGCTGTCATAGTTGTCGATCAGAAGCAGCATCTTGCGGGGCCTTGCCGGATAGGGGATGAACCTCGATGAGGGACGGGTTATACATGGGCAGAGCGGCAAAGGGGCGTCAAGCCCAAGCGACGCCAAAGACCGCCCGAACGGGGTGGCAGGCAGAGGAGTGCAGGGTGTGATCCGGGGCTTTGTGACGGGCGTGATATGGGGCGGTGTGGTGGCGGCGACGGGGCTTGCGGTTGTGTCGCAGGTGGCACCCTTGCCAACGCCGGACGCTGTGGCCGAGGGGGAAGTCTCCCCGGCTGTCGTGCCGTTGCCTGAGGCGCCGGAAGCCATTGATCCCGTACAAGAACCTGCGCCGCCACCGGTACCGGAAGTACCCGATCCGGTAGCGGCGGAGGCGGCGGAACCCGATGCGGTGGTGACCGATGAGGTTGCCCCTGAGGCGGCCAGCGAGGCTACACCTGAAGTGGCACCGCCCGAGGCGTTGCAGCCCGAAATCCTGCAAAAAGGCCCGGCCCCGGATGCCGCGGTCGTCGAGCCCGATCCGGATGCGCCTGCGCCGACCGACGAGCCGGTTCCGGCGCCTGCGGCAGAAGCTGCGGCACCAGAGATCGCGCCTGAGGCAGAGGCCCCTGCCGCGCCGGAAGGTGCGGCTGCGCCTGAGGAAACCGTTCTGGAACAGATGCTTGCGCAGCCCGGCCCGGTGGATGACACGGCCCCTGACGCGCCCGTCTTGCCCGCAGCGCCGGATGCCGGTGTCACCGTTCCGGACGCGTTGGCCGAGGCTGCGCCGGGCCTGAGCGGGGCTGCGACGCCAGCCCTGCCGGGGGATGAGGCCGCGCCGTCCCGTACCGACGATCCGCCCGCTGTGGAAGAGGCGCTGTTGCAACCCGCGCCTGCCGCCGAGGCACCGCCTGCGCCTGCACTGATCGTGCCGGATGCGCCGTTGCCCACCGTGCCGGACGGCGCGCCGCAGGGAACGGACGCGTCGGAAGAGATGGCGAATGCCGTGCCGGGGGTGCGGACCGACCGTCTGCCGCGCATCGGAGACGATGCCGCCCCGGCCGAGGATGACATGGCAACAGAGGGGGCGGAGACCGCAGCGCTGCCCGAGGCCGCGCTGGGCACGACCCCGCTGGAACTGTTCCGCCGCGATTTCGACAATCCTGATGCCAAGCCGCTGTTTTCGATCATCCTGATTGATGAGGGCATCCCAGCCGAGGAACGCGCCAGACTGGCCGCGCTGCCCTTTGCGGTGAGTTTCGCACTTGATCCGCTCGCAGCGGATTCCGCTGATGCAGCAAGGGTTTACCGCGCGGCGGGGCAAGAGGTGGTGATGCTGGCCAGCGGCATTCCGCAGGGGGCGACGGCGAGCGATCTGGAGCAGACTTTCCAGGCGCTGGACATGGCGATGCCCGAAGCGGTGGCCGTGCTGGACCGGATGGAGGGCGGTTTTCAGGACACGCTGGACCTCGCCCGGCAGGCGGTGCCGATTGTTGCGGAACAGGGGCGGGGCGTTGTTACCTATGACCGCGGGCTGAATTCGGCCGATCAGGTGGCGCGGCGCGAAGGGGTGCCGAGGGCCACGATCTTTCGGGTGCTGGATGCCGAGGGCGAGTCCATTCCCAAGATGCGCAACTACCTTGACCGCGCGGCCTTCAAGGCGGCGCAGGAGGGTCGGGTGCTGGTCATCGGCCGGGCGCAGGCGGACACGGTCGCCGCGATCCTGGAATGGACGGTCGAGGGGCGGGCGGCATCGGTGATGCTGGCGCCGGTGAGTGCCGTATTGGAAACACCGACAAGCCCTTGAGGACGCTGTGTTAATTCGGTGAAGGTGGCGATTTTGGTCGTGCCGCTGCTGGTGCAGACGGTGGTGCAGACAGCTGTGCATACGCGCGCCTTGTTCGCGAGCCGTTAAGGTTAACGCTAGATGAAGGCGGTGGGGGCAGGGCGGGGCGTTTATGGAGTGTGATTTGTGGATTGTGCGGTCCTTTCTGTGCCGGGTTGCGCGTTTTCTGTCTGGATGAGGGCGCATGGTCGGGCGGTTGGGGCGTGGCTTTGATGGGAGGCAGAGAGTTCTCTGCGACGACTCTCTGCGGCCTGCGACGGGGGCCCTCGGGCTGCGGCGACGGCAGAAACTTCTGAAAAGATTTTGTGCGATCCTTTTGTGAAGGATCGGACGGGGAGGGATCTTAGAGAGTGGTCCGGCCCCTGGGTGACCCACGCCTTTTGGTGCGCCGTCTATTGCGCAGCACGACGCGGTTCGCGCGGTCTGCTGTAGGCGCGTAGAGGCATGTCGTTGAGAGAGGCTGGAGGTGGCGAAGAATTTTCAGTGAAAATTCTTCGCAAAGCGCAGGGTGGCAGAATAGGGCGGGGAGGGTTGCAAAATCTTTGAAGAATATTTTGCCTGATCCTTCGCAGAAGGATCAGGTCAGAAGAATTTTCGGCGAAAATTCTTCTGCTTTGCCCTGTCAGCCGTTGTTGCGGCGGGTGAAGAGGCCAGCGTCTTCGGCTGCGCGGCGCAGGGCGCGGGATTTGTTCACCGTTTCCTGGTATTCCGACTCCGGGTCGCTGTCATAGACGACGCCGCCACCCGCCTGAATGTAGAGCGTCTCATCCTTCAGCACGGCAGTGCGCAGGGCGATGCAGAAATCCATCTCGCCATTGCCGGCAAAGTACCCCACGCCGCCGCCATAGACGCCGCGCTTTTCGGGTTCCAATTCGTCGATGATTTCCATCGCCCGCACCTTGGGCGCGCCAGAGACAGTGCCTGCGGGCAAACCCGCCAGCAGCGCCGACAGCGCATCTTCGCCATCTGCGATCTGGCCCACCACATTGGAGACGATGTGCATGACGTGGGAATAGCGTTCGATGATGAATTGCTCGGTCGGGCGCACGGTGCCGACCTTTGCCACGCGGCCCACGTCGTTGCGGCCCAGATCGAGGAGCATCAGGTGTTCGGCCAGTTCCTTCTTGTCGGCCAGAAGATCGGCCTCCAGCGCCTTGTCCTCTTCCGGGGTGGCGCCGCGTTTGCGGGTTCCGGCGATGGGGCGGATCGTCACTTCGCCGTCGCGCAGACGGACGAGGATTTCGGGGCTGGCCCCCACCACCTGAAACCCGCCGAAATTGAAGAAGAACAGGAAGGGCGAGGGGTTGGTGCGGCGCAGGCTGCGATAGAGCGCGAAAGGCGGCGCCTCGAACCGCTGCGACCAGCGTTGCGAGGGGACGACCTGAAAGATGTCGCCCGCGCGGATGTAGTCCTTGGCCTTTTCGACGGCAGCTTTGTAGCCTTCATGGGTGAAGTTCGACTGCGCCTCGCCCACGGGGGCGGCCTCGCCGAAATCACGTTGGGCAGGGGGCGCGCGATCAAGATCGCGCAGCGCGTCCATTACCCGTTCGGCCGCCTGCGCATAGGCGGCGCGGGCTGACAGGCCAGAGGCGACCCAGGCCGGGGCCACGACCGTGACATCACCCTTGACCCCATCCAGCACCGCCACGATGGAGGGGCGCATCAGCACGGCGTCAGGCAGACCCAGCGGATCGGGGTTCACGTCCGGCAGGTGTTCCACCAGACGGATCATGTCATAGCCCAGATAGCCGAACAGGCCCGAGGCGATGGCGGGCAGGCCTTCGGGCAGGTCGACCCGGCTTTCGGCGATCAGCGCGCGCAGCGTATCCAGCGGGTGGCCGTCCAGCGGCGTGAAGGCGGCGGGGTCGAAGCGCGCCTCGCGGTTGATGCGGCTTTGCGTTCCGAAGCATTGCCAGATCAGATCGGGCTTCATGCCGACGACAGAATAACGCCCCCGCACTTCGCCCCCGGTCACGCTTTCTAGCATGAAGGTGTCAGAGCGCGCCTCGGCCAGTTTCAGCATCAGGGAGACTGGCGTATCGAGATCAGCCGCGATCCGGGCATGGACAACCTGATTGCGCCCGGCGGCCCAGCCGCGTTCGAAATCGGCGAAGGAGGGTTCCAGCTTCATCTTGGGCGTCAGTTCATCTGGGCGTGGACCGCGTTCAGCGCGGTCTGGTCGATCTGGATGCCGGCCTCGTTCGAGAGCGCATTGGTGAAGAGGGTGAAGGCATCCTGTGCCAGCGCCTGACGGGCGCGAAGTTCGATGGAATCGCGCAGAGCGGCGGCCTCATCCCCTTCGGTTTCCGCGGCCTGAATGGTGTCGAGCCGGACAAGGCCGGTGAAGCCTTCGCCCTGGATCACCTGAACCTCGCCCTCGGCCATGGTAAAGAGCGTGGGCAGCAGGGTGGTGGGGGCGCCTTCGACGAAGCCGTCGCGGGTGATGTCGCGGGTGACGCTGACGATGCCGAAGCCGCCGAGGGCGGCCCCGCCCTCGACCTCGGTCTTGATGGCGGCGGCGCGGTCGGCGAGTGCCTTGGCGGTGGCTTCGGCCTGCCAGCCTGCGAGCACGTCATCGCGCGCTTCATCCAGCGGGATGGGGGTGGGGGGGACGACGGCATCAAGGCGCAGGGCGACAAGGCCACCATCGGCGAGCTGCGTCACTTCGGGGAAGTCGCCTTCGGCGATGGCATCCGCTGCCTCGCGGAAGCCGGGATAGGCGGTGATGCCTTCGGGGGTGTCGGTGGCGATGTAATCGATCGTTGCCAGTTCCATCCCGGTTTCCTGCGCGACCTCTTCGAGATCGGCACCGGAGGCGAGGAGATCGTCGATTTCCTCAATCCGGGCGCCAATGGCGCGACGGGCGGCATCGGTGCGCAGCTCTGCGCCAAGAGTTTCCTGCGCCTCTTCAAAGCTGGTTTCCTGCGCGGCAAGGATGGCGTTCATCCGGAACAGGGCAGGGCCAAGGTCGGATTGCACGGGGCCCGCGACGCCGGGTTCGGTCAGGGCGAAGACGGCTTCGCCTGCAGCGCCCAGATCGGATTGCGCCACATCGCCAAGGTCGATGTCATCGAGCGAGAGGCCGCGTTCTGCGACGAGGGCGTCAAAGGTGACCTCGCCCGCGTCCAGCCGGGCCTTGGCGGCCTGCGCCTCGGCATCCGTGGGATAGACGAGGCGTTCGACAAGGCGCTTTTCGGGGATCATGAATTCGTCGATGCGGGCGTCATAAAGATCGCGCAACGCCTGTTCGTCGACCTCCATCGTGGGGGCGAGCGCTTCGGGAAGAAGGGAGACATAGGTGATGCGCTTTGCCTCACCCTTTGTGAAGCGGTCGATATTGGCGTCGTAGAAGGCTTGCAGGTCTGCATCGGTCGGGGCGGAGACGGGGGCGGGAAGATCCGCCTCGGTCAGCGGCAGGAGCGAGAAGCCGCGCCGTTCCCCGGCCCATGCGGAGAGCCGGTCCACCACGGCCGGCGGGGCGGTGAAGCCGCCGACGATTGCGCCTTGCAGGATGGAGCGGGCGACGTCGCTGCGGATGCCCGCTTCGAACTGCGCCTCGGTCAGGTTGTTGCGTTCGAGCGTGAAGCGATAGGTTTCGCGGTCAAAGCTGCCCGCGGTGCCCTGAAAGGCGCGCATGGCGGTGATTTCGCCCGCCACGGTGGCATCGCCGGCCGAGATGCCGATGCGATCCGCCTCATTGTCCAGCGCGGTGCGGGTGATCACGGTTTGCAGCACCTGCTGGTCCAGACCGAAGGCCTGCGCCTGTGCAAAGGTGATGGGCGCCCCGAACTGGGCCGAGATGGCATCCATCTCTTGCCGAAGGGCGCGGGCGTAATCGTTCATCTCGATGTCACGGTCGCCAACCCGGCCGATGGAGGTGAGGCCCCCGCCGAAATTGGTGACGCCAAAGCCGCCGAGGCCGATCATCACAAGGACAAGGATGATCCAGACAAAGAGGTTGCTGGCCTTCATCTTCTTGCGGGGCTGGTCGGGTGCGGGTTCTTTGGCCATCGGTCGCGCCTTTGCGGGCTGTTGGGTGGTCATGGGTCTGCGGTCGGGGCCTGTCTAGTGGGTGACGGCGCGCTGGGCAAGCGGGGCTAGGGGCGGAAGGCGGCCAGCCTGCGAAACATCTCGGTGATCCCGGTTGCATCGACATTGGCAAAGGCGATGCGCAGCTGGCGGCGGCCGTCGGGGTTGCCGGGGGGCTGAAACATTGTGCCGGGCAGCATCAGCAGCGAGGCATCGTGCACAAGCTGTTTGGCCAGCGCGTCGGAGGCCATGTCGAAAGGGTGTTCGACATAGGCGAAATAGGCGCCGCAGCCGAGGAGTTTCCAATCGGGAAGGGCGGCAAAGCCGCTGACCATGGCGGCACGGCGCGACAGAATCTCATCCCGTTCGCCTGCTACCCATTGGGCAAGGTTCCGCATCCCCCAAAGCGCGCCGATCTGGCCCAGTTGCGACGGGCAGATGGCGACGGTGTCGAGGAACTTTTCCACCTCGGCCAGCCGTGCGGTGCTGGCGACGATGGCGCCGACGCGGTGACCGGTCAGGCGGTAGGCTTTGGAAAAGCTGTAAAGCTGGATCAGCGTGTCGTGCCAGTCGGGATCAGTGAACAGGTCATGGGGGCGGCCAGACCGCGCGTCAAAATCGCGGTAGGTTTCATCGACAATCAGGGCGAGGTCATGCGCGCGGCAGAGGTCGCGGAAGGCGGCGAGCGTTTCCGCCGGGTATTCCACGCCGCCGGGATTGTTGGGGCTGACCAGCACGATGGCGCGGGTGCGGGGGGTGATCAGGCGGGCGGCATCGGCGGCCTGTGGGATGAGGCCGGGGCCGGCGGGCAGGGGAACCGTGGTGACACCCTGCATGTCCAGCCACATCTTGTGGTTGAAATACCATGGGGTTGGGAGGATCACCTCATCCCCCGCGCCTGCGAGGGTGGACATGATGGCGGTGAATGCCTGATTGCAACCCTGGGTTATGGCGACTTGCGAGTCGTGGATCGTGCCGCCATAGGCCAGCGACCATTGCGCCGCGATTTCCGCGCGCAGTTCGGGCAGGCCGAGGACGGGGCCATAAAGATGCGCGGCGTCATTGTGCAGCGCGGCATCGGCCAGCGCCTGCCGCAGGCCGAGGGGCGGCGGGTCCACCGGGGCGGCTTGGCTGACATTGATCAGCGGGCGGTCTGCGGGGAAGGTGGCCCCTTGCAGCCAACGCCGCGCCTCCATCACCGGGGGGGGATCGGTGGCGGCCATGGCGGGGTTCAGGGGCAGGGTCATCGGTGGCTCCGTGGGCTGTTCGCGGCCAGTCTAGGGGCGGAAGATGCAGGCTGCGACCGCCAATTTGCGCGGGGGGCGCATCGTTTGCGACAGTGTGGCGGGCGCGTCTGTGCGAAATGGCGGGCCTGGAGTGGCGAAATCTGACGCAGATTTCTCGCCGCTTTCTGACGCAGAAAGCGGGGCCAAAGGGCGGGGGCCGGAATTTGCGTCAAATTCCTGTGCGTTTTCTGCGTCAGAAAACGCTCAATCCGTGCCGCGGAAGGGCTGGACGTATTGCAGCGCCATGTCCCAGGGGAAGAAGATCCAGGTGTCCTGGCTGACCTCGGTCACATAGGTATCGACCTGCGGCTTGCCATGGGGTTTGGCGTAGACGGTGGCGAAATGGGCCTTGGGGTAGAGGCGGCGGACCAGTTCCAGCGTCTTGCCGCTGTCGACGAGGTCGTCGACGATCAGGATGCCGGTGCCATCGCCCATCAGGTCTTCTTGCGGGGCTTTGGTGACGCGGGCCTCGGTCTGGGATTGGTGGTTGTAGGATTTGACGCTGATCGTATCGACGACGCGAATGTCCAATTCGCGCGAGACGATCATCGCGGGGACGAGGCCGCCGCGTGTGATGCCGACCACGGCCTTCCAGGCGCCGCCTTCGCCCGGACCTTTGCCATCCATCCGCCATGCGAGCGCGCGGGCGTCGCGGTGGATCTGGTCCCAGCTGACGTGGAAGCCTTTTTCATGCGGGAGGCGTTCGGCGGCCATGGGGCAACTCCTGTGTTCAGGTGGCGGCGATCTTGACCCCGAGAAGCGCGAGAAGGCCCCCGAAGCTGCGGTCGATGACGGTTTTCAGGCTGATGTAGCGGGCGCGGGTGCGGTCGAGCGAGAAGATGCGCGCGACGAGGGTGTTCCAGAGGGTCTCAGACGTGAAGATTACGGCGAGAAGCGCGAGATAGACCCAAAGCGGCGTGCCCTGCGGCACGGTGCCGAGGAAGATGGCGGAAAACATCACGGCCGGTTTCGGGTTGGCCAGTTGCGTGAAGAGGCCAAGGCGGAAGGCCGACAGCGCCGAGCGCGGAACGGGGCGCGCGTCATCGGTGACGAGCGGGGTCTTGGCGTCGCGCCAGAGGTGGACGGCCATCCAGATGAGGTAAAGCCCGCCGCCGATCTTCAGCGCCCAGAGCAGGGCCGGGGCGGCGGCGAACAGGAGGTTGAGTCCGAACATCGCGGCAGAGGCCCAGACGACCGCGCCCGCGCCGATGCCCATGGCAAGCATAAGGCCGGTGCGGAAGCCTTCGGTCAGGCCGGTGCGGGCCGACATCAGCACGGCGGGGCCGGGCGAGATGGCGGCGAAAATTACCAAACCGACAAAGGCCAGGAAGGCGGCGATGGTCATTCCTTGCCGTTCCGCCCTGTCACCGCGTCGATATCGGGGGCATCGACGGCCTTCATCCCCACGACATGATAGCCCGCATCGACATGCAGGTTTTCGCCCGTGGTGCCGGAGCCGAGATCGGAGAGCAGGTAAAGCGCGGCCTTGCCCACCTCTTCTTGCGTGACGTTGCGGCGGAGGGGGGAGTTCAGTTCGTTCCACTTCATGATGTAGCGGAAATCACCGATGCCGGAAGCGGCCAGCGTCTTGATCGGGCCAGCCGAGATGGCGTTGACGCGGATGCCGTCCTTGCCGAGGTCTTCGGCGATGTATTTCACCGATGCCTCCAGCGCGGCCTTGGCCAGACCCATCACGTTGTAATGCGGCATGACCTTTTCCGCGCCGTAATAGGTAAGCGTCAGAAGCGACCCGCCGGGGGCCATGATGGCGGCTGCGCGCTGGCAAACGGCGGTGAAGGAATAGACGGAGATATCCATCGTCATCAGGAAGTTGGCGCGCGATGTATCGACGTAGCGGCCGCGCAATTCGTTCTTGTCGGAGAATCCGATGGCGTGAACGAGGAAATCGATCTGGCCCCATTCGGCCTTCAGGCCCGCGAAAAGCGCGTCCATCGACTCTTCTGACGCAACGTCACATTCGAAGAGAAGCGGCGTGCCGATCGAGGCGGCAAGCGGTTCGACGCGCTTTTTCAGCGCCTCTCCTTGATAAGAGAAGGCCATTTCCGCGCCGTGATCGGCAAGGGTCTTTGCAATGCCCCAGGCGATGGATTTGTCATTTGCGAGACCCATGATGAGCCCGCGCTTTCCTGCCATAAGTCCGGTTGACATTGCCTGTCCCTCACCCACCCTAAGTAACGTCGTAGACGTGTAGGCGATCCGACAGGCTGCATCAAGGGTGGCCGGTCGACCTGCAACACAGGATGATCGGGCGGGAAAAGCATGGACAGAAGCGGAATTTTTGCGGGCGATGACCCCTTTGCCATAGCGCGGGCCTGGTTGGCCGAGGCGGAACCGGTAGAGCCGAACGACCCCAACGCCATTGCCTTGGCGACTGTGGACAGCGCGGGGATGCCCAATGTGCGCATGGTGTTGCTGAAGGAAATCGAGGCGGATGCCTTTGTGTTCTACACCAATTATACCTCGCGCAAGGGGCAGGAGATTGCGGCCAGCGGCACGGCGGCCTTTGTTTTGCATTGGAAATCCCTGCGCCGCCAGATCCGGGTGCGGGGGGTGACGGAACGTGAAGATGGGCCGAAGGCGGATGAGTATTACGCCAGCCGCAGCCTGAAAAGCCGCTTGGGGGCCTGGGCTTCGGCGCAATCGCAGCCGCTGGCATCGCGCACCGCGCTGATGGCCGAGGTGGCGAAGGTGACGATGGAGCAGGGGCCAATGCCGAAACGCCCGCCCTTCTGGGGCGGCATCCGCATCCGGCCGGTGGAAATCGAGTTCTGGGCGGATGGCCCGTTTCGCCTGCATGACCGGTTCCGCTGGACGCGGGCGGATGGCGGAACAGCCGGGGGGATGCCGTGGGAGATTTCCCGGTTGAACCCGTGAAATTCGCGCTTCGCGAATGAATGCCTTCAAACAAGTTAACACTTTGCGCTTGAATCACCCTCAGCATTGGAGTCATGTCTTGCAGGAGCTTTGGCTGGGGAAATGGCCTCTGACATGATTGATGAAGATAAGGACGTGCACGTCGTGCATGGCCGGGTGAAGTGGTTCGATCCCGGCAAGGGATTTGGTTTCATTGTTGCAGATGAAGGGGGAGCTGATATCCTTCTTCACGCCAATGTCCTGCGCAACTACGGGCAGAACTCGGTGGCGGATGGTGCAGTGATTTCGGTGAAGGTTCAGATGACGCAGCGTGGCGTTCAGGCAGTTGAAGTGCTTGAGATCGAGCCTCCGCAAGGCGTCAGCTTTCCGCTGGGGGATGAAAGTGCCCCGGTCGATGCCGATGAGATCGCCCGACTGACCCTGGAACCCGCACGTGTGAAGTGGTTCGACAAGGCGAAGGGATTCGGCTTTGCCAACGTCTTTGGCCGGTCCGAGGACGTGTTCATCCATATCGAGGTGCTGCGCGTTTCGGGCTTTGCCGATTTGCAGGCGGGCGAGGCGGTCTGTCTGCGGATCGTTGACGGCAAGCGCGGACGGATGGCGGTACAGGTGGTGTCATGGGAAGCAGCAACGCGGCAGTTTGGCTGATCGCGGGGCTGGCGGCCCTGATGCCGGTGGCATCTTGGGCGGCCTGTTCGGTGGAAACGGTCGATGTGCGTGGCCCGGCGGGGCAGCAGCGGTTCACGGTTGAGCTTGCCGATGACGGGGCCGAGCGGGCGCAGGGCCTGATGTTCCGCGAAAGCATGCCGATGTCGGCAGGGATGCTGTTCGTCTATGAGGAACCGCGCCGCGCGTCGTTCTGGATGAAGAATACGCTGATTCCCTTGGATATGATCTTTGCCGATGCGCGGGGCGTGGTAACGCGCGTGCATGCCAATGCCGTGCCGGGGGATCTGACCCCGGTAGATGGCGGCGATGGGGTGCAATTCACGCTGGAAATCAACGGCGGGCTGGCCGCGCGTATGGGTATTGTCGAGGGTGCCGAACTGCGCCACCCGGCCATTGCGCAAGACACCGCCGCCTGGCCCTGCGAGTGACGCGGGCGCTGCGTTCGGTGCTTTGGAACCTATGCGCGATCGCGTGAAACATGCCCTGTCGGGGCGCTGCGCTGGTTGATGGCGTGACGGTTCCGGAAGGGGTGGATCGCGCAGGGAATACCAGTTTAATTCCTACTTTCATGGCCTTGCCTGTTGGATCGATTGCCGGTTCGCAACTGAGGGCCTGAGTGCAATCGGCATTGCGGCGCTGCGCTAATTTGCCTATACGGCAGGCAGTCGGGGTGTAGCGCAGTCTGGTAGCGCGCCTGCTTTGGGTGCAGGATGTCAGGAGTTCGAATCCCCTCACCCCGACCACTTCCTGCGCGAATGCCAGACCAGAGGCGACGCAGGCCCGAATATGCCCGTTGCGGCGCGTGGAACCTACCTCCAAAGCATAGATGATTTTTTGGCGTTTATGGCATAAGGAAGAACAGCGGTTCATGGGGCAAGGGGTCTGATTGCAGATGCGTTGGTCGCTGGGAATTGCCTTTGTCGGTGCCGTGCTTGTGGGTTCGGCGGCCGTAGCCGAACATTTGCCTGTGCCCCAGGGGCCGGTCATCCTGACGGTGACGGGCGATATTTCCCACGCGAACAGCCCTGAAGGCGCGCAGTTCGATCTGGCCATGCTGGATGCGCTGGGAACGGTGGAGTTCGAGACGACGACGATCTGGACCGATGGGCCGCAGGTGTTTCGCGGCGTGTCGTTGCAGCGGCTGGTCGAGATTCTGGGCGCTGAGGGATCGGTGGTCGCGGCGTCGGCGCTGAATGATTACATGGTGGAAATTCCCCTGACCGACGCTGTCGAAGGCGGGCCTATGCTGGCCTTCGAGCAAAACGGGCAGGCCCTTGCGGTGCGCGACAAGGGGCCGCTGTGGTTGGTCTATCCCTATGATTCCGAGTCGGCCTATCAGTCCGAGGTGATCTATGCCCGGTCGATCTGGCAGGTGAAGCAGATGGAGTTCCGCTGACAGCGTGATGTGGGGCGGGTTGCCCCCGGCGCCGCTGCCGCCCATATTCCAAGGGCCAATCCGGCGCTTGAGGAAGCCATGACCTTTGCCTTTGACAATTCCTGGGTCCGCGATCTGCCCGGTACGTTTCTTTCTGCCAGTCCGGCCCCGGCGCCCGCACCGCGGCTGTTGATGCTGAACCGGGGATTGGCGGCGTCGCTGGGGCTTGATGCAGACTGGCTGGAGGCGGGGGCGGCAGAGATGCTGTCGGGCAATCGCCTGCCTGCGGGCGCGGAGCCGGTGGCGCAGGCCTATGCCGGGCATCAGTTCGGGGGATTTTCGCCGCAGCTGGGTGACGGGCGGGCGCTGCTGTTGGGCGAAGTGCTGGATGGGGCAGGGCGGCGCTGGGACATCCAGTTGAAAGGGTCGGGGCGGACGCCGTTTTCGCGGGGCGGTGATGGCAAAGCGGCGGTGGGGCCGATGCTGCGCGAATATGTGATGGGCGAGGCGATGGCGGCGCTGGGCATCCCCACGACGCGGGCTTTGGCGGTGGTGGCAACGGGAGCGCCGGTGCTGCGCGAGGTGGAATTGCCAGGGGCCGTGCTGGCGCGGGTGGCGGCGAGCCATATCCGGGTGGGGACGTTCCAGTTTTTCGCCGCGCGCGGGGATCAGGCGCAGGTGAAGGCCTTGGCCGATTACACGATTGCGCGGCATTTCCCCGAGGTGGCGGGGGCGGATAACCCCTATGTCGCGCTGTTCGATGCCGTGGTCGCGCGGCAGGCGCGGCTGATCGCGCAATGGATGGGGGTGGGGTTCATCCATGGGGTGATGAACACCGACAACATGGCGCTGTCGGGCGAGACCATCGATTATGGCCCCTGCGCCTTTATGGAAGGCTATGCGCCGGGGACGGTGTTTTCGTCGATCGACCATACCGGGCGGTATGCCTATGCCAACCAGCCGCTGATCTTGGGCTGGAATCTGGCGCGTTTGGCCGAGGCGTTGCTGCCGCTGTTCGATGCGGATCAGGACCGGGCCGTTGACAAGGCCAATGTCGCGCTGGAGGCGATCGCGGGGCGGTACCGCGCCGAATGGGTGGCGGTGATGCGGGCCAAGCTGGGGCTGGCGGGGGCAGAGGCGGGGGATGGTGATCTGGCCGATGCGCTGCTGGCGGCGATGGAGGGGCAGGATGCAGACTGGACGCTGACCTTTCGCCGCTTGGCGGGGGCGGTGGGGGGCGATGCCACGGGCATTGCGCCGCTGTTTGCCGATGCGACGGCGCTGCACGACTGGCTGCCGCGCTGGCAGGCACGGCTGGCCCCGGATGCGGCGGATCGGATCAGGGCGGCCAATCCGGCGGTGATCCCGCGCAATCACAAGGTGGAAGAGGCATTGGCGGCAGCGACGGGCGGCGACATGGCCCCGTTCGAGGCGCTGGTGGCGGCGGTGTCAGAGCCGTTCGTGGAGCGGGAGGCCTTTATGCTGCCCGCGCCGCAGGGCTTTGGCCGCCATGTCACCTTTTGCGGCACCTAAGGCGCGTTGACCTTCGCAGTCGCGCGGGCCACCATCGCGCGCATGAACATCCGATCCGACATCCATGACCGGTTGGCTGCCAGCTTGCGCGAGGCGCGAAAGGCGCGTGGCCTGTCGCTGGATGCGGTGGCGAAGCTGTCGGGCGTGTCCAGGTCGATGGTCAGCCAAATCGAGCGGGGGGAATCGAGCCCGACCGTCGCCACGCTGTGGAACCTGACGCAGGCCTTGCAGGTGGATTTCGCGGGGCTGCTGGAAGGCAAGCCCGCGCCGGGGATTGAGGTGACGCGGGCAAGTGCCGCCCCGGTGATCGCGCGCAGTTCCGGCGTGCGCATCCGCATCCTTTCCCCTGCCGAGACGGTGGGGGAGCATGAGGTTTACGATCTGGCCTTTGAGGCGGGGGCGGCGCTGGTATCGGATCCGCACAGTGCGGGCTGCCGGGAACATCTGACGGTGATCGAAGGGGACATGACCGTGACCTCGGGCGAGGATGTCGAAGACCTTGGCCCCGGCGATACGGCCCGTTACGCCGCCGACCGCCCCCATGCGATCCGCGCCAAGGGGAAGGCGCGGGCGATTCTGATCGTGCAGGGAAGCTGACGACCGTCGCCCTTTCGGCACGGGCGGATGTGGGTACTTGGGCCAAGATGAAGCGGCATTCCGTTTTGACGGATGATATTCCGCGATATTGACGAAAGCCCAAAGCTGTGTCAGTTATCCACCAAAACGGAGGACATTCCGCCATGACGGATAAAGCTGCCTTTCTGGATCATCTTGGCACCGTGCTGGCGGGAATTGAACGCGACGGGCTGTTCAAACGGGAACGGCTGATCGGCGGGGCGCAGGGCGCGCATGTGCAGATGGGCGGGCGCGCGATGCTGAACCTGTGCGCCAACAATTACCTTGGCCTTGCCGATGATCCGCGTCTGGTGGCAGCGGCCGAGGACGCGATGCGCGACCATGGGTATGGGATGGCCAGTGTCCGCTTTATCTGCGGGACGCAGGATATTCACCGCGCGCTGGAAAAGCGGCTGGCGCAGTATCTGGGCAAGGAGGACTCCATCCTGTTCGCGGCCTGTTTCGATGCCAATGGTGGGCTGTTCGAGCCGCTGCTGGGGCCGGAGGATGCGGTGATTTCCGATGCGCTGAACCATGCCAGCATCATTGACGGCATTCGTCTGTGCAAGGCGAAGCGCTATCGTTACGCCAATTCCGACATGGCCGATCTGGAGGCGCAGTTGCAGGCGGCACGGGCGGATGGCGCCCGGTTCATCCTGATTGCCACGGATGGCGTGTTTTCGATGGATGGCTATCTGGCGAAGCTGCCCGAGATCACGGCGCTGGCCGCGCAATACGGCGCGCTGGTGATGGTCGATGATTGCCATGCGACGGGATTCATGGGGCCGGGGGGGCGGGGCACGCCAGCGCATTTCGGGGTGGAGGTCGATATCCTGACCGGCACGCTGGGCAAGGCGCTGGGCGGTGCGCTGGGCGGATATATCGCCGGGCCGCAGGCGGTGATCGACCTGCTGCGTCAGCGCGCGCGGCCTTACCTGTTTTCCAACGCGCTGCCGCCCGCGGTGGTGGGGGCGGGGCTGGCTGCGCTGGATATTGTTGAGGCGGCGGACGACCTGCGGGCGACGTTGTTCGACAATGCCCGCTACTGGCGCGCGGGGCTGGCGGCGGCAGGGTTCCGGCTGCTGCCGGGGGAGCATCCGATCATCCCGGTGATGCTGGGCGAGGCGAAGCTTGCGCAGGCCATGGCGGCGGAACTGGGGCAGCGGGGCGTGCATGTGGCGGGGTTCTTCTTCCCCGTGGTGCCGCAGGGGCAGGCGCGCATCCGCACGCAGATGAATGCGCGGCTGACGCGGGAGGATCTGGATTTCGGGCTGGAGGCGTTCACCGCCGCGGGCCGCGCTCTTGGTGTGATTGGGGGGTGATCTGACATGACGAACGAGATGAAGGCGCTTGTGAAAGCCCGCCCCGAGCCGGGCCTGTGGATGGAAACCCGCCCGGTGCCGGAGATCGGGCCGGATGACGTGCTGATCCGCATCCGCAAGACCGGGATTTGCGGAACCGACATCCATATCTGGAACTGGGATGACTGGGCCGCGCGGACGGTGCCGGTGCCGTTGGTCACGGGCCATGAGTTCGCGGGCGAGATCGTGGAGCTGGGCCGCAATGTCGAAGGGCTGCATATCGGGCAGCGCTGTTCGGGCGAGGGGCATCTGATCGGGCGGCAGTCGCGGCAATCGCGGGCGGGCAAGTTCCATCTGGACCCGGCCACGCGGGGGATTGGCGTCAACGAGCAGGGGGCCTTTGCGCAATACCTGCGCCTGCCTGCATTCAACGTGGTGCCGCTGCCGGATGCGATTGATGATGAGATCGGGGCGATCCTCGACCCCTTGGGCAATGCCGTGCATACGGCGCTGAGTTTCGATCTGGTGGGTGAGGATGTGCTGATCACGGGGGCTGGCCCCATCGGCATCATGGCCGCTGCCGTGGCACGCCATGTGGGCGCGCGACATGTGGTGATCACCGATGTGAACCCCGCCCGGCTGGAACTGGCCGCTGCGGTGGCTGATGTGACCCCGGTGGATGTGACACGCGAAAGCCTGTCGGATGTGAAGGCGCGGTTGAAGATGACCGAAGGCTTTGACGTCGGCATGGAGATGAGCGGCAATCAGGCCGCATTGGACCAGATGGTCGAGGCGATGGTCATGGGCGGGCGGATTGCCATGCTGGGCATTCCGCCGGGGAAAAGCCCGGTGGACTGGAGCCGGATCGTCTTCAAGGCCATCACGATCAAGGGCGTCTACGGGCGCGAGATTTTTGAGACCTGGTACAAGATGATTGCCATGCTGGAAAACGGGCTGGATGTGCGCAAGGTGATCACCCATCGCTTCGCCGTGGATGAGTTCGAGGCGGGGTTCATGGCGATGAAATCGGGGCAGTCGGGCAAGGTGGTGCTGGACTGGGGTTGAGGTGCGGTGCTTTAGGGAAGGGCGAGAGGCTGCGCCTGCCCGGTATCGACGTCATAGAGCACCGCGCCGCCTGATGGCACGGTTTGCCCGGTGATTGCCGTGATGACGACCTGATGGGTGACCATCACGGTGATGCCCTCTGGCAGGGCTGCGAGGGCCTGACGCAGCCGATCCAGCGTCGGGGTGCGGGCATCGGGATTGCCGAAGAAGGAGTTCAGACCGGGTTCTTCGACCGGGGGGACAAGCGCCAGCAGACCGGCCGTTTCGCGGGCGCGGCACCATTGCGAGGTGAGCACCTGCGCGACTGGCAGGTTCGCGGCGCGGATCGCATCGCCGAGGCTGCGCGCCTGTGCACGGCCCTCGTCGCTGAGGTTGCGCTGGGTGCTGCAATCGCCAAGGCGAAAATTGGCAGGATCGCCGGTGCCGGGGGCAAGCGCGTGGCGCAGGAACAGGACATCGGCGCCCATACGCTCGGCCAGCGCGGCCGGATCGGCGCTGGCGGCCGATGCGAGCGAGAGGGAGAGCAGGGTAAGGGCGGCCTTGAGCATGGCTTTGATCCTGTGCTTGGACACCAAAGATAGCGGGGCGGTGGCAAGGGAAAGCCCGGGCCAATCACAACACTGCCAGCCGCAGGGCAGGGCCTGCGCGGATTTTCCCGTCGCGCGGTCTTGCGCGCCGGGTTCGGGTCGTATAGGTCAACCGTGCTCTCGGCGGGTTGGCGGAGAGGTTACGCAGCGGATTGCAAATCCGTGAAGACCGGTTCGATTCCGGTACCCGCCTCCAGAGCACTTTCTGTTTCTTGTACAGCCGACGTTCACCGCTGACGCGGTGCGTTGCGGACATGGGCGCTTTGCGCGGGTTGCGCGAAGTGTTTTTCCGTGACCACGCGGTCACGGAAGGTGGCATCCACCAAATCGCCTGAATTCAACGCCTTGGCGCAGGGTGCTGTCAGACGGTCAGGGCAAGAGCCTGTTGGGCGGCGGAGTCTTCGGCCCTGTCGAGCAGGGTTTGCAGGCGCGCGGCGCGGGCGAAATCGGGGATCGCGGGGCCTTCGCCCCGGATCGCCGCGATGAACCGGTCATAGACCGTGGGAACGGGCGGGCAGGGGATTTCCGTCCATTCTGCCGTTTCCAGATCCGGGGGAAGGCAGGCGGACAGGCGGCTGATGCCGCGTTCGAAGCTGACCTCGATCCCGCCCGCATCGCCATAGAGCCGCAGGCGCAGGTCGTTCAGGTGGCCGGTGGCAAAGCGGGTGGCGGCGATGGTGCCAAGCGCGCCGTTGGCCAGGCGCAGCTGCATCGTGGCGCTGTCATTGGCATCCAGCACATACTCGCCGACCCGGCCATCGGGGGCCTTGTCGAAGGTGACCAGCCGGCAGGAGATTTCCGCCACATCGAGCCCGGCGACAAAGGTGGCGAAGTCGAGGATGTGGATGCCCACATCGCCAAGCACGCCCTTGGACCCATGCGCCGTGGACAGCCGCCAGAGCCATTGCGGCTGTTCCTGCCATGGCCCCCAAGCGGATTGCGTCAGCCAGCTTTGGAGATAGGACGCTTCAAAATGCCGGATGGTGCCAATGGCCCCGGCGGCCACCAGTTCGGCGGCCTTTTGCAGGGCGGGGACGTTGCGATAGCTGAGGTTGACCATGGCGGTCACGCCCGCGCGGGCGGCGGCATCGGCCATCTCGGCCGCATGGGCGGCGTTGGTGGCCAACGGCTTTTCACACAGCACATGTTTTCCGGCGGCAAGCAGGGGCAGGGTGGTGGCGTGATGCGCGGCATCGGGGGTGACGTTGGTCACGGCATCGAACTGCCCCCAAGCCAGCGCGGCATCAAGGCTGGTAAAGCGGTTCGGGATCGCGAAGCGGTCGCAGAAGGAGGCGAGCGGGTCGGGGCGGGTATCGACGCCGGCGACAAGCTCTACCCCCGGGATCTTTCCGAAATGTTCCGCGTGGTTGGCGGCCATTCCCCCGGTCCCGAGGATGAGAAGGCGGATCGGGCGGGCCATCAGCGCAACCCCTCTTCGCCGGCCTGATGCAGGCGCGGACCGCGTTCGGTGATGGGTTCGGGCGCGACATCGACCGGGACATTCGGCGCGGCGTTGGGATCGGCGATGCGAGCGGCGGGGTTGTGGGCCCATTTCACCGCATTCTGGATCACACGCTGGACATTCGCATCGTGATAGGTGGGATAGGTTTCATGGCCGGGGCGGAAGTAAAAGACATTGCCCGCACCGCGCTTGTAGGTCAGCCCCGAGCGGAACACCTCACCCCCCTGGAACCACGAGACGAACACGGTTTCCAGCGGTTCGGGCACGCCGAAGGGTTCGCCGTACATCTCTTCGTGTTCCAGTTCGAAACTGTCAGGCAGTCCGGCGGCGATGGGATGGTTGCGGGAGGTGAGCCAAAGCCGTTCACGTTCGCCCGCCTCGCGCCAAGTGAGGTTGCAGGGGCTGCCCATCAGGCGTTTGAACGGTTTGGAGAAATGGGCGGAATGCAGGAAGATCACGCCCATGCCGGACCAGACGGCATCGCAGACCCGGTCAACCACGGCATCGGTGACATCGCCATGGGCGGCGTGGCCCCACCAGACCAGCACATCGGTCTGTGCCAGCCGCGCGGGCGTCAGGCCATGGTCGGGCTCTTGCAATGTGGCGGTGGTGGCGGTGATGCCGGGATCGCGGTTCAGCGCGGCGGCGATGGTGGCATGCATCCCGCCGGGATAGAGGTCTGCCACGATGCGGTTGGTCTGTTCGTGGACGTTTTCGCCCCAGACAGTGACGCGGATTGCCATGGCTTCCCCCCCGGATTTGCCTTCGAAACGCTTTGGAAGGGCTATCCCTTGCATCCTGCGGGGTCAAGTCTTGGGGCGGTCGGATCGTTCAAATCGGTTTGAAGGGATGGGCCGCCCGGCTGTGACGGGCGGCCCAAAGCCGGTTCAGCGCGGATCGGTCAGCGCATCGGGATTGCGGCGGTTCCAACGGATGGAGGACCACAGCGACAGCCCGATCAGCGCCGCACCGCCCAACCCGGTGATCACCTCGGGGATATGCACCAGCGTCTGCGTGAACATGATCACCGACAGGATCAGGATGGCATAGAACGCCCCGTGTTCCAGGAAGCGGTACTGCGCCAGCGTGCCCTTTTCGACCAGCATGATGGTCATGGAGCGCACATACATCGCCCCGATGCCAAGGCCGATGGCGATGACGAAGAGGTTGTTCGACAAGGCAAAAGCGCCAATCACGCCGTCAAAGCTGAAGGACGCGTCCAGCACTTCGAGATAGAGGAAGGCGCCCAAGCCGCCCTTGGCGGCAGCGGACATGGTTTCCTGGCTTTTATCCAGCAGCCCCCCCAACGTTTCGACGGCAAGAAAGGTGACCAGGCCATAGATCGCCGAAGACACGAACGCAGTGCTTTCCGCCCCTTCGAGGAATTTCGAGAAGATCAGAATGAGAATCAGCACGAGACCCACTTCGATGCCACGGATGGTGGCCGAGGAGGCCACTTTCTTTTCCAGCCAATGTACCCAGTGGACGTCCTTTTCGGCATCGAAGAAATAGGTCAGGCCAACCATCATCAGGAAGGCCCCGCCAAAGGCAGCGATGGGCAGGTGGGCCTCATACATGATGCGGCTGTATTCCTCGGGCTGGGTCGAGGCCAGCACGACAGCCTGCCAGGGGCCGATATTGGCCGCGATGACAACGATCAGCAGCGGGAACACGATCCGCATGCCGAACACGGCGATCAGGATGCCCCAGGTCAGGAAGGCGCGCTGCCATTCCGGGCGCATGTCCTTGAGTTTGTTGGCATTCACGATGGCGTTGTCGAAGGACAGCGAAATCTCCAGCACGGCGAGGACGCAGCAGATGAAGAAGATCGACATCATGCCAGAGAGGGTGCCGGTGCTTTGCCAGCCCAGCCAAGCGCCAAGGGCGAGGCCGAGGGCTGTCACGATAAATGCCCAGGTGAAATACTGAAGCGTGGGTTTTGGTGCGGTGGTGGTGGTCATGGGGCGATGCCTTGCCTGAGGCGGGCCGATGGCAGACAGGCGGACGCGCGGCGCATGAGGCGTCGTGGAGGTCGGTCGGTCGGTCAGGTCCGTGCGACTATTGCTTTCCGCGGTGCCGACATCACGAGAGCGTCGCAAAACTCTCGTCAGAGGGGCCCGGTCACCAGGGTTTTACCGAACCCCGCAACGGGGGCAGGCCCGTTTGTTCATAGGGGCTCTGCCCTGAATTGCAACTGTTCCCTGCGTTCAACCGCTCTGGGTGGCGGTAACCTGTGCCTGCGGCCGGTTGCGACGGTTTGTCTGGCCTTATCGGCATCATGGCTCTGGCCCTATCGACGCGGGCGGGGGTGGATGATGATGCATCATCAGCCCTGCGATTTGCGGGGCAACCGGCATTTCTGGAAAGGACGCGCCCATGGAAGGGTTGGATCGTTTCAACGACATCAGCGAAGTGGTCGAGGCCGACCGCGCCCATGTCTGGCATCACCTGAGCCAGCACAAGCAATATGACACCGGCGTCGATCCGCGCGTGATCGTCGAAGGTAAGGGGATGAAGGTCTGGGACGCCAAGGGGAAAGAGCATCTTGATGCCGTCTCGGGCGGGGTCTGGACGGTCAACGTCGGCTATGGGCGCGAAAGCATCGCCAATGCGGTGCGCGACCAGCTGATCAAGATGAACTATTTTGCAGGCGCCGCCGGGTCGGTGCCGGGCGCGATCTTTGCCCAGCGGTTGATCGAAAAGATGCCGGGGATGACGCGGGTCTACTATTCCAACTCGGGTTCGGAAGCGAACGAGAAGGTCTACAAGATGGTGCGCCAGATCGCGCACAAGCATCACGGCGGGAAGAAGTGGAAGATCCTTTATCGTGACCGCGATTATCACGGCACCACGATTGCCGCCCTTGCGACCAGCGGGCAGGACCAGCGCGCGATGCAATACGGCCCCTATCCGGATGGGTTCGTGCGGGTGCCGCATTGCCTTGAATACCGCAAGCAGTGGGATGTGGAGAATTACGGCGAGCGCGCGGCGGAGGCCATCGAAGAGGTGATCCTGCGCGAAGGGCCGGATACCGTGGGCTGCCTGATCCTGGAACCCGTCACTGCGGGTGGCGGCGTGATCGTGCCGCCGCAGGGGTATTGGGAGAAGGTGCAGGCGATCTGCAAGAAATACGATATCCTGCTGGCGATTGACGAGGTGGTCTGCGGCGTGGGCCGGACCGGCACCTGGTTTGGCTATCAGCATTACGGCATCCAGCCCGATTTCGTGACCATGGCCAAGGGCGTGGCCTCGGGCTATGCCGCCATCTCCTGCACCGTGACGACTGAGCGGGTGTTCGAGATGTTCAAGGACGACCCGACCGATACGATGAGCTATTTCCGCGACATTTCCACCTTTGGCGGCTGCACGGCGGGGCCGGCGGCGGCGCTGGAGAATATGCGGATCATCGAGGCGGAAGGGTTGCTGGAGAACACCGCCAAGATGGGCGACTATTGCCTGTCGAACCTGCAAGGGTTGATGGAGAAGCACAAGATCATCGGCGATGTGCGCGGCAAGGGGCTGTTCCTTGGTGCGGAACTGGTGGCGGACCGGGCCACCAAGGAAGCGGCGGATGAAAAGAAGGTGCAGGCGGTGGTGGCCGATTGCATGGCGCAGGGCGTGATCATTGGGGCGACCAACCGGTCGCTGCCGGGGCTGAACAACACGCTGTGTCTGAGCCCGGCGCTGATCGCGACGAAGGATGATATCGACCACATCACCCATGCCATCGACGGCGCGCTGACCCGCGTCTTTGGCTGAACCCTCCAGACGGTGATCTGATTGCGCGCGGCCCCCGAAGAGGGGGCCGCGCCTGTCTTTTGTCTCGCCTGCGCGCGTGCCGCGCTCGGCTCGGTTGATGGGGGTTCCCCCCAAACCCCCAGGGTATTTGATGCCAAGATGAAGCCTATCCCATTCTTCTCTGGGGAAAATATCCTCGGGGGCGGGGCGCGCAGCGGCCCGTGGGGGGCAGACAGCCCCCCTGCGACGGGTGGGGCGGGCTTGACGCCGGAGGATGGCGCGCGCCTTATATCCAGATCAGTTGGAGATAAGGCCAGATGGCGATACCGGTCGAAAGCTTCTTCCTGCCCGAAGGCGGCAGCGGGACGTTGCAGCAGCGCATCCGGCAGATGGTGGCAGAGGGCATTCTGGCCGGGCGGTTCCGGGCGGGGGACCGGATGCCGTCGTCACGGGGGTTGGCGGATCATCTGGGGGTGAGCCGGATCACCGTGACGCTGGCCTATACGGAATTGGTTTCATCGGATTACCTGACCGCGCGGGGGCGGTCGGGGTATTTCGTGAGCGAGGGCGTGCCGGTGCAGCCTGCCTTTCGCCCGGTGCCACGGGCCATCGGCACGGTGGATTGGGAGACGCGTGCGGGGCGGCGGTTTTCCGGGATGGAGCGGGTGGCGCGGCCCGAGGATTGGCGGGCCTATCCCTATCCGTTCATCTATGGGCAGGCGGACCCTACGCTGTTTGACCATCAGAACTGGCGGCTTTGCGCGTTGCAGGCGCTGGGGCGGCGGGAGTTCGAGACGCTGACGGCGGATCGCTATGAGCGGGATGATCCGATGCTGATCGAATACCTGCTGCGCAACATCTTGCCCCGCCGGGGGATTGACGCACGACCTGATGAGGTGCTGGTCACGATGGGGGCGCAGAATGCGTTGTGGCTGGCGGCGCAGGTGCTGCTCAGGCCAGGTGGGCATGCGGTGGTGGAGAACCCCGGCTATCCCGGTTTTCGCGCCATGGTCGCACAGGCGGGGGCGCGGGTGACGCCGGTGGCGGTGGATGAGGGCGGGTTGCCGGTGGAAGCGCTGCCTGCGGATGTGGACGTGGTGTTCACCACGGCGAGCCATCAGAGCCCGACCAATGCCACCATGCCGATGGCGCGGCGGCAGGCGCTTTTGAAGGCGGCGGAGGAGCGGGATTTCCTTGTGATTGAAGATGATTACGAGTTCGAGATGAGTTTTCTGAAACCCGTTTCGCCATCGCTCAAGAGCCTCGATTCCGGGGGGCGGGTGGTGCATGCGGGATCGTTTTCCAAATCGCTGTTTCCGGGGTTGCGCCTGGGTTGGCTGGTGGGGCCTGCGCCGTTCATTCGTGAGGCGCGGGCGCTGCGGGCGCAGGTGTTGCGTCATCCACCCGGACATGTTCAGCGGACGGCGGCCTATTTCCTGAGCCTGGGGCATTATGATGCGCTGGTGAACCGGATGAAGGCGGCGTTCCGCAAGCGGCGGCAGGCGATGGAGGAGGCGATTTCCCAACATGATCTGATGGTTGCGGGGCAGGGCGGGTTTGGCGGATCGTCCTTCTGGATGGAGGCGAGGGGTGAGGTGGATACCGAGGCGCTGGCGCTACGACTGCGGGGCGAGGGCGTGCTGATCGAACCCGGGCGGGTGTTCTTTGAGCCGGGGACAGAGCGGCGGAATTTCTATCGGCTGGCCTATTCGTCGATCCCGGTGGCGAAGATTCCGGAGGGGATCGCGCTGGTGGCGCGGGCGATGCGGGAGGCGTGATTGGGCGCGCCCGTTTCGCCTGCAAGTGGTTGCGGACGCTGGGTTTATTTTCGGCCTTTGGGCAAATTGTCGGTGCCGCTGCCGGTGCAGCGTCCTGTGCAGACGGCTGTGCATACGCGCGGTGCCGGAAGGGGGCGTTAACCATGGAGAGGCGGGTGAGGCGGCGTCGCCAACTGGACCTAAGTGGCCCGGTTTTCTGGCCCTAAGCCGGGGGGCGGGTGCGGGGGTATCAAGGGGCAAAGCGCCCGGCCAGGGTGCGATGGATTTAGCGGGAGACGACCGATGCGGATGACCACGGAAGAAGCGTTTGTGAAGGTGTTGCAGATGCATGGCATCGACAATGCCTTTGGCATCATCGGATCGGCCTTCATGCCGATATCAGACCTGTTTCCCAAAGCGGGGATCACCTTCTGGGACTGTGCGCATGAGGGATCGGGCGGGATGATGGCGGACGGGTTCACCCGTGCCTCGGGCCGGATGAGCATGATGATCGCGCAGAATGGGCCGGGCATCACCAATTTCGTTACGGCGGTGAAGACCGCCTATTGGAACCACACGCCGCTGTTGCTGGTGACGCCGCAGGCGGCGAACCGGACGATCGGGCAGGGCGGGTTCCAAGAGGTGGAGCAGATGGCCTTGTTCAAGGACATGGTCTGCTATCAGGAGGAGGTGCGCGATCCCAACCGCGTGGCCGAGGTGCTGAACCGGGTCATCCTGAACGCACGGCGGCATTCGGCCCCGGCGCAGATCAACATGCCGCGGGATTACTTTACGCAGGTGATCGACATTGACCTGCCCGCGGTGGTGGAGTTCGAGCGGCCCTCGGGTGGCGAGGCCGCGATGGCGGAGGCGGCGGCGCTGCTGTCATCTGCGAAGTTTCCGGTGATCCTGAACGGGGCGGGGGTGGTGATCGGCGGGGCCATTCCTGCGAGCATGGCGCTGGCGGAGCGGCTGAGTGCCCCGGTTTGCGTGGGCTATCAGCACAATGACGCCTTCCCCGGCAGCCATCCGCTGTTTGCGGGGCCGTTGGGGTATAATGGCAGCAAGGCCGGGATGGAGTTGATCGCGCAGGCCGATGTGGTGCTGGCGCTGGGGACGCGGCTTAATCCGTTTTCCACCCTGCCGGGATATGGGCTGGATTACTGGCCCAAGGCGGCCAAGATCATTCAGGTGGATATCAACCCGGCGCGGATCGGGCTGACGAAGCGGGTGGCGGTGGGCATCGTGGGCGATGCCAAGAAGGTGGCCGAGGGGATTTTGGCGCGGCTGTCGGCCAGCGCCGGGGACGCGGGGCGGAAGGATCGGGAGAACCTGATTTCCACCACCAAGAGCCGTTGGGCGCAGCAATTGGCCTCTATGGATCATGAGGATGATGATCCGGGGACCAGCTGGAATGAGCGTGCGCGGGCGGACAAGCCCGATTGGATGAGCCCGCGCATGGCGTGGCGTGCGATCCAGAGCGCGCTGCCGAAAGAGGCGATCATTTCCAGCGATATCGGGAACAACTGCGCCATCGGGAATGCCTATCCGACGTTCGAGGCGGGGCGGAAGTATCTGGCACCCGGCCTGTTCGGGCCTTGTGGCTATGGTCTGCCGTCCATCGTGGGGGCCAAGATCGGCTGCCCGGATGTGCCGGTGGTGGGCTTTGCAGGCGACGGGGCGTTCGGCATCGCGGTGACGGAGTTGACGGCCATCGGGCGGCCGGAATGGCCTGCGGTGACGATGGTGGTGTTCCGCAATTACCAATGGGGTGCGGAGAAGCGCAATTCGACCCTGTGGTATGACGACAATTTCGTGGGGACTGAGTTGGATACGCAGGTGTCTTATGCCGGGATCGCGCGGGCCTGCGGGTTGCAGGGCGTGCAGGCCAAGACGATGGAGGAGTTGCGCGACGCTTTGGCCAAGGCGGTGACGGATCAGATGGAGCATGGCAAGACCACGCTGATCGAGGCGTTGATCAATCAGGAACTGGGCGAGCCGTTCCGCCGTGATGCGATGAAGAAACCCGTTGCGGTGGCGGGGATCAGCAAGGCGGACATGCGCCCGCAGGTGGTTTGATGCCCTTTGACCTGTCCCTTCTGGGGACAGTCTGGATGGCGGTGGCGATCGTGATCGCCGCCTTCATCCGGGGCTATTCGGGCTTTGGCTATTCCGCGATGGTGATTGCGGCGTCATCTTTGGTGATGAACCCGCTGAACATGGTGGCGGTGGTGGTCATTCTGGAAACCGCCATGTCCTTGCAGGCGGCGCGGGGGATCGCGCGGGATGTGGATTGGCGGCGGGTCTGGCTTTTGTTGGCGGGGGCGGCGGTGGGCTTGCCGCTGGGGCTGTGGGCGCTGACGGGGATTTCCGAGGATGCGGCGCGGGCGGTGATCTCTGCTTATGTGCTGGTGATGTGTCTGGTGCTTTTGGCGGGGTGGCGGCTGGCGGCGGAGGCGCGGGGCATGTCGAACCTGGGGATGGGGTTGATTTCCGGGCTGGCCAATGCGCCGGGGATGGGGGGGCTGCCGATTGCGGCCTTTTTCGCCGCGCAGCCGATGCGGGCGGCGGTGTTCCGGGCGACATTGATCGCGTATTTCCCGATCCTCGACCTCTATTCCGCGCCTTTGTACTGGTATGCGGGGTTGGTGAGTTGGGACACGCTGTGGGCATCGCTGATTGCGCTGCCTTTGACGTTCTTGGGCAATTGGCTGGGCGGGCGGCATTTCCTGAACCCGGATCCGCAGGAGTTCCGGCGTTTTGCCATTCTGCTGTTGGCGGGGCTGGCGGGGATGGGGCTGATTAAGGCGGTGCTGTGGTGAGCGTGCTGGTGGTGAATGCCGGGTCATCGAGCCTGAAAGTGGCGGTGTTCGATGATGGCTTGCGCGAGGTGCTGGCGGGACGGGTGACCGAGATCGGCAGTTATGGCGCGCGGGTGGAGGCGGGGCCTTTGGTGGGCGTGCGGCCCGTGGCGGACCATGCGGCGGCGCTGGCCTTGATCCTTGAGGCAATGGAAGAGGCGGGGATCGCGGTGAGCGGCCTGACGGCGGCGGCGCATCGGGTGGTGCATGGCGGGGCGGGGCTGGTGGCGCCGTGCCGGGTGACGGAGGCGGTGGTGGCCGAGGTGGAGGCCTGCGTGCCGCTGGCGCCGTTGCACAATCCGGCAAACCTGACGGCGATCCGCGCGCTGGCGGCGCTGGTGCCGGACTTGCCGCAATATGCGAGTTTCGACACGGCCTTTCATGCGACCAATCCGGACGTGGCGCGACGTTATGCGCTGCCGCCGGAGGCAGAGGCGCTGGGCTTGCGGCGGTATGGGTTTCACGGGATCAGCTACGCGTCAATTGTTCGAAAAGTGCAAGGAATGGGGGCGAAAGTGCTGCCAGAGCGGCTGCTTGCGTTCCATTTAGGCAATGGCGCTTCGGCCTGTGCGATCGTGAACGGGCGGTCGTTGGCCAGTACGATGGGCTATTCGCCGCTGGACGGGCTGACCATGGGGACGCGGGCGGGGGCGATTGACGGCAATGCCGTGCTGCGGTTGGCCGAGGTGCATGGGGTGGAAGGCGCAGGGCGCATCCTGAACCGGGAGAGCGGTTTGCTGGGCTTGGGCGGGGCGTCGGACATGCGCAGCCTGCATCGGGCCGGGACGGTGGAGGCGCGGTTCGCCGTGGCGCATTTCTGCTATTGGGCGGTGCGCCATGCGGGCAGTCTGATTGCTGCGATGGGGGGGCTGGACGCGGTGGCCTTTACCGGGGGGATTGGCGAGAATGATCGGATGGTGCGGGGCGAAATCCTTACCGGTTTGCGCTGGGCGGGGGTAGAGTTCGATGAGGCCGCCAATGCTGAAGGCGCGGCAGTGCTGCATCCCGACGGCGCAAGGGTCGCGATCTGGACAGTTCCGGCCGAGGAAGAGCGCCAGATTGCGATGGAGGCCATGGCCGTAATGGCAGGGGAGGCGTGATGGGACAGCCGCGGGTCGATACGTCGCCGAAGGTGTCGGATGAGGTGCGCAAGACCACCTGTTACATGTGCGCCTGCCGCTGCGGGATCAATGTGCATATGACCAGCGGGAAGGTCACCTATATCGAGGGCAACCGCGACCATCCGGTGAACAAGGGGGTGCTGTGTGCCAAGGGGGCGAGCGGCATCATGCAGGTGACCGCGCCGAGCCGTCTGCGCGCGCCGCTGCGGCGGGTGGGGCCGCGCGGATCGGGGGCGTTCGAGGAGATTTCCTGGGAAGAGGCGCTTGAGACGGCGGTATCCTGGATGAAGCCGCTGCGGGAGGAAGCACCCGAGAAGCTGGCGTTTTTCACCGGGCGGGATCAATCGCAGTCATTCACAGGATGGTGGGCGCAGCAGTTTGGCACGCCCAACTATGCCGCGCATGGCGGGTTCTGTTCTGTCAACATGGCGGCGGCGGGGATCTACACCATTGGCGGGGCGTTCTGGGAGTTCGGCCAGCCCGACTGGGCGCATACAAAGCTGTTCGTGCTGTTTGGCGTGGCCGAGGACCATGACAGCAATCCGATCAAGATCGGGATCGGCAAGCTGAAGGAGCGCGGCGCGCGGGTGGTGGGGGTGAACCCGGTGCGCACGGGCTATAACGCCGTGGCAGATGAGTGGTTCGGGATCACTCCCGGCACGGATGGGCTGTTGATCCTGTCGCTGATCCATTGCCTGCTGGCGGCGGGGAAGATTGATCTGGACTATCTGGCGCGTTGGACCAATGCGCCCTTGTTGGTGAATAAGGCGGAGGGGCCGGAAAAGGGCCTGATCCTGAAGAATGCCGAAAGCCAGCCCTTTGTGATTGATCGCCGCACGGGGATGCCCGCGCCTTGGGACGGGGCGGGGGTGCAGCCGGATTTGGGGGCTGTGTGGCAGGGGCACCGGACGGTGTTCCAGCACATGGCAGAGCGGTATCTGGGCGAGGAGTTCGCGCCCGAGGCGGTGGCGGATCGGGTGGGGATTGACGCGGCGCGCATCCGGGGGCTGGCGGCGGAGCTGGCGCGGGTGGCGTTCGATGAGGCCTTTGAGCTGCCGATCGCCTGGACGGATTTTCGCGGGGACCGGCATGAGGCGATGCAGGGGCGGCCTGTGTCTTTCCATGCGATGCGGGGGATTTCGGCGCATTCCAACGGGTTCCAGACAGCGCGGGCGCTGCATCTGTTGCAGATTTTGCTGGGCACGGTGGAGGTTCCCGGCGGGTATCGGCTGAAGCCGCCCTATCCCAAGCCCGTGGAGGCGCATCCCACCCCGCATTTCGTAGCGGCACCGGGCAAGCCCTTGAGCGGGCCGCATCTGGGTTATGTGCGGGGGCCGGAGAACCTTGCGCTGAAAGAGGACGGCACGCCCTGGCGGATCGACAAGGCGTTTACCTGGGAGAACCCGTTCAGCGCGCATGGGTTGATGCATATGGTCATCCCCAACGCCCATGCGGGCGATCCCTACAAGGTGGATGTGCTGTTTCTGTATATGGCCAACATGGCGTGGAATTCGTCTATGAATTCGGCGCGCGTGATGGAGATGCTGACGGATAAAGATGAGAGCGGGGAATATGTCATCCCGCGCATCATCTATAGCGATGCCTATGCGTCCGAGATGGTGGCCTATGCTGATCTGATCCTGCCGGATACGACCTATCTAGAGCGGCATGACTGTATCAGCTTGCTGGATCGGCCCATCAGTGAGCCGGATGCGGCGGGGGATGCGATCCGCTGGCCGGTGGTGGAGGCGGACCGGGATGTGCGGGGGTTCCAGTCGGTGCTGCTGGACCTTGGGGCGCGGTTGGGCCTGCCGGGGATGGTCAAGGAAGATGGCAGCCCGAAATTCAAGGATTATGCCGATTACATCGTGAACCATATCCGCAGGCCCGGCGTGGGGCCGCTTATGGGGTTTCGCGGGGCGGATGGGGGCGCCGAGGGGCGGGGCGAGGCGAACCCGGAACAACTGACGCGCTATATCGAGAATGGTGGATTCTATCAGGCGCATGTGCCGGAGGGCGCGCAGTATTACAAACCGTGGAATGCGGCCTATCAGGATTGGGCGGTGGCGACATCCTTCTTTGAATCGCCGCAGCCCTATCTGTTTTCGATCTGGTCGGAGCCCATGCGGAAGTTCCAGCTGGCCGCCGAAGGGCAGGGGTTCATTCAGCCGCCGGATCATTTGCGCGAGCGGTTAAAGCTGGCGATGGACCCTTTGCCGGTCTGGTATCCGCCGTTTGGGGATGAGGCCGGGGCAGAGTTCCCGGTGCATGCGATCACCCAGCGGCCGATGGCGATGTATCATAGCTGGGGGTCGCAGAATGCGTGGCTGCGGCAGATTCACGGGAAGAACTACCTCTACCTGCCGACCAAGATCTGGGAGGCGGAGGGGTTTGCGGAAGGCGACTATGCGCGGGTGACATCGCCCACGGGCGAGATTGTGGTGCCGGTGGCGCATATGGCGGCGCTGAACCCCGATACCGTGTGGACCTGGAATGCGATTGGCAAGCGCAAGGGGGCCTGGGCTCTGGATCAGGGCGCGCCGGAGGCGGTGGAGGGTTTCTTGTTAAACCACCTGATTTCCGAAGTGCTGCCGGGGGCGGGGCGGGTGTCGAATTCCGACCCGGTGACGGGGCAGGCGGCGTGGTTCGATCTGCGCGTGCGGGTGGCGCGTGTGGGCGCGCGGGAACGGGCGGAGCCGGAGTTTGACGTGCTGCCGCGCGTGGTGCCGAAGGGGAGGGCGCGGGTATGAGGGGGGCGAAAACTGACGCAGTTTTCGCGTCGAATTCTGACACAGAATTCGGGGAGCGGACCATGGGTCCGCTTTCGGAATTTGCGTCAAATTCCGCGCCGTTTTCTGCGTCAGAAAACGGGGGCTGGGCATGACGGCGCTTCCGGGAGCGACGGAGAAGACGCTGGGGTTGGTGATCGACCTTGATACCTGCGTGGGCTGTCATGCCTGCGTGACGGCCTGCAAGGGGTGGAATGATCAGGGCTATGGCGCGCCTTTGTCGGATCAGGAGCCTTATGGTGCGCATCCGTCGGGGACGTTCTTGAACCGGGTTCACAGCTATGCGGTGCAACCTGTTGATAGCGCGGCGCAAATCGTGAACTTTCCGCGATCCTGCCTGCATTGCGAAGATGCGCCCTGTGTGACGGTCTGCCCGACGGGGGCGAGTTACAAACGGGCCGAGGATGGGATCGTTCTGGTCAATGAGGATGCCTGCATCGGCTGTGGCCTCTGTGCCTGGGCCTGCCCTTATGGGGCGCGGGAGATGGATGCCGCGGCGGGGGTGATGAAGAAATGCACGCTGTGTGTGGACCGCATCTATAACGAGAACCTGCCCGAAGAGGACCGCGAACCTGCCTGTGTGCGGACCTGCCCAACGGGCGCGCGGCATTTCGGGGATCTGTCCGATCCGGACAGTGATGTGAGCCGTTTGGTGGCAGAGCGGGAGGGGTTTGCCCTGATGCCCGAGATGGGGACGAAGCCCGTAAACCGCTATCTGCCGCCGCGCAAGAAGGACCGGCCGCAGGAGGCGAGTTTGCTGGCGCCGCTTTTGGATATTCAGGCCAACGGCTTTGCCGGGTGGCTGGATCGTGTGCTGGGGAAGATGTGAATGAATCCGGCTCCTTCCGTTATTGTCTTTACTGTTCTGTCGGGGATGGGGTTCGGGTTTCTGGCGCTGCTGGGGATTTTTGGCGCGTCGGGGGCGGCGGCGTTCTTCCTGTGGGGGATCGGCTATGGCTTGGCCGTGGCGGGGCTGGTGGCATCTGCCTTTCACCTTGGCAATCCGCAGCGGGCGCTGTTGGCGTTTACGCAGTGGCGGACCAGCTGGCTATCGCGGGAGGCATGGGCGTCGGTGGTGACGCTGCTGCTGTTTGCGCCGCAGGCTTTGGCGGATCTGCTGGGGTTTGATTGGGGCCGCGCGTTCGGGATTGCGGGGGCGGTGGGGGCCGGGGTGACGGTTCTTTGCACGTCGATGATCTATGCGCAGATCCGGGCGGTGCCGCGTTGGCATCACTGGACGGTGCCTTTGGTGTTCATGGCCTATGCGGTGGCGGGCGGGCTGGTGCTGGGGGGGATCCGGCATCTGGCGCTGGTGATGCTGTGCCTTTTGGGGGTGGCGATGGCGCTGCACTGGCATTTCGGGGCGCGGGCCTTTGCGCGGGTGGGCGCGACGATGGAAAGCGCGACGGGGTTGGGCGGGATTGGCGCAGTATCGGTGTTCGAGCAACCGCATACGGGCGGAAATTACCTGCTGCGCGAGATGATCTATGTGGTGGGCCGGAAACATGCAGACCGGGTGCGGATGATCGCCATGGTGTTTTCCGTGCTGCTGCCCGCGATGGCGCTGGCCTATCTGCCGGGGATGATGGCGGTGGGTGTGGCGGTGGCGACGCATCTGCTGGGCGCGCTGGCGCAGCGCTGGCTGTTCTTTGCCGAGGCCGAGCATGTGGTGGGGCTGTATTACGGCAAGCGATAGGGGTGGTATCCGGCGGGCGTTGGCTTAGTTTGGCGTGCGGAGGCCCGCGCTTGTGTTCATCCTGACCCCTGAGACGATCTGGAATCCCCATGTGCTGGAGATGCGGCAGGTGCCGCGGCGTGTCTTTGGGCGGGTAATGATCTTTCCGCGCCGCGAGGCGGGGATGGGCCTGTGGCTCCGGCTGATATTTGAGATGGAAGTGCTGCGCTATCTGTTGGCGTTGGTGCCGTTCCTGCTGGGGGCGGTGATGTTTCCGCGCTATGCGCTGGCGATTGCACAGGCGCCGTTGCCGATGCTGATTGTCATTTATTTCTTTGAATCCAAGGTGCTGCGGTTGTCGCGGGCGGGGGCGAAGGCGCTGGCCACGACGGCAGAGGTGGAGCGGGGCATGGATCTGCTGCGCGTGCGGGCGGTGGCGATCTTGTCAAAGATCGCGGCGGGGCGAGGGTTGGCCGAGGGGCGGCTGCATCTGGTGGTGGAGCAATCGGAACTGTGGCGGATGCCGCCCCTCACGCTGGTTTCCGTACAGAGCGAGGCGGGGCCAAAATCGGGGCCTGAGGTGCTGCGCCTGTCAGAGGCGGAGCGGGGCTTGCTGGCGGGGCTGTTCGATGCCGAGTTTTCCGAGCGGGACATGTTGCGGATCAATCTGGCGTCGAATGACTGTTTGCGGGACGTTGCCTTTGATGTGCGGGGCGTGTCGGCCCATGCGCGGTTGGCGGCGCTGATCGACTAGCGTTGGGTTAGGCGGAGAGGTCGAGCAGTGTTCCCCATGCGGGTTGCGGGGCGTTGCGGGCATCGGGGACGGCCCAGATCACCGGGAAGCGCGGCGGTGGGGGCAGAGGTGCCTCAAGGTCCGTCAGGACAATCAGGATCGAAGGGTGAAGTTGCGCCGCTGCCGTGAAAGCGGGGGCGAAGTCTGTGCCGCCGCCGCGTGGAGGGGCGAGGGCGCGAAGTTGCGCGGCCCATGATGCGGGGTCAAGCCGCAGGGGCGTGGCAGGAGTATCGTCGAAGGGGATGAGGTGAAGCTCGGCGCGGGTGCGGCGGGCGATCCCGGTGACTTCGGCCATCAGGAGCGACAGGGCGTCGTCGGTGATGGAGGATGAGGTATCCAGTGCGATCACAACGCGGGGGGCGGGGTTGTGGTGGGCCATGGCGGGCTGAAAGGCGGGTTCCGGGCGGTTGTCCATCTGCGCCTGCGCCATGGTGGCGATCCATGCGCGGGCCGGGCGGCGGTGGGTGGGTTCGGGCCGTTCCAGCGTGGCGCGGGTGAGAAGGCGGCGCAGGATCACCTCCCACGGTGTTTGGGGGGTAGGGATGTCGGCAAGGCGCAGGCCTGCTGCGCCGATGCCACGGCCTGCGAGGCGGCCTGCTTCCAGCGCGCGGGAGAGGTGGCGGTGCCAGTCGGCGGCGGTGGGGGTTTCGGGCGTCTCAGAGGGGCCGGTATCGGGTTTGAGGTCGGGGCCGTGGTTCTGGGCGCGGGCATAGGCATGGGCGCGGTCGGACGCGCCGCCATTGCCGCTGCCATCGCGCAGGCGATGATAAAGGCGGTCCACGTCCCATTGGGCGAGGGCCTGTTGCGGGGACAGCGCGGTATCGAGGGCGGCGGAAAGAAGGCCCGTGAGGGTGAGCGCGGGGCGCGGCAGGGCGTAGCCTGCGGCAAGCAGGGTTTCGTTGACGATGGCGTCAGCGGCGATTTGCCAGAGGGTGGGATCGAAACGGTCGCCCATGCGGGCCTGCATGTCACCCAGACGGGGGGAGTGGCGCAGGGCCACGTGCAGAATGTGATGGGCGGCGGTGCCGATCTGTTCGTGGCAGGGAAGGGTGTCAAACTCGGGGCCGTAATGGATCGTTTGCCCTGTGGTTTCCGCCGCGGGGCCGTGGTCGCGGTCGCGGTGATCGCACCAGAGCGCGAGGGCGGCCATGGCGGGGTCGTGCTCGTTGAGCGCGCGGAGCGCGGTGGTGGCGCGGGCGCTGTGGCGGGTCATTCCAAGCCCTGCGCCTGCCGCTCGGCGCGGTAGTCGGCATAGGCGGCGGAGGTGCGGAAGGCATCGGTCAGGTTTTGGGTGAGGGCCTTCTGGATGAGGAGTTCAAAGCCGTGAGTGGTGAGTTCGGCCAGCGGGAGGCGGGCGAAGGGGGCGTCAGAGCGCAGGCGGGCGAGGTGGCGCAGGTCTGCCATCACCTCGATCACCCGTGGCATCGTTTCGGCATTGGCCGCGCCGATCAGGCCATAGGTCAGTGCGGTGAGGCCGGTCATGGTGGTGGGGTAGAGGTCGGGGCGTTTGGCGCGGGGTGCATCGAGCAGGGCGTCCACTTGCACGGTGGCGGCGATTTCTTCGGCCAGCAGAAGAAACTCGGCTGCGGCGGCATCGCCGATGGTGCCTGCGATCATGGGGTCGCGGAGGCGGCGGTCGGGGATGGCCTGCATGATCTGCGATACCCGAGCCCAAGAGCGGGGGGTGCAGGCGATGGTGAGGCCGCGACGGATGCTGTCTTCGGTCGTTTCCAGCAGGTCGGGGCGGGTTCGGATGAAGGTGATGACAGCGGGGTGGAGGTTTTGGGGGACGGCGTAGCGGGTGAGCCAATCGGTCGCCTCGGCCCGGATTTGCAGATGGATGAGCCGGTCGGACAGGGCGGTGCCCATGTCATAGGCGATGGCGCCATCGTCGATGCCATTGCCGGCGGCGATGATGAAGCAGCTGTCGGGCAGGCGGTGGCGACCGACGCGGCGTTCCTGCAAGAGGCCGTAGACGGTGGGTTGCAGGGTAGGGGCGGCGGCGGTGAGTTCGTCCAGGAACAGGATCGCGGGGCGGGCAGGATCATCGGGCAGGTCTTCGGGGCGATACCAGACGGTGCGTTGGGTGGTGTGGTCATAGAAGGGCAGGCCGCGCAGGTCTTGCGGTTCGATGGTCGTCAGGCGCAGGTCGAAGAGTTGTGCGCCGGTTTCCGCCGCGAGTTGGGTGACGATGTCGGTTTTGCCGATGCCGGGGCGGCCGTGGAGCATCCATGAGGCGGTGAGCGTGCCTGCGGCCTGCGCGGCATGGGCGGCGCGGAGGAGGGCGAGCGCCTCGCCCGCCGAGACGGGGCTGGTGTTCACGGTCATGGGCGGTGCGATCCTGTGCTGTGCTGTTCATCCTAGCCTAGGCCCTTGTGCGCATTCGGCAAGTCGGGGGCGGTTGTCCTTGGGTGGGGTGCGGCCTAAGACGGGGCGCGGGTGGCCGGGGCCGCCTGAAATGACGGGAAGGCAGACGATGGGCGAGATGGAAGTTGCGACGCTGGTGCCGGTGATCGTGGCGCTGATCGTGGCGGGGGCGGCGATCGGGCTGCTGGCGGGGCTGTTCGGGATTGGCGGCGGGGCGATTTCGGTGCCGGTGTTCTTTGAGCTGTTCCGGGTGCTGGATTACCCGGAGGCGGTGCAGATGCCGATGGCGGTGGGCACGTCGCTGGCGGTGATCATTCCCACGTCGCTGAATTCCGCGCGGGGGCATTATCTGCGCGGGACAGTGGATATGGACCTGATCAAGCTATGGGCGGTGCCTGTGGTGCTGGGGGTGCTGGCGGGATCGGTGATCGCGCGCCATGCCGATCCGGTGGTGTTTCAGCTGGTGTTCATCGCGGTGGCGGTGGTGAATGCGGCGAAGCTGCTGTTGGGCGGTGCGGGCTGGCGGCTGGCTGAGGGGTTGCCAGGGCGGGGCGTTTTGCGCGTTTATGGCGGGGTGATCGGGGTATTGTCTGCGCTTATGGGTATTGGCGGGGGGGCGATCACCAATCTGGTGCTGACGCTGCATGGCTATGACATTCGGCGCGCGATTTCGACGGCATCGGCGGTGGGTATTCTGATCGCGTTGCCGGGGGCGATTGGCTATGTGGCGGCGGGGTGGGGCAAGCCGGGGCTGCCTGCGGATGCGCTGGGCTATGTGAGCCTGCTGACATTTGCGCTGACGATCCCGACGACGCTGCTGACGACGCGGCTGGGGGTACGTTTGGCGCATTCGCTGCCGAAGAAGGCGCTGGAGACGGGGTTCGGGCTGTTTCTGTTGACGGTCTGCGCGCGGTTCGTTTGGGATATTCTGGCGTAAGGGTAGGGGGACGCGATGACACTTGCGGTGGTGACGGCCGGGACATCGGCCATCGGGCGGCATCTGGTGGTGGCGCTGGCGGGGGCCGGGCATGATGTGGCGCTGACCCATCTGGGAAGCGCCGATCTGGCCGCACAAGTGGCGACTGAGGTGGCGGCGCTGGGGCGGCGGTGCCTGAGCGTGGAGGCGGATGCGGGGGATGAGGCGGCGGTGACGGCGTTTCACGCGCAGGCGGCCGATTGGGCGGGTTGCGCGCCATCGGTGCTGGTGAACAATGCCGGGATACAGACCTGGGCCGGGCTGCTGGAGTTGCGGGTGGATCAGTGGGACGCGGTGATGCGGACCAATCTGCGCGGCACTTTCCTGAACACGCAGGCGGCGGCGCGGTTGATGATCGCAGGCGGGGTGCGCGGGTCGGTGATCAACCTGGGGTCGGGCTGCAACAAGGTGGCATTCCCGAAACTGGTTGATTACACGGCGTCGAAAGGCGGGATCGAGCAGTTCACCAAGGCGGCAGCCTGCGAGTTGGGGCCGCATGGCATCCGTGTGAATTGCGTGGCGCCGGGGGCGATTGCAACCGAGCGGACGGCGGCAGAGGCGGGGGATTATGCGGGGACGTGGAGCCCGATCACGCCCTTGCGGCGGGTAGGGACGCCCGCCGATATTGCAGGACCCGTGCTGTTCTTCTGCTCACCCGCCGCGGATTTCGTGACAGGGCAGACGCTATGGGTGGATGGGGGCGTGTTTTCGCAGGCCCCGTGGCCCTATCCGACCTAGTTCGCGGCGTTTGCCGTGGGGGTTTTGTCACCACCCAAGTGGCGGGTCAGCAGGGCGCGCAGGGTGGCGGGTGAGATCGGTTTGACGATGTATTCCGACATGCCGGCATCCAGCGCCACTTCGCGTTCCGTATCGCGTGCATTGCCGGTCAGGCCGATGATCGGGACAGTGGATTTGGCGGTGGGCAGGGCGCGGATGCGGCGGGTGGCTTCGATCCCGTCCATCACGGGCATCTGGCTGTCGATCAGGATCAGATCGAAATCCTGATCAAGAAGGGCCTGCAATGCCTCGGCCCCGTTGGTGGCGGTGGCGGTGGCGATGCCCTGATTGGCCAGCATGGCGACGGTCAGTTCCACGTTGAGCGGGTTGTCATCCACCACAAGGGCGCTGCGTCCGGCATGGGCGGGCGCGATGCGGGGGGCGGGCTGCGGGGCGGGGGCCGGGTGCAGCGTGCCGGGGGATTGGAACAGGGCTGTCAGCCGGGCGATGAGAAGATCGGGTTCGGCGGGTTTGATGACCAGATCGCGGAAGCCTTCGGCATGGGCCTGATCAACGATGTCCTGCCCGCCCTTGTGCGCGAGGAGCAGCAGCGGCGGGGTGGACGGGCCGTGACGTTCGCGCAAGGTGCCTGCGGTGGCGAAGCCGTCGGTTTCCGGCATCCGGCTGTCGATCAGGATGGCGTCGAAGCGGTCGGTTGCGATGTCGGCGGCTGAGGTGGTGCAGGTGACGCTGGCCCCGGCGGCGCGCAGGTGGATGGCGACAGCCTCGGCCGCGGCGGGGACATCGTCGATCACCAGCAGGCTGCGGTCTGCGAGCGGGGGCGCAGCGTGGCGCGGGGCCTCTGGCAGGGGTTGAAGCGGCAGGTTGACCCAGAATGTGCTGCCTTCGCCCGGGGTGCTTTGGACGCCCACCTCACCCTGCATGAGATCGGCAAGCTGGCGGCAGATGGCGAGGCCAAGGCCGCTGCCGCCATAGAGGCGGGCGGTGGAATCTTCGGCCTGCGAGAAGCGTTCGAACAGGCGGCCGATGTGATCGGGCGCGATGCCGATGCCGGTATCGGTGATGGCAAAATGCAGGCCGCCCTGCGGGAGGGGTTGAATTGCGAGGTTGATGGCGCCCTGCTGGGTGAATTTCAGCGCGTTGGTGAGCAGGTTCATCAGGATCTGCGTGATCCGCAGCGGATCGCCGATGTATTGGCGGGGAAGGGCGGGGTCGGTCTGGACGATGAGTTCGATGCCCTTTTCGGCGGTGGCGGCGGCGATGGTATCAATGGCGGCCTTGACCACCGCGCCGAGCCGGAATTCCGTCTGTTCGATGTGGAGTTTGCCCGCCTCGACCTTGGAGAGGTCAAGGACATCGTTCACGATCATCAGGAGGTGGCGGCCAGAGGCCTGGACCTTGCCAAGATAATCGCGCTGATGATCGGTGAGCGGGGTGCCCAGCAGCAGTTCGGCAAAGCCGAGGACGGCGTTGATGGGCGAGCGCAACTCATGGCTCATATGCGCGAGGAATTCGGATTTCAGCTGCGCGGCCTGTTCGGCCATGTCGCGGGCGGCGGCAAGCTGGCGGCTGGCAAGGTAGGCGTTGGAGATGTCATCAATCACCAGCACGGCCCCGGCATCGGGATTGCGCGGGTCGATGGCATTGGCGCGGATGGCGACCCACAGCGTGCTGCCATCGCCGCGCAGGATTTCGCTGTTGATGCTATAGATGCCGCCGCGCGCCATTTCGGCGCGGGCCTGATCGCGGAAATCGGTCCATTCGGCTGCGTCGCGGAAGATCGGGGCGAGGGGGCTGCCGACCAAGACGTCCTGCGGGATGAGGAGAAGCTGGGACAGGGACGGGTTGCAGCTGCGGATCAGGCCGTCTTGCAGGAGGGCGATGCCGCTGGCGGCGGTGGCGAGCAGGGTGCCAAGTTCTTCGTTCAGGCGGGAAAGTTCATCGGTGCGCAGGGCGACCTGGGCCTCGAGCGTGCGCTGATGGGCGGCGAGGGCGGCTTCGGCGCGGCGCTTGACGGTGATGTCGTTCCAAAGGGTGTAGATTTCCATCTTGTCGCCATCTGAGACGGCGGACAGAAGCACCTCGAACAGGATGGGCGAGCCATCGGCGCGGATGTGTTCCCAATCGAATTTCAGGGTGCCGTTTTGCAGCACGGCGCGGGTCAGGCGGGCGCCCTTTTCGACGGACAACTCGCCATCGGGTTGGCGTTCGGGAGAGATGTCTTCGGGGGTGAGGCCCACGAAGGTGGACCCTTCGGGGTAGCCAAGCAGGGCGAGGGCGGCGGCGTTCGCCTCGGCGAAGCGGCCCTTGCGGATGACGGCGGTGGCTTGCGCAGAATGGTGGAAGGTGCGGCGGAAGCGTTCCTCGCTGAGTGCGAGGCGCGCGGTGGCGCGGGCGGCTTCGGCGCGGGCGGTGATGCGGGCGGCGGCGCGGGTGAGCAGCGCGTGATCGTTCTGGGATAGCGGTTGCGCAGCCCCGCGCGCGAGGTGGAGGGCGGCGATTTCCCCCTGCGCGCGGCCATCGACGAGCAGCGGGAGGGTGAAGAGGGGAACCTGGCCGTGTGCAAGACCGGCGGGGATATCGTCATGCAGCGCGCCAAACAGGCGCAGGCGAAAACGGGTCTGGCCCTGGGTGCCGATGCCGGTGGCCAGCGCATCGGCCAGATCGGCGAGGATGTCAGGCAGGGGGCGGGCCATGTCTTCGGTGGCCTGTGCGACGCGGTTGAGGCAATCCTGTTCGGTCAGGCGGCGGCGCAGCGCATCGGCGATTTCGGCGCGTGTGGCGAGGGCGCGGTCCAGCCTGCGGCGCAGCAAGACTGTGGTGGCCAGCGCCACGCTGATGGCGAGGATCAGGGCACCCAGAAAGAGGGGGAGCTTGTCACCGCCAATGCCGAGGAAGGTGAAATCGCGGCTGCCGATCCAGCTATCTTCGATTGCGCGGATGCGGTCGGGCGGGATTTGCGCAAACCCATCAAGGACGGTGGCATAAAGGGCCGGGTTGCCTTCGGCCACGGCCCAATGGGCGGCGATATCGAGGATGGGGGCGCTGTGGGTGTAGCTGGTTTGCAGGCCTGCGCGGGCAAAGAGCGTATTTCCCATTGGTATGGGCAGGCAGAACACCCGCAGCGTGCCATCACGGGCGGCTTTGGTCATGGCGTCGCCAGAGGGGAAGCTGCGGACCTGCGCCCCGTTGGCGGCAAGGGTTGCGGCGCAGGGGCTTTCGGCGCGGGTGCCGATGATGTGGCCTGTCACGGAAGACAGCGCCGGAATGTCGGGCGTGGTGGTGCGGTCACGGGCGGGTTGGAAAATCGCGTAGGACAGATCGAGATAGGACGGGCTGTAGGCGAGCCAGTCGCCGCGGTCGGGGGTGAATTGCGCCATATCGATCACGTCGGCGGTGCCGTCGGTGATCTGTTGGCGCAAGTTGGGCCAGGCCGCCTGTTTCAGGATGACGGGGATGCCGGTGACCTTGGACCATTCCGCCCAGAGATCGGCGCGGATGCCGGTGACGCCGCCGTTGTTGTCGAGGATCACATAGGGCGGGAGGCGATCGGGGAAGACCACGGTGAGGGGCTGGCTGTCCTGCGCCGACGCCGGGGCGAGGGCGAGAAGAAGGCAAAGCAGCGGGGCGAGTGGACGAGAAAGGGCAAGGACGAGGGATATGACGAGGCGATACAAACGGGAAATGGCGGGCGGCGCGCTGACTTGTGGCCTCCTCTGCCATTGTTTGGTCATTCCCGAACCTCTGTCCCTGTCTGTTGTGTTTGCCCGCAGGTGGTGCTGCCGGAACTGAATACATCGTTAACTTGTAATAACAGTGTCGCGCGAAAAGGACATTGCGCCGGAACAATCCAACTCAAGGTTGTGGCCTTTTTGCGTCGCACACTTGGCGAAGCTGTTCATTCACGCATCGTGATTGGGAAACGGTTTGTTTTCGAGGGGATGGACGTGCTGCCGGGCCGTATTTTTGGGGGCAGGTTCGCGCGGGAGTTGCGGCATGAGGGGGCCGTGAAAAATTCTTTTGCGGTTTGTCGAAATCGCGGGGGGCCGGGTGTCACTGTTGTATCCGGCGCGTGCCGGAGAGGCACACAGGAGGGTGACATGACGGATCAATGGAGCGCAGGGGCGCGGGGCAGGGCTGGGATCTGGCTGCCAGTGGCGGCAGTGGCGGGGCTGGGGTGGAACCTGTTCGGGTTGTGGCAGTTCGCCGGATCCTTGCGCCAGACGGGCGAGAGCCTGATGGCGGCGGGGATGACGGCGGAGCAGGCGGAACTCTATCTGGCGCTGCCGGGATGGATGACGGTGGTGTTTGCGGTTGGGGTGATCGGCGGGACCGTGGGGTCTGTGCTGCTGCTGTTGCGGCGGGTGGCGGTGGTGCCGGTTTTTGCGTTGTCTCTGGCGGGGTATATTGCCCTGTTCGCGGGCGATCTGGCCTATGGGGTCTTTGCCGGATTGCCGGAGCAGTTGGTGATCATCACCACGGTTGTTTTGATTGCGGGGGCGCTGTTTGCGCTGTCCCTTTTCGCGCGCAAGCGTGGCATGCTGCGCTGAAGGATGGAGAGAGTGATGCAATACATGTTGATGCTGAACGAGACCGAAGCCGAATTCGCGCGGCGGACAGATCCTGCCGAGACCGCCGAGTATTGGGGCGGGTGGAACGCCTTTATCGGTGCGATGGCGGCGGCGGGGGTGATCGTGAAGGGGGACGGATTGCAGGGGCCGATGCTGGCCACCACCGTGCGGGTGGTGGATGGCAAGCGCCATGTGCAGGACGGCCCGTTTGCGGACACGAAAGAGCAGTTGGGCGGGTATTTCGTGATTGAGGTGCCCGATCTGGACAGCGCGCTGGATTGGGCGGCGCGGGCGCCCTGTGCGGTGACCGGGTCGGTTGAAGTGCGGCCCGTGTTGCCGCCGATGGCACCCCCCGGGGCCTGATCATGGTTGCCGCGCCGTCCGCTGCTGCGGGGGAGGCTGCCGAGCGGGCGGCGCGGCTGTCTTATGGGCGGCTGCTGGCGATCCTTGCGGCGCGGACGCGGGATGTGGCCTTGGCCGAGGAGGCACTGGCCGGGGCCTTTGCGCGGGCGCTGGAGGTTTGGCCCGTGCAGGGCGTGCCCGGCAATCCGGAGGGGTGGCTGGTGACGGTGGCGCGCAACGGGTTGGCGAATGCCTATCGGCATGACCGGATGCGGGCGGCGGCGGTTGCGGATGTGATCTTTGTGGCCGAAGAGCGGGAGGCGGCGGCAACCGGGCCGGGGGATGCGCGGTTGGCGCTGATGTTTGTCTGCGCGCATCCGGCGATTGATGCGTCGGCGCGGGCGCCATTGATGCTGCAAACGGTGCTGGGGCTGGATGCAGCGCGGATTGCGGCGGCCTTTCTGGTGCCTGCAGCCACGATGGGGCAACGGCTGGTGCGCGCCAAGGCGCGCATCCGCGAGACGGGGTTGCGCTTTGCTGTGCCGGAGACGGAAGAGATGCCGGAGCGGTTGGAGGATGTGCTGGAGGCAATCTATGCCGCGTTCGGCACCGGGTGGGAGGCGGGGCCTGCTTCGGATGCGGGCCTGCCGGAGGAGGCGATTCATCTGGCGCGGGTGCTGCTGGGATTGATGCCCGAGGAGCCGGAGGTGAAGGGGCTGTTGGCGCTGATGCTGCATGCCCATGCGCGGCGGGGCGCGCGGCGGGATGGGACCGGGCAGTTCGTGCCGCTGTCAGACCAGAACCCCGCGCTGTGGGACCGTGACATGATCGTCGAGGCGGAGGGGGTGCTGGTGGCGGCGGCGCGGGCGGGCCGGTTCGGGCGGTTTCAATGCGAGGCGGCGATCCAGTCGGTGCATGCGCAGCGGGGGATCACGGGGCGGTTGAACATCGCGGCGCTGGACACGCTGTATGGCATGCTGGCGCGGTTTCACCCCACGGTCGGGGGCGCGGTGGCTCATGCTGCGATCCGGCGTGAGGCGGGGGATGTGGCGGGGGCGCTGGCGCTGCTGGACGGGCTGCCTGTGGCGGCGCGGGAGGGGTATCAGGCGGCGCTGGTGGTGCGGGCGCATTGCCTTTTGGATCTGGGGGACCGGGTGGGGGGGAAGGCGGCCGTGCGGCGGGCGCTGGAGGTGACGCCGGACGCGGCGGTGCGGGCGCATCTGGGCCGGGTGTTCGGGTTGGCCTAGGCCTTGGCGCGGCCAGAGGCGCCAGTGCTGCGGATGACATCCCGGGCGGCGGCGGCGAGGGGGGCTTCGGTTTCGCGCAGGATCTCGATCCGGTCGAAACGGTCAGGATGGGCGGCAAGGGCGGCGCGGAGGGATTGGCCGAAGACCTGCCGCAGTTCGGTGCCGATGTTGAACTTGCAGATATGGGTGCGGGCGGCGAGGTCGGCCCGTTGAGCCGGGGGCACGCCGGAGCCGCCATGGATGACGAGGGGGGTGGTGGTGAGGGATTGGATCGCGGTGAGGCGGGCAAGGTCGAGGCCCGCGCTGTGGTTTGTCTGGAGGTGAACGTTGCCGACGGAAATGGCCATGGCGTCGACGCGGGTTTCACGGGCGAAGCGGGCGGCCTGGTCCGGGTCTGTGCCTTGGGAGGCTTCGCCGGAGGTATAGCCGACGAAGCCGATTTCGCCTTCGCAGGACATGCCCGCGGCATGGGCGAGCGCGGCGACGGCGGCGGTTTGGGCGATGTTTTCATCAAGCGGCAGGCGGGAGCCATCGAACATCACGGAGGTGAAGCCCGCATCAAGCGCGGCTTTGCATTCGTCGATGGAATGGGCGTGGTCGAGATGGGCGACGATGGGGATATCGACGCTGGCGGCCAGATGCCGGAACATCGCGCCGAGGATGGGCAAGGGCGTATGGGCACGGCAGCCGGGGCCGGCCTGAAGGATAAGGGGGGCTTGTTCGGCCTGTGCGGCAGTGACGTAGGCGCGCATATCCTCCCAGCCGAGGCACACGAGGCCAGGGACGGCGTAACCTTGGTACAGCGCGGGTTGGAGGACCTGGGCGAGGGTGACAAGCGTCATTTGAACTTGGCCACCATATCCATGATGCCGGGGATGGTGTGAAGCTGGGCGGCGTGGGTGGGTTGGAAGAACTGCTTCAGGCTGCGCTGGCTTTGGCCGCCGAGGATGGTGAAATAATACATCTCATACCCCGGCAGGACGGAGCAGGGGTGATAGCCCTTGTCGATCAGGACCGTGGAGCGGTTCATGATGTGATAGGCGTCGCCGGGTTCGTTGTCCACGCGTTGCAGCATTTGCAGGCCGGAACCGTAATCGGGGCGGAAGCGGAAGTTGTAGCATTCGTCATGGCGGGTTTCGATGAGGTCCCCGGTGGTGGGATCGCGGCGGTCGGTGTCGTGCTTGTGGCTGGGAAAGCCGGACCAGCCGCCTTGGCCGACGGTGTAAAGCTCAGACACCAGCAGGCGACCGACGCGGTCATGGTAGGCGGCGCCGAGGATGTGCTTGATCTTGCGGTGGGTTTTGGTGTCATCCGAGCCGTATTGTACCTTGTCGATATCCGCGGCGCGGACGGCGAAGGGGCGCAGGGTTTCCGCGAAACGCGCGCCTGCGATGAAGGTTTCCGTATCGGTGCGGGCGGTGATGCGGGTGGCGGCATTGGTGGGGATATAGACGCCTTCGGGTTCGCCATCCCAGACATCGGTGCCGCGATGGCCGATATCGGCAAAGGTCTGGCCCATGGTTTCCACGGTCACGGTGCCGGTGGCGGGGACGATGCAGGTCTCGTATCCCGGCGTCTGGTAATCGAAGGTTTCGCCCGCCTTCAGGCGCAGGATGTTGAAATAGACCAGCGGGACCAGCGGATCATCGCGGTCCACGATGGGGCGGTTGGCATTGTCATGCGGGGCGATGTGCATGGGGGTTCCTTTCAGCCTGTCGTTGGGCCGGGATGGTGGGTGAGGAAATCGTCAAGCTCGGCCGTGGTGGGCATGGCCGGGGCGCAGCCGACGCGGGCGACGACCATGGCGGCGGCAGCAGAGCCGCGCAGGACGGATTGGTGCAGCGGTTGGCCTGCGGCGAGGGCGGCGATGAGGGCTGCGAGGAAGCTGTCGCCCGCGCCGGTGGGCTTGAGGGCGGCGGTGGGGTAGATCCCGGTGGCAAACTCGCCATCAGGCGTGAGGGTGATCGCGCCCTTTTCGCCCATCTTGTAGATGACGATCTGCGCGCCTTGAGTGATGAGGCTGCGGGCTTTTGCGAGGCCATTTGCGGGGTCGCCCGCCATGAAGCCAAACTCCACGTCATTGCCGATGATGACGTCGCAGAGGGCGGCGGCGCGGGAATAAACCTCGGACGCGACGGCGGCGGAGGGCCAGGAATAGGGGCGGTAGTCCACATCGAAGATCAACGGCAGGCCAGCGGCGCGGGCGAGGGCGAAGGCGCGGAAGGTGGCGCTGCGCGAGGGTTCCGCCGCGAGGACGGTGCCGGTGGTGATGAGGGCGGAATAGGATGCGTAGTCAATGGGTTCGACATCGGCATCTGTCATGGCGAAATCGGCGGCGTTGTTGCGGTAGATGACGGATTGGCAGTTTTCCAGCCGGGTTTCGACCACGGCCAGTGAATTGCGCGCCTCACCCGCCACGGCGCGAACATGGGTGTGATCGATGCCGTAGCGGGTGAGTTCGTTGCGGCAGAAGCGGCCCACGGCATCATCGGAGATGCAGGTCAGGAGCGCAGCTTTGCAGCCCTGTTTGACCAGACCCACGGCGATATTGGCCGAAGAACCGCCGAGGGCGGTGGTGAAGCGGGTGGCGTCTTCTATCGGCGTGCCGGGCGGATCGGCGTAGAGATCCATCCCGGCGCGGCCGATGATGAGGAAGTTTCTATCTGCAAGGCGGGTGAGGGCGGCCATCAGATGCCCGGCCTTTGGGCGGCGCGGCCTGTTTCGACCTCGTTGTGTTTGTCGAGGACGGAGGCGGTGGGGGAAACCTCTGCTGTGCCGATTTCCCACCAGGCGTGGCCTTGGGTTGTCCAACCCTCATAGGGATCGACCTGCATGACGATGACGGTGGTCTTTGTGGCGGCCTTGGCGCGGAGGAAGGCTTCGGCCAGTTCCGCCGGGTTGGCGGCGGTTTCCGTCAGCGCGCCCATGGCGCGGGCATGGGCGGCGAAATCGACGAGGAAGGGATCGGGGACAGTGGGGCAATCGGCGATGAGGTTGTTGAAGCTGTCTTGCCCGGTGTTGTTTTGCAGCTTGTTAATGACGGCAAAGCCGCCGTTGTCCAACAGAAGGATGATGAGCTTTTTCTGTGTGAGAACAGAGGAATAGATGTCAGAGTTCATCAACAAATAGCTGCCGTCGCCCACGAAGACGATGGTATCACGATCGGCCTCTGCCTCAGCCTGCGCGATGCGGGCGCCCCAGCCGCCGGCGATTTCATATCCCATGCAGGAGAAGCCAAACTCTACATCGACGGTACCGATGCCAAGGGTGCGCCAGTTGGCGGTGACCTCGGCCGGCAGGCCGCCTGCGGCGGTGACAATCCGGTCTTGCGGGTGGCAGTGGGCGTTCACCACGCCGATGGCTTGGGCATAGGAATTGGGGCGGTTGCCGGGGGCCACGTTGGCGGCGACGTAGGCATCCCAGCCGCGGCGTTCGGTTTGGGCACGGGTGGCCCAGTCGGCTGGGGCACGGTGGGTGGAGAGAGCTTTTGTCAGGGCTTCCAACCCCAGCTTCGCGTCGCCCACGACGGGGAGCGAGAGGTGTTTGGCGGCATCGTGACGGCCTGCATTCAGGCCGATGAGGCGCGCATCGGGTGCGAAGACCGTCCAAGAGCCAGTGGTGAAATCCTGAAGCCGGGTGCCGACGGCCAGCACCACATCGGCGGCGCCTGCGATGGTGTTGGCGCTGTCGGACCCGGTGACGCCGAGGGGGCCGATGTTGAGCGGGTGGGTGGCGAGCAGATTGGCGCGGCCTGCGATGGTTTCCACCACGGGGATATTGTGCGCCTCGGCGAAGGCCGTCAGTTCGGCGACCGCGCCGGAATACTGCACGCCGCCGCCTGCCACGATGACGGGGCGTTTGGCGGCGCGGAGGAGGTCGGCCGCATCATGGATTTCGGCCATGTCGGGGGATTGGCGGCGGATGCGGTGAACGCGGCGCGCGAAGAAGGCGGCGGGGTATTCATAGGCCCAGCCCTGCACATCCTGCGGCAGGCCAAGGAAGGCGGGGCCGCAATCGGCGGGGTCGAGCAGAGTGGCGAGGGCGGCGGGCAGGGATTGCAGGATCTGCGCGGGGTGAGTGATGCGGTCCCAGTAGCGGGAGACCGATTTGAACGCGTCGTTCAGGCCGAGGGCGGGGTTGTTGAAATGCTCCAGCTGTTGCAGCACCGGATCGGGCAGGCGGGTGAGGAAGGTGTCACCACACAAAAGCAGCATCGGCAGGCGGTTGGCATGAGCCAAGGCGGCGGCGGTGAGCAGGTTGGCGGTGCCGGGGCCTGCGCTGGCGGTGCAGAACATGAAGCGGCGACGCAGGTGGTATTTGGCATAGGCCGCAGCGGCGAAGCCCATGCTTTGTTCGTTCTGGCCGCGATAGAGGGGAAGGTCGTCGCGGACGGGATAGAGCGCCTCGCCCAGACAGGGCACGTTGCCATGGCCGAAGATGCCGAAGCCGCCGCCGCAGATGCGGGTTTCCACCCCGTCGATTTCGATGAACTGGTTCATCAGAAAGCGGACGATGGCCTGTGCGACGGTCAGCCGGATGCTGCCCTGTGATGTGGTCATGGTAACCCTCCTCCGGCGATGCCTGTCTGACGCGCGGGCCGCGAAACGGGGCTTGCGCGTTCTTGAGGGGGAGGATACATCTTTTGCAACCGGTTGCAATATGCGTTGCATGTCGGGGCTGTGAGCGGGGAGGCTTGCTGTGAAAGAGATCGGGATCGGGCTGATTGGCGGCGGCTATATGGGCAAGGCCCATGCGGTTGCCTATGCGGCGGTGGGGGCGGTCTTTGGCACGGAATTGCGCCCACGGTTGGAGGTGATCGCAGCGTCCAGCGCGGATTCGGCGGCGCGTTATGCGCTGGCCTATGGGTTTGCGCGCGCGGCGGGCCATTGGCGCGAGGTGGTGGCCGACCCGAAGGTGGGGGCGGTGGTGATCGCCTCGCCGCAATCCACGCATCGGGCGATTGCGGAAGCGGCCTTTGCGGCGGGAAAGCCAGTGTTCTGCGAAAAGCCGTTGGGGGCATCGCTGGAGGATGCGCAGGCGATGGTGGCGGCGGCGGAAGCGTCGGGCCTGCCCAACATGATCGGGTTCAACTATGTGCGCACGCCTGCGACGCAGTTTGTGAAGCAGTTGCTGGACGAGGGCGCGATTGGCCGGGTGACGTGGTTTCGCGGCGAGCATACCGAGGATTTTCTGGCCGACCCGGCGCTGCCTGCGACTTGGCGGACAACGGGGCGGGCCAATGGCACGATGGGCGATCTGGCACCGCATCCGATCAACTGCCTTTTGGCGCTGATGGGGCCGGTGGAGGCGCTGTCGGCGCGGATCGAGACGGTGCATGCGAGCCGTCCGGGGCCGCGTGGGCCTGTGGTGGTGGACAATGACGATCAGGCGCAGTTGATGCTGCGCTTTGCGTCTGGTGTGATGGGGCATCTGTTTGTCAGCCGCGTGGCGACGGGGCGGAAGATGGGCTATGCCTATGAAATCCATGGCACAAAGGGCGCGATCCGCTTTGATCAGGAAGATCAGAACGCGGTCTGGCTGTACCGGGCCGAGGGGCCGGAGGCGACGCGGGGCTTTACGCGCATCCTGACGGGGCCTGCGCATCCAAATTATGCCGCCTTTTGCCAGGGGCCGGGGCATGGCACCGGCTATCAGGACCAGATCATCATCGAGGCGCGGGATTTTCTGGAGGCGGTGGCGACGGGCCGCCCGGTCTGGCCCACCTTCCGCGATGGGTTGGCGGTATCCACGATCATCGACACGGCTTTCAAGGCATCACAGGACGGCCAATGCCACGCCGTTCCGCAGGCATGAGGACAATATGACCATTCGTATCGGCAATGCGCCCTGTTCCTGGGGTGTGGAGTTTGCGGGCGACCCGCGCAATCCGGACTGGCGGCAGGTTCTGCGGGAATGCGCCGAGGCTGGGTATCGCGGCATCGAGCTTGGCCCCATCGGGTTCATGCCCGAGGACCCGGATGTGCTGGGTGCGGCGTTGGAGGAGAATGAGCTGGAACTGATCGGGGGGGTGGTGTTCCGCCCGTTCCATGACCCGGCCAAATGGGATGAAGTTCTGGATGCGGCGCAGCGCACCTGCAAGGCGCTGGTGGCGCATGGGGCGCGGCATCTGGTGCTGATCGATTCCATCTCGCCGCGGCGCGCGCCGACGGCGGGGCGGGCGGATGCGGCCGAGCAGATGGACGGGGCCGAATGGGCCGCGTTCCGCGACCGGATCGCCACGGTGGCGCGGATGGGGGCCGAGGATTACGGCCTGACCGTGGGCATTCACGCCCATGCGGCGGGGTTCATCGATTTTGAGCCAGAGTTGGAGCGGCTGCTGGATGAGGTGGATGAGAGCATCCTGAAGATCTGTTTCGACACTGGCCATCATTCCTATGCGGGGTTTGATCCGGTGGCGTTCATGCGGCGGCATATCGGACGGATTTCCTATATGCATTTCAAGGATATAGACCCGGTTGTGAAAGCGACCGCGATTGCCAACAGCACGGGGTTCTATGACGCCTGCGGGCAGGGGATTTTCTGCAATCTGGGCAAGGGCGATGTGGATTTCCCGGCGGTGCGGCAGATCCTGCTGGATGCCGGGTTCGAGGGGTGGTGCACGGTGGAGCAGGATTGCGATCCGACGCTGGACGTGAGCCCCGTAGATGACGCGCGGTTGAACCGGGCGTATCTTTCTTCCATCGGGTTTTGAGGGGCGGATATCATGGCGAAACTGAATTGGGGCATGATCGGCGGCGGTGAGGGCAGCCAGATCGGCCCGGCGCATCGGTTGGGCGCACTGGCGGACGGGCATTTCACCTTTGCCGCCGGGGCGCTGGATCACCGGGCGGATGCGGGGCGGGACTATGCGCGGCGGCTGGGCATTGCCGCAGACCGCGCCTATGGCGACTGGCAGGAGATGCTGGCGGGAGAGCGGGGACGGGCGGACCGGGTGGATCTGGTCACCGTGGCGACGCCCAACTCCACGCATTTCGAGATCACCAAGGCGTTCCTTGAAGCCGGGTTCAACGTGCTGTGTGAAAAGCCGATGACGATGACGGTGGAAGAGGGCGAAGAGATTGTCCGGGTGGCGGCGAAAGCCGGGAAAATCTGCGCGGTGAATTACTGCTATTCCGCCTACCCGATGGTGCGGCAGGCGCGTGCGATGGTGCGGGCGGGCGATATTGGCAAGGTGCGGCTGGTGGTGACGAATTTCAGCCACGGCCATCATGGCGATGCGACGGATGCGGACAATCCGCGCGTGCGCTGGCGCTATGATCCTGCGATGGCCGGGGTGTCGGGGCAGTTTGCCGATTGCGGCATCCATGCGCTGCACATGGCGAGTTTCATCTGTGATGACGAAGTGGAAAAGCTGTCGGCGGATTTCGCATCCACCATTTCCAGCCGCGTGCTGGAGGATGATGCGATGGTCAATTTCCGCATGACCAAGGGGACGGTCGGGCGGTTGTGGACATCCTCGGTCGCCATCGGGCGGCAGCATGGGTTTGACATTCAGGTGTTCGGTGAAACCGGCGGGTTCCGCTGGGCGTCAGAGCAGCCCAACCAGTTGATCTATACCCCCGTGGGTGGGCGGACACAGATCATGGAGAAGGGCGAGGGCGGGCTTTATGAGGATGCAAAACGCCTGAGCCGGGTGGCGATTGCCCATCCCGAAGGCTTCCCGCTGGCGGTGGCCAATATCTATTGCGATCTGGCGGATGCGATCCGGGGGCAGGTGCGTGACGGGTTGCCGCTGGCGGCCAGTGGCGTGCGGTCGATGGCGGCAGTGCATACCGCTGTGGCCTCGGCCCAGGCGGGGGGGCAATGGATGGATGCGCGCCCGCCGATGTTTCGGTAAGGCGCGGTCGCGCTAGCGCAACGAGCGGCGGTCGATCACCGCGCAGGGAAACAGGCGCACCTCGGGCGGGCGTTCTGGGTGTTCGATGGTGGCAACCACCAGTTCGATGGCGGCGTCGATGATATCGGACACGGGCTGACGGATGGTGGTCAGCCCGATGTTTTGCCAGCGCGACATTTCCATATCGTTCAGGCCGATCAGGCCGATGTCATGGGGGACTTGGAGCCCCGCCTCTTCGATCGCGCTCATGGCGCCGACGGCGAGGAGATCATCGCCGCAGAAATAGGCCTGTGCGGGGGACTGGGTGAGCAGGCGCTGCATCTCGGCCCGGCCGGCATCGAAGCTGTAATCGGTGGCAAAGCTGGTGCTGGTGGTGATCTGCGGGTGCGCGGCGAGGGCTTTGAGAAAGCCTGCGGCGCGGTCCTGGGTAGAGGTGGCGGCCTGCGGCCCACCGAGGAAGGCGACGCTTGTGTAGCCGCGGACGATGAGCGCCTCGGCGGCCATGCGGCCACAGGCAATATTGTCGATCCCAACGACAGGCACATCGGGCGCGGGCGACGGGCGGCCAAAGGCATGCACGACGGGCAGGCCTGCCTGACGGAAGGCGGCGGCAAAGCTGGGGGGCAGGGTGGAGGAGGCCACGATCACCCCATCGACCGAGTATTGCCGCAGCATCCGGACCGAGGCCGCCGGATCGGTGGCCCCGCTGAGATTGACGAGCAAGGGGCGCAGGCCGCGATCTTGCAGGCCGCGGGTGAAGAGATCGAACACCTCTAGGATCAGGGGGTTGTGGAAGTTGTTGGCGATCAACCCGATGAGTTTGGTCCGGCCTGTGGTCAGGCTGGAGGCCAGCGCGTTGGGGGCGTAGCCCAGTTCATCGGCGGCCTGTTCCACCTTGGCCCGCGTGCGGGCCGAGACAGAGGCCCCGTCGGTGAAGGTGCGCGACACGGCCGAGCGGGATACGCCTGCGCGTTCTGCCACATCCTTGAGTGTAACCGCCATGACCTGCCTGTAGCCGCTATTTTGGGGGCGAGTATACAGATGCGCGGGCAGGAAAGAACCGCAAGAGTGCGGGGACTTGCGTTGCGGTTTCGGCGCGACCGGGGTGGCCATGTGTTGCGCGGGCAACAGGGCGGGGAAGGTCGGGCCGTGCCACGCCTGCACATAGTGGGATCATAATTTGGACAAAATGTTTCGGATAACGGGACAAAGGCGGCCATGACTGCGTGTTGTGGAGGAGTGGCTGCCCAATAAGTCTGTGAGCAGTCAGTGTGGTAACGAGTATGCAACTTTACGCTCTTTCGGGCGCGACACGGGCCATGGGTTCCGTCGCGCAGGTCCTTCGCGCCGTGGGGCGGGTTGGAATTACGCCTGAGCCGCGTTGGCCCTCTGCCTGCGGCGGGGTGTCGAAATGATCGGCTCTTCGGGCAATGATACCCTTAACGGGCTTACCGGTTCTGAAACGCTGACGGGCGGGGCGGGCAACGATTCCATTTCCGGCGGTGCGGGCAATGACGTTATCCATGGTGACAGCGTTGCCGAGGCGCCAGCACCCGGCACGCTGACAAACGGGACGTTTTCGGATGGCTTGGCGGGGTGGACCGTGCCGTTTGGGCCAAGCCCGGGTGTGCGGGCGATCACGCCCACAAACCCGGCGATTGCCTTCAACGCCTTTAACGCGCCGGCGGCCGGCACGATCCAGCAGTCCGTGGCGACAACAGTTGGGGCGGCCTATACGTTCAGCTACACGATCGGCGAGACAGGGACAGGTGCCGGCACCCACACTTTCCGCGTCGATATCCTGGATTCGCAGGGCAATGTCATTGCCACCCGGACGGATACGGTTGCGAACGATTCCACGCAGAACATCATTCTGAACTACACCGCCACGGATTCGAACATGACGATCCGGGTGACGAACACCGCCACCTCGAACACGGTGAGCAGTGACGGTTACATCGACAATCTGGTTCATACCGCGGCAGAGATCGCCCCCAACCAATCTGCCGACACCCTGTCGGGCGGGGTGGGGAATGACACGGTCTATGGCGGTGTCGGGACGGATACGATCGCGGGCGACGATGGCAACGACGTGCTGTTCGGCGGTGCGGGATCGGATTCGGTGCTGGGCGGGGGCGGGGATGACCGCTTTGTCTTTTCCGGCATCGACAACAATGCAGGCCCGGATACATCGACCCCTTACTCGCCGGGGACGATCACGCCGTCGGTTGTGAATACAGGGGTGGCGGGCAACCAGTCACCGCCGAAGATGATCGTGCTGGCCGATGGCCGGGTGATGTATGTCTGGGCGGATAACGCGACCGCAGACAACGTTGCGACGATGGATCTGCAACTGCGGATCTTCAACGCGGATGGCACACCGGCGACGGATCAGATTTCGCTGGGCTCGTGGCCCGCGATCAGCGGCGCTGACGGGTTTGACTGGGACAACCTGGATCTGGATCGGCTGCCGTCGGGTGATGTCGTCATCAGCTATGCGCGCAACCAGGCTGAGACGGGGGGGGTGGAGCCGATCTTTGGCATCATCCGGCCGGGTCCGTCGGGCATCACGACCATCCTGTCGCCCATCGAGACGCAGTCGAACGATGTGACAGGTATCGAGTCGCCGCCGGTGACGACGGTGCTGCCGAACGGCAATATCCTGTTCATCTGGTCGCGCAACGGCACGCTGGACGATTCCCCGACCATGACCTTGCAGGGGCGGATCTACAATCCGACGACGGGGACGTGGAACGGGCCGGAGTTTCAGGTCGGCAACGTGGCGGTGGACGGGTCGGATTCCGATGTTCCGTCGCTGACCGTGACGACGCTGACAGGCGGGAATGTCGTTGTCGGCTGGTGGCGCAACAATGCGGAGACTGGCTTTGCCGAGCCTGTCTTTACCGTTCTGGACCAGAACGGCGCGACCGTGATGGCAACATCGGAGATTGAAGGGACCGATAACGAAGCGCAATCCACGGTGTGGGAATCCGCGCCGATCATTCAGGCGCTGCCCAATGGCAACTTCGTGGCGCTGTGGGTGAATGACGGGTTCTCGAACGGCTTGACCAGCATGACGCTGGAGGCGCGGCTGTTCGATCCCAACGGCAACGCACTGAGCGGCGATATCCGCATCGGAACGAGCGCGGTGGACGGCGCTGATGGGTATAACCTGTCGAACGTGACGACCGATGTCATGCCGGATGGGCGTCTGATCATCGGCTATGTCGAGACATCGGCGACGGGGGGCAGTGCGATGCCCTTCTTCTCGATCCTCGATACGACGACGGGGCAATTGATTGCGTCGGATGTGAGCATCGCGGTTGCGCCGTCAAGCCAGTTGGCGGGCCCGCCCTTGATCGAGGTGCTGGGCGACAGCGGATATTTCGTTGCGGTCTATGCCAATGGCAACGGCCAGAACGGCAGTGCGACGGGCCTGAATTTTCGGGTTTTTGACCGGAACGGCAATGCGGTTTCGGGCGAGTTTCCGATCACGTCTGCGGCCGGGGGATCGGCGCTTTCGGGGACCGGGACCTTTGACTGGAGCAGTGTTTCGGTGGTCTATAACGCAGCCAACCAGAGCTTTACGGTTGGTTGGGTTGGCACCAACGATGGCAGCGGGACCGGGGTTTTCACCTCGGGTCCGATCAATGTCAGCTATTTCACCAGCCCGGCCGTTCTGACGCGTGACGAGATCGTCATCGGCGGCGAGACGTCCGAGACGGTGGGGGATGTGCTGGATCTGACGCCGTTCGCGGGCAGCGTCACGGTTGTGTTCAGCGGCAGCGAGGCGGGGACCGTGACCGCCAATAGCGGCGGTCAGCGCATTACCTTTTCGCAGATCGAGCGGCTGGAACTGGGCGCGGGCGATGACCTTGTCACGGGCGGGGTTGGGGATGAATCCGTCGATGGCGGTGCCGGGAATGACACGCTGGACGGCGGCGATGGCAACGATGTGTTGCAGGGGGGCACAGGGGCGGACAGCCTGACGGGCGGGGCGGGGAATGACGTCCTGACGGGCGATGCCGCCGGCGATCTGGTGGGGGCCAATGACTCGCTGTTCGGCGGCGATGGCAATGACACGCTTTCGGGCAATGCCGGGGCGGATTCGCTGTTCGGGGGTGATGGGGACGATTACCTGTATGCAGGATCGTTCAACCAGATGGCGGGCGATCTGTTCGATGGCGGTGCCGGCAATGACACGGTGGATTATTCGGCTGCCGGCGGTGGCGTGAATGTGAATCTTGGCACCGGGATCGGGACCGACAGCAATTCCGCCACGCATACGCTGAGCAGTATTGAGGCGGTGATCGGGTCGATGTTCGCCGACACCCTGTTGGGCGGCGCGGGCGCGGAGTCCCTGTCGGGCAATGGCGGGGATGATGTCCTTGAAGGCCGGGGCGGGGCGGACACGCTGGATGGCGGTATCGGCAACGATGTCCTGTCGGGGGATGAGGCGAGCGATACGGTCGGCAGTGCCGATGTCCTGTCAGGCGGGGCTGGCAATGACACGATGACCGGCAATGCCGGGGCGGATACGCTTTACGGTGGCGCGGATAACGACAGTCTGGATGGCGGGGCAGGGGCCGATCTGCTGGACGGCGGGGCGGGGACGGACCGTGTTGACTACACACAGTCGGATGCGGCGGTTCAGGTCGATCTGTCGACAGGGCAGGGCGCGGGTGGCCATGCGCAGGGGGATACGCTTGCCAGCATAGAAGAGGTTGTCGGTTCGGGGTTCGACGACAGCCTTATTGGCCGCGGCGGGGCGGATAACCTTTCGGGCGGGGCGGGCGGCGATACGCTGCGGGGTGGTCTGGGCGATGACACGCTGAGCGGTGGGGCCGGCGATGACCGTTACATCTTACAGGATGGCGGCGGGGCGGATCGGATCACGGATTTCGACCTGACCCGGCAGGGCCGTTTCGCCAATGATCGGCTGGATGTGTCGGGGATGACCGATGCGCAGGGTGGCCCGGTTTATTGGTCGGATGTGGTGGTGACGGATACGGTGGGGGATGGCAGCGGCGATGCCGTGCTGACCTTCCCCAATGGCCAAACCGTGATCTTGCAAGGGGTCAGCCCGGCGCAGGTGACGGGTCGGGCCAATATGCAGGCCATCGGCATTCCCTGTTTCGCGTCGGGCACGCCGATCCGGGTGCCGGGGGGGTGGAAGAATGTGGAGGATCTGGTGCCGGGTGATTTGGTCGTCACCCGCGGCGGGGCGGTGGAGCCGGTGATCTGGAGCGGGTCGCGGCTGGTGCGGGCGGGGGAGATCGAGGCGCGGCCATCGCTGCGCCCGGTGAAGATCCGTCCCGGTGCGTTGGGCAATTGTGGCGAGGTGCGGCTGTCGCCGCAGCATGCGGTGCTGATGCTGCTGGATGGGGAAGAGGTGCTGGTGCGCGCGGTACATCTGGCCAAGCACGGCTATCGCGGTTGCCGTATCGCGGAAGGCACGCGGCGGATCGGCTATCACCATATCCTGCTGCCGGACCATGCTGTTCTGGATGCGGATGGGTTGGCGGCGGAAAGCCTGTATCCCGGCCGCAATGCCATGACCCCGCTGGACCGCAAGGCGCAGACAGAGGTTGCGGCTGCGGTGTTGGCGCTGCGCCGGACGGGCAGGGAAGAGGTGATCGGGCTGGCTGATCTGGCGCGTCTGTACGGGCCGACCGTGCGGCCGGTGCTTTCGGGGGCGGATGTGGAGCGGGCCATCGCCCGTGAGGCGCTGGTCCCGGTGGCGATGGAGACGGCGCTGGTGGCGGCGACAGCGGTGACGAAGGTGCCCACCCGACACAAGCGCCCGGAACTGCGTCTGGTGAAGGCGGCAGCCTGAGGGCGGTGGCGGCCATAAGCGGGTGATGTGACGCAGATCAAGGCGCGGATCGCCCGCTCATGCGCAGATGCGCAAAAGCCGGGGGTTCGCCATGATGCTGTTGGTTCTGTCTGCATTTGCCGCGCCTGCCTTGCCGATGGCGGGGCCGAGGCTGCGTGATGATGGTTCGGGTTACCTTGCCTGCGGGGTGGGGCGTGCGGTTGACGGAAGGCGGATGCCGGCGGGAAGGGGGCTGAGAGCCGATTGGATCGGAGGCCGGCCATGATCGAGTACCGCGTTCACGCCCGGCGGATTGACGGCCATGGCAGCCTTGCCCGTGCGAAGGAAGCCGAGGTGGTGCTGGACACCGACCTTTTCGGTCGCCGGGATGCGATGAACCCGGTGGAATTGCTGCTGTCGGCGTTGGCGGCCTGCATGCTCAAGGGGATCGAGCGGGTGGTGCCGCTGCTGCATTTCCAGCTGGACGGGGCAGAGGTCAGTCTGGAAGCCATCCGACAGGATGCCCCGCCCAAGCTGACGCTGATCCGTTACCAGATCATCGTGGACAGTGCCGAGAATGATCAGAGGCTGGACCTTCTGCATCGCAACATCCTGAAATACGGCACGATTTCGAATACGCTGGCGGGGGCGGTGCCGCTGGAGGGGACGCTGATCCGCGCGGCGGGGCGCGGCTGAGCGCCGCGCCTTTGCACAGTTGCAAAATCCGGCGTGACGGGTTAGCCAATGTGCCTGAAGGCGCTCGGTCAACGCCAGCCGTTCGTCGCCACCGCGCCGGTCAGCCGGCCCCTGTTTGCAAGCCGAGATGACCGACATTACCGACACTGCTGTCAACCGTTCCGCGCGCGAATGGCTTTCCGTTCTTGCGCGCTACCGTGATCCATCAACCGCGCGCAGTTTGTTTGAGCTTGCCGTGACGCTGGTGCCGTTTCTTGCACTTTGGGCGCTGGCATGGGCCGCGCTTTCGATAAGCCCCTGGTTGGCGCTGGCGGTGGGGGTTCTGAACGGGGCCTTTCTGGTGCGCATCTTCATCATCCAGCATGATTGCGGGCATGGCGCGTTTCTGCGCAACCGCACCGCACAGGATTGGATCGGGCGGATTCTGGGTGTGCTGACGCTGACACCTTATGCCGTCTGGCGCCGCACCCATGCCATCCACCACGCCCATCACGGGGATCTGGACAAGCGCGGCATCGGTGATGTGACGACCTTGACGGTCGAAGAGTATCGCGCGCGCAGCCCCTTTGGCCGGTTCATGTACAGGCTGTACCGGCACCCGCTGGTGCTGTTCGTGCTGGGGCCAAGCTATCTGTTCATCTTGCAGAACCGTCTGCCGCTGGGGTTGATGAACCAGGGCTGGCGCTATTGGACATCGGCCATGGGCACCAATGCGATGATCGGCATTTTTCTGGGGCTGATCGTCTGGTTCGGTGGGTTCTGGCCGGTGCTTGTGATTTTCCTGCCAACGTCGGTCATTGCGGCGACCATCGGGGTCTGGCTGTTCTATGTGCAGCATCAGTTCGAGGAAACGCACTGGTCAAAGGGGCAGGACTGGGATCTGCACAATGCCGCGCTGGAAGGCAGTTCGCACTATGTGCTGCCGCAACCGCTGCGCTGGCTGTCGGGCAATATCGGCATTCATCATGTGCATCATCTGTATAGCCGCATCCCGTTTTACCGCTTGCCTGAAGTCATCCGTCACCATGCGGAACTGGCCGACGTGCAGCGTCTGACCATCTGCGACAGTCTGCGCACGGTCGGCCTGCATCTGTGGGATGAAGCAGAAGGAAAGCTGATTTCCATCAAGGACGCGAAGCAGCGTTACCTCACCGCCTGATCGCGCCATGCGGCGTTGGTTGATGGGGTGCCGGTGACCCAGTCGCCTGCGCGGCCCTGCGCCGTTGCCAACCCCCTTTAGGTGCGGGTTGGCGGCGGATGTTTTGGTATCTTTGACCATGTTGCAGCATGTGACGCCGATGCCGGGCGAGGCGATCCATGCTGGAACGCGGCTGGTCAGGTGCCGGGCGGCGGCCAGCTTTCCCTTGGCGAGAGGCGGGGAAATGACAGCCGCTCACGAAAGCGTTTTTTGATGTGAAGTCCGATCCTGAAACTCCGATCTGCACGCCGCGTAAATTCGGCATCTAGCCAATCCGGCAGAGACCAAATTCGGAGAAGATCATGAAAAAAGTTATCCTCGCTGCAATTGCAACGCTGTCCATTGCCCAGTCGGTTCACGCCTCGCCTGGCGCCGATATGCAGGCTGCCATCATGGGCCTGCCGGCAGGGGAATACACCCTGTCCGAACTGCTCGTCATTCAGGAAGCCCGTCGTGAGAGCGATGTCGGGACCGAGCAGTTCTACATCAAGAAGCTGAACCGCGTTCCGGTCAGCGAAGAAGCCCGCGACCTTGCGCGTGAGGTGGCAGAGAACACGTCGGACAACGACATGATGATGATGGACATGGGCGCCTCCAACGGCGGCATGATGAACGACATGGGGATGTAATCCCTTACGCGATGCTACCGCCGGGTTTTTGATGCGCCTGTGATCTGCCGATGGCAGATACCCATGCTGTCAATCGCGCGGTAGCATCTTAAGGCCACGAGCTTTTGGCGCCCCGATCACCTGATGCCGCACGGCCCACGGGTCGTGTCGGCAGATCGGGCGCAGCTTGGTGGTGGATAACAAGAGCGTGGAACCGTCCGCAGGATACGCGCGGATGCATTTTCGTGGCTGCGGTCAGTTCGCGGCGTCAGAGTTCTTGGCCTGCGTCGGCGCTGTGGTGCCATTGTTCGCGATCCAATGCCAACTTGTGTGCGCCCCGCGCGGCAATCGTTTAGCTGCTGCTTGTGCCGCCCATTGCGTGCCGGTCTAGGATCGCCTTCGCCATATACAGGTCTTGCAGCGATAGGCCCGAGCTGTCGAATACCGTGATCTCGGTTTCGTCGCGGCGGGTCCGGGCGTGGCCGGTCAGGACAGATCCGATGGCAATGGGTTTGGCGTCCTGGCCTGCGTGTTGAAATTCCCCGATGCGCAGTGACTGTTCCGGCAGGTCGCAGAAGAGGGTGGCGGATCGCAAGATTTCGACCGGCAGTTCCTGTTTGCCAAGGGAATCCGAACCCATGGAGGAAATGTGCGTTCCCGGCTGGACCCAGGCCGCCTTGAACAGTGGCGTGGTGGCTGTTGTTGCTGTGACGATGATATGGGCCGCACGAACCGCGGGTTCCGCCGCTGCGGCCTCTGCGGGCAAACCGGCGCTGCGCAGTTTCGCGACGAAAGCCTTTGTGCGGATGGGATCCCGGCCGACGACCAGCACGCGCGAGAGCTTTCGGACAGCGGCAATCGCCTCTGCCTCGTAGGCGGCTTGGTGTCCTGTTCCGAACAGGGTCAGCACTTCGGCATCTGGGCGCGCGAGGGCATCGGTCGCCACCGCATCTGCTGCGGCGGTGCGATAGCAGTTCAGCGTAGACCCCTCGATCAGCGCGCCGATGCGCCCTGTGGTCTGGTCTATCAGAAGAATCGTCGAGGCGTGCCGTGGCAGGCCGCGCGCATCGTTGGTGGGGAAGTAGGCCCCCACCTTCAGCCCGGCCAGTTCCGCACCCGCCGCCGACTTGATGGTAAAGCGGTTCTGCGGGTCACTTCCATGCGCGATGACCACCGGAAAGGTCGCGGCCCCCGGAGCGACCGCGGCGATGAGGGCCTCGCGCACCGCCGTGAAGGCGAGTTCGGGCGTGATGATGGCGGCGGACTCGGATTCTGTGATCAGGATCATGTCCTTCGCCCTACCAGCCACCGAAGCGGTGCCAGGTCTGCAGGGGGCCGCCGTTCAGTGGCAAAACGTTGTATCGATCATGCTGCGCGGCGGTCGCGCAGGCGTGGTTGGGCAAGATCCGCAAGCGTGTTCCCACGGGCAGGTCCGGTATCGGACCGTCGGCGCCGGGGCGAAGCGAGACGATCCCGTGCTCTTGGTTGGCGCCGCTTACGATGAGGCCGGAGATGAGGTCGCCGTCTTCGTCGCAGACCAGACCATAGCCCTGATCCACATCCTGCGCCGCAGTCCCGCGATCCCGCGACAGTGCCATCCATCCGGCGTCGATCAACGTCCAACCCTTGGAGTATTGGTGACCGATCACGGTTGTCAGAACGCTGAGCGCGATGTCATCGACCGTGCAGACGTCAATCCCTGCCATCACAAGATCGAAGAACATGTAGACCCCTGCGCGCAGTTCTGTGACTCCGGTCAGGTCGCGCGCGGCGTGGGCGGTTGGGGTCGATCCGACGCTTACCATGGGGCAGGGCAAACCTGCGCTGCGCAGGGCCTCTGCCGCGGAGACTGCGGCGCTGCGTTCCTGTTCGGCGAAGGCGGCGTGGGCAGCCGCGCCGCGCACCGTGTAGCTTTCGCCTGCATGGGTCATGACACCGCGCAGGCATCCGCTTTGGTGCAGGATGCGCCCGGTCCTGATCAATGCCGGGTCGTCAGGGTGAAGCCCGCCGCGGTGGCCGTCACTGTCGATTTCTATCAGTGCGGGGACGTTTGCCTGCGCCACAGCCTGCGCCTGCGCCTCATTGTCGAGGATCACCGTGAGGTCGCAGCCTTTGGCCCGCAAGGCTTGGACGCGCGGCAGCTTCTGTGGGGCGATGCCGACGGCGTAGAGGATATCGGTGTATCCTGCTGCGTGGAATGCTTCGGCCTCGGCGAGCGTTGAGACGGTGATGGGACCGGGCGTCCCGCCGGTCAGGCGGCGCGCGGCTTCGATGGATTTGGCCGTTTTCAAATGGGGGCGCAGGGTGACGCCAAGCCCGTCTGCGCGTGCGGCCAGCCGTTCGATGTTTCGCATCATCTTTGCCTCGTCCAGCATCAGGGCCGGTGTGGGCAGGGCATCGTGGCGCAATGAGTCTGGTTCTAACATCGGGTCATCCTCCAGCATTTACTGAGGTCTACCAACCGAGGTATTCAGTGCATATTCACATGATTTGAAACCTGCATTAAGTTTTGCCTTAATGTTGGATGTATCCGATCTTCGCTTTCTGACGGCCATTTCCGCAGCGCCCAGCCTTGCGGCGGCGGCGCGCGATCTTGGTGTGACGCCGCCAGCGGTTTCGCAACGGCTGGCGCTGCTGGAGGATCGTCTGCGTTTACGCCTTGTCGAGCGTGGTCGGGGCCCGCTGCGGCTGACGTCCGAAGGGGCGTATCTGGTGGAACGGGCGCGGGACATTCTGGGCAATGTGGAAAGCCTTGCGGAGGAGATGTCTGCCCGCGCGGGTCGGATTGCGGGGCCGCTGCATGTCATTGCGCCTTTTGGTTTTGGGCGGTTGCGCGTTGCGCCGGTTCTTGCGCGTTTCTGTGATGAAAACCCGGAACTGCGGCCGGTGCTCAGCCTGAGTGAAGATCCCATGGGTGCGATCAATGATGAGCTTTGGGATGTTCTGGTTCATGTCGGACGATTGCCGCACCTGCGGATCACGCAGCGCAAACTTGCGCCGAACCGCCGCCTGTTGGTGGCATCTGCCGATTATGCCAGACGGTTTGGGCTGCCGCAGCGTCCGGAGGAGGTCGCTGGTCACAGGGTTGGCGTGGTTCGTGAAAACCGGGCCGACGCTTCGCTTTGGCCGCTGATTGGCCCGGGAGGTTTGGAGATGAACCTGCGTGTGCAGCCGGTCTATGCCTGCAACGATGGGGAAGTCCTGCGGTCCTGGGCGCTGGATGGCTTTGGGATCGTGGAACGGTCCGAATGGAGCGTTTCCGCCGATCTGCGCGCCGGCAGACTGGTGCGCGTGTTGCCGGACTGGTCCCTTCCGGATGCCGACATCGTGGCGTTGCTGAACCCGCGTGCCGTGCGCTCGCTTCGGATAGAGAGGTTTGTCGATCGGTTGGCGTCGGAGATCAACGCAGCGCCGATGGGTTGATTGGTCTTTGCGCGTGATCAGCAGCCACCAATAACCCCGCGAAGCGCACGCTGATCCGGCCGTTTCTGGCTTAGAGGTGGGTGTTCCATACCGGCTTAATGTGAAAGCAGAACTGGGAGTCGAAGGTCCGAGAACACGCCCTTTGTCGCCCCGCCCAGAATGAAATCGCGCAGGCGGGAGTGACCGAAGCCGCCCATTGCCAAGAGGTGTGCGCCTTCTGACAGGGCGGTCTCTTGCAGCGCCGTTGCTATCGGGCGGTTATCAAGGGTGATGTTGACTGCCTTTGCCGCGTATCCGCGCCGTTCAAGCGCGGCAGTCAGGGTTTGTGCGATGCTGGAAGCACCCAGCGCTTTTTCATCCTGAACCGTGATGACCGAAACGCGCCCACCCGCAGAGAGCAGCGGAAGCGCGTCACACAGCGCCCGTGCGGCAACCCTGCCTCCATCCCAGGCGATGGCGATATGATCGATGGACGCGGCAATTGCCGACGGCGGCACAAGGATCACCGGCACGCCAGCCCCGAAGACAAGCGATTGTGCCATGTCCTGCGCGGAAAGCGTATCGGCGGACCAAGGCAACACCGCGAGATCATAGCTTCGCGCCTCGGTCGTGGCAGCTTCAGGGGCAGCGCCCATCATCACCGTGTGGTTCGTGATGGACAGGTTGAGTTCTGGCTGCGCCGCGCCCTTGATGAGGGTGTGCAGGCGCGCGCATTCTGCCTTGCTGCGCTCTTCGGCGGCGCGCGCCATGCCCTCGACGTTGATGAGAAAGCCGCCGATGGGGGAAGCCGTCGGTGGGACCTCTACTGCAAAGGTCGAGACGTGCAATCCGCATCTTAGCGATGCCGCAAAGCCCACCGCTGCCAGGATAGCCGGATCTGGCGCTGCTTCCGGATAGGTGTTGACCGGCAGATAGGCGATGCGGTTGGGCATGGGGTTTGTCCCTCTCCTGGAATGGCGCAGGCCAGCCAACCGGACGCACAAAAGCCATTTGCGCGCCAATGTGGCTGCTTGTGCCAACCTGCCCGATCAGGGCGTGCCGATCCTTGATCCAAGTCAATCAAACGCGAGGATAAGTCGGTATTCTGAACCGTAAGCGCGGGGAGGGAAGCGATGCCGCAGGACCGATATCAGACGGTGCAGGACGTTGCCGACAGGTTGGGAGTGGCTGAGGCCACCGTGCGGCATTGGATCAAATCCGGCGCGCTGCGCGGGATCGACATCGGCAAGGGCTGGCGCATTTCGGATACGGATCTGAGGGAGTTCTTGAAGGCCCGTGAAACCACGCCGCGCCGGCAGGAAGACAGTTCCGAAACGGGCCGCACCACATAGGGTTGGCGGCAAAAGGAAAGCCGCCCAAGACCTTTTGGCCGGGCGGCTTATCTTATTGGCCATGACAGCGGTCGGCCCAGAAGGCCCCGCGTCAGGATTAGTGTGCGGAATCCTGCGCGCTGCCGCGGGTTTTCCAAAGCGAGTAGAAGATCCCGGACGCAATGATCCCGATGGTTATGGCCAGCGACAGGTAGGGGTCGAACTTGCCGAAGAAGTAGCTGTAGAAGCCCTTCAACCCGATGAATACCAGCACCACCGCCAGCGCATATTTCAGATAGTGGAACCGGTGCACCAACGCGGCCAGCGCGAAGTACAGCGCGCGCAGGCCGAGGATGGCCATGATGTTGGCGGTGTAGACGATGAAGGTGTCGGTGGTGATCAGGAAGATGGCCGGCACGGAATCGACGGCAAAGATCACGTCGGCGAAGTTGATCACGACAAGCGCCACGAACAGCGGCGTCGCGAACAGAACCATCTTCTGCTTCACCGGATCCATCTGTCTTACGAAGAACTTCTGGCCATGCAGCTCTTTGGTCACGTTCATGAAGCGCGACACCAGCCCGACCATCGGGTTTTTCGAGACGTCCGTCTCACCCTCTTCGGTAAACAGCATCTTGATGCCGGTGAAAGCCAGGAAGGCCGCGAAGACCAGCGTCATCCACTTGTAGTTCGATACCAGTTCTGCGCCGATCGCGATCATGATGCCGCGCAGCACGATCACGCCGATGATGCCCCAGACCAGCGCGCGGTACTGGTATCTGCGCGGGATGGCGAAATATCCAAAGATCAGCGAGATGACGAAGACGTTGTCGATCGAGAGGACCTTCTCGATGATGTAGCCTTGGAAATAAGAGGCGACCGGGTTGGTCCCATCGCTGGTGACAAGGGTGCCGTTCGACCAGGCCCACCAGATGTACCCGCCAAACGCGACGGAGATCAGGATGTAGAAAGCTGACAGCTTCAGGCTTTCAGCGACCCCGATCTCGTGGTCTTCCTTGTGCAACACGCCAAGGTCAAAGATCATCAACGCGACAACGATGGTCAAGAACATCAACCAAAGCCAAAGCGGCTTGCTGATCACTTCGTAGAACAGAAAATCCATGGCATTCCCAAGGCGTTAGGTTGGTTCTGCCGGGGACATCACAGGCAGACAAAAAGCGCCGATTTCTCGGCGCCGACAGCACAAGCGTTTTCAGACCCGTGAGAGGGGCATCAACGCAGGCTGCGGAGATAAGACTCTTCACGAATTCGTCAAGTGCTGAGGTCAGCGTGTTGGCCGCAGGTCGTGCGCCGAGGCCCGTTTATTTTGTCGGCAAGCGAGATTTGAAGGACGGCCAATGTGCGGCCCCGTGCCTTGGCGATCTTATCCCGTTATGTCCAAAGTTCTTGGATGCCCCGGTTCACGCTGGGCTTTCGTGATCGACGGGCACGCGAAGTGTGATCACGATCCGGGTGCCGCGTCCGGGTTCGCTGTCGACGGTGATCTCGCCCTGCATCAGATCGACCAGTCGCCTGACGATCGTCATTCCCAGCCCGCTGCCACCGAACCGCCGGGCGGTGCTTGCTTCGGCCTGTTCGAAGGTGTCGAAAATCCGCGCGACCTGCGCTTGCGTCATGCCGATCCCGGTGTCGCTTACCTCGAACACAAGTCGATCTGTCTGATTGGCGCGGACTTTCAGGCGAACCGATCCGCTTTCCGTGAACTTGATGGAGTTGCCCACAAGGTTGTGCAGGATCTGAACAATGCGGGTTTCATCGCCAATTCGGTTGTAGGTGCCATTTGAGGAATGGAAGATGTCAAAGGAGATGCCCTTGGCGAGGGCTGTCGGGCCGTGCAGGGCCTCAAGCCGGTCGGTCGCGGAGTGCAGATCGAAGCTGCGCTCTTCCAGATCCATCTTCCCGGCTTCGACACGCGCGAGATCGAGGATATCGTTGAGGAGCGTCAACAGGCTCCAGCCCGAGGTACGGATGACCCCGAGCATGGATTTCTGTTGCGAGTCGAGGTTGGTTTCCGCCAGAAGGTCCGCCATCCCGAGCACCCCATTCAGCGGTGTGCGGATTTCGTGGCTCATGTTGGCCAGAAATTCGGATTTGGCGCGGCTTGCCGCTTCAGCTGCTTCGCGGGCTTGGGTGATTTCAGTCACATCGACACGCAGCCCGACGCGACCGCCATCCGAGGTGCGGCGTTCCATCACCTGAAGGACCGTGCCGTCTGTAAGGATCTGCCGGACGACGGTCTTGGAATTAAGGACGTTCATCTGCTCTTGCAGCCATGCCTCCTCGCGGCCGATTGCATCGAAGAACTGTTGTTTCGCCAGACCATCGCGCAGGATGTCTTCGATCCGTGCACCGGGAACGATGACCTCGGCGCTGCGTGCGTAGAGTTCGCGGAACCGACGGTTCGCAAGAACGAGGCGGTCTTCGCTGTCGAAGTAGACGAACCCGTCATTCAGCCCCTCGACGGCATTCAGAAGCTGTTGGCGGGTGGACTCGAGGTCCGTCAATCGGTTCTTCGACTCGATGAGGGCCGCCGAAAGGGCTGTGTCGGCCCGCTGTTGTTTGAACAGGTTTTCGGCGATGTTGTAGATGTACAGAACGAAGGCAAGCACGAGCAGGGCCAGCCCGTTCGGACCAGCCGGTTCAATATCGTTATTGGCAACAGACCAGATCACAATCCCGGTGGCCATGAGAACGGGGACCAGAAGATTTGCGGTGTAGAGGGGCATCCGCCCGAAGGCGTTTGAAATGTGGATGAACACACCACAGGTCCAGATCAGCCCGAGGGAGACGATCGCAAGATCCTGATTTCGTGACATAATCATGGCCGGGATCATGTAAATGAAGGTCAGGCATGCGTTTTGAACCCAGTGCAGCACGATCACCCAAAGCGGGGCCCGGATCGGCCAGATAAGTTCTTTCTTGTAAAGAAAGTTCGAGATCGTCTCGAATATGATGATCGCGGCGCCGCTTGCGAGCGCGGTGTAGGCTTCACCAAGAAAGAAGGTGATAACCAAGAAAAACCCGCTCATGACCAAGCGTTTGGGCAAGTCGCGCGTGTCGATAGGGCGGAGGGCATCCATCTCGCTGCGGAGACGGGCCTCAAGGTTTCTTGCGTTATCTGCGGTCACAGCAGGTCTGCCTCACACTCTATCGCTTAGTGCCGGTGCGGTTGTGCGGTTCGGCAACGTGATGCCTCCCTGCTTTAATGTTCATTTATTTACGGCTGAGATTGATAGAGTTTTCGAAGCCTTTCCAAGTTTTTCCTGCACATGAGGCTGCCGGCTTCCTTTCACGATCCGCTCTGCGTCGTTGAGACATCACGTGATCGGCCCGAAGTGCCGCATACTCGGCGCAACGGGCCGGGGGTTGTCTGACGGTCGCACGGGGAGGCGGGTGAAGGGAAAGCCTGTCAGGCGACACCTTTCTTGCGGGCAAGGACGCGGTACATGGTTGTTTTGAGGTCGCGTGCCGTGAACTGATTTGGCCCCTGCAACAGGGAGTCTGGCGGCTGGTTGCTGACGATTGCACGCTCTTCCTTTTCGATTTCAAACCCGGCTTCAATCAGGAACTGACGCAGCTGAAAGATCGTCACCTTGTTCAGCGACGAGTTGGGCTTGCCGGTGGAAAAGCTGTTCTGCGGAAAGAGGCTTGCGAAATCATCCTGGTAGAGCAGGTGAGCCCATGGCTGAGAGCGCCTGTAGTAGTGGCAGTCGGCACAGGCGGGCGGTGTTAAGTGCGCCTCGTTTCGGTGGTCCCATGTCCAAGGGAAGCGCCGCGCAACATCTTCGCGGACGGGCTTTGACAGCGAACAGTCCGCGCCATGATCCCAGCAAGCGGGGCCTTGCCGGACGATTTCACCCACGCCGTATCTGAGGAAGCCATGATCGTGTGAGCCAACCGGCTGATAGTAGTTGTCGTGATTGAGAAACAGATATCCACCCGGCTTGATGACCTGGAAGAGGGAAGCGAAAGCGCCCGGCAGGTCAGGAATATGTTCGGTGACTGTGTTGGCGAAGACAAGATCGACTGATCCCCGAAGCTCGGCTTCAATGTCCCTGATAGCGGCCTGTCTGCACCGGAACAGTGGCGAGGCGCGCACAACGGCCGGCAAACGCTTTACATCAAGCCATTGATCGCTTCCGAAAACCAAGCGCGCGCCGCCCAGGGCAAAGGCGGCCGAAAAGGCACCGTCGCCGCATTCCCAATCAAGGACAACCTTGTCGCGAAAGTGGTTTTCGCTGAGAAGACCGCCGCCGATGAATTGCTGAAGGACGCCCGCGCAGGCCGCGATCCGGCCTTGTGCTTCGCTGGGGAAATCTTTGAGATCAAGGCTGAAGGACGGATCGACCGCCGTTGAGCCATCGGGATGGACGATCTCGTTGATTGGCAGAAAGCAGGTGACTTCGGCGAGGTTTTCGATGTTCGCAGCCAGCGAAGGCTTTGCGATCTTCTGGCTGGATGGCCGAACCGTATTCCAGTCAGGTCCGGGTTTGCGATCAAGGAATGCGGCGACCTTGGCGAGTATGTCGGCATAGTCTTGCCGCGCAAAGACTTGGTCATAGGACAGCTCCAGTACTGGCAGTCCTTTAAGCCATTCGGCGACCAAGGCATCTTCCTTAGCGCATGTGGCGAAGAAATTCTCAAGAACGACAGGGTCCACCCAGACCTTTTCGGCGTGAACCTCATCCTTGTTGTGCTGATGCCAAATCCCGGACTTTGATGCAATGAGCCCAGACACCCACTGCGCCATCGGGTGCCTGTGCAAACGGATGATCCTGCTTTGGTGCTTGTGAAACAGATCCACAATGCTTGGTGGCAGGACCGGGCTGCGGAAGGGCCGGTTCACGGCAGAGAGCGATTGCACCTTGATATCGAGAAGGTGAAAGGCCTGATCCTCGTGCAGGTGCTGCAGGAACTGTTGCAGCCGGGGCCAGGTAACGGCCCCTTCGTCTTGGCTGACGACCGGGCTTTTTGTGGCGGGATCAAGGATCTCGCCATGTGCTTGCAGCCCAAGGCCTTTGCAGATGATCTGACCAAAAGCCGAAGTGCCGGAGCGTTGGCGGGCGATGACCACGGCATAGGGCAAGTTGGACGCTCCGGCTTTGGTGTCCGGGTGCCGCCGCCGATTGTGCGAAACCCAAGTAGCAAAACCAGTTATCCTGTAGGGCCTTCAATCGGCAACGCCAAATTGCCCTTGCCATCAGCGGGAAGGTACCTTTTGGTGCCGGAGTGGGGCTTCTCCGGTGAGCAAGGCGAATGACTGATCAGATCCCTGAGGAGTCTGTGGAAAACGCAGTTCAACGGTCGTTGCTGCTTAGCGCATTGAAGCTTGTTACCCCGGGTGGGACTGGGCGGGAAGCGGAGAAGCCGGCCAAGACTGGATGGCCTTTTCCCTTTGTCCGCACCGGAAAGGAGTTCGGAACCGTTCTTCCGGGAGTTGCCGAACCGCGACTTGCCCTGGATCGCGTTGTCGACACGAAATATGCCCATTCTGACCCTGCTTTTTCCGGCGTTCTGCATGTGTTTTGCCAGACTTGGACAGGTATTCGTGCCGCTGCGGGGTCTTTGCCGGGGCGAAAACTTGCTGTTGCGACTTCCGGCGTTTTGGACCGCAAGGAAGAGGCTTGGTTCCTTGGACTGCTGGCCCGTGAGCAGATTTCGAAGGTGGTCTTCCACGGTCTGTCCGACATGTCGCAGACGCTTATAGATCGTCTGGCGCGGGCGGGTGCTTCGGACCTGGCCTATATGGTCTACCATGGGAATGTCGCACAATGGGAGGCCCGGAACGAACGGAAGGCGGCCCTTGCGGCCATCGCCTTGGCCGACAGTAGCAAGATCAAGCGGCTTCATTTCATGCAGCGCGACTGCCCGCTTGCCGGTGACCGGGCCTTTGTGCCGATGCTGTTCAATCCAGCGCCCATCCATCGTTCGACAGTGGGATCAGGTCGGCGTCAGGATGATGTTGTCTTTCTTCCGGGAACCGACAGCTGGCGCAAGAACCTTCATGTAAATGCTCTTGGTGGCGCGCTGTCTTCGCGCGTTTCCCGGGTCATGCATTATGCGCCCGACCTTGAGCTGCCACAGCCCTATAATGCAAAGCTGCGCCGGGCGAGTTATACAGATCGTGCCGCGACCTTTGGCTTGATGGCCCGTGTCGGATGCACGCTTAACGTGTCGCTTGTCGAATGCCATCCGATGGTTGGGCTGGAAAGCGAAAGCGTGGGGACGCCCTGCCTGCGCGGCCGGCTTAATCTGGATGCGGGGGAGGACCACGCCTACGCGCGACTCGTGCAGGTCGATGATCCCAATAGCCCCTATGACGTTCAAAGGCGGCTGGATGGCATTCTTGCGCTGCCCCAGCCGGAACGCCTTGAAATGATCCGGGATTATACCGCGCGGATGGATCGGACATCCCTCGAACGATACAAGGAATTTCTTGAACTTTGACAGAGCAAGGCCTGATCGTCCTCGTGACCACCGAGGTGTTTCCCTTCACCTCCGGTGGCATCGGTCGTCTGACGTATAACATTCTGAAAACCATGTCGGCGGAAAACCGGCAGCGGACCGTTGTCATTCTGACAACGGGAACCGTCGGGCAGGCCGCTTTCTCCGAGGTGTTTGGCGGCTGCGGGCTGCTTGAACTGGATAGTTACGACTTTTCCGCCTGTGATCCGCACCTGGCCTGGGCGGTCCAAGGTCCGGGAAGCTGGCTTGCGACATCGGTCAAGCTTTTGATCATGCTGCAAGGCCTGTCGCGAACGGAAAGGATCGATTACGTCGAATTTCCAGACTGGAGCGGCTATGGCTTTGCGACCATTCAACAAAAACGCCTGACGGGTTTCCTGAGTGATGCGACGATTGCGGTACGGCTGCATTCGACCGAAGCCATGCTGGTGCTGTTTGAATCCCGCCTTCTCGCGACGCAAGATCTTGTGCGCTATGATCTTGAGCGGATTTGCCTGAAGGACTGCGACCGGATCATCGGGCATCTGCATCCCGTGGCCGAAGTGACGCGGCGCGTGTTCGGAATTGACCCGGCCAGTTGGGAGCGGCGCTTGGTGATTGCCGATGCGCCGGTGATCCTGAATGGCCAGAAACGCGCGACGCAATCCGCCATCCCCAGTCAGGCGCAGCGCATCGTCTTTTCGAGTAAACTGCAAGAGATCAAGCGACCGGAGATTTTTGTCCGCGGCGCCGCCGGTTTTCTGGAAACTGCCCCGGGTTATGCGGGAACGATCAACTTTGCCTGCCCGATCATCAACAACGCCTATGCACGTGCCGTGCTGGATGCCGTGCCTGAGACCGAAAGAGACCGGTTTATCCTGCCTCGGCCACTTTCCGTAAAGGAACGCGACCAGCTTGTGGAAGGCAGCATCGTTGTCTTTCCGACTGTGTTTGAATCCTATTGCCTTGCCGCCTATGAGGCGGCTGCCCTTGGCGCGGTCGTGGTCGCGAACCACAACAACCCGGCATTCGGACCTGACACGCCGTGGAAAGATGGGGTGAACTGCATCACTTTCGACGGCAGTGTCGGCGGGCTTTCAGAGGCCTTGCAGCGCTGCGTCAAGATCGACAGGCCGCTTGCCGTTGCCGAACCCCCGGTGGCACCCCCGGCGTGGCACTTTCCCCCGACGGTGACTGCCGTGACGGCGGCATCTCAAGAGAAAGGGGGATTGGCCGTTGTAGTGGTCAATCAGAGCGAAGGGGCCGCTTTGCAGGCGACCCTTGCAAGCCTGTTTTCCGCAGGCCCATTGATTGCCGAGATCGTGGTGGTCGATGATGGATCATCGGATACCGAAAGCGATCTGGTTCTTGCGGATCTCGAGCATGCGGACCTGCCGCAGGTGACGGTCATCCGCTTGGAGGTGGCGCATGGATATGCATCGGCCCTGAACATGGCCATGAGGGCGGTTGAAGCACCTATCGTGGCTGTTTTGCGAAGCGGAACGATTGTTCAGCCGGGTTACCTGCGCGACGCGGCTGCATGCCTTGCGCGCGACCAAGGCATCGGCATCGTTTGCGGGCAGGTCAGGACCTATAGTGACACTGACCAGTTGGCGGATGGCCTTGGCATGATGATCCCCATTCTGGGTGACGGTTCAATCTCGGGCAACGACGCGAATACTTATGCGGAATTCGGCCTTGTCGTCCGAACCGAACTGGCGCGGCGCATCGGTTTTCGCTGGGAGACAGGGTATCTTTGCGACTGGGCCTTTGTCCGCGCCGCGGTGGCGCTTGGGGTTGGGATCGTCGTCTCTCCGGCTGAGGCGATCGGACGTCGTGCGCAGACCGAACGCGACTTTGGCACCCCGATCGACGAATTTGATCGACTTCGACACATCGCCATTACCCATATCCACACACCGGCATTGCAAGCGCCGATCATGCAGCTTGCCATGGCATGCTTTCGGGCGCCGCGCGGAAGCGCTGGGCAACAGCTGCCGGACTGGTATGTTCACATGCTGCATCATCAGTACGAACCGGAAGTTGCCTTCATGGCGGAATTCTTTGGCCACACACGTTTGGGGCGGTTCATTCGAAGCAACACGCGGTTCAGCGCCTTTATGGAAAGGCTGGTGATCTGGCTTTCACGATTGGGACCAAGGGGGGCGAAATGACTGCTGCCGGTGAAGTACAGCGCCCGGAATTAGTCATCAACGAAGTTTATGCGGATGACGTTCCCATTCTGATCGAAAGCGTCCTGAACCCCTGGGGCGATGACGACAATGTTGTCGAGGCGATCCACGCTGGAAGCTATCCGGATGCGGCTTCGGTGAGGTTATGGACGCTTCTTGCGCAGAAGGCCGGGGCAGGGGAGATCTTGGTCGATGTCGGTGCCTATACCGGGATCTTCAGCCTGGTGGCTGCCAGATCGTCGTGGGTTGGCAAGATCGTGGCCTTCGAGCCTTCGGCCCTGACATATGGGCGTCTGGTGCAGAATATCACCCTGAACGGCGCGGCGTCGCGCGTGGTTCCCTGCAATCTTGCGGTTACATCGGCCGAAAGGACCCTGTCCATGCCGCACCGATGGGGTCACTACACGCTGTGTTCGGGTGATGGCATCGAGGCGGCCGAGCACGACCACACACAGCCTGCATTCGGCATTCCGCTTGACAGTCTGATGCAGCCGTCGCCGTCGCTCCCCTATCTGAATTCCAAGTCAAATTCGGTCTGGCCGTTCAACCGTGTTGCTGCGATCAAGATCGATGTTGAAGGAGCCGAACTGGACGTTCTGGAAGGCGCGCGCCAGCTTATCGCGCGTGACCGACCGGTGATCCTTGCCGAGGCATTGAGCAGTGAGGCGGGAGCGGAACTCGCAGAATTTGCCCAAGGCGTGAACTATAACATCCGCAGGATTGGCGAGGAATGGAACTTCGCGTTGACCAGTTTGGACGACGCGATGGCGAATGAGGTGATAGACGAGGCGGTCGCGCGTCCGACGGTTTTGCGCGGGGTCAGACGGCTGCGTTATGGGCTTTGAGGATCGGCCGCCTGCTGGCGATCGTCTGATATCACATGACGCACAGAATTTGACTGCGACGGTCCTTACTGCGGCGGATCAGAAGTTTGCGCGCACGCTTTGGCAGTATCTGAAATCGGTGGAACGTGCGCGGCTGCAAGGTGGCCACAGCTGGATCGTTTACGATCTGGGCCTGTCGGAACGCACGCTTGAAGCTCTGCAAGCGCGCTTTTCGTGGTGCAGTTTCAAGCCTTTCCCGTTCGGGCAATGGCCACCCCATCTGCGCATGGAAAATCGCAACTATGCCTGGAAGCCCGTACTGGTGGCCGAAGAGGTTCTTGAGAGCGACGGTGTTGTTCTGTGGTTTGATTGCGCGACGCTTTTCAAGGGCAGCATAGACCACGCCATTCGCACCGCGCGAGCCCATGGTCTTTGGTATCTGCGTGGCCAGACGCGGCTTTATCAGCACGCCGATGCAAGGTCGCTGGATGCGATGCAGGTTCCGCTGGAGGTCCGGCACCTTGGCGAATGCGTGAGCGGAGCGATCGGGTTCGATGCCCGGCACGCCGCGGCGCGCCAGATCGCAGTGGACTGGCGAGATTATGCTTTGCGACAAGAGATAATCGCACCGCCGAGTGCCAGTTTGGCCGACCATAAATTTGATCAGGCCCTGCTCAGCGCGGTGATCTTCAAGGCAGTGAGGGATGGGACCCTGCACCTGTCGCAGGAAGAAATCGACATCAGTTCGCGCCGTCCGATCCGCTGGATGAGTTCGCGCAACAAGGTGGCCCCGAATATCCCGTTTTGCGCCGATTTTGCGGTGCGGGCTTATTATGCCACCTATAAATGGCTGGATCGGTTGTGGCTGAGGGCAAGCCACTGGTTCGGCCCAAGGCTGGGCGGGTTCAGGCGTCATGTGATCGAGCAGTTCATCGTCTCGGTCACCGATCACGCCACGCAGCAAAACAAGGCCCTGCCGACACCACGATATGGCTATCTTGCCGATCCATTCATCTGGTCAACCGATGCGGGCCTTTGGGTCTTTGCCGAGGAGTTTTCCTGCGTCAGAGATCGTGGAAGGCTGGTGATCGTCACACTGGATGCCGATCTGTCATGCCGTCAGAAGTCGGACATAGCGGTGGTGGACCCCTGCGGTGGTTTCGATTGTCATGCCTCCTTCCCGTTCGTTTTCGAGCATCTGGGCCGGTTCTTCATGATCCCAGAGACCAGCCACCGCCGCACGGTGGACCTTTATGAATGCGTCAGATGGCCGGACCGCTGGACGCTGGCGCGGCGGCTTTTGCTTGGGGTCGATGCCGCAGACTCGGTGGCCATCCGGCACGAGGGTCGCTGGTGGCTGCTGACTTCGGTATCGCGTGGCTCTGGTGGTAGGCATCTTGAAATCTTCAGCTGTGACGACATCACGACTGACCCGCTGGAACCGCATCCGATCAATGCTGACCGCATCGGCTTGGATGCCCCATACGGGACGGGGCGAAACGCAGGCAGGATGTGGCACGATGAAGATGGGCGACTGCACCGCTTTGTGCAGCAGAGTTCGGACTTTTACGGCCAGGGTGGGGAATTGCGCAGGATTGTGCAGCTGACGAGGACGGCATTCGTCGAAGAACCAGCAGTGCTGAAAAAAGGTGATGGCCAGATGGAAGACATTCTGCACTGCCATCACTATTCCCGATCGGGCGGGTACTCTGCCACTGATCGCCGCACGCGCGCATCCCTTCGGGATTTCCTGTTTTCCGGTCGTCGGAACCGAAACCGTCATGCACGTCGCGCCAGGTGAGTGCGTCTAGAAATCGTCCAGCAAGGCGAGTTTCGGCAGGACAACATTTTGCGCGTGATCGAGCATTGCGGCCGTGTCGACCTCTGTCCAGATCAGATCGGGAAGATGCACCGCCGCCATATCGTGATGGTCCAGCAAGGGCAGCAAACAGTTTTCATAGGGCAGGGTGGCGGCGTCAGAAGGGTTCTGTTCGGCCCAGCGGCGCAGGGCATGAGCAAGTGCGGCACCGATCTTCATGATGCCCATATGTTCACCTGTCGGCGGATCATCCCGATCGGTTCGACGTTTCGACAGATATCGAAGCCAGTGCCGCTTGCCCGAAGCATCGCCCTCGCTCCAGGCAAGGAACTCATCACCGAGAGTGCCGATGCCACTGAGCATTATCGCGTTATCGGCATCGTCGAGAAGCAAGCTGCGTACGGCCCGACGTTCGAAGACGATATCAGCGTCAAGCACGAGAAAGGGACCGATGGGAAGATCAAGCGCCGCGAGAAGGCTTCTCATGGTGCCTTTGGTTTCGAAATCGGGATTGAAGACAGTACGGACCACGCCCCCATAGCTGCTTGCCACGTAGTCAAAGAAAGTGGCGCCATAGCCCGTCACAATGAGAATGTCGGTCACGCCCTCGGCGCGCAGTATGTCGATCGACCTTGATACGAAGGTTCTGTCCAGCGCCGGAAGCAGCCCTTTGGGCCGATTGCCCGCAGAACCTTCCATCCGGGTTCCGCGGCCCGCAGCAAGGATGACAGCGCATGGATTACTGGCTATAGACAATGTGACCTCGGTAGGAAACCCATTCCCGTCTAGCATGAAAAACCACGATATCAAGGCGTTAGTGGCCGACTATACCCGCACGCTTGCCTTGCAGGAGCTGGCCGGCATGTGGGCGGTGGTGGTGTTCTTTCGGTTGCCCGGGTTCGTTGTTGCGTGGCTTGCCATCGCCGTTGGAATCTCGGCGACGCAGCTGACCATTCTGGGCCTGGCGACGACGGTCCTGATCGCCCTTGCCAGTGTTTTCCTGCCGTTGCCGATGGCGCTGGTGGTGCTGGTTGTGCTCGCCGTCTGCTTTCAAGTTCTGGATTGTGCAGATGGCACGGTCGCAAGGGCGACCGGCACCGCAAGCCTGACGGGCCGATTTCTTGACTTTGCGTCGGATATCCTGTGGCGGGCCACCTGCCTTGCGGCGCTTGGGCACGTTGCTGACAGGCTTGCGCCGGGCGCAACACCTGCCTGGCTTGCCGTTGGGATTATGGCAGGGTTCTGTGCCACCTATGCCCGGTTGATACGAAGCTATGTCGATACCCTTCCCGGTGCGGATGACGGGGCAGGGGATGCGCCGACCTTTCGGCTGACATTTGGAAATCTGGCCTTTGCGTTTCTGTCGGGTCTGGACCAGATCATCCCGATGATCGCGCTGGCGGCCTGGGCTTTTGGTGCGCTCGAACTGTTGCTGATCTTTGCCTTGATCTATCATTGCGCAGACATGCTGCTTGCGGTGCGAGGGGCCTATGCGACGCTGAGGGCGCGCGATGGGCGTTGATATGCGTGGAAACAGGATTGTTCAGGTTTTCGCAGGATTGGTCGGCGCGTTTCTCTATATCTATAAATGTCGTCAGGGATTGGTCTTGACGCCCGATAGCTGGGCGCTTTGGCAGGGTGCTATATCGATACTGGATGGAAAGGGTTATGTATATTTCTCTGGAACGCAGATTGTCGCATGGCCGCCCCTGTATAGTTCCTATGTTGCGTTCTGGTCCTATTTTTTGGGCCGCTCTGCTTTCTCCGTCTTGTTCGCGAATTCAATTTTGGTGTTCGTCACTGTTTTTGGATGGATGAAGTACAGTGATTGTGTCTTGAATAGTGTGGATCAGAGAGGCGCAATCGGTTTCCAATTTTTAACTATGACGTTCATTTCCTTCTATGTCGCGCTCAATGGCATCACAAGCGCGACACTGCTGGCTTTTGCAATTCTTCCGTTCTTGATTGTTGCGCTTTGGAGAATCGTCAACGCCGCAGGGAAGATCGACCATATAGACATATTAATAACTTCGGGTCTGTTGACAGTACTGCTTATGTCCCACAATTTGTCTGTCATTTTTGTTCCGGGCGTCGTCGCCTCGGTTCTTTTGATGAAGGGGCCTGCCAGGAGTAAAATCTTCTACCTTCTTTGGATTGCTGTAGTGCCTGTCATGGCATGGGTTCTGCTTCGTTCCTTGTTGGGTCAAGCCGGAAGCCACCCGATGAATGGAACCAACATGACCGTTCTTGGAAATACGCTTGATCTGATGCGAGGCGTTGCATCCAATTTTTTCCCAACGTTTTTAGCGCTGGCTGTGATATTTCTCAGCCTTCTGCTGATCGGGGGTCTGTTGGTCGGGACTCTGATGCGGTTGAGAGTTTTTTGGTTTGCGGTGGTGATTGTGTTTTCGGCGGGCATTTCACTGGTTCTTGTTTTCAGTATGGTTTTCATCAACGGCAGTTTGGAAGATCATCGCTTTTCCCATTTTGTGCCACTTCTGTTGGTTCCAGTAATTCTTGTCTCAGTACTAGGTCAGAAATTTCTGACCACCGTGGTTGGGCTGATCTTGATTCCAGTTTTGGTCTTTCGTTTCTTGGAAGTGAGTCTCGTGCCGGACCAGAACCTTGTTCCATTATTTGCATCTATCAGTGCGTTGCCCAAGCCGAGAGAGATTTTGGTTGTTAATGGTGAAACACTGATCGGTCTTGATCCATGGGAGGAACCGCTGAACGGGTATACTCCTGATGGGCGGCCGAAGTGGGGTTTGGGGCAGACTGAAGAAACGGTTGAGTGATGTGTTCCGATGTTTGTTCAAGGACATTATCCTGAAAGCGGATACGGCAACTGATTTCAAAAATCGCTCTAACGCTTATGCGATAGGGGAGATTCCCACCGGCATGAAAGAGTACTGTATGATGTGCAGCCCTTCGTGGGGTCCCTGCGACACACCGGCCCGGGTTGCCATGGGGACTATGGAAGCGTTGCCACTTGCAGGGCCAAGGCCGTGATGGGGGCCACGAAGATCCAGGAGTCGAACATGTCGAGCAGGCCGCCCTGGTTTGCGATCAGCGTCGGATAGTCCTTCACACCGGCCAGCCGTTTGCCGAAGGACGCGGCGAGATCGCCGAGGGTCGCAAAGACAATCGTTGTGGCGCTGCAGATGATGGCGCCCTCGTAGTTTAGGACAGAGAACCCGATCAAGGCCAGGGAAACGCCAAAGGCAACGGCTGCACCGGTCAACAGCCCCTCCCACGTTTTGTTGGGGCTCAGATCGGGTGCGAGGTGCCGTTTGCCAAAGGCCTTGCCGCCCAGATAGGCAAAGCTGTCGAAGACTTCGGACAGGAAGAACGCCACAACAAGCGTGATGGCTGAGCCTTCGATATTCAGAACCATTGCCATAAGGAAAAGGGGAAGGACCGGCGTCACCAACACGGCGGCGGCGCGGTTTGCGGACCATTGGCCGCGGTGGATGCTGGCTGCTTCGTAGACCATGCGCGCACCGCCAACCAGAAAAAGCAGCCAGCGAACGGGCGAAGGCGACAGGGCAAAGATCAACACACAGATCGTGACCCCGGCCTGCCAGTTCATCAGGCTGGGCACATCGCGCAACCGGTGGCGCATATTTGGTTTCCGCCGGACGAGCGCCACCAGCACGTAACTGCAGAGCCATGCCGCAGCGATGGCCATGACCAGCGATGCAAGGGAGGAGGACGCGATCACCCGCGGTTCCGCGTTTTGGCCGGACAGGCAGCGTTTCGCCCTCGGACCGATTTATCAACCATCAGCGCCATCGCCGCCTGCAAAGCGAAGCAGCAGTTCATGTGCATCGTGATCATTCATTTGCCGAGGCGGGGATTTAAAGAGAAAGGCGCAGGGCTCCCAGATCGCACCAGCCTGCCCACGATCCAGCGCGATGCGGGCGCAACGAATTGCCGCCAGTGCCATGGCGGCGGCATTGGGTGAATCCTCGACAGACAGGCGGACTTCGATGTTCATCGGAGCACCCCCGAACAGACGCCCTTCCAGCCGCACATAACCGACCTTCTGGTCGTTGAGCCAAGGCACATAGTCGGAAGGCCCAACCCGGATATCCCCGGCGGCCATCCGCGTGTTGGCGACCGCCTGAACGGATTCCGTCTTGGACTGGCGTTTCTGGTTTACGCGCGAGGAATCCATCATGTTGAGAAAGTCGGTATTGCCTCCGACGTTCAGCTGATAGGTCCGGTCCAGCGTGACACCTCGTAACGCGAACAGATGCACCAGATCGCGATGAAGAACCGTCGCGCCCAATTGCGCCTTGAAGTCGTCGCCCAAGAGCGGAAGGCCATGCGCTTGGAACCGGTCTGCCCATGTCTGGTCGCTGGCAAGAAAGACAGGTATCGCATTCACAAAGGCAACACCTGCAAGCAGTGCACAGCCCGCGTAAAATTCTGTGGCCTGCTGTGAGCCGACCGGTAGGAAGTTGATCATCACCTCGCAACCGGCAGCCTTGAGATGGTCTACGACCTGGGCCTCGGTCAGGCTTGCGGTCTCACTTTCGCGGAAGGCTTCCTGAGGTGACTGTGCCAGCATATGCGGAGCGATGCCGTCAAGGGTTGGTCCGCGTTGGACAGTCACGCCCGTATGTTGAACGTCGGGGTGAAAGACATAGGTGCAATTTGGCGGGGCGAAGATCGCTTCTGACAGATCAAGACCGACCTTGCGCGCATCCACATCGAAGGCAGCGACGAAAGCGATGTCTTCGGCGCCGTAGCCAGCCAGATCGGCAAATGGCAGGCTGACAATTTTTTGTCCGCTTCTACAGTAGGATACGCCCTGGACCACCGAACTTGCGCAGTTGCCGACCCCAACGATTGCAACTTTGATCACGTTGGTTCCTGCCGGGCTGTCACTTTAAATTGGTTTCGTGTTAACCATTCGTTAATGCCGACTCAACCCGAAATTGCCACAAGAGAAACACGCTGACCGCAGAACCCAGTACCGCGAGACGCCTGTTTGCTTGCGCAGTTTGGGCGGGACCTCTTGCGACCGTAGCAAGCGTCCTTTTGGTGCATTTGGCGAACATTTCTCTGCGGCCTGAGGCCTATCGCGAGGCCCCGCCTTCGATCAGCCGGGCCATTGTGCATGCCGAGATCGGCATCCCCTTTGCGGTTGCGATGTTTCCGACCGCCGTACTGATCCTGATTGCGGTTGCCCAGATCGCCTTGGCCTATCGCCGGGCTTTTCCGAAAACGCCAATCTTCGGGGCATTGCTGCTTGTTCTGTGCGTGGGCGAGTTTGCCGCCATTGTCGGGCAAATTGTCCTGGCCATCTTCCGAACCGAGGAATGGCAGTTCCAGCACAATCTCGGCAGCTACATGCTGTTTTTCGGGCATCTGGTCGCCATATCCATCAGCGGCGTCATGGCCCGACTTGCCCTGTCGGAACCGAATTGCGACCTTGAGCAAAAGCTGGGCTGGGCACCTCGGGCGGCTGGTGTGATCGGGCTGATGTCCGTCATCTATGGGGGGCTGTACTTTGGCGGGGCGCTGATCGAAGAATCCGAGACGGTCTTTTTCTGGCGGCGGCTTGCGCTTGCCATTTGGGAAGTGGTGCTGCTGACGGGCTTTGTCTGGTTCCTTTGGCGCCATTCGGATTTCGTCCGGGACACGCTGAAGAAGCCTTCGCCGGGGAGCGAAGTGCCACCTGACCAAACGCAAGAGTTGCCGATGGTGGTAAGCCTGCGGCTCTTTGGGCGCCTTGTCAGCTTTCTGTGGCAGCATGCGCCGGTCCGGTTGAAGTATAAGCTGATCTCTCTGGCGCTGGTTGCCGGGTTGACGCGCGATCTGGTTATGGTCGCAATCAACAAGGCCGCCGGCAGTGCGCCTGGCGATACCTATGGGTTCTGGCTGCCGGTCTTCGTTGGTATTCTGGCGGTCTTTGTGATCGCTTCCTTTAGCTATCAGGTCATGACGACCGAGGTGACGACCGAAGTGATCAACCGTGTGCGTGTGCGGTTGATCGACAGGATTCTGAACGTCCAGCCGACTGTGACAGAAGCCTATGAGCACGGGTTGCTGTATCACATCATGACGACGGATGTGGCCATCGTCGCAGGTACGACAGCGACTTTGTTGCAGTTGCTTCCCCTGTTCATCTTCCTGCTGATCGCTATTCCACAGTTGTTTTTCTATTCGGTGATCGCAGGCATACTGGCCGTTCTCGTGATGATAGGCGGGGTTCTGGTCTACTATCGCCAACAGCAAAGCATGGCCGATCTTGGGCTGGATGCCCGCAAGCTTGAAGTGACCTACTTTGAAAACGTGTCCGAACTTCTGAGCGGCCACCGCGAGTTGAAGCTTCATCGGGCACGGCGGCAGGATTTCATCGGGTCGCTTACTGCGTCCTTGGCCCAATTGCGGCAGGCGCTGATCAGCGTCAGCAAGATCTATGAGAAGGGAGAGGTGGGTGTCAGCCTGCTGAAGTTCCTGCTGCTTAGCGGGATCGTCTTTCTCGCGCCGGCCTTGTACCAGACGGACAAGGTGGTGACGTTTTCAGTGCTTACGCTGATCTTGTTCTGCATGAATCCGTTTGAGCAACTGGTCTCAAGCTATCCGACCTTTATCGGCTCGATGGTGTCTTACATCCGCATTGAAGATCTCGACAAACGACTTCAAGCACTGGGCAACGAGACCGAACAGCCAATCGCCGCAGAGCCGTTCGAAAGCCTGATCCTGCAGGACGTCACCGCGATACATCGGCCGCAATCGGGCCAGGGTTTTGTTCTGGGGCCGATCAACCTTGAAATCCGGCACGGTGAGATCGTCTTTCTGGTCGGCGACAATGGTTCAGGCAAGACGACACTTCTGAACCTGATCGCCGGGCTGCATGATCCTGCGTCGGGCAAGGTCATTCTGAACGGAAATCACATCACACTCGGTGATATGACCACCTATCGGTCGCGCATTTCGGCCATCTTTGCGCGCTACCACGTCTTCAAGTCGATCTTTGGACTGAGTCATGTCACTGACCGCGAAGCCAGTGACATGATCATCAAGGTCAACCTTTCCGGACAGACTGGCATCATCAAGGGCATCTTCACGCGGATGGAACTGTCGGCCGGGCAGAAGCGCAGGCTTGCCCTTGCGGTAAGCCTGCTGGAGGGGCGCGAGATTCTTGTTCTGGACGAATTCGCCTCGGATCAGGACCCGAACCAGCGCGCCTTTATCTTCAACGAGCTTTTGCCGGAGCTGAAGGCCAAGGGGAAAACCGTCATCCTCGCGACGCATGACCTTTCCTGGAACCGGAGCTGCGACAAGCTTGTCCGTCTGGAGAGCGGCAAGATTACGAGCATCTCTGCCCCCGCCATTGACGCCAAACCGGACATCTGAGGGTGCGTATGCGGATCGTGCAGGTCTCTGCCTATGGACTCGGACGTTATGGCGGTGTGCAGTCGCATATCCGCGACCTATCAGCGGCGTTGCGGTCGCGGGGGCACGAGGTGCGCTGCATCTGCCCCGGCCCGGCTGTTGCTGCGGCGACCGGTTCAGGTCTGGATTTCGAGACTCTTGGCCACCAGCGCACCATCAGCCTGGGTGGTACCAAGTTTGAATTGAGTTACGTGCCCCGCGCTGTGCTGCGCCAAGCGGTCGAGGATCTTTCAGACTGGGGCGCTGATCTGGTGCATTTCCATGGTCTGTGGGTTCCACTTATGCCGTGGCAACTGTGCACGCGCCTGCTAGCCGCGCGTGTCGTGACCTTTCACGACACGACGGCACCCGGACCGGCAGGGGCCACGCTGCGCAGTTTTTTCCGGCCCTTGGGCAAGATGATTGCGGGCAAGGTCGATGCGGCGGTTGCCGTGTCGACGACACCGCTTGTGCATCTGGGGCCTGCGTCGACAAGGCGGACCATCGCGATCTTGCCGCCGGTGGTTGATCTTTGGGATTTCCTTGATCTTGCAAAGGAACAGGTTTCGGGGCCGCCTGTCGTTCTTCATTGGGGGCGGCTGGACAGTCGCAAGAATGTTGGCGCTTTGTTGGCGGCAGCGCGCCTGGTCCGGCAGCGGACAGCGACCCGACCGGAACGCCAGCGCCCGCTTTTCATCATCGCGGGCGATGGAGCGGATGCCGACCTTGTGCGCGAGGCCAGCCGCGAGCTTGGTTCTGAGGTGATCCGTCACCTGCCGCCGCAGGACCGGCAAGGTCTGCTTGGTCTTTTGAAGCAGGCGCGTCTTTGCGTCTTTCCTGCCGGTTTTGGCGAGAGCTTTGGCATTGTGCTTGCCGAAAGTCTGGCGAGCGGAACGCCCGTTCTGGCCGGTGACAATGCTGGTTTTGCCGAGTTGTTGGGACCCGGCGGCGCAGGCGCGCTTTTCGACAGCAGTAATCCAGCCCAACTTGCGGAGCGGATCGTTGCCCTGCTTGACGATCCGGATCGCTTGTCAGCCTGGGGTGCGTGGGGCAGGGCGCATGCCCGGCAGTTTGATGTTTCCAACCATGTCGAGGCTTTCGAAAACCTCTATCGTCAGGCCATCGAGTCGCGCCGTTCGAAGCTGGACGGTTCAGGGTACCACGCCTGAAGCTGGTGCCGGACAAGCCATTCGGTCACGCGGGATGGTCTTGGACCGAAATTATCATTCAGGGTGACCCAGCTTGCACGGCGCGAACGGGATCGCAGCAGCGCAAGAAGGGTTATGGGCCAGAAATCCTCGAGCGGGACATAGTGTGAAATCCGGCGGCTGGTTTTCCGGTCTTCCAGAACGGCGCGGCCTTGAGCCAGGCGCGACCAGAGATACAGGCTGGCCGGGTCGACATTTCCGGCAGCCCGGAAGCGTGAAGACCTGGTTTGGGAAATGGTGTCGGCAAATTCCTCCATCATTGACTGCCATGCCGCCCGATCAATCAGAAGCGGCGCATGGCAGATCTGCCTGCGCCGACCGGAAGTGCCGTAACGCTGGTTCACGAGATGGTCTGACATCGCAAGGGCAAGGTTCCACGACGACTCATGCCTTGGGTCGGCAATCTTGGACAGCTGGGGTGTCCAGTATTTCCACGGGTAGATCCGGGGTTTGCCATCCTCGGTTTCAAGGTCGGTCCAGTTCAGCGCAGGACGTATCAGCATGTCGTCTTCGATGTAGAGGAACTGATCCGAAATCCCGGGAAGCCGATGGAGGTGGGTGATGATCGCCAGCGAGTTGAACGTCGGCAGGATGCTGCCCGACATGATTTCATCGTGATGAACTATGCGCAGGTTCGGGTTCGAAGTGTCCAGCCATGCAGGCACCTGCGGGCGGCAGGTCAGCAGATAGACCGTGCCCAGCATTGGCAGTGTATTTTCAAGTCCGCGCAGGCTGTAGCGCATCAGGTCAAGATTGTCGCGTGTTCGGCTGGGGTCCAGATCGGCGGCTTTTTCGCTGTATTGCGCAAGTTGGTCCCGATATCCGGGCCAGCGGTCATCGACCCAAGTGTAAACGACATCGATAGTCTTTCCGCTTGGCACGGCTGATCCCATTTGACTTGACCGGTAATGGTTCTTAACAGAAAGCGGCAAGCGAGGCACAGGGTGAAGCGGTTGGCGCGTGATTTGATCGTTGCAGCTGATATCGGCACTTCAGCAATCAAGATCGCTGCGCTGGATCGAAAGATGAACGTGATTGCCAGCACGGCTGTTGCCCATCCGATCCAGTTTCCCAATCCGCTTTGGGCCGAGCAGTTCCCCGAGGATTGGTGGTCGGCACTTGTTACTGGGATGCGTGAATTGTCCCGGGCGATCCCGGATCTTGCACAGCGGGCAGCAACACTTGGATTTGCCGCGCAAGTGTGCGGCGTTGTTGCGGTTGACGCGGCGGGGGTGCCGCTTCGGCCTTGCCTGACATGGCTGGACAAGCGCGCGGGTGATCTGATCCGCGCAAAGATGGCGGGGTTCCCCTCTGTTGCAGGTTTCGGGGCGCTGAAACTGCTTCGGTCGGTTCAACTGACGAACGGTGCGCCCTCGCTGAACGGGATGGATCCGACGGCCAAGATGATGTGGCTGAGGCAGCACGAGCCGGATGTCTGGGCGCGCACGGCCAAGATTCTGGACGTCAAGGATTGGATCCTGCATCGCTGTACCGGCGCCTTCGTCACAACAGCCGACAGCGCCAATCTGACCTGGATGGCCGATACTCGCAGTGGTGCGCCGGTCTGGTCAGACGAGCTTACGCGCAGATATGGCGTACCGCGCGAGATGTTGCCCGAGATACTGCCCGGTGATGCGATTGCGGGCGGGTTGACGCAGCAGGCAGCCGACGATCTGGGTTTGCCTGCCGGGCTGCCTGTCATCGGTGGGTGCGGGGATATTTGCGCGGCGGCGCTGGGAAGCGGTGCGACGGAGGACGGTGCTTTGCATATCTCGCTTGGCACCAGCGCCTGGATCGCGGGTTTTTTCGACAGCCGCCGGATCAACGCCCTTGCGTCATTTGCGACGATTGCAAGTCCCGTGAACAACAAGCCGCTTTTGATTGCGACACAGGAATGCGCCGGTGCCTGCCTTGATTGGTATTCAAGGATTGGTGGCGCGGACGCCCCATCGACATCGGTCGAGCATGACCCGCCCTTGTTCCTGCCATGGCTTGCCGGGGAGCGCGTGCCTGTCGATGACAACCGGCTGGCGGGGGCATTTCTAGGGTTGAAGCTTGTCCACGATAGGGGAAGCCTTGCCCGCGGCGTGCGCGAGGGGATCGCGCTGAATCTGCGTTGGGCGATGGAGCCGGTCCAAAAGCAGCGTGGCGTTCGCCGCGGCGTCACGATTCCCATCGTCGGGGGGGCAACGCAGGATGACGCCCTTGCGCAGGACATTGCGAACTGCCTTCAGATGGATTTGTGCCGCCTGCCCGAGCCTGCGCTGGCAGGCTTGCGCGGCGTCGCGGCCCTTGGGGGCGTCAGTCTTGGATGGTATCCTTCCGCGCTGGGCGCCGTGAGCCAAGTGCTTGCTGCAAGCGGCAAGGTCTTTCGGGCAGACCCTGAACGGGCGGCCTATTTCGACAAACGGTTTGACCAATTCAAGCGCGCCCACAAGCGGCTTGCTCCTTGGTACCATTCCTTGGCCAAGGACATCTGAGATGATTGACGGGCTTTACAAAGCGCATCTCGACAAAATGTGGGACCGCGCAGCGCAACCCTTGGCGCGGATTGCCACGGCCAATCAGGTGACGCTGATCGGGCTTTTGCTGGTGCTGGCAAGTTGCGGCGCCTTCCTGCTGCATGAACAGCCGGTCATTTTGGGCCTGTGCCTGGCCATTTCCTTTGCCGCGGATTCGCTTGACGGTGCCGTTGCCCGTCTTCGGGGTGAGACGTCGTATTTCGGCGGGTATCTTGATGCCGTCATTGATCGCTATCAGGAAGGTGTGGTCCTTCTGGCATTCGCCCTGACCATGACATCCTGGGTGCCTGCCTTCCTCGCGTTCTGGGGGGCGATGATGACAAGCTATGCCAAGGCGCGCACCGCCATTGAAGTGCCGGTCGACAATAACGGGTGGCCGGACCTGTTTGAACGACAAGAGCGCATCATCTATCTGTGCGCCCTTCTGATCTTTGGGCCGGCGGTTGGCGGTTTGTTGGACGTCGGGACCCATTCTGTGATGACTGTCGGGCTTTGGGGGTTGGCGCTGCTTTGCCATGCAACGGCGGTGCAACGCATTTTGCGTGCCCGCCACATTCTAATGGCGGCGGATCGCCGCGCGCGTGAGGCAGGCCGGAGCGATCAGGCGCTGTCCGGCCAATTGGCATCGCGCGAATGAAACTGATCCCAGGCGGGAAGGATCAGGCGGGCCTCATGCGCCGTGCATGTGGACCGAAACCTCGATCATCGATGGGAACATGACCGCAATTGCCATTCTGGTCGGTGCCTGCGCTGCGGTGGCAGTGGCCGTAATCATTCATGACTTTTTCGAGGGTGAAACGCTTCTTGCAGACATTGCAGAAGAATTCCGCCTCTCACGCCTGTCGCTTCACGCACTCGACAAGGCCTGGGCGAGGAACTCCAACCGAACGGCCGCTGTCGTATCCCTGACTTCAATCCCAAGCCGGTTGCCCTTTATCGCGCCAACGATCAAAAGCCTTTTGCGGCAGAGTGTGGCACCGCAGAAGATCATCCTGAATATTCCGTCGGTGAGCCTGCGCGAAGGTGTGCCCTACGTCGTGCCCGAATTCCTGAAGGGCTTAGAGGCGGTTGAGATCCACCCTTGCCCGGATCTTGGCCCGGCAACCAAGCTTTTGCCGAGCCTTAAACGCTTGCCACCGTCGCAGCCCATTCTGGTGGTTGATGATGACAGGATTTATCACCGATCGGTGCTAGCCGACCTGCTTGACGCGGTGCGGGCGCAGCCTGAGGCTGCATTCGGGCTTAGTGGATGGTCCGTTCCGGAAGACCTGACAGACAGGCCGACGACGGTTTGGTCCAACCTGTTGATGCGCGCACCGTCACCCATTCGTGCGCGACGCCTGCGGAAAGCAGTTCAGGTCGATATACTGCAAGGATTTTCAGGATATATCGTGCGTCCTGATCAGTTCGATCTTTCGGGAGTCACGCAGTATGAAGGTGCCCCGTCGGCTGCGCGTCTGGTGGATGATGTCTGGTTCGCCGCGCATTGCCGGGCCCCCCGCTTTGTCTGCCCCGCAAGGCGCACGAACTTTCAAGCCAAACTGTTGCGACGTCGCTATCGGTTGACGAGCCTTGGTCTTATCAATCGGGGCCCGGGTGGGGATGAGAATCGCAGCAATAGTATCATGATCCGTCATTTTTCGGGCAGATGGTTGTGCCAGACCCGGCCGGGGGCCGGGTCTTCAAGCTGAGAGGCCGGGATCATCGGCATTCAGGCCGAGCATTTCAGCCACCTGCGGGAGCGCCTTCAGAAGCATCGGCAGTTCCGGCCCGCGAAACTGGGCGAGCAGCAGATCGCGAACGCTGTCGACATCAAAGACATCGAGCCCGCCATTGCCTAGGAACGCTTCGACAGCGTCGATCCGATAGACATAGAGCGGAAAGGTGCGGTCATCCTTCTTGCGCGTTTGATACATCGAGAAGATCGACGACCTCAGAAAATCGTTGTTATCATGCAACCCCCGATAGACCAGCGGCTCGCGCAGGAAGAGGCTTCCGCCCATCATATGCGCGCCCTGGGCGCAATAGTCGTCGAAGGCGTTCTTGTATCCAAGCGTTCTAACCGGACGAAGCAGGTTCATGGCAGCCCGCCGAAACATCATGGATGACGTGGAGGACCAATGCCAACCCGGTTGCTCGGGTGGAACAAAGCGGTGGAAGGCAAAGGATTCGAACATCGTTCTTTCGGCCATGAGCGTTTCAGGATTAAACCCCTCTGCGCCGTCATCGGCGCTGGTTCCCGTAATGATCCCACCCCGCAGATTCAGATAGTACTGGTCGCAGGAGACAATCGGGCAGAACAGGCGCGGGTTCAGGTGGATCGCCAGCATCCTTTCCAGAAAGGTCGGTGCATAGCGGTCATCCGGATCAAGAACGGTCACGAAATCGGACTGGGTCGCATCCAGACCCAGAAAGACCGCCGGGATCTGCCCTCGGTTTTCGTCCGAGCGGATCAAGCGAAATCGTTCGTCCGCAATCTTTGCGATAGCCCGCTGCGCGGCATCGAAGTTCTCGTTGCGGGAACAGTCGTCAACAAGCGTGCAGGTGAAATGCGTATGGGTCTGTTGCTGGACAGACCGGAACGCGTCAAAGACGTAGTCGGCATAATTGTCGTGATAGGGGATGATCACCGCAACTTGCGGCCTGTGATACTCTTGCACGACAGGCAGTGTCTGTGGCTGACCGGCGTTCCGCATTCTTCCAGAGCTTTCCATGAATTTGTTTCGGCTTTCCCCGAAGCGCGCCTGAGATCAAGCCCCGGCCCCGGCTTCCATTGTCTTGGCGTGGCCATTACGGCCGTAGAAGCGCGCCCTAAATCCCAGGCTGCCCAGCAGGATTCCAGCCGCGGCCGAAAAATCCCTGACGCCAAGAACAGCGCGCCAAGGTGTGCGGATGGCCCATATCAGATGATTGCCTCCATAGCCAAGCTTGGCGGCGAGGGCCCAAGCCATACGGGCCGCGCGACCCGGGCGCGACCCGCCGCGCAATGCATCAAGCTGCACGATCTGAAGCCCGTCGCGAAAGCCGAGGCCGAAAACGTAGCTGCGGCGCAGTCGGGACGCTGGCACGAATTCCCGCACGATCGCCTTTTCGGAAGGGGCGTAGCGGGCACCTTTCGCCATCAGACGCTTAAGGAATTCTTCATCCTCGGCCCCGAGGAAGTTGAGCTTTGGGTTGAACCATTGGTTCGGGTCCTTTGGCACACAAGATCTTCGCAGCACGAGGTTTCCTGTCGCGATGTCGGGACCACGGACAAAGAACTGTCCCTTGACGACCCAAAGCGGCGGCGGTGCGAGGAAGTTCGCGTGAACAGGTCCAGTCGCGAAATCCGCCCCGGTCGCCTCAATAGAGCCGACAAGATGCCCAAGCCAGCCGGGTTCGGGAACCTCGTCGTCATCAACGAAGACAAGGAATTCCGGTGCTTGCTGAAGCGCGAGATGGATGGCCCGATTGCGTGCCGTCACGACGCCTGCTTCTTGCAGCCGATCATAGACGACGCGCAAGCCGCCTTCGAATTCGTTGGCAACAAGGCGAGACGGGACCGCGCCATTGTCTACGATGACGATGGGGTAATCCGGCGCTTGCTTGGTCAGCTCTGCAAGGAGTGCGCGAAGATAGCTTGGCCTGTCGCAGGTGCAGATCAGTATGCAAACCTTGGTCCTTGATCCGTGCACGCGAATGGCCCTTGACCAAAGTGGATGAAGATCACGTCAATCGAGAGGGCGAAGCTGACCGTCGGGGGCAAAGGCTAGTGGCGTCCAATTCTGATGGCAACATGCTTTGATTGCAGGGTCAGATCAGACCCCGTTGCCCCGGTTCCTACGACTGGTGCCCTGCTGCACGGATGCGCTTCAACCAGTGATCCAGCGTCAGCCGTTCAAGAGAGGCGTTGTCTTCCCAGCTGTCCTTGAACTGCTCGGCCCATTCCGCAAGCCGCTCGCTCGTCACTTCGTTCCAGTCATCGACAATCGCGACTGGCAAGCCTTTGAACATCGGTTCCAGTGGCGATCGGCGGACAATCGGGATCGCGCCCATCACCAGCGCCTCCCAGGTGCGATAGCAGTCCATGGCACGGCCGAAGGGGCTGACGACAAAGGCGTATTCGCCATAGGTTTTGTAAAGCTGCATCGGCTGCATGGCCTTTTCCGGGAAAACGCAGCAGCCTGATCTTTTCAGAACTTCCGCCACTCCGGCCCGCGTCTCGCCAAGTCGTCCATCGCGAGAGGTGTTGTTCAAGGCAAAATCGCAAAATGCCAAAGGTGGCCGCAGCTCGGGCGGCACGCGATTGCGGACGAGCATTGCAAGCCTTCGGTCATGGGCTGCAATGTCATAGCGTTTGGTGATGTGTCGGGTCAGTGCATACCACGGTTTGGCAAAGTGAATGTCGTTGCGATATGGGTAGGGCAATCCCAGCGGGACCGGCGTGACCTTCTTTGGCAGGACCGGAAAGTCAGGTTGGGCGCAAAACCAGTGGCTTATCATCTCGCTTTGCAGAAGTGCCTCAGTGGCTTTTGGTGCAAACTCCAATGGCGAATAATCCGACGCCCCCGTCACAAGCACGACCGGGGCATGGATCCGCGGCAGGACTTCGCGGACGAAATCATCCAGTGAATCTACGCGTACCCAAAAGATCCGCCCACCAGTTGCGGGGTAGGCATCGCCGCGCCAATCACGGTGTTTTCCCCACATCACATAGGGAATGCCCCCGAACCCATCGGTTTGGAGTGCCAGCGCGCATTCGTCCAGATAGTGGGTGCGATGCAGGCTTGGGCTTTTCCAGTATACGCCACGTTTCTCGGCGATTTCATCGAGGACGGCGTTCAAGACAAAACGTGGCGACAGCAAATCCATTGATGGTCCCGGAACGCTTCTGAACCAAAACGCTAACAGACGCGCCGGAGCCCGGCAACCTGCCTGGGCGGCTGGGACAGGGCACGACGGTCATGCATCTTCTGTTGCTTTGGGCAGCGGATCGCTGGGCTATTGCAAATGGCAGCCGCAAGTCAACAATGGTAAATGTCGGCCGAAGGTTGGTCAGGCTGCACCTGTTTGAAGCCGCGCGACGGGTCTGCGATTGCTGAGAGGAACTTCAAGAAGTGATACTTGTCACGGGCTCGGAAGGGCTGATTGGTCGGGCAGTGATTGAGCGGCTGTCCGCACGGGGACTTGAGGTTCGGCATTTCGACATCAAGCGCCATCCCAGCGAAGACATTTGCAACCCCGAGTCCTTGGCGAAGGCGCTTGCTGGCGTGACAGGGGTCTTGCACCTTGCTGCCGTTACCCGTGTTGTCTGGGCACAGAACGACCCGGAGCTTTGCCGGCGTACCAATGTTGGATCAATCCGGTCTCTGGTCCGACTGTGTTTGGCACAAAAGGCGCGTCCCTGGTTGATTTCGGCCAGTAGTCGCGAGGTGTACGGCCAAGCGGATGCGTTCCCAGTGCACGAAGACAGTGAAAAAAGACCGATGAACGTGTACGCGAGAAGCAAAGCCGAAGGTGAGCGGATCGTTGAGCGCGCGCGAGAGAACGGTTTGGTGGCGAACATTTGCAGGTTCGCAAACGTTTACGGCTCGGCAAAGGACCATTCTGACAGAGTCGTTCCTGCCTTTGCCCATGCAGCCGCGTTTGGGGGTGTTATCCGCGTTGAGGGGCCAGGCAATGCCTTTGACTTCACCTTTGTAGACGATGTGGCGGACGGACTTGAGCGTCTGATCATGGCCACTTCTGAGGGTAGGTGCCTTCCGCCCATTCATTTCGTTTCAGGAAGCTCCGCAAGTCTTGGCGATCTGGCAGATCTTGCACGCAAACATGCGCAGGCCCCGGTTTCTGTGCAGGTCAGTGAGCCGCGTTCCTTTGACGTTTCGTCCTTTGTTGGTGATCCGGGGCGGGCACTTGCATTGCTTGGTTGGCAGTCTTCCACCAGTCTTGTGGCGGGGTTTCAAAAGCTGCTTGAACGCCAATTAATGGCGAAAGCTTCGTCGGGCTGACCGGAAAATGTGGAGGGCGCCACATGAGGGGTCAGGCGTGCGCTTTCGGAAACGGAACCAGACCGATACCGGAACTTCAGTATCAAGCGGTGTCGCGGGCAGTGACCGGCGGAGAGATAGCAAAGCGGGTCTGGGCAGAGCTCGCCGTCTTGATGGGGTGGTTGGGGTAACCGTGTGGGAAGGATTGGCCCAATCTATGCGTCTGAATGTGAGATCAAACCGTCGGAGCCCGTCTGAATGAATTTCAAGCATCCGATCACCATCGCGCTGGTCCTGCTATGTACACTCCGGGTTGCCGCGTTGGGTATTACGGCGATCATCAAGGGCGACAGCGCGTCCAATGCTTTGCTGACCGTGCTTTTGCATGTGGGGTTCACCTTGGTTCTCGGGTGTTGTTTTCTGCTGCTCTGGTTGGTCGTCAGAGTCACATTTCTTCGGGTTTGCGTCACGGCCATCGCGCTTGTCCTTTTGTCGGCTAGCCTGTTTTTAAGCCTGTCTGACCCCATCTTGGATGCGATTATCGGGGAGCGGCTGACCCCTTCCACGCTTGCCCATTTCGCAGGGCCCGGGTTGTTTCTTTCAGACTATTTCTGGAAACCGGTCTTCCATTACTGGTATGCGGTTTTTCCGGCGGTGACGTTGCTTGCTGCATACTTGATCTGGATGCTGCTGCTGTTTTGGAACGTCGGGCTGAAGCCGCATTTGACGCCGGTCCGTTGGACGTATCCCGCGGCGGGAGCAGCGATCGGCTTGGCAATTGCCTTTGGTGCTGACACGGCCTCTGGTTCGCTGCTTCCCCCTGTGGAATTCGACTACGTGACAGAGGCGATGGGCGTTGATGGAACGCGATTGAGGATGTCAGAGGAAGAGGCCGCCGAGCGCATTCGCGCCTTTGTTGGCCTGCCAGAGGGTGCGTCATGGGTCGATGAAGACTATCCGCTTGTCTACCGTTGGGAGTCCATGCCGAAGGAACCGATCAGCAAGCCCGATATATTCATCTTTGTCGTAGAAAGCTTGCGTGGCGCCAGTTTGCGCCCTGTCAATCCGACAGGGCAGAACCTCGTCTCTGTGCCTGCTATCGAAGAACTGGCAAGGAACGGCGTGGTCTTCCAGCGGTTCCTGTCAAATGGATTTCCTTCCGGCCCCGGCTTTGTCGGCATATCTTCGGGGGCGTGGATGCATCCGGTCAAACGGTTGGATGGTGCCTACGCTTCAACGAGTTTCGACCGTCTTGGCAAGCGCCTCAGAAGCAATGGTTACCGCACAGGGATCATCACCTATGACGTTCGCTATGATGACAAGGAGAATTGGGTTTATGGCGTGTTCGAGGACGTCCTGGCGTCGACCGATCTGGGATTGGGCGTAGAAGACAGGGTAACGGTTGATCAGTTCAACCAATGGGTCGCCACGTCAGACGCACAAGACCCGGCGCGACCCTTGTTCGGCATCCTCCTCACTCTGGAGCCCCATTTGCCTTATTCCTACACGGCGCCGGATGGCAGATGGACAGCCGGACCGAACCTTGCCGAAAATTACGCGCACTCCATTCTGGAGGTAGATGCAGAACTGAAGCGGGCTTTCGATTTTCTGAAATCAAGGCCTCGATGGAAGAATACGGTCGTCATCATTGTGGGGGATCACGCGAACTTTCTGGATCAGTCGATTTCGACAGGTCTTCCGGTCGATGACACGGTGTTCACGGGGGCAATTATCAGTGGCGGTGATCCGGTCATTGGGCCGCCGCGTGAAAGCCGGGAACCGGCAAGCCATTCTGACATCGCTTCCACCGTACTTGCTCTTTCGGGAGATTGGCGTCCGGCCATGGCATTGGGTCGTAAACTGTTGTCGAATGATCCCGGACGTTCAGCGCGCGCGCTTGCCATTCGCAATGGCGGGACGAGACTCGATGTGAGCGGGGTAAGCATGATGATACCGAAAGGATCCGGGGAAGCGGCAGAAATGGTCGTGTTTGATCAGGCGAAGGCTGATGCGGGCGAAGCTGTTCTGACGCCGGCCGAGACCGTCGAGGCGGTTCAGATATGGTCTTGGATGATCGAGAACGACCGTGTCTGGGATGAGTCATTCCTCGACCCGCACTAGCCTGCTTGACCGGGTAGGCCGATCTAACTGTCGGCTATCTCACTAGAGCGTGTGATTAGTGGCGGAGAGGGTGGGATTCGAACCCACGGAACGCTTGCACGCTCAACGGTTTTCGAGACCGCCCCGATCGACCACTCCGGCACCTCTCCGCGCTTGGGGGGTCGTCAATGCGGGGGTGCATAGCGGGGAGTGGCGGGGGTTGCAAGCGGGTTTTGTGGCGGCGCGTGGAAAGAAGGGGTGGGCGGATGCTCGCGCAGATGTGGGGTCGGGTGGGTTGGCTTTTGGGGTGACAGTCTCTAGCTGTTCCGGGCAAGGTATTTGCGCGCAAGGGCGCGGTTTTTGGGGCGGCCTGCCATCGGGCGACAGGATGGGCGATCGAACCAGCGCGGCGGTGCTGCAAGGAACGGGGTAGCGGATGCAGTTCGGGCGAAAGAGGGCGAACATGGACAAGTGGATGGCAAGTCTTGGGGCGCGGGGCCGGGCGGCGGATGAGACGCTGGCGCCGTCTGTCGGGCAGTTGGGCCGCAGTCTTGTTCTGGCGCTGGGTCTGGGCGTGGCTGGTATTGCCGCGCTGGGGCTGCCGCTGCCTGCCATGGCGCAGGAGGCCGCGCAGGCCGAGGCTGTTCCGGCCGCTGTGGCGGCAGAGGTCAAGACCCTGACCGAAACTATGCAGTTCAGTGAGCTGGTCGGCATCCTGCGGCAGGAAGGGCTGGATTACGGCACGCAACTGGAAGCGGACATGTTCCCCGGTGCGGGCGGGCAGGGCTGGCAGGCGACGATGGCGCTGATCTATGAAGCGCCCCGCATGGAAGCGGCGCTGAGTGCGGCGCTGACGCGGGAATTGGCGAAATCGCCCGGCGATATTGCGGCGATGCAGGCTTTCTTTGGCTCTGATCTGGGGAAGAAGGTGCTGAAGCTGGAGGTCGAGGCGCGGCGGACCCTGCTGGATGATGAGGCAGAGGAAGCGGCGCGGATCGCGTGGGAGGATCTGGGATCGGGGGAGTCGGCGCGGGTTGACCAGCTGGAGCGGTTCGTTGCGGCGAATGACCTAATCGAATCCAATGTGATGGGTGCGCTGAACGCCTCGCTCGCATTCTATCAGGGGATGCAGGAGGGCGGTGCTTTCGGCGGCGAGATGACCGAAGATCAAATGCTGACCGATGTCTGGGGGCAGGAGGGCGATGTCCGCCAGCAGACGACGGATTGGCTGTACCCCTATCTGACGCTGGCCTATGGGCCGCTGACGGATGAGGAACTGGACAGCTATATCGCCTTCTCGGAATCTGCCGAGGGGCAGGTGTTGAACGCGGCGCTGTTCGTTGCCTTTGATGAGGTGTTCACGCCGATTTCGCGGGCGTTGGGCGTGGCGGTTGCGCGGCAGATGGCGGGGCAGGATATCTGATCCGTTATTCGATCCGGCGCGCCGGGCCGGGGCTGGTGATCTCGCTTGACTTGCGGACGGCTTGCCCTGATAAGCGCGCATCCCGGCAAGGCGTGAGTCTTGGCGGGTTTCATATTTCATGACGCCCGAGAGGGCGCGCTGTTCGAGGCGGGGAAACCCCGGAACGCCCAAGCTTGGGGGCCACAGGACGCGGAGCAAGGAAGAGGACGACCCATGTTTGCGGTCCTGAAGACCGGTGGCAAGCAATACAAGGTGCAGGCGGGTGACGTGCTGCGCGTTGAAAAGCTGGCTGCCAATGCTGGTGACAAGATCCAGTTCAACGAGATTCTGATGGTCGGCGGCGAGACCGTTACCCTGGGCGTGCCCATGGTTGCGGGTGCGGCCGTGGTTGCCGAAGTGATCGACCAGATCAAAGGCGAGAAGGTCATCCACTTCGTCAAGCGTCGCCGCAAGCACAGTTCGCAGCGCACCAAAGGCCACCGTCAGCACCTGACGCTGGTTCGCGTGACCGAAGTGCTGGCCACGGGCGCCGACAAATCGGGCGTTGCAGCAGCCACCGGCACCGCCGATGCGCGCCGCGCCGCCCACAATGCCGAGGCCGCCCCGGCGGTTGAGGCACCTGCGAAACCGAAGCGCGCCAAGAAGGCCGCTGAAGCCGCTGCGGAATAAGGAGAGTACCAAATGGCACATAAAAAGGCAGGCGGTTCTTCCCGCAACGGCCGCGACTCCGCAGGGCGTCGTCTGGGCGTGAAACTCTATGGCGGCCAGGCTGCCATCCCGGGCAACATCATCGTGCGTCAGCGCGGCACGACCTATTTCCCGGGCAACGGTGTGGGCATGGGCGTGGATCACACGATCTTTGCCGTGACCGAGGGCAAGGTGACCTTCAAGAAAGGCCTGAAAGGCCGCACCTTTATTTCGGTTCTCCCGGTCGCGGAGGCAGCCGAGTAAGCCGAACCTTTACAATTGGATTGTAAACGGGGGATCGGCTGAAAAGCCGGTCCCCTTGGTCATTTCCGGGTCTTGTGGCCGGAGTGGCGGGGGGAGTTGCGCGATCCGGGTCTTTGGGGCCGGTCGCAAAAATGCCGGACTGCAGGCCTATTTCCCCGCAATTCGTGCCGTAACCACTTGAAGGGGGCAGGTCAGCCCCCGACATGCGCTTCGTGAGGAGGGAAGCCATGATGCTGGATAAAGTCACCGCAATGCCCGAAGGGGCCATTGCCGCCGGACGGTTCACCTTGCGCCCCGTGCGCCGGTCTGATGCCGGGCTGTTTGCGATGTATGCGGGCGACAAGCGCGTGGCGGAATCCACCCGGTCGATCCCGCATCCGCTGCCACCGGGCGCGGCCGAGGCCTTTGTGGCCCGCGCCACTTTGCAGGGTGGGGATGAGGATGTCTGGGTCATGGACGGATCGGCGACCGGTCTGGCCGAGGTGTTGGGCGTGATCAGCCTGAAGCGGATGGACGAAACCCGCTATGATCGCGGGCAGTCGGAAATCGGCTATTGGGTGGCGCCGGCCTTTTGGAATGCGGGCTTTGCGTCGGAGGCGGTGCGGGCGCTGGTGGAGGCCAACCCGCAGAAGAACCGCACGATCTTTGCCGAGGTGTTTCAGGACAATGCGGGATCTGCGCGGGTGCTGACCAATGCGGGGTTCCAGTATCTGGGCGATGCGGAGACGTTTTCGGTCGCGCGCAATGCGCGGGTCCCGACATGGACCTATATTCGCAAGCTGGACTGAACGGGTAGGGCGGGGGACGATCCGGCCCCCCGCACCCCCCGGTTTCCCGCACCCCCGGCGGCCGCTTTTGCGGTGGGGGTTTTTGGGTATTTGGGCCAAGATGAAGCGGCATGCGTTGCGCGAGGCTTGAGCCTGCGGGCAATGTCCACTATCGCCAGAGCCAATCCTTACGAAAGCGCGACAGATGAAGTTCCTCGATCTTGCCAAAGTCTATATCCGCTCGGGTGGCGGTGGTGGGGGCTGCGTGTCGTTCCGGCGCGAGAAGTTCATCGAGTTCGGCGGCCCCGATGGCGGCGATGGCGGCAATGGCGGGTCGGTCTGGGCGGAAGCGGTGGACGGGCTGAACACGCTGATCGATTTCCGCTATCAGCAGCATTTCTTTGCCAAGAATGGCCAGCCCGGCATGGGCAGCCAGCGGACGGGCAAGACGGGCGATGACATCATCCTGAAGGTCCCGGTCGGGACCGAAATCCTGGACGAGGATGAAGAGACGGTGATCGCCGATCTGGTCCGGGTGGGGCAGAAGGTTCTGCTGGCCAAGGGCGGCAATGGCGGGTTCGGGAACCTTTATTTCAAATCCTCGACCAACCGGGCACCGGGGCGGGCCAATCCGGGGCAGGAAGGGGTGGAGCGCACCATCTGGCTGCGGTTGAAGCTGATCGCAGATGCGGGGCTGGTGGGGCTGCCCAATGCGGGCAAGTCAACCTTTCTGGCCGCCGTGTCCAATGCCCGGCCCAAGATTGCGGACTATCCGTTCACCACGCTGATCCCCAACCTTGGGGTGGTGGCTGTGGATGGGCGGGAATTCGTGATGGCCGATATTCCGGGGCTGATTGAAGGCGCATCCGAAGGGCGGGGGCTGGGGATGCAGTTTCTGGCCCATGTGGAGCGGTGCAAGGTGCTTTTGCATCTGGTGGATGGGACGTCATCGACCATCACCAAGGATTACCGCACCATCGTAACGGAGTTGGAGGCTTATTCCGAGGTTCTCGGCGACAAGCGACGGATCGTGGCGCTGAACAAATGCGATGCGCTGGATACCAAGACCATCACCACGCGGCGTAAGGCGCTGGAAAAGGCGTCGGGCGGGCCGGTGCATGTAATTTCCGGCGCGGCGGGGATGGGTTTGCAGGATGTGCTGCGGGCGATCTATCGCGAGATTCAGGGGGCTACGCCGAAAGTGGAGTCAGGGCCGTGGCAGCCGTGACCGGTGCGGGTGTGAGCGGGGCGGCTGTGGCCGTTCCGGATGTGCGCAACGCGCGGCGGCTGGTGATCAAGATCGGCTCGGCCTTGCTGGTGGATCGGGCGACGGGGTTGAAGCAGGATTGGTTGCAGGCCCTTGCGCTGGACGTGGTGGAGGCGAAGGGGCGCGGCGCGGATGTGGTGCTGGTGTCATCGGGTTCCATCGCGCTGGGGCGCAAGGTGCTGGGCCTGCCCGCGGGGGAATTGACGCTGGAGCAATCGCAGGCGGCGGCGGCGGTGGGGCAGATCCGGCTGGCGCGCGCCTATGAAGAGGTGTTGGCGCCGCATGGCATCACCACCGGGCAGGTTCTGGTGACGCTGGAGGATACGACCGACCGGCGGCGATACCTGAACAGCCGGGCGACGATGGAGACGCTCTTGGGGCTGGGCGTGGTGCCCATTGTGAACGAGAATGACACGGTGGCCACAGATGAGATCCGGTTCGGGGACAATGACCGGCTGGCCGCGCAGATCGCGGTGACGGCGGGGGCGGATCAGTTGATCCTGCTGTCGGATGTGGACGGGTTCTATTCGGCCAATCCCAAGGAAGACCCGACCGCCGTGCGGTTTGATGTGGTCGAGACGATCACGCCGGAGATCGAGGCGATGGCGGGGGATCCGATTTCGGGCCTGTCGAAGGGGGGCATGAAGACCAAGCTGATGGCGGCCAAGACCGCCGTGGCGGGGGGCTGTGCCATGGCGATCATGGAAGGGTCGGTGATGCGGCCCTTGCAAGCCTTGGCTGAGGGGGCGAACCGGACCTGGTTCGTGCCCGGGGCGGACCCGCAAGTGGCGCGCAAACGCTGGATCAATGCGATGAAACCGAAGGGCGAGGTCGTGGTCGATGCGGGCGCCGTGGCGGCGCTGGCGCAGGGCAAATCGCTGCTTCCGGCGGGCGTGCGCGCGGTGAAGGGGAGCTTCGGTCGCGGGGAGCCGGTGGCCATTCTGGGGCCGGACGGTGCGGTGCTGGGCAAGGGGTTGATCCGCTATACGGCGGTGGAGGCCAAGGCGATTGCCGGCCACAAGTCGGGCGAGATCGAGGGAATACTCGGTTACGCCGGGCGGGCGGCGCTGATCCATCGCGATGACATGGTGATCTAGATGCATGCGCTGTTCTTCGACATGCAGCCGAAGACCGGGCATATGCCGCATTATTTTGCCCATGTGGATCGCTTGCGGCCCTTGTTGGCGGCGCATCCGGGGCTTTTGTATCTGGAACGGTTCCGGCCGCTGGATCAGCCTGATGCGATCCTGTCGCATCAGCATTGGGCGGATGAGGCGGCGATCCGGGCTTGGCGCTGTGACGGGACGCATCGTCAAAGCCAGGCGGCGGGGCGTGCGGTGCATTTCGAGCAGTACCGCATCCGGGTGGGGCCAGAAGTGGAGCCGGATGGCGCGGGGCGTTTCGTGGTTGCGGCCTATGGCGCGGCGGCGGCAGGGCCGGGACGTGTGCATGAAAGCGTGACACGGGCCGGGCGGTTTCTGACGCTGGCCGAGACGGCGCAGGGCGATGTGGCGCGGGAAATCGCGGCACAGGCGCAAGCGGACGGGGCCGAAGAGGTGCGCATCTTTGCAGTGTCGCGCGATTACAGTTTGACGGACAGGGCTGAGGCACCCGCCCTGTAAGGGTTGGGGTCTGGTTGGTGGAAGAACGGAAGGTTGGGCAGATGGCTGACGGAGCACAGGACGACACAACCGGCATGATGCGCCGGATCGGTGCGGCGGCGCGGGACGCGGCGGCGGAGCTGGCCTATGCAAGCGCCGAGCGAAAGCACGCGGCACTGATGGCGGCGGCGGATGCGGTCTGGGCACGTCGGGATGAGATCATCACGGCCAATGCGCAGGATATGGAGTTCGGAGTGGCCAAGGGGCTTTCGCCCGCCATGCTGGACCGTCTGAAGCTGGATGAGGGGCGGATCCGCGGGATCGTCGAGGGGCTGCGCGCGGTGGCGGGCCAGAAAGACCCGGTGGGCGAAGTGATCGCGGAATGGGACCGGCCGACGGGACTGCATATCCGGCGGGTGCGCACGCCGCTGGGTGTGGTGGGGGTGATCTATGAGAGCCGCCCGAATGTGACGGCGGATGCTGGGGCGCTGTGCCTGAAGGCCGGAAATGCGGTGATCTTGCGGGGGGGATCGGAGAGCTTCCATTCCTCGACCACCATTCACGCGTGCTTGGTGGAGGGGTTGCGTGTGGCGGGGTTGCCGGAGGCGGCAATCCAGCTGGTGCCGACGCGGGACCGGGGGATGGTGGAAGCCATGCTGCGGGCAGTGGACTGGATTGATGTGATCGTGCCGCGCGGGGGCACGGGGCTGGTTGGCCTTGTGCAGCGCGAGGCACGGGTGCCGGTCTTTGCCCATCTGGAGGGAATCTGCCACGTCTATGCCGATGGCGAGGCCGATCTGGAGATGGCGCGGCGCGTGGTGATCAATTCCAAGACGCGGCGGACGGGGATTTGCGGCGCGGCGGAATGCCTGCTGATCGACCGGCGGTTCTGGGAGGCGCATGGCGGCGTGCTGATCAGCGATCTGCTGGCGCGCGGGGTGGAAGTGCGGGCCGAGGGTGATCTGCTGACAGTGCCGGGGACCGTGGCGGCAGCGCCGCAGGATTTCGGCCGCGAGTTTCTGGACATGATCATCGCGGCGAAGATCGTGGATGGGGTGGATGGGGCGATTGACCATATCCGGCGCTATGGCAGCCAGCATACCGATTGCATCCTGACCGAGAATGATGCCACTGCCGCGCGGTTCTTTGAACGGCTGGACAGCGCGATCCTGCTGCACAATGCATCGACCCAGTTCGCAGATGGCGGCGAGTTTGGCATGGGGGCCGAGATCGGGATTGCCACGGGCAAGCTGCACGCACGCGGGCCGGTGGGGGCCGAACAGTTGACGAGCTTCAAGTATCTGGTGACCGGGGACGGGACGATCAGAAGCTGATGCGCAGGGTTTCCGGCCCCGGCTCGAAATCGGGTTTGCGGCCCAGTTGGGCAAGGGCCTGACCGGCGAGGGGGAACTGCACCTGTGCCGGTTCCAGATCGGGCGGCAGGGTCGGGGACCGGGTCAGCGACCACAAAGCGGCGTCATGGCGCAGCCGGGGCGAGGTGAGGGTGAGGGACCATTCCGCCCCGTCGCGCAAGACGGCGATGCGGCCCCCGCTGCGCAGGGCCTGTTCGGCGCAGAGAAGGAGGAGGAAGATCGCCTTCACCTCGGCCCGTGGCAGGTCTGACGGGCTGGTCCAGGTGACGGTGATGCGGCCCGAGGGGAAGAGATCAGCGAGGATCGCGCTGACCTCATTCCGCGCGATGGATTGATCGGGTCGGGCGATGCCATAGGCTACGCGGTAAAAGCGGATGCGGGCGTTCAGGGCGGTGACGCTTTCGGAGATCAGCGCCACCTCATCCCCGCGGCCCCCACCGGCGAGAAGAAGCAGTTCCACCCCGTTGCCGATGGCCCCGATCGGGCCGATAAGATCATGGCAGAGGCGCGAGCCGAGCAGGGCGGACAGATCGGGTTGGGCGGGCATGGAACGCTCCGGTTACTGGGAAAGGATACGGGGATGAATTCACTGCTGGAGCCTGGAATGTTGGTGCGTCACCCGCAAGAGCCGGATTGGGGATTGGGGCAGGTGCAATCGAATGTCGGCGGGCGGGTCACGGTGAATTTCGAACATCGCGGCAAGGTGGTGATCGATGGCAGGCATGTGGAGTTGCGGCTGGTCTTTGATACCAAGGGATGATGGGGCAGGCGCAGCGGATTGCAACCCCCGGTTGATGCTGCGGGGTCAAACGGGGGCTGATGTTGCATCGAGCCGGGGTGCGCCGTATGTCAACGCGGGGCCGCACAGGCCGCAACAGGGGCAAAGCGACCGCATGATCGCCGATGAAACCGTCTTTACCCTGCGTCTGGCGCAGGATGCGCGCGACCTGAGGGCGGCGCAGCGGCTGCGGTATCAGGTCTTTGTCGAAGAGCTTGGCGCGGATGGACCGCTTGTCGATCACGCGGCGCGGCTGGAGCGGGACGGGTTTGACGACATCTTTGACCATCTGCTGCTGATCGACACGCGGCGCGATCCGGCGCAGCTTGAGGATGTGGTGGGCGTGTACCGGCTGTTGCCATCCGACAGGCTGGGTCCGGAGGGGCGGTTCTATTCCGAGGCCGAATATGACCTGACCGCGCTGCGGACGAGCGGGCGGAAACTTCTGGAACTGGGGCGGTCCTGCGTGCATCCTGACCATCGGGGCGGGACGGCGATGTTTCATCTTTGGAACGCCTTGGCGGATTATGTGCTGGAGCGGGGGATCGAGATCCTGTTCGGGGTGGCGAGTTTTCATGGCACCGATATTGCGCGGCTGACGCCGTCGCTGGCCTATCTGCATCATCACCATTTGGCCCCGCCCGCTCTGCGCGTGCGGGCGCGGGAGCCGGGGTTTCAGCGGATGGACCTGCTGCCGCCGGATGCGCTGGACCGCAAGGCCGCGATGGGGGCGACACCGGCGCTGATCAAGGCCTATCTGCGGCTGGGCGGGTTCGTGGGCGAGGGGGCGTGGATCGACCGGGCCTTCAACACAACGGATGTCTGTCTGGTGATGGATACGGCGCGGATGTCAGAGCGGCATCGCGGCTATTACACGCGGGGGCGTGGGTGAGCGGCGCGGACGCAGAGGACTGGAAGCAGTCGCAGATGGTGGTGCCGCCAATCACGCTGGCGGGCTGGCTGCGGGTGGTCTTGCGCGGGTTGGCGCTGGGCGCGGTGACCTATGGCTGCCTTGTGCTGCTGCTGCTGCTGCGGTTGGTGGAACGCCCCTTGTTCGGGATGCAGCGGCCCTGGACGCCGTGGATCACGCAATTCGTGTGCCGGATGGCATTCGTCATCCTGCGGATGCCACTGATCGTGCAGGGGCAGGTGATGCGGCAGCGGGGGGCGGTGGTGGCGAACCATGCGTCCTGGCTGGATATATTCGCCCTGAACGCGGCGCAGCGGGGCTATTTCGTGGCCAAGTCCGAGGTGGAGCATTGGGCCGCCATCGGCTGGCTGGCGCGGGCGACAGGGACGGTGTTCATCGCGCGCAAGGGGGCAGAGGCCAAGCGTCAGCAGCAGATGTTCGAGGACCGGCTGCGCGCTGGCCATCATTTGATGTTCTTTCCCGAAGGCACCAGCACCGATGCGATCCGGGTGCTGCCGTTCAAATCCACGCTGTTCGCGGCCTTCTACACCCATGGGATGGAGCAGGTGATGTGGGTGCAGCCCGTGACGCTGGCCTATCGCGCGCCGGAGGGGGTGGATGCGCGGTTCTATGGCTGGTGGGGGGATATGGAGTTTTCGGGCCATCTGTTGATGGTGCTGGCGCAGGCGCGGCAGGGGCGGGTGGAGGTGATCTTTCACGACCCCGTCCCGGTGGATGCCTTTCCCGACCGCAAGGCGCTGGCGGCGCATTGCGAGGCGGCGGTGCGGGCGGGGATGGCGGGCCTTTAGCCCAAGGGGGCGAGCAGGGCCTTGAGCGCGGCGCAGGGGTTTTCCTGCGACCAGATCTCTTCACCGATGGCGAAGAAATCGGTGACGGGGCCGAATTTTTCCACCAGTTCGGTGGTGAGAGCGCCTTCGGCCACGACCGGCACTTCGATGATTTCCGACCACCATTCGAACAGGTCGAACTCGGCGCGACTGCCATCACCCAGGGGCGTGGCGCCGATGGGGCCGAAGCAGACGTAATCGGCGCCGTTTTCACCGGCGGTCAGGCCTTCATGCCGGGTGGTGCCGCAATGGGAACCGATGATGGCATCGGGCATGTCCTTGCGCACCTTGCGGACGGAGCGCGCGCCATCGGTAAGGTGGACGCCATCAAGGCCAAGCCGTTCGGCCAGCAGGATGTGGCGTTCGATCACCACGGCCACGTCGCGGGCATGGGCGACCTGCCGGATGGCATCGCCCGCACGCAGGATGCGGTCTTCGTCGCTTGTGGCCAGCGCGATGCGCAGGCAGGCGATTTCCGCCCCGTCGAGCACGGCGGCCAGCTGATCGGGCCAAGCGTCAAGGTCCAGCTCGGGCGGGGTGATAAGGTAGATCTGCGGGCGGTCTTGGTCGGCCATGCGGGGCGCTCCGGGGTGTTTGGGGCTGATTAGCGCAGTTTTCCGGCGAAGGCCATGGCGCAGCAGCCTTGCCGTGGGGCGGGGGCGCGCGTATCTGGCGCGGATATGTCCCAGCCGGAGAGGCCAGAGCCCGTGACCGAGATGATACCGCCCTGTTTCATTCTTGTGCGCCCGCAGATGGGTGAGAATATCGGTGCCGCCGCGCGGGCGATGCTGAATTTCGGGCTGGAGCGGATGCGGATCGTCGATCCGCGCGATGGCTGGCCCAACCCGAAGGCAGTGGCGATGGCATCGGGGGCAGGGCGGGTGCTGGATATGGCGGGGGTGTTTGCCGATGTGCCGGGGGCGATTGCGGATTGCGATTTCGTCTTTGCCACGACAGCGCGGCCGCGCGAATTGGTGAAGCCTGTGGTCACGCCCGAACGCGCGATGGAGATGACGCGGGCGATGGTGGCGAGCGGCAAGCGGGTGGGCATCCTGCTGGGGCCAGAGAGGGCGGGGCTGGAGAATGAGGATGTGGCGCTGGCCAATGCCATCGTCACGGTGCCGGTGAACCCGGAGTTTCCGTCGCTGAACCTGGCGCAATGCGCGCTGCTGCTGGGCTATGAATGGCGGCGCCAGACCGAGGTGGTGGAACCCGAGATCATGGGGCTGGCGCGGACGGAGTTTGCGAGCCGGCTGGAGGTGGAGCGGCTGTCGGACCATTTCGAGGAGCGGCTGGAACTGGCCGGGTTCTTCTATCCGCCGGACAAGGCCCCGCATATGAAGCTGAACCTGCGCAACATGTTCGCGCGGCTGGGGTTGACGCGGGCCGAGGTGCAGACCTTCCACGGGATGCTTCGGCAAATCGCCTATAAGCTGCGCCAGCAGGGGGAGTGAGGCTTGCCTTGGCAAGCGTCGGACCGGGGGTTCCCCCCGGACCCCAGGGTATTTGGGCCAAGATGAAGCTGGCTTGCCAGGGAAGATGGGCATCAGGGGCGTGATGCGGGCGGCACTCTTCGCCGCAGCCCCTTGAAGGGGACGGGGGCTGGGCATACCCTCCGCGCCGGAACGAAGGAGACGGCGATGGCAGGCAAGCGCAGCATCTTTGAAGAGGTGGGGCAGGGGGTGAAGTCGGCTCCGCCGCCGCAGGGGGGCATGATCGCCGCCAAGGCGCAGGGCGCGCGGCGCGGCATCCGGCTGTGGCTTGTGGCGCTGTTTTTGCTGGTGGCCACGATGATCGCCGTGGGTGGCATGACGCGGCTGACGGATTCAGGGCTTTCGATCACGGAATGGCGTCCTTTGACGGGGGCGATTCCGCCGCTGGATGCGGCTACCTGGCAATCGGAGTTCGACAAGTATCGTGCCATTCCGGAATATCAGTTGCAGAACAAGGGGATGAGCCTTGAGGAATTCAAGGTCATCTACTGGTGGGAATGGGGCCATCGGCAACTGGGCCGCCTGATCGGGCTGGTCTGGTTCCTGGGCTTTGCCGGGTTTCTGGTGACTCGGAACATCCCTGCCGGGTGGACCGGGCGGCTTTTGCTGCTGGGTGCGCTGGGGGGCCTGCAGGGGGCGATCGGCTGGTGGATGGTGCGTTCGGGGTTCGAAGGGACCATGCTGGATGTGAAATCCTATCGGCTGGCGACGCATCTGGGGTTGGCCTTTGTGATATTGGGGCTGATTGCGTGGTATGTGTTCCTTCTGGGGCGCAGCGAGGCCGAGTTGATGCAGGCGCGGCGGGGGCGTGAGGCGAAGCTGTTCTCAATGACCACGGGCCTGATGCATTTCGCGTTCCTGCAGATCCTGCTGGGGGCGCTGGTGGCGGGGATTGATGCGGGGCGGGGCTTTCCGACCTGGCCCCTTATGAACGGGCAGTTCTTTCCGGCGGATGCCTTTTATGTGCCGGATGGCAATGGGGGCAGTCTGCCGATCTGGCATGCGTTTCTTGAGAACCCCGGTCTGGTGCAGTTCATGCATCGGATGTCGGGCTATCTGCTGTTTGCCTTTGGCGTGGTGGTCTGGCTGCGGGGGCGCAGATCGGCCCATGCGGTGACGCGGGGCGCCTATCATGGCGTCATGGCGATGATGCTGGCACAGATGGTGCTGGGCATCGCGGCGGTGCTGACGGCGGCGCATGTGCATGTGGCGATCACCCATCAGATTGGCGCGGTGATCCTGTGGGTGCTGATCATCCGGGCGCGGCATCTGGCGCAATACCCGATGGCGGGTTCGATCCGGGAGGGGACGGCATGACGGCCTATGACGAACTGATGGCGTTCCAGCGCGAGACCGAGGCGCTGGCGCAGGTGGCCGGGCGGCTGGGCTGGGATCAGGAAACCATGATGCCGCGCGGTGCGGCCGAACAACGGTCGGAAGAGATGGCCGCGATGGAGGGGGTGCTGCACGCGCGGCGCACCGACGGCCGGATTGCCGATTGGTTGGCGGCGGCTGTGGCGGTGGATGACGTGTCGGCTGCGCAATTGCGGCTGATCCGGCGCAGCTATGACCGTGCGACAAAGGTGCCTGCCGCGCTGGCGCAGGAGATTGCGCGCGTCACCAGCATGGCGCAGGGTATCTGGGCCGAAGCGCGGGCCAAGGAAGACGTGCCTGGGTTCCTGCCGGTGCTGGCCGATGTGATCCGGCTGCGGCAGGAGGAAGGTGCGGCTTTGGCACAAGGCGGCGATGTCTATGACGCGCTGCTGGACGATTACGAGCCGGGAGCGACCGCGGCCAGCATCGGTGCGATGTTCGACAGGATGCGGCCACGGCTGGTGGCGCTGCGGGCGCGGGTGTTGAATGCAGCAGTGCAACCACCTGTTCTGGAAGGGGTTTTCGGCAGTGAGGGGCAGTTGCGGCTGGCGCGCGATCTGGCCACGGCCTTTGGCTATGACTGGGACCGGGGGCGGCTGGATCTGGCGGTGCATCCGTTTTCATCCGGGTCGGGCGATGATGCGCGGATCACCACGCGGGTGGTGGAGCGCGAGCCGTTCAACTGTTTCTATTCCACCATCCACGAGGTGGGACATGCCTGCTATGAGCTGGGCATAGACTCAGACTATCGCCTGTCGCCTTTGGGTGGCGGCGTGTCTATGGGTGTGCATGAAAGCCAGAGCCGCATCTATGAAAACCAGCTGGGCCGGAGCCGCGCCTTTACCGGCTGGCTGTTCGGGCAGATGCGCGAGCGGTTTGGTGAATTTGGGATTAACTCTGCCGATGCTTTCCACGGTGCCGTTAACCGTGTTTCGCCCGGTTTCATCCGCACCGAGGCCGATGAGGTGCAGTATAACCTGCATATCATGATGCGGTTTGATCTGGAGCGGGCGTTGATTGCCGGCGATCTGGCGGTGGGCGATCTGGAAGCGGCCTGGAATGACCGCTTTGCTGCCGATTTCGGCGTGAAGGTCGAACGCCCGTCGCAGGGCATGTTGCAGGATGTGCATTGGTCGGTCGGGCTGTTTGGCTATTTCCCGACCTATAGCCTTGGGAATGTTTACGCCGGCTGCCTGCACCGTGCGCTGCGCGCGGATATCCCCGATCTGGACGCGCATCTGGCGCAGGGGGATACGGCACCGGCGACCGAATGGCTGCGTGAGCGGTTGCAGCGCCATGGCGGGCTGCGGTCCCCGCGTGAGACGATTGCCCATGCCTGCGGGTTTGAACCGGATGAAGGGCCGCTTCTGGATTACATCGATGCGAAGTTTGCGGCGATTTATGACCTTTGACCGCGTGACGCGATGACCGAAGGGCGGGCGGTCTGGACGCTCGCCCTGACGCAGGCATTGGGATATGCCTGCTTCTTTTACATTTTTGCGGCGCTGATCCTGTATTGGCAGCGCGAGACCGGCTTTTCCGATGGGCTGCTTGCCGCGGGGCCGATGATTTCGATTTTGATGTCGGCTATGCTGGCGCCTGCCGTGGGGCGGGCGGTGGACCGGGGCCGCGCGGTGGGAATGATGGCGGCGGGGCCGGGGATCGGGGCGGCGTCACTGGTGACGCTGGCGCTGTCGGGAAACGGGGCGGTCTGGCTGCTGGCTTGGGCGGGGCTGGGGGTGGCGCAGGCGCTGTGCCTGTATGACGTGTGTTTCGGGCTGTTGATCCGGCGTTTTGGCAGCGCGGCGCGGGGGCCGATCACGCGGGTGACGCTGGTGGCGGGGCTGGCATCCACGCTGGCCTTTCCGGCAGGCGCGGCGCTGGCCGAGGCCTGGGGCTGGCGGGCGGCGATCTGGGTGGCGGCCGGTGTGGCGGCGGGGGTGATGCTGCCCTTGCAATATTGGGCGGCGCGCGTGGTGGTGCGGGCGACCGAGGCCGCACCCGTTGGGCGCGACGTGGCGCGGCTGCGCTGGCGGGATGTGCTGCGGATGCCGGGGTTTGTGGTGCTGGCGGCGGTGTTTTCGCTGGTGAACCTGAACCACTGGATGTTGGTGAACCACTTCCGCCCGATGATGGAGGCGCTGGCCGTGCCGACCGAGATCGGGATTGCGGCGGCGGCGGCGATTGGACCGGCGCAGGTGATCGGGCGGCTGGTTCTGATGGGCGCGCGGATCGGGACGGGGGCGGCGACCTGGGCCACGGTGGGGGCGCTGGTGGTGGGGCCGGGGTTTTTGCTGGCCGCGGCCGGGTTTCCGCTGGCGGCATTTGGCTTTGCCGCCTGTCAGGGGGCGGCGATGGGGGTGTTGACGATCCTGCGGCCGATGCTGGTGGCCGAAACGTTGGGCGAAGGACGCTATGGCGCGGTGGCCGGGATGATGGCCATTCCGGGGTTGGCGGCGGCGGCGATGGCCCCGATGATGGGGGCGGGCCTGATGGCGCTGGGCGGGGTCTGGCTGATGATCGGGGCCGGGTTTGTGCTGGCGCTGACGGCCTGTGTGGCGCTGGCGGCAAGGCGTTGAGAACGCTGGGGTAATCTTTGGGAGTTTCGGGTTTTGGCGGTGCAGCGCGTGGTGCAGACGGCTGTGCAGACGGGCGTATGCACGCAGCGAACGGTCACGGGGCGTTAAGGTTAACGGAAGAAACGAGGTTTGCGGGGTGGGTAGAAAGGGTTTGTTAGGCGTTTCGGGGGAGGGTTGAAGGCGCGTGGCGTTGCGGAGAGGGGCGATGTGGCTTTGGTTGATGGCTGTGTTTGGCGGGCTGTGGTTGAGGCATGATCGTGTGAGGGGCTTTGAGGGGCGGGGGACTGTGACTGACTGTGATGGGCTTTCGCGGCAGGCCGTTCGGAAAGTGCCTTCGGGACCGGGGCGGATTATGGGGCGGCTGGTGCCGTGCGTTTTATGCGGGCCTGGGCAGGCCGCTTGGTGGAGAGCGATTTCCCTTCGATGGCGTGAAGGGGATGGTGACGTGCGGCGCGGTGATGCCTTGATTGGGCGGCGTATGCGCAGGCTGGAGCGGGCGGAGTTTGGGTATTTTTGCCAAGATGAAGCGGCAGGGGCCGGGCATTGTGAGGCATATCACGCCGCATTTGCCGGGCGATGTGATGCAGCGGGAGCAGGTCCTGATGAAACGGTGGTGGCCGGGGTTTGGCGGCGCGGGGTTCAGTCGGCCCAGTCGGGTTTGCGCTTTTCCAGAAAGGCGGTGATGCCTTCATCCGTGTCGCGCCAGAGCATGTTTTCCACCATCGTCGCCCCGGTGCGGGCATAGGCCTGATCCAGTGGCAGGCCGAGCTGATCATAGAAGGCGCGTTTGCCGATATGGACGGCGGCGGTGAGTTTGGCGGCAAGGGTTTCGGCAAGCTGGCGGGTTTGATCCTCCAACGCGTCGGGCGCGGCGATGCGGTTCACAAGGCCCACCTCGCGGGCGCGGGGGGCGGAGAGGAATTCGCCGGTGGTCAGCATCTCAAACGCCACGGCGGGGGGGACCTTGCGGGTGAGGGCGACCATGGGGGTGGAGCAGAACAGGCCGATATTTACGCCGTTCACGCCGAAACGCGCGTCCTCGGCCGCGACGACCAGATCGCAGGAGGCGGCAAGCTGGCAGCCCGCAGCGGTGGCGATACCGTGGACCTGCGCGATGACGGGTTGGGGCATGGCGGGGATGCGCTGCATGAGGGCGGCGCAGCGGGCGAAGAGATCGGCGAAGGCGGCGGCGCCCTTGTCGGACTGGGCCCGGGCGGCTTGCATTTCCTTTAGATCATGGCCCGCGCAGAAGGCGCGGCCTGCGCCGCGCAGGATGATGACGCGGATGCTGCGGTCGGTGGCGAGGCGGTCAAGCTCGGCCGAGAGGGCCGCGATCATGGCGTCGGACAGCGCGTTCAGGGCCGCCGGGCGGTTCAGGGTGAGCGTGGCGATGTGCTGGGCGTCTTGGCGCAGGATCAGGTCTTCGGTCATGTCATCGCCCTTTGGCTTTGGGATGTGGTCGCGGGTGGGTGCGTGAACGAGTTTTCGTCATTTCACCGCCCTTTCACGTTCGGATTTCATCGCGGGGAAAGGGGGCATAGGTTGGTGTAGAAACAGGTCCTAAGTCATTTCATTGCCGTTTGGCCTTCGCCTGGGACCGCCGGAACAGGGCCCGTGGGTTGGCGCAGGATTGCGGTTCTGGTTATCGCCTTGCCGCGTTTGTTTGCGGATATGGTCGCGTGGACCGGGCATGGGTACTGGTTCAGATGCGGTGGATTGGTCATGGTGTCGCCCTTGGGTCTTTGCCGGTGGTCGCCGGAAGGATGCGCAGGTCTGGGTGCAGGAACAGGTCTTGGGCCATTGCATCCCCCTTTGGCTTTGGGCCAGCATAGGGGGGTGTGGCGGACGAGGGAAGCGATGGAACTGGTGATGGACCGCGAAGCGCTGACGGCGTTTCTGGCGCGCGACTTCGGGCAGGTGGCGGCGGATTTCACGGTGGAGCGGGCAGATGCGGCGGGGCTGTGCCTGCGGCTGCGGGTAGAAGAGCGGCATCTGCGGCCGGGAGGCACGGTGTCGGGGCCGGCGATGTTCGGGCTGGCGGATGTGGCGGTCTATCTGGCGGTTTTGAGCCGGGTGGGGCCTGTGGCGCTGGCCGTCACCACAGGCTGTTCGATGGATTTCCTGCGCAAGCCTGCGGCGGGGCGGGATGTGCTGGCGGAGGTGCGGCTGTTGAAGCTAGGCCGGTCGCTGGCGGTGGGGGATGCGCTGTTGTTTTCCGAAGGGGTGGCGGAGCCTGTCGCGCGGGGGACGTTTACCTATTCGCTGCCACCGGGGGGGGGGTATGGCGGGGTGACCGTGGTTTGGCGGGCCTGCCCCGATCTTTGACTATGGTGAAAGCACCTGTCGCCTGGAGCATTTTGCGGATTGGCCGAAGGCGTTTAGTCTGCGTCGGTTGGTGCATCGCCGGTTTGTAAGGCTGGACATGGAAAAAGCCCCCGTCATCTTTGTGGCGAGAGTCCTGCGCAAGGAAGCATTTCTTCCGCGATACATCGTTGTGAAGCCGGAACATGTGAACGGCAGGACAGAGGCCTTTCCTGCGGAGGTTATGCTGAACGAGACCGGGCCGTTTCACAGGATCATCCACCCCTGGGGAAAAGGGTCGGATGTGTTCTTCTTTAACCTGACCGCACCTCAATGTGCGAAGGCCGGGCTCGACACCCACGATTCCTGTGTTGTCACGCTGGTTCCCAAGGACTGACCGCCGGGCTGGCTGTTATCCCGGCTGTCGCGCACTGCGACTGTCAGAGGGCGGCGGGTTCCGCCCTTTTGGGAATGGGCTGGAAAGACCAAGGCCGGGGCGGAGGCAGGATCGCGTGACCCGAAAACGCGAACGGCCCCCGTCGGGGGCCGTGCTTGAGCGGTTGCTTTGCGCATCGCCTGCGCGGATCAGCCTTTCGGGCGGGTGAAGCGGCCTTCGATCTGGGCGCCGCTTTCGATGACGAGGGCGGAGTAGGTGATGTCGGCCTCGACCTTGGCCGAGGCGCGCAGGGTGAAGGACTGGGTGCTGACGCGGCCGTCGAGGGCGCCCTTCACCTCGATCGTTTCGGCCGAGACGGAGCCTTTGACGCTGCCTTCGCTGCCGATCATCAGGCTGCGGGCGGCGAGGTTGCCGTCGATTTCGCCAAAGACCTCGACCGCGCCGGTGGAGGAGATTTCGCCGGTGATCCGCAGATCCGAGGCGAGGACCGATTTCCCGGCATTCGGGTTCGGTGCGCGCGGCGGCTGGGCAGAGGGGGTGGCGGGATCGGTCTTGCTGAACATGGGGTCCTCCGGATGTGAGCCGATAAGGGGGGAAGCGGGCGCGGCGGTCAAGACCCGAGGGCGGGTGGCAGGGGGAAGGGCGGGATTTCCGCCCCGGATATCCCAAGGTTGTGGCGTGGCATGTCGGTTGTGGACCTGACAAAGGCGGAAGGGGGCGGTGAAATGGTGCCGGGAATCAGGGCAAAGGCAGGGATGCGATGACGGAGACGGGATTTTTCAGGCCGGTTTCGGGGTTCGATCTGCCGCGATTCGCGGGCATTCCCACCTTCATGCGCCTGCCGCATGTGGGGCTGGATGACCCGCGGCTGGGCGAGGTGCAGATCGGGCTGATCGGTGCGCCCTGGGACGGCGGGACGACCAACCGCCCCGGTCCGCGCCATGGGCCGCGGCAGTTGCGGGATCTGTCGACGATGATCCGGGCGCAGAATGGCGCGACATGGGTGGCGCCGTTCGAATTGGCGCGCTGCGCCGATCTGGGGGATGTGGCGCCGAACCCCGGTGACCTGATGGATTCGCTCGCGCGGATGGAGGCGTTTTATTCCCGCGTGGTGGCGGCGGGCATTCTGCCGCTGACGGGCGGCGGGGATCACCTGTGCAGCCTGCCCATCCTGCGCGCGGTGGCCAAGCATCGCCCGGTGGGGATGATCCAGTTCGACAGCCATACCGACCTGAACGACATCTATTTCGGGACCAGCCGCTATAATCACGGCACGCCCTTCCGCCGCGCGGTGGAGGAGGGATTGATCGACCCCAAACGCTATTGCCTGATCGGCATTCGCGGCACGGCCTATGGGCGCGAGGATTGGGATTTTGCCGCCGCCAATGGCATCCGGATCATTCCCATCGGTGAGTTTCACCGGCGGGGGGTGGAGGATGTGATGGCCGAGGCGCGCGATATCGTGGGGAGCGGGGACACCTATATTACTTATGATATCGACTTCGTGGACCCGACCTTTGCCCCTGGCACCGGCACGCCCGAGGTGGGGGGGCCGAACAGCTGGCAGGCGCTGGAGGTGGTTCGGGGCTTGCGCGGGGTGAATGTGGTGGGGGCCGATCTGGTGGAGGTGAGCCCGCCCTTCGATCCGTCGGGCGGGACGGCCTGGCTGGGGATCTCGATCATGTTCGAGTTGCTGTGCGTGATGGCGGAACGGATCAAGGGGTAAAGGGGGCCTTGCCCCCCGCGCCGCCACAGGCGGCGCGTCCCCCAGGGTATTTGAAACCAAGATGAAGAAGATGAGGGCAGGGATGGATGTCGATCTGATCGTGACCAATGCGAAGGTTCTGACCATGGATCCGGGGCGGCCACGGGCGGTGGCGGTGGCCGTGCGCGCGGGCCGGATCGCGGCAGTGGGCGGCGCAGAGGTGGCGGCGCTGGCCGGGCCTGCGACACGTGTGATCGATGCGGACGGACGGACGCTGTTGCCGGGGTTCGTGGAAAGCCATCTGCATCTGGTGCTTGGGGGCGCGGAACTGGTGCAGTTGCAGATCGGTGGGCTGATGGGGTTCGATGCGCTGAAGGCGGCGTTTATGGACTATGCGGCCAAGAATCCGGATCGCGCGCTGCTGATGGCGCAGGGGGCGGCCTATGAAATTCTGGGTGAAGCGGTCACGCGGCATGATCTGGACCGGGTGATCGCGGATCGACCCATCGCGATGATGTCGCCGGATCATCATACGGTCTGGGCCAATACGCTGGCCCTGCAACAGGCGGGGCTGCTGCATGGGGCGCAGATGCCGCATGGGCATGAGGTGGTGATGGCTGCGGATGGCACGGCCAGCGGAGAGCTGCGCGAGTTCGAGGCGTTCGGCCCGGTGCTGGCGCTGGGCGGTGAAGCGCATCTGCAATTGGGCATCGCCACAGGGGGCGAGCCCGACCCCTGGCCGGATGCCGCAATGCGGGCAGCAGACAAGGACAAGGTGGCGGCGGGGCTGGCGCATTGCGCGGCGCATGGGATCACCACGATGGTGAACATGGACGGCAACCGGTACACCTGCGCGCTGCTGGCCGAGATGGAGGCCGAGGGGCGGCTGACCGCACGGGTGCGGGTGCCGTTCCACATGAAGCCGCATATGGAGATGGCGGATCTGGACCGCGCCAGCGCCATGGATGCCGATTATCGCAGCGACTGGGTTCGGTCGGGCTTTGTGAAGATGTTCATGGATGGGGTGGTCGACAGCCGGACGGCCTTCATGCTGAACGATTATCCCGGCGTGCCGGGGCATCGTGCGGACCCGCTGTTCGAACCCGCGCGGTTCAAGGCGATCTGCGCCGAGATTGATCGGCGCGGGTTGCAGATTGCGGTGCATGCCATCGGCGATGGCGCGGTGCGGACGACGATCGATGGCTATGAGGCGGCGGCCGAGGCGAACGGGCTGCGCGACCTGCGGCACCGGATCGAACATATCGAGCTGATCGACCGGGCCGATGTGCCGCGACTTGGGGCGCTGGGCATCACTGCGAGCGTGCAGCCGCCGCATCCCCCGGGGGTGATGGATTTCCCGATGTCGACGATGGAGGTGGTGTTTGACCGCGCGCGCTGGCGCGATGCCTATCTGTGGAAGACGTTGAAGGATCATGGCGCGCCCGTGGCCTATGCCAGCGATTGGCCGGTGACGGATGTGTCGGTGATGCGCGGGATACAGGCGGCGCTGACGCGGGTGCCCTATGAGGGGGCCGGGGATGAGCGGCTTGCTCTGATGGAGACGCTGCATGCCTATACGGCGGGCGGGGCCTGGGCCGGGCATTGGGATGACATCACCGGAACGCTGCGCACGGGGATGGCGGCGGATCTTGTCCTGATCGACGGGGATATCGAAACGCTGCCCGCAGATCGGATCGGACAGACGGCGATTGCCCTGACGGTTGCGGGCGGGCGGATCACCTATGCCGCGGCGGGATTCGCCTGAATCGGCGCAGATGGGAGGGTGAATCGGGGGCGCGAGTCGCCGCGATTCACCCTAACCCTGCCGGAAAGGCGCAATCTTGTGCGGGGCAGGGGGGGCGGCCAAGCGTTTTCCTGCGCAAGAGGGGGCAAAAAGCCCAAGAATTCTTGGGCTGCCGAAAAAATCGTCATCTTCCCGTCATTTTCCACTTGCGGCCACCGGGCCGTATCCGTAGATAACGCCTCACCGAAGACGACGCGACGCTGAATGGCGGAACGAAGAAACCGGAAGTGGCGGCAGAAGCCGTTGCGAAAAAACTCTGGAGGCAAGGCGGGAAGCGACGCTGGTGACAGCGTGCGGCTTGTTTTGTGTCTGGTACGCTCTTTGAAAATTTGGAAATTGAAGGGATATGTGGGCGGTTTGGGCGCATCGGCGTTTAACTGTTTGCATATCGGCCTAGTAGGGTTTTGGCCCGATGATCTAGGTGTCAGCT
>JALHOL010000001.1 GCA_022843025.1 Paracoccaceae bacterium | reverse complement strand
GGCGCGCACGGCACCCGAACGCCCGGCCGCCGCCGCGCCCGCCGCTGCTCCGTCCAACGTCACGCCTTTGCCGATCCGCAAGGCCATCGTTCCCGCAGGCCAGCCGCTGCCGCCGCAGCCCTCCGCCAATGAGATCAGCCCCGAAGCGCTGGCCTCCGTGCGCGAAGTGGAAAAGCGCGCCCGCCGCCTGACGCTGATGGAACTGACCGAACGCACCTGCAAATGGCCCATCGGCGACCCGGCCACCGATGATTTCTGGTTCTGCGGCCTGCCCTCGCTGCCCGGCAAACCCTATTGCGAGGCACATGTCGGCGTGGCCTTCCAACCCATGAGCGCACGGCGCGACCGTCGCCGCTGATCCCTGCGGGGGGGCAGTCCTGCCCCCCTCACCGCCCCTCGCAGGCCTCCCGCGCCAGAAAGGCGCGCAGGTCCTTCGCCTCATCCGGCGCGAAACGCTCGTCCAGCACCTCAAGCCCCGCGATGCGATCCAGCCGAAAGGTGCGGAAATCCCCGCGCAACTCGCACCAGCCCGATACCATCCAGCCTTCCTCAAAGGTCCAGACGGCCAGCGGCCGCAGCCGTCGGTCTGATTGCACTCCCGCTGCATCGACATAAGCCAGCCGCACCATCCGCCGCTGCCGGATCGCCGCCCGCAGCCGCGCGGCATGATCCGCCGCCCCGGTCTTGCGCGAAAGCGAGAAGAAGGGCGCATCCGCCAGCCGCCGCAATTCCGGCTCCGGCAGGCTTGCCTGCACCTTCGCCCGCACTTCGCGCGCCGCCTGCGCCAGAACCGGGTCATCCACCCGCTCGGCAAAGGACAGCGCCACTGCCAGCGCATCCAATTGTTCATAGGTAAAGGTCAGGCTGGGCAGGGAAAAGCCGGGGCGCAGCACATAGCCCACCCCCGCCTCGCCTTCAATCGGCAGGCCGGAGGCCTGCAAATGCGCGATGTCGCGGTACACTGTGCGCAGGCTGATCTCCAGCGCAACGGCAAGGTCTGCCGCGCGGCAATGGCCCCGCGCGCGCATTTCGTTCACCAGCCGAAACAGCCGTTCCGCACGGCGCATCCCGCCCCCCGCCCAATCCTGCCTCACACGCCTAACCTGCCCCGGCACCGGGAAAGAGCGCAAGCCTAGCCCATGGCCACCGCCTCCAGTTCCACCATCAAGGGCGGCAGTGCCAGCCGCGTCACACCCACCAAAGTCATGGCCGGGGCCACCCCCGCCGCCCCCAGCCTGCGCCCCAGCACATCCATATGCGGCAACAGCGCGTCCACATCCGTGGCAAAGACCCCGATCCGCACAAGGTTCCCCAGACCCATCCCCCCGGCAGCCAGCACCGTCTCCAGATTGTCCAGCGCCAGCCCAAGCTGCGCGCGCATGTCGCCGGGATGCTGCGGCGCGCCTGCGCCATCCACGGCCGTTTGCCCCGCACAGATCAACTGCCGCGTGGCCGCGCTGACAAGAACGCCCTGATCATAGCCAAGCGCCTTTGACCAAGACCACGGATTGACGGAAACCTTTTGCATGGGATGCTCCTTCCTTTGGTTGACGCCCGGAAGAAACCACCCCCCTGCTGACAGCGTTCTGTCAGCAGACCTTGCCCCTCACTCCGCCCCTCGCGCCCCCCGCGCCCAGGCCTTCAGGCACAGCATCTCCACCGCGATGATCGCGGCGGCGGTTGAAGTCATCTCGGCATGGTCAAAAGGGGGCGATACCTCGACCACATCCATCCCCTTGAAATCCAACCCCTTCATCGCCCGCAGGATCGACAGCGCCTGATGCGAGGTCAGCCCGCCGGGAACCGGCGTCCCCGTCCCCGGCGCGGTGGACGGGTCCAGGCAATCAATGTCAAAGGTCAGGTAAGACGGCCCGTCTCCCAGCACCCGCCGGATCACCGCCGCCACCTCCTCGGCGGGCATGGCATGCACCTGATCGGCATGCAGAATGGTCATCCCATGCGTCTGCTCGCCGTGGAAACAGGTCCGTATCCCCACCTGCACCACGCGTTTCGGATCAAGAATGCCATCCCGCACCGCGTAATAGAACATCGACCCATGGTCGATGCGCCCGCCCGCATCCTGTTCCACATCGCGATGCGCGTCGAACTGCACCATCCCCATCGGCCCATACTTCGCGGCATAGGCCTTCAGCGTCGGATAGGTGGTGAAATGATCCCCGCCCAGATTCAGCGTCGCCGCCCCCGCCGCCAATATCCCCGCCACATGCGCCTCGATCGCGGCGGGCGTCTCCATCGGCTCGCCCCAGTCGAACCCGCAATCGCCATAGTCGATGCAGGCCAGCGTATCGAATGGATCAAACCGCCACGGCCAGATCGGCCCCCAGGCATGCGGGGCGGATGCCCGCCGTATCGCCTCCGGCCCCAGCCGCGCGCCGGGGCGGTTGCTCACCGATGTGTCAAACGGGATGCCCGTGATCGCCACATCCACCCCGGTCAGGTCTTTGGTATATTTTCGCCGGAAAAAGCTCAGCGCCCCGGACCATGACGCCTCCACCATCGACCCTTTCAACCGCGTCCGCGTAAAGGCCGCATCCGTCAGCGCCTCACCCACATCCTTGCCCATGGCTTTCCCCCCTTCCCACGCATCGCGCAAAGACTGCACTGCGTCGCACGAACGGACAAGCCCGCCCCGCAGGCCTGATCCTTCCCCGAAGGATCACCCGATTTTTCGCATGAAAAATCGCACTCCGTTTAATTCCCGCCCAACAGCCCTTCCAGCAATCCGCCCACGCCCTCGCCCAACTCTTCCTCCAGCTTGCGGCGCGCGGCATCCTCCAGCGACTCGCCCTCCACCTGCCCCAGCTCCTCGGCGGCCTTGGCCTTCAGATCATCCTCAAGGGCCTTGGCCTCTTCTTTGAAATTCTCCTCCGCCAGCGCCTCCAGATCCAGCGCATAGCTCGGCGCGGCCCATGACCCGGTGATCCACAGCGGCACCGAAATGCCCCCGGTCCCGTCCGAACCGCGCAAAGCCGTGGGCCGGATGCGATATTCCAGATCGCGCGCGCCCAGCCCGATCCGACCCGATCCTTCAGCGCTGATCACCGGCCCCGCCAGAATCAGATCGCTGTTGAACAGATCGCCCTGATCCATGTCGAAACTCGCCGACAGGCTGTCAAAGATCGTCTTCTGCCCCTCACCCACATAGCCCGTGTCCAGCCGCGTGATCATCCCCGCGATGTCCAGCCCCAGAATCTCCCCCGACCCAAGGTTCAGCACGCCCGACCCGGACAGGCTGTTCATGATCGCCGCCACCGAATTGCCCGACCCAAGGAAATCGACCGACAGATCCCCCGTTCCCACCAGCCGCTCGAACCCCGTCAGGTCCGTCAGCATCGGTTGCAGGCTGATATCGCGGAAGGCCATATCCCCGCCCACCGACAGGCCCTGCCGCCCGTTCACCACGAACTGCCCGCCCACCGTGCCGCCATAGGCACCCACCTCATCCAGCCGGATCACCGCGCGCGCATTGTCCAGCGTGACCGAGGCCGCCACCGGCCCCAGGTTCACCGCCCCAAGGTCCAGCGACGCCGCACGCAGGCCAAGCTCGGCATCCAGCGCCGACAGCCCGCTCACATCAATGGGCCGGTCCGACCAGCCCGCGGTGGCCACATCGCCGCCACCCTCGCCCGCGCTGCTGCCACCGGCCACATTCTCGGCCACAGCCAGATCGCCCACCACCAGCCGCGCCACCAGCTTGGGCCGCGCCTCGCCCTGCGTCAGGTCCAGATCGCCGGTGATCGCCGTGCCGTCCAGCGCGATGGTCCCGCCGCGCAGATGCGCCGATCCCTCCGGCGTCAGCGTCACATCCCCCGCCACCGTCACGCTGTCCCGCCCGAACCCCTGCGGCAGTGCCGGTGCGTCCATGCCAACCAGCGCCGACAGCGCGCGCAGATCGGCAAGATCCGCCTCCAGCCGCCCCTCGGCCATCACCGGCTGAAACCCGGCCCGCCCTTCAAACCCGATCCGCGCCGCCCCGGCCTCCAGCGCCAGCGTGACGGGCGACACGCCCCCCTCATAGGCCGTGCGGAACGCCGCCAAAGTCATCTCCAGCGCCACCGCCTCCCCCGCCGAAGTGCCGGTCATCGTCACCTCAAGCGGGCCATCATAATCGGCCAGCCGCGCCTCCAGATCGACGCCGGTCAACTGCATCCGCCGCCCTGTCGCATGATCGACATAGCCGATGCTACCGTCGCGAATGACCCCAAGGTCCAGCGTAAAGGGCGTATCCGCCGTCGCCATATCCGCCGTCGCCGTGCCCCCCTGGGCGCCGCCAAAAACCCAGTTCCCCGCGCCCTCTTCGCCGCTTTCGATCAATATCTCTGGCCGCGTCAATTCCAGCCCGGTGATCCGCACCTCGCCCCCGAACAGCGCATTGGAATCGATCCGGATCGCCAGCGCATCGGCCACCAGCATCGGCCCTTCCTCTGACCAGTCGGCGTTCGATATCTCGATCCGCCCCATCTCCACCCCCAACACGGGCCAGAGCGTGGGCGTCACGCCGCCCTCAATCGTCAATTGCCGCCCGGTGACCTTTTCAAACTGCGCCACCGCCAGCGCCGCCACCCGATCCGACGGGATCAGAACCAGCGCCGCAGCACCAATGACCACCAGCACCGCCAGCACCCCAAGAACCCGGAAAACCCAGCGCATTCCACCCCCCAAACCCAGCATCAACCGCAGGTTACGCCTGCCCCTGCCCGCGCCGCAAGCGCCGCCCGACGCATCGGCGGATCAGTTCACCACCACGGGTTTGGACCGGAACCGCGCCACCGTTTCCCGCTCGGCCCGCTTGCAGACCATGGGTGGCAAACCCCGGTCCAGCAGGGCCAGATCTTCCAGCACCATCTCGCCCATCCGCTTGAACGCGATGTCCAACGCCCCCGCCCGATGCGCCGAAAGCAGGAAACCGGGAATCGCCCGCACCGGATGATCCACGGCCAAAGGCTCCTCCGGGAACACGTCGGACGCAGCAAGGATATGGCCTCCCTGCACCGCACCCATCAGCGCCGGAAAATCCACCACATCGGCACGCGACAGCAGCAGAAAGATTGCCCCCCGCCGCATGGTCGCAAAAGCCTCCGCCCCCAGAAAGGCCCGGTTCTCCGACGTGACGGCTGCCGTGCAGAACACCACATCCGACCCGGCAAGCACCGCCTCCAGCGTCGCAGGCTCCGCCCCAGCCTCGCGGATGCGCGACACGGGCAGCCAGGGATCGAACACCCGTAAGCGCGGCGCAAACCCCGTAAGCACCCGCGCGCAGGCCCGGCCCAGATCGCCGAACCCGATGATCCCCACCTCTGCCCAGGTCAGCAGCCGCGCATTGCCATTGCCGTCACCCCCCCACAACTCCTGCCCCGCCCGGAAATCCGCATCCGCCCCGTGGATGTTGCGCAAGAGCGAAAGCGCAAACCCCAGCCCGATTTCGGCCACCGGCTGGGCAAAGACCGCCCCTGTGGTCACCACATGAATGCCGCGACGGAACACCTCATCATAGGGCATGTTGTTGAGAAGATTGGATTCCACATTGAAAATGCAGCGCAGCGACGATAGCCGCGCCAGCAGCGCCCCATCCATCGGCGGCTGCCCGATGATATAGCGCGCCTCTGCCAGCACATCCTCCGCCAGCGCGGGCAAGGCTTCATCCGTCGTCTCGACAATCCGGTACCGCGCCCGCAATTCCGCCAACCCGTCCGGCCTGAAGATCAACGGCAAACTGCGCGGCAAGGGGCAGGACAGGATCAGCGGGCGGGTATCGGTCATGGCAGGTCTCCTCTGGCCCCAAATCTGGCCCCAAATCTCGCCCCGGACGCTATGCCGCCCCCACCCGCAGGGCAAGCGGCGAGCGGTGATCCAATTGCGCGGCTGCGCCGCATTTCTTTTGCCTCGCCTCCGCGCCTGCGCGCTCCGGCTCAGAGGCGGGGGCTGCGCCCCCTTCCTCCATTGATGTTCGAACCGTTGGCGCACCGCTGGCTGACCCGCCGAGGGTATTTGGGCCAAGATGAAACCCAGCACTCCTTCATCTTGGGAAAAATACCCTCAGGGGGTGAATTGGACCGCGCAGCGGGCCAAGAGGGGGGTGAAAGCCCCCTGCGTCCGAGCCGGACGCGCGCAGGCGCGGGAGGCGAGACAAAAGCAATGCGGCGCAGCCGCGCGATTGGATCACCGCCCTTCCCGCCGCGCCGCGTTTGGGGTATGGCGCGCACATGACCCAGAACCCGCCCAACCTGCGCCCCGACCTTGCCCGTGCCAGCGTTCCTGACGAACGCCGTGCGGGCCAGCCCACCATCGGCATGGTCTCGCTCGGCTGCCCCAAGGCGCTGGTAGACAGCGAACGCATCCTCACCCGCCTGCGGGCCGAAGGATATGCCATCAGCCCCGATTACACCGGCGCCGATGCCGTCATCGTCAACACCTGCGGGTTTCTGGACTCTGCCCGCGCCGAAAGCCTCGATGCCATCGGCGAGGCGCTCAAGGAAAACGGCCGCGTCATCGTCACCGGCTGCCTTGGCGCGGAACCCGATTACATCACCGGCGCGCATCCCAAGGTTCTCGCCGTCACCGGACCACATCAATACGAACAGGTGCTGGACGCCGTCCACCTTGCCGTGCCGCCGCAGCCCGATCCCTTCATCGACCTGCTGCCCGCCACCGGCGTCAGCCTGACCCCGCGCCACTACAGCTATCTGAAAATCTCCGAAGGCTGTAACCACAAGTGCAAGTTCTGCATCATCCCCGACATGCGCGGCAAACTCGTCAGCCGCCCCGCCCACGCCATCCTGCGCGAGGCGGAAAAGCTCGTCGAGGCGGGGGTGAAGGAACTCCTCGTCATCTCGCAGGACACCTCTGCCTATGGCGTGGACCGCAAGCATGACGACAGCCCGTGGAAAGACCGCTCCGTCCGCGCCCATATCACCGATTTGGCGCGTGAAATGGGCCAGCTTGGCGCCTGGGTGCGCCTGCATTACGTCTACCCCTACCCCCATGTGCGCGACCTGATCCCGCTCATGGCCGAAGGGCTGATCCTGCCCTATCTCGACATCCCGTTTCAGCACGCCCACCCGGATGTTCTGCGCCGCATGGCCCGCCCCGCCGCCGCCGCACGCACGCTGGACGAAATCGCCGCATGGCGCGCCACCTGCCCCGACATCACGCTCCGCTCCACCTTCATCGTGGGCTACCCCGGCGAGACCGAGGCCGAATTCCAGACCCTGCTCGACTGGATGGATGAGGCGCAGCTCGACCGCGTCGGCTGCTTCAAATACGAAAACGTCCCCGGCGCACGCTCCAACGCGCTTCCCGATCATGTGCCAGAAGAGGTGAAGCAGGACCGCTGGGATCGCTTCATGGCAAAAGCGCAGGCGATATCCGAGGCGAAACTGGCCGCCAAGGTTGGAAAAGTGCTGCAGGTCATCGTGGATGAGGTCGATGACGAAGGTGCCACCTGCCGCACGCAGGCCGATGCACCGGAAATCGACGGCAACCTGTTCATCGATGAGGATTTCGCCACCCTCTCCCCCGGCGATATCGTGACGGTTCAGGTCGAAGATGCGGGCGAATACGATCTCTGGGGTCGCCTGACGGCTTGACCGAACGGCCGCCCGCCGCACATCCTGCGACGCGCAAGCCAATCAGGAGCCAGCCGAATGTCCGACATCCCCAAGATCGCCCAGAAAGCCCCCTACCCGGTCGAGGCCGAGGCGGGAAAAACCTATTTCTGGTGCGCCTGCGGCGAGTCGAAGAACCAGCCCTTCTGCGACGGCAGCCACAAGGGCACCAGCTTCTCCCCGGTCAAGGTCACGGCGGAAGAGGGCAAGAAGCTGTTCTTCTGCGGCTGCAAGGCCAGCGCCAAGGCCCCCTTCTGCGATGGCAGCCATTCACGGCTCTGACACATCGTCACGGCCCCCTTGGCCCCACCCGCCCCGCACCTAGCTTGCAGGGCATGAGCGACGAAACCCGCATCCTCTACAATGACACCTGCCCGGTCTGCCGGTTCGAGATTGATCATTATCGCGCCACCGCCGCCCGCGACGGTGCCCCCCTCCGCTTTGACCGGCTGGAGGATGCATCCCGTTACGGCCTGACTCCGGATCAGGCCGCCCGCCGCCTGCATGTGCTGAAAGAAGGCGAACTGCTCTCCGGCCTTGCGGCCTTTCGCGCCATCTGGGCGGGCCTGCCGCGCTGGCGCTGGCTCGCCAGGCTCACCGGGTTGCCCGTCATCAACCCGGCGCTGACCCTGCTCTACGACCGGATCGCCGCGCCCCTTCTCTACCGCGCCCATCTGCGGCGTCAGGCAAAGCGGCCCTGATCCTTCATCTTGGCCACAAATACCCAAATCCGCCTGTGCCACACCGCGCGGCGGCCCGGAACGGCGTGCCCCGGAAAATGCGTCATTTTCCGCCGCGTTCTCTGCGTCCGAGAACGCCCCCTCATCCGATCAGGATCACCACCCAGGCCAGCCCGCCCGCCAGAGCCGTCACCGCCACCATGGCCGATCCGGCATCCTTGGCCCGCTTCGCCCGCGGATCGATCTCTTCAGAGATGTAATCGACCACCTCTTCGATAGCCGTATTCGCCAGTTCGGCGGCCAGCAGCAGCAAGCCCAGCGCCAGGATCAGCGCCCGTTCCCCCGGCGTCAGGTCCAGCGTCAGCGCCAGCGTGGCCGAAATCAGGTTGACCAGCGTCCATTGCCGCAGCGATTTCTCCCGCGCCCAGGCCGAGACCCAGCCCTGCCAGGACCAGATCGTCGTATTGCCGATCCGGCGTATCTCTGCCTTCAGCCAGCCGATCATCGCGCCCTCTCCCTGCCTGCCGCAAGGTCAGCCTTATCCTGCCCGCTCCAGCGCGTCGAGATAGGCCCGCACACAGGTCACCACATGCGCAAACCTGTCACCACCCAGATGCACCCCGCCATACCAGCGCGTCACCACGATCACATGATCAACCAGCCCCGCGCGCTCCAGCATCCGCAGGATCACCGCTCCTGCCCCCGCCTCGCCATCATCGCCCTTCTGCGGCCCGCCTTCGCTCAGAATGCAGGCCCAGGAATTATGGGTGGCCTTGGCATATTTCTTGTCGCGCTTCAGATCGGCCAGCAAGGCCTCCACCCCGGCACGGCCCACAACCGGCCCGCCCGAAACGGCATAGCGCGACCCGCGGTCGCGCAGGATTTCCCCAAGCTTTTCCATCCGCGCGACCCTGTCACGCAGACCTCCGCGCCTCAAGCCCCCCAGAGGACTGGCCCGCATGACTGGCGCGGATAACGTCAGATCAGCGCGGAACCAGCGCCTCGATCCCGTCCTTGTTCGCGCAGAAATCCGGCAGCGTTTCCGCCGTCACATGGCTGGCCAGCCAGCCGGTGCAATCCGCGTCCTGCCCGCAGGCCTGACAGCGATCCACCAGCGCCGCCAGTTCCCCACGATGCAACCAGCCCTCGACCACTGCGCCGGTCAGGCTGACGCCCAGCACCCGGCCCATCCCGCGCGTCAGTCCCCAAGCCTTGGGTGCCTCTGCATATCCGATCATCCCGTCGCCTCCTTGCAGGGCCGCAAACCCGGCCCCGTGACGACAACCCTGCCCGCGCGCAGCCCGCCCTGCCTTGACGCAGATCAAACCGAAGCGGCGGCGCTCAATACCCGCCCAGCCGCGCCACCACCGCCCGCACCTGCGCCTTGCGCTGGGAATTGGGCGGGTGACTGCCCAGGAACTGATCCCCCGGATCGGGCAGCCGGTCAAAGAACCCCGCCCCCAGCACGGGGTCATATCCCGCGTAAAAGGCGATCTCCGTGCCCAGCGCATCGGCCTCCAGCTCGAAATCGCGCGAATAGCGCCGCGCGCCGACAGAAGCGCCCATCTGTTGCGCCGCCTGCACCGCCTCGGACCCGGCCCCGGTCGCCTGCGCCAGTATCCCTGCCACCATCGCCCCCGCCATCGCAGTCTGCTGCTGCTGCGGGATATGGCCCAGAATGTGATGGCTCGCCTCATGGCCCAGCACAAAGGCAATCTCGTCGGCGTTGCGCGCATCCGCAATCAGCGCCAGCGTAAAGCCAAGGATCGGCCGCCCCGTCTCATCCAGCGTCTGGAACGCGTTCGGCCCCATTCCGGGCCGATCATCGATCACGATGCGGAAATCGCAATTCACCCCCCGCGTGCGGGCGCGGCAAATCTCTTCGGTCATCGGCTCCACCTGCCGGACCACACGGATGAAATTCTCCGCCGCCTGCCGGGGCGGCAAGGGTGCCGCGGCCACCTGGGGCACCTCGCCCACGGGCGCAGGCGCGGGATACCCCGCCTCATAAGTCGGCACACAGGCCGCCAGCCCGCCCACCGCCATCATCGCCAGAACCATTGCCCGCATTGCCTGCCCGTTCCATCCGTCCGCGCCACCCCACCAAGGGGTCCGCAAATCTCGTTGCAAAACTCGTTCCCGGCAATCTAGCAAAGCGCGCGGCACGAACCAGCCCCCACCGCCCCGCCTCACGCGCAATTCAGCGCCCATCCGCCCGCCGCCCAGCCCATGCGGGGTTTTCGCGATTGCACGCCCCCACATCACCGCGCTAGCCTGCCTGCCATGTTCACCATCGAGCACGATTTCGACGCCACCGTGATCACCCTCATCGACGAGGGGCATGAAGGCCTGCAGGAAGACATCACCATCCTCGCCTTCGAGGATTGCGTGACGCTGGAACAGCTTGACCCGCTGACCGAAGAACCCGTCCGCATCACCCTGTCGCTCACGCAACTGCGCGATCTCGCCGCCGCATTGGACCTGCCCGAAGGCAGCTACCGGATCGAAGCCAAACCCGCCACAAAGGCCCCCTAATCCAGCCGGAACCGCTTTTCCCGCGACGCCGCCCCCCGCACCAGCACCAGCCGCCCCTTCGCCACGCCCAGCGCATGGGCCAGCGCCTCCGCCACCGCCGCCGTGGCGCGGCCCTCCTCGGGCGGCTCATGCACCGCGATCCGCCACACCTCCCCCTCCAGCGCGCAAGCCGCCACCCGCGCCCGTGGCACGGCCTTGACCACAAACTCCGCCCCCGGCACCGCCAGATCGGCCCGCTCACCCTTCTTCATCGCATCTCCCCTCTGGCTTTCCACCCTGCCCCGCGCCTAACCTGCCCGCAACCGCCCCCAGACCCGAGGCCAGAATGACCACCGCCTTCTACACCGACGAACGGCTCTTCTGGCATCACGGCGGCAACTACGCCCTCACCCTGCCCGTGGGCGGCCCCATCGGCGCGCTGGTGCAACCCGGCGGCGGCCTGCCCGAATCGCCCGAAACCAAACGCCGCCTGAAAAACCTGATCGAGGTGACGGGCCTGATCCACCACCTCTCCCCCCGCAGCGCCGACCCCGCCACCCGTGACGACCTGCTCCGCGTCCACCCCGCCACCTATCTTGACCAGTTCAAGGCGCTGTCCGATGCCGATGGCGGCGAACTTGGCCCCCGCGCCCCCTTCGGACGGGGCGGCTATGAACTCGCTGCCCTCTCGGCAGGCCTCGCCAAACGCGGGTTGATCGACATCCTCACCGGACAGGCCCGCAACGGCTATGCCCTCTCGCGCCCGCCGGGCCACCATTGCCTGCCCGATCGCCCCAATGGCTTCTGCCTGCTGGCCAATATCGCCATCGCCATCCGCGCCGCTCAGGCAGAGACGCCCGCGAAACGCTTCGCCGTGATCGACTGGGACGTCCACCACGGCAATGGGACCGAGGCGATCTTCCTGAACGACCCCGATATCCTGACCATCTCGCTCCATCAGGACCGCAACTATCCCACCGACACCGGCCATGCCGATATCCGCGGCGAAGGCGTCGCCCATGGCACCAACCTTAACATCCCCCTCCCCCCCGGCACCGGGCATAAGGGCTATATCGAGGCGTTCGAACGCCTCGTCCTCCCCGCCCTGCACGCCCACAAACCCGACGCCATCCTCATCGCCTGCGGCTTTGACGCCGCCGCTCTCGATCCGCTGGGCCGGATGCTCGCCACCGCCGACACCTTCCGCCAGATGACCCGCCTCACGATGCAAGCCGCCGACACCCTCTGCGACGGCCGCCTCCTCGCCGTGCATGAAGGCGGCTATTCCGAGGTCTACGTCCCCTTCTGCGGCCACGCCGTGATCGAGGAACTGGCCCAAAGCGCCGGGTCTGGTACGGCCACCGCCCCCGACCCCCTCGCCGCCACGCTCACCGCCCGCCAACCCGACCCCCGCTTCGACGCCTTCCTCACCGCATGGATCGACGATCTGGAAACCCTGTATTCACGCCCCTGACCGCCAACTCGCCCCTTGCCCATTCACCTTGGCTCAAATACCCAAAAACCCGAGCCAAGCGCGACCGCGCGCAGGCGAGACAAAAGCAATGCGGGCGAACGCCCGCTCCGCCAACAACCCCACCTCACCGCCCCGCGCCACGCCGGGGCAGCAAGGCCCCCAGATGCCCGTAAACCAGATGCCCGCCAACACCGCCGCCTTTGAATTTCTGGCCACCCGCCAATCCTACCCCTCCAAGGTGATGACCGGCCCCGCCCCCGACCGCAGGGCGCTGGAACCAATCCTTCACGCCGCCCTGCGCGTGCCCGATCATGGCAAGCTGGAACCGTGGCGGCTGGTGGTGGGCTATCGCCCCGCCCTTACCCTTTGGGCCGATCTGGCCGAGGCGCGGGCGCGTAACATCGGCGGAGATCCCGAAAAGATCGAAAAAGGCCGCGGCCAGTTCGACCGCTCCCACCTCGCCGTGGTGGTGATCGCCGCGCCCAAACTCTCGGACAAGATCCCCGAAATCGAACAGACCCTGTCGGCAGGCGCGCTTTGCCTTGGCCTCGTCAACGCGGCCACGGCGGCAGGTTGGGGCGCGAACTGGCTTTCAGGCTGGGTCAGCCATGACCGCCCCTTCATCACCCGCGCCTTCGGCTGCACGGATGCGGAATGGGTGGCGGGCATCATCCATATCGGCACGCCGGGCAGCCCCATGCCCGACCGCCCCCGCCCCGACCCCGCCCGCACCATCACCTGGGCCTGAACCACAAGGGACATCCCCATGGGCATGATCTTCGCCAGCTTCTCCCGCGCCTTGGGCCAATGGACCGATCCGCGCTTCCGCCGCGTGGTCCTGCTGGGCGTCGGCCTGACGCTGGCGCTGCTCGTCGGGCTTTATGCGCTGATGATCGGCGCGATCCAGTGGCTGGTGCCCGAAACCACCGATCTGCCGCTCCTCGGCCCGGTGGGCGGCCTCGACACGCTTCTCTCCGTCGGCTCGATCGTCCTGATGCTGCTGGCCTCGGTCTTTCTGATGGTCCCTGTCGCCTCGGCCTTCACGGGCATCTTTCTGGAGGATGTGGTCGACGCGGTGGAAGACCGCCACTACCCCACCCTGCCCGATGCCCGCCCGCAGACCTTGGCCGAGGGCCTGATCGGCGCGGTCAACTTCTTCGGCATCGCGCTGGGGGCCAACCTGATCGCGCTCTTCCTCTGGCCCTTCGCGGGGCCCTTGGTCCCCGTGCTGTTCTGGGGGCTGAACGGCTATCTTCTCGGGCGGGAATACTTCACCCTCGTCGCCCAGCGCCGGGTGGGCCGGGTCGAGGCGCGGGCGCTCTGGCGCGCCAACAAGGCGCGGCTCTGGGGCGCAGGCGTGCTGATGGCGGCCCCGCTGTCGATTCCGGTCCTGAACCTTTTCATCCCGGTCTTCGGCGTGGCCACCTTCGCCCACCTGTTCCACCGCGTGAACCGCCGCTGATCCGGCAGAGCGGCTTGCGCCGCACGCCTCTTGTGTCGCCTCCCGCGCGTGCCGCGCGTCCGGCTCCCCTGTCAGGGGACGTTCCGTCCCCTCTGTCCACGCGGTGCCCGCGCGGCCATTCACCCCTTGAGGGTATTTTTCGCCAAGATGAAGCCACAACCGCCCCTGACTTCATCTTGAAAGAAATACCCCGGGGTCCGGGGGGAACCCCCGGCACCGAGCAGAAGCGCGCAAGCGCGCAGGCGAGACAAAAGGCTTGCGGCGCAGCCGCGCCATCAGATCACCGCAGGCGGCGGGTCACTCCGTCATCACCCCGCGCCAGTCGATATCGCGGACCGAGATCATCCCCGACAGGATGATCCCCGCCAGCACGACCCAGACCAGCGCGGCAATCCACGTGGTCATCCGCGCCTTCTTGCCCACGATATCACGCGCAGGCGCGCCCTTGGGCGTGCCGGGCACCACCTCGCCCGCATCCCCCTGACTGACAAAGCGGATGGGCAGCACGATGAAGAACACCATGAACCAGGTCACAGCATAAAGCACGATGGCCGATGTGATACTCATGCCCTTACACCTGTTCCAGTTCGACCAGACAGCCGTTGAAATCCTTGGGATGCAGGAACAGCACGGGCTTGCCATGCGCGCCGATCTTCGGCTCGCCCGACCCCAGCACCCGCGCGCCTGACGCCTTCAGCCGATCCCGCGCTGCCAGAATATCCTCCACCTCATAGCAGATGTGGTGAATCCCCCCCGCCGGGTTCTTTTCCAGAAATCCCGCGATGGGGGAGTTCTCGCCCAGCGGATACAGAAGCTCGATTTTCGTATTCGGCAATTCGATGAAGATCACCGTCACCCCATGATCCGGCTCATCCTGCGGTGCGCCGACCGTTGCGCCCAGGGTGCCGCGATACTGCTCTGCCGCTGCCGCCAGATCCGGCACAGCAATGGCCACATGGTTCAAACGTCCGATCATCGCCCACCCCTTCGCTGGCTCCTGCCCTGCGTTATGGGTGCGCCCCGCCCCCCGCGCAAGGGGCGCAGCCGTCGCAGGCCCCGCCTTTACCGCATCTTAACCCGGTGGCCCAAGACTTGCAGCCAACCTGCAGGAGACCTGAATGCAAACCCAGCCACCCCCACCCCCGCCGCAGGCCTTGCGCGATCCCGTCAACGCCCGCCTTGCCACGCTCTATCCGGGGTAAAGCGCCCCATTAAAGCGCGGGATCCGATGCCGCCCGCACCAACCCGGTCAGGTCTGACAGCCGCTCCCGCTGCCGCCCCGCCGCATCGAAATTCGCAGGCGACAGCCAGGCCGCATAGGCCTCGCGCAGCGCGGGCCATTCGCTGTCGATCATGGCAAACCACGCCGTATCGCGGTTCGCCCCTTTGATCACCATATGCTGGCGGAACACGCCCTCGAAGGAAAAGCCCAACCGCTGCGCCGCCCGCCGCGACGGCAGGTTCAGCGCGTTGCATTTCCATTCATAGCGCCGATAGCCATGCGAAAAGGCCCAATCCATCATCAAAAACATCGCTTCCGTCGCCGCCCGCCCGCGCTGCAGGCCGGGGGACAGGCAGATATTGCCCACCTCGATCACCCCATGCTCTGGCGTGATCCGCAGATATGAGGCCACCCCCGACGGATGCGCCGCCCCCGCCGCCGTGATCGCCCAGAACACCGGATCCGTTCCCGCTGTCGCCTCCTTGGCCCAGCGGTGATAGGCGGCGGAGGAATGGAACGGCCCATAGGGCATGTAATCCCACAGCGCATCATGCCCGGCAAAGGCGGAAAACAGGGCCGCCGCATGGGCATCGGCATCCAGCCGCTCCAGCCGCGCATAGCGCCCCTCAAGGGGCGCCACGCCGGGCCGCTCCGCCGCCTGCCATCCGCTCAAACCCGCCATTCCCGCCTCCGCCACATTCCGCCCGCAGCTTGCCCCGCCCTGTCGGCAAACCGCAAGATCAGAACGCAAATCCCGGCGGATAGACATGGAACCCGTCAAAATCTGCCTTGCCCAAGGCCACCCCCGCCCCCCGCAACGCGGCATAGCCCATGGTCAGGTGAAACAGGAAATTCGGCATCCCATACAGATGCAGGAACGTCGCCCCGTCCTGCTCCAGCCACGCCTCGCCCGCCTTATGCCGGATCACCCGCGCCGCAGCCCCCTCAAACGCGGCAGGCCCCATCGCCCCCAGCATCGCCCGCGCCACCGCCAGCCTTGGCCCAAGCGCCTTGGGCAAATCCGGCACCTCGCGCCCGGCCAAAGGACAGGCCACCCGCAGCGCAAAGCCCGCCGCCGTGGCGAACTGCTGCCCGGCGGGAAAGGCATCGGCAATCCGCGCGCCCATCGCCTCTGGTCCGGCCCGCTCTGCCATGACGGAAATCCGCTCCAGATAATGGCGGAACACAGGAACCGATGCGGTGTAAAGCGGCGGATGGGACGTCATGGATCACCTCGGGACAAGGCGACAGACTGGCAGGGAAAACCCGCCTTGGCGAGGGGCAGTCCAAAACCACCTTCCCCATCATCAAGGGGGGCCACCCGCCAAAACAAAAGGGGCGCTCCCGCGCCCCCCCCTAATCGTTCGGCCTTACTGATCCTTCGGCACCACGCGCAGGCGCAATTCGCGCAACTGCTCGTTCATCGGCTCGCTTGGCGCGCCCATCAGCAGGTCTTCGGCGCGCTGGTTCATCGGGAACATGATGACCTCGCGGATGTTGCTCTCATCGGCCAGCAGCATCACCGCCCGGTCAATCCCCATCGCGCAACCACCATGCGGCGGCGCGCCGTATTTGAACGCTTTCACCATGCCGCCAAACCGCTTATCGACCTCGGAATTCGGATACCCGGCCAGCTCAAACGCCTTGTACATGATCTCGGGCTTGTGGTTGCGGATGCCGCCCGAAATCAGCTCATAGCCGTTGCAGGCCAGATCATACTGATAGGCATAAACCGCCAGCGGATCGCTCATCAGCGCGTCCATACCGCCCTGCGGCATGGAGAAGGGGTTGTGGGAAAAGTCGATCTTGCCGTCATCGGTCTTCTCATACATCGGGAAGTCGACGATCCAGGCAAAGCGGAACGTGTCCGTCTCGGCCAGCCCCAGTTCCCGCCCGATCTCGTTGCGCGCGCGGCCCGCAAAGCTCTCAAACTGCTCCGGCTTGCCGCCAAGGAAGAACGCCGCATCGCCCAGCCCAAGGCCAAGCTGCTGCCGGATCGCCTCGGTCCGCTCCGGCCCGATATTCTTGGCCAGCGGCCCCGCTGCCTCCATCCCCGACCCGTCTTCCGCCTCGCGCCAGAAGATATACCCCATCCCCGGCAGCCCTTCCTTCTGGGCATAGGCGTTCATCCGGTCACAGAACTTGCGGCTTCCCCCGGTCGGCGCCGGAATTGCGCGCACTTCGGTGCCTTCATTCTCCAACAACTTCGCAAAGACCGCGAAACCCGACCCCCGGAAATGCTCGGTCACGATCTGCATCTTGATCGGGTTGCGCAGGTCGGGCTTGTCCGACCCGTACCACAACAGCGAATCCCGATAGGCAATGCGCGGCCAGTCGCTCGCCGTCTTGCAGTCGGGGCGGAACGTCTCGAACAGCCCCTGAATCACGGGCTGCACGGCGGCGAACACATCCTCCTGCTCGACGAAACTCATCTCCACATCCAACTGGTAAAAGTCGGTGGGGGACCGGTCCGCACGCGGGTCTTCATCGCGGAAACAGGGCGCAATCTGGAAGTAACGGTCAAACCCCGCCACCATGATCAATTGCTTGAACTGCTGCGGTGCCTGCGGCAGGGCATAGAACTTGCCCGGATGCAGGCGCGACGGCACCAGAAAATCCCGCGCGCCTTCGGGCGACGATGCGGTGATGATCGGCGTCTGAAACTCGTTGAACCCCTGATCCCACATCGCATTGCGCAGATGGCGCACCACATTCGACCGCAGCATCATGTTGCGATGCAGCTTTTCCCGCCGCAGGTCGAGGAAGCGATAGGTCAGCCGAGTTTCTTCCGGATAATCCACCTCGCCGAAGACCGGCATCGGCAATTCTTCCGCCGCGCCCAGCACCGTCAGGCCCGTGACATAGACCTCAACCTCGCCGGTCGGGATCTTGGCGTTCACCAGCGCCGCATCGCGCGCCTTCACCCGCCCATCAATCCGCACCACCCATTCGGCGCGCACCTTTTCCACCGCCGCAAAAGCCGGGCTGTCACTGTCGGCCAGCACCTGCGTGATGCCGTAATGATCGCGCAGGTCGATGAACAACACCCCGCCATGGTCGCGCACGCGATGCACCCAGCCCGCAAGGCGGACCTCCTGCCCCACATGGGCGGTGTTGAGTTCGGCGCAGGTATGGCTGCGATAGGCGTGCATCATGCTCCCCTTTGCGAGGCTGGATCGGACATCGCGCCGATACACCCGTTGGCGCGCGCGAAGTCAAGGCCGCGCAACGCCAAAACGCCCCAGGCGCGGGGACCGCGACCCGTGCATCGCTGCACAAGTCCCGCGCGCCCTTGCCCGCTTTCCGCAAACGCGCACCCGGCCCATATTCGACCCAACCGAAACATATCGCCGAAAGGGCATATCATGACCTCGATCCCCGGCATCCACCACGTCACCGCCATTTCCGGCCCGCCGCAAGAGAATGTGGATTTCTACGCAGGCCGCCTGAATCAGCGTCTGGTGAAAAAGACCGTCAACTTTGACGATCCCGGCACCTATCACCTCTATTACGGCGATCCCGCCGGCAGCCCCGGCACGATCCTCACCTTCTTCCCCTTTGCCGATGCCGGCCCCGGCCGCGCCGGCCCCGGCATGGCCTCAGCCTTTGCCTATGCCATCCCGAAGGCAGAGTTCGACACCATGATCGACGAATTGTCCGAGGGTGACCGCCACATCCCCGCCGGGACCGAACGCTTTGGCCAGCGCGTCATCACGCTGCGCGATCCCGATGGCGCGCCGGTGGAACTGATCGAAACCGACGGCGCGGTGGATCGGCACGGCTTCCATTCCGTCACGCTCTGGGAACGCGATCCCGAACCCACCGCCCGCCTGCTGACCGAGGCGTTCGGCTACCGCGTCGCGGGCTCCGAGCGCGGCGCGGGTGGCGAACGCCTGCGCCTGATCGCCGACGGGGCCGAACGCGGCCGCATCATCGACATCTGGCGCGCCGATGTGCCCACCGTCGCCCGCCCCGGGCGCGGCACGATCCACCACATCGCCTTCCGCGCCAAGACGCAGGAAGATCAGCACCACTGGCAAGAGGCGCTCCTGTCCTTCGGTCACCGCACCACCCCGGTGATCGACCGGCAGTATTTCAACGCGATCTACTTCCGCGAACCGGGCGGCGTGCTGTTCGAAATCGCCACCGATCCGCCGGGCTTTGCTGTCGATGAACCGCTGGAAACCATGGGCTCGCGGCTGATGCTGCCGGCCCAGCACGAACGCCTGCGCGATCGGATCGAGGCCGTTCTTCCGCCGATCAAGGTGCCCGCATGATGCGCCACGGCCCACAAGCCGGGGCCACCGCCGGGATCGTGCTCTTGCACGGTCGCGGCGGCTCGGCCGCCGACATCCTGTCGCTGATGGATCACGCCGCCCTGCCCCAGATCGCCGCCATCGCGCCCGAGGCCCCGGGAAACAGCTGGTGGCCCACCAGCTTCCTCGCCCCCTCGGCGCAGATGGAACCCTATGTCACCCGCGCCTTGGCGCAGGTGGATCAGGCCATCGCCACGCTGCAATCCGAAGGCATACCGCGCAGCCATATCTGGCTGTCGGGCTTCAGCCAGGGCGCCTGTCTGGCGGCCGAGGCCTTTGCCCGCAACGGCAGCGGCCTTGCCGGCCTTCTGGCCTTTTCCGGCGGCCTCATCGGCACTGCCGATGCGCCCGGAACCCCCTCCGAAGCGCTCTATGGGCACACACCCAAACGCTTTGACTACACGGGCAAGCGGGAAGGCCGCGTCTGGCTCTCGGTCCACGAACGCGACCCGCATATCCCGCTGGCACGCGTGCGCGAAACGGCCAACAGCTTCATCGCGCTTGGGGCCATCGTGGAAACCCGCATCCACCCCGGTGCGGGCCACGGGCTGATGCAGGACGACCTCGCCGCCCTGCGCCAGTTTCTGAACCGTTCCTGATACAAACGACCGTCGGAGGGGGGCCGTCTGCCCCCCACGGCGCGTGCCGCGCCTCCCCCCGAGGATATTTCCGCAAAGGAGAGGCAGCACAGCGTCCCCCATTCTCCTTTGGTCAAATATCCGCAGGGGGTGAATGGCCGCCTGCGGCCAGAGGGGGGGCGCGCGCCCCCTGTTCTTGAGCAAAACAGCCTTCAGCCGCCCGCCCAGACCGCCGGGATCAACCCGCGCAGCGCATTGCCTACCCAGAGCCGCACCTGCGGCAAGTCACGCGCCAGCAACACCTCCTCCGGCACCGCCAGTTCCGCCCGCAACACCCCCGGCAACACCCCGCAGCTCAGGGGCGGCGTCCGCATCCCCGCGCCGCGATCAAAGAACACCGTGGTGATCGTGCCATCGCAAACCTCACCGCGCTCATTGCACAGCACCACCTCATCCAGCCGCGCAGGCAGCGCCGCCCGCGCCGCATCATAGGCCCCGCGCCGCGTCGATTTCACCCGCAGCCACGGATCGTCTGATGCCAGCCGCTCTGCCGCCAGCCCGACCCGCCACTCTGCCTTGGCCGGCGGCAAAGGGGCCACCGTCACGTCGCAATCGCCCGCGGGCCCCAGCGTCAGCCGCACCCGCGCGGGCGCATCCGCCACCGCCGCCATCAGCGCCGCCCGCACCGCCCCCGCGTCGCAGGCAAAACCCAAGGCCCCCGCCCCCGCCGCCAACCGCGCCAGATGCAGCGGCAGCCGGGGAAAGCCCGCGCCATCCCACAAAGCTGTCTCAATCAGCCGGGCGTCGCCAGCCCTTCCGCGTAACGCGCCTTCCACAGCGCCTCCTCCCATTCGCCCTGGGCCGTGGAATCATGCACCACCCCGCCGCCCACATTCAGCGCGACACGGCCCTGCGGAAACAGCGACAGCGTGCGGATCGCTACATTCCACACCGCATCGCCATCCGGGGCCATCCACCCCATCGCCCCGCAATAGACACCCCGCGCACGCCCCTCGACCTCGCGGATGATCTCCATCGCCCGGATTTTCGGCGCCCCGGTGATCGACCCGCAGGGAAACAGCGCCGCCATCAACCCCGCCAGATCGGCCCCCGCCACCAGCCGCCCGGTCACGGTCGAACTCATCTGATGCACGGTCGCAAAAGGCTCCACCGCATAAAGCTCGGGTACCTTCACCGACCCCACCTCAGAGATCCGCGCGATATCGTTGCGCAGCAGATCAACGATCATCAGATTCTCGGCCCGCGCCTTTTCCGACACTGCCAATTCCGCCGCCAAGGCCGCATCGCGCACCGGATCAGGGTCGCGCGGCGCGGTCCCCTTCATAGGCCGGGCGGAAATCACCCCGCCCTCGATCCGGAAAAACAACTCGGGTGAGCGTGACATCACCACCGGCCCGACACCCAGATCGCAGAACACACCATATCCCACGCTCTGCCGCGCCCGCAGCGCGCCGAACAGGCCCAGCGCCGTGCCCGCCTCCAGCCGCGCCGAAAGCGGAAAGGTCAGGTTGATCTGATAGCAATCCCCCGCCGCGATATAGGCCGCCACCTTGGCAAAAGCCGCGCCGTAACCCGCCCGCGTGATCCCCCGCCGCAGCCGCGACAGCCGCGCCGCACTGGCCCCCTCGGCCGCCTGCGCCAGCACCGCCCCGGCATCTTGCGGTGCGTCGAACACCCCCAGCGCCACCAGCGGCCCGGGCCGCCGCGCGGGCATCAGCCGCGCCAGCTTTGGCTCCAGCGCATAGCCCGCCTCATAGGCGACATAGCCCGCCACCCAGGCCCCCGCCGCCCGCGCCGCATCCGCGCGCGCCAGCGCGGCCCGCACCTCATCCGCCCGCCGCGCAAGAATGACCTCGCGCGGCGCGGCAAAGAGCGCCGCCCCGCCACCGGGACCATGTTCGAAAAGGATCACGCGCCGCGCCCCGTACTATGTCGTGCTGACAGTTGCGGCAGGAGATAACACCCCCCCCGCCCCCCGACCAGCCCGCCTGCGACACCCCGCCGCCCCGAACCGCCCTCGCCGACGACACAGCGGCCCAAATTTCTTCGAAGAAATTTGCAAATTCGTTCCAACGAATTTGGGGTCGCGCCCCGCGCACCCACAACCGCTTGCGCCGCGCCCTCCACTCCCCTAAACCCCCGTCAATTTGCGCGTATCACGAATCCACCTCCCGCAGCCCACCGCCGCGGGATGGCACATGCGGGACAGGACCATGCCGAAAAGAACCGATATCTCCTCCATCATGATCATCGGCGCCGGTCCCATCGTCATCGGGCAGGCCTGCGAGTTCGATTACTCCGGCGCACAGGCGTGCAAGGCCCTGCGTGAGGAAGGCTACCGCGTCATCCTCGTCAACTCCAACCCCGCCACGATCATGACCGATCCGGGTCTGGCCGACGCCACCTATATCGAACCGATCACCCCCGAGGTTGTCGCCAAGATCATCGAGAAAGAACGCCCCGATGCGCTCCTTCCCACCATGGGCGGGCAGACCGGGCTGAACACCGCGCTGGCGCTGGCTGATCTGGGCGTCTTGGAAAAATTCGGCGTGCAGCTTATCGGCGCAAACCGGCAGGCCATCGAAATGGCCGAAGACCGCAAGCTGTTCCGCGAAGCGATGGACCGCATCGGTCTGGAAAACCCCAAGGCCACGATCATCGCCGCCCCCAAACTTGCCAACGGCAAATATGACATCGCCGCCGGTCTGGCCGAGGCGATCGCCGCCATCGAATATGTGGGCCTCCCTGCCATCATCCGCCCTGCCTTCACGCTTGGCGGCACCGGCGGCGGCGTCGCCTATAACCGCGATGATTATGAGGCCATCGTGAAATCGGGCCTCGAGGCCAGCCCCGTCGCGCAGGTTCTCGTCGACGAATCCCTTCTCGGCTGGAAGGAATTCGAGATGGAGGTCGTCCGCGACCGCGCCGACAACGCCATCATCGTCTGCGCCATCGAAAACGTCGATCCGATGGGCGTGCATACGGGCGACTCCATCACCGTCGCCCCTGCCCTGACACTGACCGACAAGGAATATCAGATCATGCGCAACGGCTCTATCGCCGTGCTGCGCGAGATCGGGGTAGAGACCGGCGGCTCCAACGTGCAATGGGCCATCAACCCCGCCGATGGCCGCATGGTGGTGATCGAGATGAACCCCCGCGTCTCCCGCTCCTCGGCACTGGCCTCCAAAGCCACCGGGTTCCCCATCGCGAAAATCGCCGCCAAACTCGCCGTCGGCTACACGCTGGATGAGCTGGACAATGACATCACCAAGGTGACGCCCGCCAGTTTCGAGCCGTCCATCGACTATGTCGTCACCAAGATCCCCCGTTTCGCCTTTGAAAAATTCCCCGGCTCCATCCCCAACCTCACCACCGCGATGAAATCTGTGGGTGAGGTGATGGCCATCGGCCGCACCATCCACGAATCCCTGCAAAAAGCGCTCGCCTCCCTCGAAACCGGCCTTACCGGCTTTGACGAGATCGCCATTCCCGGCGCACCCGACCGCGCCGCCATCTCAAAAGCCCTGTCCGAGGCGACACCCGACCGTCTCCGCGTCATCGCCCAGGCCATGCGCCACGGCTTTTCGAATGACGACATCAACGCCATCACCGCCTTTGATCCGTGGTTCCTGTCCCGCATCCGCGAAATCATCGACGCCGAGGCCGACATCCGCAAATCCGGCCTGCCCGTCACCGCCGATGCCCTGCGCCGGATCAAGATGATGGGCTTCACCGATGCCCGCCTTGCCAAACTCACAGGCCGCGACGAAGGCCAGGTTCGCCGCGCGCGCACCCGTCTCGGCGTCACCGCCGTCTTCAAACGCATCGACACCTGCGCCGCCGAGTTCGAGGCGCAAACCCCCTACATGTATTCCACCTATGAATCCCCCGTCATGGGCGATGTGGAATGCGAAGCCCGGCCGTCCAGGGCCAAAAAGGTCGTCATCCTCGGCGGTGGCCCCAACCGCATCGGTCAGGGGATCGAGTTCGATTATTGCTGCGTCCACGCCTGCTACGCGCTCACCGCGGCGGGCTATGAGACCATCATGGTCAACTGCAACCCCGAAACCGTGTCGACGGATTACGACACCTCGGATCGCCTCTACTTCGAACCGCTGACACTGGAACACGTGCTGGAAATCCTTCGCGTGGAGCAGGACAACGGCACCCTGCATGGCGTCATCGTGCAATTCGGCGGCCAGACGCCGCTGAAACTCGCCAATGCCCTGCATGAAGAGGGCATCCCGATCCTCGGCACCACGCCCGATGCCATCGACCTTGCCGAAGACCGCGAACGCTTCCAGCAGCTTCTCCACTCCCTCGGCCTGAAACAGCCCGTCAACGGCACCGCCCGTTCGCGGGATGAGGCCTTCGCCGTGGCGCAGCACGTCGGCTACCCCCTCGTCATCCGCCCCTCCTTCGTCCTCGGCGGCCGCGCGATGGAAATCATCCGCGACGACGCCCAGCTGGAACGCTACATCCGCACCGCCGTGCAGGTCTCGGGCGACAGCCCGGTCCTCTTGGACAGCTACCTGTCCGGCGCCATCGAGGTTGACGTCGATGCCCTGTCCGACGGCAAGCACGTCCATGTCGCGGGCATCATGGAACATATCGAAGAGGCCGGGGTCCATTCAGGCGATAGCGCCTGCTGCCTGCCGCCCCATTCGCTCAGCGCCGACATCATCACCGAACTGAAACGCCAGACCGTGCAAATGGCCCTCGCGCTCAATGTCGTGGGGCTGATGAACGTGCAATTCGCCATCAAGGACGGCACGATCTATGTCCTTGAGGTGAACCCCCGCGCTTCCCGCACCGTGCCCTTCGTGGCCAAGGCGACCGACTCTGCCATCGCCTCCATCGCCGCACGGCTGATGGCAGGTGAGCCGCTGTCGAACTTCCCGATGCGCGCGCCCTATGCCGCCGATGTCGGCCCCGACACCGACCTGCCACTGGCAGACCCGCTCACGCTGGCCGATCCCCACACCCCGTGGTTCTCGGTCAAAGAGGCCGTCCTCCCCTTCGCCCGCTTCCCCGGCGTGGACCCAGTCCTCGGGCCGGAAATGCGCTCCACGGGTGAGGTGATGGGCTGGGACCGCACCTTCGCGCTGGCCTTCCTCAAGGCCCAGATGGGCGCAGGCACCATCCTGCCCGAGTCAGGCCGCGTCTTCCTTTCCGTCAAGGACATGGACAAATCCGAAGCCCTCGCCGCCGCCGCGCGCGACCTCATCACCATGGGCTTCCACATCGTGGCCACCAAAGGCACCGCCGACTGGCTGAAAGGTCAGGGTGTAAAGGCCGAGGCCGTGAACAAAGTCTATGAAGGCCGCCCCAACATAGTCGACCGCCTGAAAAACGGCGACATCGCGCTGGTGATGAACACCACCGAAGGCACCCAAGCCGTGAGCGACAGCCGCGACATCCGCCGCGTCGCCCTGATGGACAAGATCCCCTACTTCACGACCGCAGCGGCCTCGATCGCGGCGGTCGCGGCAATGAAGGCACGGGGTGAGGGGTATGGCGTCAGGACGTTGCAGGGGTAGAAATGCAAATTGTCAGAAAACGATAAGACTGGAAGTTCTTTTCTCAACAGGAAAGGCATTTGGATTTAAGACATCAATTCACATGGCAATCAATTTGCATAAGAACGTGAGCCATTTTAGATTTCAACATGAGGCACAGGAATAAGCTCAAAAGCCCCTTCAGGATAAATACTTACTAGGTTTGGATTCGCCTCACGAGTTGACTTAGGAAGATGCTTTAGTAACCCATATTTCACTATCCAATCTTGAAAGTCTTTACCTACTCCAGAAGCGCAGTCGAAAAGTATGAACTTAAGCTCCGCCGAACTCAATTGTGCACGAACAAATCTGGAGTACATCTTTCTCTGATCTTCAGTAATTTTTGCCGTCTCAATATGACGAAAGATTCCATAAAGTAAGCGCATGTATGGTGCGAAATCGGCCTCAAGTCTCCTTGAGAAAATTTCTTCATACTCTTCTATCTGCGCACAAAGCTCACGCTGGTATTGGCGAACTTTCTTCTTCCCATGATCATCTATGTACTCTTGTCTTCCATAGAACTGGTCTGGAAGAGATTCAGCGATCTCTTTAATATATCGGCGGCCAGCAAAAATCTCCGAACTTTCCATATATCCAAAACTCGCCTGCATTGTAAGAACGTGTTCGTTAAGCTGCCGAATTAATCCAAAAAGTGTATTCTCAAACCGCTGCAATCGGACCTCGCCACGAGTGAGCGACAATTCTTTTCTGTTAAGTTTAAGATCTTCCCTTTGCAACGAAAGCTCCCTACCCTGCATCACTAGCGTGGCAATCAAACCCAAAAATGCCAACCCTGAAAAGAGCGACGTAGTCGCACCAAACATGTCACCAAATGACGCGAAAACATGCATCTGGTCCCGCCAAGATGAGTCAATTGATTCGACCATCTGAGGTATCAGTATTGGCGTTACTGCCCAAATCAAGGCCACAAGAACAAGTGCTGAAACAATGGCTCCCGGAATCCAAGTGGAGGAGCTGCGTTGCGAGGTCGGAATTGCAGAAAGAATTCCAAAAACTGCAAAGAACAGCAAGAACATTACGATCACGAAAAGTATGAACAACATGTATACCTCGACTATGCCAACCTTAGTCAAACCCCTTGAGAGCTAAGGACGCTTCGGCGAAGAAATCAACAGCCTAGATCGGAAAAGACCTTTGCGACAGTATATGATGTCTGTTTGACTACCCCCCCACCCGCGCCGCCTTCACCCGCTCCGCCGCCCGCGCCGCTGCCTCTGCCCCCCGCTCCACCTCATCCGGCCCCGGCCCAGCCCCCAGCCCTGCCGCCGTCTCGCCCCACAGCGGCCGCTCCGGAGCGACCGAAAAGCGGAACTCCGGCGCCGTCTCGGCCCCCCGGATCACCCCCGCCAGCCGCGCATGCATATAGGTCCGCAGCACCAGGTTGATCCGGGGCCCATAGCCCGGCCCCATCGACCGAAAGAACCGCAGCACATCCCGGTCCAGCCGGATCGCCACCCGCTCCGCGCCCTGCCGCACGGGTTCCTGCGCGATCTGGTGCCATTCCAGCGGAATACGCCCCGTCGCCTCGATCGTATGGTGCAGGTCCCATTCCAGCCGCCGCATCGCATCGGCCATGTAGTGGTAGTTCTCCGCCCGCTTGCCCCGCATCCCGCCCGGTTCCATCCGCCGCCCCCCGCACAAATCCGGCGCAAACCCTGCCAAAAGGCGGTTAACCAACCCCTCCCCCACCGCCCTCTGCGTGCATACGCCCGTCTGCACCGCCATCTGCACCACGCGCTGCACGGTTGACTTTTCAACCGAAAGGCCCCATGTGCCCCCTACGCCCGCCCTCCGCTGCCGCGTGAGCAGCCCCAATGGGGAGCCGGATCGGGCCACAGGTTCCCACCTTCACGCAGGGGTTCCGCGCCGCGCAATCGGCGCATCCCTGCCACTGGCCGCCTTTGCTGCGGCCCCTTTGGCCCCTTTGAACAGGGCCGGAAAGACCATGTCATGACCACATTCGCCGATCTCGGCCTGTCGCCCAAGCTCTTGAAAGCGCTTGAAAAAACCAACCTCCAGATGCCCACCCCAATTCAGGTGGAAGCGATCCCGCAGATCATGAAAGGCCGCGATCTGATGGGCCTCGCCCAGACCGGCACCGGCAAGACGGCGGCCTTCGGCCTGCCGCTGCTGCACCGCCTGCTGGATATCGGCCACCCGCCGGGGCCAAAGAACGTGCGCGCCCTGATCCTTGCCCCCACGCGGGAACTGGTGACGCAAATCTCTGATAACCTTACCATTTTCACCAAAGGCACCGCCGTCAAGGTGACCACCGTCGTCGGCGGCGCGTCCCTCAACCGCCAAGCCATGGCCCTTGCGCGCGGCACCGATGTGCTGGTCGCCACCCCCGGCCGCCTGATCGACCTGCTGGAGCGCGGCGATGTCACGCTTCAGGCCACCGGCTACCTCGTGCTGGATGAGGCGGATCACATGCTGGACATGGGGTTCATCCATGCCCTGCGCAAAATCGCCAAGCATATTCCCGTGAAAAGACAAACACTTCTGTTCTCCGCCACGATGCCCAAGGATATCGAGGAAATCGCCGGCACCTATCTCCGCGATCCCGTCCGCGTGCAGGTGGCCCCCCCGGGCAAACCGGTGGAAAAGATCGTGCAGGGCGTCCACTTCATCCCCAATGGCGACAAGGCCAAGCTTCTTGAGGAATACCTCAAGAAACACCCCGGCGAACAGGCGCTGGTCTTTGGCCGCACCAAACACGGCTCAGAAAAACTGTGCAAGCTGTTGGCCGCATGGGGTTTTACCGTGGGCTCCATCCACGGCAACAAAAGCCAGGGGCAGCGTGACCGCACCCTGACCGAATTCCGCAATGGCCAGATGGATGTGCTCGTGGCCACCGATGTCGCCGCCCGCGGGATCGACATTCCCGGCGTGCGCCACGTCTACAACTACGACCTGCCCAATGTGCCGGAAAACTATGTCCACCGCATCGGCCGCACCGCCCGTGCAGGGGCCGAAGGCAACGCCATCGCCTTCTGCGCCCCGGCTGAGATGGGGGAACTTCAGGCCATTGAAAAGGTTCTGAAAAAGCCGATCCCGGTGGTCGGCGGCGCGCCTTGGGCCGCAGATGTGGTCGCAGCCGCGCCCAAACCCAACCAGAACCGCGGTGGCCGCCCGGGTGGCCGTCCGGGACAGGGCAAGCCGCAGGGGGGCCGTCCAGAACACAAATCCCAGGCCCCCAAGCCGCAACCGCGCCAGGGCGCCAAACCCGCCCGCCCCGCCGGTGGCGGCCAATCCCCCACCCGTTCGGGCAATTCGGGCAAACCCCGCCAGCAAGGCAATCGCCGCCCGGCCTGACAGGACCAGCACCGCAGGGACGCCAAGCGCGCCCCTGCCGTTTCACCTTGGCAAAAATACCCAAACCCGGCTGCCGCCAACCCGGCGGTCGGGCATAGGAACCCACAGGGGGGCGGCCCCGCCCGCTCCTCACCCCTTCCAAGGCGCTGGCCAATGCGTTAATCCCCCCGCATGGCCAAGCTCTACTTCCACTACTCCACCATGAATGCAGGGAAATCGACCCTGCTCCTGCAAGCCTCGCACAACTACCGCGAGGGGGGCATGGCCACCTATCTGATCACCGCACAATTCGACAACCGCGCAGGCCAGGGCCGCATCGCATCGCGCATCGGCATCGGCGAACCCGCCGATACCTTCGCCCCCGGCGATGACATGTATCTGAAATTGCAGGCAAGATTGGCCCAAAGCCCCGTCGCCTGTGTCTTTGTGGATGAGGCGCAGTTCCTGTCAAAGGATCAGGTCTGGCAACTCGCCCGCGCCGTGGATGATCTGAAGGTCCCCGTCATGTGCTACGGCCTGCGGGTGGATTTTCAGGGCAACCTCTTCCCCGGCTCTGCCGCCCTGCTGGCATGGGCGGATGAAATGCGCGAGGTCCGCACGATCTGCCATTGCGGGAAAAAGGCCACCATGGTCATCCGCCGCGGCCCCGACGGCAAGGCGCTGACCGCAGGCGAACAGGTGGTGATCGGCGGGAATGAAACCTATGTCAGCCTCTGCCGCCGCCATTGGCGCGACGCGGTCGGCGACTAGGACCCAAATTTCTTGGAAGAAATTTGCAAAAATCTTCCAAGATTTTTGGCCCTACCCCTCCACCATCCGCGCCCGTAGCGCGATCATCGACCCCGCCGCCACGATCAATACCATCCCCACCACCGCCAGCGGGGCCAGCCCCGTGCCCCACAGCACCCATGTCCAAAAGGCCGATGCGGGCAGGATCACATATTCCAGCACACTCGCCTTCGACGCATCGGTGATCTGATAGGCCCGGATCATCATCCCCACCCCCACCAGCGACCCCGCCGCCTGCACAAAGGTCCAGAAGTAAAAGGTCGCTGACGGCCAGACCGCCCCGCGTTGCAGGAACCCGTCCGCCCCCGCAGGCACCGCCAGCGGCATCAGCCACAGCACCACCAAGCCCACCGCCCCGATCACACCCAGCGCGGCAAAGAACCCTGCCAGCAGGGTTTCCGCGCTTTCCTGCGGGCACCATTCCCGCGTGGCGATGTTGCCCATCGCATACATGGCGCCTGCCAGCACCGGCAGGATCGCAGGCAGTGACGCCCCCGCCATCGCCTCTGGCCCCAACACCAGCACCACGCCAGCAAAACCCAGGATCACGGCGAAAATTCGAACCGGCCCAATGGCATGGCCATAGACAAACCGCGAAATCAGCAGCACCCAGATCGGCGCGGTGAACAACCCCGCCGCCACCAGCGCCACATCAAGAAAGGCCAGCGCCCCGAAATAGATCACCATGGCCAGCCCATGGATGGTGGACCGCGCCACCACCGCGCGCAGGTTCACCGGGCGCAACCGCAGCCCCAAAGGCACCGCCGCCAGCCCCAGCAGAACCGCCGCCATCAGCGACCGCGTCAGATGGAACTGCCACAGCCCTGCCTCTTCGGCGATCACCCGCACGTAATTGTCGGTGAACCCGATGACCATGGCATAGACGAAGATCAACCCCGCCGCTGCCAATGTCCTGTCGCGTGATGCCCCCGATGCCTGTCCAGAAATGCCCATCTGCCTGCTCTAAACTCCCTCTCGCTTCCTGTGTGAACCTTGCTACCTTCCCCCTTGCGCGCCTGTAAGCGACACATGGCGCCGATAGTTGGGAGGAGAGGAAAAGATGGGTTGGTTGCCGGATGAATCAGGGCTGGAGAAATGCGCGGCGAATTACACCCCGCTCACCCCCCTGTCCTTTCTGAAGCGCGCGGCAGACATCCATGCCGATCGCACGGCCCTCGTCTGGAAATCCACCCGCCGCACCTATGCCCAATACGGCGCGCGCGTCTCGCGCCTTGCCTCTTCGCTCGCCCGGCGCGGCATCGCGCCCGGGGATGTGGTGGCCACCCTTCTGCCCAACATCCCCCCGCAGGCCGAGGCGCATTTCGGCGTCCCCGCTGCGGGCGCGATCCTGAACACGATCAACACCCGGCTGGATGCGGACACCGTCGCCTATATCTTCGGCCATGCCGGGGCCAAACTGCTGCTGTGCGACACCGCCTTCCTGCCGCTGGCGGAAGAAGCCATCCGCCGCATGGAAGGCCCTGCCCCCCAGATCATCGAGGTGGTGGATGAAGGCTTCACCGCCTCGGGCCACTACCTCACCTATGAGTCGCTGCTGGACCAAGGCGATCCCGATGCCGCATGGGTGATGCCCGAAGATGAATGGGAATCCATCGCCATCAACTACACCTCGGGCACCACGGGGCGGCCCAAGGGCGTGGTCTATCACCACCGCGGCGCCTATCTCTCGGCCACCGCCAATGTCCTGTCCTGGCGTATGGTGCTGCACCCGGTCTACCTGACCATCGTGCCCTTGTTCCATTGCAACGGCTGGACCCACACCTGGATGCTGCCCGCCGTGGCCGGCACGCTTGTCTGCTGCCGCGACATCACGGCGAAGGCCATCTATGACGCCATAGCCGATGAAGGCGTCACCCATTTCGGCGGCGCGCCCATCGTGCTGAACACCATGATCAACGCCCCTGACGCAGACCGCCGCCCGTTCTCGCACATCGTCGAGGTGTTCACCGCAGGCGCCCCGCCCCCCGCCGCCACGCTCGCCGCCTTTGAACCCTTGGGTTTCAACGTCACCCAAGTCTACGGCCTGACCGAAACCTACGGCCCCGCCACCGAATGCACATGGCGCGCCGATTGGGACAGCGCCCCCAAGGACGACCGCGCCGCCTACAAGGCGCGCACCGGCGTCGCCATGCCCATGCTGGAAGGGGCCGAGGTGCACGATTCCCACGGCAACCCCGTCCCCCGCGACGGCCAGCACTTGGGCGAGATCGCCATGCGCGGCAATATGGTGATGAAGGGCTATTATAAGAACCCGGCCGCCACCGCCGAGGCCTTCAAGGGCGGCTGGTTCCGCTCTGGCGACATCGCGTTCCAGCACCCCGACGGATATATCAAGATCACCGACCGCGCGAAGGACATCATCATTTCCGGCGGTGAAAACGTGTCGTCCGTCGAGGTCGAAGGCGTCCTGATGCACCACCCCGCCGTCAACCTCTGCGCCGTCGTCGCCAAACCCGATGACAAATGGGGCGAGGTGCCTTGCGCCTTTGTCGAGTTGAAACCGGGGCAAAGCGCCACAGAAAAAGACCTCATCGCCTTCTGCCGCGAACGGCTGGCGGGGTTCAAAACGCCCAAACTTGTGGTTTTTGCCGATCTGCCCAAAACCTCGACCGGCAAGATCCAGAAATTCGAACTGCGCGCCGTGGCCAAACTGATGGACCAACCCTGACAGCGCGCCTGTGCCATACCGGGGAAAGGGGGGCTTGCCCCCCTCGCCCTTCGGGCTCACCCCCCAGGGTATTTGGGGCCAAGATGAAGATATCACCCCTTCGCTTGTGGCCGTCCGGGCGCTGCGATAACGTTTCTTGTAACAGGACAAGACGAGCCAAGGGCAATCCCCGCGCATGACGGCGCTGAAGAAATACCAGAGGCTGGAAAGCCCCGGCCTCTGGCGCGACACGCCCGAGGCGCAGCGCCGCGAGGTGGTCGTCGCCTTCCGCGAGGCGTCCTTGGTCCTGTCCGATCCGCGCACTGAACTGGCGCTCAGCCATTGGTCACTGCCTGCGGTGGAACGGCACAATCCCGGCACCCTGCCCGCGATCTATGGCCCCGGTCTGGACAGCGACGAAACGCTGGAACTGGATGATCCCGACATGATCGCCGCGCTGGAAACCATTCGCGGCGCAGTCCGCAAAGGCACCCCCCGCCCCGGTCGCCTGCGCGGCACGCTGCTGGCGGGCGGCACGCTGGCCATCCTTGGCGTCGTTGCCTTCTTCCTGCCCGATGCGCTGGTGCGCCATACCGCATCCGTCCTGCCCCCCGCCACCCGCGCCCAGATCGGCGCGGCGGCGCTGGCCGATATCTCGCGCCTGACCGGGGCCCCCTGCACAACGCCCTTGGGCGACCGCGCCCTGACCTTGCTGTCGGAACGGCTGTTCGGCGGCGCGGGCGTGCAGCTTGCCGTTCTGCCCGAAGGCCTGCCGCAGGCCGCCGCCCTGCCCGGCAATATCCTGCTGCTTGGCCTGCCCATGGTGACAGCGGCCCCCGGCCCCGATGTCCCCGCGGGCTTTGCCATCGCCGAAACCCTGCGGGCCGAGGTCGAAGATCCCCTCATCCCCATCCTGCGCCATGCGGGCTTTGCCGCCACCGTCCGCCTGCTGACGACCGGCACCCTGCCCGAAGGCGCGCTTGCCGGTCTGGGCGAAGGCTTCCTCGCCGCCGACCGCCCGGCCCTGCCCGATGTCACGCTGCTGGCGCGGTTTGAATCCGTCGCCGTCTCTTCCACGGCCTATGGCTATGCGCTTGATCCGACGGGCGAATCCACCCTTGGCCTGATCGAGGCTGATCCCTATCGCGGCGGCACGCCCCGCGCGCTTTTGAATGCGGATGACTGGGCCAGCCTTCAGGCCATATGCAACTGAAAAAGCCCCCCGGATGAACGGGGGGCCCTTCCTGCATCTTTACCAGTTACACACGCCTATCGCACAAAGGCATCGCCAAACCCGGCACCGCGCGCCGCGCGCAATGCCGCCTGCGCCTCGGCCGCGGATCCGAACGGCCCGGCCAGCACAACCTGCACAGCCTTACCCCCGATCCGGCCATTCGACCGCGCCACCGGCAGGCCCAGCCCCGCCAGCCGGGCCGATGCGCCATCGGCGTTGGCCGGGACGCCGAAGCTGCCTACCTGCACGAACAGCCGCCCACCAACAGCAGCCGGAGCCGCTTCCGTGGCAACGGACTTCGTCGATTGCGTCACCCGGACCCTGACCGCAGGCTGGGCCGGCGCTGTTTCCACGGAAATCACCCGACGAAGCGGCGTCTGCACCACGGGCTTTGGCAACCGATCCCGCGTCCAGACCTGATCCTGTGCCGCCTGCCCCTCGGCCGTGCCGACCCCGCGCAGCGGGTTCAGCCGGTCATCTTCCCAGGCCAGCTTGTATCCCTTGGGAACGACGGCGGTGGGATCCACCACCCGCGCGTCCATGTTGCCATTGCCGATCCCCGAAGGCTGGCCCAGCGGCACGATCCGCCCGGCCGGAGCCCTAAGCGATGCGCCAACCGATGCGCCTTCCGGGAATATCGGCGCGCGCAGCCCTTCCAGCGTGCCATCACCCCGCGTGCAGACGATGACCGATCCGCCATTCGTCAGCCGCAGCCATTGCGGCACCGGTGCTGCCGTGGTGCAGCCGATCTTCATGCCCCCGCCCTGCGGCGCAGGCGCAGCTGCCACAACCGGGGCCGCCATCGGCGCAATCACAGGCGCTGCAGGCCGCGCTACCCGCACAGGGGCCGGAACATATGTCGCCGCTGGCGGCTCTGCCGCTGTCACCCGCACCTGCGGGGCCTGCCGCACCACCGGGGCAGGCGCAGGCGCCGGCGCAGGGGCCGCAGCCACCGACCGCGTGCCGCCCCCGAATGTCGGCGGATAGCCACACATGGCATTGCGATTGCGGTCCACCCGCGGCACCCAATTCACCCGCCCGCCCAGCCCGGCGCGAAGGAAAACACAGCCCCGGCTGTCAACATATTGCTGACCGGTGAAGCTCGCCGGGGGCAGCTCGCGCGGCCCCCCGATATCAGCAGTGGATTGTGCAAGGGCGCCAAAAGCACCCAACCCGAGGGTCAGGATTGCCCCCGTCAGAACCTTTACGAACATGACTACCCCCCAGTAGCGTTGGGGCAGAATGCGCGATGCCGCGCCCGTCGTAAAGGGGTGACATCACATTATTTAGTACCAAACATGCGGTCACCCGCATCGCCTAGCCCCGGCACGATGTAACCGTGGTCATTCAGATGGCTGTCCAGCGATGCCGTGACGATCGGCACATCAGGATGCGCTTCCTTCATCCGGGCCACGCCTTCGGGGGCGGCCAGCAGGCACAAAAAGCGGATGTTCTTCGCCCCCTTGGCCTTGATCAGGTCCACCGCCGCAGCGCTGGAATTGCCGGTGGCCAGCATCGGATCAACCACGATGGTCACCCGATCCTCCAACTGTTCCGGCAGCTTGCAGTAATACTGCACCGGTTGCAGCGTTTCGGGGTCGCGGTACAGCCCCACGAACCCCACCCGCGCCGCAGGCACCAGTTCCAGAATCCCGTCCAAAAGCCCGTTGCCCGCCCGCAGGATCGACACCAGCGCCAGCTTCTTGCCCTCGATCGCCGGGGCATCCATCTCGCACAGCGGCGTCTCGATCCGCTTCGTCGTCATCGGCAATTCGCGCGTCACCTCATAGGCCAGCAAAAGGCTGATCTCGCGCAGCAATTGCCGGAAAGACGCGGTCGAAGTGTCCTTCTCGCGCATCAGGGTCAGCTTGTGCTGCACCAGCGGGTGGGAAACGATGGTCAGATGGTCCAGCATGGCAGCCCCTTACAGCTTTTTCAGCACCTTTTCCCGCGTATCGCCGTCGCAAAAGGCCGCGTCAAGCGACGCCCGCGCAATCCCGGCGAAAACCCCCTCATCCCAGTCGAACGCTGCGTTCAGCCGGTCATATTCCCGCGCCATCGTGGTGTGAAAGAACGGCGGGTCATCGGTGGAAATGGTCACCTTGACCCCGCGCCGATACAACTCGCCAATCGGATGCTGGCGCCAGCCGGGATAGATCCCCAGCGCGATGTTCGATCCGGGGCAAACCTCCAGCACGATGCCTTTTTCCGCCAACTCGTCCACCAGCGCCAAGTCTTCGATGGCCCGCACGCCGTGCCCGATCCGCTCTACCCCCAGATCGCGCACCGCGTCGCGCACACTCTCCGGCCCGCCCCATTCCCCGGCATGGGCTGTCAGCCGCAGCCCCGCCTCGCGCGCACAGTCGAAAGACCACAGGAAATCCCTGGGCTTGCCCACCTTCTCATCCCCGGCAATGCCGAAACCCACGATCCAGTCGCCCGCCGTATCCGCCGCACAGCGCGCGGTTTCACGCGCCTTGTCGGGGCCGAAATGGCGGATGCAGGTGATGATCCCGCGCAGCACGATGCCCATATCGCGCTCTGCCTGATCCGCCGCCTCGCGGATCGCGTGCAGATATTCCCGCCACGCGCCGATATCGCGCCCGCCACAGAAATCGGGCGATAGGAATGTCTCGGAATAGACCACCCCCGCCGCCGCGCTTTCCTCCAGCACCGCCAGCGTCAGGCGCGCATAATCCTCGGGCCGGGTCAGCACTGACGTTGCCGCCTCATAGACCTTCAGGAAATCCCAAAAGTCCTTGTATTTGTAATCGCCCTTCTCATCGAAGATGCCGCCGATATCGGCCTTCTTCTGCTTGGCCAGACTGCGGATAAAGGCAGGCGGTGCCGCCCCTTCCAGATGCAGGTGCAACTCCACCTTCGCCATATCGGTGATCACAGAAAACTCCTCCCCGGCCCGCGCTCCACAATCCCCAGATGCGCCGCGACCGATGCCGCCACATCAACAAAAGCACACAGGCCCCCGTCCTGACCCAAAGACCCTTCCCCGACGCCATGGCACAGAACCGGCACCCGCTCGCGCGTGTGTTCCGTCCCGCGCCAGCTGGGATCATTGCCGTGATCGGCGGTAAAGATCACCAGATCGCCGGGGCGAAGCGCCGCCAGAAACGCCCCCGCCCGCCCGTCGAACCATTCCAACTGCCGCGCATAGCCCGCCACATCGCGGCGATGGCCGAAATTGCTGTCAAACTCGACAAAGTTGGCAAAGGTCAAGGAACCTTCCTCCGCCTCGCGCCCCAGCCGGTCCAGATGATCGAAAAGGGCAGCATCATCCTTGCCCTTGTGCAGATGGGTGATCCCCCGATGGCTGAAGATGTCGCCGATCTTGCCCACCGCATGGGTCACCCGGCCCTCGCCCTGCACCCAATCGAGCAGGGTGGGCGCAGGGGGCGCAATCGCGAAATCGCGTCGGTTGCCCGTCCGGTGAAAATCCCCCGGAACCCCCACGAAAGGCCGCGCAATCGCCCGCCCCACCTTCGCTGCGTGCAGGCGCGGCGCCAGATCGCGGCACAGGTTCACCAACCGCTCCAGCCCGAACGCCTCTTCATGCGCGGCGATCTGGAACACGGAATCCGCCGACGTATAGCAGATGGGCCACCCCGTCCGCAGATGCTCGGCCCCCAGCCGGTCGATGATCTCGGTCCCCGAGGCATGGCAATTGCCAAGAATGCCCTCAACCCCCGCCAGACGGCACACCTCGGCCACCAGATCGGGCGGAAAGGCAGGCACCGTATCGGGGAAATAGGCCCAATCCCAAGGCACCGGCACCCCGGCCAGTTCCCAATGCCCCGATGGCGTATCCTTGCCCTTCGACACCTCCGTCGCCGCGCCCCAACGCCCGCGCGGGCTGGCCCCAAGCCCCGGCGCATCCAGCCCACTGGCAACCTTGATCGCCGCGCCCAGCCCCAGCCCATCCAGCACCGGCAGCCGCAGCGCCCCCGCGCGCCCTTCATCGGCACGGCCTTCCGCACAGGCCAGGGCGATATGGCCCAGCGTATTCGATCCCGCATCGCCAAAGGCCGCCGCATCGGGCGCGCCACCGCAGCCCACGGAATCCATCACGATCAGAAAGGCCCGCGCCATCATCCCACCCGCTTCAGGATCAGCGGCGGCTCCTCCGGGGCGGAACTTGCCACGCGGTACGCCGCCTGCACCGCCCGCACGGCCGCCTCGGCCGATGCCTCATCCGCCGCATGAACCATGCCCAGCGGCACCCCACGCGACACGCCTTCACCCAGCCCCGCCAGATCGGACAACCCGACCGACGGGTTGATCCTGTCGCCCTCGCGCAAACGGCCCCCGCCCAGATGCACCACCGCCTCGCCCAGCGCGCGCCCGTCGATCGCCCCGATGAACCCGTCGCTTTCGCAGGGAATATCCATCACCACCGGGGCCGAAGGCAGCCGGTCCGGCCAGCGTTCGACAAAATCCGCAGGCCCGCCCTGTGCGGCCACCATGCGCCCAAACCATTCCGCCGCCTGCCCGTTCTCCAGCGCCTCGATGATGCGGCCTTCGCCATCCTCGGCATCCGCCGCCAACCCGCCCAGCGCCAGCGCCTCGCCCCCCAGCGCCGCCGTCAGATCCCACAAGGCGGCGTTGATGGATGTCCCGGTCAGCGTCTCCATCACCTCGATCACCTCCAGCGCATTGCCCGCCGCCGTGGCCAAAGGCTGGCTCATGTCGGTGATCAGCGCAGATGTCATGCAGCCCGCCCCCTGCGCGGTGCTGACCAGCGCCTTCGCAAGGGCCTCAGCCTTTTCGAACGTGTCCATGAAGGCGCCCGATCCGCATTTCACATCCAGAACCAGCGCCTCCAACCCCGCCGACAGCTTTTTCGACAAGATGGATGCGGTGATCAGATCAATGCTCTCCACCGTCGAGGTCACATCGCGGATCGCATAAAGCCGCCGGTCCGCAGGCGCGATTTCCGTGCTTGCCGCCACGATGGCACAGCGCACCTCGCCGATCTGGCGGCGCAGCTGATCCTCGCTCAGCCCCGTGCGGAAACCGGGGATGGATTCCAGCTTGTCCAGCGTGCCGCCGGTATGGCCCAATCCCCGCCCCGAAATCATCGGCACATAGGCCCCGCAGGCCGCCAGCGCCGGGGCGAGCAGCAGCGACACGCAATCCCCGATCCCGCCCGTGGAATGCTTGTCGATCACCGGGCCGTTCAGATCCCAGTCCAGCACCTTGCCGGAATCGCGCATCCCCCGCGTCAGCGCCACGCGCCCCGCCTCGCCCAGCCCGTTCAGCAGCACCGCCATGGCAAAGGCCCCGGCCTGCGCATCCGTCACCACGCCACTGGCCAACCCCTTGGCAAACCAGCCCAATTCATCGGCCGAAGGTTTCCCCCCGTCGCGCAGCTTGGCGATGATCGCGCGGGCATCCATGCCCGTCAAACCCGGTCCATATGCGCGGCGGTGAACACGCCGGGCAACAACTCGGCCACTGTCATCACGCGGGCCTTCCCATCCGTGGTGCAGAGCGTGACCTGCACATCCTGCGCCGCAAACTCCGCGATCTTCTGCCGGCACCCGCCACAGGGCGGCACCGGTTCGGGGCTGTCGGCGATCACCACCACCTCGGCAATCCGCGTCTCGCCGCCCGCCACCATGGCGGCAATCGCCCCCGCCTCGGCGCAGGTGCCTTCGGGATAGGCCACATTCTCCACATTGCAGCCGACAAAGACCGCCCCGCTGGTCGTGCGCAGCGCCGCGCCCACCTTGAACCGGGAATAGGGCGCATAGGCCTTTTCACGAACCTCTGTGGCAGCAAGAAGCAGGGACATCGGCGCACCTCGTGGAATTCTGACCATCTGGTCACAGTCTGGAAGCCCTGCGCGGGATTGGCAAGGCACACGATTTTTCTGCGAAAAATCAGGGGGGCTTTGCGCCCCCCTCGCCGCTGCGCGGCTCACCCCCCGCAGGGTATTTGGGCCAAGATGAAAGCCTAGATCACCTTCGTCTCCGGGTTCCCCGGCAGGGTTACCTCCAGCAATTCCAGATCCGGCGACGGATCGCCGTAGCGCGTGGCCATTCCCGGCGGGATCACAAAGGCATCGCCCGGCGACAGGGCGAAGGGCTCTTTCCCCTCTCCCTCCAACGTGAAGCTGCCCTTCATCACAAAGGTGAACAGGATGTCCCCCTGATGTTTCGTCCAGGCGGTCGCCCCGCCATCGGGCCGCGCCACCATGACCGAGGCCACCCCCTGCGTCGCCCCATGGACGGTGGTATCGCGCGCCACAAATCCCGGCAGGCGGAAGGGGCGAAACTCCCCTTTTGCCCCCTGATCATAGACGAAGCGCTGCCCCTGCCATTCCCGTTCGGGGCGCAGATGCGGCGTCGGCAATTCCATGTCATGGTCGATCTCGGTCACATGTTCGGCGGGAACGCCGATTTCGATCACCTCGATCCCGTCGCTGGCATGCAGCACGCGGTGGCGAATCTCGGGTGGCTGGATGAAGCAATCCCCCGCTGTCAGACGGATCGGTGGCCCCTGATCCTCATACACCACATCGACCCAGCCGCTGATGCAGAAGATCAGCTGAAAACCCACCCGGTGGAAATGCACCATGTCCGGCACGGGCCCGCCATCGGGGATGCGGATATGGCTGGCAATCATCGCACCGCCCAGACGGCTGGGCACCAGATCGCGATATTCCATCCCAGCCCGGCCAATGATCCACGGCGCCTGATCCGCCAGCCGCCGCACGACGAAGGCATGTTCCGTCGGCGGCAACACCAGCGGCGGGTTGGCCTTGTCGATCTCGACCCGCGTGCCATTGGGCGCGATCAAAAGCGTCTCGCCCCCGGCGAACCCCTCCTCATCCGTCAGGATCCGCACCGTTCCGGGATGCTCTGTCGCGCCCTTCTGGATCCGCAGCCGAAGGCCATACCCCGACAGCACCGCCACTTCCGGGTTGTCGGCGGGATAGATCATATCCAGCCGGAACCCCAGTTTCTTGGTCCAGAACGGCAGATCGTCGCGCAACTCCTGCGTCGGCAGGCGCATCTCTGCCCGCGTTTCGCCTTTGACTTCAAACATCTCGCCCTCCGCTCTGTTCCGGGCAGAATGGTCGCGCTTTCCGGGGATTTGCAAGACGGGCAGAAAACGCCTATTGGAAAGAACAGCAAATGGTTTGGCGAAAAGTAGTTTAACGTTAAACAAAACGGCGGAGGGGGCGATGGAAGATCACGTCAAAGGCGATGGGCGGCAGGAAAACGCGCGTCAGGCGGCACTGGATTACCACGAATTCCCCAAGCCCGGTAAGCTGGAGATCCGCGCCACCAAGCCGCTCGCCAATGGCCGCGACCTGTCGCGCGCCTATTCCCCCGGCGTGGCCGAAGCCTGCCTTGAGATCAAGGCCGACCCCGCCACCGCCTCGCGCTACACCTCGCGCGGGAACCTTGTGGCTGTCGTCACCAACGGCACGGCCGTGCTGGGCCTTGGCAATATCGGTGCGCTGGCATCAAAGCCGGTGATGGAGGGCAAGGCGGTTCTGTTCAAAAAATTTGCCAATATCGACTGTTTCGATATCGAACTGAACGAACCTGACCCCGTCAAGCTGGCCGATATCGTCTGCGCGCTGGAACCCACCTTTGGTGCGATCAACCTTGAAGATATCAAGGCCCCCGATTGCTTCATCGTCGAAAAGCTCTGCCGCGAGCGGATGAGTATCCCCGTCTTCCACGATGATCAGCACGGCACCGCCATCGTCGTGGGGGCCGCCGCCACCAATGCGCTGATCGTTGCCGGAAAGAAGGTCGAGGATATCAAGGTCGTCTCCACCGGTGGCGGCGCTGCGGGCATCGCCTGCCTGAACATGCTGCTGAACCTTGGCGTCAAACGCGAAAACGTCTGGCTCTGTGATCTGGCGGGTCTGGTCTACAAGGGCCGCGCCGATCAGATGACCGCCCAGAAAGAGGAATATGCCCAAGGCACCACCCCCGCCACGCTGGCGGATGTGATTGCAGGGGCCGACCTGTTCCTCGGCCTGTCCGGGCCCGGCGTGCTGACGGCGGATATGGTGGCCAAGATGGCCCCTCGCCCCATCGTCTTTGCCCTTGCCAACCCCACGCCCGAAATTCTGCCCGATCAGGTCCGCGCCGTGGCCCCGGATGCGATCATCGCCACCGGCCGGTCGGACTTTCCCAATCAGGTCAACAACGTCCTGTGCTTTCCCTTCATCTTCCGCGGCGCGCTGGATGTAGGGGCCACGGAAATCAACAAGCGGATGGAGATTGCCTGCATCGAAGGCATCGCCGCCCTTGCCCGCGCCACCACCAGCGCCGAGGCGGCGGCGGCCTACAGCGCGGAAAAGCTGTCCTTCGGGGCCGATTACCTGATCCCCAAACCCTTTGACCCCCGCCTGATCGGCGTGGTCGCCAGCGCGGTCGCCAAGGCCGCGATGGAAAGCGGCGTCGCCACCCGCCCCATCACAGACCTTGATGCCTACAAGCGCGGGCTGGACGGGTCGGTCTTCAAATCCGCCCTCATCATGCGCCCGGTGTTCGAGGCGTCAAAGGTCGCCGCCCGCACCATCGTCTTTGCCGAAGGCGAAGATGAACGCGTCCTGCGCGCCGCCCACGCGATGATGGAAGAAACCAACGACATCCCCATCCTCATCGGCCGTCCCGATGTGGTGGAATCCCGCTGCGAACGCGCAGGCCTTCCCATCCGGCCCGGCGTCGATGTCCATCTGGTGAACCCGGAAAACGATCCCCGCTACCGCGATTACTGGGGCACCTATCACGATCTGATGGCCCGTCGCGGCGTCTCGCCCGATATCGCCCGCGCCGTGATGCGCACCAATACCACCGCCATCGCCGCCATCATGGTGCATCGCGGCGAAGCTGACAGCATGATCTGCGGCACCTTCGGCCAATACCACTGGCACCTGAACTATATCCGTCAGGTGCTGGCCCGCGATGGCCTCCACCCCGTCGGCGCGCTCTCGCTGATGATCCTCGAAGACGGCCCGCTGTTCATCGCTGACACGCAGGTCAACCCCGAACCCACCCCGCAGCACATCATGGAAACCGTGATCGGCGCCGCCCGCCATGTGCGCCGCTTTGGCCTAACACCCAAGATCGCGCTCTGCACGCAAAGCCAGTTCGGCAATATGGACAATTCCGCCTCTCTGCGGATGCGCGCCGCGCTGGAACTGCTCGACGCCCGCGAACCCGACTTCTGCTATGAGGGCGAAATGAACGTGGACTCGGCGCTCGATCAATCCCTGCGCGACAGGCTGCTGCCCAACTCCCGCATGGAAGGTCCGGCCAACGTCCTGGTCTTCGCCTCCACCGATGCCGCCGCCGCCACGCGCAACATCCTCAAGATGAAGGCCAACGGTCTGGAGGTCGGGCCGATCCTGATGGGCATGGGCAACAAGGCCCATATCGTAACGAACTCCATCACCGCGAGGGGTTTGCTCAACATCTCGGCACTCGCCGGAACCCCGGTCACCCATTACGGATAAGGGCACCTTCGCCCCCTCACCTTGGGCCAAATACCCAAATCCGCCCGCGCCGACACGGCACGCCGGGAACCCTGCACCCCTCTCCCCTTTCGTCAGGGGGGAGGGGCCGGCGCACCTTGGGTGAGTCGCCCCAAACTTTGCAAACCCTTCTGCACTTAACCGCAATCCGCGAAGCTCCGCCCGGTTTGCAAAAATTTGCAGACCAACCTTGCAATATTCTGCAAACAAATTGCCGCACCCCGCCCATGTTCACGGTAACAGCGTTGCGTCAAAGGCCCCGTGTCGCGTAACAAATGCCAACTCGTGGAGGAGGGCATACAATGGCATACCGGGAACTCTATGCGAAATGGAAAGCCGATCCCGAAGGCTATTGGCTGAACGCCGCAGGCGCGATTGATTGGGTCGAACGCCCGCAAACCGCGCTCAACGCCTCGCGTGCGCCGCTTTACGAATGGTTCACCGATGCCCGCGTGAACACCTGCTGGAACGCGGTCGATCGCCACGTCCTCGCCGGTCGCGGCGCGCAGCCCGCCATCATCCATGACAGCCCGGTCACCGGCACGAAACACACCATCACCTATGCCGAATTGCAGGACCGCGTCGCCCGCCTCGCCGGTGCCCTGCGCGCCAAGGGCGTGGAAAAAGGCGACCGCGTCATCATCTATATGCCCATGGTCCCCGAGGCGTTGGAGGCCATGCTCGCCTGTGGCCGCATCGGCGCCATCCATTCCGTGGTCTTCGGCGGCTTCGCGGCCAACGAACTCGCTGTCCGCATCGATGACTGCACCCCCAAGGCCATCATCGCGGCAAGCTGCGGCATCGAACCCACCCGCGTCGTGCATTACAAACCGCTGCTGGATGCCGCCATCGACATGGCCACCCACAAGCCCGATTTCTGCGTGATCCTGCAACGCGAACAGGAAGTGGCCAAGCTCATCGAAGGCCGCGACGTGGCTTGGCACTCTTTCCAATACGGCGTCGAACCCGCCGATTGCCTCCCGGTTGAGGGCAACCACCCCGCCTATATCCTCTATACCTCAGGCACCACCGGCGCGCCCAAGGGCGTGGTCCGCCCCACCGCAGGCCATCTCGTGGCGCTGGCATGGACGATGCGCGCCATCTACGATTGCGGCCCCGGCGATGTGTTCTGGGCCGCCTCCGATGTCGGCTGGGTCGTGGGCCACAGCTATATCTGCTACGCCCCCCTCATCGCGGGCTGCACCTCCATCGTCTATGAAGGCAAACCCGTCGGCACCCCCGATGCTGGCGCTTTCTGGCGGGTGATCGCGGAACACAAGGTCCGCGCCTTTTTCACCGCCCCCACCGCATTGCGCGCCATCAAACGCGACGATCCCGAAGGCCATCTGGTCAAGGATTACGATCTGTCGAACCTGCAAGCGCTCTACCTCGCCGGGGAACGCGCCGATCCCGACACTGTCAACTGGGCAGGCCGCCATCTGAACGTGCCGGTCGTCGATCACTGGTGGCAGACGGAAACCGGCTATGCCATCGCGGCCAATCCCCTTGGCATCGAACACCTTCCCATCAAAGTGGGCTCCCCGTCCGTCGCCATGCCCGGCTTTGACGTGCAGGTCCTGGATGAAGGCGGCCACCCCGTCGCCCCTGGCCAGCTTGGCGCCATCGCCATCAAGCTGCCCCTGCCCCCCGGCACCCTGCCCACCTTGTGGAACGCCGAAGACCGCTTCCGCAAATCCTACCTCGCCCATTTCCCCGGCTTCTATGAAACCGGCGATGCGGGCTATGTGGATGAAGACGGCTATCTCTACATCATGGCCCGCACCGACGACGTCATCAACGTCGCAGGCCACCGCCTGTCCACCGGCGCGATGGAAGAGGTGCTGGGTTTCCACCCCGACGTCGCCGAATGCGCCGTGATCGGCGTGTCGGACGATCTCAAGGGCCAATCCCCGCTGGGCTTTCTCTGCCTGAACAAGGGTTGCGACCGCCCTGCCGCCGATATCGTCAAGGAATGCGTCACCCTGATGCGCGAAAAGATCGGCCCCGTCGCCGATTTCAAACGCGCCGTCGTGGTGGACCGCCTGCCCAAGACGCGTTCGGGGAAAATCCTGCGCGGCACCATGGTGAAAATCGCCGACGGGCAGGAATACAAGATGCCCGCCACCATCGACGACCCCGCCATTCTGGATGAGATTCGCACCGCGCTGCAAAGCCTCGGCCTCGCCGCGCGCTGATCTCTGCCAAGGCGCGGACCTGCCTTTTTGGCGCACTGGACAAGCCGCCGCGCGTGGCTAGTCTTGCGCCATGAAAACCGCGCCCGCCCACGCCCCCTGCCGACACCCCGCCGCGCCAGGCAGGTCCGCATGACTGCGGACGATCCCCTTGGCATTCTGGGCGACAGCACCGCGCTGCGCGACATCCTTGTCATGGCCGGTCCGGACACGGCCCTGCGCATCCTGCACCAGATGCATATCGACCTTGCCGCCACCGCCGCGCAGATCGCCCCCGCCATCACCGGGGCCGACAGCACCACGATCCGCGCCCAGACCCATGTCCTGATCTCGCTTGCCGGCACCATCGGCGCGATGCGCCTGCACGGGCTGGCCGTCGACCTGAACGCCGCCGCCCATGATGAAGATGCTGACCGCATCACCACGCTCTCAGGGCCGCTGATGGCAGACCTTACCGCCCTCATCGCCCTGCTCGCCGCCCGCCTGCCGCCCGATCACGCCACCGAACAAACCCCCAAAACATCCACGGGCACATCCCCCGACACATCCACCGACACTGCCGCCGCATGACCACCGTGCCGCCCCTCCTGCTGATCGAAGACACGCCATCGCTTCAGATGGTCTACCGCTCTGTCCTCACCAATGCCGGCCACGCCGTCCGCAGCGCCAGCACCGCCTCCGAAGGCATGGCCGCCTTCGTTGAAAGCGGTTCCACGGTCGTCCTGCTCGATCTGATGCTGCCCGACCGCGACGGTCTGGAGCTTATGCAGGAAATGCTCACCCTGCGGCCCGAGGCGAATGTCATCGTCATCACCGCCAACGGCTCCATCAACAAGGCGGTCGAGGCGATGCGCGCGGGCGCGCATGAATTCCTTGTCAAACCCTTCGACGAAACCCGCTTCCTTGGCGCAGTGGACAACGCCCTCGCCAATCGCGGCACCCCCCGCCGCGCCCCGGCCGCCAGCACCGCCCTCGCTGCTACCCCAGACCTCACCCCGCCAGACCTCGCCCCCCCCAGCGCCACACTCCCGGCCCAAGCCTTGCCTGCAACGACCGGGGCCTTCGTCGGCTCCTCCGACACGATGGCCCGCATCCATGCCAAGATCCGCTCCGTCGCCCGCTCCATGGCCACCGTCTTCATCACCGGCGAAAGCGGCACCGGCAAAGAGCTGTGCGCGCTGGCTGTCCACGACCATTCCCCCCGCGCCACTGGCCCCTTCATCGCATTGAACTGCGGCGCGATCCCGCAAGACCTGCTGGAATCCGAAGTGTTCGGCCATGTGAAAGGCAGCTTCACCGGCGCCATCTCCGACAAGCCGGGTGCCGCCGCCGCCGCCGATGGCGGCACGCTGTTTCTGGATGAAATCTGCGAAATGGCCCCCGCGCTGCAAACCAAACTGCTGCGCTTCTTGCAAACCTCCACCGTGCAGCCCGTGGGGGCCACCCGGCCCCGCAAGGTGAACGTCCGCATCGTCTGCGCCACCAATCAGGACCCGCTCGATGCCGTCCGCCGTGGCCGCTTCCGCGAAGACCTGTATTACCGCCTCTATGTCGTGCCGATCCACATGCCGCCGCTGCGCGAACGCGGCGATGATGTCATCGAAATCGCCGAAGCCGCTCTCTCCCGCTTCGCCACGGAGGAAGGCCGCCGCTTTGACGGCCTCTCGCCTGATGTGACCGCGCTCTTCCGCCGCCTGCCCTGGCCCGGCAATGTGCGGCAGGTGCTCAACGTGATCCGCCATGTCGTGGTGATGAACGAAGGCGGCCCCGTCACGCCCGACATGCTGCCCCATATCGTGGCCGATGAACCGGGCCTTGCCCCCCCGCCCGCCTTGCGCGCGCCCGCCTCGCCCGAACCCGCGTTGGATGCGCTGATCGGCAAACCGCTGGCCGAAATTGAACGGTTGGTGATCGAAGCCACCCTGAAACGCTTTGACGGATCGGTGCCAAAGGCCGCCCGCATGCTCGAACTCGCCCCCTCCACCCTCTATCGCAAGATCGAAGGCTGGAAGTAGCCCACAGCCCGCCATAGGGCGGGGTCGCCCCCGCCCCACGCGCGCTCTAGGACAACACCCGCCGCAATGCAGGCACCTGCCGCAGCAGCACCAGATCCAGCACGATCACCGCCGCAATCGCCACCCCGCCCAGCGGAAAGGCGATCCCCAGCACCCCGATCAGCGCCGCCGCCACCCACCAGAAGGCCAGCCCCTGCGGAGCGGGCGGCGCACCAAGGCGGAACGCCCCGGCAGGCCGCCGCTTCCACCACATCACCAACCCCGACACCGGCAGAAAGATCATCGACAGGCAGAACAGCGTGTTCAGCGCGATGTTCCACGCCCCCATGTCGCCCTCGTGAAAGGCGATGCCATAGGCCATCGCCTTGGCCCAAGGGCTGTAATCGGCATAACCCACATCGGCCAACACATGGCCGGTGTATTGGTCGATATGGACAGTCCGGTCCGCGCTGGGATCGGGGCCATCATTCGACATGCTGTCATGGCTGATCGTCCAGACCCCCGTCTCATCCCCCGGAAGGGCCAGCTGGAACCGCCCGTTGAACCCAAGGCCCTGCGCAAAGCCCGCCACGCTGTCAATCGTGACCGGCCCGGCAATCGCCTGCGTCCCCGCCAACGACCCGCTCTCCGGCAGCGGGGTCTGTTCCAGCCCCCAAGGCACCTCTTTCGCCGCGCCATGGTTCATGTCGGCATGGGTCTTGTCCGACAGCGGCACCGCCTCCCACTTCTCTGCCGGAAAGGTCGACCAGGCCTGCACCATCTTGCCGCCCCAGATCCCCGCCCAACTCAGCCCCGAAATCAGGAACACCAGCAGCACCGCCGACATCCACATCCCCACCGCACCGTGCAGCGCCTTCCACGCCCCGCGCGAGGTGAAAACCACCTTCGGCAACAGCGCCTCGCGCCATGTCCCACCCCGGCGCGGCCAATGCAGCCAGACGCCCGTCACCACAAGGATCACGCCCAGAGATGCCGCCGCCTCGATCAGCCAATCCCCTAGATCGCCGATCAGCAGCGTGCCGTGAATTTCGGTCGCGAAATCATACCACCCCGCCCGCCAGGGAAAGGTGTCCACCACCTCGGCAGTATAGGGGTTGATGACCACCGTCATCGCCCCCTCTGCACCCGTCACCTGAAACACCGCCACCCGATCCGCCGCCATCGGCGCGATATAGCTGCCCGCCACACCACCCGGAACGGCCGCCTCCGCCGCCGCCTGCAAGGCGGACACCGCCATCGGGCTGCCTGTTGGGGCAATCACCATCCGCTCGCCGTTCAGATCGGTCAGCGCCGAAATCCACAGCATGATCAGGCCGGTCACCGCCAGCATGATCAGGAATGGAAAGACGTAAAGTGAGCAGTAGAAATGCCAGCGCCACACCGTGAAATAGCGCCGTTCCGTCGCCGCGCAGGCGACATCCTCTGTCGTCGAAACCATGGGATATGTCCTTTGTCCATGTGCCAGCCGCCGCACCACGCGACAGCCTGAAGTCCGCATCAGGAAAAGGTCGTCTCCGGTGGCCCCCGCGCCGGGGGCAAAAACAGGGGACCGGCGGGCACCGCCTGCCCCTGCACGACAGGCCACAGCGCGCGCCATTGCCGTTCGATCGGCACGGGCAGCGCCACCACCGCCACAGCCATTGCAGATTTCTGCAACACGCAGGCCGGGCAGTCCCGCTGCCCATGCCCACCCTCATGCCCCGCCATCCCGGCATCGTGGCACAGATCGTCAACCAATCCGCCCGCCGCCAGAAAGGCTGCCATCGCGGCAAACTGGGCCGCCGCCTCGGCGGGCCGCTCCAGCGGGCGATGCGCCGCCCCCGCCCCGGCCAAAGCCAGGCCAAGCGTCAGGGCCAGCACAGCCCGCATCAGCAATGGAAAACGCGACAACAGCATCAGCGCAGCGCTAACCCACCTGCCCCCCGCCGATCAAGGGGGCAAGCACCAGCCAAAGACCGCCCGACTCACCCGCCAGACACATGGTTAACGCCACCCGACACCACCGCGCGTATGCACAGCCGTCTGCACCGGCATCTGCACCAGGCGCTGCACCGCCCTCCGGCCCCTATCCCGAAAATAAACCCAGCGCCCGCAAGGGCTTGGCGGTTCCGTCAGACGAACTGCTCGTTGATCAGCCGCTCTTCCAGCCCATGGCCGGGATCGAACAGGATGCGGTGCCGCACCCCCGGCTCCGACCGCACCTCGACGCTCGCCACCCCCCTCACAGACCCGCGGCTGTCGGCATCGGCCATCACCGGGCGCTTCTCGGCCTCCAGCACCTCAAACCGCACCACCGCCCCCTTGGGGATCAGCGCCCCGCGCCAACGCCGGGGCCGGAATGCCGCCATCGCCGTCAACGCCAGCACATCCGCCCCGATGGGCAGGATCGGCCCATGCGCCGAATAGTTGTAAGCCGTTGATCCCGCAGGCGTTGCCACCAAAGCCCCATCGCAGACCAACTCCTCCATCCGCACCCGGCCATCCACGCTGACCCGCAGTTTCGCCGCCTGCGGCCCCGCACGCAGCAGGCTCACCTCGTTGATCGCCAGCGCCTCATGCACCGCGCCCTCCACATCCACAGCGCGCATCCGCAGCGGGTTGATCACCGCCTCCTCCGCCGCCGCCAGCCGCGCAGGCAGATCGCCGGGCTGATAGGCGTTCATCAGGAATCCAATGGTGCCGCAATTCATCCCATAGACCGGCAGCGACAGCCGCTGCGTCTCATGCAGCGTCTGCAACATGAAGCCGTCCCCCCCAAGGGCAACCACAACATCTGCGCTCTCCTGCGCCACCTGCCCATAGCGCGCCGTCAACACCCGCAGCGCCTCGGTCGCCGCCGGTGCCCCCGATGCCATAAAGGCGATGCGTGATGTGGTCATCGGCCCAGTCTCCCCAGTCGTGCACCGCAGTCTTGCGGGCCAACCCCGCCAAACTCAACCCCCGAAACACCCCCGCCCCACCGGCCCGCCCGACCCATTATTTCGCACAGACCCCGATTGGAGTCGTTTTCTTGCCTTCCCGCATCGCATCCAGTGCGCTAGATGCGGGACAAGCCCGTCACCAATCCTGCATTCCCGCCATGAGGAGAGCCCATGAACGCCCCCCACCGCGATACCGGATTCTTCACCGAACCCCTCGCCACCCGTGACGCCGAATTGTTCGGCGCGATCACCCAGGAACTCGGCCGCCAGCGGCACGAAATCGAACTGATCGCCTCGGAAAACATCGTCTCCCGCGCCGTGATGGAAGCGCAGGGGTCCGTGATGACCAACAAATATGCCGAAGGTTATCCGGGCAAGCGCTACTATGGCGGCTGCCAATATGTTGATATTGCGGAAAACCTCGCCATCGAACGCGCCTGCAAGCTGTTCGGTTGCGGCTTTGCCAACGTCCAGCCCAATTCCGGCTCGCAGGCGAACCAGGGCGTGTTTCAGGCCCTGCTGCAGCCGGGTGACACCATCCTCGGCATGTCGCTCGATGCCGGTGGCCACCTGACCCATGGCGCGGCGCCCAACCAGTCGGGCAAGTGGTTCAAGGCCGTGCAATACGGCGTGCGCAAGCAGGATCTGGAACTGAACTACGATCAGGTCGCCGAACTTGCCGCAGAACATAAGCCCAAGCTGATCATTGCCGGCGGCTCGGCCATTCCCCGCATCATCGACTTCGCCAAGATGCGTGAAATCGCTGACAGCGTGGGTGCCTATCTCCTTGTCGACATGGCACATTTCGCGGGTCTCGTCGCGGCAGGCCTCTACCCCTCGCCCTTCCCGCATGCCCATGTCGCCACCACCACCACGCACAAAACCCTACGCGGCCCGCGCGGCGGCATGATCCTCACGGATGATGAGGCGCTGGCCAAAAAGTTCAACTCGGCCATCTTCCCCGGCATCCAAGGCGGCCCGCTGATGCACGTCATCGCGGCCAAGGCCGTCGCCTTCGGCGAAGCCCTGCGCCCGGAATTCATCACCTATCAAAAGCAGGTCATCACCAACGCAAAGGCGCTGGCGGATGAGCTGATGAAGGGCGGGCTGGACATCGTCACCGGTGGCACCGACACCCACCTGATGCTGGTCGACCTGCGCCCCAAGGGCGTAAAGGGCAACGCCACCGAGAAAGCCCTCGGCCGCGCCCACATCACCTGCAACAAGAACGGCATCCCCTTCGATACGGAAAAGCCCACCATCACCTCCGGCGTCCGCCTCGGCACCCCCGCAGGCACCACGCGCGGCTTCGGTGAAGGCGAATTCCGCCAGATCGGCCGCTGGATCACCGAAGTCGTCGACGGCCTCGCCGCCAATGGCGAAGACGGCAACGCCGCCGTCGAAGCCAAGGTAAAGGCCGAGGTCGAAACCCTCTGCAAGCAGTTCCCGATCTATCCGGGGCTCTGATAGACCTGACTTTACGGGTGAAAGGGCGCGGGCCAAAGTCCCGCGCCCTTTTCCTTTTCGGTCAATGCTTCCGTGGCGTCGGGGTGTTTTTCTTTATCTTTCGGCGCGGTGTACCCCGGCGCGGTGCGGGCCCTCTCTCAGACGCCACACCCGTCGCAGCGTTGGAGTCTACCAAACTCTCAAGCACAGGGCCCGACGAAAGGGCACGGGCTGCTTCCTGCCGCGCCTGCGTGAACGTCGTCGCCCACGCCTGCAGACGCACCAGATGGGCGCCAATACGTTCGTCAGCGGCATGCAAAGCGACAAGCGCACTCTGGCACCCAGCCACCGTGGCAATATCATGCTGTTCGATGAAGTGGTGGACCAGATCGTTACGCACGGTGACGAGTTCGGCAAGGTCCTGCTTGGTTCGCTCAAATGCCTCGGCCGTCATTCCCAAACGCAAATGGACCGAGAAATCGGGCACGTCCTTCACCCGAACGTTGCCAATTTCACCCTCGCCCAGCGCGAACAGAAGATCACCGGTAAAGGCCCCAACCAGCATCCCTAAGGTCTTAAGCCTGACGTCCGCCTCCTGAACCGCAAGACCACCCGATGGGCCGTCTGCCGTGATCGTTACACTGCACATCTGCAGAATGGCCTTCAATTGCCTCTCATATTGCTGAAGCCGCAGAATGCAGCGCCCCAATAGGCGCTGGGCGTCAATCTGAAGTGCCTTCTGTCCATCGTCCGTCGTGTCAGTCATTGCCTGTGGGCGGCCTCCCTCGCCGTCCTATCGTGCCCGGTCCGACCACCGATTGTCCAGCAAGCCACGCGATCACCGGACTTGACGGCTTCGATCCACGGCGATCAAATCCGCCCACAAAACTGCGAAGGACAGGATGATCACCCCCAACACCCGCAGCATCGAACGTCGGCTGGGGGATTGGGCCCGCGACCGCCTGCCCTTCGCACTGGCCGAATTCGTCATGTTCGTCCTGAAACAGGGCTGGGCCTGCCTCTTCGGCGGCCTCATGCTGGCGGCGATCATCGGCTCCGCCCTGATCTGGCAGCCGGATTGGCCGCTGCACCGCTACGACGCGCTGTTCCTCTTTGCCATTGCAACACAGGCGCTGTTTCTGTGGAAAAAGCTGGAAACATGGGAAGAGGCGCGGGTCATCCTGCTCTTTCACCTGACCGGCACCGCGATGGAATGGTTCAAGGTCAGCGCCGGGTCATGGGGCTATCCGGAACCCGCGCTGTTCAAACTGATGGGCGTGCCGCTGTTCTCCGGCTTCATGTATGCCGCCGTGGGCAGCTATATCGCCCGCGTGATCCGCATCTTCGACATGCGCTTCACCCCCTACCCGCCCTTCGCGCTAACCCTGCTGCTGGCCGCCGCGATCTATGTGAACTTCTTCGCCCACCACTTCCTGCCCGACATCCGCATCGCGCTCTTTGCCGCCACGCTGATCCTCTACGCCCGCACCCGCGTCTATTTCCGCATCACCGACCGCCCGCTCTGGATGCCGCTCCCGCTTGCGGCCTTCCTCGCCAGCCTCGCGCTCTGGATCGCGGAAAATGTCGGCACCGCCACCGGCACATGGCTTTATTCCGGCCAACTGCCCGGCCAAATGGTCAGCCTCGGCAAACTCGGCTCCTGGTATCTGCTGCTTTACGTGTCCTTCGTGACCGTCACGCTGGTCAGCCGCCGCGCTCTGGGCGGCAGCGCCCCAGCCGATAGATCAGACGAAATCAGATCAGGCGCGATCAGATCAGACCGGCAAACGCCAACCCGATATACAGAATAAGCACCGACAGAACCGCCGTAACCCCGCTTTGCAGCGCAGACCGGAAATGCGGCAATCCGGGCGTTCCGGGCGCCATCATCTGCAAATGCCGCAGGCAGGTGCGGTAATCGTCATCAAAGCTGTATTCGTCGATCCCGGCCAGATCACCCAGCTTGGCCTTGCGTTCGGCCAGCGCAATCCGCCACCCGGCCTGACGCGCCTCGGAGGGCAGCACCCGCCCCGCCCGCCCAAGCCGCGCCTCAAGCGACGGCCCCTTGACGCCGAGCCGTTCCTCCAGCAACTCCGAAATGCGGTTTGCCTTCTGCAGAATGATAATGGCGATGGCAGACATTTTTAATACCCCTTAACGCATTGTGGCAACATAGCGGCAAGACTGGGGCAGAAAAAGCAGGCATCCGGAAACGACCGGATGCGCAAAGGGAAACAATGCTGAACCTGATCCACCACCCCGCCACCGAAGGCCCCAGCCATCCCCCTCTGGTCATCGCGCACGGCCTCTTCGGCTCGGGTCGCAACTGGGGCGTCATTGCCCGCCGGCTGGCCGACACCCGCGATGTCTTTGCCGTCGACATGCGCAACCACGGCGACAGCCCCCGCGCCGCCTCGCACAGCTACCCCGACCTCGCCGCCGATCTGGCCGAGGTGATCCGCCATATCGGCGCGCCTGCCGATCTTCTGGGCCATTCCATGGGCGGCAAGGCCGCGATGCAGCTTGCCCTCACCCAGCCTGACCTGATCCGCCGCCTGATCGTGGCCGATATCGCCCCCGTCGCCTATACCCATGACCAGACCCGCCATATCGATGCGATGCGCGCGCTGGATCTGACCCACCTCACCACCCGGGCCGAGGCTGATCAGCGCCTCTCGGCCCTGATCGACGACGCCGCCCTGCGCGCCTTCTTCCTGCAATCGCTGGATCTCAAGGCCGAAGGCGGCCCCCGCTGGCGGCTCAACCTCGATGTGCTGGAGGCCGAGATGCCCCGCATCGTCGGCTGGCCCGGCACGACAGGTCACTTCGACCGCCCCACCCTGTTCCTGACAGGGGCCAACAGCGCATATGTCAAACCCGAATACCGCGACACCATCCGCGCCCTCTTCCCCGCCGCCCGCTTCGCCCGCATCCCGGATGCTGGCCACTGGCTCCACGCCGAAAAACCCCGCGAATTCGAAGAAACCGTGCGCGTCTTCCTCACCACCCCCGACCGGGCCTGAAGGATCGTCTATTTCGGCAGAGCAACGCCAAGCGCCGGAAGGACCAGCCCCCGAAACCCGGCCCGTAAGTTCTTGGATTGCTTGGTGGAGCAGAGGGGGCGCTCCACCAAAAATCTAAGCCGTTGAGGTACCAAGACAATAAAGTGCGCGGTTTCGCTCATGTCACACTCTTATGTCGCATTTACCGTTCAGGAGCAACCTTGCCTGCGGCGAAGGGAAAGTGTGCTAGGAACCAATCGAACCATCAAGAGGTCGCCCAATGTCACTAGAAGCCCGCGATGCCCGTGGCTTACAGTACACCCTTACGGAGCGGATTGTGGAAACTGAGCTGTCGATCAAAAGCAAGCGCAAGTCAGTCGCTACTGCCAAAAGGATCGAAGAAATCATTGCGGCGGGGCAACGCCGAGGACTGAGCGTCGCTAAAGTAGTCCAACTACCAGATGGCACGTGCGAGGTTCATTTTGGTGCAGGTAAGTCGACGCTAAAACGCAACCCATTGGAGTGGGACATTTAACTGCTCCTAGATGGCCGTGTCGTCATACAGTGCAACTTGCATCCGCTTGAACGCATCGCGGACTGCGGCCAACTCCCCCAGCTTGCCCTTGCTTTCGCCAACACTGCCGTACCGCGCGGTTAGGAATTGCCCCAACTTCTTAGTTGCTAGTTCGCTTTCGCCCTTAGTCTCGTATGCCTTTAGGATCACTAGCAGTAGGTCAGCCATCTCACCTTGAAAGTCTCCCATGCGACTGTCCCGGAGTACTTGTGCCCGGTCCTGTCGCGTCTTGGGAGGGTTCGTGAACAGCACATACGACAGCACGTCGAATAGGTCGCTCTGCGATGCATCTACAAGCTGGCGGATGTCTTCAAGGCGGTCCTCATCATAGCCGTTGTCTTCGAGTTGCTTTAGGAAGTGTGCCCTGTTGTCGGGGTCACTCCACGCGGCCCGAAGCTGGTCTTCGTCTGCGATAATCTTTGACAGGTCACCGAACAGTCGTGCGAGGAACTCTGCCGCAGAGATGGGCTTCCCGTCTGCGTCCCAGTACGTTGTCGAAGCGATGAAGCGGATCGACCGTGCCTTTCCGTCTGCCAATTGCACGACAACTTTCTGGCGCGGCCCCTCATCTTCGTCGCCTCCTGCTCCGTCGCCCCCCGGTTCAGGCTGTGGGGTTGGCACAGGCTTTGGATGGGGTGGCTCAGGAGGTTCGGGGGCGAGCGGTTCGCCGTCCCATTCCGGGTCGTTGAAGTTCTCATGCGCCTTTACGAAGTCCCAGATGGTGAAGAAGTCCTTGCCGTCATAGGTGCGGGTACCGCGTCCGATGATCTGCTTGAACTCGATCATCGACTTGATGGGGCGCATTAAGACGATGTGGCGCACATTGCGTGCGTCAACTCCGGTGGACAACTTCTGCGATGTGGTCAGGATTGTCGGGATGGCCTTCTCGTTGTCCTGAAAATCGCGCAAGTGCTGGTCGCCTATTGCCCCGTCATCTGCAGTCACTCGGTGGCAGTAGTCAGGGTTCGTGATGGTCTTCACTTGATTGATCAAGTCTCGCACAAGTGCTGCATGGTTCTGCGTGGCACAGAACACCAAAGTCTTCTGTCGCTGGTCGATCTGCCCCATGAACTCCCGCACACGGGCCAACTCACGTTCGGGAATGATGATGCGGGTGTTGAAGTCGCTTTCGGTGAAAGCCTCGCCGTCCTCGATCTCGCCTGCCACCACTACGTCAGTGCCGTCATAGACGTACTCGTCAATCGTGCTGGCCATCTGCCGCACCTTGAACGGGGTTAAGAAGCCGTCTTCGATGCCGTCCCGCAGTGCGTAGGTGTACACAGGTTCGCCGAAGTAGGCGTAGGTGTCGGCGTTGTGCTTGCGTTTGGGTGTGGCGGTCAGACCTAGCTGGGCTGCTGGGGCGAAGTACTCTAGCAGGCTGCGCCACTCACTTTCGTCCTTGGCCCCGCCCCGGTGGCATTCGTCGATCACGATGAAGTCGAAGAAGTCGGGGGCGTACTGGGTATAAACCGGCTCCCCCTCGCCCGTCATGAAGGTCTGGAAGATCGTGAAGAACAGGCTCGCGTTCTTCGGCGGCTTGCCACGGTTCTTGCGGATGGTGTCGGGGTCGATCCGGGTCACGGCGTCATTAGGGAAGGCCGAGAAGGCGTTGTACGCCTGATCAGCTAGGATGTTGCGGTCGGCTAGGAACAGGATGCGGGGGCGGCGGGTGGGTTCGCCCGACAGGTTCCACTTCGCCTGAAACAGCTTCCACGCGATCTGAAACGCGATGGAGGTCTTGCCGGTGCCGGTGGCCAGCGTAAGCAGCGTGCGCCTGTCGCCCTTCGCCACGGCCTCCAACACCGCTGTGATAGCATTGTGTTGGTAGTAGCGGAGTTCCCATTTGCCGCCGTCCGTCTCGAATGGCACGGCCCCGAAGCGGTCGCGCCACGGGTTAGGGTCGGGGAAGGTGCGCGCCCAGAGGTCATCAGGGGACGGGAAGGGCAAGGATAAGTCGCCCTCGGCCCCCGTCACCATGTCGATCTGATACCAGCCGATCCCGTTCGAGGCGTAGGCAAAGCGCGCGCCCAGACGGGCGGCATAGTCCTTGGCCTGCCCCACCCCGTCACGGTGGCTGAGGGCCGCCCGCTTGGCCTCTATGGCGGCCAGCTTGTGGCCTTTGTAGGTCAGTACGTAATCAGCAGCCAAGCCCTTCGCTCGCTTGCCGCCTGACTGGATGCGACCGGGGCAGATGGTTTCCCGGTGGACCCGCGATCCCTGCTGCCCCCATCCCGCCGCTGCCAACACAGGGTCGATGCGATTGGCACGGGTGTCGGCTTCGGTTTCCGTCTGGGTCATATCAGCCCGACAACGCTTAGGCCCGCAGCGCCCCCTTGGCAGGCGGGGCACTTGCGATGATGGAAGTCTGACCCGTTCGCGCCGTAGCGATGGCCGCACAGTGCCCCGTTGTCCAAGCGGCGGGCACAGACCAGCACCCATACATATTGCATGTGATCCGTGCCGGGGCGGTCGGTGCGTGCGATCAACACCTGATCGTTGATATTAACGTCACCAAGTTGGCGCTTTGATGTTCCCATGACTTTTCATACCTCAGGTGAGTTCCCCCGCGAAGGCTTTTTGCAAGAGGGATTGGCGGAGGGCGTCGATGGATTGGAGTTTCGTTCGATAATGTGCCCTTAGCTGTTCTGATTGCTCTCTCAGTGTTTCAGCCATAGTTACGACGTCCTGTTGTTCGTCTAGGGATGGAACTCGAAGCGGCCAATTGGCAACCGTTGACTGTGTAATGGAAGGTGGGTTCGCCTTGTTTGAGAACTCATAGATGTCGAACGCACGAAGCCATTCATGTAGATAGGCAGGAAGGATTGCATGCTCATCCGGCATCAAGCCCATTACGTTGTTGTCCACGCACCCTGCTTGTTCAACAACGCGCTTCTTGTTGGTTGCAATTGCACCACCGACTTTGGGGAACACAATAGAACCTTTTGGGAAAACCTTCGCCCCGAGTTCTCGGCGCACATCCTCAGACACGTAGTTGTTTGCAGTACGCAACTCCCACTCGTTGCCTGAAAGGTTCATATCACTCACCTTGTAGAAGGGGTACGCACCTTCAGTCTTCCCTTGATACTGAAGGGGAAATCCAGAACCTGACTGGATTTTGCAGACCGAACCGATTGTGGTTGATGCTTTCGCCTCACTGTCGACGCCACTTGGCCTGAAGACCGTCGCAGCATAATTCGAGAACAGCTCCCGCGCGTTTTGAAGGTTGGCTTCGGCGTGGGCGCGGGCGCGGGTCAGGCCCTCGAAAGCCTCATCCAGAACCGCCACGATCCGCTGTTGTTCTTCGAGTGGGGGGAGGGGGATCGGGAACTCTTGGAGTTGGGCCTTTGTCAAAGCCTGTCTGGTTGATCCGCCCTCATCGCCGATACCAAGTAGTCGGCCTTTTACATCCTTTGAAACAAGCAGATAGGCAAGAAAGTTGCTATCAACCTTTTGTGGCATAGGGCGGATAATCGAAACGTGCTGGTTAACCCGTGCTGGCAGCACTTCTTCAGGGACAACAGCGCAACGCGCAATCGACGCACCGGTAATGTTCAGCAGAACGTCTCTCGGTTCAACGACAACATTGGAGAGTGCTTCCGCTTGTGTGTCGTCAATGAGTGCAAGGTCTTTCGTTCGGAAGTCTAGGTCATGAACATTAAGGCTTCTTATGAGCGAAAGCCCCTCCTGCTTGTATGAAACGTTGCCCCCTCTTGGCGTTGCCCCGCTGCCAATCTTGGTCGTGACTTCCAACAATCGCCTGACTTCCCACCCAGCCTTCACAGCATCCCCCGGATGCTTTCCAAAATGTCAGCCGTCTCGGCATCGCGGGCCAGCATGTCGGCGATGATGTCCTCTGGCCTGCGCAGGGCCGCAGCCTCGGGCGCGTTGGGGTTCTTCACCGACAGGTCGCAGGTCGCGTCGTCCAGATCGGCCCGCTTCACCAGCCAACTCTTTGGCCCAAGGGCGCGGGTGCGCTGCAGGGTCACGAACTCGGCAAGGTCCGCGTCGTTCAATGGGTTGGTCTTGCCCATGCTGCGGCCCGGATCAAGCTGGTAGAACCACACATCCCGCGTCGGTGCGCCCTTTTCAAAGAACAGCACGACAGTCTTGACCCCGGCCCCCTGAAACGTACCTTGCGGGCAATCAAGGATGGTGTGCAACTCTGCCGCCCCCAGCAGTTCGCGGCGCAAGGCCACACTGGCGTTGTCGGTGTTGCTAAGGAAGGTGTTCTTGATCACCACCGCCGCCCGCCCCCCGGCGCGCAGCTTGCGGATGAAGTGCTGCAGGAACAGGTAAGCCGTCTCACCCGTCCGGATAGGGAAGTTCTGCTGTACCTCTCGCCGCTCGCCCCCACCGAAGGGGGGGTTGGCTAGGATGATGTCGTGGCGATCCTTCTCTTGGATGTCCATCACGTTCTCATTGAGCGTGTTGGAGTGGACAAGGTTCGGGGCCTCGATCCCGTGCAGCACCATGTTCATGATGCCGATGATGTAGGCGAGGCCCTTCTTCTCTTGGCCAAAGAAGGTACGGGTCTGCAGGGTCTCATAGTCCGCTGCGGTCTGGGCCTTGGGGCGCAGGTAGTCATAGGCTTCGCAGAGAAAGCCAGCCGATCCGACTGCACCGTCGTAGATAGTCTCGCCGATCTGCGGGTCGATTACATTGATCATGGCCCGGATCAGGGGGCGGGGGGTGTAGTACTCTCCCCCATTGCGGCCTGCGTTGCCCATGCGGCGGATGCGGGTCTCATAGAGTTGCGAGAGTTCGTGGCGTTCGGCTTGGGTGTTGAAGTTCAGGCCGTCGAGGATTTCCAGCACGTCGCGCAGGATGTAGCCAGAGCGGAACTTGTTGCGGAGTTCAGTGAAGACTTCGCCGATCTTGTATTCGATGGTTCTGGGGCCGGTTGCCGTGGTGCGGAAGGCGGCAAGGTAGGGGAACAGTTTCTGGTCCACGAAGGCAATAAGGTCGTCACCGACCATCGCGGTGTTGTGGTCAAAGGAGCCGTTGACCTTCGGTGCTGCCCACTCATCCCAGCGGTACTTGCCAGTGATGATGGGGGCATAAGTGGTGCCGTCGAGTTCGGCACGGTCGCGGCGCTCAGTCTCCAAGTCATGCAGGTACTTGAGGAACAGCACCCACGATGTCTGTTCAACGTAGTCGAGTTCGTTAGCGATACCCTCTTCGTTCCGCAGTTCACGCTCAATACTGTTAAATGCGCTGTCGTACATGCTTCCCCACGTTCACTTTGGGCAAACAATTCCATCCCTTGCGGTTGAGCGCAACTGGCTTGCGGCAACGGATCAGATCATAAATTTCCGGCACATTTTTTCTCGGGGGTATCTAAACCCATACCGTTGCCCATTCCCCCCATGCACCCCCTAACCGGGCGCTGTGGTGCCCTTGCCCGTATTCAGGCGGCAGGGCATGCCAAACTGTTAGGACTGCCGTGGCGGCTCTCTCCTGAGCCGTGGGCGATCCGCCCCGTCTCACTGGACCTTGCCCCGGTGAGATGTCCCAAGTTAGGTCAGGAGTGTCTCATACGAATAGTCATTGACTTATGATACAGATGGGCGCCACATGTCTAAGAGTTCAATGAGACAAATGGGGTGAGTTATGCGCATCGGCTATGCACGGACTTCGACGCTGGATCAGAAGGCGGGACTTGAAGCCCAAGAACGCGACTTGACGCAGGCAGGGTGCGAAAGGTTGTTTATCGAACAGGTCTCGTCCGTTGATGTGGTAGCGAGGGTGAAGCTGGCAGAGGTGCTGGACTTCGTCAGGGAAGGTGACGTCCTTGTTGTGACGAAGCTGGACCGATTGGCACGATCCGTTGCACATCTTCTGGACGTCCTAAAAGTGCTTACTGACAAGGGGGCAAGCCTGTCGATCCTAAACCTTGGCATCGACACCGCCACACCTACCGGAAAGCTCATGCTGACCATACTAGGCAGTATCGCAGAGTTCGAGCGTGGCATCATGTTGGAGAGGCAGCGCGAGGGAATTGCCAAGGCGAAAGCTGATGGCAAGTACAAGGGGCGCAAGCCGACAGCCCGAGCGAAATCAGAGGACGTACTGAGGCTGCATAGTGAGGGCGTTGGCGCTTCGGAGATAGCTAAGCGCGCGGGGATTGGCCGAGCCTCCGTCTATAGAATATTAGAAGGGTCACTCGGGCAGGCCGTTGGCGGGTAGTGGGGTAGGTGACTGCCGTGCCACGGTGCCCCAAGCAGTGTTGAACCCCGGATGCAAGGACCGCCTGCTGCCGTGCGGCGGAGACGGGCACGGAGGGCACCCCCAGCATGGGTTCCGCCCGCGCTACCCCTTCGTCTCTAGATGAAGGCAATAACTGTGCAGCACACGTATCGGGTCAAAGCACTAACTGTTCTGAGTAGGGGATAACTCAGGCATTCCTCGGAGAGGGTGTACCGTTCTCGCTGCAAGCTGGCTGACATCATTTCTGACGCAGCAACCAGCTTTGTGCTTCAGGGCCATTCAACAAAGTGCCAATGTCGTCAGTGACAGGGCCTATAGGGCCGCTGTACCCAGCGACATACTTCCTCTTCGCTGGAACCGTCGCGGCTGTCTCCTCGGCTGCAGCAGTCTCCATTATCTGGCCCAGTTCGTCATCAAGCGTGCCGAAGGTAATGAAGCTGTCGTGCAAGGGAAGGCATGGGTATCCCATCGTCACGAACTTTAGCATCACCCGCTCTGCGATGTTTGCATCGGCTCGCTGCAGCCGAGTGCCTTCGCCTGAATACAAGTAGGTGGATATGGGTTTGTGGTGCTCAGCAATACCGTCCAAGAACCGCTGCCAAGTCATACGCAACTGTGCCGACGAGAATTCTGGAACGCTGTCCTGTCGAGGTTTGCGGGAGGAGTTCACGATCACATTGAACGCCTTTTTCACTGCCTCCCTGTGTTCAACTCCGTAGGGTAGGCCATAGGGGTCGTCGATGCTCGGCGCTGCTTGACCGATCTTCGCGTACAGCAACCGCAGATGAAGTGACGAGAAGTCATGCTCGCATGTCGCTTTGCCGTTGATGGTGATGTGTTTGCGAGACCCTCGTGGAACTTGCTGCCACCACCCTCCGTAAAATCTACCGCCCTCTGTCCAGTCAGGCTTATTGAACACCCGAAAGAGGTGCGTCCTCGCGGTGTTCAGCCGCTCGTACTCGAATGGCTTGCGTTCTTCTCGCGCCTCTTCTCTTGCTCTGGCCACTCGTTCGCGTTCCAGCGTGGCTCGCTCTACAGAAGTCAGGTCAAGTGCAAAGACATAACGTCCATTGTTCTCGTTGATCCTCTGAAGGTTGGCCCGCCACTGTATGGTTTCGGGTGTATCTTCATATCGTATCGACTTCTTCGTTTGGCGCGGTTTGCCAACCTTGAGACGGACTGGGTCGGTCGTGTCGATAACTTCGTCTGGGTACTCGATGCATATAGCGAGCGCAGAATGCAGTTTCTGAGTTCCCTTGATACGTGAGGTCTTGCCGCTTGCTTCTGTGCCCAAGGAGACCTGCGTTGCGTAGCCTGTCGTCAACAGGCCCTTCAAAGCATCTAGAAATTGGCGAGCCGAGACGAACTCTGGGTAAGCAGCGTTGTTGCTGAGGGCGGATTTGTCGCGTCTGACGCCTACGCACATCTCTTGGTCAGCCTGCATGGCATCGAACAGGTCCAAGCAGATTGCCCGGAGGCACTTTCGGTATCGGTCTGCCGCGCGGGCGTCTCTTGCCCTGCGTTGTTCATGCAACTCGACTTCCTCTTGAATGGCATCAAGCCTGTCAAAGATGGCGGGGCTTCGCTCGCCGGTAGGTCGGCGGAACAGATTGATCGGTCTGCTTGGTGTGACGTTCTCAAACATGAGCCAGCATCTGTGCAGTGCTCCTTTGTTGCTATCCGCGTGGGAGTGTCGGCTTCTGTCCGCCACGCTCAAGCCGGGAGGTATCTATCCCCTTTGGCCCGACGCGCTAGCAGTCACACTGCAAACAAGTCGATTGCTGCCTTCAATTGCGCCAGCGTGTAGCCCTCTCGCATATACACCTGCTGGGTAACGCCTTGCCGCTCGTGCCCTACGATTGACTGGTAAATTGGTTCGGCAACGCCAGCCTGTGCAAGTCGGGTCACCATTGTATGCCGTAGGCCGTGAAAGACATGCTGGGAAGACTTAATGCCAAGTGCAGGCGTCAGAGTAGCGTTGAACCACCGGCCTAAAGCCCTGCCGTAACCATTCTTCTTGCAGTGGGTGTACTCGGGGAACATCCGAGGTTTGCGTTGGGCTTGCATCCGCGCACGATACTCCAACAGCCCAAGCCGCACCAACTCGTCATGCACGGGAACCTTGCGAAGTGCAGCAGCGGACTTGAACTTCTTGTTGCTGTCTCCCTCGTCGATCAAATGAAAGAACCAGATACCGTCCTGTTGCTGGATGTCTGCAACTTCGAGTTGGCAGACCTCGTTCAGTCTCGCACCCGTAAACATGGCTATCAGTGTGGCCCACTTGTGGCTTTCTGCTTTGACGAGGCCCAAACCGTTCTCAGTCACCTCTAGGTAAACGGCCTTCAAGGCTTCCGGCTTATAGGCTTGCCGCTTAGGTAGTCCCTTGCTGTTGGACTTGCCAACGCGTGTGCCCGCAAACAGGTTGATCTGGACATGGCCGTTCTTCATGGCCCACTCGAAGAACGACTGATAGGTGCTGATGTAGCCGTTGACTGTCACCGCAGAGATTTTCGCCAAGCCTGTCACTTCTGTTGCCTCTCGCAGTGACAACGTACGGGTTTGTGGCATCTTGTGCCGGTTGGCGGGCAGTTCGAGAAGAACGCGTTTGATGTCTTGGGCATCACGCTTGGTGACCCCACCGATGGGGCGATCCGCCCCGAAGTACTCCGTCAGAAGGGCAAGGGCTGCTTCCTTCTTCTCAAAGGTGGCACTTGCCCAACTCCCTGCCCGCCTGTTCTCCCCCACATACTCGTCAATCGCTTGCTGCAAGTCGATCCCCGCATCAGCTAATGGCAGCGGTGCAGCCGGATGAAGCGGCGCATGGGCTTGAACAACCGAAACCAGCGGGCTTGTGAAGTCGTAGTGTTCAAGGGAAGCTTGGTGCTTCACCAGCGCCCGAAGGAAATCCCGGTGGGCCATCTTGTATTCTTGCAGGACGCGATCTGCCTCTTTGGTCGATCCCGGCTCTGGCAAACCGGTAGCCCCGCAGAGCCGCTGCAGGAAGGCATCAATGCCGTTCGGAGCGATGATACCCCAGTAATCCTCAGACGTGCCCTCAGCGAGGGCCTGCGTCGTCGCCTGCGGGGCGAGGTCAAGATCGGATGGCGGTCCGTTCGCGCCGATCTGGTCGATCCGGGCGGCGAGAGCCTGCTTGAAGTAGCCGTGCATCACGGCCCGGAGTTCGTCATGCCGCATCACGGTTGGAACTCCACGGCGGCGCAACAGTTCTCCGCATGAAGCGAGAAACCGGGCCAACTCACCTGCCTGTCTCGGGCATCGGGTGCCCAATGACAACCGGACACTGTCCGGTCGCGGATGATTTTCAGTGCTAGGAAGCGGCCAGCGGAAGTAGAAGACGCCATGCCAGGAGGGGTAAAGGTAAGCAGGAAGCCTCATTGTGTGTCACCCTTTGCTGGCACACTTCCTGTCGAGACTTCTAAGGCTTTGATTTAAAACGATCTGGTGGAGCAGAGGGGGATCGAACCCCTGACCTCGTCATTGCGAACGACGCGCTCTCCCAACTGAGCTACTGCCCCCACGGGCGGCGTTTTTGCCGATTGCCCCCGCTTTGTCAAGCCGCGCCCCCGCCGCTCAGGGGGTGGCTACGGCCACGTGCTGGCGCACAAAGGCGATGATTTCGGCCGCCGGGCGTGCGCCCGCCAACCGCGCCACCTCGCGCCCCCGGTGATACAGGATCAACGCCGGAATGCCCCGGATCCCGGCCCGCTGCGACACGGCCGGATGCGCCTCGGTGTCCAGCTTGGCAAAGCGCACCTTAGGGGCCATCTCCTTCGCCGCCTTGGCGAATTCCGGCGCCATCATCCGGCATGGCCCACACCACGCCGCCCAGTAATCCACGATCAGCGGCAGGTCATCTCCGCGTACGGCCTTGTCATGCGCCGCCGCGTCCAACTCCATCACCCGCCCATCCAGCAGCGCCGCGCCGCAGATGCCGCATTTCGGCCCCGCCGCCAGCCGCGCCACCGGCACCCGGTTCATCTGCCCGCATTCGGCACAGCACAGCTTGACCGCATCCGCCATCTTGGCCCCCGTCACATTCGCCCTGCCGCATATGTTTGGACGCTGAGACCGGAATGCAAGCCCCCCAGCTTCATCTTGGCCCCAAATACCCGCGGGGGAGCCGCCCGTCAGGGCGGCGGGGGCGGCAGCCCCCTAAACCTCACAGGAAATCGCTCTCCACTTCCGTCACGTCGATCCCCATCGCCTCCAACCCCGCCTCAAGGTTTTCGGCCAGATGCGGCATCCCCATCAGATACTGGTCCGTGGGCACGGTCGCCTCGGTATAGGCCGTCTCCACCGCCGTCGCATAATCCTCGGGTTCAAACGCACCGCGCCCGACCCAGGCTATCGCCGTCAGATGCGCCTTCTCGTCATCATTCAGCGCGTCGATGAAGGCATGCAATTCGCGGTCGGCGATGCCCTCCTCGCGGAACTGGTAAATGATATGCACCACTTTCTCCGGGCTGATCTCCAGCATGGCGCGACTCCTCTTCTGCGTGTCCTATCGTTGCCCCAGCCGCGCCCCAGCGCAAGCCAAACTGCACCCGCTCAGGCCATCAAGGCAAAGATTGCCGCATAGGCCACCGCCCCCGCCAGCGTCGCCCCCACCACAGACCGCTGCCAAAGCCAGACAACCACCACCCCCGCCGTCCCCGCCAGCGGTGCCAGCACCGCCCCCGCCGCGACAAAGGGCAGGGCAGAGGCCACGAACAGCGTGGCAATCGCCGCAGGCCCCACCGCCGCCAGAAACCGCGCCAGCCACCCGCCTTGCGCCCCATCGCCCAGCCCGAACCGGATCGGCAGATAGCGGAACGCCCAATTCGCCGCCCCTACGATCAGCGCCAGCGCCAGCACCTCGCCGCTCATGCCCGCCCCCGCAGCAATCCGGCCAGCGCCCCTGCGATCATCCCGCCAAGGATTCCCGTGGTGGACGACACCAGCAAAGTCCCCGCCACACAGGCCAGCCCCGCCACCGCAATCACCGGCACCTGCGGCCGCGACAGGATCGACAAAAGCAGCGCCAGAAACAGCGCGGGCAGCAGGAAGGACAGCCCCGCTTCCAGCACGGGCCAACCCTCCAGCGCACCACCGCCCGCCATCGCGCCCGCCACGGTGCCACCCACCCAGGCGGCATAGGCGGGCAGGCCCAGCCCGAACATATACGCCTCGCCAAAACGCCGCCCGCGCGCCAATTCCCCCAGCGCCGCGCCGAACACCTCATCCGTCAAACCCCAGGCCCAGGCCCAGGCCCATTGCTTCGGCGGCCGCTTTCCGGCCCCCGCCCCCGCCGCCTTCATCAGCGCGGGTCCATAAAGCACATGCCGCAGGTTCATCGCGATCAGGGTAAAGGCCGCCACCGGCAGCGCCGCGCCCGATGTCAGCAGGGCCAGCGCCAGAAACTGCGACGCCCCGGCATAAATGATCAGCGACAGCGCCGCCGCCTCCCACCCCGACAACCCCGCCCCCGTCGCCGCCACACCAAACGCAAAGGCGATCGGGAAATAACCCAGCGCGATGGGCAGCGCCGTGATCACCCCAGCGCCGAATGTTCCGGCTTTTTCTTCGTTCACGGTCAACCCCACCCTGCCCCGGTCAGCAGGGCTATCCGCGCCGCCTTACCGCGTCAACGCCTCGTCAAGACCACGGGCCAACCATGCTCAAGCCTCTACACCCACGCACAGAAACCGGAAAGGCGCAGCCGAAGCTGCGCCAATCGGTATGCACACCCGTCTGCACCGCCATCTGCACCGATGGCGGCACAGCCGCCACGCTACTCCGCCGCTTGGGCGTAGGCCTCGACAGGCGGGCAAGTGCAGATCAGGTTGCGGTCGCCGAACACATTGTCCACCCGGCCGATGGGGGGCCAATACTTGTCCACCCGGAAGGCACCTGGCGGGAAGCAGCCCTGCTCGCGCGGGTATTTCCGCGTCCAGTCCGCCACCAGATCCTCCACCGTATGCGGCGCATGGCGCAGGGGGCTGTCTTCGGCAGAAATCTCGCCCTTCTCCACAGCGTCGATCTCCGCCCGGATCGCCAGCAGCGCGGTGATGAAACGGTCGATCTCGGCCTTCGTCTCGCTTTCCGTCGGCTCCACCATCAGCGTCCCCGCGACCGGCCAGCTCATCGTCGGCGCGTGGAAACCGTTGTCGATCAACCGCTTGGCGATGTCATCCACCGTCACGCCGAACTCTGCAAAGGGCCGGGTGTCCAGAATGCATTCATGCGCCACCCGCCCCTTGTTGCCCATGAACAGGATCGGATAGGCCCCCTTCAGCCGCGCCGCGATGTAATTGGCGTTCAGGATCGCCACCCGCGTCGCCTGCGTCAGCCCCTCGCCCCCCATCATCAGGCAATAGGCCCATGAAATCAGAAGGATTGATGCAGACCCATAAGGTGCCGCGCTCACCGCACCGTCGCCACCCGTCTCAGAATGACCCGGCAGATAGGGCGCCAGATGCGCCTTCACGCCAATCGGCCCCATCCCCGGCCCGCCGCCGCCATGCGGAATGGCGAATGTCTTGTGCAGGTTCAGGTGGCTCACATCGCTGCCGATCTCGCCGGGCTTCACCAACCCCACCAGCGCGTTCATGTTCGCACCATCAAGGTAAACCTGCCCCCCATGCGCATGGGTGATCGCGCAGATTTCCTTCACCGTTTCCTCAAACACCCCATGGGTCGACGGATAGGTGATCATGCAGGCTGCCAGATTTTCCCCCGCCTCCGCAGCCCTTTGCCGGAAATCATCAAGGTCCACATCGCCATTCGGGGCCGACTTGACCACCACCACCTGCATCCCCGCCATCTGGGCGGAGGCCGGGTTGGTGCCATGCGCCGATACCGGGATCAGACAGATGTTGCGATGCCCATCCCCCCGCGCGCGGTGATAGGCCTGAATGGTAAGCAATCCCGCATATTCCCCCTGCGCGCCGCTGTTGGGCTGCATGGAGAAGGCATCATATCCCGTCACCTCGCACAGCTTGACCGTCAGGTCGTCAATCGCCTCCTTGTACCCCAGCGCCTGATCGGCGGGGGCAAAGGGGTGCAGCGTGCCAAATTCCGGCCAGGTGATCGGCATCATCTCTGCCGCCGCGTTCAGCTTCATGGTGCAAGACCCCAGCGGGATCATTGCGCGGTCCAGCGCAAGGTCACGGTCCGACAGGCGGCGCATATAGCGCATCATCTCGGATTCCGCGCGGTTCATATGGAACACCGGATGGGTCAGGTAATCCGTCACACGCACCATGGCCTCGGGGAAGCCAAGGTTCGCCCGATGTGGCGGCACGCCCTCGATGCCAAAGGCGCGCAGCACGCGGATCAGCACCTTTTCATCCGTCGTCTCGTCCAGCGAAATCCCCACCCGGTCATTGCCGATCTTGCGGAAATTCAGCCCCTCATGCCGTGCGGCGGCCAGAATACCCGCCTGCCCCACGCCCACTTCCACCGTGATCGTGTCAAAGAACGCCTTGGGCGACACTTTCGCCCCCGCCGCCTTCAACGCCCGCGCCAGCCGGTTGGTCAGGAAATGCACCCGTTCCGCAATGGCGCGCAGGCCCTTCGGCCCGTGGAACACCGCATAGAAGGACGCCATCACCGCCAACAGGGCCTGCGCCGTGCAGACGTTGCTGGTGGCCTTCTCGCGCCGGATATGCTGCTCGCGCGTTTGCAGCGACAGGCGATACGCTTTGTTGCCCCGCGCATCGATGGAAACCCCCACGATCCGCCCCGGCATCGCCCGCTTCATCTCATCCTTGCAGGACATGAAGGCCGCATGCGGCCCGCCATAGCCCAACGGCACCCCGAACCGCTGGCTCGACCCGATGGCAATATCCGCCCCCATCGCGCCCGGTTCTTTCAAAAGCGTTAACGCCAGCAGATCGGTCGCGACAATCGCCACCGCCTTCGCCCCATGCAGTGCGGCAATTTCATCTGTGAAATCAATCACATGCCCATATGTTCCGGGATATTGGAAAATCGCCCCGAACAGCTTTTCCGGCTCCATCTTCGCCGGATCGCCGACAATCACCTCAATCCCCAACGGCTCTGCCCGCGTGCGGATCACCCCGATGGTCTGCGGATGGCAGCCATGGTCGACAAAGAACCCCCGCGCCTTGGTCTTGGCCACACGTTCGGCCATCGCCATCGCCTCGGCCGCCGCCGTCGCCTCATCCAGCAGGCTGGCATTGGCCACCGGCAACCCGGTCAGGTCCGAAATCATGGTCTGATAGTTCAACAACGCCTCAAGCCGCCCCTGCGCGATCTCGGGCTGATAGGGGGTATAGGCCGTATACCACGCCGGGTTCTCCAGAATATTCCGCTGGATCGCAGGCGGCGTCACCGTCCCGTAATAGCCCTGCCCGATCAGGCTGGTCATCACCTTGTTCTTCGCACCCACCGCCCGCATCCGCGCCAAAAGCTCATGCTCGGACAAGGGCGCCCAGCCCAGCGGCACCGCCTGCCGGATCGACTTCGGCACCGTCTCATCAATCAGCGCATCCAACGTCTTGACGCCCACCACCTTCAACATCTCGTCCATCTCGGCAGGCGAGGGGCCGATATGGCGGCGGTTGGCAAAGTCATAGGGATTATAGTCGACAGGGGTAAAGGTCATGGCGCAGGCCTCATCGTGTTTCCCATGGCGGGCGCGCGTCCCGCGCCCACCAAATTCCTTGGAAGGAATTTGCAAAAGTTTTCAAAAACTTTTGCGTCTCAACGGTTTGAACCGGGATCACCCGATCATGTCGTTGTATTCATCCTCGTCCATGAACTGATCCAGCACGTCCAGATCATCCACCTTCATCTTAAAGAACCAGGCCGCCCCGGTCGGGTCTTCGTTCACCAGCGCCGGGTTGTCGATCAGCTTGGTGTTGACCGCGACGATCTCACCCTCGATGGGGGCCAGGATGTCGGACGCCGCCTTGACGCTCTCGATCACCACAACCTCATCGCCGGACGCGACCATGGTTTCCGTCGCGGGCAATTCCACGAACACCACATCCCCCAACTGGGTTGCGGCATGTTCGGTGATGCCCACGACCACCAGATCACCCTCGATCCGCAGCCATTCATGTTCTTCCGTGTACTTCATCGCATCCTCAACGCTTGTAGGTGGTGGGGTGAAAAGGCATCGGCACCACAGTCACGGGCAGGCGCTTGCCGCGCACCTCGCCCATCACCGCCGTTCCGGTAGTCGCATAAGACGCAGGGACATAGCCCATGGCAACAGGTGCCTCGACCGAAGGCCCGAACCCGCCGGATGTGACACGGCCCAGCGGCGTGCCATCCACGGCGAACAGCTCTGTCCCCTCGCGCATCGGCGCCCGACCCTCGGGCCGCAGGCCCACGCGGCACCGCTCCGGCCCCTCGGCCAACTCGCGCAGGATGCGGTCCGCACCGGGGAAGCCGCCCGCGCGGTCACCGCCAGAACGCCGCACCTTCTGGATCGCCCATGTCAGCCCGGCCTCTACCGGGCTGGTGCCGTCGTCGATGTCATGGCCATACAGGCACAACCCCGCCTCAAGCCGCAGACTGTCGCGCGCGCCAAGCCCGATGGGCATCACCCCCGGCCGCGCCAGCAGCGCTTGCGCAAAATCCAGCGCTCGGTCCTCGCGGATCGACAGTTCAAACCCGTCCTCGCCGGTATAGCCCGACCGCGACAGCCAAACCTCGGCCCCGTCCCAATCCATCACCGCCACATCCATGAACCGCATCGCCGCCACGCCAGGCAGCAGCACGGCCAGCGCCGCCTCGGCCCCCGGCCCCTGCAACGCCAGAAGCGCACGGTCCTGAATGAATTCCACCTCTGCCACAGCGCCCAGATGCGCGCGCATATGCGCCACATCGGCTTCCTTGCAGGCGGCATTGACCACGACAAACAGGTGATCGCCCCGATTGGCGAACATCAGGTCATCCTCGATGCCGCCCGTGTCGTTGGTGAACAGCCCATAGCGCTGCCGCCCCTGCGCCAGCCCCGCCACATCCACCGGCATCAGCGACTCAAATCCCGCGCACAGCGCCGCCATCCCCGCCTTGGGCCGCAGGATCACCTGCCCCATATGGCTCACGTCAAACAGCCCGGCGGCGGCCCGCGTGTGCAGATGTTCCTTCATCACCCCGGCGGGATACTGCACCGGCATCTCATAACCGGCAAAGGGCACCATCTTGCCGCCCAGCCCCACATGCAGATCATGCAGCCCCAGCCGCTTCAGCGGCGCAGTTTCAACAGCCGTCGTCTCGTCAAGGTCGGACAAAACGTCCCTCCCCAGTCTTCAGAGCGCCGGTTGAAAAACCAATCGGCACCGTCCGGACAGGCCAATCCCTGTCCCACGATGCCCCCTCTGTCCCTGTCCCCACCTTTCGGCTTTCGGACGCCTGAGATCGTTATCCCTTCGGCGGGCGCATCCGCGCCACTCTCCAGAGTACTCCACCAGCAACGGTCCGTTGCGCCTGAGAGTTTACCGGGGCGGTTGCTCCTTCGGCACCGGCTCCCACAGGGTTGCCCCTGCGCGCCGGATTCTCCCGATGCTGGTACCTTTGCCTAACCCGGCCCAAACGATCCGGCAAGGGGGAAATCATATGCGACGGTATGCAACCCGTCCCCGACATGCACCACCCGTCAGACCGCGCGGGTTTTGGTCACCCGGTCCACCACCCGCAGCGCCAGCCAGACCGCCAGCACCCCGAACAGGATACCCCCCACCGCTTGGCCCACCAGCACGCCGGGCGCCCCCCACCACTGTCCAAAGGCCCAGGCAAAGGGCACCGTCCCGATCGTATGCCGCCCCCAGTTCACCATCGTCGATTGCATCGCCGCGCCCAGATTGTTGCACACGGCATTGGCGACAAAGATCATCCCGTTGAAAAAGAACAGCAAACTCAGCGGCCCGCAGAACAGATAGATCAGATCCCGCGTCAACCCCTCGGCATGGAAGGCATCCGCAATCGCCCCCCGCGCCGCGAACAGCACGGCCGACATGACCACGATCACGATCCCCGAAAACAGGATCGACTCGCGCAGTGTCCGCCGCACCCGGTCCATCTTCCCGGCACCAAGATTCTGCCCGATGATCGGCCCCACCGCGCCCGACAGCGCAAAGATGATGCCGAACGCCACCGGCGTCAGCCGCCCGGCAATCGCCATCCCGGCCACCGCCGCCTCGCCATATCCCGCCACCATCCGCGTCACCACCGCCTGCCCCACCGGGGTGGCCAGTTGCGTCAGGATGGCCGGGCCAGAGATCGCGAACAACGGCGCCGCCGCCGCCACCACGCTCGCCCCCGACGGGCGCCCGAAACCCCCGTAATGCCGCCAGATCGGCCACAGCGCCATACCCGCAATCGCCGCCCGCGACCCCCACCCCGCCAGCGCCGCTCCGGTCAGCCCAAGGTCCGCCCACAGGATCAGCACCGGGTCCAGCGCCGCCAGCACCACCGCGCCCCAGACCGTCACCATCATAGACCGCCGCGCATCACCATGCGCGCGCAGCACCCCCGCCCCGATCATCCCGATCATCAGCAGGGGCTGCGACGGGATGATGATCCGCAGGTAATGCAGCGTCTCCGCCGCCGTGGCCCCCTCGGCCCCCAGCAGCCCCACGATGGGCGGCAAGGCCAGCCAGACCACCGCTGCAAAAGCGGCCCCGAACCCGGCCCCCAGCAGCAGCCCTTCGGTCGTGCGCTGCCGCGCCAGCGCCAGATCGCGCGACCCGACCGCGCGCGACACCAGCGCCGACACGCCGACCGAAAGCCCGATGCCAAAAGCCGTGGTGAAAAACAGCACCGCCCCGGCATAGCCGATGGCCGCCGTCTTCACCGGGTCCTGAAGCCAGGAAATGTACAGAAGGTTGATCAGATCAACGACAAAGATCGCCATCAACCCGACCGAAGATGTCAGCGACATCACCGCGATATGCCGGAACAGGTTCCCGGTCACGAACTTGCCCTGAACCGGGGCCTTCGCCGCCGGCGTCACGCCTGTCTCTTCAAAAGACGCCATGCCGTTTCACCTTGGCTAAAATACCCATTGAACGCCCGCCACAGGCACGACCGCCCCGGCAAAGCGCCAGAATTTTCGCAGAAAATTCGTGGCCTCAGCCCGCCCGAACCACCTTCAGAAGCGGCATCACATCCGCCATCTCGGGCCCGTTCACCCGTCCCGTCAGCGCCTTGCGCAACGGCATGTAAAGCGCTTTGCCCTTGCGGCCAGTCGCGGCCTTCACAGCCTCGGTCCATTCGCCCCATGTCGCATGGGTCCAGGGACGCGGCGGCAGCAGGGCCACGGCCTGCGTGATGAACTCGGCATCCTCCGGCTCGATCAGCGGCTCGGCCCCATCCCGGAACAAAACCGACCACTCCGCCAGATCATCCAGCACGGTGATATTGCCCTTTGCGACCGCCCAGAACGCCTCGGCCTCATCCGCCGGCACGCCCAGTGCTGCAACCTTGTCGGCCACCGCCTCAAACGGCAGGCTCTGCACATAGGCCCGCGTCAGCGGGAACAGGTCTTCGGCATCAAACTTCGTCGGCGCCGACCCGAACGATCCCACATCGAACCCGTCGATCAGATCCTGCATCGACGTCGCCAGCTCCACCGGCTTCGATGATCCCAGCCGCGCCATCAGCGACATCAGCGCCAAGGGTGCAACCCCCCGCGCCCGCAGGTCGCGCAGGCTCAGCACGCCCAGCCGCTTGGACAATTCCTCGCCCTGCGGCCCGGTCAACAGGCTGTGGTGCGCGAAGGTCGGCGGCACCCCGCCCAGCGCCTTCATGATCTGGATCTGCGTGGCCGTGTTCGTCACATGGTCCGCGCCCCGCACGATATGGGTGACGCCCATATCCACATCATCCACCGATGACGCAAAGGTATACAGAACCTGCCCATCCGCCTTGATCAGCACCGGGTCCGACACCGACGCCGCATCAATGGAAATGTCACCGATGATCCCGTCGCGCCATTCGATCCGCTCCTGATCCAGCCGGAACCGCCAATAGCCCTGCCGCCCCTCGGCCCGATACGCGGCCTTCTGCTCCTCGGTCAGGTGCAGCGACGCGCGGTCATAAACCGGCGGCTTGCCCATGTTCAGCAATTTCTTGCGCTTCAGGTCCAACTCGACCGGCGTCTCGAAACATTCATAGAACCGCCCCGCCGCCTTCAGCGCCTCGGCCGCTTCGGCATAACGCGCCATCCGCTTGGATTGCTGCTCGATCCGGTCATAGCGGATACCCAGCCAATCCAGATCGGCCAGCAGCCCGTCGATGTATTCCTGCTTTGACCGTTCCTGATCGGTGTCATCCAGCCGCAGGATGAACGTTCCCCCCGCCTTGCGGGTGATCAGGTAATTCATCAGCGCGGTGCGCAGGTTGCCCACATGGATATATCCGGTGGGCGACGGCGCGAAACGGGTGGTGACGGTGGTCATTTGACAGGCTCCGATGGACCCTGTCCCTCTTTCACAGGCGGTCCCTTTTGTCCATATCTGCACCAGACCCCCGGCAGGAAAGGCCGCCCGATGACAACCGCCGACCCCACCGCCGATACGGACACCCCCGATACCCAACCTCCCGGCTGGGACGCGTTCACCGCCCCCGATCTGGCCTTGTTCGAACAGCTTGCCCATGGCGCGGTGATCTCGCTGCCCCAACCCTGGCGCGACATCGCCACCAAGGTCGCCCTGCGCGTCGTCGACTTCCCGCCCGATGACATGCTCGAAGCGATGGATCTCAACGATCCCTACGAATTGACCGGTCTCTACGAAGGCACTCCGCTGACAGAGAAATCCGTGATGGATCAGCCCGACCATCCCGATATCGTCTGGCTGTTTCGCCGCCCGATCCTTGAGGAGTGGATCGACCGCGGCGATGTAGGCCTTGGCGATCTGATCACCCATGTCGTGATCCACGAATTCGCCCACCACTTCGGCTGGTCGGATGAAGATATCGCGGCCATCGACCCGTGGTGGGAATGACGACCCTCAAACCATCACTCTCAAAATGATTGCAGAGCGGATGTGCGCCACTGCACATGACCTGACTTAACCGTGACTGGCCGGACAGGCCGGCCTTCCTATCCTTTTGGGCAGTTTTTCTCAGGAGGATGCCATGACGACCCTGTCCCGCCGCCACGCGCTGCTCGCCGGTGCCACCCTTCCCTTTGCCGCCCCCGCGCTGCTCTCGGCACGCCCGGCCCTTGCCGCCGCCCCGCAGCAGGGCCCGGCCAGCGCCCTGTTCAACCGCGCCAAACTTGGCGCGTTCGAGGTGACGACGATCCTCGCCGGCACCCGCGCCGGTGACAAGCCGCAGGAAACCTTTGGCATGAACGTCACCCCCGAAGAATTTGCCGCCGCCTCGGCTGCGAACTTCATCCCCGCCGACAAGACCTTCAACTTCTTCACCCCCGTCGTCGTGAACACCGGTGCGGAACTGGTGCTGTTTGACACCGGCCTTGCCAGCGACGCCACCACCGCCGCCCTTGCCAGCGCCGGGATCACCCCCGATCAGATCGACATCGTGGTCCTGACCCATATGCATGGCGACCATATCGGCGGCCTGTCCAATGACGCGGGCGAGGTGACCTATGCCAATGCCCGCTACGTGACTGGCGCGACCGAACACAACAACTGGTCCACTGCGGCAAACGAAGGCTTCGACGCCAAGGTCAAACCGCTGAACGACAAGTTCACCTTCCTCGATGATGGCGGCGCCGTGGTGTCGGGCATCACGGCCATGGCCGCACCGGGCCACACGCCGGGGCATTTCACCTACATGCTGGAATCAAACGGCGCGCGGATGGCCATTCTGGCCGACACGACCAACCACTATGTCTGGTCGCTGGCCTATCCCGATTGGGAAGTGCGCTTCGATCAGGACAAGGCGCAGGCCGCCGCCACCCGGCGCACGATCCTTGGCATGCTCGCCACCGACAAGATCCCCTTCGCGGGCTATCACATGCCCTTCCCCGGTGTGGGCTTCGTCGAAGCGAATGGCGACGGCTTCCGCTACGTCCCGGCCAGCTATCAGCTGATGCTCTGATCCAACGGGGGAGGGGGCAACCGCCCCCTCCCCCGCACCCCCTCCCCTTTCCCCAACCGAACAGCGGTTGCCCGGCACCGGGCGTTAGCGCTATCGTGGCCTCAGGGCACTGGCCCGCGTCGATCAGGGGGAAGCAGCACATGTCTGAAAACACAGCCGTTTTCCAGCAGACCCCGATCCTGACGCTCACCCTAAACCCGGCGCTGGATATGGCGACATCGGTGCCGCAGATGGTGGCCGATGAAAAGCTGCGCTGCTCGGAACCCCAGCTTGATCCCGGCGGTGGCGGCCTGAACGTCAGCCGTGCGATCCATGCCCTTGGCGGTGAATCCCTCGCCCTCGTGGCCCTTGGCGGGCTCACCGGCGACCGGCTGGCCGTTCTGATCCGGCGCGAAGGCGTGATGTTTCTGGGCATCACCGGCCCCGGCGAAACCCGCCAGAGCCTGACAGTGAATGAGGCCGCCACCGGCCGCCAATACCGCTTCATGCTGCCCGGCCCGGTCTGGTCGGATGCCGATCAGGACCGCGTCTTCATGCTCTTGCGCGCTGCAGGCAAGCCGGGCGGCTTTGCCGTCATCTCCGGCAGCCAGCCGCCCGGTGTGCCGATGGATTTCCCCGCCCGCCTTGCCGCCTCCATGGCCGGGATGCGCGTGGTGCTGGACACGTCAGGTGCCGCCCTCACTCAGGCGGTGACCCATCCCATCCCCGGACTGGACCTCTTGCGCATGGATGGCGAAGAGGCCGAGGCGCTGGCAGGCCGCAAACTGGACACCCGGACCGAGACCGCCGATTTCGCCCAATCCCTTGTGGCACGCGGCGTCGCGAAAAAGGTCGTCGTGGCGCGCGGGGCAGACGGGTCGGTGCTGGCCGATGCCACCCGCCGTATCTTTGCCAAGGCCCCGAAGGTGACGGTGAACTCCAAGGTCGGCGCGGGCGACAGCTTTGTCGGGGGCTATATCCTCGCCCTCGCGCGCGGCCAGTCCGAGGCCGAGGCGCTGGCCCAAGGCGTGGCCGCCGCCGCCGCCGCCGTCATGTCCGCCGCCACCGAGCTTTGCCGGTCCGAGGATGTCGCGCGCCTACTGCCCGAGGCGGTGGTCAGCGAAACCTGATCCAAGGCGCAGGATCGGGCGACGCGCCCTTTGCCCTTCCGGCACCCATCATTCGCCTTGGTCAAAAGCCCCCTCGGCGCACCGCTTTTCTCTTGATCGCCCTCCCGGCTGTCGCGCAGGCTTTAACAATGCCTGACAGACTGCGCTCATGCCCCGACAGATGGAGTGCTGCCGATGCACCTGTTCCCCCTTCTGGCCCTCGTCCTGTCCTGCCTGACCCTTGCCTCTCTGCCCGCGCGGGCGGATGATCCCGTCCGGATCAAGGTTCTCAGCTTCAACATCTGGTATGGCGGCGATCAAGTCAGTTTCGCCCATGTGATCGAAGCCATCCGTCTGGCCGATGCCGATGTGGTGGGTCTGCAGGAACCCGATGGCCGCACGGCGGATATCGCGGCTCTGGCAGGGTATCCTTACGTCGATACGCGTCGGCACATCCTGTCGCGCTACCCGCTTTTTGATTCTGGCGCAGGCGAAACGCAGGCGACCGAGGCTCCGCCCTATTCCACCGCCGGGCTGGACCCGGATGCCTTGCATGTCTGGGCACTGGTTGCGCCGGGCAAGGTGGTGGCGCTGGTCAACACGCATCTCACCTCCGATCCCTACGGCCCCGAACTGCTGCGCGACGGTGCGACACCCGCCGATGTTCTGGCCAAAGAGGCCGACACCCGCCTGCCCGAGGCCGAGGCCCTGATCGCCGGCCTTGCCCCGGTCATATCGTCCGGTGCGCCGGTGCTGGTCACAGGCGATTTCAACAGCCCTTCGCATCGCGACTGGACCGGAGATCGCGCCGTTGCCTGGCCCGTTTCCAACGCGATGGAGGCAGCAGGCTTCACCGATACCTTCCGCGCCGCAAACCCCGACCCCACCGCCCAACCCGGCCTGACATGGACACCCGGCCGCCCCGCGCCTTTCCTCCCCAAAGGCGAAACGCTGGACCGGATCGATTTCATCTGGCTTGCCAATGGCAGCACCCTCTCATCACTCGTGATGGGTGAGGCTGGGAACCCCCAAAACGGCCTTTCTGTCACGCCCTGGCCCTCGGACCACCGCGCCGTCCTGTCCGAGGTCGCGGTCACCCCCATCCCTGCCCCTGCCCGCATCGCCGTGGAACGCCGCCCGGTGCAGGCCGGGGGCAGTTTCCTTTTGCGCGCGCTGCTGCCAGAGGGCGGCACCTATTCCGCCTATGTCCTGCCCCTCGGCGCACGCGCGGATCAGGCGCTCACCGGTATCGCCGATGTCGATGCCGCCGACCGGCCCTCCGTCCGGCTGTCGACCATCGGGCTGGACCCCGGCCCCTATGACGCCGTGCTGCTCAATGAAAAAGGCGCGGAACTGGCCCGCACCTCCTTTCACATCATCCCGCAAGACGGGCTGGCCCGGATGGAGGTCACGGCCCCCGTCACCCCCGGCAGCGACGTCACCCTGCGCTTCTCCGGTGCGCCCGGGTTCAAGCTGGATTGGGTGGGCATCTACCGAAAAGGCGATCCCTCGGTCTACAACTACCTCGGCTTCGCCTACACCGGGTACCGCATCGCGGGCGATCTGACTTTCCCCGCTGATGAGCTTTACGAAGAACTCACCCCCGGCGACTATGAAGCGCGGCTGATGTTCGATGACCACTACCGCGTGATGGCCATTGCCCCCTTCACCGTCGCTGCGCCCTGATCAGGCCAAAGATGGGTATTTGGGCCAAGATGAAACCCCGCCCCTTCATCTTGGCAAAAATACCCCCGGGGTGAGCCGCCGCAGGCGGCGAGGGGGCAAGGCCCCCTGCCAACGCCAGCCACAAGAGCTCTCGCCCGGATCAGGCCGCGCCGCTGCCATCGCGCCAGCGGTTCACCATCGGATAGCGCCGATCCAGCCAGAACGCCTTTTGCGTCAACCGCACGCCCGGGGCAGCCTGAAAGCGCTTCCATTCCGAGGTATAAAGAAGGCTTTCCACCCGTTTCACGGTCGCCAGATCAAAGCCCTGCGCCACGATCTGCGCAACCGACAGATCCTTTTCCACCAGCCCCTCAAGAATGGCATCCAGAATGTCATAGGGCGGCAGGCTGTCATCATCCCGCTGGTCCGGGCGCAATTCGGCGCTGGGCGGCTTGTCGATGATGCGCTGCGGGATCACCTCACCGCGCGGGCCTTTCATCCAGGGACGGTGGTTTTCATTCCGCCAGCGACAGGTGTCGAACACCCGCGTCTTCCACAGATCCTTGATCGGGTTATAGCCGCCGTTCATGTCGCCATAGATCGTGCAATAGCCCACCGCCACCTCGGACTTGTTCCCCGTGGTCAAAAGCATCGCCCCGAACTTGTTCGACAAGGCCATCAGCAGCAGGCCGCGCAGCCGCGACTGGATGTTCTCTTCCGTGATTCCCGGAGTCGTCCCCGCAAACAGCGGTGCCAGCGCCGCCCCTACCGCCGCCTGCGGCCCCGAAATCGGGATCGTGTCCAGCTTTGCCCCCAGCCGCCTTGCGCAATCCCCCGCATCTTCAAGCGAATGGGCCGAGGTGAATTCGGATGGCAGCATCACGCAATGCACATTTTCCGGCCCCAGCGCATCGGCGGCAATCGTCGCCACCAGCGCCGAATCGATCCCGCCCGACAGGCCCAAGACCACCTTGGAAAAACCCGATTTCGCCAGATAGTCATGCAGCCCCACCGTCATGGCGCGGTAATCGGCCTCGGCCACCGGGGGGATCGGCGCGATGGCCCCCTTCTGCGCCTGCCATCCCTCGCCGGTGCGGGTGAAATCCACATGCGTCACGCAATCGTCGAATTGCGGGAACTGCACCGCCAGGTGCCCGCCGGGGTTCAGCACCATGGAACAGCCGTCAAACACCTGATCATCCTGCCCGCCGGTCATGTTGAGATACACCAGCGGCAGACCCGTCTCGACCACGCGCGACACCATCAGGTTCAGCCGCAGGTCCGGCTTGCCGCGATGATAGGGCGATCCGTTGGGCACCAGCAGGATCTCGGCCCCCGTCTCGGCCAGCGTCTCGGCCACATCCGGGTGCCAACTGTCCTCGCAGATCGGCGTGCCAATGCGCACCCCGTTGACCACATAGGGGCCATGCACATCGGCCGGGGTGAACAGCCGCTTTTCATCAAACACCCCGTCATTGGGCAGATGATGCTTCAGCACGGTTGCCGTGATCTGCCCGCCCTGCAGAATGTAATAGGCGTTGAACAACCGCCCATCCCGCAGCGCAGGCCCCCCGATGCCCAGCGCCGGGCCATCGGCGCAATCGCGCGCCAACCCCTCGATCGCCGCAATCGCCTCGGCCACGAAGGCGGGCTTCTGGATCAGATCCTGCGTCTGATAGCCGGTGATGAACATTTCCGTCAGCGCGGCCATGTCGGCGCGGGCGGCCTTGGCCTCTTCCCACAGGGCGCGGGCGCGGGCGGCATTGGCGGCGATGGCCCCCACCGTGGGGTTCAGCTGCGCCAGCGTCAGACGGAAGGTATCGCTCATGCGCGGAATATCCCTGTTCTTTCCAGATCGTTCTAGCAGAACGAAGGCGAAGGGAAAGGTGCGCGGCTTGCGGCAGGCCGGGGCGGCGGCTAGGCTGCACCGCGCAAGTGGGATGATGGACAGACAGGCGGCAGGGATGCGGAACGGACGGGCAGTTTGGGCACTCACCTTGGCGGCGGCGCTGGCCCTGCCCGCAGGCGCCTATGCGCAGGACGAGGGCGAGGTCATCACCAAGCAATACGATGACGGATCGGTCTATGAAGGCACCTTCCGCAACGGGCTCCAGCATGGCATCGGCACCTATCGCCTGCCCAACGGCTTCGAATATTCCGGCGAATGGCAGGATGGCCAGATCACCGGCACCGGACGCGCCACCTATCCCAACGGGTCGGTCTATGAAGGCGCCTTCGTCGCAGGCAAACCCGAAGGCAAGGGCAAGATCACCTATCCCGATGGCGGGAGCTATGAAGGCGACTGGGTCGCGGGCGCGATCACCGGGGCGGGTGTTGCCCGCTATGCCAATGGCGCGGTCTATACCGGGCGCTTCAAGGACGGCAAACATGATGGCCGCGGCGTGATGGAAGGCCCCGGCGGCTATCGGTTTGAGGGCAGCTGGGTCGCGGGCGAAAAGGATGGCGAAGGCAAGGTCACCTATCCCGATGGCGCGGTCTATGACGGGATGCTCAAGGCAGGCCAGCGCAGCGGGCGCGGCACGCTCACCCTGCCGGACGGGATGACCTATGTCGGCGATTGGCTGGATGGCCAGATCAACGGTCAGGGCAAGCTGACGCAGGCCAATGGCGATGTCTATGAAGGCGCCTTCAAGGACGGGCTGAAAACCGGCACTGGCACGCTGACCTACGCCAATGGCGATGTCTATCAGGGCAATTTCACCGCCGACCGCCGCAGCGGGCAAGGCGTGTTCCGCAGCACCGATGGTTATGTCCTCGAAGGCATCTGGTCCGAAGGCAGCCTTTCGGGCCAAGGCAAGCTGACCTATCCCGATGGCGCGGTCTATCAGGGCGCGCTGGCCGCTGACCGACCGCAGGGCAAGGGCAAGATCACCTATGCCGACGGCTCCACCTATGAAGGCGATTGGGCGGCCGGCGTGATCACCGGCACCGGAACCGCCACCTATGCCGACGGGTCGGTCTATCAGGGGCGTTTCGTCGACGCCAAACCCGAAGGCCAGGGCAAGATGACCAAGCCCGATGGCTATGTCTATGACGGCCAATGGAAAGCAGGCCTGCGCGAAGGAAAAGGCACCGCCACTTTTGCCGACGGGTCGGTTTATGAGGGAGATTTCAAGGCCGGCCTGCGCCACGGCACGGGCAAGCTGACCATGCCGGATGGTTTCATCTATGAAGGCGCGTGGCTTGATGGCGAAATCCACGGTCAGGGCCGCGCCACCTATCCCGGCGGCGATATCTATGAAGGCGCGTTCGAAAAGGGCAAACGGCAGGGACAGGGCAAACTCACCTATGCCAGCGGTCAGGTGGCCGAAGGCAACTGGCTCAACGGCATCCTCGTGGCCCCGCCCGAAGCGCAACCGGAAGCACCGACAGAGCCACCAGCGGCACCGGAAGCGGCCCCCGCTCCCGCAGAAAACTGACCCGCCCCTATCTTCTCTGCAAAAAATATCCTCAGGGGGTGAGGAGCGTAAGCTCCGAGGGGGCGGAACGCCCCCTGATTTTTCGCATGAAAAATCGTCCTGCTACGCTGCCACTGAAGATGCCGCTTCAAGGCTAGGGCCTCAAACCACCTCACCCGCATCCATCCGCGCCAGAAACAGGTCGGCCTCGCGCAGCACTCGGTCCTTATGCCCTGCCTCCATCTTGTCCCAGGTCCGGTACATCTGTGCCATCCGCGGATTGGCCTCGAACCGCGCCCGGTGCCGGGTCAGGAAATGCCAATACAGCAGGTTGAATGGACAGGCCGCCGCCCCTGACTTTTCCTTCACCTTATAGGCGCAGCCGCCGCAGTAATCCGACATCCGGTCGATATAGGCCCCGGAACTGACGTAAGGCTTGGACCCCACCACACCGCCATCGGCGAATTGGCTCATCCCCAATGTGTTCGGTGCCTCCACCCATTCAAAGGCATCGGCATAGACCGACAGATACCATTCATGCACCGCGCCGGGGTCCACCCCGGCCAGCAGGGCGAAATTCCCGGTCACCATCAGCCGCTGGATGTGATGGGCGTAGGCCAGGTCGCGCGTCTGCCCCACCGCATGTGACAGGCAGCGCATCCGCGTCTTGGCCCCCCAGTAAAGCGGCGGCAACGCGCGGGAATGGCCCAGCGCATTGCGCGTCAGATACTCCGGCCCCTCCAGCGCCCAGATGCCGCGAATGAACTCGCGCCAGCCGATGATCTGGCGGATGAACCCCTCTGCTGCGTTGATCGGCGCGCGCCCCGCGCGCCACTCCGCCTCGACCCGCTGGCAGATTTCCATCGGTGTCAGCAGCCCGATATTCAGATAGGGCGAAATCAGCGCATGGCTCAGCGTGGGATCCCCCGCCAGCATCGCATCCTGCTCATCCCCGAATGTGGGCAGCGCATGGGTGGCGAAATGGTCCAGCGCGGCCAGCGCATCACCCCGCGTCACGCCCCAGCCAAAAGGCCGCACCGCGCCGAAATGCGCGCCAAACCGCACCTCGACCAGCGCCAAGACCTCTTCCGTCACCGCATCGGGGGCAAAGCGCGGCGGGCGCGGGCGGAACAGATCCGCCTTGGCGGGTTTGCGATTGTCATGGTCGAAATTCCACTGCCCGTCTGCGGGCTTGTCCCCTTCCATCATCAGCCCGGTCTTGCGCCGCATCTCGCGATAGAACCACTCCATCCGCAATTGCTTGCGCCCTTCGGCCCAGTCCGCGAACTCACCCTCTGAACACAAAAACCGATCATCGGGCAGTTGCGTCACCGGGATCGGGCAATCCGCCAGCGCCTGCCGCAGCCGCCAATCCCCCGGCGCGGTGGCGATCACCTGCGCCGCGCCAAACTCTGCCGCGCGCCGGATCAATTCGCCGGGGATGGACTGGCTGTTGTCGGCATCATCCAGCCGGGAATAGGCGACCGTCACCCCCCTGCTGCGCAGATCATCCGCGAAATGCCGCATCGCAGACAGGATCAGCGCGATCTTCTGGGGATGGTGGGGCACGTGGCTGCCCTCCGCCATCACCTCGGCCATCACCACCACATCGCCCGGCCCTGCCGCGCGCAGCGCCGCGACATCGGGCGTCAACTGGTCGCCCAGCACCAGGATCAGACGCGTCATGCGCGCTCTCCTGATAGGTGGCACTGGATGGGACCGTCGGATTTGGGTATTTGGGCCAAGATGAAGCCCATGGCGCAGGACAAGGTCACCACGGGATCACCTTCCCTTGCCAGTCATAGAACCCGCCCGTCTCTGCCGGGGTCAGCCCATCCAGCACGGCCAGCAGGTTTTCAGCCGCAACCGCAGGCGTCACTGTCGGATGCCCCCCCGCATAGGCCGCCGTCAGCGACGTGGCCACCGTGCCGGGATGCAGCGCCACCAGCGTGGCCTGCGGATGGCTGCGCGCCAGTTCGACGGAAGCCGTGCGGATGATTTGGTTCAGCGCCGCCTTGGCCGCCCGATAACCATGCCAGCCGCCCAGCCGATTATCCCCGATCGACCCCACCCGCGCCGACAGCGCCGCAATCTTCGCCGGACGGTCGCGTGGCACCAGCCGCAGCACGTGCTTCAGCACCAGCGCCGGGCCGATGGCGTTCAGCGCGAATTGCGCCGCCATCGCCGCCGGGTCCAGCGCGCGCAGCGCCTTTTCCGGACGCGCGCCGTCGATCTCCAGCCCGCCCGTCGCGATGAAGATCAGATCCACCCCCGGCTCCAGCGGGGCCAGCACCCGCGCGATGCTGTCCTCATCCGTCAGGTCCAGCCCATGATCGCGCCGCGACAGACCAGTGACCGCAGCCCCCCGCCCCTCCAGCGCCGCGACAAGCGCCGCGCCGATGCCGCCCGATGATCCGATGATGACTGCGCGCATGGGGCACCCCCTGTTCCGGCCCGACATTCAGGCCGGGCAGATAAGCCGATGAAAAGCGCGGGCAAGGCGCGTTTTCCGCCTTGCGCTGCCGCAATTCCTGCGTATCGTCGCGCCCCATGACACGGGACCAGCATATCGCTTTCACGACAGGCGCATTCAGCGCCCTGCCCGCCCGTGGCCTGCTTCTCCTTAGCCGCCTCTGAGCGTGCCCTTGGGCGCGACCGCTCGGAGGTGAACAGCGCCCGCCAAGGAAAAGCACAGACGGCACAAGGAAAACAGCCATGACTGATACCAGCACGCAACCCCGCGTCATGATCTTTGACACCACCCTGCGCGACGGCGAACAATCCCCCGGCGCCACCATGACCCATGCCGAAAAGCTGGAAATCGCAGGCCTCTTGGATGAAATGGGCGTCGATATCATCGAGGCGGGCTTTCCCATCGCCTCGGAGGGTGATTTCAACGCCGTCAGCGAAATCGCCAAGCGCGCGAAAACCTCCACCATCTGCGGCCTCGCCCGCGCCAATTTCAAGGATATCGACCGCTGCTGGGAGGCCGTGCGCCACGCCAAATCCCCGCGCATCCACACCTTCATCGGCACCTCGCCACTGCACCGCGCCATCCCCAATCTGGACATGGACCAGATGGCCGAACGCATCCATGACACTGTGACCCATGCCCGCAACCTCTGCGACAATGTGCAATGGTCGCCGATGGATGCCACGCGGACGGAAGCCGATTACCTCTGCCGCGTGGTCGAGATTGCCATCAAGGCCGGGGCCACCACCATCAACATCCCCGATACCGTGGGCTACACCTACCCGTTTGAATCCGCCAAGATCATCCGCATGCTGCTCGAACGCGTCCCCGGCGCGGATACAATCATCTTTGCCACCCATTGCCACAACGACCTTGGCATGGCGACGGCCAACGCCCTCGCGGCGGTCGAGGCGGGCGCGCGTCAGATCGAATGCACGATCAACGGCCTTGGCGAACGCGCGGGCAACACCGCGCTGGAAGAGGTCGTCATGGCGATGAAGGTCCGCAATGACATCCTGCCCTACCGCACCGGCATCGACACGACCAAGATCATGAACCTGTCCCGCCGCGTCTCCACCGTGTCGGGCTTTCCGGTGCAGTTCAACAAGGCCATCGTCGGCAAGAACGCCTTCTTGCACGAATCCGGCATCCATCAGGACGGCGTGCTGAAGAACGTGGAAACGTTCGAAATCATGCGCCCCGAAGACATCGGCCTGAACCAGAAGAACCTGACCATGGGCAAACATTCCGGCCGCGCCGCCCTGCGGGCAAAGCTCAAGGAACTGGGCTACGATCTGGCCGACAACCAACTGAATGATGTCTTCGTCCGGTTCAAGGCGCTCGCCGACCGCAAGAAGGAAGTCTATGACGACGACCTGATCGCCCTTGTGGCGGATGAGGCGACGATGGACGCCCATGACACGCTGGTGCTGAAAAAGCTGCGCGTCATCTGCGGGACCGAAGGCCCGCAAGAGGCCGACATGGTGCTGACCATCGACGGGGTGGATCACCATATCGACGCCACGGGGGACGGCCCGGTGGATGCGGCCTTCAACTGCATCAAGATGCTGTTCCCGCACAAGGCGCGGCTTCAGGTCTATCAGGTTGCCGCCGTGACCGAAGGCACCGACGCGCAGGCCACCGTCTCCGTCCGGCTGGAGGAGGACGGCCGCATCGTCACCGGCGCCAGCGCCGACACCGATACCATCGTGGCATCGGTGAAGGCCTATGTGAACGCGCTCAACCGCCTGATTGTCCGCCGCCAGAAAACCGCGCCGGGCGAGGATGTGAAGACCGTCACCTATCACGGCGAGTGACAGGACAGGGGCGGCGCAGGCCGCCCCTTACCCCTTCACCTGCCGCCACAGCGCGATCATCTCTTCCACCGGCACCCCGTCGATCACCATCCCGGTCAGGCGGCAATTCGTCACGACCGCGCCAGACAGGTTCAGGTTCTGCAACACCGCGCCTGACAGGTTGACGTCATTCATATGCCAGCCCGACAGGTTGCTGTCATTGAACCGCGCGCCCGACAGGTTGATCTGGTTGAACGTGGCCCCCGACAAATTGGCATCGTTGAACCGCGACCCCGACAGATCAGCATCATTCACATCCAGCGTTTCCGTCACATGGTGCAGCTTCACGGTCCTGTCTCCCTGCTTCCCGCGCGAACGCATCTCACCAAAGGATCAAGCGCGGGGCGTCGGGGTCTGTCAACGCGGAACCCATGTCACAGTCAGGCTGTTGTTCCGCCGCGATCCGGCTAGGGTCACATTGGGTGCCCCGCCCCATCAAACGCCCCGGAAAAAAGGACCACCGCTATGCGCTTTCTCGATTTCAGCACTTGGCAGGGCGCGTTCACCACAATCCTCGGCATTGCCATCATCGCCCTCATCGGGGTGGGCATTCGCGTGCTGGTGATGCTCACCATCCAGCAGCGCCAGCAGCGCATGAACCGCCAGATCAACGAACGGCTGAAAACGCTGATCGCGGCCTACCGCACCTTGGGCGGCTCCTTCACCGGGGAATTGACGGTGAACCCGGCCCATCTGCGCGGCCCGCGCGCCTTGGGTACGGATACCCCTCCCCCTGCAACGGACAGCCCAGATGCGCCCAACCCCACCTGGGACCGTCCCCGCCTGATCCGCGACGCGGTCGAGGCGGCACTGTCCGACATCCTGCTTCTGGGCACCGAAGAGCATGTCCGCCTCGCCGCACAGGCCGCCAGCGACATGGCCGCCGGGCGGCCCATCCATACGGCGGAACTCGTCACTGCGCTGCGGCGGTTCATCCGCCTCGCCCTCGATCTTGACCCGATCCCGGAAACACTCGCCATCCCGCTGCAAGGGCCGACACGGCCGCAAAGCGGCGGATCGCGCGGCGGGCGCGAAGGTGGTGGCCGCGGTGCAGGTGGCGGTGCAGGTGGCGAAGGCGGCGGCGCAGGGGGTGGCATGGGAATGGGCATGGCCGCAGGCCGTGGCGATGACGCCGCCCCCCCGGCCTGACCGCCCGCCCTAAAGCAGCGAAAACCGCCCGTTCACCGCCGCCGCATGGGCGGCCAGCTCGGGCTTGCCCGCCCATTGCAACAGCAGATCGGCCCAGCGCAGCGGCACGAAGACCACGTCATCCCCCTTCACCGCCTGCGCATAGGCGGCAATCTCGGCCTCGTGCCGCTTGATCGCGGCGGGGTCCAGCGGCTTGCCATTGGCCCAAGTCGCGGGGGTCGCGTGCAGATAGACCAACACCGCCCCCAGCCCCCGCTTCTGCGCCTGCGTCCGCAGCCCATAAGCATGCTTGATCAGCTGCACCGCATCCAGATGGCGAAAGCTCCGCTCTCCTTCGATAAGGCGCGACCGCAGCATCTCATGCCGCGCCATGCCCGGTCCCCAATCGCGGCTGTCATACGCCTCCGTAAACATCGTGGCCTTGCCCGGACGGAACGGCTCGTATCGTTTGGACTCCACCCCCACCAGCGACGTAGCCGTGCTCACCGCCGCATCCAGCCAGGGATGCCGCCCGCCCTTCCAGGGAAACCGCATCTCGGCCTCGATCTCCACCGACAGCGGCTTGCCCATCGGCACACCAGGCAGCGGTGGCAGCATCGCCGCACGCTCCAGAAACCAGCCAAAGGCATTCACCGCCAACGCGGCCGAGGATTCAGGGCTGTCGAACTTGCCGCTCGCCAACTCATTGCCGGGTGACCGGGCCAGCGCGGCAAGCACGGCCTCGACCGGCACGTCAGGAAGGAAATCTGGCAAGGTGTACCTCTTGATGTTCACCCCTGCTGGTATCCGCCGCAGCCCAGCACAGCAAGCCGCACCTGACAGGACGCGCAGCCGCCCACCGGCACTCCCCACAACAATCGTTTCCGAAACGGCAACAAAAATGGTCCTGGCCCAGCGTCACCCGACCATTGTTCCCATTTCCTCCACAATCTCGCCCGAAACGCCCGCCATGTTAATCTTCATTAACAGGAGACGACCCCTTGCCGCTGACTTTCAACGCGATCTTTCTGGGCAACACCGCAACACGCATTGACCCGACCGAGGGCGATCAGGATGCCGAAAACGCCAATTTACTTGTCGGGCAGACCTTCGGCTCCACGGCCGACTCGCTGGCGGCGCGCTGGGTCAGCTTTACCTCGGTCAATCGTGGCGGCAACGCGACGGCGCTGGATCAAAACAACAACGTGGTGAACGACCGCGCCACGATCAACAACGGATCAGGCCCGGTCACCTATACCTTCGACGCGACCTCCATCTATCAAGGCGTCCTCACCTATATGGACGGCACCTCATCCGCGACGCTGGACCTCGTGCTGGTGCAGATGACGAATGGTGATCTCTACCTCGTCCCCTCGCCCACCGCCGGAACACCCACCAACATCGCGCTCACGGTGGACGCCGTCCGCGCCGTCACCCTGACCGGGCTGGTGGGCAACACCTATACCGGCATGGGCATCGACCGCCCGGTCCTGAACTTCATCCCCTGCTTTACCCGTGGCACGCGGATCGCCACACCCGATGGCGACTGCCCGGTCGAACGCATCCGCCCCGGTGACTGGCTCTCCACCCTCGACAACGGCCCGCAACAGGTGCGCTGGGTCGGCATGCGCCGCATCGAGGCGGCCGAGATCCGCGCCAATCCCCGCCTCTGGCCCGTCCGCATCGCGGCAGGCGCACTCGGCCCCGGCATGCCCCATGCCGATCTGGTCGTGTCACAACAGCACCGCATCCTTGTGCGCTCGCCCATCGCCATGCGCATGACAGGCAAACCCGAGGTGCTGGTCGCCGCCCGGCATCTGGTCGGCCTGCCGGGGATAGACCTGGTCAGGGACGCGCAGCACGTCGAATACTGGCACATCCTTCTCGACCGTCACGAAGTGCTGATGGCCGATGGGGCGGCAGCGGAATCGCTCTACCTCGGCGATCAGGCGCAAAAGGCGCTGGGGGATGCCGCCCGCTCGGAAATCGCCCTCATCATGCCCGAACTGTTCGGCAGCGACGGACCGGCCGCACCCCCCAAACCAGCGCGGATTCTGCTCCCCGGACGGCAGGCACGCCGCATGGCCGAACGCCACGAGCTGAATGATCGGCAGCTTTTTCAGCCCCCCATCGCGGCCTGATGCGCGAAAAGGTCAAGGATCCGGCCCCGCAGGGGCAGACCTGACACCGCAATATCGGGAAACCTCAAATCCCCGCCCAACACGCGGAATTGCGCCCCACAGCCCCCTCTGGGCTTTCGCTGACACATGGCTGTCTTTATATGGACACGCTTGCCTCGGCCATCGCTGAGTCGCGAGTTCATACCTTTTTGCGTGGCACAGGATCACCCAAGCATGTCGATACTCTCGGGCATCTTTTCGTCGGACATGGCGATCGACCTCGGCACGGCGAATACGCTCGTCTACATTCGCGGCAAAGGGATCGTGCTGAACGAACCGTCCGTGGTGGCCTATCACAGCAAGGACGGCAAGAAACAGGTCCTCGCCGTGGGTGAAGACGCCAAGCTGATGCTGGGCCGCACCCCCGGCAGCATCGAGGCGATCCGCCCCATGCGCGACGGCGTCATCGCCGATTTCGAAGCGGCGGAAGAAATGATCAAGCATTTCATCCGCAAGGTGCACAAGCGCTCGACCTTCTCCAAACCCAAGATCATCGTCTGCGTCCCCCATGGCGCGACCCCGGTTGAAAAGCGCGCGATCCGCCAGTCGGTGCTGTCCGCAGGCGCCCGCCGCGCGGGCCTGATCGCCGAACCCATCGCCGCGGCGATCGGCGCGGGCATGCCCATCACCGACCCCACCGGCAACATGGTGGTGGATATCGGCGGCGGCACCACCGAAGTCGCGGTCCTGTCGCTTGGCGACATCGTCTATGCCCGCTCCGTCCGCGTCGGCGGCGACCGCATGGATGAGGCGATCATCAGCTATCTGCGCCGCCACCAGAACCTGCTGATCGGTGAATCCACCGCCGAACGCATCAAAACCTCCATCGGCACCGCCCGCATGCCCGACGACGGGCGCGGCTCGTCAATGACGATCCGGGGCCGCGACCTGCTGAACGGCGTGCCCAAGGAAACCGAAATCAATCAGGCCCAGGTGGCCGAGGCATTGGCCGAACCCGTGCAGCAGATCTGCGATGCCGTGATGCAGGCGCTGGAAGCCACGCCCCCCGACCTCGCCGCCGATATCGTCGACCGTGGCGTCATGCTCACCGGCGGCGGCGCGCTGCTGGGCGATCTGGACCTGTCCCTGCGCGAACAGACCGGCCTTTCGATCTCGGTCGCCAATGAGTCACTCAATTGTGTCGCCCTTGGCACCGGCAAAGCGCTGGAATACGAAAAGCAACTGCGTCATGTGATCGATTATGACAGCTGATCGCCGCGCCCGGAAACGGGCCCGGCATCGGGGATAGCTGATCGCCGCCCCTGTGATCAGGGCCCGGCATCAGACAAGAGGCAGCCGTGGCAAAATCGCGCAACATCGGACCAGACGATTACGCCCGCCCCCTGCGACGCCTGTTCGTGGGGCTTTTCGTGCTTGTCCTTCTGGGCCTGTTCCTGCTCTGGCGCATCGACAGCCCCCGCGTCGAACGCTTCCGCGCCGCGCTGGTGGACCGGGTGGTCCCCTCCTTCGATTGGGCGCTGCTGCCGGTCACCAAAGCCGCCGCGATGATCGACGAATTTCAAAGCTATGCTAGCCTCTACGAACAGAACCAGGAACTCCGCCGCGAATTGCAGCAGATGAAGGCATGGCGCGAAGCGGCGCTGCAACTGGAACAGAAGAACGCCCGCCTGCTCGACCTCAATCAGGTGCGGCTGGACCCCAAACTCACCCATGTCACCGGCGTTGTGCTGGCCGACTCGGGCTCGCCCTTCCGCCAATCCGTGCTGCTCAACGTGGGCCACCGCGACGGCATCCGCGACGGCTGGGCCACGATGGATGGCATCGGCCTGGTGGGCCGCATCTCGGGCGTGGGCGAACGCACCTCCCGCGTGATCCTGCTCACCGACAGCAACTCCCGCGTCCCGGTCACAGTGCAGCCGTCGGGCCAAAAGGCCCTGCTCTCCGGCGACAACAGCGCCCTGCCGCCGCTCGAATTTCTCGAAGACGCCGATCTTGTCCGCCCCGGCGACCGGGTGGTGACCTCGGGCGATGGCGCGATGCTGCCGGCCGGGCTGCTGGTGGGACAGGTCGTCATGGGCACCGACCGCCGCCTGCGCGTGGTCCTGTCTGCCGATTACGAACGGCTGGAATTCCTGCGTGTCCTGCGCAGCCATGAATTGACCCCCATCACCGATGCTGGTGCTCTGATCGCGCCGCCCCCCACCCCGGCCGAACCCGATGCCGAAACCGGCGAAGGCAGCGCCGTCACTCCCGATCCCTCCGCCGCGGGCGGCACCGGGGATGTGACCGAAGGCTCCCCCGAAACCGGGGCACCCGATGGTTGATGCGCTGCGCTCCTCGGTCTGGCTCTACCGCGCGGCCTTCCTCGGCATCGCGGTGGCGCTGATCTTTCTCAAACTCCTGCCGCTGGGGTCTGTCGCGGGCGATTGGCCCGGGCCGGACCTTCTGCTGTGCCTCATCTTTGCCTGGGTCATGCGGCGGCCGGATTTCCTGCCCGTCCTGCTGATCGGGGCTGTCGTCCTCTTGGAAGACCTGATCCTGCTGCGCCCGCCGGGGCTGTGGACGGCGCTGGTGATCCTTGCCACCGAATTCGTCCGCGCCCGCGCCGCCCTCACGCGCGAACTGCAATTCCTCACCGAATGGTTGCTGGTGGCCGGGTTGATGGTGGCCCTGCTCATCGCCTATCGCCTTGCCTTCACGATAGTGTTCCTGCCGCAGCCCCCCTTCGGCTTTGCGCTGCTACAGACTCTGTGGTCCATCCTGTGCTATCCGCTGGTGGTGGTCGCCTCGCGCCTTGCCTTCGATCTGCGCAAGCCCGCAACCGGCGAAGTCGATGCCTACGGACGGAGGTTGTAACCCATGAGACGCACCGCCCGCGACACCGAAGAAAGCGCCCGCCGCGTCAATCGCCGCTCCCTCCTCATGGGCGGCGCGATGGTGGCCATGTTCGCCGTCCTCGGCGCAAGGATGCGCTATCTCTCTGTCGAACAGGCCGATGAATTCCGCCTGCTGGCCGAAGAAAACCGCATCAACATGCGCCTGATCCCGCCCGAACGCGGGCTGATCTTCGATCGCAACGGCAAGCTGATCGCCGGCAACGAACAGAATTACCGCGTCACCATCACCCGCGAAGATGCGGGCGACGTCGATGCCGTGCTCGCCCGTCTCACCCGCCTGATCCCGGTCACCGCCGAAGAGATGGAACGCATCCGCCGCGACATCGACCGCAACTCGCCCTTCGTGCCCATCATTGTGGCCGACCGCCTGCCGTGGGAAGATTTCTCAAAAGTCGCGATGAACGCCCCCACCCTGCCCGGCGTCACACCCGAAGTGGGCCTGTCGCGCCACTACCCGCTGGTCGAGGATTTCTCCCATGTCGTGGGCTATGTCGGCCCGGTCAGCGAAAAAGATCTCGAAGAACGCCCCAACCCCGACCCGGTTCTACGCATCCCCGAATTTCAGATCGGCAAGATCGGCGTCGAACGCTGGATGGAGGAAACGCTGCGCGGTGCCGCCGGCAACAAGCGGATCGAGGTCAACCACGTCGGCCGCGTGATGCGCGAACTGGAACGCACCGATGGCACGGCGGGGCAGGATATCCAGCTCACGCTGGATTCCGATGTACAGAATTTCGTGCAGGCCCGTCTGGGCGAGGAAAGCGCCGCCTGCGTGGTGATGGATGTGAACACCGGCGAAATCATCGCCTGCGCCTCCTCGCCGGGTTTTGATCCTAATCTCTTTGTGCGCGGCATCACCCAACGCGACTATTCCGCCCTGATGGAGGATGACCACCGCCCGCTGGCCAACAAGACGGTGCAAGGCGCCTATCCGCCGGGATCGACTTTCAAGATGGTCACCGCGCTCGCCGCGCTGGAAGAAGGGCTCATCACTCCTGAAACCACCCATTCCTGCCCCGGCTACATCGAATTCGGCGACCGCCGCTTTCACTGCTGGAAACGCGGCGGCCATGGTCGCGTCGATCTCGCCCGCTCGCTGGCCGAAAGCTGCGACGTCTATTATTACGAGATCGCGCAGAAGGTGGGCATCGACAAGATCGCCGAAATGGGCCGCCGCCTCGGCCTTGGCATCCGCCACGACCTGCCCATGTCCGCCATCACCGAAGGCATCATGCCCGACAAGGCCTGGAAGATGGAACGCTGGGGCCAGGAATGGCGCATCGGCGACACCATCAACGCCTCCATCGGGCAGGGCTATGTGCTGGCCTCGCCGCTGCAACTCGCGGTGATGACCGCCCGCCTTGCCACGGGCCGGGCCATCGTGCCGCGCATCGTGCATTCCATCGGCGGCCAACCCGTCGATCTGCCGCAGGCCGAACCGCTGGGGCTGGATGCCACCAACCTGCGCTCGATCCGCGACGGCATGTCCGATGTGATGAACAGCCAGCGCGGCACCGCCTTCAGCGCGCGGGTGGCCGATGAAACCATGGTGCTGGCGGGCAAGACCGGCACCAGCCAGGTCCGCAACATCACCGCCGCCGAACGCGCGCGCGGCGTTGTGTCGAACGATGATCTTCCCTGGAACCGGCGCGACCACGCGCTCTATGTGGGTTATGCGCCCTTCGACAATCCGAAATACGCTGTGTCGGTGGTGGTGGAACATGGCGGCGGCGGCTCTGCCGTGGCTGCGCCCATCGCCCGCGATGCCATCCTGCGCGCGCTCTATGGCGATATCCCGCCCCTGACCGCCTACCCCGCCAATCAGCGCGGCCGGATCGAAACCGATCTGAACGCCCTGCGCGACCGCCTGCGCGACACCGGCCCCGCCGGCAGTTCGCGGGCCTGAGGCAGGGGGCAGCAATGAGTTTTCTCGAATATCAGGTCAAGACGGTTCCCGGCGGTCTGCGCAAGGTGCTGCACCTGAACTGGCCGCTGGTGGTGCTGGTTGCCGCCGTCTCCTCGGTCGGGTTCCTGATCCTTTACTCCATCGCGGGCGGCAATCTGGGCGTCTGGGCCGAACCGCAGATGAAACGCTTCGCCGTGGGCATGGGGATGATGTTCGCCATCGCCTTCGTGCCGATCTGGTTCTGGCGCAACATGGCGGGCCTCGCCTTCGGCATCTCCATCCTGCTGTTGCTGGCGGTGGAATTCTTCGGCGCGGTGGGCATGGGCGCGCAGCGCTGGCTCGACATCGGGCCGATCCGGATTCAGCCATCGGAACTGATGAAGGTCACGATGGTGATGATGCTGGCCGCCTATTACGACTGGCTCGACATCAAGAAAACCTCGCACCCACTCTGGGTGTTGATCCCCGTGGTGATGATCGTGCTGCCCACCTTTCTGGTGGTGATCCAGCCCAACCTCGGCACGTCGCTCATGCTGCTGATGGGCGGCGCGGCGGTGATGTTCGCCGCCGGCGTCAGCATCTGGTATTTCGCCTTCGTCGCCGCCCTTGTCGTCGGCGCGGTGGCGGCCGTGTTCTCCACCCGCGGCACGCCCTGGCAATTCCTGCACGATTACCAATACCGCCGCATCGACACCTTCCTCGATCCCTCGGCTGATCCCTTGGGCGCGGGCTACAACATCATGCAGGCCAAGATCGCACTCGGCTCAGGCGGCTGGGGCGGCAAGGGCTTCATGCAGGGCACCCAGTCGCGCCTGAACTTCCTGCCCGAAAAGCACACCGACTTCATCTTCACCACATTGGGCGAGGAATTCGGCTTCGTCGGCGCCTTCTCTCTCCTGATCCTCTACGGCCTGATCCTGTTCTTCTGCTTCACCTCCGCCATGGCCAACAAGGACCGCTTCAGCCAGCTTCTCATCATCGGCCTCGCCGCCAACTTCTTCCTCTATCTGGCGGTCAACCTGTCGATGGTCATGGGCATGGCCCCCGTCGTCGGCGTGCCTCTGCCCTTCCTGTCCTATGGCGGCTCGGTCATGCTCGTGCTGCTGATCGCCTTCGGCCTGATCCAAAGCGCCCATGTCCACAGGCCAAGGTAGACCATGACCCTCACCGTCCTCTTCGCCGCCTCGGATGCCAACTGGCAGGCCTATGCCCGCCCCCTCGCCACGGCCTTCGCCGCCGCCGGGCTGACCGCGCATCTCACCCGCGACGCCGCCCCCGAGACGGTGGATTACATCGTCTACGCCCCCACCGGCGCCTTGCAGGATTTCGCCCCCTACACCAACTGCAAGGCCGTGCTGTCCCTCTGGGCCGGGGTGGAACGGATCGTCACCAACCCCACACTGACCCAACCCCTCTGCCGCATGGTCGATCCCGCGCTGGCCGAGGGGATGGTGGAATGGGTGGTCGGCCACGCCCTGCGCCACCACCTAGGGATGGACCGCCACATCCTCAACCCCGGCAAGGCATGGGATCCCACCTGTCCCCCCCTCGCCCGCGAACGCCCCGTCGCCATGTTGGGCATGGGCGAGTTGGGCACCGCCTGCGCCCGCGCGCTCACCGCGCTCAATTTCCCCGTCACCGGATGGAGCCGCAGCCCCAAATCTGTCGAAGGCATCCCCTGCCTGCACGGCGAATCCGGCCTCGCCACCGCCCTCGCCACCGCGCAGATCGTCATCACCCTGCTTCCCAAAACGGCCGAGACGGAGAATATCCTCAACGCCCACACCCTCGCTTTGCTGCCCAAAGGTGCCGTGATCCTGAACCCCGGCCGCGGCGCGCTGATCGACGACGACGCCCTCCTCGCCGCGCTTGACGCAGGCCAGATCGGCCACGCCACACTTGATGTGTTCCGGGTCGAACCCCTGCCGCAGGACCACCCCTACTGGTCCCACCCCCGCGTCACCGTCACCCCCCACATCGCCGCCGACACCCGCGCCCCCTCAGCCTCCCGCGTGATCGCCGAAAACATCCGCCGCAGCGAGGCGGGCGAACCCCTGCTCCATCAGGTCGACCGCCAGCGCGGCTACTGACCGCCCCCTCACCTTGGCCCAAATACCCAATTCCACGCCATCAACCCGCGCCCCGATCACCAAATCACACCCTCCCCTCCCCGCCCGCGGGGAACGGGCCGGGGGTGGCGGCGCGACCTGATCCCCGCGCGACAGGTCGGGATTGGAACAGACGGCCCGACCACCCCCATGCCCTCCTGCCCGCGATAAGGGAGAGCGAGATGCGCTACGGTCTGGGCATGGTGCTGGTCGTACTGGCGGGGATCATCTGGTCCACGCAGGGGCTGGTCTTTCGGCAGATCGACGCGGCCGGCACCTGGGCGGTGCTGTTCTGGCGCTCGGTCGGCATGGTCCCGGTTCTGCTGGCCTTTCTTATCTGGCGCGCAGGCGGCTCACCCTTGCCCGCCATCCGCGCGGTGGGTCTGGCGGGGGTCCTGGGCGGCCTCGGCCTTGTCGGGGCCTTCGGTGGCGCGATCTATTCGATCCAGTCCACAACCATCGCCAATGCCGTCTTCCTGTTCGCGGCCTCTCCCTTCCTGACGGCGCTGATCGGCTGGGCCGTGCTGGGCGAACGCGTCCGCCCCCAGACATGGGCCGCGATGGGCGTCGCCCTTGCGGGCATCTTCGTCATGGTGCGCGATGATCTGTCAGGCGGCGCGATGGCGGGCAACATCGCGGCCCTCCTGTCCGCCCTCGGCTTTGCCGTCTTCACCGTCTCGTTGCGCTGGGGCAAGGTGGCCGACAGCCTGCCCTCGGTCCTTTTGGGGGGCATCTTCTCCATTGCCGCCGGGGCCGTCATCGCCGCGCAGATGGGCCAGACCCTTGCCGTCCCCCTTTCCGATGCGCTCTGGTCCATGGCCATGGGCGCGGTCACGCTATCCGGCGGCATGGTGCTTTATGAACTGGGCAGCCGGGTCGTCCCCGCCGCTGAATCCGCCCTCCTGTCGAATATCGAGGTGATGCTGGCCCCGCTCTGGGTCTGGCTCTTCCTCAATGAAACCGCCAGCCCCGCCACCTTCCTCGGCGGCGCCATCCTGCTGGTCGCGGTCACGATGAATGCCGTCTCCGGCGCACGGCGCGCCGCCGCGACCTGACACCCCTTGACCGTCTCTCAATTGAGAGACACCATCCCCCAATCCACAGGGGGAAATCGCCATGCCCGCCAACACCACCATGCTGCACATCCGCATTGATGAGGATGTAAAAACCCGCGCCGCCGCCGCGCTGGAAGGCGTGGGCCTGACGCTTTCAGACGCCGTCCGCATCCTCCTCACCCGCGTCGCGAAAGAGGGCGGCCTCCCCCCCGGCCTCACCGTGACCGAGGAAACCCACGACGAATGGTTCCGCCGCAAGGTGCAAGAGGCGCTTGACGATCCCGGCCCGCTCCTCTCCCATGACGAGGTGATGAGTGAGATGCGTGCCCTGATCGATGCAAAGCGCAAGGCCAGACTGGACGGATGAGGCGCGGCAGGATCTGGCCGCCATCATCGGCTACATCGCAACGGAAAATCCCGCAGCCGCCGATGCCTTTCTCGACCGGATCATCGAAAGGACGGACACCCTCCCCAACCATCCCCACGCTTTCCGCAAGGGTCGCCTGCCCGGCACGCGCGAGATGGTCATCCACCCGAACTACATCCTCGTCTACGCCGCACGGGACGGAGCGGTCACCATTCTCCGCCTCCTCCACAGCGCCCGCAACTGGCCCTGACCGCCCCTAGCGGTGCCGCCGGAAAAACCGTGACCGGGCATATAGCTCTTCCAGCCGCTTCAACCGCCCTTCCGTCACCGCCCATGTACGGTCCTGCACCGATGCAAGCAGGGTTTCCACCAGAACCAAAGGCGACACCGTGCTGTCCCAGGCGCTCGGCGCTTCCACATGGCAGGCCAGCACATGGCGGGAATGGGCGGCAGCGGGCGACAGCCAGCGATCGGTGATCAGCACCACCTCCGCGCCCTGCTCCACCGCGAGTTCGGTCAGTTGCAGCACCGAATTTTCATAGCGGCGGATGTCGAACACCACCAGCACATCCCCCGGCACCATATCCAACAACGCGGGCGGCCATGTATTCGACATCCCTGACAGCAGCGTCACGTTCGGGCGCACATTCTTCATCAGCGTCACGAAATACTCGGCCATCGCATGGGTGATCCGCCCCCCCATCGCAAACACCCGCCGCTCCGGATCGGCCAGCAGCGCCGCCGTGGCGTCGAATTCGGCATGGTCGATTTGGCTCAGCGTGGCCTGCAAATTGGCCACAACCGCATCGGCAAACCGGTTCAGGATATGCGTATCCGGCACGCCCCCCGCCCAGCGGTCATGCTTGGCCAAGGGTGACAGCAGCATCGCCTCCACCTCTGACCGCAGGGCATGCTGGTAATCGGGATATCCCTTGAACCCCAGCTTCTGGCACAGCCGCACCACCGTGGGGTTCGACACCCCCGACGCCCGCGCCAGTTCGGTGATCGACCCCAGCGCCGCCACCGGATAATGGGTCAGGATATGCGTCGCCAATTGCCGTTCGGCCCGCGTCAGATCGCCCATCGCGGCGCGCATCCGGTCTTCGATCGTGACGGCGGCATCCATGGCAGACCCCATACACTTGCCCCCCGCTCAGGCTTTGGGCGGCCCCCCGAAGGCTTGGCCGAATTCCCGGCACAAGTCGATTAGAAAACTTTGTAACAGAAATATTCCGGCAGAAAAATTCTTGACAGAACGCGCGGCGGCGGATGAGCCTTGCGCTAATCAACAGGGGGATGACTCGCGCAATGAACGCGGGCAGCAACAGGGAAACGGCGGTCTTTCCGCCTTTGGTCGAAAACAGCGCCGCCCGTGGCCGGGCGGTGATCGTCTGCGAACATGCCTCCAACCATTTCCCCCCGCGCTGGGGCGATCTTGGCCTGACGCCCGATCAGCGCAGCGCCCATATCGCCTGGGATCCCGGCGCGCTTGGCGTGGCGCGCGGGCTGGCGCAGCGGCTGGATGCCGTGCTGGTCCACGCCCCCGTGTCGCGCCTTGTCTATGATTGCAACCGCGCGCCCGACATGGCCGGTGCCATGCCCGCCCGCTCGGAAATCCACGACATCCCCGGCAACACCGCCATCACGCCCGAAGATCGCGCCGCCCGCACCGCGGCGGTCTATGTCCCCTTCCATGACGGCCTGCACGCGCTTCTGATGGACCGCATCGCCCGTGGCCTGCACCCCGCGCTCATCACCATCCACAGCTTCACGCCCGTCTATTTCGGCACGCCCCGCACGGTGGAATTCGGGGTCATCCACGATGCCGACGACACCCTTCCCCGCGCCATCCTTGATGCCGCCCGCGCCCGCACCACCCTGACATCCGCGCTGAACGAACCCTATTCCGCCCGCGATGACGTGACCCACACCCTGCGCCTGCACGCCACGCCCTACGGCCTGCCCAACGCCATGCTAGAGATTCGCAACGACCTCATCGCCAGCCCGGCGGACCAATCCGCCATGGCCGCCACCCTCGCCCCCGTCCTCGCCGCCGCCATGGCCGCGCTGACGCCAGAACCCGTGATGTGAGGAACCGGATGCCGCGTTTCGTGATCGCCTTCGTCCGCCTCGTCGACCGCCTGAATTACGGCGTCGGGCGCTTTGCGATGTATCTTCTGTTCGTCCTGATGGCGATCCTGACCTGGTCCTCCCTCTCCAAAGCCTTCTTCAACCCCTCGCTCTGGACGCTGGAAATGGCCCAGTTCGTGATGGTGGCCTATTACATCCTCGGCGGCCCCTACACGATGCAGAACGAAGGCCATGTCCGCATGGACCTGTTCTATGCCAAGCAATCCCCCGTCCGCCGCGCCTGGTGGGACGGCTTCACCGTCTTTGCCATCATCTTCTATCTCGGCGTGTTGATCTGGGGTGCGGCGGAAAGCTTCGGCTACTCCCTCGGCCTGAAATGGACTGATCCCACAACCTCCGCCCTCGGCCTGTCCTGGCCGCAAATCGGCCGGCTGGAACGCAGCCCAACCGCCTGGCGGCCCTATCTCTGGCCCATCAAGCTTGTGATGCTGACAGGCTTCATCCTCATGCTTCTCCAAGCGCTCTCGTCGCTGGCGAAAGACATCGCCACCATCCGCGGAGAGACGATCTGATGCCCTATGAGATGATCGCCGCCCTGATGTTCTCGACCATGCTGCTGATGATGATGACCGGGCAGCGCGTGTTCGGGATCATCGGCTTTGTCGCCGTGGTCGCCGCCATTTCGCTCTGGGGCACAGGCGGGCACAACATGGGCTTCTCGGCCTCGATGAAACTGATGAAATGGTATCCGCTCCTGTCGCTGCCCATGTTCGTCTTCATGGGCTACATCATGAGCGAAAGCCGCCTCGCCGATGACCTCTATCGCATGTTCCATGTCTGGTTCGGCCCCATTCCGGGTGGCCTCGCCATCGGGACGATCCTTCTGATGGTGCTGATCTCGGCCATGAACGGGCTGTCTGTTGCGGGCATGGCCATCGGGTCGACCATCGCCCTGCCCGAACTGCTGCGACGCGGCTATCAAAAGGAAATGGTGACCGGCGTCATTCAGGCAGGCTCCTCGCTCGGCATCCTGATTCCGCCATCCGTTGTGCTCGTCCTCTACGCCATGATCGCCCGCGCCCCGGTCTCCGAACTTTGGCTGGCAGGCGTCCTTCCCGGCCTGATGATGGCGGCGTTGTTCATCCTCTATGTCTATATCCGCTGCCGCATCCAGCCCGCGCTTGGCCCCGCCATGAGCGCCGAGGAACGCGCCACCATCACCCGCGCCGACAAGTTCCACGCCCTGCGCGCGGGCGCGCTGCCCTTCATCATCTTCTTCGCGATGATGTTTCCCTTCATCTACGGCTGGACCTCGCTTGTCGAAAGCTCGGTGATCGGCGTCGCCGCCACCATGCTGGCCGCGGTAATCAAGGGCCGCATGAACAAGATGGTGTTCGAGGTTGCCACCCGCTCCACCCTGTTCATCACCTGCATGTTCATGTGGGTGATCCTTGCTGCACTGGCCTTCGGCGCGGTCTTCGATGGCCTCGGCGCGGTCAAGGCGATTGAAAGCCTCTTTGTCGAAAAACTGGGGTTCGGCCCGTGGACGATCCTGATCCTCATGCAGGTCAGCTTCCTGCTGATGGGCATGTTCCTCGATGACACGGCGATGCTGGTCATCGTGGCCCCGCTCTATGTGCCGCTGGTGGCCACGCTCGACCTTGGCATCCCGCCCGAAGATGTGCTGATCTGGTACGGCGTGCTCTACACCATCACCTGCCAGATCGCCTATCTGACGCCGCCCTTCGGCTATAACCTCTTCCTGATGCGCGCCTTCGCGCCGCCGGAAATCAGCATGGGCGACATCTACCGGTCCGTCGTTCCCTTCGTGCTCGTGATGGTGGCCGCGCTTGCCTTGATCATGCTCTTCCCCGGCATCGCGCTGTGGCTGCCCAATCTGATCTATCCGAACTGATACCCAATCGCGGGCGTTTCAGACCCGCATCCAACCAGGAGGCTGACAAATGACGACTTCAAGACGTTCCTTCCTCACCAAGGGCGCTCTGGCCGGGGCCGCCACGCTGGCCGCGCCCGCCATCGCCACCGCACAGGCCCCCATCAAATGGCGGATGCAGACCTATGCCGGCGCCGCCCTTGGCGAACAGGTGGTCAAACCCGCCGTTGATGCCTTCAACCGCATCGCCCAAGGCCAGATGGAGATCGAACTTTTCTACGCCGACCAGCTCGTCCCGACGGGCGAACTGTTTCAGGCGATGCAGGCAGGCACCATCGACTGCGTCCAGTCCGATGATGACTCGATGGCATCCCCCACCGAAGTGACCGTGTTCGGCGGCTACTTCCCGCTTGGCCTGCGCTACTCGCTCGACGTGCCCGCGCTGTTCAACAAATACGGCCTCAAGCAGATCTGGGAAGAAGAATACGCCGCTGTCGGCGTCAAGCACATCTCGGCCGGCGCATGGGACCCCTGCCACTTCGCCACCAAAGACCCGATCAACAGCCTTGCCGACCTGCAAGGCAAGCGCGTCTTCACCTTCCCGACCGCTGGCCGCTTCCTCACTCAATTCGGCGTCGTCCCCGTCACCCTGCCGTGGGAAGACATCGAAGTTGCGATGCAGACCGGCGAACTGGACGGCATCGCATGGTCCGGCATCACCGAGGTCTACACCGTGGGCTGGTCCAACGTGACCAACTACTTCCTCACCAACAACATCTCGGGCGCATGGATCGGGCACTTCTTCGCCAACATGGACCGCTGGAACGAACTGCCGCCGCACCTGCAGGAACTGCTGGCGACCTGTTTCGAACAGTCCCACTACTACCGCCAGCACTGGTACTGGGCGGGCGAAGCTGACCTGCGCATCAACGGCGGCAAGCTGCAACTGACCACCATCCCGGATGAGGAATGGAAAACGGTCGAAGCCGCCGCCCTGACCTTCTGGGATGAAATCGCCGCCGAAAGCGAAGTGAAGGCCAAGGTCGTGGCCATCTTCAAGCAGTATAACGACGTCATGGTGAAAGCCGGACGTCCATACCGCTTCTGATCCGACGAACGGTGGGGCGGCACTGCCGCCCCACCGCACCCCCCGCCTTCCCCGATCAAGGGCGATTGCGCGGGAAGACCTGCAAAGATATGATCAAATTCTGCGGCACCGGCATCCGGCCCCCTGCCGCCGCCCCGGAGGCCCAATGCGGATCGCATGCCCAGCCCGATCTGACGCCCGCACCGATTGCTGGCCCCGCAAGCCTGAATTCGGCGGTGCCCGGCCCGCCCGCCGCGCTCTGCACGGCTGACCGCCCGACGGTCCACTCCCATTCCGCCCCCGACAGGGGCCACCGACGCCAAAGATATGAGGCCACAAGATGCCCGGAACCATGACATTCGACACCCTGAAAGAAGCCGTCGCCCGCGGCGAGATCGACACCGTTCTGGTGGCCGCGATCGACATGCAGGGCCGCCTGATGGGCAAACGCTTTCACGCCGCCTTCTTCGTTTCCAACGGCTACAAGGAAACCCACTGCTGCAACTACCTGCTGGCCGTGGACATGGAGATGAACACCGTCCCCGGCTACAAATCCGCCGGATGGGAACAGGGTTACGGCGACTATGTGATGAAGCCCGACCTCTCCACCCTGCGCGCCCTGCCCTGGCTGCCCGGTACCGCGCTGTGCCTGTCCGACCTTCTCGATCACCACACGCAGGAAGAGGTCACCGTCTCCCCCCGCGCGATTTTGAAAAAACAGGTCGCCCGCGCCCGCGCCATGGGGTTTGAACCCATGATGGCCACGGAACTCGAATTCTACATCTTCGAGAACGCCTATGAAAACCTGCGCGACGGCGGCCTCTCCGCGCTGAAGCCCATCTCCGGCTATAACGAGGATTACCACCTCTTCCAGACCTCCAAGGAAGAATCCCTGATGCGCGATGTCCGCAACGGCCTCTACGCCGCCGGCATCCCGATCGAGAACACCAAGGGCGAGGCCGACGCCGGCCAGCATGAGGTGAACTACAAATACTCCGACGCGCTCGATACCGCCGACAACCACGTCATCATCAAGCAAGGCGTCAAGGAAATCGCCCATACCAAGGGCAAGTCCGTCACCTTCATGGCCAAGTATGACCACCGCAAAGCGGGGTCCTCCTCCCATGTCCACCAATCGCTCTGGACGCTGGATGGCAAGCCCGCCTTCTACGACCATGACGATCCGCATGGCATGTCCGCTACCATGAAGCACTTCGTCGCGGGCCAACTCGCCCACGCGCAGGAAATCACCACCTTCCTCGCGCCCTACGTCAACAGCTACAAACGCTTTACCATCGGCATGTTCGCCCCCACCAAAGCGGTCTGGAGCGCGGACAACCGCACCGCAGGCTTCCGCGTATGCGGCGAACACACCAAGGCCGTCCGCGTCGAATGCCGCATCCCCGGCAGTGACGTGAACCCCTACCTCTGCTGCGCCGCCCTTCTCGCCGCAGGTCTGGCGGGGATCGAGGCCAAGATGGAGCTGGAGCCGGAAATGAAAGGCGACATGTACCACGCCGCCGGTGTGCGCGAGATTCCGAAGAACCTCCGCGAAGCCGCTGCCCTGCTCAACACCTCCACCATGCTGCGCGCCGCACTGGGCGATGATGTGGTCGACCACTACCACCACGCCGCCCAATGGGAGATCGCGGAAACAGACCGCGTCGTGACCGATTTCGAACTCCAGCGCCTGCTGGAACGCGCATAAAACTGGGCGGGGCCTCCCCCGCCTCAACGAACGAATGGCGGGCCAATCCCGCCGCAAAAGGTGACCACATGAAACCCATCCAACTCATCTCTCCGGTCGACGGATCGGTCTATATCGAACGCATGCCCCTTTCCCCGGATGAGGCAAAGGCCGCCGTCGCCCGCGCCAAATCCGCACAAAAGGCCTGGGCCGCCCGCCCGCTGGCGGACCGTATCGCGCTGGTCAAGGCAGGCGTGAAAAACCTCAACGACATGTCCGCCGTCATCGTCGAAGAACTCGCCTGGCAGATGGGCCGCCCCACCCGCTTTGGCGGTGAATTCGGCGGCGTCAACGCCCGCACCGAATACATGTCCGACATCGCGGCCAAGACGCTCGCCCCCGAAATGATCGAAGACAGCGACAAGTTCCGCCGCTACCTCGCCCGCGATCCGGTCGGCGTCGTCTTCATCGTGGCACCGTGGAACTATCCCTACCTTACCACGATCAACACCCTCGTCCCCGCCCTCATTGCCGGGAACACCGTCATCCTGAAACATGCCAGCCAGACGATGAAGGTCGGCGAAAGGCTGGCCGAGGCGTTCCACGCCGCAGGCATCCCCGCCGACGTGTTCCAGAACGTCGTCCTCGACCACGCCACGACGGAATCCCTCATCGCCGCCCGTTCCTTCGGCTTCGTCAACTTCACCGGATCGGTCGGCGGTGGCATCGCCATGGAAAAGGCCGCCGCTGGCACCTTTACGCCGCTGGGCCTCGAACTGGGCGGCAAAGACCCCGGCTATGTCCGCCACGACGCCAACCTTGACGCCGCCGTTGATACGCTGATGGACGGCGCGATGTATAACGCAGGCCAATGCTGCTGCGGCATCGAACGCATCTATGTCCATGAATCGCTCTACGATGCCTTTGTCGAAAAGGCCGTCGCATGGGTCAAAACCCTCAAACTCGGCAACCCGTTTGATGCCGACAGCACCCTCGGCCCCATGGCCAACAAGCGCTTCGCCGCCGTGGTCCGTGGCCAGATCGCCGATGCCATCGCCGCAGGGGCCAAACCTCTGATCGACCCCGCCCTCTTTCCCGCCGATGACGGCGGCGCCTATCTCGCGCCGCAAATCCTCGTCAACGTCGATCACTCCATGCGCGTGATGACCGAAGAATCCTTCGGCCCCGTCGTCTGCATCATGAAGGTCAAGGATGATGACGAAGCCGTCGCCCTGATGAACGATTCCCCCTATGGCCTCACCGCCTCGGTCTGGACGCAGGACTATGAAACCGCGCAGGCCATCGGCGCACGTATCGAAACCGGCACCGTCTTCATGAACCGCGCCGATTACCTTGACCCGGCCCTGTGCTGGACGGGCTGCAAGGATACCGGGCGCGGCGGCAGCCTCTCCTATCTCGGGTTCCATTCGGTGACCCGTCCGAAATCCTATCACCTCAAGAAGGTCTGAACACCATGACCCACAATGTTCCCAACCGGAACTGGTCCTACCCCACCGCCATCAAATTCGGCGTGGGCCGCATCGCCGAACTGGCCGATCACTGCAAGGCGGCGGGGATCAAGAACCCCCTCTTCGTCACCGACAAGGCCCTCGCCTCGCTGCCCATCACGGCCGAAGCCGTGGCGGTGCTGTCCAAGGCCGGGCTCGGCACAGCAGTGTTTTCCGAAGTCGACCCGAACCCGAACGAAGGCAACATGGATGCCGGGATAAAGGTCTACAAAGCGGGCGGCCATGACGGTGTGATCTGCTTCGGCGGCGGCTCGGCTCTCGACCTCGGCAAGATGATCGCCCTCATGGCACATCAGCGGGCCGACCTGTCGGTCTGGGATCTCGAAGATATCGACGACTGGTACACCCGCGCCGATGGCGACAAGATCGCCCCGATCGTGGCCGTCCCCACCACCGCAGGCACGGGGTCCGAAGTGGGCCGCGCCGGGGTTCTGACGAACTCCGCCACCCACAAGAAAAAGATCATCTTCCACCCCAAACTCATGCCCGTGGTCACGATCTGCGACCCGGCCCTTACGGTGGGAATGCCCAAGTTCATCACCGCAGGCACCGGGATGGATGCGCTGGCGCATTGCCTTGAGGCCTATTGTTCCCCCTTCTACCACCCGATGTCGCAAGGCATCGCGCTGGAAGGGATGCGTCTGGTGTTCGAAAACCTTCCCACCGCCTATAGCGACCCCACCAACCTTGAGGCGCGGGCGCATATGATGTCCGCCGCTGCCATGGGCGCGGTCGCCTTCCAGAAAGGTCTGGGCGCGATCCACTCGCTCTCGCACCCGGTGGGCGCGGTCTACAACACCCATCACGGCACCACGAACGCCGTCGTCATGCCCATGGTGCTCGACTTCAACCGCCCCGTGATCGAGGCACGTCTGGAAAAGGCCGCCGCCTATATCGGCATCGCGGGTGGCTTCGATGGCTTCCGCAAGGCGGTGATGGACCTGCGCGCCACGCTCAACATCCCCGCCAACCTCACGGCGATGGGGGTGGATGCCGCGCGTCTGGATGAGCTGACCGAAATGGCGCTGGAAGACCCGTCCTGCGGCGGTAACCCCATCCCGATGACGCGCGAAAACACCCGCGCGCTCTATCAGGCCTGCATGTAACCCGCCCATCCCCGCCCCGGACGCAATCCGGGGCGGGGTTTCCTTTTGTGCACCCCCGCACCCTTAACCATTCCGCACCGTCCGGCCCTGCCTGAATTTGTATGCACAATCGTCTGCACCGCCATCTGCACCGGCTGCTGCACAGCCCACACGCCCCTTCCCCCCTCCCGAACCGCCCCGCCGTACTGCGTTAACGCCCAAGGAACCGCCCCCCATGCCCCGCTACATCACCACCGATATCGCCATCATCGGCGCGGGCGTCGTGGGTCTGGCCATTGCCGAGCGTCTGACAGCCGAAGGGCGCGAAGTGACGCTGATTGATCCCAACCCGCCCGGCGACGTGATTTCACAAAACGCCGCAAGCTACGGAAATGCCGGGACAATCGCCGATTACGCCGTCTTGCCCGTCGGCACCCCGGACGTGCTGCGCAACCTCCCCTCCTTGCTGTTTGACCGCAACTCCCCCCTCGCCATCCGCCGCGCCGCCCTGCCCGCGCTGATGCCGTGGCTCGCCCGCTTCGCCTGGCAATCCCTGCCCAAACAGGCCGAACGCAACGCCCGCAACATCGCCGCCCTGCTGGCCGACGCCTGCCCCAACTGGTTGAATCTAGGCGAAAAATTGGGCGCAGCCGACATCCTGCAAAAGCGCGGCTGCCTCTATGTCTATGAAACATCCGCCGCCTTCCGCGCCGCCGAACAGGACATGGCCTTCCGCCGCTCTCTGGGTGTCACCGTCGATCTGATCGCACCCGAAGCCCTGCGCCAGATGGAACCTACACTGCCCGCGGTCGCAGGCGGCGCCGCCTTCTTCCCCAAAGCCGTTTTTCTCAATGATCCCGGGCGGATGGTCGGTCTTCTTGCCACAGAAGTCGCCACCCGCGCCGAGATCGTGCAGACCCGCGCCACAACCCTTGAACGCCAGGCGGATGGCATCCTCATCGCCGGTCCGGGACTAACCCTGAAGGCCCGCCACGTCGTCATCGCCGCCGGCGCCCATTCCCGCAACCTCGCCAGAATGGCCGGCGACCGCGTCCCGCTCGATACCGAACGCGGCTACCATGTCGAATGGGATATGCCCAATCCCCCCGTCACCCGCCCCACCTGCCCCACCACCCGCGGCTTCTACCTCTGCCCGATGAAAGGCCGCCTGCGCGTTGCAGGCACGGTCGAACTGGGCGGCCTGACCGCGCCGCCGTCGCCCCACCGCATCGCGAAACTCGTTGAAGGTGCTCGGAAAATCTTCCCCGGCCTGCCCGAGCCTGACCGCACCTGGATGGGTTTCCGTCCCTCCATGCCGGACTCCGTTCCCGTCATCGGCCCGTCCCGTGCGGGGGGCGATGTGATCCACGCCTTCGGCCACGGCCATCTGGGCCTGTCGATGGCCCCCGTCACCGCACGGATCGTGTCCAACCTCATCGCTGGCCGCGCGCCGGGCATGGACATCACCCCCTATCTACCCACCCGGTTCTAGCCGCCCACCCGCAACCCCCTGCAGCAAAAGGGGAAAACGCCCCGCCCCTTCACCTTGGCCCAAATACCCAAAGGACCGCAGCCCCAAGGCACCACGTCGAAACTTCTGGAAAGGAAGCGGTGAAGGGGACAACTCACCTCGGGCAATTGCCGCCAAGATGACCGCCACCACCGCAAAGGGTTGATTTTCCCCCGCGTGCCCTGCCAGTTAGGCGCCGTGCAGGTGCAGCGGGGGCGCAGGGATGGCAAGACAGGCATTGGTTACCGGATCGGCCGGGTTCATCGGCTTTCACCTTTGCCGCCGCCTGCTGGCCGATGGCTGGAACGTCACCGGCCTTGACGGCATGACCACCTATTACGACGTGGCGCTGAAACAGCGCCGCCACCAGATGCTGATGCAATCCCCCGGCTTCCGCGCCGTCGAAGGGCTGGTCGAAACGCCGGGGCTGGTCGCAGACCTCATGGAAGGCGCGGATGTGGTCATCCACCTCGCCGCTCAGGCGGGGGTGCGCTATTCCATCGACGCCCCGCGCAGCTATGTCGAAGCGAACCTGATCGGCACCTATGAGGTGCTCGAGGCTGCCCGCCACGCACAGCCTGCCCATTTGCTGATCGCCTCCACCTCATCGGTCTACGGCGCGAACACGGCAATGCCCTATGCCGAAACCCACGCTGCCGATCACCCGATGTCCTTCTACGCCGCCACCAAAAAGGCGGGCGAGGTGATGGCCCATTCCTATGCCCATCTCTACACCCTCCCCACCACCATGTTCCGCTTCTTTACCGTCTATGGCCCTTGGGGCCGCCCCGACATGGCGCTATTCAAATTCGTGCGCGCCATCCTGAACGGCGAACCGATCGACATCTACAACCACGGCGAGATGCGCCGCGATTTCACCTATGTCGATGATCTGGTCGAAGGGATCGTGCGACTGATCGCCCTGCCGCCCGCAGAAAGCGCAGGCGCGATGGACAGCCTTTCGCCCGTCGCGCCATGGCGGGTGGTCAATATCGGCAACGGCGCGCCAGTGGGCCTGATGGATTTCGTCCAGGCGGTCGAGGCGGCCTTGGGCATGCAGGCGCAAAAGAACCTTCTGCCGATGCAGCCCGGCGACGTGCCCGCGACCTGGGCCGATGCCAGCCTGATCGAAGCGCTGACCGGCCCCCTCCCCCGCACCGATATCCGCGACGGCGTGCGCCGCTTCGTGGACTGGTACCGCGATTTCTACCGGGTCTAGGCCCTACAGCATCCCCGGCACCACCTGATCGGGCGGGCGGTGGCCATCGGCAAAGGTCTTGATGTTGATGATCACCTTCTCGCCCATCTCGATCCGGCCTTCCCGCGTGGCCGATCCCATATGCGGCAGCAGCACGACATTGGGCAATTCCCGCAGGCGCGGGTTGATCTCGGCCCCGCGCTCATAAACATCCAGCCCTGCCCCCGAGATCTCGCCCGCGCGCAGCATCCGGGTCAGGGCATTCTCGTCGATCACCTCCCCGCGCGAGGTGTTCACGATCACCGCCGTAGGCTTCAACAGCTTCAATCGCCGCGCATTCATCAGGTGATAGGTCGATGGCGTATGTGGGCAGTTGATGGAAATCACATCCATCCGGCTGACCATCTGATCCAGACTTTCCCAATAGGTCGCTTCCAGTTCCGCCTCGACCTCGGGCCGCAGGCGGCGGCGGTTGTGATAGTGGATCTGCATCCCAAAGGCCCGCGCCCGCCGCGCCACGGCCTGCCCGATCCCGCCCATACCCAGGATCCCCAGCCGCTTGCCGCCGATCCGCCCACCCAGCAGCGCCATGGGCGACCAGCCCTGCCATTCGCCCGATTGCATCACCGACAACCCCTCAGGGATGCGCCGCGTCACGGCCAGCATCAACGCCATGGTCATGTCGGCAGTGTCATCGGTCACCACACCGGGGGTATTCGATACCAAAATCCCCCGCTGGCGCGCAGTCGCCACGTCGATATGATCCACCCCCGCCCCGTAATTGGCGATCAGCTTCAGCTTGTCCCCCGCCTGCCCCAGAAGGCCGGCATCAATCTGATCGGTGATCGTGGGCACCAGAACATCCGCCCGGCGCAGGGCGGCGGCCAACTCGTCCCGCGTCATCGGCGTATCGGGATCGCGCAGGTCCACATCGAACAATTCCTTCATCCGGGTCTCTACCGGTTCGGGCAACCGTCGCGTCACGACAACACTCAAGCGTCCTGCTGGCATGGGGCGCCTCCCTGCACTTCCATATCCGTTCCTTAGGTGGCAAAGTGGCGGGAAGCGGGGGCAGGCACAAGCCCCCGAAGGACAAGGTCCGCGCAACGACGCGGGCCAGACGGGCAGTAGCAGGGCCGTGGCGACCGGAACACCGGCGTGCGGCCAAGGAACAGGTGGACGGTAATGATGGTTCTGGCACGGGTGGCGCTGGCGGGCGCGATTGTGGGCGCGGTGGTCGGATGGGCAAGCATGGCCCCCGCGCAAGACGTGACGCGTCCGATGCCCCGCCCCGAAGGGCTGGTGCAGGCCGCTGCCGTCACCGCGCCGCCCGCCGCACCAGAGGCCGCCCCCGCCCTTGCCGCACCCGGCCAGGCCCCCAGCACCGAACCAACCCCCGCCGTGGCCGCAAACCCGCCCACTCCGCGCGATCCGAACCTTGGCACAGTCACCAACCTGCCCCTTCCCCGCTTCGTCAGCCTCAAGGGCAACGAGGGCAACGCCCGCCGTGGCCCCGGCCTGACCCACCGCATCGACTGGGTCTTCACCCGCTCGGGCATGCCGCTGCGCATCACCGCCGAATATGAAAACTGGCGCCGGGTCGAAGATGCCGAAGGCGTGGGCGGCTGGGTGCATTACGCGCTGCTCTCCGGTGTCCGCTCGGTGCTGATCGCCGCCGACATGGCAGAATTCCACAGCACCCCGCAGGATGAGGCCGAGGTGACATTCAAGGCCGAACGCAATGTCGTGGGTTGGGTGCAGGAATGCCTGCCCGACTGGTGCCGCCTGTCCGTCGATGGCGAACGGGGCTGGGTGCGCAAGACCGCGCTTTGGGGCGTCTCGCCCACCGAAACCATCGAATAACCTGTTGCGAGTCGCTTGCGCTTGATTGTGGGGGCCGCGCTGCGATAGCGGGCGGCAAACCCCTGCCGGAGGCGCGACAATGCCCCTACCCACCTTGGTCCGCATGAACATCTCGGCAGGGCTGGCCTCTGTCCTCGTGGCCGGCACCCTTGTGGGGCTAAAGCTGTGGGGGCTTGGCCTGACGGGGTCACTGTCGGTCGCCGCCTCCCTGGCCGACAGCGCGATGGACCTGATGGTCAGCCTCGGCGCCACGGCCGCAATCCTCTACGCCGCCAAACCCGCCGACGAAGACCACGCCTTCGGCCACACCTCCGCCGAGGATCTGGCCGCGCTTGGGCAGGCCGTCTTCATCATCATCGCCGCCGGGGCGATTGCCTGGGGCGCGATCGACAGGCTGATGGCCCCTGAACAGGTGCCGCTCACTGACGAAGGCCTTGGCATGGCCGTGATGGTAATATCCATCCTGCTGACACTGGGGCTGATCTGGTGGCAGGGCCGCGTGGCACGCAAAACGGGCAGCCGCGTGATTGCCGCCGACCGCTTGCATTACCTTGGCGACCTGCTGCCCAATCTGGGCGCCATCGCCTCGCTCTGGGCCTCCAGCCGCTTTGGGCTGGCCTCGGTTGACTCGGTGGTGGCACTGGGGGCCGCCGCGATGCTGGCACTGGGGGCGGCCAAGATCGGCAAGGGCGCATGGGATGCGCTGATGGACCGTCGCGCCGATCCGGCGATCGTGGCGGGCATCGGCAAGATCGCCGCAGACTGGCCCGGTGTGCGCGGCTATCACGATCTGAAAACCCGCACCGCAGGCAGCCGCATTTTCGTGAACATCCATATCGAACTGGATGGCGACCAAACCCTGCGCGAGGCCCATGCCATCGGCGCCAGCCTGCGCCGTTCCATCCTCGCCGCCTATCCCCAGACCGATGTCATCGTCCACAAGGACGTGGCCCGCAGCCCCGACGCCCCCCCGGCCCGGGCGCAGTAATCCCGGAATCGCCTTTCCCGCGACGCTGTGGCACGATGCAGGAATACCCCTTGCAGCGGGGCTCGAAACCGTCTTATTATTCAATCGTATAATTCGCAGGTTCCCCATGCCCGGACCCGCCCTCCGCCGCCCCTATCGCCGAGAAGGCGAAGAAAAGCGCCGCGATGATCTGATCGCTGCCGCGATGGCGCTTGTCGCCGAAGGCGGGACAGAGGCCGCGACCGTCCGCGCCATCGCCGCCCGCGCCGGGGTCACACCGGGGCTGATCCGCCATTACTTCCAGTCAAAGGAAGAACTGACCCACGCCGCCTATCGCCATGTCATGGACTCAATGACGCAGGAGGCGCTCCGCGCCATCGAAGGCCTGCCCGCAGATGATCCCATCGGCCGCCTCGCCGCCTTCATCGCCGCCAACTTCCGCCCGCCGGTGATGACCCCCGCCGTCGTCGGCGTCTGGGCCAGCTACATGCACCTTGGCCGCAATGACCCGGTGATCCACACCATCCACGAAGCCACCTATCTTGGCTACCGCGACCGCCTGCAAGACCTGATCGCCGCCCTGCCCCGCCCCGCCGACCCCGCCCGCGACCGGAGCGAAGCCATCGCCTGCAATGCCCTGATCGACGGGCTCTGGATCGAAGGCGGCTCCCTCCCCGACAGCTTTGCCAGCGGCGAGGTCGTGCGCATCGCGCTTGACGGCATCGGCGCCATGCTGGGCGTACGCTTCCCCGACGCCGCCTATTCCGATCCATCCGACAGAAAGATCACTCCATGAGATATGCCCCCGTCACCGACCGTCTTGCCGATCTGGGCGGCGCGAAATGGGAAGTCCACGCCCTGGCCCGCCGGATGCAGGCCGCAGGCGAAGCGGTGATCGAACTCACCATCGGCGAACCCGATGTCGCCACCCCGCCCGCCCTGCTGGACACCGCCGCGCGCTCCATGGCGGCGGGCCGCACCGGCTATTCCAACGGGCGCGGCGAACCGGCCCTCGTTGCCGCCCTCGCCGCCCGCTACACCGCCCGGCGCGGGCGCGAAATCGGGCGTGATCAGGTCATGTGCCTGCCCGGCACCCAGACCACGCTCTATGCCATCCTGCAAACGCTGGTCACCACGGGCGATGAGGTGCTGGTGGGCGATCCGATGTATGCCACTTATGAAGGCCTGATCCGCGCCACAGGGGCCACGGTCATCCCCGTTCCCCTGCGCCCCGAGGCAGGCTTCCGCATCCAGCCCGCCGACATCGCCGCCCGCATCACGCCGCGCTCGCGCGTCCTTTTCCTCAACAGCCCGCACAACCCTACTGGGGCGGTTCTGTCGCGCGACGACCTTGCCGCATTGTGCCAGCTTGCCGCCGAACACGATCTTTGGGTCCTGTGTGATGAGGTGTACGAAGACCTCTGCTTCCCCGGCGTGACCTTCGCCTCCCCGCTCGATCTGCCGCGCTATGCCGACCGGGTGATCGTCGCCTCCTCCATCTCCAAATCCCACGCCGCGCCCGGCTTCCGCTCCGGCTGGTGCATCGGCCCTGCCGAATTCTGCACCCGCCTGTTGCCCCTGTCGGAAACCATGCTCTTCGGCAGCCAGCCCTTCATCGCCGACATGACAGCCGAGGCCGTTTCATCCCCCTCGCCCATCGCGGCCGAGATGATGGCCCGCTTCCAGCGCCGCGCCAAACTGATCCATAATGCCCTGCATGGCACGGCGGGTATCCACGTGCACATGCCGCAAGCGGGCATGTTCGCGCTTCTCGACATCCGCGCCACCGGCCTGTCCGGCGATGCCTTCGCCCGCGCCCTGCTGGCGCAAGCCAAGGTTGCCGTCATGCCCGGCGAAAGCTTCGGCACGGCCCTCGCAGGCTGGGTGCGCCTGTCGCTGACCCAACCGGATGACCGCATCCTTGAAGCCTGCACCCGCATCGCCACCTTCGCCGCCGCCCAAAGGCAAGCGGCATGAGAACGGTCGGGCAGGCGCTGGTCGAGGGTCTCAAGGCCCGCGGGGTCGAGGTCGTCTTCGGCATCCCCGGTGTCCACACGATCGAACTGTATCGCGGCCTTGCGGGTGGCGGCATCCGCCACGTCACCCCCCGCCACGAACAGGGCGCGGCCTTCATGGCCGATGGTTACGCCCGCGTCTCGGGCAAGCCGGGCGTGGCCTTCGTCATCACCGGCCCCGGCCTGTTGAACGCGCTCACCGCCATGGGGCAGGCCAAGGCGGACTCTGTCCCGATCCTCGTCATCTCCGGCGTCAACCGTCGCGCCAGCTTGGGCAAGGGCCTCGGCCTGCTGCACGAACTGCCCGATCAGGCCGCCATGGTCCGCCCGCTTTGCCCGACCGAACGGCTGGAAGACCCCGCCGAACTTGAATCCGTCCTCGACCGCGCCTTCACCCATCTGCTCACAGGCCGCCCCGGCCCCGTCCATATCGAAATTCCCACCGATGTGATGCCGCTGGCCTGCCCTGATGCGCCCCGCGCGCCGCTGCCCACCCGCCCGGCCCCCGACGCGGCGCAGATCGCACAGGCCGCCCACCTGCTGAACGCCGCCCAGCGCCCCGTCATCCTCGCCGGTGGTGGCGCGCGCGGCTGCGATGCGGCGCTTACGGCATTGGCAGACCGCCTCGACGCCCCGGTGATCCTCACCGTCAACGCGCGCGGAATGCTGCATGCCCACCCGCTCGGCGTGCCCGCCTCCCCGTCGCTCGATGCCCCCCGCGCCCTGATCGCCGCGGCGGACCAGATCCTCGCTCTGGGCACCGAACTTGGCCCCACCGACTACGATATGTATGTCCGCGGCGGCTTCCCCGACCTCGCTGGCATGATCCGCATCGACATCTGCACCGATCAACTCGCCCGCCATCCCGCCGCCCTGCCCATCGCGGCAGACACCGCCAGCGCCATCACGGCCCTCCTCCCCCACCTCACCCCAAAACAGGCCGACGGCCCCGCCCGTGCCGCTCGCGCCCGCGAACAAGCCCGCGCCGAACTGACCCATCTCCACCCCTCCATGCCCGCGCAGCTGGCAATGGTCGAGGCAATCCGCGCTGCCATCCCCAACGCCCAGATCGTGGGCGACAGCACCCAGCCCGTCTACGCCGCCAACCTGTTCTACGACCATGACCGCCCCGGTGGCTGGTTCAACGCCGCCACCGGCTTCGGCGCGCTCGGCTTCGGCCCCGGCGCTGCCATCGGGGCCGCCATCGCAGCGCCCGGCACCCCCACCATCTGCCTCATCGGCGATGGCGGCCTGCAATTCGACCCTGCAGAACTGCGCGTCGCGGTGGATGAATCCCTGCCCATCACCTTCCTCGTCTGGAACAATGCCAGCTACCGCGAAATCGCCGAGGCGATGCGCGACGCGCAGACCGAAATCATCGGCTGCACCCCCTCGCCCCTCAACCTCGCCCCCTTCGCCGCCGCCTGCGACCTGCCCTTCCAAAGCGTCACTGAGGACCCCGCCGCCCTCCACGCCGCCCTCGCCACCCCCCATAAAGGCCCCCGCCTGATCGAGATCCGCGTCACCTCCTGAAACCACCCTGCCCCTTCATCTTGGCCCAAATACCCATAACCCGGCCCGCCACCCGCGCCACCGCCGGGAAAAAGCGCCCATCCCGCATTTGCATTTGATCAAATTACGCGCCATAAGCCGGGAAGCAGCGCAAAGGGACCGTCCCATGGCAAAACCGGCAAAACTCATCGCAGGCATCCCGCAGGACCGCCTCACCCGCATCGCGGAACGTGAAGCCCGCCGCTTCGCGCAAAGCCGCCCCAAGGCCGCCGCCGCCCTCGCTGCCGGGTCCGGGGCCTTCCTCAACGGCGTCCCGATGCATTGGATGGCCGATTGGCCCATGCCCCACCTGCCCTTGGTGGCCAAGGCGACTGGCGCGAAACTGACCGATATCGACGGCTATGGCATCGATGATTTCTGCCTTGGCGATACCGGGTCCATGTTCGGCCATTCCCCCGAACCCGTCGCCCGCGCCATCCGCAAACAGGCCAAGCGCGGCCTCACCTACATGCTGCCCACCGAAGATGCACTGGAAGCAGGCCGCCTGCTCACGCAGACCTTCGGCCCCTTCCGCTGGCAGATCGCCACCACAGCCACCGATGCCAACCGCTTTGCCCTGCGCGTCGCCCGCGCCGTGACCGGGCGGCCCAAGGTGCTCGTCTTCAACGGCTGCTATCACGGCACGCTGGACGACACGATGGTCGAACTGACCAAGGGCAAAACCGCCAACCGCGCGGGCCTTGTGGGCCAGGTGCAGGACCTCACCCTCGGCGCGATGGTCTGCGAATTCAACGACCTTTCCGCCGTCGAAAAGGCGCTCGCCAAAGGCGATGTCGCCGCCATCCTGACCGAGCCGGTGATGACAAACTGCTGCATGGTCCTGCCCGATCCGGGCTTCCTGCAAGGCCTGCGCGACCTCGCCACGCAACATGGCGCGCTGCTCATCATTGATGAAACACACACCATCTCCACGGGCCTTGGCGGTTATACCCGCGTCCACGGGCTCACCCCCGACATGTTCGTCGTCGGCAAATGCGTGGCGGGCGGGATGCCCACCTCCGTCTGGGGCATGACGCAGGCCGTGGCCGACCGCTTCGCCACCTACAACGCCACCCGCCCGCCGGGCCATTCCGGCATGGGCACCACATTGTCGGCCAATCCGATGCAATTCGCCTGCCTCCGCGCCACTCTGGCCGAGGTGATGACACCGGAAAACTACACCCATATGGAGGACGGGGCCGAACGCCTCGCCACCGGCCTTGCCGCCGTGATCGCCAGGCACAACGCGCCGTGGCATGTCGTCCGCGTCGGCGCGCGGGTGGAATTTATCTGCGCCCCCGGCCCGCTGAAGAACGGCTCCGCCGCGCACAAGGCCCACCAGCCGCAGGTCGAGGCGGCAGTTCACACCGCCCTGCTGAACCGGGGCTGCCTGATCGCGCCCTTCCACAACATGATGCTGGTCAGCCCCGCCACCAAGAAACGCCAGATCGACCGCCTGATCGCCGCCTTCGACGAAATCCTGACCGAACTCTTCTCCCGAGATTCCGAATGACCGATACCATCAGCCCCTCCGGCTCCACCGTAGCCGAGGCCGAAGCCTTCCTCGCGGCCCACCCCGAAATCGAGGCCTTCGATATCGTCCTGCACGATTCGAACGGAATCGGCCGCGGCAAGATCATCCGCCGGCATGAGCTTTTGTCCTTTTACCGCTCTGGCCGCCACCTGCCCATTTCCATCCTCGGCCTCGATATCTGCGGCGAAGATGTGCATGAAACCGGCCTGATCTGGGATCAGGGCGATGGCGACCTGCGCGCTTGGCCCATCCCCGGCACGCTCGTGCCGCTGCACGCCACCCAGCCGCCGCGCGGCGAGGTGCTGATGTCGCTCTATGATCTCGACGGCAATCCCATGACCTCCGACCCCCGCCACGCCCTGCAACGGCAGGTCGATGCCATGGCGGGCGAAGGCCTGTTTCCCGCAGGCGCGTTCGAGTTGGAGTTCTTCCTCCTCTCCAACGACCGCGGCCCCGATGGCAAGGTCCAACCCGCGCGCGACGTGCTCGATGGCCGCGGCTCACACAAGACCGAGGTCTATTCGGTGGACCATCTGCACGGCATGTTGCCGCTGTTCAGCGACATCTACGCCGCGGCAGAGAAGGCCGGGATCAAGGCCGAAACCATGATTTCGGAATATGCGCCGGGCCAGTATGAACTGACCCTGCATTACCGCACCGATGTGATGCAGGCGGCCGATGATCTGATGCGGCTCAAGCGGATCGTCCGCCTACAGGCCCGCCAGCACGGCGTGACCGCCTGCTTCATGGCCAAACCGGTGGAGAAATACGCAGGCTCCGGCATGCATTTCCACGTCTCGCTCTGCGATGCCGATGGCCGAAATGTGTTTGTCGAGCAGACCGAGGGCCAGTGGAACCCCGCCATCCTGCACGCGCTGGGTGGCCTGCGCGCGACGATGGGCGAATCCATGCTGGTCTTCGCTCCCCACGCCAACAGTTGGCGCCGCTTTGCCGCGCAAAGCTATGCCCCCGTCAGCCCGACCTGGGGCGTGAACAACCGCTCTGTCGCGTTGCGCATCCCGGCAGGCGACATCAAGGCCCGCCGCATCGAACACCGCCCCGCCGGGGTGGATGCCAACCCCTATCTTGTCGCGGCCACCGTGCTGGCAGGCATCCGCCACGGGTTGCGCCACAAGATCGACCCCGGCCCGGAAACCACCGGAAACGGCTATGCCGATGCCCAGGATGCCCCGCCGATCCCGGTCGACTGGCGGCAGGCGATCGAGGCGGCCACCGCCTCTGCCTTCCTCAAGGACGCGCTGGGTGAAGACATGCACCGCACCTTCACCGCGATCAAGGCGGCGGAACACGCCCGCGTCGCCCGCACGGTCAGCGAGGTCGATTTCGACCTTTACCTTCACACGGTCTGACACGCGCCCCGGCAGGGCGCACGAATTTCCTGCGAAAATTCACGCCCTGCCCCCGGCACAAAACGCTTGATCCGTCGCTGGAAAAATCAGCGAGGGGGGCCTGATTTTTCGCAGAAAAATCGTTGGCCCCCCCAAATCCGAACCCGTCAGCTCAACCCAGCATCCCGCGCGATCATTGCCGCATGGGTGCGGTTCTTCGCGCCCAGCTTGCGACTCAGCGTCTTGACATGCAGCTTCACCGTCACCTCCTGCAGGTCCAGATCGCGGGCGATCTCCTTGTTCGGCTTGCCCTCGCAGATGCCGCGCAGCACATCCGTCTCGCGCCGGGTCAGCGTCTGCAACGCCAGCGCCATTTCGGGTTCCTTCATCAACAGCGAAATCGGCGCGAACACATCGCCCGAGGTCATCAACTGCACCGCCGCGATCATCGCGCGTGACGCCAGCGTCTTGGGAATGAACCCCGCCGCCCCCGCAGCCAACGCAGCTTCGGCCAGGTCGCGCTGCACCGTGCCGGTGATGATGGCAACCGGCACCCCCGGTGCCGCCGCCCGCGCCCGCGCCAGCCCCTCCAACCCGTTCATCCCCGGCATGCCGTAATCCAGCAGCACCAGATCAAACCGCGCGCCCTTCTCCAGCACCGCCACCGCCTCAGGCAGGGTGGCCACACAGCATACCTCTTCGAACCCTTCTGCCATCAGAAAGGCGGCAAGCGTCTCGCGCACCAGATCATGATCGTCGGCCAGCAAAAGCCGCATGTCCGCCTGTCCCATCCGCATCATGTGGTCTGTCCTGAATTGCTCTGCTTTCAGAACGACCGTCAATGCCGTTACTTTACCGTGTGAAACGCCTTGGAAGGCAAGCCCCATCTGCCCTAGCCTCTGGCATGGGTCACGGCCCTTTGACACGCTACAGGCAAACCGGAACAGAAGGCAGGGCAAACAATGCAGCTTTGGGCAAGGCGGCTTCGGCTTGGCGTGACCACGCTGCTGGCCCTGTCATGCCTGATCGCCATGGTCCTTCTCGCCCAGACCGTGCGCGCGAAATTGGCGGTTCTGCAACGTGCAAACTCCGACAACACCCAATGGGTGATGATGCAGACCGAGGTCGAGGTGCTGCGCCTGCAAGGCGCGGTGGCCGCCGCGCGCGACAACCCGTCCTCGGCCCAGCTTGATGAGGTGCGGCGCTGGTTCAACGTCGTCTACAGCCGCGTGGGGATGCTGGAACAAAGCACGGTCTACGCCCCGATGCTTGCCCGTGCCGATTACAGCGCCGATCATGCCCGCCTGCGCCGCTATCTGGACAACACCGTTCCGCTGATCGACGCGCCCGATACCCAGCTTGCCGCCGCTCTGGGGCGCATCGGCACGCCATTGCCCGAACTGCGCGCCACCGCCCGCCAGATGACGTTGAACGCCCTGTCCGAATTCACCGCGCAATCCGACACGAACCGCGAATCGATCTCGGATACGCTGGTGCGGCTGGCGCTTGTAACCGGGGCGCTGCTGCTGATCGTGGCCGGGGTGGCCGGGGCATTGGCCCTGCAATTCCGCCGGTCCGAGGCGCAGAAACGCGCGCTCGCCGATACCGGGGCGCGGCTGTCCACCATCGTTTCCACCTCGGCCGATGCCATTGTCGTCACCGATCGGGGCGGTGTGATCCGGGAATTCAACCCGGCCGCCGAGGCGATCTTTGGCCTGCCCGCCGCCGCCGCGCAGGGGCAAAACGCGCTCACCCTGCTGTTTGCCGAAGGCCCCGATGGCCCACAGCAACGCGCCCTGATCACCGCGCTCCGCGATCCGGGGGCGGATGCCACCCACCCGCTCCGCATCGAGGTGGACGCCCACCGCGCCGATGGCCGCAGCTTCCCGGCCGAGGTGTCCATCGCCCGGTCCCAGATCGCCGAAGCAGGCCTCGTCGTGGCCTTCGTCCGCGACATCTCGACCCGGCGCGAGGCCGAGGTCGCCCTGACCCGCGCGCTGGACCGCGCCCAGGCCGGCGAAAAGGCCAAGGCCGAATTCCTCGCGGTCATGAGCCATGAGATGCGCACCCCGCTGAACGGTCTGATCGGGTCGATGGAACTGCTGCGCCGCACGCCCACGGATGACGCGCAGAAGGAACTCCTCTCCGTCATGGAAGCCTCGGGCGATATCCTGCTGGGCCACGTGAATTCGGTGCTCGATGTATCGCGGGCCGAGGCCGGGATGATCCGCCCCGACTGCGCGCGCTTTGACCTCGACCGTCTGCTGGAGGAAACCATCGCCAATCAGGCCGGCCTTGCCGCCGCTGCGGGCAACCGCATGACCCTGTCGCATCCGACCGGCCCGCTGGGGCCCGTCATGGGCGATTCCGGGCAGTTGCGGCAAATCATGCTCAACCTCATCGGCAATGCGGTCAAGTTCACCCGCAACGGCGACATCACGGTAGAGGTGGAACGCCTCTCCGGCCCGGACGCGCTGGTGGAACTGCGTGTCAGCGACACCGGCATCGGCATCGCCGAGGCCGACCTTGACCGCATCTTCGACGATTTCGTCACGCTTGACGCCAGCTATGGCCGCAGCGCTGGGGGCACCGGGCTTGGCCTTGGCATCGCGCGGCGGCTGGCGCGCGCCTTGGGGGGCGAGATCGGCGTCGAAAGCATCGAAGGCGAAGGCAGCCTGTTCTGGCTACGCCTACCCCTGCCACCCGCCGACCTGTCCGCCGCCGCGCCGGAACCGCAGGAGCCGGTCACCGGGGTCCGGCCCGCGCCACCGCCGGAAGATCCGCCCCCGGGACCACCGCTTTCGGTTCTTTTGGTCGAAGACAACGCCATCAACCGCTTCCTCCTGCGCCGTTTTCTGGATAGCGCAGGCCACCACGTGACAGAGGCCGCCGATGGCATCGACGCGGTGAACGCGGCCGCCGCCACGGCCTTTGACGTGATCCTGATGGATATCTCCATGCCGCGTATGGATGGCATCGCCGCCACCCAGGCGATCCGGGCCGGACAGGGCCTGTCGCGCGACGCACGCATCCTCGCGCTGACCGCCCATGCCCTGCCGCATGAAGTGGCCCGCTTTCACGCGGCGGGGATGCAGGCCACCCTGACCAAACCCATCGCCCGGCTGGCCCTGCTGCACGCGCTGGCCGGTCGGTTGCCAGACCCGCAAACCCCGCCCCCGCCACACCAGATGCCCATAATCGACGACGCGGCTCTAGCCGACCTGATCCGCCAGATCGGCCCCGATACGGCAATCCCCCTCATCACCCGCCTGATCGCCGAAGGCGACACGATCATCGCCGACCTCACCACCCGTCATCCGCAGACCGACGCGGCCGAGATGGCGGCACTGTGCCACCGCCTTGTCGGCAGTTCCGGCACCTTTGGCACGCGCCGCTTTTATGCGGCGCTGCGGGCAGCGGAAACGGCGCTGAAGCTTCTGGCCGCCAATGGTGCAGAACCCACCCCGGAACCCGACGCCGCGCCCGATGTGATGGACTCGCTGGCCGCCCTCGCCCCGGTCTGGCAGGCCACCCGCGCCGCCCTGTCCGATGAACTCGCCCGCCTCGGGGCGGATCAAGCCACCCAAAAGGCACAAGGGACAGAGCCGATCACCGCGCCTTGAGCGCCGCCTTCAGTGCGTGCCGGATCAACCCCGGCACCCGCGCGTCCAGACCGACGGGCGGAAGCAGATCGCCCTCAAACCCCGCCTCCGCCAAGGCCTGCGGCAGATCGTCGATCACATGCCCGCCGCGCGCGGCAAAGAACGGAAGCACCAGCGATCCGGGGGGGAAACCCGCAGCCGCCTCCACAATGCGGGGCGACTGGTCGATAAAGGCCGCCTCCACCCGCGTAAACCCCGCCTCCTGCCGCAGCCGGTCTGCCATGGCATAGGCCACCTCCGATGGGGCCGCGCTGCGGAAACTGCCATGCGCCGCCAAGAGAAGCGGCAGGTCGGCTGGCGCGTGACCGCGCCGCGCTGCCGCTTCGCGCGCCAATGTCAGCGTCAGCGCTTGCACCCCCGCATCCAGCCCAAACGGCGGCAGGATGCGCCAATCCGCCCCCCCGGCCTCGGCCAACTTGGCGGGCAGATGGGTGGTGGTGAACCACCCCCCCGCCATGAACAGCGGATAGACCAGCCCCGCCCCGCCTGCCGCCGCCACCTCGCGCGGCAGCGCATCGGGTTCCGCCAAAGTGGCCGACCTTATGCGCCACCCCGGCATCAGCGCCTGCACCTTGGCCGCAAGAAAGGCAATCTCGGCGGCAGCGGGGCCGGGGTCGGATGGCTGTCCATGCGCCACGATCAAAGCAGCGGGCAACGCTGCGGCCAACGCAACGGGTTGAGCAGCGGGCAGGCGGGGGATGGGTTCCTGTGTCATGCCCGCGATCTAGCCATTCCCGGCCGCCCGTCAACCATGGCGACCAAAGTCAGGATCCGTTAGCCCCGGCAAGGCATCCTCGGTCAGCACCGCGCGGCAATGATCGGCAAAGGCCGCCACTGCCCGCCGCAGCGGCCCCCCGGCGGGCAGGATCAACCCCATCCGCATCGGCGCGCGCGGCGTGACCAGCGGCACAAAGACCAGCCGCCGCCCATCCGGCGCGCGGTCCGATCCCAGCCTTATATTGGCAATGGAATAGCCAAACCCGTTGGCCACCATCGCCCGCATCACCCCCATGTCGCGCGTGCGTTCCGCAATCTGCGGCCGCAGGCCTTCGGCGGTGAAAAAGGACAGGAAGTAATCGGCACTGTAGGGCAGGTCCAGAAGCACCATCGGATGCGGCGCCAGATCGGCCGCCGTCACCTGCGCGCGCCCCGCCAGCGGATGCCCCTCTGGCAACAGCGCATAAGGCGCCAGCGGCAACAGCGGCAGAAACTCCAGATCGCCCGGCAATTCCAGATCATAAGACAGCGCCGCATCCAGCCGCGCATGGCGCAGCGCCTCGATCAGTGCGGCATGGTCATGCTCGGACTGGCGAAACTCCACCTCGGGATGGGCCTCGGCAAAGCTGCGCCGCAGGCGCGGCAACACCACCTGCGCAAAGGTCAGCAGACAGCCCACCGCCAGCGGCCCCCGCACCTGCCCCGTCAACTCTGCCGCCCTGTCGTTCAGCGCCGCCCCCGCCGCAAGCACCGCCCGCGCCGCTTCGGTGAATTGCCGCCCCCCTTCAGTCAGCGACAGACCCTGCGCATGGCGGCGGATGAACAAAGGCAGCCCGAATTCCTGCTCCAGCTGCGCAATCGCAGCGGAAATCGACGGCGATGAAACATGGCACCGCTCCGCCGCCAGCGCGACGGACCCGCATTCCGCAACCGCGACCAGATATTCCAATTGGCGAAGGGTGAACCGCAGGGGCATGGGCGCAGGCTAGCCCGCCCGCCGCCGGGGCGAAAGCCCCCTCACTTCTCCCCCGGCACCCCGTAGGACGGCGCCGCGCGCGGATCGCGCGCCCGCTGGACGTAGGCCGCCATCTGCGGCGCATACACCCCCCAGGCCCGCGCCACCGCCTCGATCGGGCGCGCCTCATCCGACCAGTCACAGCGCAGCTCCGCCACAGGCCAGCTTTCCCGGTCCACCATCAACAGCCCTGCCGAATGCACCGGCCCCGCCTCGCCCCCGGCATCGCGCCCCGCCATCAGCGCCGCCACCAGCCGGTTGCCCAGCGCCCCAGAGGCCGCCAGAAACCCCGCCACCATGGCCTGTGGCACGCCCTCATGCGCCAAAAGGTTCCCCCCGGCGATCACCCCTGCGCCCTCGGCCACCGCCCAGCACCCCAGCACATGCGCGCCGCTATGGCTGGCCGTCCGGCCCTGCCCATCGACCACCATCAGCTGCCGATACTCTGCAAACGCCGCCCCCGCCACGACCCCGGCCATCGCCGCCGCCGCCGCCTCCCCCGCCGCCAACCGCGCCAGCAGCGCAGGCCCCAGTGCCGGGTCGGTGATGTTCTGCGTCGCCGCCACCCCAACCCCCGCCCGCGCATGGGCACAACGCGCCGCCACGGCGGGGGATGAGGATGAAATCACCATCCCGAATGCACCTGTTTCGGCACAGCGGGCCAGCAGCGAAAATGTCATGCGTCACCTCGGGATGGCGGGCGAAGATGGGTATTTGGGCCAAGGTGAAACGGCAGCTTCATCTTGGCAACACATACCCATGCAACGCGGATGCAGGGTGGTTCGGGGGCAGGCTCAGTCGGGGATCACGGCAGTGGCGTCAATCTCCACCAGCCAATCCGGCCGCGCCAGCGCCACCACGACCAACCCGGTGCAGACGGGATGCACACCCCGGATATATTCGCCCATCGTGCGATAGACGGCCTCGCGGTGGCGCACATCGGTCAGATAGACCACCAGCTTGGTCACATGCTCCATCTTGCCCCCGCATTCCTCGACCAACTGGCGGATGTTCTGCATCACCTTGTGGGTCTGCTCCACCGGATCATGGCTGCCGATGTTCTGCGCGGTGTCGAGATCCTGCGGGCATTGCCCGCGCAAAAAGATCATCGTCCCCCGCGCCACCACGGCCTGCGCCAGATCATTGTCCAGCTTCTGTTCGGGGTAGGTGTCCTTGGTGTTGAACTTGCGGTGGCGGATATGGGCCATGATGTCTTTCCGATGGGTCAAGAGTGCGAGGGGGGGCCGGGGGGCCGTTGCGGCCCCACGGCTCTGACAAGGATCACGCCTCGGGCATCATCCGGGCGATATACTGGGCAAATTCGAAATTCGGGCGTTCCAGATGGCTCAGCGGCCCCGGCGCAGACATCCGCGACAACAGCCCACGATAGACCTTTTCGGTACAGCCCTTGTCTTCCACCTGCACCTCATCCAACAGCGCCTTCACTGCCGCCAGATTCGCAGACGCGTCGGGATCGGCCATCCATTCGGCACTCATGCCGCCGCCGAACAACACCTTCACATGCCCCGGCCCATCCGGCGTCAGCGCCAGGTACCAGAAATACCCCGGCGTCAGCGTGATCAGAAGCGCGGGGTAGATCGCCAAAAGCCAGGTGATCCGCCGCTCCTCGCCCTGCAACCGCGTGTTCGACGGATGCGCCAGCGCCAGCGGCACAGTGTCGTTCTTGACGATCCAGTGATAGTTGAACGCCTCTGTCCCTTCGGGGCATTCCATCAGCGCCAGATCGCAACTGCCCCCGATGGTGCCGGCATGGCAGGCGGGCAGATGATAGCTTTCCATGAAATTCTCGGCCAGCACCTTCCAGTTGGTGGCCCAGCGAAACTCTTCGCGGAAGGTCTCGGCATAGCTCCCCATATCCAGATGGCCCACCAGCGCCTCCACGTCGCGCAGGCGGTCGTGAATATCGGGCGCGTCGGGGTTCAGCGTGACCATGATCCAGCCATGCCAATCGGCCACCCGGATCGCGGGCAGGCGCACCTGATCCTTGCAGAACGTCTCGTTCAGCGTCATCGCCGGCGCGCCGCGCAGGGTGCCATCCAGATTGTAGGTCCAGGCGTGATAGGGGCAGACGATGGCCCGCACCCGCCCCCGCCCTTCCAGCAGCGTGCTCATCCGGTGGCGGCAGACATTGCTCATACCGCGCAAGGCGCCGTCCCGGTCGCGCAGGATGATGACGGGCTCACCCGCAATCTCCATCGTCAGATAGTCGCCCGCTTCCTTCAATGCATCAGCGCGCCCCGCGCAAAGCCAGTCCTGCGCAAAGATGTGGCGCTGCTCGGCCTCGGCAAACTCGGGCGAGACGTAGACGGATTTCGGCATGGCCTGCGCCCGCTCAAACGGCACCGCCACATTGGCGCGCAGCTCTTCTATCGCGCGCAGGCTGGGATCGACGGCGGTCATGGCAGGCATCCTTCGGCGGCAAAGCAACAGGCGCCAGCCCGGCAGGCCAGCCCCTCTTGCAGATCACTGTCGACCAGCGGGCCGCGCAAGGAAAGCAGGATATGCCGCCGCGCAGCTTAGGCGCAGCCTAATCAGCAACCTCCCTGCCCTGCGCCAGCACCATCGCCGCCAGCCGCGCCGCCACCGGCGTCAGAATCGCCCCCGCCCGCGTTAGCAAACCAAACGGGTCCACCACGATGCCCAGATCGACCGGCAAGATTTCATAGGGCGACCCCGGCCCGGCGAATCGGTCACAAACCGCCCGCGCCAGCGGCGCGATGGCGTTGGATTGCTGCACCAGCGCCAGCGTCAGCAGGAACGACGCCGTCGCCAGCCGCTGCGGCGGCTGCGGCAGGCCCAGCGCGCGCAACCTCTCCATCACCGCGCGGGTCAACAGCGCCTCTGGCCCCGGCATCACCCAGTCGAACCCCATCAAATCCGCCGGCGCGATCCGCTCTGCCCCCGCCAGCCGATGCCCCCGCCGCACCATGAGCGAAACAGGCTCCACCCCGATGGGATCGGACAGGTGCAACTGCCCCTCCATCCCCGCGGGCATACGGCCGATGGCGAAATCCAGCCGTCCGGACAGCAACTGCGTCCCCAACAGGTCTGACGGTGCCACCACAACCTCGGTCGTCACCCCCGGCAGGGCCAGCCGCGCCGTGCGCAGCGCGGGCAGCACCCGGTCCAGCGCCGGGCCGGTCACCGACCCGATCCGCACATGGCCCGAACCGCCATTGGCAATCTCGGCCATCTCGCGCCCGGCATCGCGCAACTCCGTCACCACCCGCGCCGCCCGCTTTGCCAGCGCCACCCCCATCGGCGTCAGCGTGATCCCCCGCCCCGTGCGCAGATGCACGGGCTGCCCCGTGATCCGCTCCACCTCGGCCAGCAGGCGTGACGCGGCGGGTTGCGCCACCCCCATCAGATCCGCCGCCAGCCCCAACTGCCCCGTCTCTGCCAGCGCCGCCATCAGGCGCAGATGCGCCAGCTTCACCCCGCGCCGCAGCAGATCATCCGCGTCCGACATAACTTTTCCGCCATATATTAATCACAAATCATTCATTGACGGATATGCAAACCCATTGCAACTGTCCCCCACGGCGCGGATGGGGGTTGGAGCCCGCCCGCAAAGCCGAAACGTGCCGTGGCGATTCACGGCGAGGGAGGACACCATGCAACTTTCCAGAAGGGCGCTTCTCGCGCTCGCCACTGCTGCGTCGCTGATCGGCGCACCCAGCTTTGCGCAAGACAAAGGCACCGTGGGCATCGCCATGCCGACGCAATCTTCGGCGCGCTGGATTTCGGACGGCAACTCGATGGTGGAACAGTTCACCGCCGCCGGTTACGCCACCGATCTGCAATATGCCGAAGACGACATCCCGACCCAGCTCGCGCAGGTCGAGAACATGATCACCAAGGGCGTCAACGTCCTTGTCATCGCGGCCATCGACGGCACCACGCTGTCGAACGCGCTGGACAACGCCGCTGCAGCAGGGATCAAGGTTATCGCCTATGACCGCCTGATCCGTGACAGCGGCTCGGTCGACTATTACGCCACCTTCGACAACTTTAAGGTCGGCGTCCAGCAGGCCGAAAGCCTGGTCAAGGGCCTGAACGAACGCTTCCCCGGCGTGAAGCCGTGGAACGTCGAACTGTTCGGCGGCTCGCCCGACGACAACAACGCCTTCTTCTTCTACAACGGCGCGATGTCGATCCTGCAACCGCTGATCGACTCGGGCGATATCGTCATCGCTTCGGGCCAGATGGGCATGGATGTGGTCGGCACCCTGCGTTGGGATGGCGCGGTGGCACAGGCCCGGATGGACAACCTGCTGTCCGCGAACTACGGCGACAAGCAGCTGCACGGCGCGCTGTCCCCCTATGACGGGCTGTCGATCGGCATCCTGTCCTCGGTCAAGGGCGTTGGCTATGGCTCGGGCGATCTGCCCATGCCCATCGTCACCGGCCAAGACGCCGAGGTGCCTTCGGTCAAATCCATGATCGCGGGCGAACAGTATTCGACCATCTTCAAGGACACCCGCGCGCTTGCCGGCGTGACCGTCAAGATGGTGGATGCGATCCTGTCCGGCGCCGAGCCGGAAATCAACGACACCTCCACCTATGACAACGGCGTGAAGGTCGTTCCGTCCTACCTGCTGGAGCCGCTGCCGGTTGATGTCACGAACTATGAGGAAATCCTCGTCGGTTCGGGCTACTACACCGCCGACCAGCTGAAGTAAGTTCGGCACTACGGGCCCGCCCTGCCCTTGCGGCCGGGCGGGCCTTTCTTCAACCGGGGGAACAGCATGGCAACGCTTCTGGAAATGCGGGAGATCAGCAAGGTCTTCCCCGGGGTCCGCGCGCTCGATCATGTGAACCTCACCGTCGAACAGGGCGAAATCCACGCCATCTGCGGCGAAAACGGCGCGGGCAAATCCACCCTGATGAAGGTGCTGTCCGGCGTCTATCCGCACGGATCCTATGAAGGCGAAATCCTTTACGACGGTGCCACCCTCACCAACCGCGGCATCCGCGACAGCGAAGCCAAGGGCATCATCATCATCCATCAGGAACTGGCCCTCGTGCCGCTCCTGTCCATCGCAGAGAACCTCTTTCTCGGGAATGAGGTTGCCTCGAACGGCATCATCAACTGGCCGCTCGCATTTCAGAAAACCGAAAGCCTGCTCAAAAAGGTGGGCCTGTCCGAGCCGCCCACAACACAGGTCGGCAAGCTGGGCGTCGGCAAGCAGCAACTGATCGAAATCGCCAAGGCGCTGGCCAAAGACGTGCGCCTCCTCATCCTTGATGAGCCCACCGCCGCGCTTCAGGAAAACGACAGCCAGAAACTGCTAGACCTGATGCTGGAGCTTAAGGCGCAGGGCGTCACCCAGATCATCATCAGCCACAAGCTGAACGAGATCGGCCGCGTCGCCGATCGCATCACCATCATCCGCGACGGCAGCACCGTTTCCACTCTGAACAAGGCCGATATCAGCGAAGAGCGGATCATCCGCGATATGGTCGGCCGCGACATGGCCCACCGCTACCCCGACCGCGACAGCAACCCCGGCGAAGTGCTGATGGAGGTCGAAGGCTGGAATGTCTGGCACCCTGAACAGCAGGGCCGCCAGATGATCCGCGACGCGGCCTTCAACGTCCGCAAAGGCGAAATCGTGGGCATCGCAGGCCTCATGGGCGCGGGCCGCACGGAACTTGCCATGTCCATCTTCGGCCATGCCTATGGCCGCAACATCTCCGGCACCGTGAAAATGGGCGGTAAGGCCGTCGATACCTCGTCGGTGACCAAGGCCATCGCCGCCGGCCTCGCCTATGTGACCGAGGATCGCAAACAGCTTGGCCTCGTGCTGGATGAACCCATCGTCCGCAACATCACGCTGGCCAACCTTGCAGGCGTCGCGACACGCGGCGTGCTGTCGCGCGGGCGCGAACAGCAGGTGGCCGAAGAATACCGCCGCGCCATGTCGATCCGCACGCCATCCGTGTTTCAAAAGGTGGTCAACCTGTCGGGCGGCAACCAGCAGAAGGTCGTCCTGTCGAAATGGCTGTTCGCCGATCCGCAGGTCCTGATCCTTGATGAACCCACGCGCGGCATCGACGTGGGCGCGAAATTCGAAATTTACACCATCATGAAAGACCTCGCCGCCCAAGGGCGCGGGGTCGTGATGATCAGCAGCGAAATGCCCGAACTTCTGGGCATGTGCGACCGCATCTATGTGATGAACGAAGGGCGCATCGTCGGCGAACTTAGCCGTGACGAGGCAAGCCAGGAACGGATCATGTCCCTGATCATTCGGGGCGACGGCAAGGCAAAGGTGGCGTGATGGCAGATCAGACAGCAGGCGCAGGCAAGGGCATCGGCGCGCATCTGGGCGGGCATTTGCGGGAAAACGGGATGATCCTGGCGCTGGTCGCCATCGTCCTGTTCTTCACCGTGATGGTGCGCGTGACCCAAGGAGTCGATTTCCTGTCCGCGCAGAACATCACCAACCTGTTCCTGCAAAACTCCTACGTCATCATCATGGCGCTGGGGATGCTGCTGGTCATCGTGGCAGGCCATATCGACCTGTCGGTTGGGTCTGTCGTGGGCTTCACCGGGGCCGTGGCCGCCGTGCTGACCGTCAACATGGGTTGGCCCGTGATAGCGGTGGTGCCCACCTGCCTGCTCGTCGGCCTCGCCATCGGGGCGGCGCAGGGCTATTGGGTTGCTTATTGGCGCATCCCCTCCTTCATCGTCACGCTGGCCGGGATGCTGGTTTTCCGGGGCCTGACGCTCTGGCTTCTCGCCGGGCAGAACGTCGGCCCCTTCCCGAAATCCTTCCAGTCGCTTTCGACCGGCTTCATCCCCGATGCCTTCGGCGTCGACAAACCCAACATGACCGCGCTCGCATTGGTGGCCTTGGCCGCCGTGGTGATCCTGTGGCTGGGCCTGCGCGCCCGCGCAAGGGATCAGCAATTCGGCATCACGTCCGAGCCGATGATCGTCTTTGCCATCCGCAACTTTGTCATCACCGCCGCGCTCCTGTTCGTAGGCTACAAGCTGGCCTCCTTCCGCGGCCTGCCAAACGTGGTGGTGGTCCTGTCGGTCCTGACCGTCCTTTACGCCTTCTTCACTGAATCCACGACCACGGGCCGCCGCATCTATGCCCTTGGCGGCAATGAAAAAGCCGCCCGCCTGTCGGGCATCAACACCGACCGGTTGGTGTTTCTCACCTTCTGCAACATGGGCGTCCTTGCCGCCCTTGCGGGCATGATCGTCGCCGCGCGCCTGAACTCGTCTACCCCCAAGGCGGGCGGAGGGTTCGAACTGGACGTGATCGCCGCCGTCTTCATCGGCGGGGCTTCGATGACCGGCGGCTCGGGCAAGATCATCGGCGTCGTCGTCGGCGCGCTCATCATGGGCGTGATGAACAACGGCATGTCCATCATGGGCATCGGGATCGACTATCAGCAGGTGATCAAAGGCCTCGTCCTCCTCGCCGCCGTCATCTTTGACGTCTACAACAAGAACAAGTGAGGCCCCCGATGCTCCTGTCCCAAATCACGCAGCCCGACGGCTCCCTCGCCGTTGTGGTCCGCTCGGGGTCCGAAGCTGCCATCCTGCGCGGCACCGCCAGCACCTATGACCTCGCGCTCGAAGCGGCCACCTCCAAACGCCCCGTCGCCGCCATCATCGCCGAACGCGGCATGGGCGCGGCAGTGGACCTGCCCTCGCTTCTGGCCGAAGGCCGCGTCACCCTGCCCATCACCCATCCCGACCCGGCGCATATGCTGCTCACCGGCACCGGCCTCACCCATCTGGGCAGCGCCTCCGCCCGCGACGCGATGCATGCCAAGCTGGAAGGTGCAGAAACCCTCACCGACAGCATGAAGATGTTCCGCATGGGTCTCGAAGGCGGCCGCCCCGCCCCCGCCACCCCCGGCGTGCAGCCCGAATGGTTCTACAAAGGCAACGGCACCACCGCCATCGCCCCCGGCCAACCCCTGACCATGCCCCCCTTCGCCGAAGACGGCGGCGAAGAGCCAGAGCTTGCGGGCATCTACATCATCGCCCCCGATGGCACCCCCTGCCGCCTCGGCTGGGCGCTGGCGAATGAATTTTCCGACCACGTCACCGAACGGGTGAACTACCTCTGGCTCGCCCATTCCAAACTGCGCGAGGCGTCTTTCGGCCCCGAAATCCTTGTGGGCGATCTGCCCGCCGATGTGCAGGGCATGTCCCGCATCCGCCGCGACGGCGCGGTGATCTGGGAAAAGCCCTTCCTGTCGGGCGAGGCGAACATGTCCCACAGCATGGCCAACCTCGAACACCACCATTTCAAATACGATATCTTCCGCCGCCCCGGCGATGTGCATGTCCATATGTTCGGCACCGCCACCCTCTCCTTTGCGGATGGCATTCCCACCCGTCCCGGCGATATCTTTGAAATTGAGTCCGCCCCCTTCGGCCTGCCCCTGAAGAACCCGCTCGCCAAGGCCCCCGCCCAATCCGGCACCATTTCCGTGACCGCCCTGTGAGGAAGACATGACCTTCAAGCCCGCCAAATGGCCCCGCAAACTGCGTTCGCAGGAATGGTTCGGCGGTTCCAGCCGCGACAACATCTATCACCGCGGCTGGATGAAAAATCAGGGCTTTCCCCATGATCTGTTCGATGGCCGCCCGGTCATCGGCATCCTGAACACCTGGTCCGAACTCAACCCCTGCAACGCCCACCTCAACGACCTGGCGGAAAAGGTAAAGAACGGCATCTATGAGGCTGGCGGTTTCCCGGTTGAAGTGCCGGTCTTCTCCGTCTCTGAATCCGCCTTCCGCCCCACCGCGATGATGTTCCGCAACCTCGCCGCCATGTCGGTCGAGGAACAGATGCGCGGCCAGCCGATGGATGGCTGCGTCCTGCTCGTCGGCTGTGACAAGACCACGCCCTCGCTCCTCATGGCCGCCGCCTCCACCGACCTGCCTTCGATCATTGTCACCGGCGGGCCGATGCTGAACGGCTATTTCCGCGGCGAACGCGTGGGGTCCGGCACGCATCTGTGGAAATTCTCGGAGGCGGTAAAAGCAGGCGAAATGACCCCGGCCGAGTTTGCCGAGGCCGAGGCGTCCATGTCCCGCTCTGCCGGTTCCTGCAACACGATGGGCACCGCCTCCACCATGGCCTCCATGGCCGAAGCACTCGGCATGGCGCTTTCGGGCAATGCCGCCATCCCGGCGGTGGACTCGCGTCGTCGCGTCATGGCCCAGATGTCGGGCCGCCGCATCGTGCAGATGGTGAAGGATGATCTCAAACCCTCTGACATCCTCACGCGCGAGGCGTTTGAAAACGCCATCCGCACCAATGCCGCCATCGGCGGTTCGACCAATGCCGTCATCCACATCCTCGCCATCGCGGGCCGCGTCGGCATCGACCTGACACTGGATGACTGGGATCGCCTTGGCCGCGATGTCCCCACCATCGTCAACCTCATGCCGTCGGGCAAATACCTGATGGAGGAATTCTTCTACGCAGGCGGCCTGCCCGTTGTTCTGAAACGCCTGGGTGAGGCGGGCCTTCTGAACAAGGACGCGCTCACCGTCTCTGGCGAAACCGCCTGGGAACAGGTCAAGGATGTGATCAACCACAACGCCGACGTGATCCTTCCCGTCGAAAAGGCGCTGACGCAATCCGGTGGCGTCGTCGTCCTCAAGGGCAACCTTGCCCCCAACGGCTCCGTCCTCAAACCCTCTGCCGCGACCCCGTCGCTCATGGTCCATCGCGGCCGCGCCGTGGTGTTTGAAGATATCGACGACTACAAGGCCAAGATCAACGACCCCGACCTCGACATCGATGAAACCTGCGTCATGGTGCTCAAGAATTGCGGCCCCAAAGGCTATCCGGGCATGGCCGAGGTCGGCAATATGGGCCTGCCGCCCAAGGTGCTGAAAAAGGGCATCACCGACATGGTCCGCATCTCGGACGCGCGCATGTCGGGCACCGCCTTCGGCACCGTCTGCCTCCACACCAGCCCCGAAGCGGCGGTAGGCGGCCCCCTCGCCATCGTTCAGAACGGCGATTTCATTCAACTGGACGTCCCCAACCGCCGCCTCCATCTGGAAGTCTCGGATGAGGAAATCGCCCGCCGTCAGGCCGCATGGACACCCCGCATCGCCCCGCCCGACAGCGGCTATGCCATGCTGCACCACAGCCATGTGATGGGCGCCGATACCGGGGCCGATCTTGATTTCATGCTGGGCTGCCGGGGCGCGCCCGTGGGCAAGGACTCGCATTGATGAAACTCGCCCTCGTCGGCATCGGCAAGATCGCCCGCGACCAGCACGTCCCCGCGCTGGCCGCCTCGCCCGATTGGGAACTCGCGGCCACGGTCAGCCGCTCCGGCACCGTGGACGGCGTTCCCGCCTTCACCGATTTCGCCAGAATGCTGGCCGAACGCCTCGACATCACCACCATCTCGCTCTGCCTGCCACCACAGCCGCGCTATCCCTATGCCGAAATGGCGCTCAAGGCAGGCCGCCATGTGATGCTGGAAAAACCACCGGGGCAAACACTGGCCGAGGTGCACGCCCTCGAACGCCTCGCCGCGGATCACGGCGTCACGCTTTATGCCACATGGCATTCCCGCATGGCCGAGGCTGTGGCCCCCGCGAAAGCTTGGCTCAAGGACAAGACCATCACCCGCGCCCATATTACCTGGCGCGAAGACGTGCGCAAATGGCATCCCGGTCAGGATTGGGTCTTTGAACCGGGTGGCATGGGTGTCTTTGATCCGGGCATCAACGCGCTTTCGATCCTGACGGAAATCCTGCCTGCCCCGGTTCATGTCACCGCCGCGACGCTGGAATTTCCCGCCAATCGCGACACGCCGATCGCGGCCCGCATCGCCTTTTCCGGCAATATCACCGCCGATTTCGACTGGCGTCAGGAAGGGCCGCAAACCTGGGATATCGAACTGGACACCAATGCAGGCCCCTGCGCCCTGCGCTTTGGCGGCAACCGGTTCGAAGTGGCGGGTGTCGAAGTCGCGGGTGAACACACGATCATGGGCGAATACCCCAAACTCTACGCCCGCATGGCCGAACTTGTCCGGTCCGGCACGTCAGAGGTGGATCTCGCCCCCATGGTCCATGTCGCCGACGCGCTCACGCTGGGCAAGCGTCAGGTCACCGACATGTTTTCATTCTGATTGAAAGGTCCGTCTGCACCAGCAGTGCTACCTGTCACCTCGTCAAGCCGGCGCTGAAATGGCATCGGCAGCGCAGCCATCCGCCTCCCGGCTGACGAAGTGACCTCACTCGCTACTGCACCATGCGCCGCCAGTCACCAAGCCGACGCTGGGAGGCTTGAATTGATGTTCAAGGAACCCGCGCTCTTTATCTACACCCTGCCCGCGCGGTTTGCCCGCCCGCGACAGAGTAGTCCGCGCTGAAATCCGTATGCGCCTGCACCCCTTGCTCCGCTCCCCCATCCGAAGGGCGGTCTAAAATACGCGCAGCCCCGGCTCAGGTCCGCATCACCCGATAGATCGCCGGAATCACCAGCACCGTCAGCAGTGTGGATGACAGCAGCCCGAACAGCAGCGAAATCGCCAAGCCCTGAAAGATCGGGTCCGCCAGAATCACCACCGCCCCGATCATCGCCGCCACCGCCGTCAGCAGGATCGGCTTGAACCGGATCGCCCCCGCCGCAATCAGCACATCCACCGTGACAGGCCCGGTCGTCGTGTGCCGGATGAAATCCACGAGCAGGATGGAATTGCGCACGATGATCCCCGCCAGCGCGATGAACCCGATCATCGACGTGGCCGAAAACGGCGCTGCAAACAGCCAATGCCCCACGATGATGCCAAGGAATGTCAGCGGAATGGGCGTCAGGATCACCAAGGGCAGCTTGAACGATCCGAACTGCGCCACCACCAGAATATAGATGGCCAACAGCGCCACCCCAAAGGCCGCCCCCATGTCTCGGAAGGTGACATAGGTCACTTCCCACTCGCCATCCCACAGCAGCGTGACCTTGCCCTCATCCTCGGGCTGGCCATGCAGGCTGATCTCGGGCTTGGTCCCCGGCGCCCAATCCTGCGCCTCGATGGCATCCGCCACCGCCAGCATCCCGTAGAGCGGCGCCTCGAAATCCCCGGCAAGCTCGGCTGTCACCATCTCGGCCTCGCGCCCGTTATGGCGGAACACCGGATAAGAGGATTGCTCCTCCGCCACCCGGATCACATCACCCAGCTCCACCACCCCCCGCGCACCGGGCAGCACATTGGCCGGGATCGGCGTCGACAGGAACCGCTCATCCAGCACCCGGTCGCCCTTCGCACGCCCCACGATCAGCGGGATGGGATAGCGCCCCTCGCCCCGATGCGAATAGCCCACCACCTGCCCGCCATTCAGCAGCGCCATGGTGTCAAAGACATCCGCCTCCTGCACACCAAAGAATTCCAGATCATCGGTCGAAATCGTGGCCCGCAGGCGCGGGGCCTTCACCCCGAAACTGTCATCCACATCCACCACGAAAGGCACCGCCTCGAACGCAGCCCGTATCTGCGCCGCCGCCGCCCGCCGCGTCTCGGCATCCGGCCCGTAAACCTCGGCCAGCAGCGTGGCAATCACGGGCGGCCCCGGCGGGGGTTCCACGGTCTTCAACACCGTCCCCGCATGCACGTCCAGCGCCATCAGCCGCTCGCGGATATCCAGCGCGATGTCATGGCTCGCCCGGTCGCGGTCCGCCTTGGGCAGCAGGTTGATCGCCACCTCGCCCAATTGCGGCTCGGCCCGCAGATAGGTATGCCGCACCAACCCGTTGAAGTTGAACGGCGCTGCCGTCCCGGCATGGGTCTGCACAGATGTCACCTCTGCCATCCCCATCACCACCGCCGCCACATCCTGCGCCACCCGGTCTGTCGCCTCGACCGATGCGCCTTCGGGCAGGTCGATCATCACCGACAATTCGGATTTGTTGTCGAAGGGCAAAAGCTTCACCGTCACATCCCGCGTGTAAAGCGCCGCCAGCGACCCGAACGACAGCGCCGCAGTGATCAGCAAAAACCCAAGGCTCCGCGCCTTGGACGCCAGCAAAGGCCGCGCCACCGCGCCATAGCCCCGCTCCAGCCACCCGCCCTGATGCCCGCCATGGCTGTCATCCCCGGCATGGGCCGACATGTCGGCCTTCCCCGCAATCTTCACCATCAGCCAAGGCGTGATGATCACCGCAACAAAGAACGAAAAGATCATCGCGGCGGATGCATTGGCCGGAATGGGCGACATATAGGGTCCCATCAAACCGCTCACAAACAGCATCGGCAACAGCGCCGCCACCACCGTCAGCGTGGCCACGATGGTGGGATTGCCCACCTCCGCCACCGCATCAATCGCCGCCTCCATCCGGCTGCGTGTGTCCTTCATCGCCCAATGCCGCGCGATGTTCTCGATCACCACGATGGCATCATCCACCAGAATCCCGATGGAAAAGATCAGCGCAAACAGGCTGACGCGGTTCAGCGTATATCCCATGATCCAGGCCGCAAACAGCGTCAGCAGGATCGTCACCGGAATGACGATCGCCACCACAATCGCCTCGCGCCAGCCAATCGCCAACCAGACCAGCGCGATGATCGACACCGTCGCCAGCCCCAGATGGAACAGCAACTCATTGGCCTTTTCATTCGCCGTCTCTCCATAGTCGCGCGTCACGGTCAGGGTCATCCCCTCGGGGATCAACTTGCCCTCCAGCGTCTCCACCCGGTGCAGCACCTCTTCGGCCACCACCACCGCATTGGCCCCTGCCCGCTTGGCCACGGCCAGCGTCACAGCGGGCGACCGTTGCACCACCCCCGCCGCATCCTTCACCAGATGGCTGACGATATGGTCCGACGTGTCGGGAACAAAGCTCACATCCGCCACATCGGCCACATAGACCGGCCGCCCGTCCCGCGTTGTCAGGAGCAGGTTCGCCACCTCCGACGGCGCGGTCATCGTCTCGCCCGCGACCAGATCAATCTGCCCGCCATCCGCCCGCACCTTGCCGGTGTTCAGCGTCCGGTTGGCCTGCGCCACCTTCCCCGCCAACTGCTGCAAGGTCACACCGTACAGCGCCAGCCGCTCCGGATCGGGCGCGATGCGAATGGCCTCCTGCGCCTCGCCCACGATATAGGTCAGCCCCACATCCTCGGTCTTCGCCACCTCGGATTGCAGCGCGCGCACCACTCGGGTCAGGTCATTGGCCGAAACCCCTTCCCCGGATAGCGTCAGCGTCAGGATCGCCACATCGTCGATCCCCCGCCCGATAACCAAAGGCTCGGGTATCCCCACCGGAAGCCGCCCGATATTGGCGCGGATCTTGTCATGGACCCGCAGGATCGCATCCTCGGCCTTGGTCCCCACTTCGAACCGCGCCGTCACCAGAACCGCATCATCCCGCGTCTGGGAATAGACATGCTCCACATCGTTGATCCCCTTCACAAGGATCTCCAGCGGCTCGGTCACCAGCTTCACGCCATCCTCGGCGCGCAGCCCCTGCGCCTGCACATGGATATCCACCAGCGGCACGGAAATCTGCGGCTCCTCCTCGCGCGGCAGCGACACCAGCGCCACCAGCCCCATCGCCAGCGCGGCCAGAATGAACAGCGGCGTCAGGGCCGATGCGATGAACCCTTTCGTCAGCCGCCCGGCAATGCCCAGCGCTGCGCCTTGCAAATCACTCATGGCCCACCTCCGCCGCCGCAGCATCGGCCATCACCACATCGCCCGCCTGCAACCCGGTCAGCACCTCTACCATCGCCGCGCCCTCGATGCTCACCCGCTCACCCGGCACCACGGCGCGCAATCCCGCGCCCTCGATGCCGACGAAATCCACCCCGCCCCGCGTCACCAGCGCCGCCTCCGGCACCAGCAGCGCCACGCGCTCCCCCACCGGCAGGCGCACCAGCACCCGCGCATCCACGAACCGGTCCGACAGCCCCGCCACCTCGACATCGGCCACCACCCGGCCATTCTCGATCAGCGGATAGACCTTCACCAACCGCCCCTCGGCCACACCATCCGCCCCTTCGATCTGGATCGCATCCCCCTCGGTCAGGTTGGCCGCGTGCCGCTCCGGCACGGCCAGCCGCAGGAAAATGCCGCCGCCGCCGATCTGCGCGACCGCCTCACCCGGCATCACCACCGCGCCCTGCGCCACTGGCACGTCCAGCACGCGCCCCGCCACCGGGGCCAGTACCGCGCCCTCCGCCGCCTGCTGCGCCACCACCTGCCGCTGCGCCTCCAGCGCCGCAATCTGGCCCGTGACCACATCCACCTGCGTACGCAGCGCGTCCAGCCGCTGTGCCGTCGTCACCCCCTGCGCCAGCAACTCCTCACCCCGCGTCAATTCCGTCTGCGCGTTGGCCAGTTGCGCCGCCAGCGCCTGCCCTTGTGCCTCCAGCGCAGCCAGTTGAAAGCCCAGCTTTTCATCCACGATCTCGGCCAGCACATCGCCCTGCGCCACGACATCGCCCTCGGCCACGCTCAGCGAAACCAGCGTCCCGCCCAGCCGCGCCCGCGCCGGAATACGATCGCGCGCCTCCACCCGGCCATAAACGGCCTTCCATTCGGTGATGCTGACCGGGGCCAGCGTGACACTGTCCGCAAAAGCCGGAACCGCACTCAGAAAAAGGGCAATCAGCGAAAAGGCAGAGATGGGGCGCATGACAACTCTCCAGAAAAGGATGGGGCAGAGGTAACCGGAGTCTCATAAACATTCAATAGTCTGAATGTATATATCTGTTCCAAGGCCCACCCTGACAGCCTTGCTCTTCCGGCGGGCACAGCTAGACAGAAGGGCAGAACAGGGGCCCGCGCCATGATCAAGATCAGGGACATCGCAAATCGTGCCGGGGCCTCTATCGCCACGGTGTCCCGCGTGGTCAACGGATCTGGCTATGTCAGCGCCGACATGCGCGCCCGGATCGAGGCGGCAGTGGCCGAGCTTGGCTATCGCCCCAATGCCGGCGCGCGGATGATGCGCTCCGGCTCCAGCCGGATGGTGGGCGTGCTTTTGCCCGCGCTGGACGTGCATTTCTTCGGCATCCTCGCCCATACCGTGGAACAGGCCCTGTTCGCGCGCGGCTATCAGGCGATGATCTGCTCCACCGCCGAAAGCCCGGAACATGAGGCCGCCTATGTCGCCGCCATGCTGGCCCAACAGGTGGATGGGGTGATCCTTGCCGCGGTCACGTCAGACGGGGCCGCCGTGGCGCGGCTCAGCGCGGCGCGGGTGCCCATCGTGGCGGTAGACCGGGCGCTGCCCGGAACGCCCGCCGTGGCCGCCGATCACCATGCCGGCGGGCGGATGCTCGCGCGCCACCTGCTCGACCTCGGCCACCGCGTCATCGGCGTCGTGGGCGCGCCCGGCCATTCTGCCCCGGTGCAGGAAAGGCTGGCCGGGATCGTGGCAGAACTGGCCAGCGCGGGGCTGGCCCCCATGGCCACCCGCCTTGGCCCGGATCACAGCTTCGAGGCCTGCCGCAGCCTCGCCGCCGACCTGCTGTCCGACGGTACCCCCACCGCCCTGATCGGTATTTCCGACATGGCCGCCATCGGTGCCATGCACGCCGCCGTGGCGCGCGGCCTGACTGTGCCGGATGACCTGTCGGTGATCGGCTTCGATGACCTGCCCGCCGCGCGCTACACCATCCCGCAACTGACCACCGTCGCCCAGCCCATCCGCCAGATCGGCCAGGCCGCCGTGGACATCCTTATCGCCCTGATGCGCGGTGACACCCCACCCCCGCCACCCAGCCTGCCCCTGACCCTGATCACACGCGGCACCACAGCTGCACGGGGTTCCACAGCCCCCCTGTGACCCCCCGCCATCATTGCAGCGGACATACTGGCGACAAGGTCGCATGGGGTATTTGGGCCAAGGTGAAACACAGGGCGCATCTCCCCGTCCAACGGAAGGAAAGCTCCCGCCGCCTCAGCCCGTCAGCGCCGTCAAAGGCGGGATCGCCCCTGTCGCCGTCGCCCCGCGCAGGCAAGCCGCCGCCGCGCGATGCCCCAGCCGCAGGCAGGCCTGCACGTCCCACCCCTCATGCAGCCCGTAAAGGCAGCCTGCGGCAAAGGCATCGCCTGCGCCGACCGGGCTGACCACCTGCGCCGGCGGCACTGGATCGGGGTGAACCACCGTCAGCCGCCCCCCCGCCTCCAGCCACAGGCCCAGCGCCGGGGTATGCACCACGACCTGCCCCGCACCGCCCTCCTGCAACTGCCGCGCGGCCGCCCCGATCGCCGCCACATCCTCGGCACCCGCGATCACGCGCCCGGTGGCCCGCGCCGCCTCCACTTCATTCAGAAACAGCACATCCACGAAAGGCAGCGCCGCCTCCACCGCCGCGCGGAACTCGGCCCGGTCGGTGGACACCAGATCAACCGCCGTCACCATTCCCGCCGCCTGCGCCCGCCGCAGCACCCGCGCCGCGCCCGTGGTCCCGTCCACCACCGCATCCAGCTTGCCCAGCAGGTTCAGATAGCCAAGGTAGAAGACCTTTGCCCCCTCTGCCGCCACCGCCTCGACCGCGATATCGCCCTCATCCAGCAGGTCATTCGTGCCGGGATGGTAAAAGAACGTCCGGCTGTCCCCCGGCAGATTCATCACATGCGTATGTGCCGTGGGCGCGCGCTCCGTCTCGGCCAGATGCTCCAGCCCGGCCCCCGCCCCCTTCACCGCCCAGCGCACCGTCGCCGCGTGCCGGTCCATCCCCACCAACCCGATCGCCCAAAGCGGCAGCCCGGCCTGAAACGCCGCCAGCGACAGCATCACATTCGCCGCCCCGCCCCCGGTGCCCTCCACCTCATCCACGATCCGCACCAGATCGCTTTTCGCGGGCCAGGCTTCGATCGTGTGGACGATATCCACGATCCAGTTCCCCGCACAGGCGATGCCGCGTCTGGTTGCCGGGGTCCGCATCAATAGGACACCCCGACCGACTGCCCCGACACCCCCGCCTGCAAGGCCGCCGTCAGCACCGCATGATGCGCCGCCGCCTCCTCCGGCGTGGCGCAGGGAAAGCCCTTCGCATCCCCGCCCGCCAGTTCATCGACAAAGGCCGCCCACATCTGCTGGATCGCATCCGTGAACCCGAATTCGAAAATCCCGCCCGTAATCGCCCCGAACAGCGGCGTATAGCCCAGATCCTCGGTCACCCATCCCTGCGACCCGCCCGCCTCATAGCGCATCCATGACCACTGGCGCGGGTTCTTGGTGGAAAAGAACGCCGACCCGCGCATCCCCAGCACGCGGATCGACCACGTATTCGCCTCGCCGGGTGCAATCCGCCATGTCTTCAGCACCATGGGGAAATCGCCGCCCGCATCGGGGACCGTCGCCGTGATCGTCGCATTGTCCCATGTATCGCAGGCCACCCGTCCGCCCTTGCCATCGGGCCGCGTCGCCACCCGCTTGACCAGCGACGCCGTCACCCGCGCAGGCCGCCAGCCAAGGCGCAGAGGCACATGCAGCACATGCATCCCCAGATCGCCCATGCAGCCATAATCGCCATTCACCGACCCCATCCGCTTCCAGTTGATCGGCTTGTCGGGGTTGATATCGCTGGAATGCAGGAAACACGCCTCCACCTCCAGCACCGGCCCCACGGCGCCAGATCGGACAAACTCCACCACCTTCTGCGCGCCGGGGTAAAAGGGCATCTCGGACGAACAGCGCACCATCAGATCGGGCCGCGCCGCAATCGCCGCCATGATGGCCCGGTTCTGCGCCAGATCCATCCCGAACGGCTTTTCCCCCAGCAGATGCTTCCCCGCCGCAAGGATCGCCGGATAGATTTCCGCGTGCAGCACATGGGGAACGGCGCAATAGACCGCCTCCACCTCCGGATTGGCCAGCAATTCCCGGTAATCCGTCGTCACCTGCATCGGCCCCAGCGCGTCCGTATACCAGCCCATCAGCGCGGGGTTGGTATCGCAGACCGCCACGATGCGCGGCTTCGCCTTCATCCCCGTCAGATGCAGCCACCGCGCCGCGGCCGAGGCGAACTCCCGCCCCATCAACCCGCAGCCGATGATGCCAAAGCGAACCTCGCGCATCACTTGCCCCCGATCATCGCAAGCGCCGCCTCAGGCGTTGCCCCCTCATGCACCACCGCCATCAGCGCCCGCGTCATCCCCCCCGGATCGGGATGCTGAATCACGTTGCGCCCATAGACGATGCCGCGCGCGCCCTGCTTCATCAACTCCGCCGTCCGCGACAAAATCTCCGCATCCGACACGCGCCCGCCCCCGCGCACCAGCACGGGCAGGCCCTGCGCAATCTCGATCACCCGGTGATAGTCCGACACGTCCGAACAAGGATCGGCCTTGATGATATCCGCCCCCAGCTCCGCCGCCTGCCGGACCAACGGCAGGATCTTGTCGATATCGCCATCCACCATGTAGCCGCCCTTGGCATTGTCCTGCATGACCAAAGGCTCCACCATCAGCGGCATCCCCATGATCTCGCATTCCCGCTTCAGGGAATTCACGTTTCGCACACAGGCGCGGTACACCTCGGGCTCATCGGGCAGCAGCAGCAGGTTCACCACAACGCAGGCCGCATCCAGCACCACCCCCTGCTCCACCGCCCGGTCGATCACCTCGGAAAACAGCACGCGGGGCAAAGGCGTGCCGTAAACGTTCGCGATATCCGTCCGCAGCACCAGCGCGGGCTTGTCCTTCCCCGGAATGGCCTGCAACAGCCGCGCCGTTCCGGGTGGCAACTGAATGGCATCGGGCTTCGCCGCCGCAACGGCACGGATCGCCGCCCCCATATCCTCGATCCCGCCCAGAAAGCTGCGCTCGTTGAACATGCCATGGTCAATGGCCACGTCAAAGCAATTGCCCGAAGGCGCGAAAAGGCGGTTCATCCGGGCGGCTTTCATCGGGTTCTGGTCCTTGCTGCAAGCTATGTAAACGTTTCCACAAGCCTAGCCGACCCCCGCCCCCCGATCAAGCCCACCCTTGCCAAAACCCCGCCGCGCCCACACTCTCATTCAAAGGCGGGCAGAGGGGACCGCAGCATTCGACAGCGCCGACCTCATCCGCCTTGTGGCCTTTCTCGGCACGCTGGCCGTGATGGCGCTGTGGGAATTCGCCGCCCCTGACCGCCGTGCAGAAATCCCGCGCCTCATCCGCTGGACCAACAACCTCGCCCTCGTCGCCATCGACACGGCCCTTGTCCGCCTGCTGATCCCGATCCTACCCGTTGCCGCCGCCAGTTGGGCCACGACACAGGGCTGGGGCCTTCTCTCCCCCCTGCCGCTCTGGCTCTCCATCCCCATCGCCTTCCTGCTGCTGGATCTCCTGATCTGGGGCCAGCATGTGATGATGCACCATGTCCCCGCCCTCTGGCGACTGCACCGCATGCACCATTCCGACACCCATCTCGATGCCACCACCGGCCTGCGCTTTCACCCGCTGGAGATCCTGTTCTCCACCCTTCTCAAGATTGCTGCCGTGGTGATCCTCGGCGCCCCCGCCCTTGCGGTGATCGCGTTTGAAATCGCACTGAACGCCACCGCCCTGTTCACCCATGCCAATATCCGCCTGCCAGACCGCGCGGATAGCCTCCTCCGCCGCCTGATCGTCACCCCCTCGCTGCACCGCATCCACCATTCGGTTCGCCCCGAAGAAACCAACAGCAATTACGGCTTCAACCTCTCGCTCTGGGATCGCCTATTTGGCACCCTGCGCGATGCCCCGCAGGACGACCCGCAGACCATGGCCCTGGGCGTTGAGTCCTTCCGCACCCGGCGCGAGGCATGGCTTGATCGCTTGCTGACACAACCTTTTCGTCGCCGCTGAAACTTTTGCGCACCTCCCCCCGTTCATTGGATCACAGGCGGAACGGTTCCGCCCAAACCCGGAGGTTTCCATGCTCAAGACCACGCTGCGCGGCCTTGCCCTGTCCACGCTGATCGCCCTTCCCGTCCTTGCCCAGGACAACCCGATGGTGGGCGGTGCGCCCATGTTCGCCGACAAGAACATCGTCGAGAACGCCGTCAACTCCAAGGATCACACCACCCTCGTCGCCGCCGTTCAGGCCGCCGGTCTGGTGGAAACCCTGCAATCCCCCGGCCCGTTCACCGTCTTCGCTCCGGTCAATGACGCCTTCGCCGCGCTGCCCGCCGGCACCGTCGACACGCTGCTGATGCCGGAAAACAAGGCCATGCTGACCAAGGTGCTGACCGCCCATGTCGTCGCAGGCAAACTGTCGGGCGCCGACATCATGGCCCGCGCCAAGGCATCCAGCGATGGCTTCTTCCACATGCAGACCGTCTCGGGCGACGCGCTCTCGGCACAGGTCAAAGGCCGCAACCTTTACCTGATCGACGAAAGCGGCAACGCAAGCCAGGTCACCATCGCCGACGTGAACCAGTCGAACGGCGTGATCCACGTCGTCAACGCGGTCCTCGTGCCGAAGTGATCGGCCCAAACTGATTGCAGGTTGAAACGGGGGGCGGGCAACCGCCCCCCAATCTTTTGCCCACCCTGTCATCCGCCTGTCACCCGCCCCTGCGACATCTGCAAACCGCAGACGCCAAGGAGACAGACCGATGTCCTGGGAACAAACCCTTTCGCCTGGTGCCGGATGGATCAACCCGCGCCTCGGCACCCGCTTCGATGACTCCGGCCGCTTCCTGCCCGAAACCGGGAATACGGTGGTCTGTCAGGTGATCCCCGGATCGCCAACCGAAGCCGCGCTGTCGCGCTTCCGCGCCGCCCTCGCCGATCTGCCCCATGCGCATCTTCTGGCCCTGACGCCCCCCGAAAGCTGGCACATGACCGTATTCGAAGGGGTGGTCGAGACCCGTCGCGATCCGCACCGTTGGCCCGAAGGGCTGGATGCCGATCTGTCAATTCCCGCCGTAACTGCTGCCATGGCCGTCCGGCTCGAAGGCTTCGCCCCACCGCCGCCCTTCCGCATGAAAGTGGCCGCCGCCACCCCGTTCGGCGTCACGCTGGAAGGCCTGACCCAGGCCGACGAATCCGCCGCCCGGGCATGGCGCAACCGGCTGTCGGAAACCCTGCGCCTGCGCTCTCCGGGGCATGACGCCTACGCCTTTCACACCACGCTGGCCTATGTGAAACGCGCCCTGCCCACGGCAGCCCTGCCCGTATGGCGCGCAACGATGCAGGATTGGACGGCCCGGCTCCAGCAAGACATCCCGCAGATGGACCTCGCCCCGCCCGCCTTCTGCACGTTTCAGGATATGTGCGCTTTTCCGCCCCTTCGGGCGCTGGCCTGAACAGGCCGCAGCCTCAGGCCCGCTTCAGCCGGATCACCACATCCACGCGCGACACCTGCATCCCGGCGGGCGCATCGGGCAGCCCCTCGATCCGCAGCGTATCGGCGGGCGCATCGCTCAGCGTCGCGGTGTCTTCCCAATAGAAATGCGGGTGGTCATCCATGCGCGTGTCGAAATAGCTTTTCGACCCGTCGACCACGACCTCGTTCATCAACCCCGCCTCGCAAAAGGCGCGCAGCGTGTTGTAGACAGTCGCCAGCGACACCTTCTCGCCCGACTGATCGGCCAGCGCGAACAGGCTTTCCGCCGTCACATGCCGGTCCTCGCCATCGCCGACCAGCAAGGCCGCAAGGGCCAGCCGCTGCCGCGTCGGGCGCAAGCCCCCCCGCGACAACCACTCCGTCCCCCGATCCTGTGCCGTCAGCACCATGCGCTGTCCCTGCAATTCCTGTCTGTTCCGCTCAACATATAAGGCCTCTCCCCCCCCGAATACAAATGAAAATCGGTCGCAGCGGGTCACAGCCCGTTCAGCCCACACAGGCCGCCCGGGCAGGGCCGCGTCACCCTTGCCCTTGCTTCCATGCCGATGCTACACCCGATCCCGCAACACAGGACCACACGGGAACCCAGCGCATGGCCGCCTATCCGAACAGCTTCGACCGCGACGCCCTTCTCAAATGCGCGCGGGGCGAACTTTTCGGCCCCGGCAATGCCCAGCTTCCCGAACCGCCCATGCTGATGATGGACCGCATCACCGACATCTCCGAAGATGGCGGCCTGCACGGCAAAGGCCATGTGGTGGCCGAATTCGACATCACGCCCGACCTGTGGTTCTTCTCCTGCCACTTCCCCGGGAACCCGATCATGCCCGGCTGCCTCGGTCTCGATGGCCTGTGGCAGTTGACCGGCTTCAACCTCGGCTGGCGCGGCTGGCAAGGCCGCGGCTACGCGCTCGGCGTGGGTGAGGTCAAACTCACCGGCATGGTCCGCCCCGACCGCAAAATGCTGACCTACAAGGTCGATTTCACCAAAGCCATCCAGACCCGCCGCCTGACCATGGGCGTCGCCGACGGCATCGTCGAGGCGGATGGCGAGGTGATCTACATCGTCAAGGACATGAAGGTCGCGCTCAGCGAGGCGTAAAGATGGCGCGGCTGGGTGATCGCCTTCGCACCATCTGGCGCAAGATCACCCTTCGTCGCCACAAGGGCGAGCTTGCAGCGCTCCGCCTCTCCCGGCGACTTGGTCCCCTTGCGGGCTTCCCGATCTTCCTGTCGGTTTTCTTCTGGTGGTTCACCCTGAACCTTCCGACCACCGTGCTGGGAATAGTCGCGCTTACCCTGATGGACTCCTCCGAGCAGGGCAAAGTGCTTATCGGTGGCGCCTTGTATGTGCCGCTCTCCATCTATGCGCTGATCGTGCTTTGCGCCGCCGCACCGTGGTTCTTTCGTTGGTACTTCATCGCGGTCGGACTGATGTTTGGCCGCACGGCCATGGCTGACCGCAAGGAAGCCGAACTCCTCACTGCCATCGCATCAAACTCTGTCGATCAAGGGAAACAATGCTGAACGCCGCGCGGGCCTAAGCGCGGAAGATAGAGACGGTCCAGAACATTAAGAGTGGTAGATCAAAGCAAAGGCTGCGTACTCGCACTTACAACCCCCTCACCCCCGATCCCCCACAAACCCCTCCATCCCCAAAAACTCCGGCAACCACCCCTCCCGCCGCACCGTCCACAACTCATAGGTCGGAACAAACCGGTCCACCTCGTCCAGCGCCCCCAGATGCACCTCCACCTCTCCGGGGCTCAACGAAAACACCGACGATCCACAAACCGGGCAGAAGCACCGCCCGCGATACTCCCCCACCGTTCCCGTCACCTCCACCGCGCCCGCCGCAAAGATGGCGCTGGCGTGAAACACCGCCCCATGATGCTTGCGGCAGTCCAGGCAATGGCACACCCCCACCCGCAGCGGCGGCCTTTCAGCCGCCACCCGCACCGCCCCGCACAAACACCCGCCCGTCACCCGATCCATCACACCCTCCCCGCCCGCCAAAAGCCCATCCTCCGCCCGCCCGTCCGCCTGCACAATCCCCATCCCCCTTGCCCCTCGCCCCCCTCTCCCTTAGAGACAACCCAAGGATAATGAACGGAGGCCGCATGCGTCGCGTCGTCATCACCGGGATCGGTATCGTCTCGCCCATCGGCAACACCGCCGCCGAGGTCGAAGCCAACCTGCGCGCCGGCAAGTCGGGGATCGTCTTCGCCCCCGAATACGCCGAGCGTGGTTTCCGCAGCCAAATCCACGGCCAGCCACAGATCGTTCTGGAAGACCACATCGACAAGCGTGACCTGCGCTTCATGGGCGACGGCGCGGCCTATAACTTCATCGCTATGGATCAGGCGATCAAGGATTCCGGTCTCGAACCCTCCGACATCTCCAACGAACGCACCGGCATCATCGTGGGCTCCGGCGGGCCGTCGACCAAATCCTTCTTCAAGGCGCATAACATCGTCCGCGAAACCGGCTCGCCCAAACGGATCGGTCCTTTCGGCGTGACCAAGGGCATGTCCTCGACCACCTCCGCCTGCCTTGCCACACCGTTCAAGATCAAGGGCGTGAACTATTCCATCACCTCCGCCTGCTCCACCTCCGCCCATTGCATCGGCAACGGCGCGGAACTGATCCAGTTCGGCAAGCAGGACATCGTCTTCGCCGGCGGCGGCGAGGAACTGGATTGGACGCTGTCCTGCCTGTTTGACGCGATGGGCGCGATGTCGTCGAAATACAACGACGCCCCCGAAACCGCCTCCCGCACCTATGACGCCACCCGCGACGGCTTTGTCATCGCAGGCGGCGGCGGTGTCGTCGTGCTTGAGGAACTAAACCACGCCCTCGCCCGCGGCGCGAAAATCTACGCCGAAGTCACCGGCTACGGCGCCACCTCCGATGGCCATGACATGGTCGCCCCCTCGGGCGAAGGCGGCGAACGCTCCATGCGCGTGGCGCTGTCCACCCTGCCGCAGGGCCGCAAGATCGACTACATCAACTCCCACGGCACCAGCACCCCCGTGGGCGACGTGACCGAGATGGAAGCGATCCGTCGCGTCTTTGGCCGTGGCACCACGCCCCCCGTCGCCTCGACCAAATCCCTCACCGGCCACAGCCTCGGCGCGACCGGCGTGCATGAGGCGATCTATTCGCTTCTGATGATGAACGGCGACTTCATCGCCGCTTCGGCCAATGTCACCACGCTCGACCCGGCCCTCGACCCGGCCGAGATCGTGACAACCCTGCGCGAAGGCGTGAAGCTTGACTCGGTCCTGTCCAACAGCTTCGGCTTCGGCGGCACCAACGCCACCCTCGTGATGAGCAAATACCTCGGCTGACAAAAGCCACCGAAAAAAGGGGACAGGGACATGGCCGATCTGATGAAGGGCAAGCGCGGGCTTGTCATGGGCGTGGCGAACGAACGCTCCATCGCATGGGGCATCGCCTCGGCCATGGCGGCTGAGGGGGCAGATCTTGCCTTCTCCTATCAGGGTGAGGCCTTCGGCAAACGCGTGGCCCCCCTCGCCGCCTCGGTCGGGTCGGATTTCCTGGTCGATGTCGATGTCACCAATGACGAAAGCCTCGATGCCTGCTTCGCCGCGCTGCAGGCACGTTGGGGCAAGATGGATTTCCTCGTCCACGCCATCGCCTTTTCCGACAAGAACGAACTCACGGGCCGCTTCAGCAACACCACGCGCGCCAACTTCACCAACTCGCTCGCCATCTCCTGCTACAGCTTCATCGACGTGTCGCGCCGCGCGTCCGAGATGATGCCCGATGGCGGCACGCTCATTACCCTCACCTATGGCGGATCGAACCGCGTCACGCCCAATTACAACGTGATGGGCGTGGCAAAGGCGGCGCTGGAATCCTCCGTCCGCTACCTCGCCAATGACCTGGGCCCGCAGGGCATCCGCGTCAACGCCGTCTCGCCGGGTCCGATGAAAACCCTCGCCGGGGCCGCCATCGGCGGCGCGCGGGCAACCTACCGCCATACCGAGGCGAACGCCCCCCTCCGCTCCAACGCCACGCTCGAGGCCGTGGGCGGAACCGCCGTCTGGCTCGCCTCCGATTACGGCTGCTTCACGACGGGCGAAGTGGTGCATGTGGACGGCGGCTACCACGTCCTCGGCATGCCGCAGCAGGAAAACCTCAGCAGCGCCGCCGACAAGGGCTAACCTGTCGCCCCGCCCATACCTTCGTCACTCTCCGTGCTTTTGTCGCGGCAGAGCCAGACAAATCCCTCTTGCCACTGCGGTAAATCCTGCCGGATTTCTGACGTTCCATGAACCGCGTCAGTCTGCCAACCGGAGCGAGATACAATGAAATTTCCCAAAGCCTTCCCCAGATCGTTCAGCGTGAAAGTTGCCGCCCTCGCCTTGGCGCTGTCGGCCCCCATCGCCGCCGCCGCGCAAGAGCTGCGCCCGTGGATGAACTCGGAAATCGGTCAGGCATGGAGCCTCGGCTTCCGCGGGCAAGGCACCTCCATCACGGTCATTGATGATTTCCGCAGCGGCTCGACCTATGCCGGAAACCTGCGCGGCGTCACCGAACGGCGCCGCCACGGCGAATGGACCGCGCTCGAAGCGGGGATGATCGCACCCTCGGCCAAGGTCTATACGCATGATTTCGGCAATGCGGCTGCGGTAACACTGCAACGCGGCCTCAACACGCTGAACCTGTCCTATGGCATGATGGCACCCAACGGCTTTACCAGCATCCGCTGGAGCCAGCGCGAAACCTCCATCATCTCCTATGCGCGCGAGGGCAGGGCCGTCGTCGTCAAAGCAGCGGGCAATGACGCTGTGGCCGTTGGCGCGGCAAACGCGTCGGGGCTGGTCGATTATCTGAACCGCGACCTGACCGGCAGGCAATCCGCCATTTTCGTCGGTGCGCTCAACTCCCATGGCACAGTTGCAAACAAGGCGACCATGGCCGGATACTCGAACTTCGCCGGCAGCAACGCGACGGTGCAGAGGCAGTTCCTTGTTGTTGGCGTGACAGGCAACATGACGAACCTCTACGGCACATCCTTCGCCGCGCCGATCGTGTCGGGCTACGCCTCGGTTCTGGGCAGCAAATTCACACGGGCCACCCCGACGCAGATCACCAATCAACTGCTGAACACCGCCCGGACAGACACGATCGCCGGATATGCCGCCAATATCCATGGCCGTGGCGAAGCCAGCATCAGCCGCGCGCTGGCACCCGTCGCCATCAAGTGAGTCAAAAGACAAAGGTAAAGCCGATGCTGACACGGGCGTCGGCTTTACCCCGGATGGTCACAAGATAATCCAAGGTCTCCTCCGGCGGCATCAGGTCCGCCGCAAGCCTGCAATTCACCGTCTGCACGCCGCCGATGGCGCCATAATCCGCCTCACAGGTCTTTTCGCGCATCTGGCCAAAGAACGGATAGGTTGTCTTGACCGAAACCACTGCATTCTCAAACGGCACGAATTGATAAAAGAACCCAAGCTGCAACGCAGGTTCGATCCGGTATTTCTCGCCGCGCTCTCCGGAACTGACACCCCAGATAAACGCAAAGTCCGACGACACCTGTTTCAAAAGCAACACCGTGACATCGGGAAAACCCGGGCTGTACCAGTCTCGAAAATCAACGAAGGAACCGTCCGACAGCTCATATCCGCCCTTGGCCAGACCACTGGCCACGTCTGACCGATGCGATCCCTGATAGACATCCAGAAGAAAGGTATTGTGCCAGAACTCGCCCGAATGGGCCGAACTGCCCGCCATGATCGGCAGGCAAATGCCAAGGCAGACGGTGATGCGCAACGTCCCGATCCGCCGCCGCCTCGTTCCCCCGCCCCTTTCCATGCGCTGTCCATCCATCTGGCATCCGCCAGAACAGGGTGGATCCCCGGATCTTGCGACGGATGTCACAGACGTCTGGCGCAGGCGGTCTTCAAGAACCGTGCCGCCCGCCCCGCCCCTTCTGGCGCGATTGGGCCCCCTATCCGAATGCGCCGCAGGCATGGCGGCAGATCGGCCAAGCGTTGGACGAACAGACGCGATTAAGGGGGATTTCTGGAGCGGGCGGCGGGAATCGAACCCGCGTCTTTAGCTTGGAAGGCTAAGGTCTTACCATTACACAACGCCCGCGCCGTGCGGCACCGTCATACCTATACCCACGCCCGGTTGCAACCCATCCCGGACCCTCTGGCGATCACAGGCCTGCCAACGGCCGCCTTCCCAAACCGGCCCACTGCCCGGCTGTCCCTCGGCCAGACCGCCCCGCCCACTTAACCACCGCCCCCACCCGATCCTGCCACGCGCTGCCGCCCGAAGCCGCCGCCAAGCCCCCGCCGCGCCCCCGGCGAATCCCACCACACGCCCCCCTCGAATCCCCTCTCATCCCTGACTCTGGCGTTAACCTTAACGCCCCATCATCGTGCGCTGCGTGCATACGCCCGTCTGCACAGGCGTCTGCACCACCAGCGGCACCGCCAAACCCGTAGATTTCCGAAAATAAATGCAGCGCCCTCAGGCCGTTACGGGCTCGATCAGCGCCGGACCCTCGGCCCGGTTGGAATTCACCGCCCGATCCACCCGGTGGCATTGCAACACCCCATCGGCAGAGGCCTTCATCAACACCGCCGCCCCATGCCCCGCCTCGCCCAGCCATAGCGGCCAATCGGGCGGCTCCAGCACCACCGCCTCGCGATGGTGCAACCCCGCCATCCCCGGCCCCGCATCCGTCGACACAATCGCCACCGTATCCACCTCGCCCCAGCGCTGCCAAAGCCCCGCAAAGGCCATCGGCTGCCCATCCCGCCGCGTGAAATACCAAGGCAGCTTTTGCCCCTTATCCCCTTCCTGCCATTCATAAAAACCGCTCGCCGGCACGATGCAGCGCCGCGCCCGCACCGCCTCACGGAAGGCGGGCTTGGTGGCCACCGTATCTGCCCGCGCATTGATGATCAGCGGCCCGTCATTCGGGGCCTTGTACCAGGTCGGAATGAACCCCCAGCGCATTGCCCGCAGCCGCCGCGCTGCACCATCCGACGTCACCACCGCCACTTGCGTCGTAGGGCAGACATTGAACCGCGGCACAGGCGGCAGATCATTCCCGATCACGGCATCAAACAGCCGCGCAATCGCCTCATCGGGATGGGTGATGGTGAAACGCCCGCACATGCAACCAACTGTTAACCGGTCCGGGGCAAAAGAAAAGGCCGCCCCCGAAAACAGGGACGGCCCGGCTTGCCAACTTACTTCCGCGTGATCCGCCCATCCGTAAACGGCTGATATGGCTGATTTTTCGCCAGATACTCCGCCGTCACATCGGCAAGATCGGGGCCGAAATCATAGGCATTGGCTGCATCGACGAACATGGAATATCCATCCCCGCCACCGCGGACATAGTTGTTCGACACCACCTTATAGACGGTCGCCGGATCGATCGGCGCCCAGGCATCGCCACCAACCAGCACCTGCACATCCGACACCCGCGCCCCAACCGCTGCCGCCGGATCAAAGCTGTACTTCAACCCCGCCACCTGCGCGAACCGCCCCGCCACCTCTTCATACTGGCTCACCCCGTTTTCCAGGGCCGCCACAATGGCCTCACCGCTCACCTCGAATGTCGACAGCGTGTTCTGGAACGGCAGCACCGTCAGCACCTCGCCCATCGTCACCGGCCCTGCGTCCACGCTGGCACGCAGCCCGCCGCCATTGGTGATCGCAATGGTAACCCCTTGATCCGCAACACGATCCAGCATCGCCTCGGCCACCAGATTGCCCATCTGGCATTCGCCCGCGCGACAGGTTTCCCGGCTGCCATCAATCGCCTCCGACGCCTCGGCCACCACCCGCGTCTTCAACTCCTCGATCGGCCCGGCCAGCTCCGCCACCCGTGCCGCAATCGCCGCATTCGGCTCCACCGATCCGTCCAGCAGGATCGTATTCCCCCCCGCATAGATCAGCGTCCCCGCATCATCAAAGGTCAGCTCCAGATGCCCCAGATACTTGGAATAAGCATAGGCCTGCACCACCGGCACCAGATCGCCTTCGCCCCGCGTCACCCATGTCGGATAGGGGCCATGCCGCTCGGGGTCGGTCGCCGACAGATAGGTGTGCGAATGCCCGCCCACCACGGCATCAACCCCCGGAACCGCCGCCGCAACCTCCAGATCGCGCTTCAATCCCAGATGCGTCAGCGCGATGATCTTGGTCACCCCCTCCGCCTCCAGCGTGGCGACATCGGCCTTCAGGCTGTCGATATCATCCTGAAAGATCACGCTATTTCCGGGGCTTGATGTCTCCGGCGTGTCCATCGCCAGGGCCGAGATGATGCCGATCTTCTCGCCCCCCACCTCCAGCACCACATGGTTGCCCACCCGGCCTGACAGCACATTGGATTGGCTCACATCCAGATTCCCCGAAATCACCGGAAAGGTGACCTTGTCCAGAAACGAACCCAGCCCCTCCGGACCATCGTCAAACTCATGGTTGCCCAGCGCCATGGCGTCAAAGCCGATGGCCTCCATGAACTCGGCCTCCACCGCGCCCTTATAGGTGGTGTACATCAGGCTGCCCTGAAACTGGTCACCCGCATCCAGCACGATCACATTCTCGCCCGCCGCCGTCAGGCTGTCGCGCAACTCCTTGATCTTGGTCGCCACCCGCGCCACGCCGCCAAAGCATTCATTCGTCGCCGCCTGCTCGGCCGAACAGGTGGAATCCGATCCGTTGATCGGCTCGATCCGGCTGTGAAAGTCATTGATATGCAACACATTCAGCCTGTACTCCGCCGCCGCCATCCCGCTGCTCAGCGCCATCACCGCCACCGTGGAAAGGAAAATCCTCGTCATGCCAAATCACTCCTCTGCTGGTTGAATGCCCCACCCTGCCGCGTCGGCTCGGCGCCTGTCAAACCTGCTCTAGCGCTGCCAGATCACGGCTGCGCGACATCCCGCGCAGGCAGCAATCCTTGACCACAGCCATTGACCCAAAACCCGGCGCAGTGCATGAACCGCGCATGCTGATCTACAAGATATTCCGCCGCCCCGAATGGGATGCCTTCCGCGCTGCCGGTGAAACCGCCGGCGCCCCCATCGACCTGACCGATGGCTTCATCCATTTCTCCACCTCGGCCCAAGTGGCCGAAACCGCCGCAAAATGGTTCGCCACCGAAAGCGACCTCGTCCTCGTGGCCTTCAATACCGATGCACTCGGCCCCGCCCTGAAATGGGAACCCTCGCGCGGCGGCGCACTTTTTCCCCATCTTTACAGGCATTTGCGCCTGTCCGATGTGGTCTGGGACAAGTCCCTCCCCCTTGGCGTGACCGGCCACATCTTCCCCGAAGGCGTATGGTGAACCTCGTCGAACGCATTGGCCTCGCGGCACTGCACCGCCTCGACCCCGAGGTCGCGCATGGCCTGTCGATCCGCGCTTTGCAAATGGGCCTCGCCCCCCTGCCCGGCCCCGTCACTTCCCCCCGCCTCGCCACCACATTGGCCGGCCTAGCACTGCCCAATCCCGTGGGCCTCGCCGCAGGCTATGACAAGAACGCGACCGCCATCGCCGCCCTGTCCCGCGCGGGCTTCGGCTTTATCGAGGTGGGCGCCGCCACTCCCCGCCCGCAACCCGGCAACCCCAAACCGCGCCTCTTCCGCCTGACCGAGGACCGCGCCGCTATCAACCGCTTCGGCTTCAACAATGACGGGATGGACCCCATCTCCACCCGCCTCAAGGCCCGCAGACACACAACCGTCCCCGTCGGTCTCAACCTCGGCGCCAACAAGGACAGCACCGACCGCGCCGCCGATTTCGCCCGCGTGCTGGCCACCTGCGGCCCGCATGTCGATTTCGCCACGGTCAACGTCTCCTCGCCCAACACCGAAAAACTGCGTGATCTGCAAGGCCGCGCCGCCCTCTCTGCGCTTCTCGCAGGCGTGATGGACACCCGCGCCAGCCTCGCCCGCCCCATCCCGATCTTCCTGAAAATCGCTCCCGACCTCACCGAATCCGACCTCGCCGAGATCGCCGAAGTCGCCCTGACAGCCGGCCTCGCGGGCATCATCGCCACCAACACCACCCTGTCCCGCGACGGCCTGCAAAGCCCGCATCGCACGGAAGCGGGCGGCCTCTCCGGCGCGCCCTTGTTCGAGAAATCCACCCGCACCCTCGCCCGCCTGTCACAGTTGACAGACGGCAGGCTCCCCCTCATCGGCGTGGGCGGCGTCTCCACCCCCGAACAGGCCTGGGAAAAGATCCGCGCCGGGGCAAACGCCGTGCAGGTCTACACGGCCATGGTCTATCAAGGCCTCTCCCTCATCCCCCGCCTCGCGCAGGGCCTTGACGCAATCGCCGCCCAACACGGCTTCGCCCATGTCACCGATGCCACCGGCACCGGCCGCGACCGCTGGCTCTGATCCCATTCTTCTCTGCCCAAAATATCCCGCGGGGTGAGGAGCGCAGCTCCGAGGGGGCGCGAAGCCCCATGATTTTTCGCAAGAAAAATCGTCGCGTCAGCAGATCAGAACGCCTTGAACGTCATCGTCGTCAGGGTCCGCACGATCCCCGGAATGTCGAACAGCCGACCGGAAAGATAATGCCCCACATCCGCATCCTCGGGGATATAGATCTTGGCGATCAGGTCATATTCCCCGCTGGTCGAATACAACTCGCTCACCACCTCGCGGTCATAGATGGCTTCCGCCACCTCATAGGTCTTGCCGGGGGTGCAGCGGAATTGAACGAATACGCAGCGCATCTTGGGCCTCCTGATCCTGCCCTTACCCTAACCAAGCCACAGGCAAGGCACAATTTTCTTCGAAGAAAAGTGCAAATTCCTTCCAAGGAATTTGGTCATTCCTCTGCCTGCAAGGCCAGCGGCGCAGGCCCCCGGCGCAGATCGTCCACCGACAGCGGCCCCTGCGGCCGCGCCAGCCGGTAGCGCGTCACCCAATGCAGCCGCGTCTCGGCCCGCGTGATCGCCACATAGGCCAGCCGCTTCCACAGGGGCACCCCCGCCTCGCTCCGCCCCGCCTGCGCGGCGGCATAGATGTCGGGGGCAAAGACCTGCACCTCGTCCCATTGTGACCCCTGCGCCTTGTGAATCGTCACCGCCGCCCCATGCAGAAAGGCCGCGCCCATCGTGGCGGCCGATGGGATGAAGGGCTCTTCCTCATCCGGCTTTTCGATCTTGATGATCGACGCGGCTGATACCTGCGGCTCCTCCGCCCCCACCACATGCAGCTTGGCAAAGCCCGGCTTTGATCCGGGGCCCAGATAGATCACCTGCGCCCCTTTGATCAGACCCCGCGCCTCCAGATCGATCCGCTTCTTGCGGTGCTTCAGAGGCAGTTCGATCCCGTCACAGACCAGCGGCTCACCGGGCAGCAATTCATCCTCCGGCGCGCCAAAGGCCCCGCGAAAGGCATGGATCAACCGAATGCGCGTCGCATTGCGCCAGACCAGCACGGGGGACCGTGCCATCAGATCGGCATCCACCCGTTCCGCCAACACCACTCGGTCATCGCGCCGCGCCGCATCCTCGACCATCCGCTCGAACGTCTCGAACCGCAGGCTCTCATCGCCCAGCGCATGCGCCAGATCGAGGATCGGGTTATCCTGCGTCTGGCGGTGAATCCGGCTCAGTACCAGCCGCCGCGACTCGCCCAGCCGGTCAAACACCATCTCGCCCGACAGGCCCACCGGGGCCAACTGCGCCGGATCGCCGAACAGCACCAGCGTCGGAAAGATCTCGCGCAGGTCATCCAGCGCGCGTTCATCCAGCATCGAGGATTCGTCGATGAACCCCACATCCAGCGGCTCCTCGCGCCGCTTCCATCCCTTGATAAAGTCCGAACCTTTCAACCCCGCCGCCGCCAGCGCCCCCGGAACCGACGCCACCTGTTGATAAAAGGCAAAAGCCCGATCCAGCGCCAGATCCGTCAATCCCTCCACCACCGGCCGCTCACCCTGCCCGGTCAGCCATTCCGCGATGCGCTCATATTCCGGGTCGTAAACGGGGGTGTAGAGGATACGGTGGATCGTCGTTGCCGGCACGCCGCGCAGGCGCAGTACGCTCGCCGCCTTGTTGGTGGGGGCCAGAATGGCCAGCGTCCGCCGGTCCTTCCTCCGTCGCCCCTCATAATCGCCGGAAATGACCTCCACCCCCGCCGCGACCAGCGCCTTGGTCAGGCTGGCCAGCAGCATCGTCTTGCCCGATCCGGCCTTTCCCACCACCGCCAGAACCGACGGCTTGCCCTCGGCGCGCGGGGTCAATTCCCCCGCCGTCAGGTCGATGCCATGGGAATACAACTCCGCCGCCACGCGATCAAAGGCCTCGGCCTGATCGTCCGAAAAGGTCAGCGCAACAGGTGGCTCGGTTTGGGTCATTCCTTGCATGGCGGCGACCATAATCCGCCCCCCGCCGGGATGCGAGGGGGCATCGCCCCGCCAGCCGCGCTAATGCAGCGAAGGCTCCCCGCTGCCCGCCCCACCCGGCCCATCATCCCGGGCGGCCGCGATCTCGTCCCGCGCGACGGCCAGCGTTTCCGCAACCTTCCGCGCCAATCGCGGCAAACCGTTGCGTTCGGCATATTCCGCAAGGTCGGTCAGGACTTCAAACACCCAGTCATGCCGCATCCGGCCCCACTCCGCACCAAAGACGCGCCCCCGCCGAAAGATAACACCCGCCCTGATTGCAACCTACCTTCCCCCCGGCAACAATCCGTTTCCCCCCCTGCGCCAACTTGGGCTCGCAATGCAAAACGCCCCGGCCTCTCGACCGGGGCGCATGCCATCCCGAACGCCCGCCCCTTACGGGTTGCGGCTGGCTTCCAGCGTATCCTCGAACGTCTTCAGCCCCGGACGCGGTGCCTGCACCAGCACCGACATGTTCCCCGGCTTGTGCTCATTCTTCAGCATCTTCATATGCGCCTGCGGAATCTCCGCCCAGGGGAACACTTCCGACATGCAGGGGTCCAGCCGCCGCTCGATCATCAGCTTGTTCGCCGCGCTCGCCTGCTTCAGATGCGCAAAGTGGCTGCCCTGCAAACGCTTTTGATGCATCCACATGTAGCGCACGTCGAAGGTGCAGTTGAAACCGGTGGTCCCCGCACAGATCACCACCATGCCGCCCTTCTTGCAGACCAAGGATGACACCGGGAATGTCGCCTCGCCCGGATGCTCGAACACCATGTCCACATTCACGCCCTTGCCGGTGATGTCCCAGATCGCCTTGCCGAACTTGCGCGCTTCCTTCAGCCAGTCGTTGTATTCCTGCGTATTGACCTTGGGCAACTGCCCCCAGCATTTGAAATCGTTGCGGTTGATGACGCCCTTCGCGCCCAGCCCCATCACGAAATCGCGCTTGCTCTCATCGGAAATCACGCCGATCGCATTCGCCCCCGCCGTATTGATCAACTGGATCGCATAGGACCCCAGCCCCCCCGACGCACCCCAGACCAGAACATTCTGCCCCGGCTTCAGGTCATGCGGCTCATGCCCGAACAGCATCCGGTACGCCGTGGCCAGCGTCAACGTATAGCAGGCGCTTTCCTCCCAGGTCAGGTGCTTGGGACGCGGCATCAACTGCTGCGCCTGCACCCGGGCAAACTGCCCGAAAGACCCGTCATGCGTCTCATATCCCCAGATGCGCTGGCTGGGCGAAAACATCGGATCGCCGCCGTTGCATTCCTCGTCGTCGCCATCATCCTGGTTGCAGTGGACCACCACCTCGTCGCCCACCTTCCAGCGCGTGACCTTGTCACCCACCGCCCAGACAATGCCCGCCGCATCCGACCCAAGCACCGCATAAGGCTGCTTGTGGCCATCAAACACGCTGACCGGTTCGCCAAGGCAGGCCCAGACCCCGTTATAGTTGACGCCCGCCGCCATCACGAGGATCAGCACCTCGTTGCTGTCGATATTCCACGTATCCACCACTTCGATCTGCATGGCCGTATCGGGCTTGCCGTGACGCTCGCGCCGAATGGTCCAGGCGTGCATCTGCTTTGGCACATGGCCCAGCGGAGGCATTTCGCCGATCTCGTACAGGTCCTTTTTCGGCGCGTCATAGGTCGCGATCTGCTGCTGCGTATCCAAAGCCATCCTCCGGCCTCCCCAGAACCACAATGCCGCGCCGCAGAATCGGCGCCTTGGGTCACTGATAGAGGATGCCCGCGCAATATTGCAATAGCGATGCGCCTATTTTTGTAATTTTATGTCCGCCGCATCGCGGCACCGCCGGACGCGCCACAGAATGTTGTGCCAAGCCCGGAACTGGGCAGCCCCTAGCCTTCCAGAACCTGCCGCACCGGGGCGGCATAGAACGCCACCAGCGCCTGCTTGCCCGGCGGAATGCGCAAATCGGCCCCCACCAGCCCCCGCCGCTGCATATGCAGCAGCGCCTCGGCCACCGTCGGCCCCAACCCCTGCGGATGCAGGCGCAGCACCGCCTCCCGCGCCGCAAGCGCATCGGCCAGGCGCGCCACCTCGGCCTCCAGCGCCGCGCGGTCGGCGGGCGCGGCCTCCAGCGCCGCCGCCAGCAACGGCACCGGCAGCACCGGCACCACCCGCGCCACCCGTGCCATCAGCGCGCGGCCCAAAGCCTCGGTCGGGTCATCATGCCCTTCGGCCAGAAAGGCGCGCAGCGAAATCGGCGCACCGAACCCTGCCGCCGTCGCGCCAAAGCCGGGGAAATTCCCCCGCAGGCTGCGCCACGCCATCCGCAGCGCAAAAGTGACCACCCCCGTCACCCGGGGCCGGAACCGCCGCACCCCGGTCCGTGCTGCCTCGGTCAACAGCCGGTCCTCCAGCACGCGATCATAGCCAAGACCCACTGGCACAAACAGGATGTCCCGCTCCCCGGCATCAAAACCGCTCACGAAATAGGACAACAGTCCCAGCTTCGCCGCCCCCACCCGGCCATCCAGCGACAACCCGCCCTCGGGGAAAATCGCCTGCGCCACGCCCTCCTCGGCCGACATCTGCACATAGCGCGCCAGCACCCGACGATAGAGCGCATTGCGCGATCCGCGCCGGATGAAATAGGCCCCCATCCCCCGGATCAGCCGCGACAAAGGCCAAACCCGCGCCCATTCCCCCACCGCATAGGAAATCGCAGACCGATCCGCGATCAGCCATGTCACCAGCACGTAATCCATGTTGCTGCGATGGTTCATCACGAACACCACCGTCGCCCGGTCATCCACCCGCGCCAAGGCCGGATCAATCCGCCCGATCCGCACCCGATAGAACAGCCGTGTCAGCCAGCGCGCCACCTGCACGGCAAAGCCGAAATACATCGTCGCAGAAAAGGCAGGCACAATCTCGGCCGCGTAGGACCGCGCCTCCTGCATCGCCACCGTGGGCGGCACCCCGGCCTCTGCCGCATGATCGGCCACTGCCTGCATCACCTGGGGGTCATAGGCCAGCCGCAAGATCATGTCGTGCCGCTGAGCCAGCTTGAACGGCGAAATCGGCCGCTCCAGCCGTTCGTTCAGCCGCGCCACCGCCCGCTCCATCCGGCGGCGAAAGAACCATCGCACCGATGGCGCCAGCACACGGTCCAGCGCGGCGATGGCCGCAAGGACCAGCACCAGAACCACAAGCCAGAGCGGAAGCTCCACCGTTCCCGTCATGCGAACAGGCTAGCGGCCTTTCGGCCCGCCTGCAAACCGCAGATAAGCGGGCGCATCAAAGTGGATCAGTTGATGGTGATCGAACTGCCGGAACAGATGTCGATGTCGCCCACGGCTTCATCGCCATCATCGAACACAGCGCGGAAGGCGTAGGCACATTCGCCCGACCCGTCATCGAAGTTGACGGTCAGGTTGGCACCCGAACCCACGGCCTGCCCGGCCAGCATGTTTTCCTGCCAATCCGCAGCGCCTTGGGTAGAGGCATAGAATTCCACGATGGTGAAACCACTGTTGTTCACCACCTGAACCGAACGGTCCTGCGCAAAGGCCGGAACGGCCAGCAGCAGCGGCAGGGCAACAAGCGCATGAATGGCGCGCATCGACGTATGGTCCTTCGACCCTCGGCCCCCCTTGTTCATGCCAGACTCGCGGCAGGGGCCTTCCATGCAAATATAGTAAAGTCATGCCTGCATGTTAAGGGGCCTGCCAAAGCGAAGTTTGACACAAACTTCGCGCCGATTTCTGACGCAGAAATCGCGGCACCCACCCGCCCCCCGGAATTTGCGTCAAATTCCGTCGCGGTTTTTGCGTCAAAAACCGCGCCACATCCCCGCCGCACTGCGGAATGCCGCAACGCGGCGAATTGACATTGAACGATTGTGTCCTCTATGGATGCGTCAGCGAAATAAAATTGCCGAACTGATTCAGGAGGCCGCCATGACCCCGCCCAAGAAAGAAGCGCCCTGGCTCTTCCGCACCTATGCCGGTCATTCCACCGCCCGCGCCTCCAACGCGCTCTACCGCAACAACCTCTCGCGCGGCCAGACCGGCCTTTCGGTCGCCTTCGACCTGCCCACCCAGACCGGCTATGACAGCGACCATGAACTCTCGCGCGGCGAAGTGGGCAAGGTGGGCGTCCCCGTGGCGCATTTGGGCGATATGCGCACACTGTTCGATCAGATCCCGCTGGATCAGATGAACACGTCGATGACGATCAACGCCACCGCACCCTGGCTGCTGGCCCTCTACATCGCCGTGGCCGAGGAACAGGGGGCCGACATCTCTGCCCTGCAAGGCACGGTGCAGAACGACATCATCAAGGAATACCTCTCGCGCGGCACTTATATCTGCCCGCCGAAACCCTCACTCCGCATGATCACCGACGTCGCGGCCTATACGCAGAAGCATCTGCCGAAATGGAACCCGATGAACGTCTGCTCCTACCACCTGCAAGAGGCTGGCGCGACGCCGGAACAGGAACTGGCCTTCGCACTCGCTACCGCCTGCGCCGTGCTGGACGATCTGAAAGGCAAGGTCAGCGCGGATGACTTCCCCAACATGGTGGGCCGCATCTCGTTCTTCGTGAACGCAGGCATCCGCTTCGTCACCGAACTGTGCAAGATGCGCGCTTTCGTCGACCTCTGGGATGAGATTTGCGAAACCCGCTACGGCGTCACCGATCCGAAATACCGCCGCTTCCGCTATGGCGTGCAGGTCAATTCCTTGGGCCTGACCGAACAGCAGCCCGAAAACAACGTCTACCGCATCCTGATCGAGATGCTGGCCGTGACCCTGTCCAAAAAGGCCCGCGCCCGCGCCGTGCAACTGCCCGCGTGGAACGAAGCCCTTGGCCTGCCCCGCCCCTGGGATCAGCAATGGTCGCTCCGGATGCAGCAGATCCTCGCCTATGAAACCGACCTTCTGGAATATGACGATCTGTTTGACGGCAACCCCGCCATCGACCGCAAGGTGGCCGAGCTGAAAGACGGCGCCCGCGCCGAACTGGCCACGATTGATGGAATGGGCGGCGCGGTCGCTGCCATCGAATACATGAAGGGCCGTCTGGTCGAGGCGAATTCTGACCGCCTGTCAAAGATCGAATCCAAGGAAACCACCGTCGTCGGCGTCAACCGCTGGACCGAGGCCGCGCCTTCGCCCCTGACGGCGGGCGACGGGTCGATCATGGTGGCCGACGCTGATGCCGAACGCGACCAGATCGAACGCCTGCAAAACTGGCGCGCCACCCGCGACGAGGCAAAGGTCAAAGCCGCCCTCGATGCCCTGCGTCAGGCCTGCGCCACAGGCGCAAACGTCATGCCCGCCTCCATCGCCGCCGCCAAGGCCGGGGCCACCACAGGCGAATGGGGCGCCGTCGTCCGCACCGCATTCGGCGAATACCGCGCCCCCACCGGCGTGTCTCGCAGCCCCTCGAACCGCACCGAAGGGTTGGAGCCGATCCGCGACGCTGTCGCCGCCGTGTCGTCCAAACTGGGCCGCCAGCTGAAATTCCTCGTGGGCAAGCCGGGGCTCGATGGCCATTCCAACGGCGCCGAACAGATCGCCGCCCGCGCCCGCGATTGCGGCATGGACATCCATTACGAAGGCATCCGCCTGACCCCCGCCGAAATCGTCGCCGCCGCCGTGGAACAAGAGGCGCATGTCGTTGGCCTCTCCATCCTGTCGGGCAGCCACATCCCGCTCATCACCGAAACGATGGAACGGATGCGCGCCGCGGGCCTCGGCGATGTCCCGCTCGTCGTGGGCGGCATCATCCCCGAAGAAGACGCCGCCCGCCTGCGCGCCATGGGCGTGGCCGCCGTCTACACGCCCAAGGATTTCGAACTCAATCGCATCATGATGGATATCGTCGGCCTCGTGGACAGGCAGGCCGTCGCTGCCGAATGATCGCAAAATGACACCCCCGCGCTGACGATCCTTCGTCAGTGCGCTTGTTCCAGATCAAGGCAACCGGCCCGCCCCCAGCGCATCCTTCCCCCAGCATACCGCATGGGAGGAACCGAAATGCTGAACCAGATCCGCCGCTTTCTGGATCGTCTCGACCAACTCAAACAGGTCGAAGCGCTCTCTGATCACGATCTTTACGATCTTGGCATGACCCGCGCGCAGGTCACCGCTTTTGCCACCATGCCCGCCGATGTGCCCGACCGCGTCACCGCCATGGCCACCATTTTCGGCATTTCCAACAATGAGTTGAAGGCCAACCGCGCCGACTATCTGGAACTCCTGGGCACCTGCGCCAATTGCAACCAACGCAGCAAATGCGCCCGCCTGCTGCAGGATGCCAGCTTGGCCCAGCCCACAGATGCCACCTTCTGCCCCAACGCACCGGCCTATAGCGAACGGGTCACCATCACCGGGGCCACAAGGGCCGCCTGATCCCACGCATCCGACCCATCACCGTTTTCCTGACTGGCAGCCTGTGCTGCACTGCAGGGGACTTCCCCTTTGCAATGCCATGGCCTAGCGTCATGTTGCGAACTCACGAGGCTTCCATGACTGTCCATATCAGTGCCAAACCCGGCGACATCGCCGAAACCGTCCTCCTGCCCGGCGATCCCTACCGCGCCCGCTGGGCCGCCCAGACCTTCCTGCAAGACGCCGTTCTGGTGAACGAAGTGCGCGGGATGCTGGGCTACACCGGCACCTGGAACGGCCACCGCGTCACCATCCACGGCACCGGCATGGGCATGCCCTCGATGTCGATCTATGCCAACGAACTGATCCGCGACTATGGCGCACAGACCCTGATCCGCATCGGATCGGCAGGCGCGCTGCAAACCCATGTGAAGGTGCGCGATATCGTTCTGGCACAGGCGGCCAGCACGCTTGGCACCCCGTCCCGTTCCATCTTCAAGGAACTGCACTTCGCACCCGTCGCCGATTTCACCCTGCTCGCCGCCGCCCACAAGGGTGCGCTGGCACGGGCCATCCCCACCCATGTCGGCGGCATCTATTCGTCAGACACCTTCTACGACGAACGCCAAGACCTGTCTGACCAACTGCAACGCCACAACTGCCTCTGCGTGGAAATGGAGGCCGCCGAACTTTACACCCTCGCCGCCCGCTACAACCGCCGCGCTCTGGCAGTGCTGACAATCTCGGATCACATCCTCACGCATGAGGCACTGCCCGCGTCCGACCGCGAACGCAGCTTCGGCGACATGGTCCAGATCGCGCTAGAGGCCGCCTTCACCACCGCGTGAGGGGGGGTTACCACCGGGTGCCGGGGCGCGTAGCTATGCTGCCTGCCCCGGAAAGGACACCCCCATGAAAGCTGCCCGCATCCACGCCTATGGCGATGCCGACCAGATCCGCGTCGAAGACGCCCCCCTGCCCGAAATCGGCCCCGATGACGTGCTGATCCGCGCCGTCGCCGCTTCGGTCAACCCGGTCGATTGGAAGATCCGCCGCGGCTATCTGGAAAAGATGCTGCCCTATGACATGCCCCTCACCCTCGGCTGGGATGTGTCCGGCATCGTGGACTCCGTCGGCGCCGATGTCACCAGCTTCAAACCCGGCGATGCCGTCTATTCCCGCCCCGATATCCGCCGCAATGGCACCTATGCCGAATACGTGGCCGTCCGCGCCCGCGAAGTGGCCCTCAAACCCACCACCATCAGCCATGTCGAAGCGGCCTCCCTCCCCCTCGTCTCCATCACGGCATGGGAGGCGCTGATCACCACCGCCGGCCTGCAGCCCGGACAGCGCGTCCTGATCCATGCCGGTGCCGGCGGCGTCGGCTCCATCGCCATTCAGCTTGCCAAGGCCAAAGGCGCCCATGTCACCGCCACCGCGTCTTCGGGTAAGGCCGCACTTGTTCGCTCTCTCGGCGCGGATGAGGTGGTCGATTACCGCGATCCCGCCGCCTTTGCCGCCGCCCGCGACATGGACATCGTGTTCGATACCATCGGCGGCGACACACAGGATGCCTCCTGGGCCATGCTCAAGCCGGGTGGTTTCCTCGTGTCCATCACCGCGCCCCCCAGCGCCGAACGCGCAACAGCCGAGGGCAAACGCGCGGGCTTCGTCTTCATCGACCCGAACGCCGCCATCCTGCGCGACCTTGCTGATCTGGTGGACGGCGGCAAAATCCGCCCCCTCATCGGCGGCGAATTCCGGCTGGATGACGCGGCAAAGGCGCAGTTGGCGTCGGAAACCGGCCGCACCACCGGCAAGATCGTGATCTATACCGGCCAGCCTTGAACTTCGGCGCCGGAATCTAAAGCGCCGCAATCTCCTCCGCGACCAGCCTCTGCAACTCCCACAGATACCGGTCGCGGATACCCAATTGCTCCAGATGCCGCACGGTGTGGTGCAGATAGGCCGCGCAACTGCCCATATGCCCCGCCGCCCGCGCGATCCGCCGTGCCTGTTCCTCCATCGGCAGGCAGATATGGATCGCCGGGTCCAGCGGCGCGGCATAGAACACCAGCGCCCGCATCACGCCCGCCGCCCCCCGCACCGTCAACCAACGGACGGATGCCAGATCGACCTCATACCCGATCTCGCGCCGCAGCAGCGCCTCCATCGCCTCCAACCGTCCCGCATCGGGCAGGCGGTAAGCCATGCCCCGGCAGCTTCCCCCCCGCGCCAAGGCCAGCATCAGCCCCGGCTGATCCGGCGTTGCGCGCCAGCTTTCCAGATGGATGCAGAACGATCGCCGCCAGCCATGCAGCACGCAAGGCACCGCATCAGCCGCCTCGAACGCGGGTTTCCAGATCAGCGATCCATAGGCAAAGGTCCAGACCGGCCCTTCCCCCGCCTCGGCCAGCAGCCGCGCCGCATGGCGGGCAAAGGCGTCCTCTGCGATCCACGGCACCCCGCGCGCGCCATCGCATTCCGGCTCATGCCGTTCCACCCGCGCGACCAGCGCCTCGGTCAGATGCAGCACCCTAGACCCCATGACTGCCGTCATAGCCGTTCACCCCCGGCGCCACCCATCCCGCAGGCGGGGCCAAAGGCCGGAACACCTCCACCAGCAGCGGATGGCACCGCGCGGCATCCGATGAATGTTCCGCCGAACAATCCCCGCCCGGACAGGCCGACAAACCCCCGATCAGGTCAATCTCGGCAAAGAATTCCAGATAATCCCCCGGCCGCACCGGGCTTGCCTTCATGAAATACTGCCCCGTATCGCGGGTGAACCCCGTGCACATGAACACGTTCAGCACATCATGCACATGCGCCTCTGCCTCGCGCAGCGGCAGGCCCGTCCAATCCGCCAAGGCCCGCGTCAGGTTGGAATGGCAGCAATGGTGATACTGCCCGCCCCCGCTCAAAAGGTTGTGGGTATAGGGATCGCAGCGCGTGCCGATCACATCATGCACAGCCCCTCCGAACGCGTCGAACCCATACCAATCCAGACTGTCATCCGTGATGGTCGCCATAGGCCGCAGCGTCGGAAAGGACGACCACATCCGATCCCCGGTTGACAGATGCGTCCCATGCAGCGCCCGCGTCTTGCCGGAATAGAACCGCTCGCACAAATCCCCCTGCGCCCAGAGGTTCAGGTCGCCCACCTGCGGCCCTTCGATGCTGGTGATGCGAAAGAAATGCCCCGCCGGCACCACGAAACACCGCGCATCCCGCGCCGGCACCACCACCTCGGCCACCCGCTCCCACCCCGCCCGCGCCGCACGGAACGGCGCAAGGTCAGGGCGCGGCAACCCCTCGACCGGATAGCAGATCACCGGGGCAATTCCCCGCCGCGTGTCGGCATCGGCAGGACGGGCATGGTCAGTCACAATCTTCATCGCGGCACCTCTCTGCGGCCACCCTATCAGCCCACATCCCGCAGGCAATCACGCGGCGCGCGGGCCGATGTCACCTGCGCCCCACAGACCGCGCAGCGCCATACCTCCGGCCCCACCGCCCGATCCAGCCGCCAACGGCAGGCCCGCGTCAGCGTCGACCCGCGCCGCGAAAGCCACAGCACCACAAAGACACCGATCAGCAGAAGGGGGATCAGGATTGGCATGATGACCCCCGTCTAACACCAAGTCCCCCGCACCAGAACCCTGCCCGCCTAAAGAAACAGGAAATCCCCCGCGTCCAGATCCCGCACCGCCACCCCCTCCAGCCGGATCAGATGGCCGCCCACAGCCACCTCGGCCATCCGCACTCCGCCGATCGTCACGTCCCGCAAGGCTAGCCCTGCCATGCCCGCCACGCCCTGCAACTCCAGCCGGTCCTGCCCCGGCACGAAATCCGTCACCAGATCGCGCTCCCAGCCGCGAAAGCTGGAAAACACAAACACATCCGCCCCGGACCCGCCTGACAGGGTATCGCGCCCGATCCCCCCGTCCAGCCGATCATTCCCCGCCTCTCCGGCCAGAAGATCACCCCCCTCCTGCCCCGCCAGCGTGTCATTCCCCGTCTCGCCATACAGCCCATCCTCCCCCTCACCCCCGCTCAGCCGGTCATTTCCCAACTGCCCGAACAGCTTGTCCGTCCCGGTCCCGCCAAACAGCAGGTCATTCCCCGCCCCCCCCGCCAGCCGGTCATTCCCCGCCTCACCAAGGACCGAGTCATTGCCCAGCCGTGCCCGGATCACCTCATCCCCAGCCCCGGCAAGGATCGTGTCATCCCCGGCCCCGTCATTGAACACGTCAACCCCGTCGCCCCCCTCCAGCCAGTCATCCCCAAGGCTCCCGATCAGCCGATCCGCACCGTCCCCGCCGAACAGCCGGTCATTCCCGGCCTGCCCGAACAGCGCGTCTTCCCCGGCCCCGCCGAACAACAGGTCATCCCCCAGACTGCCCGCGATGAAATCATTCCCCGCCTCCCCAAGGATCGAGTCATCGCCCGCCCCCGCCCGGATCACCTCATTCCCCGCCCCGGCAAGGATCGTGTCATTGCCCGCGCCGTCGACGAACACATCCTCCCCCTCACCCCCCTCCAGCCAGTCATCCCCCTCGCCACCGTCCAGCCGATCCAGCCCATCCCCGCCAATCAGCCGGTCATTGCCCGTCTCACCGAACAGGCTGTCGTTGCCCAGCCCGCCGAACAGCAGATCATCCCCCAAACCGCCCGCCAGATCGTCATTGCCCGCCTCACCCAGAACCGAGTCATCGCCCAGCGCCGCCCGGATCACCTCATTCCCCGCCCCGGCAAGGATCGTGTCATTGCCCGCGCCGTCGACGAAGACATCCTCCCCCTCACCCCCCTCCAGCCAGTCATCCCCCTCGCCACCATCCAGCTGGTCCACCCCATCCCCGCCGATCAGCCGGTCATTGCCCGCCTCGCCAAACAGGCTGTCATTGCCCGCGCCGCCTTCCAGCCTGTCGTCCCCGCTTCCGCCCCACAGCGCATCCTCGCCCAGTCCACCCAGAATCTGGTCATGCCCGGCCCCGCCCCGGGCGGTGTCATGGCCACCCCCAGCCTCGATTGCATCCGCGCCATCGCCACCCTCCAGAACATCGGCGTCATCGCCACCGATCAGCCGGTCATCACCCGCCCCCCCATCCAGCGTATTGGCCCCCGCGCCGCCCAGCACCGTGTCATCCCCATCCTCGCCGAACAGCGCGTCCCGCCCCTCGGCACCGACAAGGCTGTCATTCCCGGCCCCGCCGAACAGGCGGTTGTCGCCGCTATCCCCGGACAGACCGTCCGCGCCGTCCCCGCCAGACAGCAGATCGTCGCCATTTCCCCCGATCAGGGCGTCATTCCCCGCCCCGCCCAGCAGGGTATCCGCGCCGCCCCGGCCATTCAGCGTGTCATTCCCGCTTCCTCCTTCGAGCCGGTCCGCCCCGGCGCGACCGGACAGGTTCACACCCGTGCCCACCGGATCGGGCGGCGGGTCCGGGTCCGGGGGGTCCGGGTCCGGTGGCTCCTCGATCACCGGCGCCGGATCGAACAGCACCCGACCATTGCGCCCGAATTCCAGCGCCATCACCTCTGCCACCGTCAGGGGGCGGCCCGATGCCGTGCGGATTTCCAACTCTTCGCCCGCAAAGCGCAACACCGCCCCTGTCGCGGTCACCGTCACCGCCAACTGCCCCGCATGGCGAAAGAACGGCCATCCCGTCAGGTCGATCCGGTCCAGAACAGGGTCAAAATCGGTGATCACGTCGCGCAGACCATCGGCGCGCATCACGAACAAATCGCCCCCAGCCCCCCCGGTCAGCACATCCGCCCCCGCCCCGTCCAGGATCAGGTCGCGCCCTGCGGCCCCCACACGGCCCGGAACGCCCAACCCCGCCAGCGGCAGCGAAAGTTGCGTCACCCCCGCCTCCGCCCCCGAAAGCACCATCACCTGCAAACTGTCGCCCACCACCACACCGCGCAGCGCGCTGATATTGGCCAGCCCCAGATCGGCCCGGTCGGCAAGGCTCGTCAGATGCACCAGCCGCCCCCCCGGCGTCAGGGCAAACAGCGTCAGCCCCTCATCCGCCCCGGCCGCCAGCACAAAGACCCAATCGCCCCGCACCACCACATCCAGCGCCGTGACACCCTGAAACCGTGTGCCCAATTCATCAAACACATGATCCACCGGCACCAGCACCCCGCCCGCGCCGACACGAAACACCGTCAGGCTTGATGACCCCGCCGCCGCTGCGACCAGCCATGTCGCGCCAAAGGCCTCGACCGTCTGCAACGCGGTGATCCCCTGCATCGGCACGCCCTGCGCCTGCCCCGTCACCGCCCCCCGCGTCAGCGCACCCGTTGCCCCGACCACCAGCGTGGTGATGCCGTGTTCCACCCCCGATCCGGCAAAGACATAGCTCACACCCCCCACCTGCGCCCGCGCCAGCGCCACCACCCCGGCGAGCGCAAAGGCCCCCGCATCCGCCGCCACCGAAACCGGCGTCAGCGCGCCGCCCGCCCCGATGCGAAAACTTTCCACTCCGCTGCCGCTGTGCCGCGCGGCCAGCAGATAGGACTGCCCCGCCACCTCCACCGCGATCATCTCCACCGCCTGCGCTTGCACCGGCGCACCCGATTGCAGAAAGCCGGTCATCCCCCCCGCCCCTTGCGCGGCGGTGATCATGTCCACCGGCAGGCTGCCCGCCACGCCCCCCACGCTAACCCCCACCCGCGCATTGCCCTGCACCGCAAAGGACTGCACCACCGGCCCCGCCTCGCCCAGCCCAAGCAGTACGGTTTCATTCAGCACCGGATTGAACAGCCGGACCGTGGGAACAGTCCCCGGCTGCACCACCATCTCGCCATGCGTCCAAGGCTGCGCAAATCGCGCGCCAAGGGTCGCCCCGACCCTCAGAAATTCAAACACGACACCCTCACCCACACCCGAAGGCCCACACCCGAAAGCCCACACCCGAAAGCCTAGGTCAGACTGGCGCTGTCACGGTTAGGAATGCCTTAGGGAATGCTGGCAAATCCAAGGCCTTCCCCCCGGATTTTAGCGATCTGTTCACACAGTCGTCTCGGCCTCGGCGGGCGTGACCGGGCGGCGTTTGATCATCGCCTCGCGCCAGGTGATATAGCTGATCGCCCCGATGATGACCGCCCCGCCCAGCAGCACGAACAGATCCACCCCCTCGCCGAACACCAGCGCGCCCAGCAATGTGGCCCAGATCAGTTGCAGAAACGTCACCGGCTGCGTCACCGCCAGCGGCGCAGCCCGGAAGGCCCGCGTCATCGCGTAATGCCCCCCCGTCGCGAACCCCGCCACCAGCCCCAACCACGCCAATTGCGTCAGGCTCATCGGCACCCAGACCCAGATCGCCAGCGGCAGCAGCCCCACTGTCACGCTCACCGACAGGATGCCCACGATGGCCCCGGCCGAAACCTGCTGGCTCAACCGCTTGGCAAACAGATAGGACACCGCAAAGAAACAGGCCGCGCCCAGCTGCGCGAAATGCCCATCCGTCACCTCGCGCAGTCCGGGGCGGATCACGATCAACGCCCCCACCAGCGCCACCCCCACCGCCACGATCCGCCGCAGCGCCAGCGCCTCGCCAAAGAACAGCGCCGCGCCCAACGTCACCAGAACCGGGTTCAGATAGCCAATCGCCGTCACCTCGGCCACCGGGATGCGCGCCATTGCGTGAAACCACAGCACCACCGCCGCCGTATGCGCCAACCCGCGCCAGCCAAACAGCCGCAGCGTGCCGGGCGGAAATCCCGCCCGCAATAGCGGCCCCAGCGTCGGCAGCAGAAACACCACGCCCCAGCCAAAGCGGACAAAGGCCGATTGCGCGGCGGGCAGGTCCGTCCCCAAATGGCGCACGATCCCGGTCACCGCCACGAAACACAGCCCCGTTAGCAGCATCCACAACGCCCCTTCCACGGGGCGGCCCAGATCGGTGACAGGGGGCTTGGCACTCATGGCGGCGACAAAACCCGATCCCCACGCCGCCCGCAAGGCCACAAGCGCCGCAGGCTCAGGCCGTCAGCGCCAGCTTGGCCGCAATCGCCCACATCGTGCAGCCCACCACCACCTCCAGCACCACCCAGGCACGCGGCTTGGCAAACACCGGCCCCAGCAACCGCGCGCCAAAACCAAGCGCGCTGAAGAACACGAAAGACCCCGTCGCCGCGCCTGTTCCAAAAGCCACGCCATGCGGCGCATATTGCGTGCTGATCGACCCCAGCAGCACCACCGTATCCAGATAGACATGCGGATTGGCCCAGGTCAGCACCAGGCACGTCGCCAGCACCTTTCCCAACGGCGCGGCCCCACCCGGCGCGGGCATCAACGCCTCGCCCCCGGCCCAAGCCGCGCGAAACCGCAGCGCGCCATAGACCACCAGAAAGGCCACGCCTCCCCACAGCATCACATCCGCCAGCCACGGCACCGCCCCCGACACCAGCGCAAAGCCCCCGACCCCCGCCGCGATCAGCACCGCGTCCGACAGCGCACAGGTCAACACCACCGCCAGCACATGCTCGCGCCGGATCCCCTGCCGCAGCACAAAGGCGTTCTGCGCCCCGATGGCCGCGATCAGGCTGATCGCCACCACAAACCCCGCCCCGGCCGCCTCAAGCATGGGCCAGCGCCTCCAGCGCCCGCAGCGCATCGCCCCGGCGATCCCATGGCACGAACAGATGGTCATGGTGCAGCCCGGCAATCACGTTGCAGCTGATCAGTTCGCGCGCCAGCGCGGCGGACAAGGCCGCCGTCAAACCCACCGCCGCAAGGTCACTGTGGATCGTCAGGCTGATCCGCCCCCAAGGCTCCGAAGTCAGCCCCACCCCGGCCAGAACATCCAGCGGGGCCACCACCGTCAGCCCCTCTACTTCGGCCACCGTGGCAAAGGGCGCAAAGGGCAAGGCCCCACCCGGCCACAGCGCAAAGCCATAGGCCGCAGAATGCAGCTCCGGCTCCATCCCGCGCAGCAACCGCCCGATATCCCGTTCGCCCATGGTACAGTCCCTCTCCTCGTTCCCCCTTGACCTACCGCCCCCACCCGTCACAATCCAATTAAAGAACCTGTCCCAACATTAGAAACTCTAATGCTTGATCCCGCCCAGCTTTCCGCCCTCGCCGCCGTTCACCGGCGCGGCTCTTTTGACCTTGCCGCCGCAGAACTGCACGTCACCCCTTCGGCCATTTCCCAACGGCTCAAGGCGTTGGAGGAACGGATCGGCACCCTCCTCATCCGGCGAGGCACGCCCTGCACCGCCACCGCCACTGGCCTGCGCCTGATCCGCCACCATGATGAGGTGGTGCTGCTGGAACAGGCCCTCGCCGCCGAACTTCCCGGCACCACCCCCGGCCCCGCCACCCTGCGCATCGCGGTCAATGCCGACAGCCTCGCCACCTGGGTCATCCCCGCGCTGGCCGCGACCGATGGCTTTCTCTACGACATCGTCATCGACGATCAGGATGTCTCGCAAGACTGGCTCCGCCGGGGTGAGGTTGCCGCCGCCGTCACCGCCCATCCCGGCCCGCTGCAGGGCTGCGACACCCTTCCCTTGGGCCGTCTGCGCTATCGCGCCACCGCCTCACCTGCCTATATCGAACGCTGGATGCCCGATGGTGCCACCGCGCGGGCCCTCTCCCGCGCCCCCGCCTTGACCTTTTCTGACAAAGACCGCCTGCAACACCTCTGGGTCGATCAGCGCACCAGCGGCCAGGCCAGCCGCGCAGGCTTTCCCGGCCACCGCCTCGCCTCATCTCAGGGGTTTGTGGATGCCTGCCTTGCGGGCCTTGGCTGGGGGCTGAACCCCGAACCGCTCGTCGCGGCCCATCTTGCCAGCGGCAGGCTCGTCGACCTTGCCCCCGACCAGCCGCTTGATACGGCCTTGCACTGGCAATTCGCCCGCCTCACCGCGCCCGCGCTTGCCCCGCTCACCCGCGCCATGCAGCAAGCCGCGCGCAGCGTCCTGCTTCAACCCTGACGCAGCACCCGGAACAACGCCATCGCGCCCAGCAGCACCAGCATCAGCCCGCCAATATCCGCCGCTGTCACGGTCACATAGGTCGCCATTCGCTCGCCCACGGAAAACCCGTTGCAGCACGGCCCCGCCATCACGCGCGGCACATTGCCGATCAGCGCGGCCACCAACCCCACCGCCATCAGCACGCGCCAGTTCGCCGCCCGCCCCTCGCCCCGCGCGTCCAGCCCGGCCTTGCGAAACAGGTCAAAGCTCACCGGAACCGCCGCAACCTTGACCGCCAGGATCGTCAGCAACGCCCAGGACAGGCTCGACACGCCCAGAATCGCCCCCACCGCCAACACCGCCGCAGGCAGCATCAACGGCAACGCCATCCAGCCATAAACCCAGGTCAGCAGCACCATCGCCCCAAAGGGCACGAACACGGCATGAAGCTGGCTGGTCACATGCGGCAAAACCACTTCCCGCAGGCCCTGCACCCCCTCGCCCAGCGCAAAGGCCAGCAGGATCAGCGCGGATACCAGGGAAAAATGCACAGCGGTGAATCGCATCGCGTTTCGCATCACATCCCCTCTCTTTCGCAGCCGCAGATCATCCCCGCCCTCAGGTCCGGGGCTCCACTGCCAGCACGTAATGCCCGGCCCGCGTATCGGGCGCGTGGGCGATCATCCCCCGCTGGACAAGGCTCTTCAGCGCCCTGTGATAGGTGGCCTGAGGAATGCTCGCCGCAAGCGGATGGTTCCGGATCGCATCGGATCGCGCCGCTTTCGGCGACCCGGTGCAAACCTCATTGATCGCATAAAGAACATCCCGCTCGTTCGGAGACAGGTCGACCAGCCCAAGGGTCGTTTCCATCTCGAACAGCAAGGCCCTCAACTGTGCAACGCTTTTGATATTCACAACGCGAACTTCCCGACGTTCCCCAACCCACATTTAACTTACGCTAGGAAAAGCTGCGCAGGCAACGGTCACCCGCATCTTTGACATAAATTAACAATTTGTGCCCAAAGCCCCGTTCTTTCTCTTGACAGCATGGCCCGAAGTAACAACTTTGGCGTGTATTGGCCGGTGAGATAACGTTTTTTTGGTTCCTTGGTTCCGACCGGCCCTCTGTGCGATGCCAGTTCCCTTCTGTGCGATCCCAGTGCCCAGCGATTCCCCACTTCCGCAGACCGTCCAATGAGTGCGCGCCCCATCAGATGACCGGTTACACACAAAGCCTCAGCATGGTTCCCGCCGCCGACCATCCCAATCCAGCCATCGCCGGCGAAGCAGGCCAGTCGCCCCGCTCTGCAAACATCGTGGTTTTTTGCGATCGGCCCGGCCCGCTTGACCCTCTGCTGGACTGGCTTGCCGAAAAAGGCGCGCAGATCACCCATTTCCCGCTCCGCCGCCTGCCGCTCGATTGGTTCGATACCTATGCCGGCAGCCATGATGTCGCCCTCGTCGATGCCGATTTCCTTGGGGACGAAGGCGCGATGATCGATTTCGGCATGCGCCTGCGCCGCTTCAGCCCCGCCATGCCGGTCATCATGGCCTCGCGCCGCGTGACGACCTCGGATTACTCCACCGAACGCATGGCGATCTGCGACGTGACACTGCGCATGCCCGTAACCCGCGGCGACCTGCTCGAAGCCATGTCCGCCGCACTGGAAAACCACAGCTACTGGATGGAAAAGCGCGGTGACGGCCGCCCCCGGATCGCCGACGCCCCGCCACCCGCCGCCTGATACGGCGCGAGAATGCAAAAGGGCGGCCACAAGGGCCGCCCTTTCCAATTCCGCCCGATGGATCAGGCCAGTTGCGCCGCCACATCCTCGGGGATGTCGAAGTTGTGCGTCACGGTCTGCACATCGTCATCTTCTTCCAGCATGTCGATCAACCGCAGCAGCTTGGTCGCCGTCTCCAGATCCACCTCGGTGCGCGATTGCGGCCGCCAGACCAGCTTGGATTCCAGCGATTCCCCCAGCGCCTTTTCCAGCGCATCCGATACGTCCGACAGGGCCTCGACGCTGCAATAGATCCAATGACCCTCGTCATCGGATTCCACGTCATCCGCCCCGGCATCCAGCGCCGCCATCATCACATCATCGGCCGACCCGACCGAGGCCGGATAGGAAATCTCGCCCACCCGGTCAAATGAATGGCTGACCGATCCGGTCTGCCCAAGGTTCCCGCCGCATTTCGTGAAATAGGACCGCACATTGCTGGCCGTGCGGTTCAGGTTGTCGGTCATCGATTCAACGATGATCGCAATCCCGTTCACGCCATAGCCTTCATAGCGGATTTCGCTGTAATCCTCGGCATCGCCGCCCATGGATTTCTTGATCGCGCGTTCGATCACGTCCTTCGGCATCGACACGGCCTTCGCGGCCTTCACCGCAAGGCGCAGACGCGGGTTCTTGTCGGGATCAGGGTCGCCCATTTTGGCGGCGACGGTGATCTCCTTCGCCAGCTTGGAAAACATCTTCGAGCGCAGCTTGTCCTGCTTGCCCTTGCGATGCTGGATATTCGCCCATTTAGAATGGCCTGCCATGACCCGTGCTCCGCTTCCCTGTGGGGTGATGCGGTCCTATACACAAGGCAGGCAGGGAACGGCAACCCCGCCCCTGCACTGGCCCATGGCCATAAGGCCGTCTCAGTCCCGCACGGGCGGGGGCGACGCAAAGGTCCAGACCTCCACCCCGTCGGTAATCTCCACACTGGCCAACGGCGCCACCACGCCCTCGGCCCCCAGCGCGCGGGTCAGTTCCGTCCAGAATTGGCGCAGCAGGTTGGGCCGGTCCACCAGCGTCACCCGGTAATCATAGCCCGGTCCGCAGGGCTCCAGCCGCCCCGCCCCGCCCGCCGCCGCCCAATCGGCGCGGCACACCGTGCCGTTGCTCAGGCTCACCGTCAGCACCTCGGATGACAGCCGCGCCGCCTGCGGCTCCACTCCGCCACCGGGCAGCGCGCATCCCGCCAGCACCGCCACCACCGCCAGACCAGCCATCACACGCATCGCATTTCTCCTCAAAGCGGCCAATCAAAGCGGCCAGATCAGCGGGATCAGGGCCGACGCCACCAATCCCGTGATGATGTTCAACGGGATCCCCACCCGCATGTAATCCGAAAACCGGTATCCGCCGGGGCCATAGACCATCATGTTGGTCTGATACCCCACTGGCGTGGCAAAAGCGACCGACGCCGAAAACATCACCGCCACCACGAACGGCCGCGCATCCAGCCCCAACGATTGCGCCAGCTCGATCACGATCGGCGTGTAGATCACCGCCACCGCGTTATTCGACAGGAACTCGGTCAGCACCAGCCCCAGGAAGTAAACGCTCAGGATCATCAGGAACGGCGACAGCCCGGCCATGGACGGCGCCACCGCCTCCACCATCAGCGACACCGCGCCCGAATGATCCAGCCCCTGCCCCACCGCCAGCATGGCAAAGATCATCGCCAGCAGCCGCCCGTCGACAAAGGAAAACGCCTCTTCGGCATCCACACAGCGCGTGATCAGGATCACCGCCACCGCCACCAGCCCCAGCGCCAGAATGGGCGCCACGTCAAATGCCGACAACACCACGATCCCGGCCAGCGCCGCCACCGCGATCGGGGCCTTGGTCCGTCGGAACGGCTTGATCGACGGGCGGCTGATATCCACCAGATCCATATCCGCCGCCAGCCGCTGGATATCCTCCACCGCGCCTTCCAAAAGCAGCGTGTCACCCACGCGCACCGTCAGGTCATCCAACTGCCGCCCGATATTCTGGTTTCGCCGATGCGCCGCCAGCACATAAACCCCGTACCGCCGCCGCAGCCGCAATTCACCCAGCCGCCGCCCCTCCATCCGGCACCCGGGGGAAATCAGCACCTCCACCGTTTCCGTCTGGGTCGATGACAGCTTGTCCACCAGATGCAGGTCCTTGCGGTTCTGCAAACCCAGCAGTTCCGTCATCTCCGTCCGCAGCACCACGCGGTCCCCCGCCGCCAACACCACAGGCGCCAGATCGCGCCGCAGCGACGCATCCCCGCGCAGCACGTCGATCAGGCGCACGCCATCGCGCTTGAACAGGTCGATCTCCAGCACCGCCTGCCCGATCAACGGGCTGTCCTCGGGGATCGCCACTTCGGTGAAATACTTCATCTTGCGGCGGTCGCTCAGGAGCACGCCCATGCTCTGGCGCACCGGCAGCAATTTGTTCGCCGTCAGCGCCAGAAACGCCCCGCCCACCAGCGTGATCGCAATGCCCAGAGGCGCAATCTCAAAGATCGAAAAATGCTCCAGCCCGTTTTCCGCCGCCACCCCGTCCACCAGCAGATTGGTCGAGGTGCCGATCAGCGTGATCATCCCCCCCATCACCGTGACATAGGACAAGGGGATCAACAGCTTGGACGGCGCGGTCCCCATCTTCACGGCAAGCTGCATCACCACCGGGATCATCACCGCCACCAAGGGCGTGTTGTTCATGAAGGCCGACGCCACCGCGATGAACCCGAACAGCACCACAATGGTCATCTTGGGCCGGTCGCCCACATGCCGCTCGGCCGCGCGGATCACCATTTCCACCGCGCCGGTCCGCACCAGCCCGCCCATCACCAGAAACATAAGAACGATGGTCCACGGCGCGGGGTTCGACAGCACCGAAATCCCGTCCTTCACCGGCAGGATGCCCAGCACCAGCATCAACGCTGCCCCGCCCAGCGCTGTTACTTCCACCGGATAGGTCTCGCGCAGGAACAGCGCGAACATCCCCACCATGATGGCCATCGCCACCCAGGGTTGCCACTGTGCCGCTATCTCAAGACCAAACATCCCGTCCCCTCGCATAGCCTTCACAGCGCGTCAGGGGGTGGGCGCACCTCCCGCATCCGCCTGCTTGCGCGGGCTGACCAATGCCACACCGCACAGAAGCAAAACAAGCGAAAGCCAGAGCGTCGGGGAAAAACTTTCCCCCAAAAGCAGGATCGCCCAGAAAATCCCCGCCCCCGTGACGATATAGGAACATTGCGAAGCGAACACCGCCCCCGCCCGGAACGCCAGCCAGACATAGCCTGCATACATCAGCGCATGGATGGCCGAAGATCCGATCAGCGCCACCTCATCCCGCCCGAAATCGGCAAAGGGATTGTACATCTGCCCCGACACCAGCGCGACCGGCAAACAAAGCGCCAGCCCCATCACCGATGCCCCGAACATCGCCTGCACCGGGTCCATCTGTGCCGTGCCATAGCGCGCCACATATAGCCCCTCCAACGCATAACAGAACGGGCCGATCAGGGCGATCGGCAGAAAGGCCGCCATCGCCGGATCAGGCAACACCGCACCGGGGGCCGCAATCAACCCCACCGCCGCCAACCCCAGCACCAACCCGGCCATGCGCGGCCAGGTAAAGCGCTCCATTCCCAACAACAGCGCAATCGGAAAGGCGATCACCGGCACCGCCGAAATGATCGTCGACATGATGCCCGACGGCAGCCGGGCCACCGACAGGTAAAAGGTCGCATTGGGCACCAGCGTGCCCAGAACCGCCACTATCCCATAAAACCGCAAGCTGGCCCTGCTGAACACCAGGCCCTTGCCCCGCGGCAGGCTCAAAGCCCCCAGGACCAGCACACAGATCACCAATTGCCAGAAAATGAGCCCGAAAGGCTGCGCCCCGCCCGTGGTGGCGATCTTTCCCAAAGGCTGGGTCAAACCCCAACCCATGCCCAACACAACCAACACGCCGATCAGCGCCCGCCGTCCGGGTCCCTGCGCTGCGCCGACGGTCGCGGTCACGGCGCGCTCTCCTGCAACCGCCCGCCCACCCGCACCGGCACCACGCGCAGCGCCTTGCCCGTCCGGTCATCGGTCTCCACGAACACGCCCGACAGCGTGGCCTCGCCCTCGGCAGGCTCGAACCGCGCCTTGGGCATGCCGGTCACGAAACGGCGCAGCGGTTCCAGCTTTTCCATCCCGATCACGCTGTCATAATCCCCGCACATGCCCGCATCCGACAGATAGGCCGTGCCGCCTTTCAGGATCATCGCATCCGCCGTTGGCACATGCGTATGCGTCCCCACCACCAGCGAGGCCTGCCCGTCGCACCAATGCCCCATCCCCATCTTTTCCGATGTCGCCTCTGCATGCACATCGACAATCGCCGCCTGCACCGAGGCGCCAAGAGCATGGGTCTTCAACACCCCTTCGATGGCCGAAAACGGGTCGTCAAAGGGCCGCTTCATGAACACCTGCCCCAGCACCTGCGCCACCAGCACCTTGCGCCCCTGCGTCGCGTTGAACACGCGCCAGCCCTTGCCGGGGGCCACCTTTGAGAAATTAATCGGCCGGATGATCCGCGGCTCGGTCTCGATAAAGCTCAGCATGTCCTTCTGGTCAAAGGCGTGATCGCCCAGCGTCAGGCAATCCGCCCCCGCCGCCAGCAACAGCCTTGCATGCTCCCCGGTCAACCCCGCCCCGCTCGAGGCGTTCTCGCCATTGACCACCACGAAATCGAGGGCCCAGTCCACGCGCAGCCCCGGCAGCCGTGCCGCCACCGCCGCACGCCCCGCCCGCCCCATCACATCGCCCAGAAAAAGGATCCGCATCCCCCCGCCCTACGCCGCGCCACCGCAAACGGCAATCCCGTTCCCGACCCCGCCTGTCGCAAAACCTTGGCCCGCCGCAAAACCCCACCTCATCGCAGAACCACCATTTGCCGCTTCATCTTGGCCCAAATACCCAAATCCGACCTCTCCAACCCGCGCTCCAGTCCCCAATCCGGGAAATCTCCCACTACGCACAAACGCACAGAACCCGGCAAAAACCGCCCAGCCCTATCCGAATTTGTATGCACAGCCGTCTGCACCGGCATCTGCACCGGGCGCTGCACAGCCCATTTTCGCCAACCCCCTGATCCACAACGCCCTTCCCCCGCCCCACGCCACGCCCTACCTTGCCCGTATGATCCTTCCCCCACCCCTCACCGACTGGTTCTCCGCCCGTGGCTGGACGCTCCACCCGCACCAGCAGGCGATGCTGGCGCGCAGCGCCAACCCCGCCACGCTCCTCATCGCCCCCACCGGCGGCGGCAAGACGCTGGCCGGCTTCCTGCCCACCCTGGCCGAACTTGGCACCCACCCGGCCAAGGGCCTGCACACGCTCTATATCTCGCCCCTCAAGGCCCTCACCGCCGACATCCGCCGCAACCTCCGCACGCCCGTCGAAGGCGCGGGCCTGCCCATCCGGATCGAGGATCGGACCGGCGACACCACCTATACCCAGCGCCGCCGCCAACGCGCCGACCCGCCGCATATCCTGCTGACCACGCCAGAATCCCTCGCCCTCCTTCTCTCCTACGAAGATGCGCCAAGGATTTTCCAATCCCTCCAACGGGTTGTGATCGACGAGCTTCACGCGCTCGCCGAATCCAAACGCGGCGACCAACTGATGCTGCTCCTCTCCCGCCTCGAAACCCTCGCCCCCGGCCTGCGCCGCGTCGGCCTCTCCGCCACCGTCGAAGACCCGCCCGCGCTGGCCCGCTATCTCGCCCCAACCCAATGCGACATCCTTCAGGCCGACCCCGGCCCCGACCCCGATATCGCCATGCTGGAAACCGACACCCCCCCGCCATGGGCGGGCGGCGGTGGCCGCTATGCCATGCAGGCAATCCTCGATCAGGTCCGCCGCCACCGCACCACGCTGATCTTTCACAACACCCGCGCGCAGGCGGAACTCTTCTTCCACGATCTCTGGCTACAGAACGACGACGGGCTTCCCATCGGTATTCATCACGGCTCCCTTGCCCGCGAACAGCGCGAAAGGGTCGAGGCCGCGATGGTCGAAGGGAGGCTCCGCGCCATCGTCTGCACCGGCTCGCTCGACCTCGGCATCGACTGGGGCGATGTGGACCTCGTGATACAGGTCGGCGCGCCGAAGAACGTCAAACGCCTCGTGCAAAGGATCGGTCGTGCCAACCATCGCTACAACGCACCCTCCAAGGCCCTCATCCTGCCCGCCAACCGGTTCGAAGTGGTGGAATGTCGCGCCGCGCTCGATGCCGTCCGCGATCACACGCTCGACGGCGAACCGCGCGGCCCCGGCCCGCGCGATGTGCTCTGCCAGCACATCCTCCTCACCGCCGCCGCAGGCCCCTTCGACGCCGATATTCTCTTTGCCGAGGTTGTGCGCGCAGGCCCCTACGCCGCCCTCACCCGCCCGGAATTCGACGCCTGCCTCGATTTCTGCGCCACCGGCGGCTATGCCCTGCGCGCCTATGACCGCTGGCAAAGGCTGTTGTTCCGCAACGATAAATGGCAGCTTCGCGATCCCCGCACCGCCGCCATCATCCGCCAGAACCTTGGCACCATCATCGACACCGAAACCCTTAAGGTCCGGTTAAGAAATCGCCTCGGCGGCACACCGCTGGGCGAGGTGGAAGAAGGCTTCGCCTCAACCCTCACCCCCGGCGACACCTTTCTCATCGGCGGTCAGGTCGTCCGCTATGAAGGCCTAAAGGAAATGACGGTCGAGGTGACGCGCCAACCCGGCCGCGACCCAAAGGTCGCCACTTTCAACGGCACCAAATTCGCCACGTCCACCCTTCTCACGGAACGGATTCTAACGAAACTCCAACAGGATAGCTGGCCCGATATGCCCGCCCACACGGCAAGCTGGCTCGCCCTGCAACGCGAGGTATCGCGGCTGCCGCAGCCCGACCGCCTCTTGGTGGAATCCTTCCCCCATGACGGGCGCGAACACCTCTGCATCTACGGATTTGCAGGCCGCAACGCGATGCAGACGCTGGCCCTTCTGGTGACAAAACGCATGGAAGAACAGGGCCTTGCCCCCTTGGGCTTTGTCGCCACCGACTACGCCACCCTGATCTGGGGCCTTGATCCCGTCACCGACGCCGCCCCCCTGTTCGACCTCCGCTCTTTGCGCGACGGGCTGGAAAGCTGGCTCGGCGGCAATGCCGTGATGAAACGCACCTTCCGCGCCAGCGCCATCATCGCAGGCCTCATCGAACGCAGCCATCAGGGCCGCCGCAAATCGGGCCGACAGGCCACCTTCTCCTCCGACATCCTCTATGACACGCTGCGCAAATACGACCCCGACCACCTTCTGTTGCAGGTCACGCGGGAAGAGGCCGAACGCGGCCTCGTCGATTTCTCCCGCATCGAAGACATGCTCGCCCGCGTCGAAGGCCGCATCGACCTGATCCGCCTGCCCCGCGTCACCCCGCTTGCCGCGCCCCTTTTCCTCGAACCGGGGCGCATCCCGGTGCAGGGCACGGGACGCGAGCGCATGGTCGAAGACGCCGCCCGCCGGTTGATGGAGGAAGCAGGCCTCGCCTGACACCCTTGCAACCCCTTGCCGGGCAAGGCAAACCAAGCGCCATGCACCACGCCTTCACCCTGTCTGGCGAAACCCTTCACGCCCTGCCCTCCGGCGCGCTTTACTGGCCTGCGCAATCACTCCTCTGCGTGTCCGACCTGCATTTCGGCAAATCCGAACGCCTTGCCCGCCGCGGCGGCGCACTGCTGCCGCCCTATGAAACCCGCGCCACGCTGGAAAAACTCGAAACTGATATCGACCGCACCACCCCTGCCCGCGTGGTCTGCCTTGGCGACAGTTTCGATGATCTCGCCGCCGCCGACGGGCTGGAGGAGGAGGCCCGCCTCCGCCTCGCCCGCCTGATGGCCGGGCGTGACTGGACTTGGATCGAAGGCAACCACGATGCAGGCCCGGTTGATATCGGCGGCACCCACCGCGCCACGCTGACCCTTAGCCCCCTCACCTTTCGCCACATCGCCGACCCCGCAGAAATGGCCGAGGTTTCAGGCCATTACCACCCAAAGGCCCGCATCAAAGGCACCTCGCGCCCCTGCTTTCTGCTAGACCCGCACCGCCTGATCCTGCCCGCCTATGGCACCTATACAGGCGGCCTTGCCACCCATGACACGGCCTTGCAAAGCCTGATGCAAAAGGGCGCACTGGCGATCCTGACAGGCACCAAAGCCCTCCCCATCCCCCTCTAGGAAACGGCTCCCGCCAACGCCGGCAAAAGGAAAAGGGCGCCCCGGCCCAACCGGAACGCCCCCATCATCACGACCGCTGCGCGGGGTGAACCCCATACCTCAGGCCGTCAGACCTTCCGGCTCCGGCAGGCCATTCGCCCGGCAGCACGCGGTCAGCGTATTGGCCAGCAGGCAGGCAATCGTCATCGGCCCCACCCCACCCGGCACCGGGGTGATCGCCCCCGCCACAGCGGCGGCACTCTCATAGTGAACGTCGCCAACCAGCTTGGCTTTGCCATCCCGCTCGATCCGGTTGATGCCCACGTCAATCACCGTGGCCCCCGGCCGCACCATATCGCCGGTAATCATCTCGGGCCGCCCCACGGCCGCCACCAGAATGTCCGCCCGCTTGCACACCTCGGCCAGATCCTTGGTCCGGCTATGCGCAATCGTCACCGTGCAGCTATCGCCCAACAGCAATTGCGCCATCGGCTTGCCCACGATGTTGGACCGCCCCACCACAACCGCGTTCAGCCCCGCCAGCTTGCCATGGTGATCGCGCAGCATCATCAGGCAGCCCAGCGGCGTGCAGGGCACCATCGACTTCTGCCCTGTCCCCAACAGCCCGACGTTCGAGATATGGAACCCGTCCACATCCTTGGCCGGATCAATCCGGTTGATGACCAGTTCGGAATTCAGATGCCCCGGCAGCGGCAATTGTACCAGAATGCCATGCACCGCCGGATCGGCATTCAGCGTGTCGATCAGCGCCAGCAACTCTGCCTCGCCCGTCTCGGCGCTCAGGCGATGCTCAAAGCTGTTCATCCCAACTTCGATGGTGGAGGCGTGCTTGTTGCGCACATAGACCTGGCTCGCCGGGTCTTCGCCCACCAGAACCACGGCCAATCCCGGCGTGATCCCCTGCTCTTCCTTTATCCGCGCCACATGCGCCGCCACCTGCCCGCGCACAGTCGCCGCAAAGGCCTTGCCGTCGATCACCTTGGCCGTCATGTCCCTGATCCTTCTTCGTTTTTCCCAGACCGCGGCACAGGCAACCCGATATCAGCCTTTGCGCAGGTGGTCTTCCTCGCGCTCGATCGACCAATCGATCAGCTTGCGCCACAGCTTTTCCAGCTTGTCCGGCGGCAACCCATGGGCCACCGCATGACGCCGCACGTTTTCCACGACCTGCTCCACGCGATCCTCGATCCGCGCCGGCAGCCCGACCTGTTCCTTGATCGCCGCTGCCCGGTCGATATAGGCCGTCCGCTGCGCGAACAGCCCCACCAGTTCCGCATCCAGCCTGTCGATCTCGGCCCGGATATCGGCCATCGTGGTACAGTCTTCTGGCCTCTTCATGCCTCGCCCCCTCTCAGGATGGCTCTCATGTAATAGAGCCATCCCGGAAGGACAACGCGACAGATCGGGTCAGAACAGCCCCTCGACATGGCCCTGATCGTTCAACCGGATCACTTCGGCGCTCGGCACCTTGGGCAGGCCCGGCATCGTCATGATCTCACCGCAGATTGCCACGATGAACCCGGCCCCGGCAGACAACCGCACTTCGCGCACCGGAATGGTGAACCCGGTCGGCGCACCGCGCACAGTGGGATCGGTGGTGAACGAATACTGCGTCTTGGCGATGCAGATCGGCAGATGGCCATAGCCCGCCGCTTCCCAGCCTTTCAGCTGATCGCGGATCGACTTGTCCGCCTCGACGCCATCGGCGCGGTAGATGCCTTTGGCGATGGCTTCGATCTTGGCAAACAGGCCCAGATCATCAGGGTAAAGCGGCGCAAAGTTCGACGGCCCTTCTGCCAGCGACACGACCTTCTTCGCCAGATCCTCGATCCCAGCCGACCCCTGCGCCCAGTGCTTGCACAGGATCGCCTCGGCGCCTTGCTCGGCGACATAGGCCTTCACGGCCTCGATCTCGGCATCGGTATCGCTGAAGAAGTGGTTGATCGCCACCACCACCGGCACGCCAAAACCTTTCACGTTGGCGATATGGCGGCCCAGGTTCGGGCAGCCCTTCTTGACCGCCTCCACATTCTCGGCCCCCAGATCGGCCTTGGCCACGCCGCCGTTCATCTTCATCGCGCGCACGGTCGCCACGATCACGGCGGCAGCGGGCTTCAGCCCGGCCTTGCGGCACTTGATGTCGAAGAACTTTTCGGCGCCCAGATCGGCCCCGAACCCGGCTTCGGTGACGACATATTCACCCAGCTTCAGCGCGGTCTTGGTCGCGATGACCGAGTTGCAGCCATGCGCGATGTTGGCGAACGGCCCGCCATGCACGAAGGCCGGGTTGTTCTCCAGCGTCTGCACAAGGTTCGGCTGCATCGCATCTTTCAGCAGCACCGTCATCGCGCCGTCGGCCTTGATGTCGCGGCAATAGATCGGCTTCTTCTCGCGGGTATAGGCAACCACGATATCGCCCAGCCGCTTTTGCAGATCGTCCAGATCATTGGACAGGCACAGGATCGCCATGACCTCGGACGCCACGGTGATGTCAAACCCGGTCTGGCGCGGGAAGCCGTTGGAAACCCCACCCAGCGACACCACCATGTCGCGCAGCGCGCGGTCGTTCATGTCCATCACCCGGCGCCAGACGATGCGGCGCTCGTCGATGTCCAGGCTGTTGCCCCAATAGATATGGTTGTCGATCATCGCCGACAGCAGGTTATGGGCAGACGTGATCGCGTGGAAATCGCCGGTGAAGTGAAGGTTCATCTCCTCCATCGGCACGACCTGCGCGTAACCGCCGCCCGCAGCACCACCCTTCATCCCGAAGTTCGGGCCAAGGCTTGCCTCGCGGATACAGATCACCGCCTTCTTGCCGATGCGGTTCAGGCCATCGCCCAGGCCCACAGTCGTCGTCGTCTTGCCCTCACCCGCAGGCGTCGGGTTGATCGCGGTGACGAGGATCAGCTTGCCATCGGGCTTGCCTGCCAGCGATTTGATGAACTCCTGGCTCACCTTCGCCTTGTCATGGCCATAGGGCAGAAGATGATCGGACGGGATGCCCAGCTTTGCGCCGATCTCCATGATCGGCTTCTTCTTGGCTTCGCGTGCAATCTCGATGTCGGTTTTAACGGCCATGTCCCAAGCTCCCTTTGCGGGGTTCTTCCCCCGTTTCCGACGTGATAGCGGGGGAAACGTGCATTGAGAGGGGCTTTTCCGACATGTTCGCCCCCAGATTCGCCACCGGGCGTTTCCGATCGGAAACCCGCCCCATCGCACCGGGGAATTATCCGCAGTGAAACAAATTTTCCCTACAGGGAATCAGCCCCGCCGCGCCGCATCCAGATGCGCCCAGACCGGTTGATCGGGGATGTGAAGGCGGAGGGTTTCGCCAAGGCGGAACTGTCCCTCACGCTCCACCCATGCCGTGATGCCGCGCCGCCCATTGGCGGCGGATTTGAACTTTGCCCCGAAACCGGGATGGCGCGCCTCGATGGGTTTGGCGGGCAACTGGCAGGACCGGTTCTCTATATCCACCACCAGCGTCGCGCCACCCTCGCCCTGCAAGCGGCTGGATGGCGGGATGCGGGTGAAATCGGGGATGCCCTCCACAACCATCGTTGCCCCCAGCAGCGCCGGGTCCAGCGCCGCCAGCCCCATCCGCGCGGCGGTATCCGCCAATTCCTCGGCCGACAGCACGGTGAACTGCCGCGTATTACGGATTTCCGTCCCCTTGGGATATTGCGCCACCACGCGGCTGCAACTCGGCCGCGTCAGCCCGCCGTGATCTTCGCCCTCCGGCCCGGAAAACAGCACGCGCAAACTGTCCACCGCCTCGGCCGCCAGCGCCGCCTTACGGTCCGGCACCCGGCCAAGCCAGGTGATGCGGGCGTAGAACTCTGTCGGTTTCAGAACAGGCATGTCACCCCCGGCGCAAGGTTGTTCGAACAGGCTACCATCTACCCGCGCCTGCTCGCCCGAGGCAAGGCAGCCAGACAAAAGCCCCGGAACCATCACGGGTTCCAGGGCTTTTTCCGCAGTCGAGACCTGGCTACAGAACCGGTTCAGGCTCCGGCCCGGCCTTGGGGGCCTTGGGCTTGGTCTTGGGGATGGCCGCAATCGACGTGGCACCACCGCCCGAGGCAGGCTTGTCCGCGTCATCATCCTTGCCCAATGTCTCACCCGCAATCACCTTGCGGATTTCGTCACCGGTCAGCGTTTCATATTCCAGCAGGCCCTTGGCCAACCGCTCGAAATCATCGGCTTTCTCCAGCAGAACCCGCCGCGCGGTTTCATAGCCTTCGTCGATCAGCCGCTTCACTTCGGATTCGATCAGCGTCTTGGTATCGGCGGAAACCGAAAAGCCCGCCGTATTGCCCTGATAGCCTTCATGCGCCTCGGCATAGTCGATGTTGCCGACCTTGTCCGACATACCCCAGCGCATCACCATGGCTCGCGCCAAGGAAGATGCCTGCTGGATATCGCCCGCCGGACCAGAGGAGACACCCTCTTCGCCATACTTGATGATCTCGGCAGCCTTGCCCGCCATGGTCATGGCGATCTTCTGCTTGCCTTCATCCTTGTGCATGTTCAGCCGGTCCATCTCGGGCAGGCTGACAACCATCCCAAGGGCGCCGCCGCGCGGGATGATCGTGGCCTTATAGACCGGGTCACATTTCGGCATGTTCATGCCCACGATGGCATGGCCTGCTTCGTGATAGGCGGTCTTTTCCTTCTGGTCAGCGGTCAAGACCATCGACCGGCGCTCTGCGCCCATCATGACCTTGTCCTTGGCCTGCTCGAAATCTTCCATCGTCACGAACCGGCGGCCCACGCGGGCGGCCATCAGCGCCGCCTCGTTCACCAGATTCATCAGGTCTGCACCCGAAAAGCCCGGCGTGCCGCGTGCGATGGTACGCAGATCAACATCCGGCCCCAGCGGCACCTTGCGGGCGTGCACGTTCAGGATCTTTTCACGCCCCTTGATATCGGGGTTCGGCACATGGATCGTCCGGTCAAAACGGCCGGGGCGCAGCAGCGCCGGGTCCAGCACGTCTTTGCGGTTGGTGGCCGCGACGATGATCACGCCTTCATTCGCCTCAAACCCGTCCATCTCGACCAGCAACTGGTTCAAGGTCTGTTCGCGTTCGTCATTGCCACCGCCGATGCCCACACCGCGCGCACGGCCCACGGCGTCGATCTCGTCGATGAAGACGATGCAAGGCGCGTTCTTCTTGGCCTGTTCGAACATGTCGCGCACGCGGCTTGCGCCCACGCCCACGAACATTTCCACGAAATCGGAACCAGAGATCGTAAAGAACGGCACCCCAGCCTCGCCCGCGATGGCACGCGCCAGCAGCGTCTTACCAGTACCGGGCGGGCCAACAAGCAGCGCGCCTTTCGGGATCTTGCCGCCCAGACGGCTGAACTTCTGCGGGTTGCGCAGGAATTCCACGATCTCTTCCAGCTCTTCCTTGGCCTCGTCGATACCGGCCACGTCGTCAAACGTCACCCGGCCATGCTTTTCGGTCAGCAGCTTCGCCCGCGATTTGCCAAAGCCCATCGCGCCGCCACGGCCGCCGCCCTGCATCCGGTTCATGAAGAAGATCCAGACACCGATCAGCACAAGGAACGGCAACCAAATGCCGATCACGGACATGAAACCCGATTGCTCCTGCGCCTCGGCCTTCACTTCCACGCCCTTGTCGATCAGGCGATCCGTCAGAACTTCGCCATCCGGCTTGATCGTCACATATTGCGACCCGTCCCGCGCGCGGACCAGAACCCGTTCGCCATCCAGCGTCACGCTCTGCACTTCGCCGCTGTCGACGCGGGTGATGAATTCAGAATAGGACAATGTCCGCGACGAACTGGTCGTCTGGTTCCCGCTGAACAGGTTGAACAAGGCCAGGATCAACAGAAACAGGACAACCCAGAATGCGATATTTCGTGCATTACCCACGAAGTCTCTCCTCATACCGCCGCAAGACCAGAAACGGCCAGCGACCCTTATCCTTTAAGATAGAGATAAACCCCAAGGGTTCAATGCGATAAAGGTGCCGCACCCAGGGGGCCTTTGGGCGGATGGCACTGCGCCGCCCAGCCGGCCCCAAATCCGGCCAGCGGGGCCGCCACCAACACCTCCCCATGCCACACGGCCGGGCTGGCCAGAAGCGTCGCCCGTGGATGCGCCGCCGCCCGCCAGTCCGGACAGGCGGCAAGGCCTGCCTCGCCCAGCGCGCGCAGGGTCAAGCCGTTGGTTTCCGGGCCGGAAACCCGCCACCGGCCATCCCACAGCGCATCCGCCGGACATTCCAGCGCGGCCACTGCCCGCAGTTCCCGCGTCACCCGCATCCGCCCGCGCGCATGGCTTGTCTTGCAGCCCGCCAGCGTGGCCGGGCGCCCCTCCAGCGCGGCTGCGACAAAGCGCTCCATCTCGGCCCCGCGTGGCCCGTATTCCGCCGATGCGATCCAGATCAGCGTGGCCAGCAGCAACCGGCGGCGAATTTCCGCAGGCTGCGCTGCAAGCCCGCCTACATCCACGATCACATCGCCCGCATCCACCCGCAGGATGCGCGCCGCCGCATCCGCTGTCGCCGCTTCCAGCGCGGCGCGGACATCGGCCATCTTGGCCGCCAGCGCCGCAATCTCGGCCCCGCCCGCGCCCACCTCGGCCATCGCGGCCAGCGCCCGGCGGGCGCGCACACGGTCGAACCGCTCATCCTCATTCGACGGGTCGTCCGCCCAAGGCAGCCCCCGGCCCAAGAGCCACGCCCGCAGATCGGCCCGGCTGGCCGCCAGCAAGGGGCGCAGGAACACCACGCCCGCCACCTCGCGCCGCGCCGCCATGGCGGCCAGCCCATCCACCCCCGCATCACGGGCAAGCCGCATCAGGAACGTCTCGGCAATGTCATCTTCGGTATGGCCCAGCGCCACAGTCCGCAGCCCGCGCCGCTGCGCCCAATCGGCCAGCAGCGCCGTCCGGCCACGTCGCGCGGCATCCTGAAGGTTGCCCGCGCCGTCCCAATGCCAGTGCAAGATCTCATGCGGCACACCCAGCCCGGCACAAACCCCGGCCACCGCTGCCGCCTCTGCTGCGGCCTCAGGGCGCAAGCCGTGATCCACCGTCGCCACTGCAACATCGCAGCCCGCCTCGACCGCCAGATACAGCATGGCCAGCGAATCCCCGCCACCCGACACAGCCAGCCCCAGCGCCTCTTTCCCGGCCGGGCCAAGGCCCCGGCGGAAGATATCGGCAACGTCCCGGGTCAGAGACAGCCCAGCCCCTGCATGGCCAGTGTGGCATTGGATGCCTCGGCCGATCCGGGGAAACGCGTCCCCACTTCCTGCAAGGTGACACAGGCTTCGGGCGTCTGGCCCAGCGCGCCCAGCGCCTGCCCCAGCTTCAGCAGCGCAGGCGCTGCCTGTGGCCCTGAAGGCTGGCCCGAAAACGCCTCAAGATAACTGCGCGCGGCCCCGGAGGTGTCGCCAAGCTGGCTCAGCGACTCGCCACGCAGGAAATGCGCTTCCTGCGTCAGGGGGCCACCCGGGTAGGATTGGGCAAAGGTCGCAAAGAGGTCTGCAGCGGCGCGAAAGTCACCTTGACCGAGCACCTCCTTGGCCCGGTCAAAATCCGCCTGTTCGCCGATGGCCAGTTCCGGCGCAGCGGTCCCTCCGGCGGCAGGGTCGGGGGTCGCCGGGGCCACGGGGGCCGTCGCCCCGGCCACGCCGCCACCCAGCGGTGCCGTATCGCCAAGGGCTGCGATATCGCAGCCCTCTTCCAGTTCGCACAGCCGGAACTCAAGGTCACCGATACGGTTCGTCCCATCGGTGACCACGCGGTTCAGCTTTAGCTCCACCTCTTCCGTCTTGGATGTCAGCCGTGTCAGCGCGGCCTCGATGGCGTCCATGCGCTGCAAGGCATCGCCCCCTGCCGCCCCGGTCGCTGCCGCGCCCGAGGTGACAAGTTCGGACTTCAGGCTGTTGAACTCAGCCTGAAGCTGCGAAATCTGCGCACGGATATCGGCCAGTGTCTGCGCATCCTGCGCAAAACCAGCCACAGGCAGAAAGGCCATCACCAGGAACAGGCGGATCATCCGCATCGGATCAGGCCCCCGCGCCCATCGACAGCACCGTCACGGCGCGGCGGTTCTTGGAATAGCAGGCCTCATCCGAACACACCTCGATCGGGCGTTCCTTGCCGTAGGACACAGTCCGCATCCGGTTGGGGCCCACACCTTGCGAAATCAGGAAATCCTGCACCGCATTGGCGCGGCGCGCGCCCAGCGCAAGGTTGTATTCCCGCGTGCCCTGCTCATCGGCATGGCCTTCGATGATGATGGCATAATCCGGGTTGGAGTTCAGCCACTGCGCCTGCCCCTGCAACACCATCCGCCCTTCGGGCGACAGGGTCGATTGGTCGACCGCGAACAGCACGCGGTCACCGACAGCCTGGTTGAAATAGGCGATGGAGCGCGGATCGCTCGGATCGCCCAGCCCGGACGTGCCAATGCCGCCCGCGCCGATACCGCCCGCGCCACCGGCACCGCCAGCACCACCCGCACCAAAGCGGTCAGGGTTGTTACAGGCCGCCAGACCAAGCACGGCGACAACAAGAAGGGCCTTGGGAAGAAGCGTCATGAATAGGGTTCCTTTTTGGGTTCTTGGCTCGATTGCGCACAAGGATAACAGCTTTGCACCGCCCTGTGAATCGGCGGCGCGACATCTCTCATGGAAGAAGCGGCGACCATGCCGGGTCAGAGGCAGGGCCATCGGTCGGAATCTGCCGCAGGTTGCGGCCCGAAATATCCACGCTGAACAGCGCCGATTGCCCGCTCGCCCCCGCGCTTTCGCGCATGAACATGATCACGCGGCCATTCGGGGCCCAGGTCGGACCCTCGTCCAGGAACGAGGCGGTCAGCAACCGCTCTTCCCCGCCATCCGTCCGCATCACGCCGATATGGAACCGGCCCGCGTTCTGTTTGGTAAAGGCGATATAATCGCCCTGCGGCGACCAGACCGGCGTGCCATAACGCCCAGGCCCGTTGGAAATCCGCTGCCCCTCACCGCCACTTGCCGGCATGATATACAGCTGCTGGTTCCCCGACCGGTCGCTTTCAAACACGATCTGGCTGCCATCGGGCGAAAAGCTCGGCGCTGTTTCGATCGAGGGTGCATTGGTCAACTGCCGGATCTGCCCGCTGCCGATATCCAGCGCGTAGATGTCGGAATTCCCACCCCGTTCCAGGCTGAACACCACCGTCCGCCCATCGGGCGCAAAGCGCGGGGCGAAGGTCATGTTGCCTTCGGCCTGCGCCAAAGCCTGCACCTGCATAGACCCAATATCCATCAGGTAGATGCGCGGAAACCCGGATTCATAGCTGGTGAACAGGATCTGGTTCCCCGTCGGCGAAAAGCGCGGGGCCAGCACGATGGACGACCCATCCGTCAGATAGGCCACATTCGCGCCGTCGTAATCCATGACCGCCAACCGCTTCACGCGCTGGTTCTTCGGCCCGCTTTCGGACACATAGACAACCCGGCTGTCGAAATAGGGGCCTTCGCCCGTAATCCGGCTATAGACGGCATCCGCCACCTTATGCGCCATCCGCCGCCATGTGCCGGGGGTGCCCGCAAATTGCAGCCCCTCGCCCATCTGCTGGCCGCTGAACACATCGAACAGCCGGAACTTGACGACGATCTGATCGCCCGACGCGCTGACTGCACCCACGATCAGCGCCTGCGCATTGATCGCCTGCCAGTCGCCAAATGAGACAGGCGCATCAAAGCTGGACACCTGCGCGATATGCGCCTCGGCCGGAATTTCCCGGAACAGCCCGGTCCCGGCCAGGTCTGCCGCCACCACCCGTGTGATATCGGCGGCATATTGGCCGCCTGCGCCGTTCTCGGCCACAAAGGCGGGCACTGCAAAAGGCAAGGGTTCGATCACGCCGTCGGTGATCGTGATCCGCAAAGGCCCCCGCTCCTGCGCAACGGCAGGGGCAAAGACGCCGGACAACAGGCCAATCGCTACGGCAAGCACCGGGGCAAGCACTGAGCCAAACACGGGGGCAAGCACGGGGGAGAGGGTTCTGATCAAGGTCATCGTTTCCTCATTCTCCTCGGGTCATTCAATTTCACCATGCCGCGAACGGCGCTTTTTCGGGGACACGATGGCGCGAGCAGCGCCGCCATGTCGGCAATATGTCGGGAAAACGGTCATCTCATCCGCATCCCGTTCGGATCAAATACCAGTTCCATGTTCTGCCACTGGTCATATTTCTCAGGCGGCAGCGGGAACCCGCGCGCGCCGCAGCGGATGATCGCGCGCCGCGCGGCCTCGAACGCCTGCTGCGTGGCTGTATCGGATTCGCCGTTCGATGCGATCATGGCAATCGACCCGGCATCCGGCACGCCATCCTGGCCCACCGATACCGCCACCGTGACCGTGGTCCGCAGCGCCTCCATCGACAGCGCCCCGACGTTCCAGCAGGCCTGCACCGCCACCCGCAAGGCATCCATCTCACCGGCCGTCATGGGCGGACCGGCAGGCAGGTCGCTTGCGGCAGCGGCGGCGGCTTCGGCTGCGGCGGCCTCCTCGGCGGCGGCTTCCTCTGCCAAAGCCTCGGCCAGCGCGGCTGCAACGGCATCTTCGGTGGCCGTGTCCGGCGCGGGCTCTTCGGGGGCTTCCTCTGGCGTCTCGGCGGTTGCTGCCGCGTCCTCGACCGGTTCCTCGCTGGGCTGCACCCGCTCGGGCCGCGACCGGGGCCGCAGGGAGGCGGTCATTTCAAGCTGCGGCGCGTCTTCCTCGGTTTCCACCGCTTCGGTCACGATCTGTGTCGTGGCTTCCTCGGGCGCGGCGGCCTCTTGCTGTTCCTCGACGATGACCGCCTCCTCAGACGGCACGTCGCTGACCTCTTCGATCACCTGCTCGGCCACTTCGGGCGCGTCCACGCTTTCCACCGGCGTCGCCGCCACCCGGTCCAGCGGGCGCGGGCGCGGGCGCGCATCCGACAGCGGCACCGGAATCGGCTGTTCGACATCCGCAATCGGGGCCACCGGATCGGGCGTCTCGATCAGCTGCGGCACCGCCTCGGTGGGCAGATCCTCGGGCAGCGGTTCCTCGGGCGGGGCCACTGGCGGCGGGTCCTCGGCAGGCGGTGGCGGCTCTTGCGGCTGCACCGGTTCGGGCGGCTGGATCGCCGGTTCTTCGGGTGCAGGTTCCTCAGGCGCAGGCTCGGGTGCGGGTTCCGCAGCGGGTTCCGCTGCCGGAGGTGCCGCCGCCATCATCGCATCGAACTCGGCGCTCGACATCAGCGACACTTCGGCCACCTCAATCTCAGGCAGCGTCGGCGCACGGAACAGCCAATCCCCCAGGATAACCCAGAGGATCACGCCACCATGCGCGATGCCCGAAATGATCTGACCCTTTTCCATGCCCTGCCCGGCCGTCAGCCGCCGTTACCATCAAGCGTCGGGCCACCCGCGTCGGTGACCAGACCGATATTGTTGAACCCACCCGCACTCAGCGCGCCCATCACTTCGGCCACGCGGGCATAGGGAATGGACCCATCCGCCCGCAGGAATATCTTGTCGGATGTCCGCTCTGCCGAAATCGCCGTCAGCCGGGTGATGAGCTCATCCGGTGCGGTCTCGGTATTCTGGATCATCAGACGGCCATCTGCGGTCATTGTGATCGCAAGCGGTTCCTCCTGCTCGGACGGCAGGGCATTCGCCGCTGTCTCGGGCAGTTCGATGGGCACCCCCACTGTCAGCATCGGCGCAGCCACCATGAAGATGATCAGCAAAACCAGCATCACGTCGATAAAGGGCGTGACGTTGATATCCGCCATCGGCGCACCGCCGCGCCGTCTCCGGCCCCGACGTCCGCCCCCGCCCCCGCCGCCTTTTGCAACCCCGGCCCCCATGGCTCAGGCGTCCAGCTGGCGCGACAGGATGGTGGAAAACTCGTCGGCAAAGGATTCATACCCGTTCAGGATACGCTCACTGTCGCTGTTGAGCTTGTTATAGGCCACCACCGCCGGAATAGCCGCCACAAGGCCGATGGCCGTGGCCAGCAGCGCCTCGGCAATACCGGGCGCCACGACGGCAAGGTTGGTGTTCTGGCTGATGGCGATCTGTTCAAAGCTGTACTTGATACCCCAGACCGTCCCGAACAGACCGATGAAGGGCGCGGTCGATCCGGTGGTGGCCAGAAAGCCAAGCCCCTTGTTCAACGCCTCATTCTCGCGCGCGATGGCCACATCCATGGCCCGGTCGATGCGCGCCTGCGCGCCGGCAATCAGCTTGCCATCCTGCCGGTGGCTGCGCCGCCATTCCGTCATGCCGGCCACAAAGATGCGCTCGCTCGCGCCCTGCGGCTGCGGCCCGATCGTTTCATAAAGCTCATCCAGCGGCTCGCCCGACCAGAAGGCGCGGTCGAATTCCTCGGCCTCGGTCCGCGCGCGGCGAAACACCAGAATACGCTGCACGATGATGGACCAGGACCAGAAACTCATCAGCAGCAGGGTCAAAAGCACCAGCTTGTTGGTGAGTGTCGCTTTCATGAAAAGCGCGAGCACAGAGAAATCAATCTCCTGCGCCGCCGCAAGGGTTTCCGTTTCCATTACGCCTGCTCTTGTTGCCGGGCCATCCTTGTCGCAGCCCATTAGCGGTGATTCTACCCGCATTCAAACCGGATTGCCAACACATCTGCGCGACAGGGCGGCCTTTGGCGGCAACCTGCCGCTGCGGCGCGGCATAAGCGGCGATTCAATGCCGCGGCGGCGACAGTTTTGCCCGCACCACAGGCGGAATACGCACCGCCCCGCCCGCCTCGGACATACAGACCAGCACAACCCGCGCCGCGAACAGCCGCTCGCCTGCGCGCAACACCTCTTGCTCCAGCTCGATCCGCGCGCCGCCCAGTTCCAGCAGCCGCGTCTTGACCGTCAGCAGATCGTCGAACCGCGCAGGCTTCAGATAATCCGCCTCCACCCGCCGCACGGCAAAGACGATCCCCTCATCCCGCTTCAACGCCCCCTGATCCACGCCCAGCCCGCGCACCCATTCCGTCCGCGCCCGTTCGATGAACCGCAGGTAATTCGCGTAATAGACGATCCCGGCAAGGTCGGTGTCCTCATAGTAAACGCGCAGGTCGAAATCTTTGCTGTCCATCACATGTCCCACTTCCACCTCACCTGCACCAACGGCAGGCCTCTGCCCCGGTTGCACCGCAGACGCCCCCCAGGACAGCCGCGCGCAACCGACAGTGCACCTTATTCGGCCTGCATGGCCAATATCCATGGGGCACCGATAGGCAAGCTTTGGCGCAACACGCCCCGCCTGCGTTGCCACCCGCAATTGCGGGGGCGTATATCTGACCCGTGGCGATCCGGAGCCTGTCACAAACCCTGTCGCATCACTATTCCGGGCCCGCCATGGAACCGATGGGCGACTGGGGCGTTTTGTCCGATGAAGAACATCACTGGAGAGATTTCCATGAAACACACCATCCTGTTTGCGATCCTGGCGCTGGGCACAGCGGCCTGCGTTCCTGCGGACCAGGCGACTTTGGGCGGCGCGGCAACAGGCGCCTTGCTGGGCGCTGCGGTGTCAGATTCCGATGACCGCGTCGAAGGCGCAATCATCGGCGCTGCCGTCGGCGGCGTTGCTGGCAACCTGATCGGTCGCGCCAACACGCCGAACGACTGTGTCTATCAGGATGCCAACGGCCGCCGCTACGTGGCGCGCTGCCCGTAAGACGGCCGCCGCAAAAGACTGCAGGCGCTTACCGTCACCAAGACGGCAGGGGCCGGGACCGGGGCATAATGCCCTCGCCCCGGCCCTTTTGCTTTGCGCAGGCACTCGAGAAGCGCATCTCATGCCGGACAAGCGTCCCGTCCCGGCGAAACGGGTTTTCCCGCCTACCGAAGACTGCCACAAAGGCCGCTGATCCGCTTGCCGCCAGAAGGGCCCGCCCGATGAAAATAGCCGCTGCCGCCTATCCGCTCGACTTCCACGCAGACTTTGCCGGCTATGAGGCAAAGCTGACGCGCTGGGTGGCGGATGCTGCGGCGCAAGGTTCTGATCTTCTTGTGTTCCCGGAATACGGGGCCATGGAATTGGCCTCACTGGGTGGGGCCGAGGTCGCCGCCGATCTGGAGCGCGCGCTGGTCGAGGTGGCGCGGTGGCGCGACGCGGTGGATGCGCTGCATCTGCGGCTGGCGGCGGAACATGGGGTGCATATCCTCGGCGCCTCAGGCCCCGTCTTCCCGTCCAACGGCGCGCGCCCGGTGAACCGCGCAACGCTTTATGCGCCGGGTGGGATTGTCGGCCATCAAGACAAGCAGATCATGACCCGGTTCGAGCGTGAGACATGGTTCGTGGAACCCGGCCATGGGCTGCCGGTGTTCGACACCGCCCTTGGCCGCATCGGCATTCTGATTTGTTACGACAGCGAATTTCCCCTGCTGGCGCGGCGTTTGGCCGAAGCCGGGGCCGAGGTGATCCTCGTGCCCTCCTGCACCGATACGCTGGCAGGCTTTACCCGCGTGCGGGTGGGTGCCATGGCCCGCGCACTGGAAAACCAGTGCATCACCGTCCATTCCCCCACTGTAGGATTGGCCACCTGGTGCCCGGCGGTGGATGAAAACGTGGGCGCAGCCGCCATCTACGGCCCGCCCGACCGGGGCTTCCCGCCCACCGGCATCTTCACCGAAACCGCGCTGAACACCCCCGGCTGGGCCGTGGCAGAGGTTGACCTCGCCGCCGTGCATGAAGTGCGCCGCAACGGCGGTGTGCTGAACCACCTGCATTGGGACGAACAGAAGGATCGCCTCGCCCAGGCTTGACCGCGCCATTTGCGCGCAATTGTCAACCCGTGATTGATTTTTATGCGCGCCCTGCTAGCCTGCCCCGAATGATACCCGACCCCTCGCAAGGTGGCCGGGTCTAGTGGTTGTTAGGGTGCAAATGTGACAGACCGGCGGATCCTTTCGTCAAACCCCGGCGGCAAACTTGGCCGCAAGATGGGCGCAGCCGCCATGGTCAGCCTCTGCGCCAGCATGGCCGGGGCATCCGGCCTCAACTGTGAACATGCCGAAGGGGCTGAGCCTGCCGCCGCCGCGACGCTGTGTCAGGCGCTGGCCGACGCGTTGCACGACCGTGCCCTGCCCTCGGATGGCCTGACGCTGGAGGTGACGGCTGCACAGGCCGGGCTCGTGGCCGCACGCCTGCGCTGGCAGGGTGAAGCGGGCCCGCTGGTGCAGGTCATCGCCATGGATGGCCCGTTGCTGCCCGATTGGCCCGCCCGTCTGGCAGCCGATCTCTTGCAGACAAGACCACCCCAGTAACGGCCACTGGCCGTTTCAGTTCTCTCTAAGCCGTTCAGTTTGTTGATGAGTGACCCATGTGTACAATGTGCTTTGCAGCCGTGATCGAAACAGGCTGTGGTTTTTCGAACCCGACAATCACCGTATTGGCCACGGTCCTAGAAACCGGCGATGCCCCGAATACCGTGCCGGCCGTACCGACAACGACCATGTCGGTCGGCGATGAGTTTCTGGGCAGCCTGACCCCGGGCGACAGGGATCTTGTCGCGGTGACGCTGGTAGCCGGGCAGGTTTATCAGATCGATCTTTCCGGCAGCGGGGCCTCCCCGGTCACCGATACCTTCCTGCGCGTGCTGGATGCGTCCGGCAATGTGGTGGCCCTCAACGACGATGCCGTGGGTCTAAACTCGCGGGTGACCTTTTCGCCATCCGTCAGCGGAACCTTTTTCCTGTCCGCCGGAAGCTACAACGACGGCTTTGCCGGCACATACCGCATGGCGATCACAGAGATTGCGGCACCCCCCCTGCCCCCAAACGGGACGCTGGATCAATTGGCGAATTTCCTGACCGATGGCTACTGGGAGTGGCGCGGTTCAGGCCGTCAGAGCTTTGATACCTCTGCCTCCAACGTGATCACTTATAACATCACGGGCCTTACGGCAGAAGGCCGTCAACTGGCGCTTTGGGCCATGGAAGCCTGGGCAATGGTGGCCAATCTGCAGTTTCAGGCCGTGTCATCGGGTCAGGCGGACCTCACCTTCGACGACGCCCGTCCCGGCGCCTTTGCCAGCAATTCTGTAACCGGCACCACCATCACCAGCGCCCAGATCAATGTCAGTACCGACTGGCTGGCGCGCTACGGCACAAGCTATGACAGCTACAGCTATCAGACCTATGTGCATGAAATCGGTCATGCCCTCGGCTTGGGCCACCAGGGGGCCTATAACGGCGCGGCGATCTACCGCTTTGACACGGATTTCCGCAATGACAGCTGGTCCATGTCGATCATGTCCTATTTCAATCAGGATCAGAACACGAACGATCCGGGCAGCTATGCAGCACTGATGACAGCGATGCCCGCGGATATCGTCGCGATCCAGAACCTCTATGGCGCAGCACGCGGCGGGGCAACGGCGGGCAACACCGTCTGGGGCGAAGGAACCACGCTGACCAACGCGCTGGGCCAGTTCTTCAACGACATCTTCGAAGGCGGTCGCGGCATGTCCGATCTGGCTTTCACAATCTGGGATGAAGGCGGGATCGATACGATCCGGATGCGCGGTGACACGACAAATCAGAACGTCACGCTGGTGGCCACCGGCCGGTCTGATATCATGGGCGGCATCGGCAACATGACCATCGCCCGCGGCGTGGTGATCGAGAATTTCGAAGCCGGCTCCGGCAATGACCGGGTGGTCGGCAACACAGCCTCAAACATCCTGTCCGGCAATAACGGCAATGACCGGTTGTTCGGTGCGGCGGGCAATGACACGCTGACCGGCGGATTTGGGCGCGACCAGCTTTTTGGCGGCGACAACAACGACCGCCTGCTCGGCGATGGCGGTGCGGACGTCCTCAGTGGCGGGGCCGGGAATGACGTGCTGTTCGGCGGCACCGCCAATGACACGCTTGATGGCGGGCTGGGCAATGACCGGCTCACCGGCGGGAACGGCGCCGACAGCTTCATCTACGCCGCCGGGCGCGACACAGTCGCCGCCTTCGAAGACAACATCGACACCCTGCGCATCGAGGCCGATTTGCTGGGGGCCGGGGCAGGATGGGCAGACCTGCGCAGGCTGGGGCGCGAGCGTGCGGATCACGTGCTGTTCGACTTCGGCGATGGGGACTTGCTGATCGTCATGGGCGTGAACCGCCTCGACCTCTTGCAGGATGACTTCCTTCTTGTCTGATCGGGCCATGCGCCTTGCATTTGCCCCTTGAAAATCCGCCCCGACAGGCGCATTACCCATGCCCGAAGCCCGCGAGCCATGCTTGCGGGCCGTAAACCTATTTGGAGTGAACATGGCCAAGGAAGATATCCTCGAATTCCCGGGTGTCGTGAAGGAACTCCTGCCGAACGCGACATTCAGGGTCGAGCTGGATAACGGCCATGAACTGATCGCCGTGATGGCAGGAAAAATGCGCAAGAACCGGATCCGCGTTCTGGCGGGCGACAAGGTTCAGGTGGAAATGACGCCTTACGACCTGTCGAAAGGCCGCATCAACTATCGCTTCAAGTGAAGCTGATCCTCGGATCGGGCAGCCCGCGCCGGAAGGAACTTCTGGCGCAGATCGGCGTCGTGCCCGATGCCATCCTTCCTCCCGACATCAACGAAGACCCGGCACGGGGCGAATTGCCCCGCCCCTATGCGGCACGGCTGGCGCGCGAAAAGGCGGCGGCGGTGACGGCGGGGCCAGAGGACATCGTCCTCTGCGCCGATACCACCGTGGCCTTGGGCCGCCGCATCCTCGGCAAGCCTGCCGATGCAGGCGAAGCCGCAGCCTTCCTGCTGGCACTCGGTGGGCGGCGACATGAGGTCATCACCGCTGTGGCCGTGCGCCGAGGCGACCGATACTGGACGCGCGAAAGCGTAAGCGCGGTCAAGATGAAGCGCCTGTCGGATGCAGAGCTGAACGCCTATCTGGCGGGCGGCGAATGGGAAGGCAAAGCCGGCGGCTATGCCATCCAGGGCGCGGCGGGGGCCTTCATCCCGTGGATTTCAGGCAGTTTCACCGGCATTGTCGGCCTGCCACTGGCGGAGACGGCGGCGCTTCTGGCGGCTGCGGGTTATCCGGTATGGAGGCAGGGATGAAAGGGCGTGTGGTCTGTCTGGATCAGGTGGGTGGCCGCGACGCGGCCGCGCTGATCGTCGACGGTCAGTTGGAAGACCTGTTGATCGACCCGCCCGAGGATGTGGTCCTGCCCGGCGCGATCTACCGCGCCGTGGCCGACCGCCCGATGAAGGGCCAGGGCGGCATGTTCGTCAAACTGCCTGAAGGCACCGGCTTCCTGCGGCAGGTCTCCGGCCTCGCACCCGGGCAACGGATCATCGTGCAGGTCTCCGGTCCGACCGAACCCGGCAAGGCCGTGCCGGTCACCACGCGGCTCCTGTTCAAATCCCGCTGGGCCATCATCACGCCGGGGGCGCCGGGCATCAACATCTCGCGCCGCATCCGCGACGAAGACATCCGCGCCGGGTTGCAGCAACTCGCCGAAGACGCGATGGCAGGCGCGGCAGCGGATCATGGTCTGATCCTGCGCTCTGCTGCCGAAGGCGAGGATGAGGCGGCCGTGGCCGAAGATATCCTCGCGATGAAGGACATGGCCGCTGCCGTGGTGGCCGATCTGTCGGGCGGGCCGGAACTGTTGGTCGACGGCCCCGGTGCGCATGAGGCAGCCTGGCGCGACTGGGCCGAACCTGCGCCGGATGAGGTGGTCGAAGGCGGGTTTGACGATCACGGCGTCTGGGAAATGATCACCGCGCTGCAATCGCCGCGCATCGATCTGCCGGGTGGCGGACATATGATGGTGGAACCCACCCGCGCGCTGGTCGCGGTAGATGTGAATACGGGGGCAGACACCTCGCCCGCCGCCGCGCTCAAGGCCAATGTGGCCGCCGCCCGCGACCTGCCGCGCCAGTTGCGCCTGCGCGGGCTTGGCGGGCAGGTGGTCGTCGATTTCGCGCCAGTCCCGAAAAAGGACCGCGGCACGCTGGATCAGGTGATGAAAGCCGCCTTCCGCGCCGAAGGGGCCGAGACGCATCTCGCCGGCTGGACGGCGCTCGGCCTCTACGAGATGACGCGCAAGCGCGACCGTCTCCCGCTCGCGGAATTGCTGCAAGGCGTGGTGCCATGACCTGCCCGATCTGCAACAAGGAAACCGATGCGAAATACCGCCCCTTCTGCTCGCGCCGCTGTGCAGATGTGGACCTTGGCCGCTGGCTGACAGGCAGCTACACCATCCCGGCCGAGCCGATGGAAGACGGTGACCTGCCCGACTCCGACACCCCGCCCGAACGCCCGAACTAAGGCCCCCACGCCAGCACGGCAAGGCTGCGAATTTTCTGCCGATACCCACTGGACAGCCCCGCCCGCCTGACGTATCACCCCGCCACCCGAAGGGCAGCGCCCCTTCGACAACGGTGCCCGGATAGCTCAGTTGGTAGAGCAGCGGATTGAAAATCCGCGTGTCGCTGGTTCGATTCCGGCTCCGGGCACCACTTCATCTCAAACGCTGTTCTGATTGGGCACAGCCCGGTTCTGCGTTCATGCGTGGGACGTTCAGCGCATGGTTTTTCGTGCCATGGCGGTGCGGGCCCGGCTTAGAACCCGCTATGAGTCAACACAGCGCTTGAGGGTGTTATCTGCCCGCTTGGTTTGGCCGGGCGAGTGCCGTGGCCACGCCGCGCAATTCGGCAAGGCCCCGCAGACGGCCGATGAGGGAATAGCCGGGATGGGTGCCGCGGCCGATATCCGTCAGAAGTTCGTGCCCATGGTCAGGACGATAGGGAAAAACCGCGTCCTCGCGTCCCTCTGCGATGCGGCGGCGTTCTTCGGTCAGCAATGCGTCAATCAAGGCGACCATGTCCGTGTCGCCCTCAAGATGCGCCGCCTCTTCAAAGCTGCCATCGGGATCTTTGCGGACGTTCCGCAGATGGGCAAAGTGGATGCGATCGGCAAATTGCCGGGCGATAGCAGGCACGTCATTGGCCGGGTTCGCGCCTAAAGACCCGGCGCAGAGTGTAAGCCCATTTGCGCGAGCCGGCACCGCGTTCAGCGCAAAGGCAATGCCTTCCACATCGGATACGATGCGCGGCAAACCCAAAAGATCACGCGGCGGGTCGTCCGGATGGACGCAAAGCCGCATGCCAAGCTCTTCGGCCGTCGGGATCACCTCTTCAAGGAAGCGGCGATAGTTCGCGCGCAGGTCACTGCGACTGATGCCGTCATACCCCTGCAAGGCCGACTTCAACCCTGCAATGTCATAGCGGTCATAGGCGCCCGGCAAACCGGACATGATGGAGTGAAGAAGCATCTCCCGATCCGCTTCGGAGGAGTGCTGGAACCAGACCGCGCCATCCTTGCGGACCTGTTCCGAGTAATCGTCTTCAGCCGCGTGACGCCCCAGCATGTGGATTTCAAACGCCGCCATCTTCGGGGCAGAAAAGCGCAGGCAGGTTCCGCCCCGCGCGACAGGTGCGGCAAGGTCGGTGCGGGTCCAGTCGATCAGCGGCATGAAGTTGTAGCAGATCGTCCGGATGCCAACCGCCGCAAGGTTTGCCATGCTTTGTCGATAGTTGGCGAAAAGCTGGCTCAGGTCGCCTTCGCCGCGCTTGATGCGTTCATGTATCGGCAGACTTTCGACAACGACCCATTCAAAGCCCGCCGCTTCAATCTCAGCCTTGCGCGTGGCGATCAGGTCGGTGGGCCAGACCTCGCCATAAGGGATCTCGTGCAGGGCTGTGACGATGCCGCTGGCCCCGGTCTGGGCAATCTCGGGCAGGGTGATTTTGTCGTATGGCCCAAACCAGCGCCAGCTTTCGATCATAACAGGGCCTCCACGGCGCAGCCTGCGCCGTTTTGCTGCAAAAGGATGTAGGCGGCCGTCAGGCCCGGCTCTATCGCGCGGGCAAGATCGGGCGGGAAGATTTCGTGAAAGGCCAGCAATGCCGCGACCTTGCCTTCCGGCGTCTCTTGGCTGTCCGAAGCGGCGCGAAGCCGGGTGGCAAAGGGGTCGCGCACGTCGATTGGCTGCCCCTTCTCGTCGACGCCACCGACATAGCGCACCCACGCCGCGACCGCGAGAAGAAGGCCAGGGCTATCCCGACCAGCCGCCAGGTTGTCGGCCAGGGTCGAAAGAAGGCGCTGCGGCAGTTTCTGGCTGCCGTCCATCGCGATCTGCCAGGTCCGGTGGCGGATGCCGGGGTTTTGGTACCGCCCGAACAAACGCTCGGCATAGGCATTCAGGTCAGCCCCCGGTGGCGGGGTCAGGGCTGGAATGATCTCGTTCCGCCAAAGGCTGCGGACAAAGCGGGCAAAGACCGGGTCGGCCATCGTTTCGGCGATTGTCTCGTGACCGGCAAGATAGCCAAGATACGCCAGCGACGAATGCGTGCCGTTCAGCATCCGCAACTTCATGTGTTCATAGGGGCTTACGTCAGGCACAAGCTCAACGCCGACAGCGGCAAGATCCGGGCGCTGGTTGTCGACAAAATCATCCTGGATCACCCACTGCCGAAAGGGTTCATGCTGCACTGGGGCGGCATCAGTCTTGCCGGTCAGGCGTGCGACAGTGGCGATGGTGTCCGGCGTGGTGGCAGGAACGATGCGATCGACCATCGTCGAAGGAAACCGACATTCGGTTTCGATCCACTCTGCCAATGAAGGGTCGATGTTTCGGGCAAAGTCCAGCGCAAGTCCGCGCAAGAGCGCACCGTTCGACGGCAGATTGTCACAGCTCAGCACCGAAAAAGGCCGAATGCCAAGTTGGCGGCGAAGGTCAAGCGCGCGCACAAGAAAGCCGATGGCGGACCGTGGCAAGGCATGGGTCAGATCGTAGGCGATGTCAGGATGATCGAGGTTAAGCCTGCCGGTCGCAGGCTCGTGGCAATAGCCCTTTTCGGTGACCGTCAGCGAAACGATCCTGACCGCCGGATCCGCCATTGCGTCAAGGACAGCGATGGGATCTTCGGGCGCAACCAAGACGCCCGTGACACTGGTGACAGTCTGCACTGTCTGGCCTTCGGGACCAAGCTCAAGCGCGTGGTACAGGCCATCCTGCGGCTCCAAGGCGTCGCGGATATCCGGACGCTTCAGCGAAACGCCAAGTATGCCCCAGTCACCGCCCGATCTGGCCATCGCGTCCTGAACGTAAACCGCCCCATGCGAGCGAAAAAAGGCACCCAAGCCAAGGTGGACGATGCCGGTTCTTGGGGCGGGGCGGGTCCGAAACATGTCAGCGGGCAAGCCAGCCTCCATCCACGTTCAGGATCGCGCCATGGATATAAGCCGCAGCAGGAGAGGCAAGGAAGACGGCGGTTCCTGCGATGTCATCCGGGCGGCCCCAGCGCCCGGCCGGGATACGGGCAAGGATCGCTTCGCTCCGGTCGGGGTCGTTGCGAAGCGCCTCGGTGTTGTTGGTCTCGATATAGCCCGGTGCGATGGCGTTGACGTTGATGCCACGCACGGCCCATTCGTTGGCAAGAAGCTTGGTCAACCCCGCGACACCGTGCTTCGCGGCCGTATAGGACGGCACGCGGATGCCGCCCTGAAATGACAGAAGCGACGCGATGTTGACGATCGCGCCCGGCGACTTGCGGGCCGCAAGGGCGCGGGCAAAGGCCTGGGCCGTGAAGAAGACGGATTTGAGGTTGACGTCCATCACCGCGTCCCAGTCTTCCTCACTGAACTCAAGGCTGTCGGCGCGGCGAATGGTGCCAGCGTTGCTGATCAGGATGTCATAGTCATGGCCCGCGAATGTATCACGGGCAGCCAACGGGTCGGCGAAATCAAGATGGATCGCCTGCGCGCCGGGTATCAACGCCAGCGTCTCATCGCAGTCTCGGCGGGCGGCGACGGTCACCCTTGCGCCCGCCTGCGCCAGAGCAACCGCGATGGCTTGGCCAATGCCGGTATTGGCCCCGGTCACAAGCGCGTGTCGACCTGCAAGCGAGAACGGGTTCACCGAAGGTCCCCCATCCCGACCATCTCCACGTCCTTGTAATCGACGTTGTCTCCGGCCATCGCCCAGACAAAGGTATAGCTGCCGGTGCCAGCGCCGCAGTGGATCGACCACGGCGGTGACAGCACGGCTTGTTCGTTGGCGACGACCAGGTGGCGTGTCTCTGAAGGTTCGCCCATCATGTGGAAAACACGGGCGTCGGGGGCGAGGTCAAAATAGAAATAGGCCTCCATCCTGCGGTCGTGCAGGTGGGCGGGCATGGTGTTCCAGACAGAACCGCCGTGGAACTTGGTATAGCCCAGAACCAGCTGGCAGCTTTCCATCACTTCGGGGTGGATGAACTGATAGATCGTCCGGTGGTTCGCCGTCTCTGCCGCGCCAGTGGTGAAGCTTTTCGCATCGCCAAGACGGATCAGCCGGGCGGGAAGTCTGGCATGGGCGGGGGCAGAGGTAAGGTAGAACCTCCCCTGCCCCGCAAAGACAACAGGTCCAAGCCCCCGGCCAAGATACAGAACGTCCCCCTTTTCCATCGCATAGGTCTCGCCTGCAGCGGTCACTGTGCCGGAACCACCCACGTTCACGACGCCCATCTCTCTGCGGTCAAGGATCGAGGCGGTGCCGCATTCCTTGACGTGGTCCAGCGTCAGGCTACCGCCCGCCGGAACCGCACCGCCGGTCATCATGCGGTCATAGTGGCTATAGATCAGACGGATTTCGCCATCGGCAAAAAGACCCTGCCCAAGGAACGCGCCACGCAGGGCCGTTGTGTCCATGCCTTTGGCTTCAGTCGGGGAAATGGCGGGGCGGGTCTCGATGCTCAGCATGACAGGGCCTTTCAAAGGAAGTCGTCGCGGCGGGGGGCAAAGCTGTCGATCAGCACCCCGGATTCAAGGCAGCGGCAGCCATGGGTCGCACCGCTGGGGACTATAAGGCTGTCGCCGGGGCCGACCTCACGGTCCTGACCGCCCACGCTAAAGGCGAAGCGTCCGGATTGGACAAAGGTCGCCTGCACATGCGGGTGATTGTGCAACGCGCCTTCTGCCCCTTCCATGAAGCGGAAGGCAACGATCATCAGGTCGGGGTGGTCGGCCAGCACCTGACGTGTCACGCCGGGGCCCGTGGCGACGGTTGGATATGTCTTGGGGGGCATTGCGTCACCTAGTGAAAGAGCGATGGCAACCAGAGCGAGACGGCAGGGACATACGTCACCAGCATCAGCACCGCGAAGCCTGCGCCGTAGAAGGGCCAGATCGTGCGCATCGATTCCGCCACGCTGATCTTGCCGACCGCGCAGGCGACGAACTGGACCGCGCCAACCGGGGGCGTGTTCAGCCCGATGCCGCAGTTCAGGATCATGATGATGCCGAACTGGACCGGGTCGATTCCATAAGCCTCGGCAATGGGCAGGAAGATCGGGGTGGTGATGATGATCGTCGGCCCCATGTCCATGAAGGTGCCCAGCAGCAGCAGGATCACGTTGATGATCAGCAGGATGATGATCGGGTTGTCCGAGATCGTCTTCATCCAGTCGATCAGCGCGGCCGGGACCTGATGGAAAGCCATAAGCCAGGAAAACGCGCTGGCGGTGCCGATGATCAAAAGGACCATCGCGGTTGTCCGCACTGCCCCGGCAGTGGCGGCGAGGAAGGCTTTCCAATCAAGCTCGCGATAGACGAAATAGGTGATCACCAGCGCGTACAGCACCGCGACACAAGAGCTTTCGGTCGCGGTGAAGATGCCCGAGCGGACACCGCCGAAAATGATCGCGATCAGAAGAATTCCGGGGATCGCCACAGCCCCAAGGTGCGCGACCATGGCCCAGCCGGGAAACGCCTCGGTCGGGTAGCCGCGGCTGCGGGCGACGAAATAGGCTGCAACCATCAAAGAGGCTGCCAGCAGGAAGCCCGGTACAATCCCGGCAGTGAAGAGATCGGCAATAGAGATCGAGCCACCGGCCGAGATCGAATAGATGATCAGGTTGTGCGACGGCGGGATCAGGATCGCGATAAGCGAGGCCATGGCCGTGATGTTTACCGCATAGTCGGCATCATAGCCGCGCGCCTTCATCTGCGGGATCATGATGCCGCCCACGGCGGCGGCCTCGGCCACCGCAGAGCCGGAGATGCCGCCAAACAGGGTAGAGGCCGCGATGTTCACCTGACCAAGGCCACCCCTGACATGGCCGATCATGGACCCGGCAAAGGCAACGATCCGGGTGGCGATGCCGCCCCTCACCATCAGGTCACCAGCATAGATGAACAGCGGAATGGCCATCAGGGAAAAGACGCTGACACCAGAATTCATGCGCTGAAACACGATGATCGGCGGCAGTTCCATGTAAAGGACGGTCAAAAGCGAGGCCGCGCCAAGGCAATAGGCGACAGGCGTCCCGATCAAAAGCAAAAGGGTGAAAGACCCGAAGAGTATCCACATTTCCATGGGTCAGACCTCGCTGATTTTCTGATGGGCGACAGAGGTGCTGGCGGTTTCCAAGCCCGCGAAGCGTCGCAAAAGGCGTTCCAGCGAAAAAAGGGCGACCATGGCACCCCCAAGGACGACAGGAACCATGCTGATCCCGTCCGGCAGGCCAATGGCGGGCATCCGTGATCCCCAGGCGGCGGCCCCAAGCTGAAAGCTGTAAAAGGCCATGGCGGCCCCGAACGCAAAGACGATCATATCCGATAGCGTTTCCATTCCGGCCCGGATCCGGGGCGAGGCCAGATGGCCGATAAGATCGAAGCTCAGGTGAAAGCCTTCCCGCGTGCCCACCGCGCTGCCAAGAAAGATGAACCAGCCCATCAGCAGGACAGAGACAGGCTCGCTCCAGACCAGCGAAGAGTTCAGCGCGTAGCGGACAAAGACCTGCGCACCGACGATCAGGGTCATCGCGACCATGGCGAAGCCCGCGATCCAAAGGGCAAGCGTCGAAAGAGCCCCCAGAATCGAGGCAAGACGGATGAGGATTGGCTGCACTTTTGCCTCCGGGGGAGTGGTGGGGGGGGCGGTGTCGCCCCCCTTTGGTCGTTACTCGGTCGCCTGAATACGCGTCACCAGATCCTGCAACTTCGGCGTGTTCGCATGCTTTTCATAAACCGGGACCATCGCCTCGATGAACGGGGTCTTGTCGATGTTGTCGATAATCTCGACGCCCGCCGCGCGAACCTTTTCTTCCGATACCTTCTCGCGCGCGGCCCAAAGCTCGCGGTTGATCGGCACCGAATCCTTTGCGGCCTGCCGGATCAGCGCCTGGTCTTCCGGGGTCAGCTTGTCCCAGCTGACCTTGGACATCACCAGAACTTCCGGCACGATCAGGTGTTCGTTCAGCGTGTAATAGCCCGCAACTTCGAAGTGGCCCGAGCTTTCAAAGGACGGCCAGTTGTTTTCCGCCCCGTCGATAACCCCGGTCTGGATGGCTGAATAGACCTCGCCGAAAGGCATCGGGGTGGCATTGGCACCAAGGGCTGACATCATATCGACGAACACGTCAGACTGCATGACGCGGACCTTCATCCCGCTCAGATCGTCGATGGAATCGATGGGCTTTTTGGAGTTGTAGAAGCTGCGCGAACCGCCATCGTAATAGGCCAGCCCGATGAACCCATGCGGTTCAAAGGCCGCAAGGATCTCTTCGCCGATCGGGCCGTCCATGACGCGGTGCATGTGGTCGGTGCCGCGAAAGATGAAGGGCAGCGAAACGACCTTGGTTTCTTCGATGATGTTGTTAAACGGCCCCATCGAGACGCGGTTCATGTCGATCACGCCGAACTTCGTCTGTTCGATCGTGTCCTTTTCCTCGCCCAACTGGGCCGAATGGAACACGTCGATGCAGATGCGCCCGTTCGAGCGTTCCTTCACCATCTCGCCCAACTTCTGAACGGCGGCGACAGTCGGATAGCCGTCGGGGTGGGTGTCGGACGATTTCAGCGTCACCTCGCATTCGGCAAAGGCGGCGGTGCTGAGGGCAGCCGTGGCCAGAAGCGTGGCCATGGTGGTTCTGAGTTTCATGGGTCTTCTCCTCCTCGTATTGGTCAAAGTTTGTAAGCGGCTTTCGCAAGCCCGTAGGCCAGTTGGGGGGCCAACTCGAACGCCTCCTCGCGGTCAAGTCGGCCCGTGGTGACAAGGTCGGCAAGCCAGGCACAGTCCACCCGGCGCGCCATATCGTGCCGCGCCGGGATCGACAGGAAGGCGCGGGTGTCGTCGTTAAAGCCGACCGTGTTGTAGAAACCTGCCGTCTCGGTCGTCATTTCGCGGAAGCGGCGTATGCCTTCGGGGCTGTCATGGAACCACCAGGCGGGGCCAAGCTTAAGGGCCGGATAAACGCCCGCCAGCGGGGCCAGCTCGCGGGCATAGGCAGTCTCATCCAGCGTGAAAAGGATGATCGTCAGGCCCGGTTCCATCCCCATCGCATTCAGAAGCGGCCTCAGCGCGGCGACATAATCGGTGCGACCGGGAATATCGAAACCCTTGTCCCGGCCGAATTGCCGAAGAATTCCAGCATGATGGTTACGGCGGCTGCCAGGATGAAGCTGAAGGACAAGACCATCGTCCAGGCTCATCCTCGCCATTTCGGTCAGCATCTGGCCGCGAAAGGCATCGACGTCATCGGCAGAGGCCTGACCGGTCAGGATACGGGCAAATAGGTCCGAAGCGTCTTGCACGGAAAGATCTTCGGTGCGGGCCGTGGCATGGCCATGATCGCTGGCCGTGGCCCCCATGGATTTGAAAAACGCGCGACGCTTGCGATGGGCAGTCAGATAGCCCTGCCAGCTTTGCGTGTCTTCGCCCGTGACCTCACCCAACCGCGCAATGTTGGCGGCGAAACCCGGGAAATCCGGGTCAACAACGGCATCGGGGCGATAGGTGGGAACCACCCGGCCCATCCAACCCGAGTCGCGGATGGTCTGGTGATGCGACAGGTCATCCAAGGCGGAATCGGTGGTGGCGATGACTTCGATTTTGAAACGCTGAAACAAGGCACGGGGCCGGAAAGCCGGAGTTTGCAGCGCCTCGGCAATCCTGTCGTAGTAAGCGTCGGCAGTCGCAGCGGAAAGGCGCTGGTCGAAACCGAAGATGGTCTCGAACGCATGGTCCAGCCACATCCGCGACGGTGTCCCCCGGAACAGGTGATAGTTCGCCGCAAACAGGTGCCAGATCTTCCGGCCATCGGTTTCCGTCGGGCCGCCATCGGCGCGGGGAACCCCCAACGCCTCAAGCTGAACACCCTGCGAGGCGAGCATTCGAAAGACATAATGATCAGGCGTCACGAACAGTTGGGCCGGATCGGGAAAGGCCGCATCCGTCGCATACCACGCCGGGTCGGTATGGCCATGTGGGCTGACGATCGGCAGACCCCGAACCTCGGCATACAGCGCGCGAGCGATGTCACGTGACGCAGGGTCAGCCGGAAAAAGACGATCAGGATGAAGCAGGCCCACTGTCACCCTCCCCGGTGCAGAAGCTTTGGTTGCCCGTCACCTTGGGGAATCAAATTATACTAGTCAACTAATATTCCAGTTGCCGCCCGAACAATCCGCGTCTAGCTTGGCGACATTGAAATGGGAGTTAAGGAATGGCGAGCAACGGGGCGCTAAGTGTTCTGGAACCGATCCAGCGGCCGTCCATCGCAGATTCCGTCTTTGACGAACTGCATCGCCAGATTCTTCGGCTGGAACTCCCGCCCGGCACCAAGCTTTCCGAATTCGACGTCGCCCGCGCCCTTGGCGTGTCGCGCCAGCCCGTCCGCGATGCCTTTTACAGGTTGTCAAAGCTGGGCTTCCTGACCATCCGCCCACAGCGCGCAACCGTCGTCTCGGCCATCTCGGAACGGGCTGTGATGCAGGCCCGCTTTATCCGCATGGCAATCGAGGCCGAAACGGCGCGCGTCGCCTGCCGGACGCTGACCGAAGCTGATCTTGCGGCCATCGAAGCGATCATCGACCAGCAGGCCGAGGCCGTGGCCGCGCACGACCCATCCAGGTTTCACGATCTGGATGACCAGTTCCACCGCGAAATCTGCGAACGTTCGGGCACCGGCTTTGTCTGGGAAACGGCGCGCGAGATGAAGTCGCATATGGATCGGGTGCGCTTCCTGTCCTTGTCCTTTGCACTGGAATACGCCTTTGCCGAACATAAGGATATCCTCGCGGCGATCCGGTCACGCGACGAAGAACGCTCCGCCGAAATGGTACGGATCCACCTGTCCCGCATCCTGCACCAGATTGTCCGCATCCGCGCCGAGAATGCCGCCTATTTCGCGGATGAAGGATAAATGCGCGTCGTCTCCATCGGTGAATGTATGGTCGAGTTTGCTCCCGCCGACAGCGGGCTTTTTGCCATGGGGTTCGCAGGCGATACGTTCAACACGGCCTGGTATCTGCGCCACCTTTTGCCAAAGACCTCGACGGTGTCCTATCTTTCCGCCGTTGGCACAGATGCCGTGTCAGATCGCATGGTCGGCTTCATGGCGGCAGAAGGCATCGACGTCGAATTTGTCCAGCGAAAGCCGGAACGCAGCGTGGGTCTGTACCTGATCCAGTTGACCAATGGCGAACGAAGCTTTGCCTATTGGCGCGCAACCTCTGCGGCTCGCCTTCTGGCCGATGATCCGGCCAAGGTGGACGCGGCAATGGTTGGGGCGGATCTGATCTACCTCTCCGGCATCACACTCGCCATCCTTTCCACCGAGGCAAGATCGCGGCTGACTGCGTCGCTCACTGATGCAAAGGCGCGGGGCAGCAGGATTGCCTTCGATCCCAATATCCGACCTGCCCTGTGGCCGGATGCGCAAACCATGCGTGACGCCATCACCGACCTCTCAGCCTATGCCGACATCGTGCTGCCGTCGCACGACGACGAAGCCCGCCATTTCTCCGATCCCGATCCACTCGCCACGGCCAAAAGATATGCCGCGAATGGCGCGCCCCTTGTCGTAGTCAAGGATGGCCCGCGACCGGTGGTTACATGGGATGCCGGCAGGCCCGCCACATACCAGGTGCCGGTCCCGAACACGCCAGTGCTCGATACAACCGCCGCCGGGGACAGTTTCAACGCAGGCTTTCTCGCCAACTATCTGACAGGGGCCAGCTTGCCCAAGGCCGTTGAAGCCGGAATGTCCCTTGCCGCCCAAGTGATCGCGGGAAAGGGCGCGCTGGTCCCACCCTCGGCGCCGTAAGGAACTTGGCGGCAGTTGGCAGTCGCGGACAATTTCCCTCAAAGCAGGAACGCAAGTTCCGGTGGCAGACCACGGCGGCTGGTTGCTGCGGGCCGAAGTCGGATGCCCCAGCGCTCGAAACCAACCGCCGCGCGGTAAAGCAGCGACCGCTTCCATGGATGAACCATCTCGGATGCACGCCACGTTTTCAACATCAGGTACTGACCTCCATCCCGAAGCAGGCGCAAGATGACCGACAGCGCGTTCCCCTGTCATGCGCCATCCGAAACACGGCCCTTACTCAATCCGTCCCGGTGCTCAGCAGCAGGGCAGCTTGACCTGCGCCATGACCGCTACCTGTGCGGGCGTCAGAGGCGGGAACAGCCGCGCCAGCAAGCCCGGCTTTGCGTCCGGCATGGGCAAGGACTGTGTCACCGGATCAGCCATCCACCGCCTCCCGCCCCCCCACACGGCGCAGCGCGGTGATCTCCGCCAGGATCGACAACGCAATCTCCTCGGGCGTGATCGCGTGGATGTCCAACCCGGCCGGGGCCTTCACCCGCGCCAGATCCTCGGCCCCCATCCCATCCGCCGCCAGCCGCGCCGCCAGCGTCGCGAATTTTCGGCGCGAGCCGACAAAGGCCACATAGGCCGCGCCACTGGCCAACGCCGCCCGCAGCCCCGCCTCATCGCCCTTGCCCTGCGTGGCCACCACCACGAACCGCTGCCCCGCCCCGCCTGCCTCCAGCGCGAACCCGTCCTGCACCACCTCTGCCGTCCCCTCGGTCAGCCCCGGCGCAGCCAGCGTCCGGTGCAGATCGAACCGCCCCGCCAGATCGCACAGCGCCATCGCCACCGGCCCCGCGCCGAACACCACAAGCCGGGGCTGCGGCAGGACCGGCTCGACGAACACATCCATCGACCCCTTGGAAGGGCAGCCATTGCGCGCAAACCGCACCCCGTGCCGTTCCTCACCCGGTGCCACCCCCTCTGCCGCCAACAATTCCTCGGGACGGAGCGAGATGAACTGCGGCCGCCCCTCGGCAATCGCCGCCGCCCCCGCCTTACCCACCGCCGACCGGGCGCAGCCGCCCCCGATCCAGCCCTCGGCAATGCTGCCATCGGGCAGGATGATCGCCTTCGCCCCCGGCTTGGCACTGGTGGCATCCACCGTGCGCACCACTGTGGCAATCGCAAAGGGTGCCCCCTGCGCGCGCAGGGTGGACAGCGTGGCCTCAAATCGGCTCTCGAAACGGGCGGGCATCATAGGCGGGCAAGCTCCCTTTCCAGCGCGGCAAGATCATCCAAGGTGGCGGCAGGGGCGAACAGGTCCAGCCAGGGCAGCGCCGCCGCCATCCCAGCCGCCACCGGCGCGTAATCGCGCCAGCCCTTCAGCGGGTTCAGCCACAGGATACGGCACCCCCGGCGGGACAGCCGCTCCATCGCGGCACCAATCTGGCCGGACGGGGCCGAGTCGTACCCATCCGACAGGATCATCACCACGCTGCGCCCGTTGACGAACCGCCGCGCATAGGTGGCCGCGAATTGCTCCAGCGCCGCCCCGATCCGGCTGCCACCGCCAAAGCCGTCGGCCAGCAGCGTGATCCGGTTCAGCGCGCGAAACGGGTCCTCATCCCGCAAGGCCTCGGTCACGCGGACCAACCGGGTATGGAACAGATAGGCATCCGCCTGCCCATCCGCCCGCATCAGCCCCGCCAGAAAGGCCAGAAAGGGCCGCGCATAAACGCTCATCGATCCCGATACATCCACCAGCGCCGCAATCCGCACCGGCCGCTCCGGCCGCCGCTTCCGCGCCAGACGCAAAGGCTCGCCCCCGGTCGCCAGCGACGCGCGGATCGTGCGCCGCAGATCAATCCGCGCGCCCCGCCGCGCCGCCTTGGCCCGCCGTGACCGCCGGTCGCGCAGGGCCTGCCCCAACCGATGCGCGACAACCTCAGCCGCACGAATATCCTCGGGCGACACCACCTCGCGCAAATCTTTCTTCATGACATTGCGGATCGTTGTCGCCACCAGCCGCCCTGCGTCCCCGGCCTCGCTCTCGCCGCCCGTGCCGCTGTCGGGCGCATCGGCCTTGCCGCTGCCGGTGCCATTCTCGCCCTCGGCCCCGCGTGCCGCGCGGGCATGGGCTGGCACCGCCGATGGCACCACCTTACTGCGCACCCGCCCACCATTGCGCCAATAGCTGTCGAACACCGCATCGAACCGCGCCCAATCCTCGGCACAGCCACAGGCCACCGCCTTCAAAGCGCGCCTGACCGATCCCTCATCGGCGGGCGTCACCGCCAGCGCGGCCAACGCCACCTCCGCCTCTGCTATCCCCAGCCGAAACCCATTCGCGCGCAGATGCGCCATGAACCCCGCCACCCGCGCCACCGGCCCCGGATCGCGCGCCGCAAAACGGGTCACGGCCCCCCTCATGCCGCCTTCCCCGCCAGCCGCTGCGCCACCTCGGTTGTCACAGCCGCCCGGTCCCCCTGCGTTTTCAACAACGTCGCCAAAGCCGCCTGTAACACCGCCGGATCACCGGTCAAGTCCGCCACCCCCAACCCCGCCAAGGCAGCCGCGAAATCCAGCATCTCGGCAACGCCGGGTTTCTTCTCCAACTCTTCTTTCCGCAACGATTGGACAAACCCCACGATCTGCGCGCCCAGCGCCGCGCCCACATCCGGCAACCGCGCCTGCAGGATCGCCAGTTCCGTCACTGCATCGGGATAATCCACATGCGCATAGAGACACCGCCGCCGCAGCGCATCCGACAGGTCACGCGTTCCATTCGCCGTCAGAATGACCATAGGCCGCGTCACCGCGCGGATCGTTCCCATCTCGGGAATGGTGATCTGGAAATCCGACAGCACCTCCAGCAGATAGGCCTCGAACTCCTCATCCGCGCGGTCAATCTCATCGATCAGCAGCACGGGTGCGACAGGCTGCCGGATGGCGGCCAACAAAGGCCGCTCCAGCAGATAATCCTCGGAAAACAGCCGCGCTTCCACCGCGCTTCCCGTCTCTCCCCCTTCGGCCAGCGCCCGGATCGCCAGCAACTGCCGCTGATAATTCCACTCATAAATGGCCTGTGCCGCGTCCAGCCCTTCATAGCATTGCAACCGGATCAGCGCGCAGCCCTTCCACGCTGCCAAGGCACGCGCCACCTCGGTCTTGCCCACCCCCGCCGCACCCTCCAGCAGCAGGGGCCGCCCCAACACCAGCGACAGATGCAGCGCCATCGCCAGATCTGCTGCTGCGACATAGCCCTGCGCAGCAAGGCCGGATTGCACGGTGGCGGCAGTGGTCATCAGGAAAAATCCCGCCCGTCAAAGGGGAAAGGGGGGTCAGGGGGGGCGTTGCCCCCCCTGCCATCATCAGCCATGCAGGCCCAGATCACGGGCGATGGTCCAGATCCGCCAGTGATCATGCGGCATGTGCGATTGCTTCAGGCCAAAGGGCCGGAAAGCATCATGCACCGCGTTCGAAAAGGCCGGCACCGACCCCACGTTCGGGCTCTCACCCACCCCTTTCGCACCGATTGGATGGTGCGGGCTGGGCGTTTCGGTGTGGTCGGTGGTGTAATGCGGCGTCTCCCATGCGGTGGGCAGGAAGAAATCCATCAACGTCCCGGTCTTGACGTTGCCGATCTCATCATAGGCGATCTCCTGCCCCATCGCGATGGCATAGCCTTCCGTCGCCCCGCCATGCACCTGCCCCTCGATCACCATCGGGTTGATCCGGGTGCCGCAATCGTCCAGCGCATAGAACTGCCGCACCTCATGCTCGCCGGTATCGACGTCGATTTCCATCACGGCGATATAGGCCCCGAACGGATAGGTCATGTTCGGCGGGTCATAGTAGGACACCGCTTCCAGCCCCGGCTCGATGCCCGGGATGGCCTGATTATAGGCGGCATAGGCCAGCTCCTTCATGGTCTTGAACCGCTCCGGTGCGCCTTTCACCTGAAACCGGTCCACATCCCATTCCAGATCGCCCTCATGCACCTCCAGCAACCACGCCGCGATCATCTGCGCCTTGGCCCGGATCTTGCGCCCGCACAGCGCGGTCGCCGCCCCTGCAACGGGCGTCGACCGGCTGCCATATGTACCAAGGCCATAGGGAGCCGTATCGGTATCGCCCTCCTCCACCGTGATGCTGTCCGCGCTCAACCCGATTTCGCTGGCAATGATCTGCGCAAAGGTCGTGGCATGCCCCTGCCCCTGCGAGATCGTCCCCAGCCGCGCAATGGCAGAACCCGTCGGGTGAATCCGGATTTCGCAACTGTCGAACATCCCCATGCCAAGGATGTCGCAGTTCTTCACCGGCCCCGCCCCCACGATCTCCGTGAAATGCGTCAGCCCGATCCCGATCAGCTTGCGCGTCTTGCCGGCCTTGAAATCCGCCAGCCGCTGCGCCTGCTCGGCCCGCAACCCCTTGTAATCCACCGCCTCCAGCGCCTTGTCCCAAGCGGTGTGATAATCGCCCGAGTCATATTCCCAGCCCAGCGCCGATTGATAGGGGAACTGGTCCTTGCGGATGAAGTTGATCCGCCGCAACTCGGCGGCATCCATGTTCAACTCAATCGCCAGAACCTCGATCATCCGCTCGATGAAATAGGCCGCCTCCGTCACCCGGAAGGAACAGCGATAGGCAACCCCACCGGGGGCCTTGTTGGTATAAACGCCGTCCACCCCCACATAGGCCACCGGAATGTCATAGCTGCCCGTGCAGATGCTGAAGAACCCCGCCGGAAACTTCGTCGGGTCCGCGCAGGCATCGAACGCCCCGTGATCGGCCGTTACATGGCAATGCAGCGCGGTGATCTTGCCCTCTTTCGTGGCACTGATCCGCCCTTTCATCCAATAGTCACGCGCGAATGCCGTGGCCATCAGGTTGTCCATCCGGTCTTCAACCCACTTCACCGGCTTGCCCGTGACGATAGAGGCGACGATGGCACAGACATAGCCGGGGTAAACCCCCACCTTGTTGCCGAACCCGCCGCCAATATCGGGGGAAACCACACGAATATTGTGCTCCTCGATCCCCGACAAAAGCGAGGCAACGGTCCGAACCACATGCGGCGCTTGGAACGTGCCCCAGACGGTCAGCTTGCCGTTCACCTTGTCCATGCTGGCCACGCAGCCGCAGGTTTCCAGCGGGCAGGGATGCGTGCGGTGGTAATAGACCATCTCTTCGGCCACCACTTCAGACGCCTCAAGCGCCTGATCGGTTGCCTCCTTGTCGCCCACCTCCCACAGGAAGATGTGGTTGTGGTGCTTGCGCGGCCCATGCGCGCCCGATGTCTGCCCTGCCAGATCCTCGCGCAGCACCGCAGCACCAGGTTCCAGCGCCTTGAACGGGTCCACGATCACCGGCAGTTCTTCGTAATCCACTTCCACCAACTCGATGGCATCGGCGGCGATATAGCGGTCGGTCGCCACCACAAAGGCCACTTCCTGCCCTTGGAACAGCACCTTGCCATCGGCCAGCACCATCTGCTTGTCACCCGCCAGCGTCGGCATCCAATGCAGGTTCAGCGGCGCCAGATCCGCCGCCGTCAGCACCGCCACCACACCGGGCAACGCCCGCGCCGCATCGGCATTGATGGATTTCACCCGGGCATGGGCATAGGGGCTGCGGACGAAATCCCCAAACAGCATCCCTGCCATCTTGATGTCGTCGACATAGTTCCCCTTGCCTTGGGTAAAGCGCACATCCTCTACCCGCTTGCGGCTGGAACCCAGACCCTTGAGATTGGCGATCCGCTCTTCGCGGTTTGGCGTCAGGTCGTTCATTCCGCGGCCTCCTTCGCATTCATCTCGGACGCGGCAGCCAGAATGGCCTTCACGATGTTCTGGTATCCGGTGCAACGGCACAGGTTTCCAGCAATGCCAAACCGCACCTCTTCTTCGGTCGGGTTCGGGTTCTCGATCAGCAACCGATGCGCGCGGGTGATCATCCCCGGCGTGCAATAGCCGCATTGCAGCCCATGATGCTCGCGGAAGGTCCGCTGCAACACATGCAACCCGTCAGGATTGCCCAAGCCTTCGATGGTGGTGATCTCGGCACCTTCGGCCTGTGCCACGAACACCGTGCAGGCTTTCACCGACTTGCCGTTCATATCCACCGTGCAGGCGCCGCAATGGCTGGTCTCACAGCCGATATGCGGCCCGGTGATCCCCAGGCGTTCCCGCAGCGTATGGATCAGCAATTCGCGCGGCTCGGTCAGAATGTCATGCACCTCACCGTTCACGGTCAGGCTGACTTGCATCTTCTTTCCCATGCTCTCTCCCCCCTCAGGCGCGCGACCAGGCACGCGCAATCGCGCGGCCCAAAATCACGCCAGCCACATGTTTCTTGAACGCGATCGGGCCACGATTGTCCTGCTGCGGGTCGATATCCCCCAGCATCGCCGCCACCGCCGCCAGCACCGCATCCGTGCCGCAATCGCTGCCCACCAGTGCCTCCGCCGCATCAGCAGACCAGATCGGCGTGTCCGACAGATTGGTCATCGCGATGGAGGCAGTGGCCACCTTCCCGCCCGCCTTGGTCAACAAAACCGCCGCCGCCGCCGTGGCATAATCCCCGATCTTGCGCTTCTGCTTTTCATAGGCATAGCCCGCGCCCGTCGCGGCAAAGCGGATGCTGGTCAGGATCTCGTCATCGGCGCGCTCGGTCGCGTAAAGCCCGTGAAAGAACTCCCGCGCCGCCACCTCGCGGCTGCCCCCCGGACCCACCAGCGTGAACTGCGCGTCCAAACACTGCATCAGACCCGGCATGTCATTGCCCGGATCGCCATTGGCGACGTTGCCGCCCACCGTCCCCACATAGCGCACCTGCGGATCGGCGATCTGCAATGCCGCCTCGCGCAGGATCGGTGCGGCCTTCGCCAGCCCGCCATGGCTGATCAACTCGGCCTGCGTCACCATCGCGCCGATGGTCACCTGCCCGCCCGCCACTGTGATCCCTTTCAACTCGGCCACCGATTGCAGATCGACCAGATGGCCGATCGACGCCATCCGCAGCTTCATCATCGGGATCAGGCTATGCCCGCCCGCGATGACCCGCGCCTCATCGCCATGCTCCGTCAAAATCCCGATGGCCGACGCAAGGTCGCCCGGCCGGTGATACTCAAAGGCCGATGGTATCATGTGTTCCTCCCGCTCTGCGTCCGTCCCGCGCAGTTGGCAAAAGGCTATGGCGATCCGGCCAAGGGTTGAGCGGCGACAAACGAATGCGGCGCTCTTTTGCACGAATTGCGAAATGCCCGCATGAACTGCGACAGCGCTACAGACCCAACGCCTCGCGCAACTCCGCCAGCCGCGCCCGGCTGACCGGAATACGCAAACCTTCGGCCCCTTCCACGCTGCATTGCCCGGAATCCTTCAGCCGCTCGAACTTCACCACATGCGCGGGGTTCAGCAGATAGCTGCGATGCACCCGCATGAATCCCACCGGTGCCAGCCGCTCCTCCGCCTCGGAAATCGACCAAGGGCAGAACAGCGCATCCGCCCCTTTCTGCATCACTGTGTAATGCCCTTCGGCCCGCACCGCCGAAATCGCGGCAGGGTCCAGAAAATAGGTCCGCCCTTCCTTTTCATGCGGCACGCGCAGCGCCACCGGCTCTGCCCGCACCACGGGGGCGGCAGCCGGCAGGGCAACCTCCACCGGGGGCGGCGCCTGCAGCCTCTGGGCCACAGCCACCGCCGCGCCCTGATCGGCCTCCTCTGCCGAAGGCGCAAAGGTGATCCCCGTCAGCAGGAACGCGGCTGAGATGACGAACGCCGCCAATGTCACCAGAATGGCCAACATCTCGTTGCTCAGCGCCGGGCCAACCGCCCCCGCTTCGCCATCGGGCAGAAAGCCCGTCCCCGCCATGGCGATGAAATGCACCATCACCACGGCCAGCCCGAACCCCACCGTCCCCAGCACGATATTGCGCCGCCCACGTTCGGAATAGGCCACCCGCACCGCCATCACCGACAGCGCCACCGATGCCACCAGCGCCCCGCCCACGCCCAAGGGCGTATAGACCGGGCGGCACAGTTCCATCCCCGACATGCCGATGTAATGCATCAGCGAAATGCCAAAGCCGATGATCACCCCCGCCAGCGCCAGACTGCGCCGGGTCCGGGGCCGGAAATGCAGGATCAGCAGCGCCAGCCCCGTCATCAGGATCGCCACCAGCGCCGACACCAGCGTCGTCAACGCGTCATAGGTGTACAGGATCGGCAGTTGCAGCCCCAGCATGGCCACGAAATGCATCGACCAGATGCCCCCGCCCAGCGCGACCGATGCCATCGACACCGCCACCTTGCGCTGCGCCACCGTCCGGCGCGACACGCCCCGCGTCAGCGACAGGCCCGTAAACCCCGCCATCAAGGCGATGGCAAAGGCCGCGACCACAAGCCGCCAGTCATGGCTGAACTCCAGCACCGAAAGCCTCCCCGCTTACGGACCGTGCATCAACTTACGCTCTGCCACCTGCAATCGATAGCCTGCGGCGCAGATCGGGCCGATGCCCCGACACTCATATAGCGTGATTGTGTCGCTTTGCCTGCGCTCAGGCAATGGTTGCGCTGCCGATATGGCCCGCTGCCCGCAAGGCCAGCGCTGCCACGGTCAGCGACGGGTTCACCGCCGCCGATGTCGGCAGCACCGACGCATCGACGATGAACAGATTGTCCAGATCATGCGCCCGCAGGTTGGCATCCACCACCGATGCCGCCGGATCATCCCCCATCCGCGCCGTGCCGCATTGATGGCTTGGCTTCGATTTCGGAAACCCCCGCGACAGCACGATGGGCCACCCCGCCCGCCGCATCGCCCGCTTCAACCGCCCCACCAGCAGATCATGCGCTTCCGTGTTGGTCCGCCGCCAATCCAGCACCACGCCGCCATCCCGCCACATCACACGCGAATTCGGATCGGGCAGATCCTCCGACATCGCCATGATATGGATCGAATGATCCGCCACATGCCGCGCCAGCCACAGGGGCAGCCCCGCCTCGCCCGCCAGAATCGGCCCGGTGATCCGCCCCAGCATCTGGATATTCCCCAAAGGCTCACCCCCCGGCCCGCCGGTCAGATACCAGTCATTGATTTGGATGGTCTTCTCGTAAACCGACCGGTTCCGCCGCAACGGGTTCCACGCCACCATCCCCGTCAGGTTGTGGTTCATGAAATTCCGCCCCACCTGATCGGACGCATTGGCCAACCCGCGCGGATGCTCCGCGTTCGCGGATGCCAGCAGCAGCGCCGCCGACATCACCGCCCCGGCACAGAGGCAGACGACCGGCGCGCTGATCACCTCGCGCTGCCCGTCCCGATCCACCTCCACCCCGGTCACCCGCCGCCCCTCGGCCAGCAGCCGCACCACCCGCGTGCCTGTCACCAACTCCACATTCGGAAACCGCAACGCCTCGGCCAGACCACAGCTTTCCGCGTCCGACTTGGCCCCCGTCGTATCGGGAAACGCGTCCCAGGTTGTCGGCGCGCGCTTCAGCCAGGCGTCGATATCCACCCCCAAAGGCAGCGCCGATACATGCAGCCCCTGCGCCCCGAACGCCGCCCGCAGCGCCGCGATATCCGGCTCGTCCGGCACCGGGGCAAAGGGATAAGGCACAGATCGCGGCGGCTCGGTCGGGTCCCCCGCCGCATCGCCGCGCACCCGATACAACTGCTCGGCCCGGGAATAGAACGGCTCCAGCACATCGTAACCAATCGGCCAGCCCGGCGTCACACCGCCCATGTGCTGCAAGGGCGCGAAATCCGCCTCGCGATAGCGCAGCAGCACCGCGCCATAGAATTTCGTATTCCCGCCCACACAGGCATAATTGCCCGGATTGAACGCCCGCCCCTCGGCATCGCGCCACGTCTCTTTCGGCTTGAAATGCCCACGCTGAAAGATCGCCGCCGGGTCGCGCGCCTCTGGCCCGTCCACCAGCTGCTCGCCGCGTTCCAGAATGACGATCCGTCGCCCGGTGGGTGCCAACCCCGCCGCCAGCGTGGCCCCACCCATGCCGGAGCCAATGATCAGGATGTCAGGCTGCATCGCGTCTCCTCAACTCAGATAATGATCCACCGGCGCCAGCGGCGGCGGGGCCTCGCGCCCCAGATGCGGCGCAAGGCTGATCTCCGCCGCACGGCAGATCGCATCCATGGCAATCCCGTTCGGGCTGGGCGCAAAAGGATGGCTCAACTCCTCGGTCACCTCGGCCAGCCCAAGGAACATGTACCCCACCACCGCCACGAACAAAGGCGTGGCCCATCCCGTCGTCCCCGTCAGGGCAAAGGGCAGAAGCAGGCAATACAGGTAGCTCGTCCGATAGATCAGCAGCGAATAGACAAAGGGCAGCGGGCTGTTGGCAATCCGCTCACACCCCGCCTGTTGCTGGGCAATCCCCCCCATCCGCGCCGTCAGGCTGCGCGCCCCGAACCCGTCGATCCCGCCCGCCCGATGCGCCCCGGCAATCATCGCCGTCACCCGGTCCAGCGCCGCACAGGGCGGATGCGGCGCACCGGCCAGATCGCTCACCCCATCACGCGCGGCCTCGGCCACCGGCAGCCCGCGCAGGTTCACCCGATGGGCATGGATGAAATCCAGCGCGCCCTCCAGCATCGCGCGTCGCAGCGCGGGATCAGGCACGAACACCTCCACCTCCCGCGCCAGACTGCGCAGATCAGCCAGCAGCCCACCCCACAGCTTGCGCGCCTCCCACCAGCGGTCATAGGCGGCGTTGTTGCGAAACCCCAGAAACAGCGACAACCCGATCCCGAACACGGCGAATGCCGACGCATCCAGACGCGGCACCACCCCGGTCACCCGGTCCAGCGCCACCACACCCGCCGCCACCCCGGCCAGCAGCACCACCGGCAACGCGATGCGCGGCACGATCGACCCGCGCAGCGCGGTCAGCAGATCCCAGATATCCGGCCTGTCCCTGACGATCATCCCGCACCCCGCCTTGCCCGATCCACCCACAGGATCCCGGCCCGCCAGTGCTGCACCACCCCGCCCCGCTTGTCCAGTTGACCGGGGCCGCAACCACCGCCCGCGCATGTGACATCGTGCCGTTACAAGAACTTCACTCGCCCTTCACAGATACTTCCTATATTCGGGAATTATGGAAAAGATGAACGCCGCCCATGCCTTCGCCACTCTCGGCCACCCGGACCGGCTGGCCGTGTTCCGCCTGCTCAACCGCTTTGCCCCACAGGGCGTGCGGCCCACGGAAATCGCCGCCGCGCTGAACCTGAAACCCAACACCCTGTCGCATCATCTGGCCGACCTCACCGCATCCGGCCTTGTCACCGTTACCCGTGACGGCCGCTCGCTTTTCTATGCCGTCAACCTCGACGTCACCGAAGGCCTGATCGGCTACCTCGCGCTCGATATCGGCCGCGCGCGACCAGACCTGCTTGCCCCCCTTATGGACTCCGCAAAGGAACCCGCCATGCGCGACACCGATTTTGACGTCCTCTTCATCTGCTCCGGCAACTCCGCCCGCTCCATCTTTGCCGAGGCGCTGCTGCGCGATCTGGGGCAGGGCAAGTTTCAATCCTTCTCCGCAGGCACCCGCCCGAACAGCGAACTCAACCCCCTCGCGCTCGATGTTCTTACCCGTAACGGGCATGATGTTTCCGGCCTGCGCTCCAAACATATCTCGGAATTCCAGCAGCCCGACTCCATCACGATGGATTTCGTCTTCACCGTCTGCGACGCCGCCGCAGCCGAGGAATGCCCCCCCTGGCCCGGCCAGCCTATCACCGGCCATTGGGGCCTGCCCGACCCGGTCAAGGCAACCGGCACCGATGCCGAACGCGCGCTGGTCTTCGCCCAGACCTACGCCGCCCTGCGCCGCCGCATCACGGCCTTTGTCGCCTTGCCCTTCGAAACACTCAACCGCATGTCGCTTCAGTCGCACGTAGACCAGATCGGTCTCGCCCCTGACACCACTGCCGCCACGAAAGGCTGATCCCCATGCCCCGCATCGCGCTCAACGGCCTTGGCCGGATCGGCAAACTCGTCCTGCGCAACCTGATCGACATGGGCGCAGGCGGCGACATCGTCCTTCTGAATGATCCCGCAGGCGATGCCGAACAGCACGCCCTCTTGATGGAATTCGACAGCGTCCATGGCCGCTGGCAAACCCCCGTCACCCATGCATCGGACACAATGGTGCTGAACGGCCAACCCATCCGCCTGACGCATGAAAAAACGCTCGACGCCCTGCCCCTCGCCGCCATGGGGATCGATCTGGTCGTCGATGCGACGGGTGTCTTCAAGACTGCCGCCAAGATCGCGCCCTACCACAGCGCCGGGGTAAAGAAGGTCATCGTCTCCGCCCCGGTCAAGGATGGTGGCGCGCTGAACCTCGTCTACGGGGTCAACCATCACCTCTATGACGGCACCCAGTCCCTCATCACTGCCGCCTCCTGCACAACCAACTGCCTCGCCCCGGTGGTCAAGGTCATCCACGAATCCCTCGGTATCCGTCACGGCTCCATCACCACGATCCACGATGTCACCAACACGCAAACCATCGTCGACCGCCCGGCCAAGGATATGCGCCGCGCCCGCTCTGCCCTGCTGAACCTGATCCCCACCACCACCGGATCGGCCACCGCCATCACGCTCATCTACCCCGAACTCAAAGGCCGCTTGAACGGCCATGCCGTGCGCGTGCCGCTCTTGAACGCCTCCCTCACCGATTGCGTGTTCGAGGTGGAGCGTCCAACCACCACAGAAGAGGTCAACGCCCTGTTCAAAGCCGCCGCCGAAGGCCCGCTCAAGGGCATCCTCGGCTATGAGCCCCGCGCACTGGTGTCATCGGATTTCACCAACGACCCCCGCTCATCCATCATCGACGCGCAATCGACGATGGTGATCAACGGCACGCAGGTGAAGATCTACGCGTGGTATGACAACGAATGGGGCTATGCCTGCCGTCTGGCCGATATCACCCGCATGGTGGCGGCCTCGCTGTGACCAGCCTCAACCCGATGCGCGCCTATATCGCCGTCACGGCGGCTTACTGGGCCTTCATGCTGTCCGATGGCGCGCTGCGGATGCTGGTGCTGCTGCATTTCAACGCGCTCGGTTTCTCGCCCATCCAACTGGCTTGGCTATTCCTCCTGTATGAACTTGCCGGCATCATCACCAACCTCGCCGCAGGCTGGCTGGCCGCCCGCTTCGGCCTTGCCGCCACGCTTTACGCGGGCCTCGCGCTTCAGGTCGCCGCCCTGCTCACCCTGTCACAGCTTGATCCCGCATGGGCCATCGCCGCCTCAGTGGCCTTCGTCATGGCCGTTCAGGGCGTGTCGGGGGTCGCGAAAGACCTTGCCAAGATGTCCTCCAAATCCGCCGTCAAACTGCTGGCACCCAGCGAAGATGGCGGCCTGTTCCGCTGGGTGGCCTTGCTCACCGGATCGAAGAACGCGGTCAAGGGCGCGGGCTTCTTCCTCGGCGCGGCGCTGCTGGCGCTGGCCGGGTTTCAGGCCGCGCTCTGGGCCATGGCCGCTGTGCTGACCACCATCCTGATCGCTGTCCTTCTGTTCCTGCCCAAAGGCCTGCCGGGGCGCATGAAATCGGCCGAAAGCTGGGGCGGCTGGCGCTCACCCGATCCCCGCATCAACCGTCTGTCGCTGGCCCGCCTGTTCCTGTTCGGCGCGCGCGATGTGTGGTTCGTCGTGGGCATCCCGGTCTATTTTCAGGCCGTCCTGTCCGACGGAACGCCCGACAGCCGCCGCGCCGCCTTTTTCCTGATCGGGGGCTTCCTCGCGTTGTGGATCATCGCCTATGGCGCGGTGCAGGCCATGGCCCCCCGCATCCTTGGCGGCAAGGGCCAACCGTTGCAGGCCACCACGCAAAAGGCCGCGCTCTGGTCGGGCCTCCTCGTCCCCATCCCCTTTGCGCTGGCCGCGCTGGCGCTTTGGGCTGGCGATTCCGCACCATGGCTGACCGCCACGCTGATTGTGGGACTCCTCGCCTTCGGCTTTGTTTTTGCGGTGAATTCCTCGGTCCATTCCTACCTGATCCTCGCCTTCGGACAGGCCGATCGCATCACGCGCGATGTGGGCTTTTATTACATGGCAAATGCCGCAGGCCGCCTGATCGGCACCCTTCTGTCAGGTCTCAGCTACCAATGGGGCGGCCTGCCCGCCTGCCTCGCCACGGCAGGCACGATGGCGCTGCTGGCTTGGCTCGCGACCCGCGCCCTGCCCGCTCAGGCGCCACCCTGAACCCGTCCCCTGCCCCGGGAAACCCAATTCCCGATCATTTCAATCCGGTATTTACATTTCCTATCTTTTTTGTCAGGAAGACCCCAGCCAGCCCGAAGGGCAAGCCGATCCGGTCACCCGTGGCCGATCCTGCCCCTTCCACTGGCCCCTGCGCTGATCCCGCCATCCGGCACCGTGCATAGGCCCCGCCCGAACCCGGAGTCCCCATGCACCGCGCCACCGCTGCCCTGCTTCTGTGCACCGCACTCACCACACCCGCCTTCGCCGCCGATCCTGCCGACGTTGTCGCCACCTATGCCGACATCGCCGCCGCAGCCTATGGCGACAGCCTGACCACCGCGCAGGCCCTGCAATCCGCCGTCGCCACCCTCATCGCCACACCTTCGGAATCCACCCTCACCGCCGCCCGAAGCGCTTGGCTCGCCGCCCGCGTCCCCTATCAGCAGACCGAGGTGTTCCGCTTCGGCAACCCCATCGTCGATGATTGGGAAGGCAAGGTTAACGCCTGGCCGCTCGACGAAGGGCTGATCGACTATGTCGCCACCGGTTACGGGCTGAACGAGGAAAATACCCTCTCGCAACTCAACATCATCGCTACCCCGAAATTCACCCTCTCCGGGTCTGACATCGACGCCACCACCATCACCCCGGCCCTGATCGCCGACACCCTGCACGAGGCGGACGGGATCGAGGCCAACGTCGCCTCTGGCTATCATGCCATCGAGTTTCTGCTCTGGGGGCAGGATTTGAACGGCACCGGACCCGGCGCGGGCAACCGCCCCTACACCGATTTCCTGCAAGGCGAAGGCTGCACCGGCGGCAATTGCGACCGCCGCGCCGCCTATCTTGCCGCCGCAACCGATCTGCTGGTGTCCGATCTGGAATACATGGCCGCCGCCTGGGCTCCGGGTGGCGAAGGCCGCGCAACTGTGACCGCCGATCCGCAAGCCGGGCTTCTGGCCATGCTCACCGGCATGGGCAGCCTGTCCTATGGCGAACAGGCGGGTGAGCGGATGAAACTCGGCCTGATGCTGAACGATCCCGAAGAAGAACATGACTGCTTCTCCGACAACACCCACAACAGCCACTTCTACGATGGCCTCGGCATCCGCAACGTCTACCTCGGCAGCTATACCCGCGTAGATGGCAGCATCGTCTCCGGCCCCGCGCTGGCGGATCTGGTCGCCGCAGTCGACCCCGTCGTCGACGCGCGCCTGCAATCCGAACTCAACGCCTCCGTCGCCGCGCTTCAGGCCATTAAGTCCGCCGCCGAAGGGGGCCTCGCCTATGACCAGATGCTCGCCCCCGGCAATACCGAGGGCGAGGCGCTGATCACCGCCGCCATCGACGCGCTGGTCACGCAAACCGCCTCAATCGACCGCGCCGTCACCGCCCTCGGCCTGTCGCAGATCAGCTTCGAAGGCTCCGACAGCCTCGATAATCCCGGCGCCGTCTTCCAGTAACCCCAACCCGGCGCGCGGCCCCATCGCGGCTGCGCGCCCATCCCCTACCCACGCCCACCGGGCGAAAGACCCCCGTCATGCTCCGCCCCTTCCTGCTCGCCCTGCTGATTTCCGGCCCCGCCTTGGCGCTGGACGATCCGCACCTCTCCACCCTCCCCCGCACCGCAGCCGAATCCGCCCGCATCAAGGCGATCCTCGCCCCACCCGCCGATTTCACCGAACCCGAACCGTTTGAGGCGCTCTCTGCCGGGGCCGCCACCGTCCGTGCCCGCACCACTACGGATGCTTTCAGCCAATCCTCGGCCAATATGCCCTTCGACCAAGAAATGCGCTTCAAGCTGGGCAATGCGCTGTTCCGCAAGACATGGGTCGCGTCCCCCGCCTCCACCCTCGCCTCCGATGGCCTCGGCCCGCTCTACAACGCTCGCGCCTGTCAGGATTGCCACCTCAAGGACGGCCGGGGCCACACGCCCGAAGGCCCCGGTGACAGCCGCGTTTCCCTGTTCCTGCGTCTGTCTGTCCCTGCCAATACAGGCCCGGCTGACATAGAAGAATGGCTCGCCACCGCACCAGACCCCACCTATGGCAGCCAGTTGCAGGATTTCGCCGCCCCCGGCCAAGCCGCCGAAGGGCGGATGGACATCACCTATACCGACTTGCCCGTCCCCCTCGCCGATGGCACCGTCATCACCCTGCGCCAGCCCAGCTATGCCTTCACCGATCCCGCCTACGGCCCCCCCGACCCCGGCCTGATGCTCTCCCCCCGCGTCGCGCCACAGATGATCGGCCTTGGCTTGCTCGAGGCGATCCCCGCCGCCGATATCCTCGCCCTCGCCGACCCTGATGATGCGAATGGCGATGGCATCTCGGGCCGCCCACAGATCGTGCCGTCGGTCGAATACGGCACCCCCATGCTCGGCCGCTTCGGCCTCAAGGCAGGCGCTCCCACCGTGCGTGACCAATCCTCTGCCGCCTTTGCGGGCGACATGGGCCTGTCCACACCCCTGCACCCCGATCCCTGGGGCGATTGCACCCCGGCCCAAGGCGAATGTCGCGCCGCCCGCCACGGGCAGGAACCCGGCATCCGCGACGGGCTGGAGGTCGACGCCGAAAGCCTCGACCTCGTCACCTTCTATGCCCGCAACCTCGGCGTTCCGGAACGCCGACGCGTGAATGACCCGCAAGTCCTGCGCGGCAAGGCACTGTTCCACACCCTCACCTGTGCCGCCTGCCATACCCCCAAACACGTCACCCATCGCCTGACAGATCAGCCCGAGCAAAGTTTTCAGCTGATCTGGCCCTATACCGATCTCCTGCTCCACGACATGGGCGAAGGGCTGGCCGACAACCGCCCCGAAGGCCGCGCCACGGGGCGCGAGTGGAAAACCCCGCCGCTCTGGGGCATCGGCCTGACCGAACAGGTCAGCGGCCACACCCAATTCCTGCACGATGGCCGCGCCCGCACCCTGCTTAAGGCGATCCTCTGGCACGGGGGCGAGGCGCAGGCCGCCCGTGATGCCACCATCGCCCTGCCCGCCGATGACCGCGATGCGCTCATCGCCTTTCTGGAAAGCCTCTGATGCCCCGCACATGCTTCGGCCTCACCCTCACGCTGGCCCTGATCCTGTCCCCGCTTACCGCGCGCGCCGACGTGGCCGAGGTGGTCCAGAACCACATCCTTCCCGGCTACACGGCACTGGCCAGCGCCGCCGCCGCGCTGGACGCAACCGCCCAACAGGATTGCACCCCCGCCACCCTGACCCCCGCCTTCCACACCACCTTTGACGCCTGGATGGCTGTCCAGCACCTCCATCTCGGCCCGGTCGAAGAAGAGGGGCGCGGCCTTGCCATCGCCTTCTGGCCCGACCCCAAAGGTCGCAGCCTCGCCGCGCAACGCGCCATCCTTGCCAACGACCCTGCCACCCTCACCCCCGACAGCTTCGCCGATCAATCCATCGCCGCACGCGGCCTGATGGCGCTGGAACGCCTCCTCTATCCTGACGCCTCGCTGCAAGGCGACAGGTGCGCCCTGATCCGCCTGACCACCGCCGATCTCGCCCGCACCACCGCCGATATCGCAACCCTGTGGCAACAGGGCTTTGCCGCCAGCCTCACCACCGCAGGCCAACCCGGAAACACCCGCTTTCTGTCGCAGGCCGAGGCGCGTCAGGCCTTGCTCACCCAACTCACCACAGGCCTCGAACACCTCGCCGACCAACGCATCGCCCGCCCGATGGGCAGCTTCGACAAACCCCGCCCCGATCTGGCCGAGGCCCGCGCCTCCGCCCGCAGTCTGCGCAACATCACCCTGTCGCTGCACGCCCTGCGCGACCTGTCAGCCACCTTGTCGCCCGACACGACAGCCCCCCTCGCCGCCATCGACACCGCGATAGCAAAGGCCGGGGCGCTGGATGACCCCATCCTCGCCGGGACCGCCGATCCCGCCGCGCGCCTGCGGATCGAAATCCTTCAGCAATCTATCCGCGCGGCCCGTGACTCGGTGGTGACCGCCCTTCCCCCGGCCCTTGGCGTGGGCATCGGATTCAACGCGCTGGACGGGGATTGACCATGACCTCCCGCCGTTCCGTCCTCGCAGGCCTTGCCGCACTTTGCCTGCCCGCGCCAAGCTGGGCCGATGTGGGCAATCCCCGCTTCCTCGCCGCCGCAAAACAAGGTGAGGGCTACTTCCTCCACGGCCTCACCGCCGAAGGGGAAAGCCTGTTCTCGCTCCCCCTGCCTGCGCGCGGCCATGCCGCCACCGCCCATCCCAACCGCCCCCTCGCCGTGGCCTTCGCCCGCCGCCCCGGCGTGTTTGCTCTGGTGATCGACTGCCGCGATGGCCGCCTGCTGCACAGCCTCACCCCGCCCGATGGCCGCCAATTCAACGGCCACGGCACCTTTTCCGCCGATGGCACGATCCTTTATACGTCAGAAGTCATCGCCGAAACCTCGCAGGGGCGCATCGGCCTTTGGGACACGAACCGCTTCACACGCATCGGCGAATGGGCGTCGGGCGGGATTGGCCCGCATGACATGAAACGTCTTCCCGACGGCCGCCTCGTCATCGCCAATGGCGGCATCGTCACCGATCCGCGCGACCGGACCAAGCTGAACATCCCCGACATGCGCCCTAACCTTACCCTGCTCGACACCCATGGCAAACCGCTGAACGTGGCCGAACTCGACCCCACGCTGAACCGCAACTCCATCCGCCACCTTGCCCTGACGCAAACGGGCAGCATTGCCTTCGCCATGCAATGGGAAGGCGACACGACAGAGACCGTCCCCCTCCTCGGCCTCTGGACCCCCGGCGACACCCCCACCCTTTGCGCCGTGCCGGAACCCGAATCCCTGCGGATGCAGGGCTATGCCGGATCAATCGCCGTGGCGGAGAGCGGCGATATCGCCATCACCTCGCCGCGCGGCGGGCTGGTGCAGGTTTTCGCCGCCGATGGCCGCTTCCTCGCCAGCCAACCGCGTCAGGATGTCTGCGGCATTGCCGCCCTGCCCGGAGGTGGCTTTCTGGCCAGCGACGGGATGGGCGCGCTCCTGCGACTGACGGTCAAGGGCGACAGCATCCAGACCACCGCCCTGCACAGCCATCCCCTTGCCTGGGACAACCACCTCGTCACCCTGACCTGATCCGCTTCGATCAGGCCGCGCTGCCCCCGCCGCATCACAACACCGGAAAGCGCGGTCTGCTGCATCACCCCCGGAAGGGCTGTCTGCCCTCCCGGACCCACCCGAGGGTATTTGGGCCAAGATGAAGCCGCATCGAACAGAAAACGCCCCTGCCCTTGCGCGCCCCGCGCTTTCGGTTTCTTCTTTGGCGATCCCAAGACAAAGGCTTTTCCGATGTTCGACGCCCTCCTGATCGACAAAACCGACGCCGGCCAGACCGCCCGCATCGCCACCCTGTCGCCCGACCAATTGCCGCCCGGCGATGTGACCGTGGCCGTTGAATGGTCCACGCTGAACTACAAGGATGCGCTGGCCATCACCGGGGCATCGCCCGTGGTGCGCAGCTTTCCCATGGTGCCGGGGATCGACCTTGCGGGAACGGTATCTGCCAGCGATCACCCCGATTTCCGCGTGGGCGACCGGGTGGTGCTGAACGGTTGGGGCGTGGGCGAGAAACACTGGGGCGGGCTGGCCGGTCAGGCCCGGCTGAGCGGCGACTGGCTGATCCCCCTGCCTGCGGGCATTTCCCCCCGCGCCGCCATGGCCATCGGCACCGCAGGCTATACCGCCATGCTTTGCGTCATGGCGCTGGACCGTCACGGCATCACGCCCGCATCGGGTGAGATTGTCGTCACCGGCGCCGCCGGCGGCGTGGGCAGCATCGCCACCGCCCTGCTCGCCAAACGCGGCTACACTGTCGCCGCCGTCACCGGCCGCGCAGCCGAGGCCGACTATCTGCGCTCCCTCGGTGCTTCCAGCATCATCGACCGGGCCGAATTGTCCGCCCCCGGCAAACCCCTTGCCCGCGAACGCTGGGCGGGTGCTGTGGATGTGGCAGGCGGCGTGGTTCTGGCCAATGTCCTTGCCGCCATGCGCTATCGCGGCGTGGTCGCCGCCTGCGGCCTTGCCGCCGGGATGGACCTGCCCACCACCGTGGCCCCCTTCATCCTGCGCGGCGTCACCCTTGCGGGCATCGACAGCGTGATGTGCCCCAAACCCGACCGCATCAAGGCCTGGGCGCATCTGGCGCAAGAGCTTGACCTGACGCTTCTGGAAAGCATGACCACCGAGATCGCCCTCGCCGATGTGATCGACACCGCCCCCCGCTTTCTGCAAGGGCAGGTGCGCGGGCGGATCGTCGTTCCCGTGGGCCCCGCAAAAGCCTGACCGCGCTCAGGCGTTCAGATCCTGCAACAGCCGGCCATGCTTGCGCACCTCAGTCAGCACCTCGTCAAAGGTGCCGATCTTGCGCCCGCGCAGCATGGTCAGCATTTTCAGGAATGCATCCGCCGTCGCCACCGCATCGCCCAGCGCGGTGTGGCGCGCCTCCTCGGATATGGTGATGCCCAGCCGATGCGTCAGCGCATCCAGCGAATGCTCCTCATGCTGGCTGAACACCACCGCTGACAGCAGAACCGTATCCAGAATGGGCATGTCGAACCGCTTGCCGATGGCAGGCTCGGCCCGGCGTAAAAATGCCATGTCGAAAGGCGCATTATGCGCCACCAGCACCGCCCCTTCGGCAAAACGGTGGAACCGGGCCAAGGCCTCGGTCACCTTCGGCGCGTCGGCCACCATGGCATCGGATATGCCATGCACGGCAGTCGATGCCGCCGGGATCGTTCGCCCCGGATGGACCAGCGTGTTGAACACCTCGCCCTCCACCCGCCGCCCGTTCACGATCCGCACAGCGGCGATCTGCACCACCTCATCGCCCTGCTGCGGCATCAGCCCGGTGGTTTCCGTGTCGAACACCACATAGGTCAGCTGGTCCAACCGGCTGTTCAGCACAGCCCCGCGCCGTTCCTGCCCCAGCAGATCGAAATCATAGGTCACCCGCCGCGCCACCGGCTCGGGCCGCTTCACCGACCGCCGCGCCTGCAGGATCGGCAGGCACAGCGCCTCTAGCCCGCCTTCCATCACTTCGGGCCAGATATCCGTGGCATGTTCCGCCAGAAAGCTGCGCCCCGTCGCCTCGGGCAAACTTGCGTCCAAGGGCAGGTCCAGAACCCGCTCCAGCGCGGACATGGTCAGCGGTGCACCTTTCCAGACGATGCGCAGCGATGCCCCGCCAAATTCCTCATCCAGCCGCAGCGTCAGCCGCGTCACCCCCGCCATCCGCGCAATCTCGTGGCACAACACCCCGGTGAACCCCACCAACTCATAGGCATTGCAGCCGATCATCAGCGCCGATGGTGCAATCTCCACCGTCAGCCCTGCGCCCTCGACCCGCGCCTTGATGCTGTCCAGCACATCCTCGCCCCGCAGCATCGTATAGGGCAGCGTTTCTGGCCGCCGCTCCTGATTGGCGCGCGCAATCTCCTGCACCATGGCCACGAGGGCCACCACTTCCGCATCCAGTGCCGCCACCAGCGCTGCATCGCCCCCCTCGCTCGCCGCTTCGCGGATCGTGGCGATCCCCGCCACCGACCGGCTGATCCGCTCCAACGCCTCGGCGATGAACGCCTCACGCCGCGCCGACACGGCGAAATCCTGCGTCACATCGCGCAGGGTCAGCACATAGCCCGGCGCATCGCCCTCGCCTACCAAAAGACGCATCCGCCCTGCCAGCAGCGCCCGCCCCTGCACCGGCGTGCAGATCAGGTCTGATGCCGCATCCGCCGCGCCCGTCTCCACCAGCCGCTGATAGGCATCCTGCAACGGCCCCTCGCGCAGATAGCCGAACACGCTGCGCGCCAGCCCCGGCTGATGGGCAAGGTCCAACCCGCCCGCCCCCCCGCCTGCCCCCAAGAACTCGGCCGCCTGACTGTTATAGAAGACAAGCTGATGATTGCCCGCGCAGATCATCACCCCCACCGGCACATCCGACAGCAGTCGCTCCAGCCGCGCCTTTTCCGCCGTCAGCCGCGCCGTCTCGCGCCCGATCGCCTCGGCCAGCGCGCTGCGCGTCTCGGCCAGACGGTCCGATGCCGCCCCCGCAGCCGGGGCCAGATCACCCAGATAGCGCGCCACCTCCATCTCCAGCGGTCGGTCCACATCCGAATGCGCCCGCGCCCGCAGCGCCCCTGCCAACAGGTCGATGGGCCGCGCCACGTTCTTGTCAAACAGGAACCAGACCCAGGCGATCAGGCCCAGACTGCCGAACCCCGCCACCGTGGCAATCTGCACCAGCCCGTTCGACTGTTCCGCCAGTTCCGGGAACCGCGTCAGCGCCAGCCAGACCCCCGCCCCGATCGCCAGAAGCGACCCCACAGCCAGCAGCGCAAAAAACAGCAGAATGCGCAGCCGCAGGCTCGCCCGGGCGATCACATCGGCGCCCCCCCATCCACGATCCGCCGTATCTCGCCCCGCAACGTGCCCAAATCGAACGGTTTGGTCACAAAACCATCCGCCCCCAGCGCCATCGCCTTGCGCTTTTCCAACGCCGACCCGCGCGCCGTCATCATCACCACCTTCACATCATGCAGCGACGGATCCAGCCGGATCTCCTGACAGATCTCATAGCCCGATACAGACGGCAGCATGATATCCAGCAACACCACCTCCGGATGACGGCTACGGATGAAAGGCAGCGCCTCCGCCCCGTCGGCCACCCGGGCGTGGCCATAGCCTTCGCGCTTCACCACATATTCCAGCGCGATGGCGATGTTGTCCTCATCTTCCACGATCAGGACAAGCGGTTCTCTCTTCCTGTCTGTCATCCACCCGCCCTCCGGCACGCCACAACCCCCGTCTGGTCTTCCGGCAGCAAGGGCACCCATTCGCCCCCTTCCAGCACACCAGCATCCGTGATCTTCATTTCGGTCGTCATCCGCACCGACCGTTGGCCCGCGCAATCCACCGCCACCGTCCACTGCTCCACCCCGCGCCAGCGGGCAAAGCCATAGGCATTGGCAAGGATCAGGTCCGCATTGCCCGGATGCGCCAGCATCTGCCGCGTATCCAGCGCCACGAACCGCGTCACCAGCGGCACCGCCATCGTCCAGGGCCGCAGCGCCTGCGGCCGATCATCCGCCCAGACCACCGCCACACCCTCGGGCAGGCCCGCCGACAGACGCCCGTACCAGCTATACTCGCTCCACGCCGTATAGCTGATCAGCCCCAACGCCGCCGCCGCAGGCATGATCCAGGCCGGCAGCCGGTTGCGCGACAGCCTGCGCAGGATCATTGCGATCCCCGCACAGGCAATGGCTGCGACAATCGCTGCGATCAGTTCAAGACCCATAACCTGCCTACCTCAACTTCTGGCGCCGCGGGATTGTCCCACGGCAGATTGCATTGTCCGTACAACGACAAAGGCGTCGCGCAAATGAGACCGTTCGAAATCCGACATTTCCGAAAGCGACAGGAAATTGTCCGGCTTCTCTCCCCCGCGCACCTGCCGCGCCTGATGCTCCAGCCTCGTCCGCGCAATCAGGTCATACGCCTCGATCAGATCCCGCGCACCCGATGCCGAAATCACCCCCGCCGCCTCGGCCGCTTCCAGCCGCGCGCGCGTATTGGCCGGGGCCAGCCGCCCGATCAGCGCATAGACCCGCGCCAGATCGGCCACCGGCACCACGCCCTGATGCTTCATGTCGATATGGTTCTTGTGCTCGCCCGACCGGATGGTCGCAAACCCCCGCAGCAGCCCCAAAGGCGGCGCATGTTTCAGCGAATTCTGGATCATATGCGCCACGAAGATCGAGTTCTTCGCCGCCAGCGCCAGCGTCTCATCCTGCAAGGCGCGGTAGAGCGCGGGCTCCCCCCCGATGGGCCGCAGGTCGAACATCACCGATGCCAGCATCTGCGCCGTCGGATCGGGCCGCGCCACCCATCCCGCGAAATACTCCCGCCACACCCGCACCGGCTGGCACCACCGCGGATTGGTCGCCATCATGTCACCGGGGCAATAGACATACCCGCAGGCATCCAGCCCGTCAGACACGAACTTCGCCAAAGCGGTGAACCAAGGCATGTCCGCCTCTGTCACCTCATCCGACAGGATCATGCAATTGTCCTGATCCGACACCCCGGTCTGCTCTTGCCGCCCCTGCGATCCGCAAGCCAGCCACAGATAGGGCACCGGTGCCGGGCCAAGGCTTTGCTCGCCCAGCCACAACAACCGCCGCGTCACCGTATCGGCAATATCGGTGATCAGCCGCGTCACCACCTCATGCGCGTTATGCGCGCCGACCAACTGCGCCAGCAGCCGCGGGATCCGCGCCGTCACCGCCGCCAGCTGCGCCACATCCGTGGCCATCGCCGCATCGCGCACGAACTGCGCCGATGACACCGCCTGAAACCGCGTCAGATCGGTCTGCGTCACCATCCCCACCAGCGCGCCATTCTCGACCACCGGCAGATGCCCGATCCGCCGCTCCAGCATGATATGCAGCACATCCGACCCCAGCGCCGAAGGCGGCAGCGTCACCGGATCGCGCGTCATCACCGCACCCACCGCCGTCTCGGGTGACATCCCCTCGGCCAGCACCTTGTTGGTGAAATCCCGCACCGTCACCAGCCCGGCAAAGCGCCCCTCCTCGGTCACCCCAAGGCTGGAGACACGGTTATCCCGCATCACCTCTGCCGCCGCCCGGATTGAAAGCGTGGCCGGCACCGTGAACGGCTCATGCGCCATCAGGCTGGCCACCTTTTGCGCCGTCAGATCGGCCTCGCGATGCTCCGCCCCGCGCCCACGCTGAAAGAACCGCTCAAAGGATGGGAACTCCGCGATCATCCGCCGGAACTCCGCCACCGGCAGCATCAGCAGCACGCTGTCCTGCGTCGCCCGCGCCGTCGTCACCGCCAGCCCGCTGCGCATCAACCCGCGCTCACCGAAACTGTTGCGCGGTCCCAGCAGCGACACGATCCCGCCCGAAGGCTCCAACACCTCCACCGCGCCGCGCTTTACCAGAAACAGGCCCCGCAGCGGCTCGCCCGCATGATAGACCTCTTCGCCCGCGGCATATTCCCTGCGGCTGAAAGAACCGGCGACACGCGCCAGTTCGTCCTGCGGCAGGCCATCATAAGGATGCACCGTCTCCAGAAAGGCGATGATGGTCGTCAGCCCCTCATCCATCGCAAATCCCCGGCCAATCCCTGATCAAAAAGGGGAAAGCCCCGGCGACACGCGCCGGGGCTTTCGATCTTGCTTAGTGGGCCTGCGCCGCACCGGCACCTTTCGGCACGCGGATCGACTGGATCAGGTCCTGCACGTCCTGCGGCGGGGCTTTGGTCATCGAAGACACGACATAAGCCACCACAAAGTTCAGCAGGGCGCCGATCGGACCAAAGGCCGCGGGCGAGATGCCCAGCCAATGAGCGTCCGGCGTGTTCGGGAACATGTTCGTGCCGGGGATGAAGAACCAGCCCAGGTAGAGGAAGATGTAGACCGCGGTCGAAATCAGACCGACCAGCATGCCGAGGATTGCACCTTCCTTGGTCACTTTGGTGGAGAAGATCCCCATCATCAGCACCGGGAAGATCGTCGCAGCCGCCAGACCGAAGGCCAGAGCCACCACCTGCGCGGCAAAGCCGGGCGGGTCCAGACCAAGCCAGGTCGCCAGCACGATGGCAAAGGCCATCGAAATCCGCGCGGCCAGAAGCTCGCCCTTTTCGCTGATCTTCGGGTTCAAGGCACCCTTGATCAGGTCGTGGCTGATTGCCGACGAAATCGCCAGCAGCAGACCTGCCGCCGTCGACAGCGCGGCGGCAAGACCACCGGCAGCAACAAGCGCGATCACCCAGCCCGGAAGCTTTGCAATTTCCGGATTGGCCAGAACCATGATGTCGTTGTTCACCGTGGTCAGTTCGTTGCCGACGAGGCCCTGTGCGGCCAGCGTCTGCCCGTTTAGGCCGTTGGCCGGATCGGCAAGCGCAGCGTCGAGTGCCGTCTTGGCTTCAGCGACCTTGGCTTCCAGTGCAGCCTTGTCGGCATCTGCCGGAGCGTCAGCCAACGCCTTGCTCGCATCGGCCATTGCCTTGTTGGCCGCCGCGAGTGCCGGCTTTTCGTTGAAGTACTGGATCAGCCCGTCGCCGTTCTTGTCCGAGAACGCCAGCAGACCGGTCTTTTCCCAGTTCCGGATCCACGCCAGTTCCGGGTTGCTGTCGATTTCAGCAATCGAAAGCGCCGGAGCACTGAACGTGTCGCCTGCAATCGCACCCGGCCAGAAGGTCGTGGTGATGTTCAGACGCGCCATCGAACCCACAGCCGGAGCCACGGTGTAAAGCAGCGCGATGAACACCAGTGCCCAACCCGCAGACAGACGCGCATCCGACACTTTCGGCACGGTGAAGAAGCGGATGATGACGTGCGGCAGACCTGCCGTACCGATCATCAGCGACAGCGTGACAAGGAACATGTTGAACATGTTCGGCGTGTCGGCGGTATAGGCCGCAAAGCCCAGATCCGTCACCACCTGATCAAGCTTGGTCAGGAAGGCAACATCGCCACCGGTCGGCGCGTAGCCACCGATCAGGCCAAGCTGCGGCAGGAAGTTGCCCGTCAGTTGCAGCGAGATGAACAGCGCCGGGATCGTATAGGCGATGATCAGCACGACATACTGCGCCACCTGCGTATAGGTGATGCCCTTCATGCCGCCGAACACTGCATAGGCGAACACAACGGCCGAACCGATCAGCAGGCCCTGCGTCGTGGTCACTTCCAGGAAGCGCGCAAAGGTCACGCCCACGCCCACCATCTGCCCGATAACATAGGTGATCGAGATCACCAGAAGGCAGACCACGGCCACCATGCGGGCCGAGGTGGAATAGAAGCGATCACCCACGAATTCCGGCACAGTGAACTTGCCGAACTTGCGCAGGTAAGGCGCCAGAAGCAGTGCCAGAAGCACATAGCCGCCGGTCCAACCCATCAGGAAGACCGAGTTGCTATAGCCCCCGAAGGCGATCAGACCCGCCATCGAGATGAACGAAGCCGCCGACATCCAGTCAGCCGCCGTTGCCATGCCGTTGACCACCGGGCCAACGCCTTGGCCCGCTGCATAGAATTCCGCCGTTGAACCGGCGCGTGCCCAGAAGGCGATCCCGAAATACAGCGCGAAAGACGCACCGATGACGAGAAGGTTAAGGGTAAACTGATCCATTTTCCCGCTTACTCCTCAACGCCATGTTCTTTGTCGAGCTTGTTCATCTTTGCCGCATAGGCAAAAATCAGCACGAGAAAGACGTAAATTGCCCCGTTCTGCGCCATCCAGAATCCAAGATCGGCACCGCCGACACTGATCCCCGAAAGCGCAGGACGAAGAATGATGCCCATCCCGAAGGAACACACGAACCAGATCACCATCGAAATCACGATGACCCGGATGTTCGCGGCCCAATAGGCGTTGGACGATGTCTTGTCCGCCATGAGTGCTACTCCCTGTAGGTTTCTTGTCTCCACCTCCGCACCCCCCTTTTGCAGGGATGCGGCCTCCCCTCGTTACGCCGATACCCGTGTCACGATGGCCGAAAGCGCCGCACGGATCGCCGCGATGGAACCCATCGCGTCAACCCGTTGCAGCACGCCCTGCCCCTCGTAATGGGCGATCAACGGTGCCGTCTGGGCGTGATAGGCTTGCAGCCGCTCCCGCACCGTTTCGGCATTGTCGTCAGCCCGGCGCTTGAACGCCGTGCCGCCGCATTTGTCACAAGCACCCGCCAGCGCAGGCCGCTTGAATTCGTCATGATAGCCTTCGCCGCAAGCCGCGCAGGTGAACCGCCCCGCGACCCGGCCGACCATGGCCTCGTCATCCACCTCAAGGCTGACCGCCGCCGTCACCTTCTGGCCTGCCGCTTCCAGCAACCCGTCCAGCGCCGCCGCCTGCCCCGCCGTGCGCGGAAACCCGTCCAGGATGATGCCCTTGGCCACATCGGGTGCCGCCATGCGGTCCTTCAGCACCGCCAGCACGATGTCATCGGAAACCAGTTGCCCCGCTTCCATCACCGCCTTCGCCTGACGCCCGGCCTCCGTGCCCGCCGCCACCGCCGCGCGCAACAGATCGCCCGTGGACAACTGGACCAGACCAAAGTCCTCTTCCAGCATCCGCGCCTGCGTGCCCTTGCCGGCCCCCGGAGGGCCCAGCAAGATCAGCACAGCAGGTTTGGTCATCACCTCGGACACCGCCCTCACCCCCGGTTCGCGCGGTTTTCGATCAACTCTTCCACCACCGACGGATCGGCCAGCGTCGAGGTGTCGCCAAGGGTGGCAAAGTCATTCTCGGCGATCTTGCGCAGGATGCGGCGCATGATCTTGCCCGACCGCGTTTTCGGCAGCCCCGGCGCCCACTGGATCAAGTCCGGCTTGGCAATCGGGCCGATCTCGGTCCGCACCCAGGCCTCAAGCTCCTTTTTCAGCGCGTCCGACGGCTCTTCGCCCTTCATCAGCGTGACATAGGCATAGATGCCCTGCCCCTTGATATCATGCGGATAGCCAACCACCGCCGCCTCGGCCACTTTCGGGTGGGCCACCAGCGCGGATTCCACCTCCGCCGTTCCCATCCTGTGCCCCGACACGTTGATCACGTCATCCACGCGGCCGGTGATCCAGTAATAGCCATCCGCATCGCGGCGGCAACCATCGCCGGTGAAGTAGTAACCGCGATACTGGCTGAAATAGGCCTCCTCGAACCGCGCATGGTCGCCCCACAGCGTCCGCATCTGCCCCGGCCAGCTATCCGCGATGCACAGCACGCCGTCGGTTTCCGTCTCCGGCATCACCTTCGCGGTGGCCGGGTCCAGAACGATGGGCTGCACCCCAAAGAACGGCTTCGTTGCCGATCCCGGCTTTTGCGGAATGGCCCCCGGCAGCGGCGTGATCAGATGCCCGCCGGTTTCCGTCTGCCAGAAGGTATCGACAATCGGGCATTTCCCCTTGCCGACATGGGTGTTGTACCAGTTCCACGCCTCGGGGTTGATGGGCTCGCCCACCGAACCCAGCAACCGCAGGCTGGACAGGTCATGCTTCTCTACCCATTCCGGCCCCAGCCCCATCAGGCTGCGGATCGCGGTCGGCGCGGTGTAAAATTGCGTCACCTTGTGCTTGGCGCAAACCTCCCAGAACCGTCCGGCATCGGGGAAGGTCGGCACGCCCTCGAACATGATCGTGGTGGCCCCATTGGCCAGCGGCCCATAAACGATGTAGCTGTGACCCGTCACCCAGCCCACATCCGCCGTGCACCAGAAGACATCGCCTTCCTGATAGTCAAAGGTCAGCTGATGCGTCATCGCCGCATAGACCAGATACCCGCCCGAGGTATGCACAACCCCCTTCGGCTTGCCGGTCGAACCCGAGGTATACAGGATGAACAGCGGATCCTCCGCCCCCACTTCCGTATAGGCGCAATAGGGCGCGGCGGCGGCCATCTCGGCCTTCAGGTCCACATCGCGGCCATCGACCCAGCTCGTCTGGTCGCCCGTATGCTTGACCACCAGACATTTCACATGGTCATCGCAATGCAGCAGCGCCGCATCGGCATTGGCCTTCAGCGGCGTCTTCTTGCCCCCGCGCGGCGCCCAATCGGCCGTGATCACGATCTTCGCCTCGGAATCGTTCACCCGGTTCGCCAGCGCATCGGGCGAAAAGCCCCCGAACACCACCGAATGGATCGCCCCGATCCGCGCGCAGGCCAGCATGGCATAGGCCGCCTCCGGGATCATCGGCATATACAGAACGACCCGGTCGCCTTTCTTCACCCCCTGCGCCTTGAGCACGTTCGCCATACGGCAGGTCTGTTCCAGCAGTTGCGCATAGGTGATGTGCTGCGCGGGTGTCTTCGGATCATCGGGTTCCCAGATGATCGCGGTCTGATTGGCGCGCGTCATCATATGGCGGTCAATGCAATTGGCCGACACGTTCAGAGTGCCGTCCTCGAACCATTTGATCGACACTTTGCCGTATTCAAAGGTCGTATCCTTGACCTTGGTATAGTCCTGAATCCAGTCGATCCGCTTGCCCTGCACCGCCCAGAACGCCGCCGGATCGGCGACCGAGTCTGCATACATCCGCTCATAGCCCGCCGCATCGACATGCGCCTTGGCGATGAACGCGTCCGAGGCCGTATAGACCCCCTGCGCCTGCACGGTATCTGCCATGGATTTTCCTCCGTCTTCGCCCTGTTGCGCCAGGTCTCCCCCCCGGAGGCCATCGCATCACGCAACCGCGATAATAGTTGAGTTCTAGTTAATTGCCAACAAGTCATTGAAGTCCATAGCATTTTCTGTAAATTCATTGACGAAATAAGAGGCGATTAGTCAACTATTTTACAAATCGCCAACTAACCCCCCGTTTCGCCATGCGATTTTCGCACCTGTCCGGCGGGGTGACCGCCCAGCCTGCCCCCAGCGCGCACCTGCGGCAAAAAATCCCGCCCCCAGTCGCGCAGGTTCCGCCGCTGCTAATCGCTCGCCGGTCGGCCCCACAATCGCCGGGTGATTCCCGCTCGAAACCGGCCCTAGACCACCCGCGCGATCCGTGCGGCCAGCCGCAATCCGTGCGTTGCATCCATCGCAATGGCAGGCAGCACCGGATCATATCCCGCCCGGATCAGCGCCGCGATCTCGGGCCGCAGCATCACCGCCCCGCCCGCCCCGGCCGCCAGCGGTGACATATCGCCAAAGGCCCGGTCCGACCACAGCAGGATCATCTGCACCGCCTGGCTCAACGCCAGCGTCTCGGCCGACACCGCCTCAAGATGCGCGTCCATCCGCACGAACACGAACACCGCCCGGATCGCCCCCTCCGGATCAAAGCGGAAGATGCGATACTGGTTCGCCCCCGCCTCTTCCAGCCGCGCGCACAGCGCCGCCAACCCCGGCACCAGCCGGTCCAAGTTTGGCACCTCAGGCAATTCCGCCCAGTCACGAAAGAAGAAGATCATAAGGTTTGCACCCAGTTCCGGGTCCGTCTCGGCCATCCGGTGGCCCGCCAGTGCCACCACGGCTTCCACGGCACCCTTCACCACCGCCAGCGTCGCATCTTCGACACCGAACACCACCGGCACAATGGGCCGCCCCCAGCGCGCAAACAGATACGTCCCGTCCGCGCGGGTGAACAGCGCCTGAACCTGATCCGGGGTCATCCTACACTCCCTCGCCGCCCGTCCCATCATTCCGCCCGGGCCCCAAAAGTTTTCCTGAAAACTTTTGGGGCTCCACAGCCGAAAAATTTCGATCCGAAATTTTCCGGCCCCCGCGGGCAAAAATTTTCCTGAAAATTTTTGCCCCGCTCACGCCTCGAACAGATCGCTCTGCCCCGGCGCCCGCGGCGCCTCCAACCCCAAATGCCGCCAGGCCTTTGTCGCCAGCATCCGTCCGCGCGGCGTGCGCTGGATCAGGCCTTGTTGCAACAGGTAGGGTTCGATCACTTCCTCGATGGCATCCCGCGCCTCCGACAGGGCCGCCGCGATGGTTTCCACCCCCACCGGCCCGCCGCCGTAATTCTCGGCCAGCAGCAGCAGATAGCGCCGGTCCGCCCCGTCTAGGCCCAGATGATCCACACCCAGCCGCGTCAGCGCCCGGTCGGCAATCGCCTTGGTCAGGCAGCCATCCCCCTCGACCAGCACGAAATCCACCACCCGCCTGAGCAGCCGCCCCGCCACGCGGGGCGTCCCCCGCGCGCGCCGCGCAATCTCGCGCGTGCCTTGCGCCTCGGCCGGCACGCCCAACAGCCGCGCGCCCCGCGCCACGATCAGATCCAACTCATCCTCGGTATAGAACTGCAACCGCGTCGGTATTCCGAACCGGTCGCGCAGCGGGGTCGTCAAAAGCCCCAGCCGCGTCGTCGCCCCCACCAGCGTAAAGGGCTGCAATTCAATCCGCACCGTCCGCGCCGCTGGCCCCTCGCCGATCACCAGATCCAGCGCGAAATCCTCCATCGCGGGATAGAGCACCTCCTCCACCACAGGCGACAGGCGGTGAATCTCGTCGATGAACAGCACATCGCGCGGTTCCAGATTGGTCAGGATCGCCGCCAGATCGCCGGGCTTGGCCAGCACCGGGCCGGATGTCATGCGAAACCCCACGCCCAATTCCCGCGCCATGATCTGAGCCAGCGTGGTTTTCCCCAATCCGGGCGGCCCATGGAACAGCGTATGGTCCATCGCCTCGCCCCGCATCCGGGCGCTTTCGATAAAGACGCGCAGATTGGCCCGCGCCTCCGCCTGCCCCACGAATTCCTCAAGCGCCTGCGGGCGCAAGGCGCGGTCGGTATCTTCGGGCAGCCGCTCGGGGCGCAAGGTCGGGTCCGGGTCCATCATGGCGGGAACATTCACAGAACGCCGCCGATTTGGCAAGAAGCGCCAAACCTATTCCCAAGGCCCCCGCGCCGCCACCCCCACCTTGCCCCAGCGCTTGCCCTCTCCCGCCAAGGCCTCCAGCGCCGCAACGCGATTGGCAGTCGCGGGATGGGTGGAAAACAGCGCATCATGGGCATGGGCATGCAGCGGATTGATGATGAACATATGCGCCACCGCCGGGTTCCGTTCGGCCGCGTCATTGTCGATGCCCCTGGCAAAGGCGTCGATCTTCTTCAAAGCCGAGGCCAGCCACAGCGGATTGCCGCAGATCGCCGCCCCCACCTTGTCGGCCTCATATTCGCGCGACCGAGAGATTGCCATCTGCACCAACCCCGCCGCCATCGGGGCCAGCAGCATCAGCGCGATGGTCCCGATCATCCCGCCGGGCCGGTCACGCGACCCGAAGAACAATGCGAAATTGGCCAGCATCCCGATCGCCCCGGCAAATGTCGCCGTCACCGTCATGATCAGCGTGTCGCGGTTCTGGATATGCGCCAGTTCATGCGCCATCACCGCCGCCACCTCCTCGGCCGTCAACCGCCGCAGCAATCCCGTCGTCGCCGCCACCGCTGCATTATCGGGGTTCCGCCCGGTGGCAAAGGCATTGGGCTGATCCGTCTCGATCACATAGACCCGTGGCCGCGGCATCCCCGCCCCATCGGCCAGCCGATGCACCATCCGCACGAAATCCGGCGCGGTTTGCGCTGTCACCTCGCGCGCGCCGGTCATGCGCAGCACGGCCTTGTCGGCATTCCAATAGCCGATCAGGTTCATCCCCGCCGCCACCACCAGCGCAAGCACCGCCCCGCTGGCCCCGCCCAGCATGGCCCCGATCCCCATGAACAGCGCCGTCAGCGCCGCCATCAGAACAAATGTCTTGGCATATCCGGTCATCGTCAGACCCTCCGTTTCCCCAAAGATGGGACATCCGGCCGACCGCGCAAGACCCGTGCAGGAACCTCTATTTCGGCGCCAGCAGCTTCAGCGCCGCCCGGATCAGCGCCCCGGTATCGGCCTCCGGCAGGTCCGCCGCCGCGGTCGCCACGGCCTGCGCCGCATCGCCGGGGCCATAGCCAAGGTTCGACAACGCCGACAGCGCATCCGCGCTGGCCGTGGCACGCGCCTGCGCCGCCCCGTCCACCTTTGCCACCCGCTTTGGCGCGGGCGTCATCGGCTCGATCACCGCATCTGCATCATCCGCAACCGCCGATACTGACAGGTTCCCCCCCATCGCCATCAACCCCGGCGCTTTTGACTTCAGCTCAAGGATCACCCGCTGCGCCAGCTTTGGCCCCACACCGGGTGCCGCCTGAACCGCCCGCGCATCGCCCAGCGAAATCGCCCGTGCCACGCCCTCGGCCCCCAAGGCACCAAGGATGGCCATGGCGGCCTTCGCCCCCACCCCCTGCACCGTCATCAGCAACTTGTGCCACTCCTTCTCCAGCATGGTCGGGAACCCGAACAGCTGCAAAAGATCCTCGCGCACCAGCAAGTCGGTATACAGCGATACCGCCTCGCCCACCCCCGGCAGGCTGGCCATCGTACGCTCGTTCACATGCACGATATACCCCACGCCCCGCACATCGATCAAAACCTGATCGCCGCCGCGCCAATCCACTCGTCCCGAAATCTTGCCGATCATCCCGCCGCCCTCTTCAGCGCCGCCTGCATCCGCCCGGCGCTCTGGCTGTGATGGGCATGGCAAATCGCCACTGCCAGCGCGTCCGCCGCATCCGGACCGGCAATCTTCACCCCCGGCAGATGCAGCTTCACCATATGGTCCACCTGCACCTTGGCCGCATGGCCCACGCCCACCACCGTCTTCTTCACCGCATTGGGCGCATATTCCCCGACGCTCAGCCCGAACTGCGCCGGCACCAGCAGCGCGATCCCCCGCGCCTGCCCCAGCTTCAGCGTCGCCACCGCGTCCTTGTTCACGAATGTATGCTCCACCGCCGCCGTATCCGGTTGCCACTCGCGCAGCACCTCGGTCAGCTGGAAATGCAGCGACAGCAATCGCTGCGCCAGATCACCCTCACCCTCGCCGGGGGCGGAATGGCAGATGCCATTGGCGACATGGGTCAGGCGTGACCCCGCCACGTCGATCACCCCCCAGCCCAGGTTGCGAAGGCCGGGATCAATCCCCAGAACACGCATGCCCGCCCCTTTTCTTCTTGCTTGGCCCAGAACTAGCACGAAACGGGAACATCCGGCAAATGGCTTTTCTGCTTGCAGCCTTTGTAAAGGTTTTGTTATGCAGATGCAGAACGCGACGCTGCCCCCGTCGAAACCGACAGAAGCGCAGACCGCATTTCAAAACCCAAACAATAACGGGCCCTTCGGGCCCTTTTCGTCATGTAGCCATTGCAAGGGTGCTTTGCAAGCGCAGCACTGGCTTTGCACATGCAGCACGATTATATGGCTCTCAAGAAGCGCGAATGCTTCTACCATGAGCAGTTTGTAAAGGATAATTCCCATGGCCGCCTTCGAGACGACCCGTCCGGCGCCGTTCGGCGCCATTTCGATCTTCCGCACCGTTCAGTTCATCAGCAATGCCTTCATTGCGTTCTCGAACTGGAACGATGCCCGCGTCACGCGCAACACCCTCGCCAAGCTTTCCGATCGTGAGCTTGATGATATCGGTCTGTGCCGTGGCGATATCGAAATGCTCGGTCGCTGATCCTTCAGCCACCGAACGACCTGCCAGAGCCGTCGTCCGTGGGGGACCGACGGCTCTTTGCTTTTCCAGCCCTCGCGTGATGCGCCTTCTGCCGAAACGACGTCATAGCAAACGCCAAAAAGCAGGTGCCGCCAGGGCGACCTGCTCCAAGTCCGAACCGGACTCCCTCAGCCTCAGATCTTGCTGCGCTCCACCACCAGCGCAATGCCGTCCGACACCAGCCGCGTGATCGGTTCAGACCGCATCAAGAACCCCTGAACCGCGTCGAAACCGCCCCGCGCTTCGATCTCGGCCACGCGCCGGTCGAATGACGCCTCGCCCATATGGTAATGGATCGCGCCCTTCATCCCGAAGCAGGCACAGAACAGGAAAACACCGACGCGAAAGATCGGCCGCCGCCGCACAGGCAAACGCCGATAAAAGGACCGCCCAAGTGTATCGGGCGCCTCAAAGCCGTATCCCATCGCATGGGCCTGCTCGATGCGGCCCACGCGGGTATAGAAGTCTTCCAAATTAGGGTCAGACATGGCTTGCACCTGCATCTCGACCCCCACCGTCTTAACCAATATCTTCAGATCATGGCAAAATTACGGCGAAACAGCCCCTTTGCCGCTTTTCTGCCGCAACTTTTAATACAACTTTGGTTTATGAGCGCCGCAAAACCAGCGTCGACCACTCGCCGATGTCTTCGCGCGCCTCCAGCGCGAATCCCGCCGCGACATAGGCCGCCGTCACCGCTTCGGCCTGCACCACCAGCAACCCCGACAGGATCGCCAGCCCGTCCTTGGCCACATGCACGGCCATGTCCGGGGCCAGTTCGATCAGCGGCCCCTTCAGGATATTGGCGAAGACCAGATCGAACGGCCCCGCTTCTTCCAGCCGCCCATGTCCGAACCCCGTCGCCTCAAGGCATTCCAACCGGCCATCCAGCCCGTTGATCGCCACATTGGCCAGCGCCACATCCACCGCTACCGCGTCGATGTCGGACGCAATCACCACCGCATCCGGCAACACTGCTGCCGCTGCCATCGCCAGCACCGCCGTGCCACAGCCGATATCAGCCACCGTTGCAGGCCGGAACCCGGCCTCATACAGCCGGTCAAACGCCCGCAAACAGCCCAGCGTCGTGCCGTGATGCCCGGTCCCAAACGCCACCGTCGCCTCGATCTGCAACGCCACCCGCCCTTCGGGCACCTTGTCGGCATCATGGCTGCCGAACACGAAGAACCGACCCGCCTCAACCGGGCTCAACTCCCGGCGCACCTTGGCGACCCAGTCGATCTCGGGCAGTTCTGAAATGGCAAAAGGCTTCGCCCCAAAGGCCAGCGCAATCACCTCCAGCATCACCATGTCCGGCGCTTCCAGGAAATAGGCCCCCACCTCCCACAGCCCGGAATCATCCTCGATCTCGAACACGCCCACGCCCGTGGGTTCCGGCTCCATCCGCTCGATGGCATTGGCCAGCGCCACGGCGGCGTCCTCGCCCTCCAGCGTCGTCAGGGCGGAATAGGTCGGCATGGTCATTCTCCCGATGGGTCAGCCCCAGAAAACTCAGCCCCGTAAACCCTAAACCGCCGCAGGGCGCAACCGCATCAGCAGATAGCGGTTGCTGCGCCGGAACGCCTCACCCGTCCGCTCATCACCGGTCAGCCGCCGCATCAGCGTAGCCCGCCGCCGTTCGCCCATGACCCGGCCCAGCACCCCCACGGCCAGCCCGCGCAGCCATGGCCGCTTGGCCCGCAATTCGCGGTCCATCCCGGCCACGCCCACGCCCAGCACGTTGAAAAACGCCTGCTCCACATCGATGGACGGTGCCACCTGATCGGTGACATCCTCCTGCGCCTCGATCACCAGGCCCTCACGCTCGGCAGCCTCAAGGAACCGCTCCACCACATGCCCACCGCCCACTGTGCGATGCGGGTTTTTCACCCATTCGCCATCCACCAGCCGGAAACAGTCGCCAATCACGATCGCCCCGCCCGGCGCCAACAGCGCCTTCGCCTTCGGCAGGCTGTCATACAGCCGGATATACTGAAAACTCTCGGAAAAGAGACACAGGTCGAACGGCCCCGTCACCTGCGCCTGTTCGAACATCGCCTCATGCACCACCGCCTCGGGCGCATTCACCCGGCAGCGCGCCGCCAGAAAGGCCGACGGCACCACGATCTCCACCCGATGCCCCAGCGCGATCAGCCGCTTCGCCGTTTCGCCCGCGCCACCGCCGATATCCAGAATCCGCAGCTTTCCCGGCGGAAACAGCGCCAGCAACCGCTGGCTATAGGCCTCCTGCGCCGCGCCCAGATTGGCCGCCACCGGCTCCAACCCGCCCCACAGCCCGTAATGCAGATGCTCCTTGCCCGTCAGCCACCGGGCAAGCGCGCAGCCTGCCTCCAGCCCGACGGTGCGCGTGTCGATGCGCCCCGAACCCATGCCTGTGAAACCCCTCCCGAAAAGCGCTGCCGCTTCTTCAGGCGGTCAGTCCGATGGGACAAGTTACCCCGGTGCCCCCGATGCCGCAATAACCGTCGGGGTTCTTTGCCAGATACTGCTGGTGATAATCCTCGGCATAATAAAACACCGGCACCGGAATGATCTCGGTCGTGATCGCCCCATACCCCGCCGCCGTCAGCCGCGCCTGATAGGCCGCCTTCGTCTCGCGCGCCGCCTGTGCCTGCGCGTCGGAATAGCAATAGATCCCGCTGCGATAGGTGGACCCCACATCATTGCCCTGCCGCATCCCTTGCGTCGGGTTATGCCCTTCCCAGAACAGTTGCAGCAATTCGGCATAGCTCACGATGGCGGGGTCAAAAATCACCCGCACCACCTCGTTATGCCCGGTCAACTGGGTGCAGGTCTCCTTGTAGGTCGGGTTCGGCGTAATGCCCCCGGCATAACCCACCATGGTCAGCCACACGCCCTCAACCTGCCAGAACTTCCGCTCCACGCCCCAGAAACAGCCCATCCCGAACATCGCCTCTTCCATGCCCGCAGGCACGGGCGATTTCAGCGGAATACCCGAAAGGAAATGCGTCTCTGCCGTCGGCAGCGGCTCAGGCCGCCCCGGCAGGGCGCGGTCGGGCGTCACCATCTCGGTCTTGCGGCGATCAAGGAAAAACATCTGCGGCCTCCAATCCTGTGCCTGATATATAGGGTCGCACCCCCAAATTTCTTGGAAGAAATTTGCAAAAATCTTCCAAGATTTTTGGCACCCTACTCCGCGGGTGCCGTTCGCGGCCCCGCCGCGCCGAACACCGTCTCATATCCCGGCTCCGGATGGCGCGGGATCAGCAGCACCAGCCCCAACGCCACCAGTGCCATCCCCGCCCCCAGCACGAACACATAGTCCGGCGATTTCGCCCACATATAGCCCAGCGCCGCCGGCAGAAACACCGCCGCGATATGGTTGATGGTAAAGGCCACTGCCGCCGAGGGCGCGATATCCTGCGGATCGGCGATCTTCTGGAAATAGGTCTTCAGCGCGAAGGACAGCGCAAAGAACATCTGGTCCAGAATATACAGCCCCCCCGCGATCACCAAACCCCAGCCAAACCAGTACAGCCCGCCATAGGCCAGAAACACCAGCGTCAGCCCGACATATTCAAACGCCATCACATTGCGCTCGCCGAACTTGCCCAGCGCACGGCCCATCACCGGGGCCGCCACCATCTGAAGCACATAGTTCACCAAGAGCAGCATCGTCATCTCCGAGACTTTCATCCCGAACCGCTCCACCATCATGAACCCGGCAAAAACCACGAAAATCTGCCGCCGCGCGCCCGCCATGAATTGCAGCGCATAGAACAGCCAGTATCGTTTCCGCAGCACCATGTGTTTGTGCTGCACATGCGGCCCCTCGAACTGCGGATAGGCGAAATAGCAAAACACCGCGATCCCCGCCGTGATCCCACCCGACACCAGATAGACCGTGTCATAGCTCAGTTGCAGCCTGTCCCACAGCAGCACGATGGCACCATAAGCCAACAGCGATGCCCCCGATCCGACCCCCACCAACAGGCCCAGAACCTGCGGCGCACGCTTCTTGTCGATCCATTGCAATTGCAGCGACTGGTTGACCGTCTCGTAATAGTGAAACCCGATCGAAGACAGCAGCGTCACCAAAAGCATCCCACCGAACGACGGGAACCACGCCGTCACCGCCGTCGCCACGCCCAAAAGGCCCAGCGACACCACGCCCAGCACCTGTTCGCGCATCAGCAGGATCAGAAAGATCACCCCGATGGCCAGCAGCCCCGGTATCTCGCGTACCGTATGCAGCCAGCCGATTTCCACCCCGGAGAACTGCGCCGCCTCGATGACGAAATTGTTGAGCAGCGCCGACCAGGTGGCAAAGGCGATGGGCATCGCAAAAGCCATCAGGAACAACAGGCTCTCCGGCCGCCGCCAAACCGGCAACCGCTGCGCATCGGCCAAGGTCATGATCTGCATTCCCATAATCCGGCCTTACGCGCATGCCCGGCAGGGCAACAGGGAAAACTTGTGACGGGTACATTCCAACGCCCCCCATCGGTGCGGGTCAAATGGGGGCGGAAAGGTTAACTCCGGCTTCACCCGGCGCTCGCTGCGTATGCACACCTGTCTGCACCGCCATCTGCACCATCAGCGGCACAGCCGAAACGTGCCCATTCCGCCGCGCCGGGCGCTATGGCAGGTTCGGCTCCGCCTCGTCATCCACCGTCAACCGGTCAGGTACCGCCGCTTCCGCCCCTGCGCCATGCGCCCCGGCGTCCCCGCCGACGGGCGGCGCAACCACGGGCGGCAACGGCTCGGTAACCACCGGGGCAACCACTGCGGTATTGGTAATTTCCACTGGTATTTCAGGGGCTTCCTCGATCATCACATCGCGCAGCACCTTGCCGTTGCGCGTGTTCAGGATCACTTCGCGCGTGCCCTCCGGCCCCGTCGCCGTGATCCGCAACCGCCCCAGCAGCGTGGTCCCGGTGTCCACCACCACGAACCCCTCGCTCTGCAACTCTGCGATCACATCATCCTTGGTCAGGGCCTGCGCCCCGGCCACAACCGGCACCACCCCCAGCACCACCGCCAAAGCCAAGAATTCAAAGGCTTTCTTGCCCATTGTCGCCATCCGCTTACCCCCGCCCCACGCACCCCACGGCCCGCGCGACGTCTTCACATGTCTTAAAGCGTTACAGCAGACAGTTTTGTCCAACTTGTGGCGATATCTTGGGGGATCGGTGTTTGGGGGAAATCCGCCCATGGCGCGGTACAGGTTAACGGCAGGTTAATCCCGCCGAGACCGCCTTACAGGAAACTCTGCGGATCAATGTCGATGGCCAGCCGCAGATTTGCGGGCGGCTTCAACTGCGCCACCCATTCCGCCAGCGCCGCCTGCAAGGCCACACCCTTCTCCGCCTTCACCAGCAACCGCACCCGATGTCGCCCGCGCACCCGCGCAATGGGCGCGGGCGCAGGGCCGAACACCTGCGCCCCAACCCGCCGCAAAGGCCCATCCCGCCGCGCAAGTTCCCCTGCAAAATCAAACACCTGCGCTACATCCGGGCTGGACAGGATCACCCCCGCCATGCGCCCATAGGGCGGCACCCCCGCCGCACGCCGCTCGGCCGCTTCGGCCTTCCAGAAGGCCTCTTCATCGCCCCCCAGAATGGCGCGGATCACCGGATGCTCGGGCTGATGCGTCTGCAAAAGCGCCACGCCCTTCATCCCCTCCATCCGCCCCGCGCGCCCCGCCACCTGCCGCATCAGTTGAAACGTTCGCTCCGCCGCCCGCAGGTCCGACCCCTGCAAACCAAGGTCGGCATCAATCACCCCCACCAAGGTGAGTAACGGAAAGTTGTGCCCCTTCGCCACGATCTGCGTGCCGATGATGATATCCGCCGCCCCCGCCGCGATCTCTTCGATCTGCGCTTTCAAGGCCCGCGCCGATCCGAACAGGTCCGATGACAACACCGCCACCCGCGCATCGGGGAACCGCGCCGCCACCTCTTCCGCCAGCCGTTCCACCCCCGGCCCCACGGCGGCCATCCGCCCCTCAACCCCGCAGGCCGGGCAGGCCACGGGAACCGGCTTCGTCGCCCCGCATTGATGGCAGACCAGCCGCTTCTGAAACCGGTGCTCCACCATCCGCGCGTCGCACTGGTCACACCCCACCTGATGCCCGCAAGCCCGGCACAGCGTCACCGGCGCATAGCCCCGCCGGTTCAGGAACAGCAACGACTGCTCCCCCTTCGCCGTCCGCGCGGCCACCTCAGCCGCCAGCCGCTCGCCGATCCAGCGATCCGCCGCCAGCTTTTCGCCGCGCATGTCTACCGCCCGAACATCGGGCATCTCCGCCGCCCCGAACCGCGCGCTCAGATCCAGCCGCCCATACTTCCCCGCCTCGACATTGGCCCATGTCTCCAGCGACGGCGTCGCACTGGCCAACACCACCGGGCAGCCCACAATCGCCGCCCGCAGCACCGCCATGTCGCGCGCATTGTACAGAACGCCCTCCTCCTGCTTGTAGGAGGTGTCATGTTCCTCATCCACCACGATCAGGCCAAGCCGTTGAAACGGCAGGAAAAGCGCCGACCGCGCACCCACAACGAAGGACGCGCCGCCCTGCGCCACCATCTTCCACACCCGCCGCCGTTCCGTCTGCGTCACGCCCGAATGCCATTCTGCAGGCCGCGCGCCAAACCGCGCCTCCACCCGCTTCAGGAACTCTGCCGTCAGCGCAATCTCCGGCAACAGCACCAACGCCTGCCGCCCCGCGCGCAGGCACTCCGCCACCGCCTCCAGATAAACCTCGGTCTTGCCCGAGCCCGTCACCCCCTTCAGCAGCGTCGTGGCATATTCACCCGCCGCCACCGACGCGACGAGAGCATCCGCCGCCGCCACCTGATCGCCCTGCAGATCCGGCCCGCCCTTAGGGTCCAGCGGCGGAAAGGGCAGATCGCGCGGCGCCTCCTCCTCGATCACCACCCCCAGCTTCACCAGCCCCTTCACGACAGACGCGCCACAGCCCGCCTCTTCCGCCAATTCGCCAATCGTCATCGGCGCACCGGCAAAGCTGCGCAGCACCTCCACCACCCGGTGCCGCGCATCGGTCAGGCTGTTCGGTACCGCGCCGCCCAGCCGATACACCCGCCGCGTCGCCGCCCCCTCCATCAACCCCGGCGACCGCGTCGCAAGGCGCAGCATCTGCGGCAGCGGCGTCAGCGTGTAATCCGCCGCCCGTGTCAGAAACTGTCGCAATTCCAACCGCATGGGGGGCGCATCCAGCACCCGCCCCACAGGGCGCACCTTGGCAATATCCCAATCACCCCGCCCCTTGCCCCAGACCACGCCCAGCACCCGGCGCGGGCCCAGCGGCACCTCGACGAAATCCCCGTCGCCGCAGCCCCCCTCCGGCGCGCGGTAATCCAGCACGCGCCCCAAAGGCTCGGTCGTCAGAACACCGACAAGGTCTCCCGCCTGATAGGTCCGGTCATACAAATGTCACCGCCCTCATACATTTCTATCCGACATGCCCGATCCGGCACTTTCGCCTGCCCGCCCTTTGGGGTAAACCCGCCCCCAAACCCCCGCAACCCATAAGGACCGCGCCGATGAAATTCTTTGTGGACACCGCCGATGTCGAAGCGATCGCCGAGCTTAATGATCTGGGCATGGTCGATGGTGTCACCACCAACCCCTCGCTGATCCTGAAATCCGGCCGCGACATCATCGAGGTTACGCGTGAAATCTGTTCCATCGTCTCCGGTCCCGTCTCGGCCGAAGTGGTGGCGCTGAAAGCCGAAGACATGATCGCCGAAGGCCGCAAACTGGCCGAGATCGCGCCGAATATCGCGGTCAAGGTGCCGCTCACCTGGGATGGTCTGAAAACCTGCAAGGTGCTGTCGGGCGAAGGCAAGATGGTCAACGTCACGCTCTGCTTCTCGGCCAATCAGGCCCTGCTGGCCGCCAAGGCAGGCGCGACCTTCATCTCGCCCTTCATCGGGCGTCTGGATGACATCAACCTTGATGGTCTGGAACTGATCGGCGACATCCGCCAGATCTATGACAATTACGGGTTCGAAACCCAGATCCTCGCCGCCTCCATCCGCACCGCCAACCACGTCACCCAATGCGCCCTGATCGGCGCCGATGTGATGACCGCGCCGCCCTCGGTGATCAAGGCGATGGCCTCCCACGTCCTCACCGACAAGGGGCTGGATCAGTTCATGAAGGACTGGGCAAAAACGGGGCAGAAGATCCTCTGAAAACCTGCTACACTGCCCGGCAAATCACCAAGAACAACCAACAAGATTACCGGGCAGTGACACCAATGATCGAACCTGATTTGCGCGACCGGCTCCTGTCAGAGCCGGAATTGTTGCTGGAAGACCGCGACGTGATGAACGCGCTCATCGCCGCGAATGAACGCGCGATGGGATCGAACATCGTCGATCTGCGCGGCATTGCGATGGAACGGCTTGAGGCGCGGCTTGACCGGCTGGAAGACACCCACCGCTCCGTCATCGCCGCCGCCTACGAAAACCTCGCCGGCACCAATCAGGTGCACCGCGCCATCCTCCAGATGCTCGACCCGCTCAGCTTTGAGGAATTCCTGAAAACCCTCGCCACCGATGTCGCAGGCACCCTGCGCGTGGAATGCGTGCGGCTGGTGCTGGAATCGGTCCAGCCCGAAGACAGCCCCGCCCTTCTGCGCAAACTGGGCGATGTGCTGTTCGTGGCCGAACCCGGTTTCGTGACCGACTACCTTGCCGGGGGCCGCAACGTCCCCCTGCGCCCGGTCGTGCTGCGTCAGGTCCAACCCGATAACGACGCCCTCTATGGCGAACGCGCCGGCTGGATCCGGTCCGAGGCGCTGATGCGTCTCGATTTCGGCGCAGGCCGCTTGCCGGGGATGCTGGTCTTCGGTGCCGAAGACCCGCATCAGTTCAAACCCACCCACGGCACCGACCTTCTGGCCTTCTTCGCCGGGGTCTTTGAACGGACCATGCGCCGCTGGCTGTCATGACGGCCCTGCTCTCGCCGCAACAGCGCGATGCGCTGGATCGCTGGCTCACCCATCTGCGCGCGCTGGACGGGGCGGCCGCCAACACCATCACCGCCTATGGCCGCGATGTGGCGGGATATCTCAGCTTCCTTGCCACCCATCGCGGCGGGGCCGAGGGCACGGCTGCGCTGACCACCCTCGCCATTCAGGACATCCGCGCCTGGATGGCGCATGAACGCGGGCGCGGCCTGTCGGCCCGCTCGCTCGCCCGCGCGCTGTCAGCCGTCAAGGGCTTCACCGCCTGGCTAGCGGATCGTGACGGCACGGATGCCACCGCGATCCTCACCACCCGTGGCCCGAAGTTCCGCCGCAAGCTCCCCCGCCCGCTGTCCGAGGACGGCGCCCGCGCCATGCTCGATACCGTTGGCGATCAGGCGCGCGAAGACTGGATTGCTGCCCGCGATACCGCCGTGGTCACCCTCCTCTACGGCTGTGGCCTGCGGATATCCGAAGCGCTCGGCCTCACCGGGGCCGACCATCCGCTGCCCGACGTGCTGCGCATCACCGGCAAGGGCGACAAGACCCGCCTCGTCCCCGTCCTGCCCACCGCCCGCGCCGCCGTCGCCCAATACGCCCGCCTCTGCCCCTATGACCTGTCGCGCAACGCCCCCCTGTTTCGCGGCGCGCGCGGTGGCCCGCTCAACCCCCGGCTCATCGCGCTGGTGATGGAAAAAACCCGCCTCCAGCTTGGCCTTCCCGCCACCGCCACCCCCCACGCCCTGCGCCACAGCTTTGCCACGCACCTGCTCTCCGCAGGTGGCGATCTGCGCGCGATACAGGAACTGCTCGGTCACGCATCTCTGTCCACAACGCAGGCATATACCGCCGTGGATGCCGCCAGATTGATGGAAGTCTACGAAAAGGCGCATCCCCGCGCCTGACAGGAATTGCACCAAATCCGATTTCGGGGCAAACCAAGCATCATGGATATTCGTTTCAAGGCGCTTGGCGTTCACCTCCTCACCGCGACAGGTGCCGTCCTGTCCATGTTCGCCATGCTCGCCGCCGTGCAAGAACAGTGGAGCTTGATGTTCCTCTGGCTCGTCGTGGCCCTTCTGGTCGACGGCATCGACGGCCCCCTCGCCCGCCGCTATGACGTCACCAAGAACTGGCCCACCTATGACGGCGTCCTGATGGACCTGATCGTCGATTACCTCACCTACGTCTTCATCCCCGCTTATGCTCTGTTCAAATCCGGCCTTCTTCCGGGCTGGACGGGCTGGTTCGCCATCATCGCCATCGTCTACGGCTCGGTCGTCTATTTCGCCGACACGCGAATGAAGACAAAGGACAAATCCTTTGCCGGCTTCCCGGCCTGCTGGAACATGGTGATCCTTGTCCTTTTCGCCCTGCACCCGATCTGGTGGATCAGCCTGATCGTCGTCGTCGCGCTGACTGTGGGGATGTTCACCAACCTGAAATTCGTCCACCCCGTCCGCACCGCCCGCTGGCGCTATGTCACGCTGCCGATGGCACTGGGCTGGGTGTTCTTCGCGGGCTGGGCGGCCTGGGTCGATTTCAACCCGCAAAGCTGGGCGCATTGGGGGCTGGTCATCACCTCGCTTTACCTGACCTTCGCAGGGATCGCCCAGCAGATCATCCCGGATCGCAGCATCGACCGCGTCTCCTGACACGGCCCCGCTACAGCCGCGTCAACACAACCCCCAGCACGATCACGACAGAGGCAATCGCCTTCTCCGTCCCCATCTTCTCGGCGAACACCAGCCAGCCGATCAGCACCGCAAACAGGATCGACGTCTCGCGCAGCGCGGCCACCACCGCCAGCGGAGCCACCGTCATCGCCCAGACCGAAACCGCATAAGCCCCATAAGACGCGGCCGACGCAAACGTCGCCAACCCCCAGGCCTTGCGGTCCCGCGGGATCACATCCACGCCCTTCCACAACAGCATCCCCGTCGTGAAGATCAGCCCATCCGCCACGAACACCCACGCCACATAGGCCACCGCATCGCCCGACACCCGCGCGCCCAGCCCGTCGATCATCGTATAAGTTGCCGTCGCGCAGGCCGACCCCAGCGCAAAGGGCAACAGCCGCCGATCTTCGGCTTGCGTGAACACCCCCCGCGCCATCAGCAGGATGCCAAGGCCCAGCACCGCAATGCCCAAGTATTCCTTGCCGGAAATGGCATCGGCCAGCGTGAACGCGCCCACCAGCGCCACCACCATCGGCGCGGCCCCCCGCGCAATCGGGTAAACCCGGCTCAGATCGCCGCGCTCATAGGCAAACACCAGAAACGACTTATAGCAAAAATGCGTGCAGCCCGACGCCAGCACCCACCACCACACCTCAGGGTCGGGCCAGGGGCAGAACAGCGCGATCGTCAACCCGATGGGAATTTCGGCAATCGACAGGATCACCATCCCGCCCGCCTTGGACGTGCCCACCTTGATCAGCGCATTCCACAGCGCATGCAGGAACGCCGCCGCCAGAACCGCCAGAAAGACGCCAAAGGTCACCGGGCACCTGTCATATAACCGTTACAAAACGGCTAATCCCCCCGCTGCCCAAGGGCAAGCCGCATCGCAGCCTTTCCCGCCTCTGGCCTTACTTCGCGAACGATCTGGCCGTAAACAGCCTAGCGCAAACCCAACCGGATCGGCCCCCGCGCCGTGACCGGATCAACCGGCACGCCCTTCTGCGTGGCCACCACATCCGGATGCCCCGCCGCCACCCGCCGCACCTCGGGCATCAAGGGCCGCCAATCCGGCGACAGCGCCTTGGCCGCGTCCGAGGGGCAGAAGGTCTTCCCCCTGCCCCGCCGCAGCGCAAGGTCCGTCAGGACCGCCGCGATCCCCTCATCCGAGGGCTTCATCACAGCGCGCGCAGACCCCGGCATGGGCATGCGTGCCCACATCAGGCAACACTTTCCAGCAGCGTTCGCACTTCTCGCCGCCCGCTTCCCGGAACACCACCGCCACGCCCGCCACATCAGCCAGCGTAAAGGCCCCCTCGGGTGCCGCTCCGGTGGAAACGCTGATGCTAGAGGTGATGCACAGATCGGCGAAATCCACGCCTTCCAGCATCCGTGCCGTCTCGGCATCAACATAAACCACCGGGTCCGCCTCGAGCGATGCACCAATCACCTTGGCCGTCCGCTGCACCTCCAGCGCGCCCGTTACCACCCGGCGCACCGCGCGGATCCGGTCCCATTTCGCCGCCAGCGCCGGGTTCAGCCAGGCAGCCGGGGTTTCGGGAATGTCATGCAGATGGACCGAATCCCCCTCGCCGGGGAAACGCGACAGCCAGACATCCTCCATCGTGAACACGAGGATCGGCGCAAGCCATGTCGTCAGCCGATGGAACAGCGCATCCAGAACCGTCCGCGCCGCCCGCCGCCGCAAGCTGCCAGGCGCATCGCAATACAGGCTGTCCTTGCGGATATCGAAATATACCGCCGACAGGTCCGTCGTCGCAAAGGTGAACAGCTTCTGGAACACGCCCTGGAAATCATAACGCGCATAGCCCGCACGCACTTCGGCATCCAGCTCTGCCAACCGGTGCAGCACCCACTGTTCCAGCTCCGGCATCTCGTCGACAGACACCCGCTCGGCTTCCGTGAACCCCGCCAGATTGCCCAGCAGGAACCGCAGCGTATTGCGCAACCGGCGATAGCTGTCGGCCACCCCTTTCAGGATTTCCTTCCCGATCCGCAGGTCGATCGTGTAATCCGACTGCGCCACCCACAGCCGCAGGATATCGGCGCCATATTCGTCGATCACCTCTTGCGGGGCCACGGTATTGCCCAACGACTTGGACATCTTCATGCCCTTCTCGTCCAGCGTGAAGCCATGCGTCAGCACACCGCGATAAGGCGCGCGCCCCTTGGTCCCACAGGCCTGCAACATGCTGGAATGGAACCACCCGCGATGCTGGTCGGTGCCTTCCAGATACAGGTCGGCAATCCCGTCCGCCGCCCCATCTGCCCGGTCGCGCAGCACAAAAGCATGGGTGGACCCGCTATCGAACCACACATCCAGCACGTCAAAGACCTGGGTGTAATCCTCGGGGTTCACCAGGCCCGAAAGCACTCGCTCCTTGAACCCGTCCACATACCAGACATCGGCACCCTCGGCCTCAAACGCCGCCTTGATGCGCGCGTTCACCTCGGCATTCCGCAGCAGGTAATCGGCATCCGTGGGCTTGGCCCCCTTCTTCACGAAGCAGGTCAGCGGCACACCCCAGGCCCGCTGGCGCGACAGCACCCAGTCCGGCCGCGCTTCGATCATCGAATGCAGACGGTTGCGCCCGGTCACCGGCGTCCATTCCACCAACTGGTTGATCGAATTCAGCGCCCGCTTGCGGATCGTGTCGCCATAGGTGGACATGCCATCCTCAAGCGTCCGGTCAATCGCCACAAACCATTGCGGCGTGTTGCGATAGATCAGCGGCGCCTTGGACCGCCACGAATGCGGATAGGAATGCTTCAGCTTGCCCTTGGCAAACAGCGCACCACTATAGGCCAACTGCTTGATCACGCTCACATTCGCCGGGCCTTCCTTGCCCTCGACCGTCAGGATCGCCTGCCCCCCGAACAGCGGAAGATCGGCGCGATAGCTGCCATCGGGCTCGACGTTATAGGTCATCGGCAGGCCGAACTTCAGGCCCATCTGATAGTCGTCATCCCCGTGCGACGGCGCAGTATGCACAAAGCCCGTGCCCGCATCATCGGTCACATGCTCCCCCGGCAGCATCGGCACGTCGAAATCCCACTCGGCCAATCCACCCTCAACGCCCCGGAACGGATGCGCGCAAACCATCGTGGCAAGGTCAGCCGCCGCCACATCGCACAGCCGACGCACAAACTCTGGCCCCGCCAGCTTGGCCTGCGTGAATACCGCCTCGGCCAGCTTGTCGGCCACAATCAGCCGCTGCCCGATGGTCGCCGTGCTGTCGGCAGGCCGCCCGATGATCTCATACAGGCCATAGCCGATTTCCGGCCCGAAACTGATCGCCCGGTTCTGCGGGATGGTCCAAGGCGTCGTGGTCCAGATCACCACATCCGTCCGCGTCTTGGTGAACATCGCGTCCCCCGCCGCCACAACCGGGAACCGAACCCAGATCGTGTGGCTGGTGTGATCGTGATACTCCACCTCCGCCTCGGCCAGCGCGGTTTTCTCCACCGGCGACCACATCACGGGCTTTGACCCCTGATAGAGCGACCCGTTCATCACGAATTTCATGAACTCGTCCGCGATCACCGCTTCCGCATGATAATCCATCGTCAGGTAAGGATCGGCCCAGTTGCCCGTGATCCCCAGACGCTTGAATTCTTCGCGCTGAACGTCGATCCAGCCCTCGGCAAAGCGGCGGCATTCCTGACGGAAGGCCACCACGTCCACGTCATCCTTGTTCAACCCCTTGGCGCGGTACTGCTCTTCGATCTTCCATTCGATGGGCAGGCCGTGGCAATCCCAGCCCGGCACATAGCGCGCGTCGCGCCCCATCATCTGCTGGCTGCGCACCACCATATCCTTCAGCACCTTGTTCAGCGCGTGGCCGATATGCAGATGCCCGTTGGCGTAAGGAGGGCCATCATGCAGCACGAACGGCACCCGCCCCTGCTTTTCCCGCAGCCGGTCATAGATTCCGATCCGCGCCCAGCGCTCCAGCCATTCCGGCTCGCGCTGCGGCAACCCCGCGCGCATGGGAAAGTCGGTCTCGGGCAGGAAAACGGTGGAACGATAGTCGGGCGTATTCGTCGTGTCGGCGCACATGGGCGTCTGTCCTTGCGATCATCGGGGCAGGGTCGCGGCACCGGTCACAGTGCCGCAGGCGACAGGCAGGTCTCCCGGCGGCTTATCAGCGCGCCGGGCTACTAATTCGGGCATCTATCGCGAACATCTGCATCATGGCGCGCGTTATAGACGCGCGCCGCCCAAGGGTCCAGTGCGCCGCGTCAGTTCGCCGCCCGTGTTGCCGCCCAGCGGTTCAGCCAGGCCAGCCCCGCCAGCGACAGCCCCAGCGCCAGGAAGGAAAACACCCGCATCAGCCCCGACAGCCCCGCCGCATCGACCAGAAACACCTTCGCCACCGTCAACCCGATCAGCCCCAGCGCCACCCGCCGCAACCCGACCGACCGCCGCGCGATGGCCTGCCACAGCAGCACCGCCCCCACGATCAGCAGCGCGATGGTATAGGAATACAGCTCAGGCTGGCTCGTCCCCGGCACCGACAGGTCATCCCCCCGCCAGAACCGCCGGATCTCCAGCCCGGCATACAACGCCACCAGCGCCGCCCCCACGCCATCCATCGCCCGCTGCAACACCAACGGCAGATGCGCCAGCCAGCGCCGCGCCATCAGGACCACCCCACCCGCCAGCCCATAGGCCGCGAACAGGCTGTCCAGAAGCAGCGGCCCGCGCACCGTATCCCCCGCGATCAGCGGGTTCAGCCCCGTCACGGCGACCAGCATCGCCAGCCCCCAGATCACCCCCGCCACGCCCGCAAGGACATAGCGCAACAGCTCCAGCCGCCCGCCCAGTTTCACCCGGTAAAGCTGCACCAGCGCCATCATCAGCCATGGCAGCGCCAGCAACGCCGCCGACCAATGCGCCTCGGGCGGTGCCACCCCCGGCGCCCCGGTCATCCAGCGCAGGATCAAAACATCCGCCAACAACACCAACGCCAGCGCGATCCCGCTTTCCGCAAAGGCCCGCGCCGCATCCCGCCCCTCGCGCGGCAACAGCCACAACGCCGCCCCCAGCCCGATGATCGGCCCGACATAGGCCGCCACCGCCGCCATCAACGACGCGTCAAAGGCCCAGATCAACCCCGGATCAACCGCCATCCGCCAACCCAGCAGGATCACCCCCGCCTGCACTGCCAGTGCCATTTCCGGCAGCCGCAGCCGCCGGTCCAGCCCCGCCGCCACCGCCACCAACACTGCCAGACCCAGCGACAGCGCCGCATGCGACAGGATCAGGAACAGCGCCAAGGCGATCAACGCCAGCGCCGACAGCGTGAAATGCGCCGCCCGCCGCAACGCGCCCCCGTCAGCCCGCGCAAACTGCACCGCCAGCGCCACCATCAGCGCGGCCAGCGCCATCACCTGCAACGCCCAAGGATAGGCCCCGATCACCGCCGACACCGGCCATGTCAGTTCCAGCATCAACGCCGTCATGGGCGCTGCCAGCGCCGCCGCAATCGACAGGATCACCGGATGCGCCGCCCCCCGCTGCGCCCGGAACGCCAGCGCACAGGACACCCCCGCCGCCAGCACCAGCAACCACGTCACCGTCCATGGGGCCGCCGTCTCTGGCGCGCGCAAGGCCAACGCCGCATCCTCAAAGCTGCGGAACAGATCGCCCCACTGCTCGGGCGCAAAAGCCACCAGCGCCACGAACCCCGCCGCAGGCACCAATGGCAGGTCATGCAACCCGCGCGCCTCGCCCGTCCACAGCGCCAGCCCAATCGCCAAAGCCGCCAGCAGGACAAAGGGCAGCAACCCCCATCCCGGCGCGGGGATCAGCAGCACCATCGCCACCACCGCCGCCACCACCGCAGCCCAGCCCAGCATCACCGGAAAAACCGGCCTCCCCCCGCCCTTCTGGATCAGCGACACGGACAGAACCGTCGGCCCCGCATGATCCGGGAACAACCGCAGCGCCGGAACACCCACGGCCAGAACCGCCAGCACCGTCACCGCGATCTGGAACGCCGCCACCGTGCCGCCACCCGCCGTCAGCAGAACCCCCGCCAGCAGCGCCAACCCGACCGACAGCCCGGAAACCCAGGCCCAGCGCCGCATCGCATCCACCGCCAGCCCGACTGCCGCCACCAGCAGGAAATAGCCCTGCAACCAGTCCACGCTGTCGGCAGTGCCGCCCACGACAAAAGGCGACAGTGTCGCCCCCACCAGCCCCAGCGCCGCCAGCAGCGGCCCGTGGAACCAGCCCAGCAGGATCGCCCCCCCCGCCGTCGCCACCAGCGCGGCAAAGGTCACCTCCGGCCCGATCAGCCCATACATCTGCCGCGCGGCCAGCACGGCGGCAAAGACCGAAACCAGACCCGCCCCGGAAAACACCGATGGCAGATAGGCGGTGGAAGACTCTTCCCCATCACCAAACCGCCGCCGCACCCGCTCTCCGGCATAGATCAGCGCCAAACCGAACCCGATCCCCGCCAGCACCCGCAATGCAGGCGGCAGGAATCCCCGCTCCATCCCGTATTGCACCAGAAACACACCGGCCAAGGCCAGCGACACACCGGAAACCGCATAAACCCAGTTCTCGCCCAGCCACGCCACGAACCGTTCGGCCAGCCCCTTCCTGCGCGGCCCCGGCGGCATCACGGGCGGCACCACTGGCGGCACAACAGGCGGCACAACAGGCGGCACCACTGGCACGGCCTCGCTCGGCAAAGGCGCGTCAACGGCATCCGCCACCACGGCGTCCGGCACTGGCACCTCAGGCAAAACCGCCTCGGCCCGCACCGCAGGCAGCACACCGGTCTCTGCCACCGCCTCTTTGCGCACCCACGGTGACGGCGTCCCCGCCTCCACCGCAACCAGCCGCGCCTCGGCCCGCGCCAACCGCTCGGCCATCGCGTCCATGTCGCGCGTCATCCCCGACACGCGCACCCAAAGCACAATCACCCCGACCGGGATCGCAAGAACCGCCAACAGGCCCAGAATGACAATTTCCAAATCACAATCCTCAGCAATACGCCCGGAACTGCCCCGGTTAATGCGCGAACCTTAACCGACTGCGCGCCCCCTGCAAATCGCCGCACTCGACATCGCCCGCCCATGCGTTAGCTTTGTCACGACACGCGAAAGGGCAGCCCGATGAAAGAAGCCTCGATCAACGTTCTGGGCCAGCCGCTGGAAACCTGCTCCACCGCCCCTGTCACGGGTTTCTTCCGCAACGGCTGCTGCGACACCGGGCCGATGGACACGGGCCAGCACACCGTCTGCGCCGAAATGACCCGGGAATTCCTCGCCCTGTCGAAATACCTCGGCAACGACCTGTCCACCCCGCGCCCCGAATACGGCTTTGCGGGCCTCAAACCCGGTGATCACTGGTGCCTCTGCGCTGCCCGCTTCTATCAGGCGCATGAGGAAGGCGCGGCCCCCAAGGTGCGCCTCGCGGCCACCCATATCCGCGCGCTCGATATCGTGCCGCTGTCGATCTTGAAGGAATATGCCGTCGATCTGCCCACGGGTTGACCACTGGCGAACCCTGCGCGCTAGGCGGCCGCTCTGGGCCGGATCTGTTCGGTCACATCGTCCCGCATCAGATCATCAATGAACAGCGACAGCAGCTGTGGCCGCCCGCTCACCCCCGCCTTGCGATAGATCGCATTGGTCTGCGCCTTGACCGTGCCTTCGGACGTTGTCCGCAGCATCGCAATCTCGGCGGTCGACATGCCCTTGATGGCAAACAGCGCCACATCCCGTTCCGCCGGGGTCAGCGCCCATTCGCCAAACCGCTCTTCCAGCAGATCCATGAACGCACCCGACGCGCGGCGCAGCCGTTCCCGCGCATCGTTGCGTTCCCGCAGCACATTGCGCAACAAAACCGCTCCCAGCACCACGCCCATGAACAGCCCCAGCGCCGCCGCCACTTCCATGATCTCGCGCAGTTCCCACGGCAAGGGGGGCGTATAGATCCCCAACAGCGAGGTCGCGATATCGGAAATGAAGAAGACGGCGCACAGCGCCTGAATCAGCAGAACCCCGGCGATGACCCATTTCTTCGTCACGCCTTGTCCCGCCCCTCATCTGGCAGATTGCGACCCGTCATCGTGCGATTCGCCGCCACTCCGGCCATCGGCATTGCCGCCACGGTTCTGGTCAGAGCTGAATTGATCGCGGCCGTCTCAGCCGTCATCGCCTTCGTCGTCACCGCCTTCATCCCCGCCACCCTGATCGCCACCCGATCCAGAGCTTGACGATGCCGATCCGCCACCGTCGCGATTGGCCGAAGACATCACGCTCGACCCGTTGCCGTTGCCGCCCCCCACAGCCTCGCCGCCCTCGGCCAGCCACAGATCGCGCAGCACCTCGCCGTTGTTCGGATTGATGACGATCTCGCGCTGCCCGTCGCCGTTTTCTGCAACGATCCGCATCCGGCCCAGCCAGGTGCGTTCGGTGGAAATGCTGCGGTACCCTTCGGCCTCAAGCTGCTCCACGATCGTGCGCGCATAGACATCCGCCATCACTGGCGTTGTCCCCATCGCGCCGGCAACCAGCGCCCCCATGACTTTCCGTGCCATCATCTGCACCCCCTCTAGGGCAAGCCGCATTCCTCAAGCCGTTAAGATATCTTTCAACATCCGGAACCCAGCATGGCCGCGTTGCGACATTTTCATGGCATCGCCTGCGGCCCGGATGCGCAACCACCCCGCCACCTCGGCAGGGCCAAAAAGCAAAACGCCCCCGCTGCTGGCGCAACGGGGGCGTTCAAGCCCTTGCAGGATCAGGCCAAAAGACCTGCGGCCCAGGTCAAACCTTCATGTCCACGCCCAGATGCTTGGCCACGGTGAAGATGTCCTTGTCGCCCCGCCCGCACATGTTCATCACGATGATATGCTCGCGCGGCAGCGTCGGCGCGATCTTCATCACATGGGCCAGCGCGTGGCTCGGCTCCAGCGCCGGGATGATTCCCTCCAGCTTGCAGGACAACTGAAAGGCCTCCAGCGCCTCGGCATCCGTGATGCTCACATACTCCGCCCGGCCAATATCGTGCAGCCAGGCATGTTCCGGCCCGATGCCCGGATAATCCAGCCCCGCGCTGATGCTGAACCCTTCAAGAATCTGCCCGTCATCGTCCTGCAGCAGATAGGTCCGGTTGCCATGCAGCACGCCCGGCCGCCCCCCGGTCAGCGATGCGCAATGCTGCATGCGGTCATCTACACCCTTGCCGCCGGCTTCCACCCCGATGATCCGCACTGACGGATCATCCAGGAACGGATAGAACAGCCCCATCGCGTTGGACCCGCCCCCGATGGCCGCGATCACCGTATCCGGCAACCGCCCCTCGCCCTCTTGCTCGGCCATCTGCCAGCGCACTTCCTTGCCGATGATGCTCTGGAAATCCCGCACCATGGCCGGGTACGGATGCGGCCCCGCCACCGTGCCGATGCAATAGAACGTGTCGCGCACATTGGTCACCCAGTCGCGCAACGCATCGTTCATCGCATCCTTCAGCGTCCCCCGGCCCGAAGTGACGGGAATCACCTCCGCCCCCAACAGCTTCATGCGGAACACGTTGGGTGCCTGCCGCTCCACATCATGCGCGCCCATATAGACCACGCATTGCAGCCCGAACTTCGCGCAGACCGTGGCCGTCGCCACCCCATGCTGCCCCGCCCCGGTTTCCGCGATGATCCGCGTCTTGCCCATGCGGCGGGCCAGAATGATCTGCCCCAGCACATTGTTGATCTTATGCGCGCCGGTATGGTTCAGCTCGTCGCGCTTCATATAGATCTTGGCACCACCCAGATGCTCGGTCAGCCGCTCGGCATAGTACAGCGGCGACGGGCGGCCCACGTAATGCTTCCACAGATAATCCATCTCGGCCCAGAAAGTCGGGTCGGTCTTGGCATGCTCATAGCGCTCTTCCAGTTCCAGGATCAGCGGCATCAGCGTCTCGGACACGAACCGCCCGCCGAAAATGCCAAACCGCCCGGCCTCATCCGGCCCGGTCATGAAACTGTTGATCCCGTCCTCGGCCATGGGCCACCCCCTTTGCTTGCCCCCCCGATGTAGCGCCCTTGGCGGCCACAGGAAAGCCCGCACGAAAAACGGAGTTTGACGCAAACGCCGCGCCGAAATCTGGCGCAGATTTCGCAGTCCCCGGCCCAGCGGTCCTGAACCGGAATTTGCGTCAAATTCCGCCGCGATTTCTGCGTCAGAAATCGCCCGCCCGGAAAAACGATCTGACGCTTTCGTGATCGCCCCGGTGAAACCTCCCGGAAATCGCTTCGTAACTTCCCATGCAAACGCAAGTGACAACAGGAGACGATCCATGAAGACCTTCACAACCGCCCTCACCCTCAGCCTCGCCGGCATGGCAGGCGTCGCCCATGCAGACACCGCCCTCGGCCTGACGGGCGACCGCACGCTGGTCATGATCGACACCGCCACCGGCGCCGTGACCGGCAGCGTCGAAGCCCAAGGCGTCACCCGCCTGCACGGCATCGATTACCGCCCCGGCACCAGCAAGGTGATCGGCGTGACCGAAACGCAGGCCATTGTCGAAATCGACCCCGCCACCGGCGCGACCACCGAAATCGCCAAGATGAACACGATGCTCACCATCGCTGACGGCGCAGCCGTGATCGTTGACGTGAACCCCGCCGCCGACCGTCTGCGCTTCATGTCCGGCACCACCAACCACCGTGTGGACATGGCGACCGGCGAAGTCACCGTCGATGGCGCGCTGAACTTCGACCCGGCCGACGCCAATGCCGCCGCAACCCCGATGGTCGTCGCGGTCGCCTATACCAACAGCTACGGCAAGCCGGAAAAGACCGCGATGTATGACATCGACGCCGGCCTGAACGCGCTGCTGCAACAGACCGCCCCGAATGATGGCGTCCTCGCCACCATCGGTTCGCTGGGTGTCACGCTGGAAGGCCCGGTCGCGATGGATGTCGCCACCACCGCCGACGGCACCAACACGGCTTACGTCGCCGCTCTGGGGGGGTTGCACATGCTTGACCTCGCCACCGGTGCAGTGTCCGGCACCATCGCCATCACCGGCACCGATCAACCGGTCCGCGACCTGACGATCCTGCCCGCGATGTAAGCTGACGGCGCTGATCCGGGTCCGCTCCCGCCCCGGATCAGCCAACCTTTCAGTCTACCCAGCCGCCCGGACAAAGGCCGCAATCTTCGCGGCATCCTTTTGTCCGGGCGCGCTTTCCACCCCCGACGACACATCCACCTGCCGCGCATTTGTCAGCCGCACCGCTTCGGCCACATTCTCGGCCGTCAGCCCCCCGGCCAGCATCCATGGCCGCAGCCACCGCCGCTGCGCCACCAGCCGCCAGTCGAAGGACAAACCGTTCCCCCCCGGCAACGCCGTCCCCTTGGGCGGCTTGGCATCAATCAGGATCTGATCCGCAACCGTGCTGTAATCGAACAGCGCCGCCAGATCGCCCTCATCCGCCACGCCCACCGCCTTCATCACCGGCAGCCCGTACCGCGCGCGCACCTCGGCCACCCGCTCCGGGCTTTCGTGCCCATGCAGTTGCAGCATATCCAGCGCGACGCCCTCCACGATGGCATCCAGCGCCGCATCCTCGGCATCCACCACCAGCGCCACCTTGGCCAGCCCCGGCGGCGCCGCCAGCGCCAGCACGGCGGCCTGTTCCACTGTCAGATGGCGCGGCGATTTCGGGAAAAACACGAACCCCGCATAGGCCGCTCCGGCAGCCGCCACGGCGACAACATCCTGCACGGTCCGCAGACCGCAGATCTTCACCCGCACCTCACCCATGGTCAGCCGGCTTTCCGCGGCTTGTCGATCAGCGACAGGATCTCATCCTTCGGCACGCTCGACGAATCGCGCATCACTTCCATCTCGCGTTCCAGCCGTGCCAGTTCCTTGCCGCGCACGCTCGCCGTCTTGCGATACTTGTGCTCGCGCAGCCATTCCCAGGTGAACCCGATCAGCACACCCATCACCACCCCGCCCAGAATGACCAGAAACAGCGGCAATTCCATCTGCCAGGTCACGCCGAACAGCGCCCCCATATCTTCGGGCAGGAACCGCACCGGCACCACCGTGCGATTGGCCAGCGCCACCGTCAGCAACAGCAGCAGCATGGCAACGATGATCAGATAGCGGAAATAGCGCAACATCCGTGCCTCCCGATGGGTAGGCCCAGACTATCGCGCCCCCGCTCCCGGCGCGCAAGGCATCAGACAGGAAATCTCAGCTCTTGCCGTTCAGCCGGTCGCGCAACAGCTTGCCGGTCTTGAAGAAGGGAACCTTCTTGTCATCGACCTTCACCGCTTCGCCGGTGCGCGGATTGCGGCCCACGCGCGCATCGCGCGCCTTCACCGAAAACGCGCCAAAGCCGCGCAGCTCCACGCGGTCCCCCTTGGCCAGCGCCTCGATGATTTCCTCAAAGACCGTATTCACGATCCGCTCCACATGCCGCTGCGTGAGGTGCGGGTTTTCATCCGCGATCTTCTGGATCAGTTCCGAACGGATCATCCAAGTCCCCCCTGTGGTGCACCGTTGGCCGGTCGCCACGCTGTTGTTTGGATTGGACTATAGGCAAAAAAACCAACTGCACAACGAAAACGAAAAACCGCACGTCAAAGCACAGGCCCCCGCGGCAGCCCTGCACCCCTGTTTTTCGCCCCCGCCCCCGCCGCAAAGCAAAAGGCCCCGCAAACGCGGGGCCTTTCTCAGAAATTCAAGCAGATAGGATCAGTTGCCGCCCTTCAGAGCCGCGCCAAGGATATCCCCCAGCGAAGCACCCGAATCGGACGAACCGTACTGTTCCACGGCTTCTTTCTCTTCGGCGATCTCGCGCGCCTTGATCGACAGGCCCAGACGGCGGGTCTTCGGATCAATGTTGGTCACGCGCACGTCGACGGAATCACCCACCTGGAAACGCTCGGGGCGCTGATCGGCCCGGTCGCGCGACAGGTCGGAACGGCGGATGAACGACTTGGCGCCGTTGTATTCCACCTCGACGCCGCCCTCTTCGATCGCCGTCACAACGACGGTGACGATGGACCCACGCTTCACGCCATCGACTGCATCGGTGAAGTTGTCTTCACCCAGCGCCTTGACCGAAAGCGAGATACGCTCCTTCTCGACATCCACCTCGGTGACCGATGCCTTGACGGTGTCGCCCTTGCGATAGTTCGCAATGGCATCCTCGCCACGCTGGTCCCAGGACAGGTCCGAAAGGTGGACCATGCCGTCGATATCGTTGTCGAGGCCGACGAACAGACCGAATTCGGTGATGTTCTTGACTTCGCCCTCGATGACCGACCCGACCGGATGGGTTTCGGCGAACACTTCCCACGGGTTGCGCATGGTCTGCTTCAGACCCAGCGACACGCGGCGCTTGGCGCTGTCGATTTCCAGCACCATGACATCCACTTCCTGCGAGGTGGACACGATCTTGCCGGGATGCACGTTCTTCTTGGTCCAGGACATTTCCGACACGTGGACCAGACCCTCGACACCGGCTTCCAGCTCCACGAAGGCGCCGTAATCGGTGATGTTGGTCACGCGGCCCTTGTGGACCGAACCCAGCGGATAGGCACGCTCAACAGCATCCCACGGATCGGCCTGCAGCTGCTTCATGCCCAGGCTGATACGATGGGTTTCCTTGTTGATCTTGATGACCTGCACCTTGATCGTCTCGCCGATGGCAAGGATTTCCGACGGGTGGTTCACACGGCGCCATGCCATGTCGGTCACGTGCAGCAGGCCGTCCACGCCGCCCAGGTCGACGAAGGCACCGTATTCGGTGATGTTCTTCACGACGCCGTCGATGGTCTGGCCTTCGGTCAGGTTGCCGATCACCTCGGCGCGCTGCTCGGCACGCGATTCCTCAAGGATCGCACGGCGCGAGACAACGATGTTGCCACGGCGACGGTCCATCTTCAGAATCTGGAACGGCTGCTTCATGCCCATCAGCGGGCCAGCATCACGCACCGGACGGACGTCAACCTGCGAACCCGGCAGGAACGCAACAGCGCCGCCCAGATCGACAGTGAAGCCGCCTTTGACACGACCGAAGATCGCGCCTTCGACGCGGGTCTCCGACGCATAGGCCTTTTCAAGACGGTCCCACGCCTCTTCGCGGCGGGCCTTCTCACGGCTGATCTGCGCTTCGCCGCGGGCATTTTCCACGCGGTCCAGATAGACCTCAACCTCGTCGCCCACATTGATGTTGGGCTGTTCACCGGGGTTGGCAAATTCCTTCAGGTCGATGCGGCCTTCCATCTTGTAGCCGACATCGATGATGGCCTGGCCCGCCTCGATGGCAATGACCTTGCCTTTGACAACCGTTCCCTCTTCGGGGGTGTCAATCTCGAAGCTCTCCTTCAGAAGGGCTTCAAATTCTTCCATAGCGTTTTTCGCGCACATATGCAGTTCGTCCTTTATCATGGTTTTCTGGCCATGCGGTTGGCTCCGCCGGTCTTTGTGGCATCCCGTCCGCAAATACCCGCCCGCCCCGGAAAACCGGCAACAGGCGCGACTCTGCCTCTCGGATGGGGGGCCTATAGTCGCTTGAGGTCAGGAAAACAAGCGTCAAGCGCCCGCCTCACCCCGCCCGGCGCCACCTCGCCGCCCGCTGTCCCGGGCCTGCCCCCCACCAACCGCATCCCCGGCCCACGGTCCAGCCTCCTGTCGCCCCCGCACCATCCGGCCCGCGCCCCCGCCACGCAGCGCCGCCCTGCGAAGCAAGCCACAGGATCAAACCGGCCGCGCTAACGAAAACAGGGCCTTGGTCGTATTAACAAAAACGCAGGCTCTGGGCTGGCATCCTGTGCAGCGATCCCAAGGACGGGATTCGCAATCCGTAGGGGAGGTTGATCGTGAACGTTTACCATTGCTTGATCGAGCTGAAATCAGGGGCGCGCGCGCTGTCCTTTGCCCATTCTGTTGAACTTTGGCTTGACCATCTGACCAAGCTTGAACTGGTCTCCGGCTGGCGCCTCATGCGCCGCAAATTCGGCCTTGCCTCCGGCCGCCACACCGATTTCGTGCTGGAGATCGAAATCAAGGGTATGGCCGCCCTCGACGACGCCTTCACCGCGCTGGCCGACGCCGACGATCACGCGGTCCAACTCTACGAGAAAATGCACGCCATGATCGAAAGCGCCGAAATCGGCCTCTACCGCCCCTACCCCGACCCCGCGCAGAGAGAGCGCATCGCGCTGATCTGATCGGCGCCCTCCAAGCCCAGTCTTCCACCCGTCCCGGCCCTGAGCCGGGACCTCCCCCACCACCCGCGCCCCCTGCCCGGACGCCCCTGGTCAAGTCCGGGGCGGGGTCTCCCTGCACATTGAGAAAGAGCGCTTCTTTGCCCAAAGCTGATGCCAGAGGCGCCGTGCAGACTGATCGGCGGCTATGCGGGACATAGCTGTCGTTCTTGGATTGACCCAATCTCAACGTACTGTAACTTCAAAGAACGTTCAGTTTATGAACGGGCGCGTTGCGTGGCACAGTAGACTTTCTGGAGCTTTCTGCGATTAGCCAACTACGGAAAATGAGGCAACTGAACTGGCTGAGAGCTGCCGAACGGATGAGCAAATCATGAGCCTAAAGACACGTATTGCTTGGAACGTTTCTGTATATGTTCTTGCGCTGCTTATTTTTTTTCTTGCTTTCGGACGGCGAGGGTCGATTTGAATTGCTGTTGAAGCTCATGGTTTTTTTCTGGCCGCTACTAATTGTTGTTGATGCGTTAATTGCCCACAAAAAATCGACGAAATGAACGATGGTTCAACTTCAATTAAGTGGTTTCAAGATAATGCAGGCGGTATCGTAGGCAGCGTTGAGGCCAGGTTTCCTTGGCGCTCTGACCGTCCGCAAAGGGCTCTTTGCGCCAGTCCATTTGTCAAAGACTTGGACGTGACGGTGCCCTGCCGAAACGTCCCGGCCCGGCCCCGAGCCGGTACCTCCCCCGCCACCAGCGCCCGACGCCCGCCCAAAGGTCCCGGATCAACCACAGCGCCAAGGTCACCCCCTGTGCACCCATGCACCCTTAACCACGATCCCCACCCCCACTCTGCCCAAATCGGTATGCACACCCGTCTGCACAGCGCGCTGCACAGGCGGGCTGCACAGTCGCCAACGGCGCTTCCCGCCAAAAACCCTTGGATTCCCGCCAGTTAACCCTGATGCCCTCAGGGCATCAACTGCCCACCATTCACCTCGATCACCTGTCCGATGACATACCCCGACAGGCTGGCACAGGCGAGAAACAGGTATGCCCCCACACAATCCTCGGCCACACCCAGCCGCCCGGCCGGGATCGTGGCCAGCTGCGCCGTCAACTGCGCCTCGGTCGAATAGCGCTCATGGAACGGCGTCGTGATCACCCCCGGTGCCACGGCATTCACCCGAATACCGAAGGGAATCAATTCCTTGGCCATCCCCCGCGTCACGTTATGGACGAACGCCTTGGACGAACCATACAGCCCCGCCCCGCCCGAAGCCCCATTGCGCGCGGCAACCGACGTGGTGTTGATGATGAAACCACCCCCCGCCGCCTTCATCGGGGCCACGGCGGCCTGCGACGCCACCACCACCGACCGCGCGTTCAGGTCCATGATCTCATCATAATCTTGTTCAGAAACATCGGCATAGGGCACCCGCCGCACCATTCCCCCGGCGTTATTCACCAACCCGTCCAGCCCCCCGAACGCCGCCACCGCCTGCTCCACCGCCGACCGCGCCCCCGCGCCCGACCCCACATCCGCGCGGATCAGCACCGCCTCACCCCCCGCCGCGCCGATCTCGTAAGCCACGGCTTTTGCTGCATCTTCCGACGCATTGTAATGCAACCCCACCCGCGCGCCCTGCGCGGCAAAGGCCCGCGCCAGCGCCGCCCCGATGCCGGTGGATGCACCCGTGATCAGCACCGCCTTGCCCGCCAGTTCCGGCAACCGCATCCCCGTCATGTCCGCTCTCCCAGTTTTTGTTCCACAAGCGATATGGCCCGCGCCACCGCCTCATCCACCGACAACACACTGGTATCCATCACAAAAGCATCCACCGCCGCCCTGAGCGGCGCATCCGCCCGCCCCATGTCGCGCGCATCCCGCTCCTGCACTTCGGCCAAAACGCGGGCCTCATCGCCCCCCACCTCCAGCCACCGCCGATGCGCCCGCACCTCGGCACTGGCGGTGACATAAAGCTTCACCTCTGCCTCCGGACAGATCACCGTGCCGATATCGCGCCCATCCAGCACCGCGCCCCCTTCGGCCCGGGCAAAGCGGCGCTGAAATTCCACAAGCGCCGCGCGCACTTGCGGGATCACGGCCACCCGTGATGCCGCCTGCCCCGCCTCCAGCGACCGCAGATCGTCCCGCGCCAGATCGCTTGGCATCAACCCTTCCGCCGCCGCAACGGGATCGCCGCCCTTGGCCCCCACCGCCCGATAAAGCAGCCCTGTATCCAGATGCGCAAACCCGAACCGCGCCGCCACAGCCCGCCCGATCGTGCCCTTGCCCGCCGCTGCCGGCCCGTCAATCGCCACCGTGAAGATCACCGCAAGCCCCTTCATCTTGGCCCAAATACCCTCGGGGGTGAGCCCCGCAGGGGCGAGGGGGCGGACAGCCCCCTGATTTTTCGCAGAAAAATCGTTACCCGCGTTCCAGCGCAGCACCCAGCCCCGTCATCAATCCCTCGAAGATCGGGAATGAGGTCAGGATGGGCGACGCATCATCGACCGACACCGCCGCCTTCGCCGCCATCCCGCAGACGAGGAAACTCATGGCGATTCTGTGGTCCAGATGCGTGGCGCAGGTCGCCCCGCCCGGCACACCGCCCGCGCCCATGCCGTGCACAATCAGCGTGTCCTCATCTTCCTCGACCTTCACGCCACAGGCCTCAAGCCCCCGCGCCATGGCATCGATCCGGTCGCTTTCCTTGACCCGCAATTCCCTGACGCCGCGCATCACCGTCTTACCGGTGGCAAAGGCCGCCACCACTGACAGGATCGGATACTCGTCGATCATGCTGGGCGCGCGCTCTTCCGGCACCTCGAAGCCCCGCATGTCGCCGCTGAACCGCACGCGCAGGTCGGCCACCGGCTCGCCCCCTTCTTCGCGCGGGTTCTGGAATTCGATCTCGGCCCCCATCTCGACCAGCGTCAGATAAAGCCCGTTCCGTGTCAGGTTCTGGCTGACGCCGGGAACCATGATGTCAGACCCTTCTACGATCAACGCCGCGCACACCGGAAAGGCCGCGGATGAAGGATCACGCGGCACGGCCACAGTCTGGGGCCGCAGTTCCGGCCGTCCGGTCAGGGTGATGACATTGCCCTCGCCCGTCTTCTCCACCGTCAATTCTGCGCCAAAGCCCAGCAGCATCCGCTCGGAATGGTCCCGCGTGGGTTCCCGTTCGATCACCACGGTCTGCCCCGGCGCGTTCAGCCCCGCCAGCAGCACCGCCGATTTCACCTGCGCCGACGCGACAGGCAGGGCATAGCGCACCGGCACCGGGTTGGCCGCGCCGACCACCGTCATCGGCAGCCGCCCACCCTGCCGCCCATAGGCGCGCGTCCCGAACAGGCTCAGCGGATCGGTCACCCGCCCCATCGGCCGCTTGCGAAGGCTGGCATCCCCCGTGAAGGTCGCCGTGATCGCGCTGGTGGCCATGGTCCCCATGATCAGCCGCACACCCGTGCCGCTGTTGCCGCAGTCGATCACATCCGCAGGTTCGCGGAACCCGCCCACACCCACGCCATGCACCGACCATTCGCCTTGCCCGTGCCGCGTCACCTCGGCCCCGAAGGCCCGCATCGCCTTGGCCGTGTCCAGCACGTCCTGCCCTTCCAGAAGGCCGGTCACCCGCGTCTCGCCCACCGCCATCGCGCCAAAGATCAGCGCGCGGTGGCTGATGGATTTATCCCCCGGCACTTCGGCCCGGCCCTTCAGCGGGCCTGACTTGTGGGCGGTCATGGGTTGCGCTTCGCCGTGGCCGGACATGGTCTTCTCCCTGAGGCATCGGCACGCCTGATAGCGCAAGCGCAGGGGCCGGTCCATGCCCCGCTTTCCGCCGCAAAAGGCTTGAACCTGCCGCAGCGCGGCGCATATCCGAAAGATGAACCGACGCAGCTTTTTCAAACGCAGCGCCCTGCTCGCCCTTGGCGGGGCCCTTGCCGCGACCGGAGCCTTCGCCTTGAGCCCTGCCCGCAACCGCTATTACTCCGGCCCGCCCGCCCATAACTTTGACGGCACGCGCTTCTTCAACCCCGGCGGCGCCGCGCCCAAAGGGTTTGGCGACGTGTTGAAATGGCAGGCGGGCGGCGGACGCACGCCATGGCCCGAAGGCATCGCGATCACACCCAACAAACCCACTCCCAAAGTGGATGACATGACCATCACCATGGTCGGTCATGCCACGCTGCTGGTGCAGGTGGCGGGGCTGAACCTGCTGACGGATCCGGTCTGGTCGCTGCGCGCCAGCCCGTTTTCCTTTGCGGGGCCGAAACGCGCCACCGTTCCCGGCATCCGCTTTGAACACCTGCCCCGGATCGACGCGGTCCTGCTGAGCCACAACCACTACGATCACCTCGACCTTGAAACGCTGGCTCGGCTCAAGGCCGCGCATGACCCCTTGGTGATTACGCCTTTGGGCAATGACGCAATCATCCGCGACGCGGTGCCCGACATGCGCGTGCAGACCGGGAACTGGGGCGACACCGCCCGCATCGGCCCGGCCACCGTTCATTTCGAACCCTGCCACCACTGGTCTGCGCGCGGCACGCGTGACCGGTCCATGGCTCTGTGGGCGGCCTTCGTGATCGACACTCCTGTAGGCCGCATCCACCATATCGGTGACACCGGCTTTGATCAGGGTCGACCCTACCGCCATATCCCGGAAAAGCATGGCCCTATCCGCGCCGCGATCCTGCCTGTAGGGGCCTATGAACCCCGCTGGTTCATGCGCGATCAGCATCAGGACCCAGCCGAGGCGGTGGAGGGGTTCCTGCTCTCTGGTGCGGCCCATGCCGTGGGCCACCATTGGGGCACCTTCCAGCTCACGAATGAGAGCCGCGAAGCCCCGCCTCGCGAACTGGCAGCGGCACTCGCCCAGCGCGGCTTGTCGTCCGACCGCTTCCGCCCCCTCGCCCCCGGCGAGGCATGGGCGATTCCGCAAATCTGATCAGCCCTGCCGACGGAAGGTCAGGTAATGCGGCGCGCGCCCCTCGCGCAGCGCCTTTTGTTCATAGCGGGTTGAAATCCAGTCGTCCCACGCCCCGCCCGGCCCGGCCTGCGCGATCAGATCAAACCCCGCGACAGGCACCTCTTCCAGCGTCTGGCGCACGTAATCGGGTATGTCCGTCGCCACCCGGAATTCCGACCCTGGGATCATCACACGCGCCAGCAACGCCAGATAGCCCGGCGTCACGAACCGCCGCCGATGGTGCCGCGCCTTGGGCCAGGGGTCGGGATAATTCAGGAAGCACTTCGCCACCGAAGCGGCAGGCAGCACGTCAAACAGATCGCGCACATCGCCGGGATGGATCATCAGATTGGTCACCCCCGCCGCCCGTATCTTGCCCAGCAGCATCGCAATCCCGTTCACGAACGGCTCACATCCGATGATCCCGATGTCCGGGTATCGCGCGGCCATATGCACCAGATGCTCGCCGCCGCCGAACCCCACCTCCAGCCAAACAGGCCTCCCCCCGAACAGCGCCACCGGATCGATCGGCGCGCGGGCGGGGTTGTCCTCGACCGTCACCCCCGGCAGCGACAGCTTGCCCAGATCCTCGGCCAGATAGGTTTTCTGGCTGGTGCGCAGCGTCTTGCCATGCACACGGCCATAGAAATTGCGGCGCGGCGCGGTGCTTTCGGGCGTTTCGGTCATCATCTGTCCCTTTGGATTGCGCGCGACCTATCCGCCCCCGCGCCCCAAGGTCAAGCCTGCGAGGGCTCAGTCCTCCAACGGCCGCTCGCCGATCCGCTGGGCCACCATCACCAGATAGCCATCCGGGTCTTGCACCAGAAACTCCTGTTGCCCGCCCATCCGGTCGCCCCAATCGCGCCACTTCTCGCGCGGCTCCACATAAAACGGCACCCCCGCACCGCGCGCCTTTGCCTCAGCGTCCCGCGCATCGCGCACATAGACCTGCACCACCAGCCCCCGGCCAAAGGGGGCCTCCATCGGCCCGGTTTCCCAATCGCCGTCGCGCTGATAGATCATCACCTGCGCCCCATCGGGATGGGCCAGACAGGCAAGCTTCTGCGCGGGTCGTTCAAAGGCCAGGCCAAAGCCCAACACCCCGGTCCAAAAGGCATAGGACGCGGCGTAATCCGTGACCATCATTTCGGCCATCCCCATGGCCCAAGGCTCGGGCGGTGCACCAACCCCCATCAGACCCGCTCCTGCCGCTGCATCGTCATTGCGTCCAACCCCTCATCCATTCCCCAACTCCCCCACCCTCGCACAGGCCCACGCGCCCCGCCACCACCCCTTACCTCTGCCCCCGCGAACGCCCATCCTGCGCCCGTTTCATAGCCTGAGGTACCAATGTTCCCCCGTCTCGCCTGCCCCGCCGCGCTTCTCATCCTCACCGCGCTGACTTACCCGGCCCAAGCCGCCGACCCCACCCTCCCCGCCATTGACGTTCTGGTCGAAGATTTCATCGGCGACACCACCCCTGGCCTTGGCGTTGTGGTCACCCGGCAGGGCAAACCCCTGCATATCGCTGGCTACGGCCTTGCCGACATCGACGATGAAACCCCCGTCACCCCCGACAGCATCTTCGACCTCGCCTCAGTCTCAAAACAGATGACCGCCCTCGCCGCCCGCATGCAGATCGAAGACGGTCTTTATGATGAAGACACCCCCATCGCCGACCTGCTGCCCGAACTCGCGGGTATCGACAGCCCCCGCCCCCTGACCGTGGGCGATCTGGTCCATCACCTGTCTGGCCTGACCGATTACCTGTCATGGGACGATTACAGCCCTGACACCTCCAATGCCGAAGTGCTGGCATGGCTGGCCGAACAAGACCTCGATCACGACCCCGGCGCACAATACGACTATTCCAACAGCGGTTACCTCGCCCTGGGCAGCCTCGTCGCCGCCGCGGATGAGGCCGACGACCTCGCCTCCGTCCTGCAAACCCGCATCTGGGATGCATCCGGCATGGCCGATACCGCCCTGCCCGACCCCATCGACGAAGACCGCCGTGTCACCGGCTATGACGGGACCGGCGGCGATTTCGAACCCAGCGTCGAGCCGAACATCGCCCAAGGCGACGGCAATGTGTTCAGCACCCTGCGCGACCTTGCGCGCTATGAACAGGGTTTCTGGGACGACCGCTACCTATCCGAAACCACCGCCCTGTTCACCAATGGCACCTTTGACGATGGCAGCCCCATCCAGGACGACAGCGGCGAAGGCTATGGCTACGGCTGGGGCATCTCCAACGACGGGGAAAGCGACTATGCCGCCCATACCGGCAGTTGGATGGGCACCTCCACCCTCTACCAACGCAACCTGACCAGTGGCGTCACTGTCATCCTGCTGGCCAACGGCGAATCGGCCGATCTCTGGGAACTCGCTGCCCAGATCGAAGCCAGCCTCGACTGACCTAAACGAAACGGGCGCAAGGGTTGCCCCCTGCGCCCGCCCCTAACGAAAACCCGACGCCCTTACTTCACCGCAGATTTCAGCGCCTCGACCAGATCGGTCTTTTCCCAGCTGAACCCGCCATCCGCCGTCGCATCGCGCCCGAAATGGCCATAGGCCGAGGTGCGCGCATAGATCGGCTTGTTCAGGCCCAGATGCGTGCGGATGCCGCGCGGCGTCAGGTCCATGCATTCGGCCACGGCGCGTTCGATGACGTCCGCCTCCACCACACCGGTGCCATGCGTATCGACATAGATCGACAGCGGCTTCGCCACCCCGATGGCATAGGACACCTGCAAGGTGCAGCGATCCGCCAGCCCGGCAGCGACCACGTTCTTGGCCAGATAGCGCGCGGCATAGGCGGCAGACCGGTCCACCTTGGTGGGGTCCTTGCCCGAAAACGCGCCGCCGCCATGCGGGGCCGCGCCACCATACGTATCCACGATGATCTTGCGCCCGGTCAGGCCCGCATCGCCATCGGGGCCACCGATCACGAACTTGCCCGTCGGGTTGACCCACCATTCGGTTTTCCCGGTGATCCAGCCATTCGGCAGGATCTCACGGATATAGGGCTCAACAATCGCGCGGATGTCGTCGCTCGTTTGCGCCTCATCCAGATGCTGGGTCGACAGCACGATCGACGTCACCTCGACCGGCTTGCCATCTTCATAGCGCAGCGACAACTGCGACTTGGCATCCGGCCCCAGCGTCGGTTCTTGCCCCGATTTCCGCACCTCGGCCAGACGGCGCAGGATTGCGTGGGAATACTGGATCGGCGCCGGCATCAGTTCCGGCGTTTCGCGGCAGGCATAGCCGAACATGATGCCCTGATCGCCTGCACCATCCCGGTCCACGCCTTGGGCGATATGGGCCGATTGTTCATGCAGGAAGTTATGCACCTTCAGGGTGTTCCAGTGGAACTTGTCCTGCTCATAGCCGATGTCCTTCACGCAATCGCGCACGATGGCTTCGACACGGCCAAGCATGGCCTTGGTGGCCGCCTCGGTGGACAGCCCCACTTCCCCGCCCACGACAACCGTATTGGTCGTGGCAAAGGTTTCACAGGCTACACGGGCATTGGGCTCTTCCGAAAGGAAAGCATCAAGGACGGCATCGGAAATGCGGTCGCACACCTTGTCGGGATGCCCCTCCGACACGGACTCGGAGGTAAACACATAGTTCTTACGGGTCATGGGAAGTGCTCCATTGGGTGATCCCCGCCACGCCAGGAAGCCGTTGTAGCGGTTAAGTCGCCTCACTAGACCCCGCCCCTGCCCACGTCAAGCAGATGTCCACGTCAGGCAGGTCTCCGCCGCGCGGCGGCCCACAACCCAAGGGCAAGACCCAACAGCAACAGCAGAACCGGCCCCTCGCCCCAGCGGGCATAGGGTGTGGCAGGCAAGGCCCCGGGTAGGCGCGCATCCAGATATCCCGCCTCTCCCATTGGCAGGCTGCCCACGATCCGCCCCCGCGCATTGATCACCGCCGTCACCCCGGTATTGGCCACCCGCACCAAAGGCAGCCCCTGCTCGATCGCCCGCAACTGCGCCTGCGCCAGATGCTGGAACGGCCCCGACCACGTGCCGAACCATGCGTCATTGGTGATCTGCAATATCCAGGCCGCCCGTTCCGGCGCGGCGCGCAGGTCTTGGGGAAAGATCGCCTCATAACAGATCAGCGGCAGCGCCTTGCCCAAATTCCCGCCCAGATCCAGCACCACAGGGCCAGGACCGGGCGAATAGCCATTCCCCTGCCGCGCCGCAAAGGCCACCAGCCCCAGCCAGTCATACAGCACGTCGCCAAAAGGGATGTACTCGCCAAATGGCACCAGATGATGCTTGTCGTAATTGGCCGTCACCCGCCCGCCGGGCCCGATCACGGCAAGGCTGTTCCAGAACTGCCGCCCCTTTACCCGCTGCACGCCCACTGCAACCGGGCTGCCCCGCCCGGCTTCGGCGATCAGTTCGCCCACTACGGGGTTTTCCTCCAGCAGATAAGGCACCGCCGTTTCCGGCCAGATCACCAGATCGGGCCGCGACCCGGCGGCGGTAAAGGACAATTGCCGGTCAAAGAACAGCCGCGCCTGATCGGGATCCCATTTCAACCCCTGCTCGGCATTGGGCTGCACCAGCCGCAGCATCGCCATGCGCGGCGCAGGCTCGGGCTGCGCGTCGCGCCACAGCCCGAAACCAAACCCCGCCGCCACCAGCGCCAGTCCCAACCCGACCGAAACCGCCCGCAACTGTGCAAGCAGCGCCGCCGCGAGCAATGTGAACAGCGTCAGCCCGGATGGCCCGATCAGCGCCGCCAGCTGCGCGGGCGCATGACCAATCCAGACATGGCCGATCATCGCCCAGGGAAACCCCGTCAGCACATAGCCGCGCGCCAGTTCCACCAGTGTCAGCCCCAGCGCCAGACCGATCAGCGGAAACCGCCCCCGCGCCGCCAGCGATGCCACCATCCAGAACAGCGCCAACCCAAAGGACAGGAACACCACCGCGAAAGGCGCCATCCAGCCATGTATCTCGGGCGCGATCAGGAATGGCTCCACAATCCAGGCCAGCGCCGCTGCGAAATAGCCCGCGCCTCCGAACCAGGCCAGCCATGCCCGCCCACGCGGTGCAGTAGCCAGCAAATGCAGGAATAAAGCCAGCGCCGGCAGCGACAACCACCACCACCCCAGCGGCGCCTGCCCGGTTGCCATCACCGCGCCCACAAGGGCCATGCCGGCCACAGGGCGCGCGCCGGGCCAGCCCGCCACGGCCTTGCGGCACAGCGCCCTGATCACCCGACGGCCACCTTCTCTTGCTGGGCGACAACCTCCGGCAGGCGGATTCGCACCCGCTTGATCCGGCGCGGATCGGCGTCGATCACCTCGAACTCCGCCCCGCTTTCATGCGGCACGATCTCGCCCCGCAGCGGCACCCGCCCGGTACGCAGAAAGACGATCCCACCAAGGGTATCGATCTCTTCGTCATCCTCGTCATGGCGTAGCTGCAACCCGGTCGCGCTTTCAATCTCTTCCAGCGGCGTATTGGCCATGGCGACAAAGACACCGGGACGCTCTTCCTTCCAGAGCGCGCCCTCCTCCTCGTCATGCTCATCCTCGATCTCGCCGATCACGGTCTCGATCAGGTCCTCGATGGTCACCAGACCATCCACCCCGCCATATTCATCGATCACCAGCGCCATATGTACCCGCTCGCGCTGCATCTTCTGCAACAGCACGCCGATGGGCATGGACGGGGGCGCATACAGCACCGGACGCAGCAGTTTCTTCAAAGAAAACCGCCCCGCCGCCCCGAACCCGTGCTGCAAGGCCAAATCCTTCAGCAGCACCAATCCCTGCGGATGATCCAGCGTTCCCTTGTATACAGGCACCCGGCTGAAACCGTGCTCGCGGAACACCTCGACCAGGTCATCCTTGCCGATATCCAGCGGCACGGCCACGATTTCGACCTTGGGCACGGCCACGTCATCGACGCGCAGCCTGCGCAAATTGCCGATCCCCGGCAATCCACCCCCCGGCCCCGCCACGGGCTGCACGTTTGATGCGGCATCGCTGCCACCTGACCCGCCCGTATCTGCCGAAGACGAAAAGGCGGTCAATATCCGCCCGAAAAAGCCGCGCTTTGCGCGCTCTGATCCGTCATCATGGGTCGATCCCTGCGCGCTTTGCGCCGCATTAGACCCGTCGGTGCTACTGCCCATCTGTCCTTCTTCCAAAACGTTCCGTCATGCGGAACCTGCCAAGTATGGGTCGGAAAGGCCAAGGCTGGCAAGTATCTCCACCTCACACCCTTCCATCAATTCCGCATCTGCGTCTTCGACGTGATCATAGCCCAGACAATGCAACATTCCATGAACGATCAGATGGGTCACATGGTCGGCCATCGGCTTGCCCTGATCCACCGCCTCCGCCGCGCAGGTCTCCCAGGCGATGGCAATATCGCCCAATGCCTCGGGATCCTCCGCATCGCCCGCTTCGGGCCGATCCGGCACCTCTCCTGCCACATCGGACGCCCGTTCCTCTGACGGCCAGGACAGCACATTCGTGGGCTGCGGCTTGCCGCGGAAATCGGCGTTCAGCACCGCAATCCGGGCATCGTCGCAGCCCATCACCACCACGGAAAACCCCTCGACCCCCAATCCCAGATGCACCAGCGTCGCCCGGCAGGCCCGTTCGGCCACAGCCTCCAGCCCGAACGCCTCCCAGCGCGCGTCTTCGATCACGATCTCAACCAGCGGTTCCATGCGCCGCCCTTTAGCCGCGACAGGGCAAAAGCGCAAACCCCGCCTTTTCTTCTCTGCGAAAATATCCCGGGGGTCCGGGGGCAGCGCCCCCGGCGGCCGATGCAGCGCGCAGCGCAAAAGATTAGCCGCGCGCTGCTTCCGGTTCAGGCCTGCGGGCTCTCGTCCGCCTCATAGGCCTCGATGATCCGCGCCACCAGCGGGTGGCGCACCACATCCTTGGCGGTGAAGTAGTTGAAGGTCACGCCCTTCACCCCTTTCAGAATGCGCTCGGCATCCTGCAACCCGCTCGGCACCCCGCGCGGCAGGTCGATCTGTGTGCGGTCGCCGGTAATCACCATGCGGCTGCCCTCACCCAGACGGGTCAGGAACATCTTCATCTGCATGGTCGTGGCATTCTGCGCCTCGTCCAGCACCACGAAAGCATTCGACAATGTCCGCCCGCGCATGAAGGCCAGCGGCGCAATCTCGATCCGCTTTTCCTCGATCAGCTTCTGCACCTGCTTTTGCGGCAGGAAATCGTTCAGCGCGTCGTAAAGCGGCTGCATGTAGGGATCGATCTTTTCCTTCATGTCGCCGGGCAGGAAGCCCAGCCGCTCGCCCGCTTCCACCGCAGGGCGCGACAGGATGATCTTTTCCACCGCGCCGCTGATGAACATGGTCACGCCCACAGCCACCGCCAGATAGGTCTTGCCGGTGCCCGCAGGCCCAATGCCAAAGCCAAGTTCATTGGCAAACAGATTGGCGACATAGGCCTTCTGCGCCTCGGTCCGGGGTTCGATCGGCTTCTTGCGGGTGCGCAATTCCACGCTGCCGGCTGAGAACATCTCGATCTGTTCGCCCTCGGCCATCGGCCGGTCGGGCATCGGGCGGCCCATGCGCATCGCGCCGTCGATATCGCCCGCCGCCACGCCGCGCCCCGATTCCAGCCGCGCGTAAAGCGACCGCAGCACACCTGCCGCCTGGTCCCGCGCGCCCTTTTCCCCGATCACGGCCAACCTGTTGCCGCGTCTGAGGATATGGACCCCGACCTGATGTTCTATCTGTGCCAGATTGCGGTCAAACTCGCCGCACAGATCGATCAGCAACCGGTTGTCCGGAAATTCGAGAAGCGTTTCAACAACGTCTTCAGGACGGGTCGGGGGGGTCAGCGCGCTGATGCCCAAGGAGGTCTCCTTCTTAAGGGGCTTCGCCAATATCTTGATGATGTGCCGCGTTCATCCACAAGGCAAGCATCATTCAAGCCTACGGCACCAGTCTGCCCAAGGATTGTGCAAGATGCGTGACAGCGCGCCCGAGTCAATCGACCACCCAAAGAAAAAGGGCCGCACCCGTGGTACGGCCCCTAATCCATCTTTCAGCCCGATCAGTTCCGCGGAACCCAATCGCCCAGAGTCGCAGAACGCGTCTCGTATTCGCCCAGCACCGTTCCCGGCGGATAGCGGTTGTTGCAGATGGGCAGGCCCGACACCGGGTCATAGCGCGGGCTGGAATAACCCTCGATCCCGTCATCGATGATCCAGTTTTGGCAGCCATCCGGATCATAGGCGATTGCCGCCTCACCATTCACCAGCGCGGTGCGGTCGAACACCCCGCGATCCGCTCCGGTGGCGATCACGGAGTTCGACCCTGCATAGGGCTGGATACCGCAGGCCGATACCGTCAGGCCCAGCACGAGCAACAGCCCGGCACGGGGCATCATCACATACTTCATCACCGACCCCACGATTACCGACCCCACGTGTAGCAAACAACTTCCACGCGGCGGTTCTGCTGCATGCCTTCCGCCGTTGCGTTGGTCGCACGCGGCTGCCGCTCGCCATAGCCAAGCTGCCGTTCCACCGGCGCCCCTACCGACCGCGCCACATCGCCAACCGCCGCCGCGCGGCGCTGCGACAGGCGGATGTTGTATTCATCCGACGCGCGGCTGTCGGTATGGCCATAGATGGCATAGCCAAAGGCCCCGGCAGACTTGAAAAAGCTCTGCAACCGGGCCCGCCCATGCGCCGTCAGCCTTGCGCTGTCGGTGGCAAACAGCGTGTCTGTGTTTTCCACCAGACACAGGTTGCGCTTCAGGCAGACCGGTTTGCAGGTATGCGGATCGCGGCGGGGGACCATGTATCCCTCGACCCCGCCATCGGCCCACCAATGCATGCACCCATCATCATCGATCCAGGCGCCCCAATCGATGCGACCCTTCACTTCCGGTTGGGATTGGGCAAGAACGTCCGTCGGCATACCAGCGGCAACCAACAGACACAGCGCGCCAAAAAGCGCGCGCGTGGAGTATCGAAACAAGCCGAAGCCCTCCTCGTTAACAAATCACCACATACAGATACTCGCCCTCAGGATTGCCGCCGCTTTGGCTGCAAATCAAGCGGAATCATCACCTTCGCTAACGGCAAAGGCATAGGTCGCGAGGGATTCCTGAACGATCAGGCCGCGGCAAAGGGATTGTCCGAAATACGGAAACAAACCTCTTGGCATTGCCCCGCCCGCAGCGGTGCTACAGACGCACACCTGCCAGCGAATTTGTTGATGCAGCCTTGATCCGCACGCGGACCAGATCGCCGATCCGCCCTTCGGCATCATCGACATGCACCGCATGCAGGTGGTCAGACTTGCCCACCATCTGCCCCGGCAGGCGACCGGGCTTTTCATAAATCACGCCCACCTCGCGCCCGACCATCGCCTCCTGCGCGGCGCGTTGCTGCGCGGTGATCAGCGCCTGCAATTCCTGCAACCGCGAATCGGCGATCTCGGCCGCGACCGGGTCCTTCTCGGCCGCGGGCGTGCCGGGCCGGGCCGAATACTTGAAACTGAACGAAGACCCGAACCCGACCGTGCGGATCAGGTCCATTGTATCGGCAAAGTCCTGATCCGTCTCACCGGGGAAGCCCACGATGAAATCCGAACTCAGCAGGATATCGGGCCGCGCCGCACGGATGCGCTCGATCAGGCGGAAATACTGATCTCGCGTATGCTTGCGGTTCATTGCCTTCAGGATGCGGTCGCTGCCGGATTGCACCGGCAGGTGCAGATAGGGCATCAGCTTGGCCTCATCCCCGTGGGCGGCGATCAGGTCATCTTCCATGTCGTTGGGATGGCTGGTCGTGTACCGGATCCGCTCCAGCCCGTCGATGCGGGCCAGCGCCCGCACCAGCCGCGCCAACCCCCAAGCCCCACCTTCGCCCGCGCCGTGATAGGCATTCACGTTCTGACCCAGAAGCGTGATCTCCTTCACGCCCTTTCCCACCAACCCGCGCGCCTCGGTCAGCAACCGGTCCACCGGGCGGCTGACCTCGGCACCGCGCGTATAAGGCACCACGCAAAAGGCGCAGAACTTGTCGCAACCTTCCTGCACGGTCAGAAAAGCCGATGGCCCGCGCAGCGCCTTGCGCTCGGGCAGATGGTCGAATTTGTCCTCGGGCGGGAAATCCGTCTCGATCGCGGTCTTGCCCTGCGCCAGATCGCCCATCATCGTGGGCAGACGGTGATAGCTTTGCGGCCCCACCACCAGATCGACCAGCGGCATCCGCCGCTGAATCTCGGCCCCTTCGGCCTGCGCCACGCAGCCTGCCACGCCGATCTTCATCCCCGGTTTCGCCGCCTTCAGCGGCTTCAACCGTCCCAGATCGGAATAGAGCTTCTCGGATGCTTTTTCGCGGATGTGGCAGGTGTTCAGCAGCACCATATCCGCCTCTTCGGCGACCTCGGTGGTGACATAGCCTTCGGCACCCAGCGCCTCGACCATGCGCTCGCTGTCATAGACGTTCATCTGACAGCCATAGGTCTTGATGAAAAGCTTCTTCGGTTCCGCCATGGCGCACCCCTGTTCCGCAGTCCGCCCCATACACGCAAACGCCGCCTCTCTGCAATGATCCGGCATTTTCGTGATCGCCCCGCCTGCGGGGGCTTGCATTGCCACGGCCCATGCCAGACTCTGCACGCCATTGCGGCCCGGCAACGACCGGGGCGCATGGTTTACAGGTTCGGACTTGGGGCAGGTCCATGCAATATGACAGCGTGTCAGCCTTCATCAACGCGGCGGCAAGCAAACCGCCGCTCAAGGGCCCCATGGCCATCATCCTGGCCGAAGACCCGGTCGAGGTGGACACGACCCTGCGCCATCACCTGCAAGCTGGCTTTCGCGATGTCCTGCTCTTGGCCCCCGACGCCATCGCCACGCCCAAGGGGATGGAGGAAAAGGTCCACCGCATCAAACATGATGTCCATGCCGAACATGCACTTATGGCGGCGGTCAACCCGCTGATCGAGGCCTTCCCTGGCCTATGGATGTATTACTGCTTTAACGCCGAATACCTGTTTCATCCGTTCTGCGAGACGCGGACCGTGCGCGACCTGATCGCCTTTCACGCCGAAGAACGGCGCGACGCGATGCTGACCTATGTGATCGACCTTTATGCCGGTGACCTCGACCGGTTTCCTGCCGCGGTCAGCCTTGAAAACGCCCATCTCGACCGGTCCGGCTATTACGCCCTTGCCCGGCAGGATGCCGACAACCATTGGCACCCAAAGGAACGGCAACTGGATTTCTTCGGTGGTCTGCGCTGGCGGTTCGAGGAGCACGTCCCCTACACCCGCCGCAAGATCGACCGAATCTCGCTGTTCAAGGCCAAGAAGGGGCTGGTCCTGCGCCCTGACTTCACCTTCAACGATGAAGAATACAACACCTACGCCTGCCCTTGGCACAACAACCTGACAGCGGCGGTTTGTTCCTTCCGCACCGCCAAAGCGCTGAAGGCGAACCCCGGTTCAAAGTGGGAGATCAAGACCTTTCAATGGCACAATTCCACCGGGTTCCAGTGGCATTCGCAGCAATTGATGGACCTTGGCCTGATGGAGCCGGGGCAGTGGTTCTAACCCCGGCCTGACCGCCGCAACCGCTACCAGCGCAGCAACCACCCGCCCGCCAGGCCACCCAACGCCGTGACAGCCGCAATCGCCACGCCATACCAGGTGACATAGAACAGCGGATTGTCCATCACGCAGAACAGCGAATAACCCGCCGCGATCCCGCCGGCCACGCCCAGCCCCGCCATCGCCCCCGCCCGCACCGGGGCGGCACTTGCCCCCCGCCGCATCATCAGCAGCAGCACGCCCAAGGGCAGCAACGACAGGCCGGAAATCAGGCCCAGACATTCCCTAAGCGAAAAAGGCGACACCTCGGCGAACCGGACTTCCTGCGGCAGCGTCGCAAAAGCCCAGAGCCACAGCCCCGCCGCCACGCCCAGCGGCACCGCCAACCAGCGCAACTGCACCACCCGCACCGCGCCTGGGCGCATCTGCACCAGCGCGAAGGGCATTGCGATGGCGCACAGCGCCAGCGGCAGCAGCGTCTTCGCCGCCACCTGCGGCCGCGTCATCGCCTGCAGGACCGAGTCGCGAATGCCGAACCGCCACAGAAACAGCGCAACCGCCACAGCCATCACGACCAGCACCACCGCCGCAATCCGCTTAGGACGCAGCAGCGCGGGCGGGGCGGAGTCCGCCGCCAGAATGCCGATCAGGTCTTCCGTCTTCATCATTCCATTCCTCTTGCCAGCCGCGCCATCCGCTGGATCGCGCGATGCAAAGCCACCCGAACTGCCCCCTCCGACATTTCCAGTCGTGCGCCCACCTCGGCGGTGCTTTGCCCGTCAAGGCTGACCGCCCGCACAATCGCCGCCGACCGTGCATCCAACTGCCCGATCAGCACCGCACTATCCCGCGCCGCCAACGCATCCGGCACAGCTTCTGCCTCCAGCACATCGGCGTAATCGTCAATCGGCAGGTGGATCGATGCCCCCCTGCGCCGGAACGCATCCACCACCTTGTGCAGCGTCACCGCATAAAGCCACGGCAACAGCGCCGCCGACTGGTCCCAGGTGTGGCGCTTGGTGTGAATCGCGATCAACACCTCCTGCACCACATCCTCTTGTCCTTCCGGCCCCAACGCACGCCCGCGTGCCCGGACAATCCCGCGCAGCACTGGCGTGACAAGCCCAAGGAAGCGGGCATAGGCGCGCCCGTCCCCTTCCATCGCTGCCCGCAGCAACGCTGACCATTCGGCTTCACGCATCGTCATTCCGATGGTCCCTTCGCGGCGCACTGGCCCTTTGTTACAGCGACAGCGCAAATTCTTCTGCAAATGTTTGGGAAACGCAAAGCCTTCGGATCCGTTTTTCCAATTTGAACACCGATCCGTGATCACCGGTAACGCCCGCCATCCCCGCCGCGAATGGACTTACCGAGGACCACAACGGTCCTTGGCTCAAGTACAGCCAAAGGTTCAAACCCAAGTTCACAGACGGAGAGACCCATGACCATGTTCGACAAGACCCTCACCCTGACCGCAACGCTGGCCGCCGCCCTGACCATGGCCGCCGCCACCGCCCACGCTCAGGAAGGGATGGAAAAATGCTATGGCGTGGCGCTTGCGGGTGAAAACGATTGCGCCGCCGGACCGGGGACCACCTGCGCTGGCACCTCGACCACCGATTATCAGGGCAACGCGTGGAAACTCGTTCCGGCCGGCACCTGCGTGACGATGGAAACCCCGAACGGCATGGGCTCGCTCGAAGCGATCGAATCCTGATCACGGCGCCGGGGTGGCGCTTCCCCGCCCCGGCCCCTTCCCTTATCCAAGGTTGCCCGCCATGCCCCTGCCCGCCGCCCCCGGCCTCGGCTTCAAGGCCGAACATTTCGCCGCCATCCGAGACACCCGGCCCCGGCTGGGGTTTTTCGAGGTGCATGCCGAAAACTATATGGGCGCAGGCGGCCCGCCGCATCGACAACTCACCGCGCTGCGGCAGGACTATGCGCTTTCGCTGCATGGCGTGGGCCTGTCCATCGGCGGCCCGGACCGCCCCGATGCCGCCCATCTGAAACGCCTGCACGATCTGATCAACCGCTATCAACCCGAAAGTTTTTCCGAACATCTGGCATGGTCCAGCCATGGGTCGGACTACCTCAATGACCTTCTTCCCCTGCCCTACACGCCCGAGACGCTGCAACTTGTCTGCGACCATGTGGATGAGGTGCAGGCCACATTGGGGTGCAGGCTCTTGCTGGAAAACCCGTCGACCTATGTGCTTTTTGCCCAATCCACATTGGCCGAGACAGAGTTTCTGGCCGAAATCGCCCGCCGCACGGGATGTGGCCTTCTGCTGGATGTGAACAACGTCTTCGTCTCTTGCACCAACCACCGGACCGACCCGCAGGATTGGCTGGCCGCCATCCCGCTCGATGCGGTGGGCGAGGTGCATCTGGGCGGGCACGCGACCGAGGCCCTGCCTTCTGGCCCCCTGCTGATCGACGATCATGGCAGCCCGGTCGCCGATCCGGTCTGGGCGCTGTACAGCCAGACCATCGCCCGCGCGGGTGCCCTGCCCACGCTGATCGAATGGGACAATGATGTTCCCGACTTTCCCATCTTGCTGGCCGAGGCCGCCCGCGCCGCCGACATCCTGACCCGGGCCGAGGTGCACCATGCTCAGGCATGCTGAATTCACCCGCGCCTTCCGCGCAGGCCTGTTCAACGGCGCCCTTCCGCCCGGCGTAACTGCGCAGGCCCCGGATGAGGCCGCCCAGCGCTTTGCCGTCTATCGCAACAACGTGGCCCACAGCCTGACCCGCGCGCTTGCCCGCCGCTTTCCGGTGGTGGAGCGTCTGGTGGGGCTGGAGTTCTTCACCGCCATGGCGCGGCTCTACATCGAAGCCGATCCCCCCGCCTCTCCGCAGCTTTTCCTTTGGGGTGAGGGGTTTGCCCGGTTTCTGCAGGGGTTTCCCCCGGTGCGATCGCTGGCTTATCTGCCCGATGTTTCCCGGCTGGAATGGCAGCGCGGTCTGGCCTATCACGCCGCGGATGTGCCATCGGTGGCCGCCACCGATCTGGCGCAGGCGGCGGCTGATCCGGCGCGGTTCAGGCTGGTGCTGCACCCGTCGGTCGGGCTGATCCGGTCGCGGCTTGCGGTGGTGACGATCTGGCAGGCCAACCAGCCGGGCGCGGCGCAGACCGGGCCGCTGCGCGCCGACCGGGCCGAGGATGCGCTGGTCCTGCGCGACCGCGCCGATCAGGTGCCGGTCATCGCCCTGTCTGCGGGTGAGGCAGGGTTTCAGTCCGCGCTGATGCGCGGCGAAACCCTGCTTGACGCTGCAACACGGGCCGAAGGCGCAGATCCCGCGCGCCTGCTGGCAATTCTGATGCGGGCGGGGGCGATCACCGGGATCGCGCAACAAGGATAGATCATGGCCAAGACGACGGTATTCATCAGGAAAATCAACAGCAAGCTGGCCCGCCTGCCCTGGGATGCGGCGGCACTGGCTCTGCGGATCTTTCCGGCGGCGGTGTTCTTCGCCTCGGGCCAGACCAAGCTGGATGGCTGGCGCATTGCCGACAGCACATGGTTCCTGTTTCAGCATGAATATGCCCTGCCGCTGATCCCGTCCGACATCGCCGCCGTAGCGGCGACGGTGGCGGAACATGTGCTGCCCGCCCTTCTGGTGCTGGGCCTGTGCACGCGGCTTTCGGCGTTGGGTCTGCTGGCGATGACGGCGGTGATCCAGATTTTCGTCTATCCCGGTGCTTGGCAGACGCATGGGCTGTGGGCCGCCTGCTTCCTTGCGCTGATCGTGGCCGGGCCGGGGCGGTTGTCGCTGGACCGGCAACTGGGTCTGGACCGCTAAGTCCTTGCGGGCGCAGGGTTTACGAACGGAAATCCGGCAAAAACCCTGTGCCGCTGGCGGTGCAGACACTGGTGCAGACGGCTGTGCATACGCGCGCTGCCTTTGCCCATCGTTAAGGTTAACGCTGTGTGAAGGGCGCGCCCGTTTTGCACCCGGTATCCGCCGCCCGATCCTGCTGCGCCCCGCAAGCCGGTGCAACATCACTGCCCACCTGCCGGGCAAGAAAAAGGGGGCCTTCCGGCCCCCGTTTCCCTGCAATCAGGATACCCTTTCAGGCGATCACATGTTCCGGCACCTTGGCCCCGGTCATGAAGGCCACGGCATCAGACATCGTGTATTCCTTCGGGTCGATCACGCACAGCCGCTTGCCCAAGCGGTGGATGTGGATGCGATCGGCCACTTCGAACACATGCGGCATGTTGTGGCTGATCAGGATGATCGGCAACCCGCGCTTTTTCACATCCTGGATCAGTTCCAGCACCCGGCGGCTTTCCTTTACACCCAGCGCGGCGGTGGGTTCGTCCATGATCACGACCTTGGACCCGAAGGCCGCCGCCCGTGCCACTGCCACACCCTGCCGCTGACCGCCTGACAGTGTTTCCACCGCCTGCCCGATGTTCTGAATCGTCATCAGGCCCAGTTCCGTAAGCTTGTCGCGGGCGATCTGTTCCATCGCGCCCCGGTCCAGCATCCGGAACACCGACCCCATCACACCGGGTTTGCGAATTTCGCGCCCCATGAACATGTTGTCTGCGATGGACAGCGCGGGCGACAGCGCAAGGTTTTGATACACCGTCTCGATCCCGGCATCGCGTGCCTGCATCGGGTTGGCGAACTGAACAGGTTTCCCGTCCAGCTTGATCTCGCCCTCATCCGGGGTAACCGCCCCGCACAGCGCCTTGATCAGCGTCGATTTCCCGGCCCCGTTATCGCCGATCACCGCAAGGATCTCGCCGGGATAGAGGTCAAAGTCGCACTGGTCCAGCGCGGTCACGCGCCCGTAGCGCTTGGTCAGACCGCGCGCACTCAGAATGGGTTCAGCCATGTCTTGTCCCTCCCTCAGCCCGAAACCTTGCGGATCCACTGGTCAATGGCGACAGCGCCGATGATCAGGATACCCGTCAGCAGCACCTTCCATTGCGGATCGGCACCCAGCATGTTCAGCCCCATGCTCATCACGCCCACGATCAGCGTTCCGAACAGCACGCCCAGAATGGACCCGCGCCCACCGAACAGCGATATCCCCCCGATCACCGCCGCCGTGATGGCCTGAAGGTTGAAATCGGTGGTCACGGTCGAGGGCGAAATCGACCCGTTCCGCCCGATCGACACCCACGCCGCCAACGCTGCGATCAGACCGGCCAGAGCATAGACGCCGATCAGCACGCGGCTGACCCGGATGCCCGACAGCTCTGATGCATCGGGATCGTCACCGACGGCATAGATATGGCGCCCGAATGCGGTGTAGTTCAGCATGTACCACAGCGCGACATAGACCAGCACCATGCAGATCACCCCATAGGTGACCTGCGCGCCGCCCAGTTCAAACCGGTTGCCAAAGAAGTGCAGCCCGGTCGTCAGGGCCGTCAGATCGGCTTCGCGCATGGTCTCGTTGGCGGAATAGATCAGACAGACGGCCATGAACACGTTCCATGTGCCCAAGGTCACGATGAACGGCGGCAGACGCAGACGGGCGACCAGATACCCGTTGATCCAACCGCAGAACCCGGCCAGCGCAAAGCCTGCAATGATCGCAAGATACCAAGGCAGGCCATAGGTCAGCACGGCATGGCCCATAAGAACAAAGGCGAAAACCATGACCACGCCGATCGCAAGGTCAATGCCCGCCGTCAGGATGACAAGCGTTTGCGCCGCGGCAAGAATACCGACCACGGCCACCTGCTGCATGATCAGCGTGAGCGTATAGGCCGAGAAGAACCGCAGACCTTCGAAATCACCCGTGATCCAGCGGAACTCCATCAGAACCGATCCGTCCCGCGCTGCGGCAAAAAAGATGATCAGCGCGACAAGCACGATCATCGGCACCGCCGCCGGGTTGGAGTGCAGATAATGCTGCAACTTGCGAAGGCCGCCCCTGTGTTCGTCGAAATGCGCGACGGTCGCCGCGCTTTTATCAAGGACCTTCTCGAATTCCTGTGGCTGGCTCATGTGTCACCCCCCCTGAAAGACCCGCTTTGCGCCCAAGGCGCGGGTTCTGCCTAGACAAAGGGCGGCCCTGGTCGAGAGCCGCCCCCGTTTTCTCCCGTCTGGGATCATGCGGGGGGCTGCCCCCCCGCACAAGCCTCAGATTAGCCCCAGCACAGTTCCGTGCCTTTGGTGGTGTCGATCGACGTCACGCCTTCGGCGGGCTTGTCGGTGATCAGCGCCACGCCGGTATCGAAGAAGGCCTTGCCCGGGGTCGGTGCAGGCTTCTCGCCCGAGTCAGCCCACTTCTTGATGGCTTCCACGCCCAGAGCCGCCATCATCAGCGGATACTGCTGCGAGGTTGCACCGATGACGCCGTCCTTGACCGAGGCAACGCCCGGGCAGCCGCCGTCAACCGACACGATCAGCACGTCGTTTTCCTTGCCGACAGCCTTCAGCGCCTGATAGGCGCCCACGGCGGCGGGTTCGTTGATCGTGTGGATCACGTTGATATCGGGGTTGATCTGCAGAAGGTTCTCCATCGCCTTGCGGCCGCCTTCTTCGTTGCCGTTGGTCACGTCATGGCCAACGATGCGCGGATCGGTTTCGTCGCCGATGTCGTTCGGGTCGGCCACGTCGATGCCGAAGCCCATCATGAAGCCCTGGTTACGCAGGACGTCGACGGTCGGTTCCGACGGGGTCAGGTTCAGGAAGCCGATCTTGGCGTTCGCGGCTTCTGCACCCAGCGTTGCGGCAGCCCAGGCGCCGATCAGCTTGCCGGCTTCGAGGTTGTCGGTCGCGAAGGTCGCGTCGGCGGCATCTGCCGGATCAAGCGGGGTGTCCAGCGCGATGACGACCATGCCGGCCTCTTGCGCTTTTTTCACCGAATCCACGATGGCCTTGGTGTCGGAGGCGGCGATCAGGATGCCCTTGGCGCCGTCGGCGATGCAGGCTTCGATGGCAGCAACCTGGCTGTCATGGTCGCCGTCAACCTTGCCTGCGTAGGACTTCAGCGAAACGCCCAGTTCGGCGGCCTTCGCCTCGGCACCTTCCTTCATCTTCACGAAGAAGGGGTTGGTGTCGGTCTTGGTGATCAGGCACGCGGCAACGTCCTGCGCCATGACCGGAGCAGCCGACAGCAGCGCAAGCGTGGCAGCCCCGGCAAGGGCTTTTGCTTTGAATTTCATTGATTTTCCTCCCAAGAAAATCAGGGGGTGCGCCCCCTCATGTGATGTGCCGTGAGGGGTAATCCCCCCTTGCGACGGTGACAAGAAAACCGATTCCCTCCGCCGCGTCAAGATAATTAAATCACTCTGAATTATTATTGACATGCCGCCGATTCCCCGCGCATCCTCGCCTCAAAACTGGGCAAAACCGCCCGGAACGGGAGGAGACGTGCGACCATTGGCCGAGACGATGCCGGATCGTCACGCCCCCGAAGCCGCTGGCTTTCGGGGGTCGAACCAGTCCGGCATGCGCGCCCATAATGAAAGGCTGGTGCTGTCGATCCTGCGCCAGCAGGGGCCGTTGGCCAAGTCCGATCTGGCGCGGATCACCGGCCTGTCGGTGCAGACTGTATCTGTCATCATGCGCAGTCTGGAACAGGATGGCCTGCTGCTGCGGGGCGAGCCGATCCGCGGCCGCATCGGCCAGCCGTCGGTGCCAATGTCGCTGGATGCGGAAGGCGCGTTCTTCCTGGGGCTGAAGATCGGGCGACGGTCGGCTGATCTGATGCTGGTCGATTTTCTGGGTCGTGTGCGCGCCACACGCCGCCGCATCTATCGCTATCCGACCCCCGATATTGTGGTGGCCTTCGTCACCGATGCCCTGCCCGCCGTTCTGGCCATGCTGCCCGGCGCGCAGCGCGACAGGGTAGGTGGCATGGGGATCGCCATGCCGTTCCAGCTGTGGAACTGGGTGCACTACCTTGGCGCGCCACAGGCCGAGATGGACAGTTGGCGCAACCGCGACATCAACGCTGAAATCGCCGCCATCGCCGGGATGCCCGTCCATGTGCAGAACGACGCCACCGCCGCCTGCGGGGCGGAACTGGTTTTTGGCACGGGCGAAAAGCCCAAGGATTTCCTGTATTTCTACTTTGGTACCTTCATCGGTGGCGGGCTGGTCCTGAACGGCCAGTTGTTCACCGGGCGCACCGGCAATGCCGGGGGCGTGGGCCCCATGCCCGTGCCCGGCCCGGATGGCACCCTGCAACGCCTGTTCGACGTGGCGTCGATGTCGCGGCTGGCCGAACAGATGGAAGCCGCCGGCGAAAGCGCAGATCACCTGTGGGAACAGCATCTGGAATGGCGCGTATCGCCCGATATTCTGGATGACTGGATCGGTCATGCCGCCGAGGGGTTGGCCTATGCCACCCTGTCCGCCGCTGCACTGGTGGAACTGGAGGCAGTGATGATCGACGGCTGGATGCCCACCGATGTGCGGGCCGAAATCACCCGCCGCACCCATGCCGCGCTGTCACGGCTTGATCTGTCGGGGGTGGAACAACCGCAGGTCCGCGAAGGCACCGTCGGGGCCGAGGCGCGCGCGCTGGGGGCTGCCGCAATACCGCTGGCCCAGCGCTATTTGATCGACCCTGCCGCCGCGCAGGGCTGACCTTCGGGCCGCCATACAGGCGCGCGCATCCCGACTACCCGCCGCACCGCGATGCCGAAAACGGCCCCAAACCTGCGTTTTTGCTGCAACAGCGTCTTGATCTGATCGAACATTTTGCACAGATGGGGGGTGTCCGTGCCAAAGGTGGCCTAATCTTTGCGCGGTTCCTGCCGAAGAGGAGTGTGCGTCGCGGACACGACGCTAAGGGAGTAAAATTTCTCGATGACCCTTGCGTTGATTGCCGCCCTGCCCTTTCTCGGCGCCTTGTTGCCGGGCATCCTGATCCGTTCCGGCCGCACTGCCTGTGCCACCGTGACCGGTTCGGTCACCGCCTTGGCGCTGGTGCTGCTGGCGATGCAGGCCCCTGCCGTGCTGCGCGGCGAAGTGGTGCAGACCCGCATCGAATGGATCCCCTCGCTCGGCCTGAACGTGAATTTCATGCTCGATGGGCTGGGCCTGCTGTTTGCGGGGCTGATCCTTGGCATCGGCCTGCTGATCATCCTTTACGCCCGTTTCTACCTGTCGAAATCCGATCCGATGGGGGTGTTCTACACCTATCTGATGCTGTTCCAAGGCGCGATGGTGGGGATCGTGCTGTCAGACAACATCCTGATGTTGCTGATCTTCTGGGAACTGACCTCGCTGTCGTCCTTCCTGCTGATCGGGTTCTGGAAACACCTGCCCGAAGGGCGGCAGGGCGCGCGCATGGCGCTGGCGGTCACCGGCGGCGGCGGGCTGGCGCTGATCGGGGGGATGCTGATCCTTGGCAATATTGCAGGCAGCTATGACCTGTCGGTCATCCTGACGCAGAAAGAGGTGATTCAGGCCTCCGACTGGTATCTGCCCGCGCTGATCCTGATCCTGCTGGGCTGTTTCACCAAATCTGCGCAATTCCCGTTCCATTTCTGGCTTCCGCACGCCATGGCCGCGCCAACCCCGGTTTCGGCCTATCTGCATTCGGCCACCATGGTGAAGGCGGGCATCTTCCTGATGGCGCGGCTTTGGCCTGTGCTGGCGGGAACGCCGGAATGGTTCTGGATCGTCACTTCGGCGGGCCTGATCACCATGCTGATCGGCGCCAAGATCGCCTTTTTCAAGGATGACCTGAAGGCATTGCTGGCCTTTTCCACCGTCAGCCACCTTGGCCTGATCACCATGCTGCTGGGCATGGGCACGGCCAAGGCCGCAACCGTGGCGGTGTTTCACATCATCAACCACGCCACCTTCAAGGCCGCGCTCTTCATGACGGCCGGGATCGTGGACCATGAGACACACACTCGCGATCTGAAGCGGCTGGGTGGCTTGCGCCATCTGATGCCCATCACCTTTACCATCGCGGGCATTGCCGCGCTGTCCATGGCGGGCATCCCGCCGTTCAACGGGTTCCTGTCCAAGGAAATGATGCTGGAAGAGGCCGCGCATACTGCGCTTGGCCCGGTCTGGCTGCTGCCGCTGCTGGCCACCGCAGGGGCGCTCTTTTCGGTCGCCTACAGCTTTCGTTTCCTGTCCCATGCCTTTCTGGGGCCGAAGCGCGATGATTACCCCCACACCCCGCATGATCCGGGCTTTGGCCTTTGGGCCGCGCCTGCCTTTCTTTGCCTGCTGGTCATCCTGATCGGCCTGATCCCCATGACCTCTGCCGCATGGCTGGTGGATGTGGCGGCCAGCGCCGTTACCGGGGCCGAGGCCGAGGTGCATATCAAGCATTGGCACGGCCTGTATTCCCCCGCCTTGTGGATGTCGCTGGCGGCGGTGGGCGGGGGCTTTGCGCTGCTGGCGGCCTTCCGCCCGATGCGCGCCCTGTGGGACGCCACGCCGCGCCCCGAGGCGAAGGTCATCTTTGATGCGATCATGGAACCGCTGGTTGCCGCCGCGCGCGCCGTCACCCAGGCGCTGCATAACGGGTCCCTCACCCGCGCGGTGGCGATCGGCACCGTGGCGATCACGGCGGCCTGCCTTTGGGCCTTTGCGGGCGGGACACATACCCCCGGAACCCGCGCCATGCTGCCGCTGGAACCCGTGCCGCTGATCGGTTGGGGCCTGCTGATGTGTGCGGTCGTCGGGGTGGTCTTGACCCATCGCAACCGCCTGATGTCGCTGATCCTGATCGGGATTATCGGGCTGATCATCTCGCTCGGCTTTGCATGGCTGTCGGCACCCGACCTCGCGCTTACCCAGATCACGGTCGAGGTGGTGACGGTGGTCTTCATGCTGCTGGCGCTGAACTTCCTGCCCAAGGAAACGCCGCGTGAAAGCAGCCCGTTCCGGCGGGGCCGTGATGCGGTGGTGGCGATTGCGGCGGGCGCGGGCATCGGCGGGCTGGCCTATGCCATCATGACGCGCGACTTCGCCTTTCCGTCGATTTCCGCCTATCACCTTGCCCAGTCGAAACCCGGCGCGGGCGGCACCAATGCGGTGAACACGATCATCGTGGATTTCCGGGGCTATGACACCTTTGGTGAGATCATCGTTCTGGGGATCGCCGCGCTGCTGATCTATGCGCTCGTCGAGGCGCTGCTGAAACCCGGCACCGCGAATGATCGCTTGCTTGCCATGCCCGTGCGCGCTGATCGCGCCGGCGACCGCCACCCGCTTTTGATGGTGATGGCTACGCGCTTCCTGCTGCCGGTGGCGATGATGATCGGGGTATTCCTGTATTTCCGGGGCCATAACCTGCCCGGCGGCGGCTTTGTGGCGGGGCTGGTCTTCGCCATCGCTACGGTCATGCAATACATGGCCTCCGGCCTTGGCTGGACCGAGGCGCGCCAGCGCATCGAATACCACGCGCTGATCGCGGCGGGTGTGCTGGTCGCCGCCGCCGCAGGGGTGGGATCGTGGCTGTTCGGCGCGCCCTTCCTGTCGTCCAGCTACACCTATGTGAACCTCTGGCCGCTGGAAGAGTTTGAGCTGGCCACCGCCGCGATCTTCGATCTGGGCGTCTTCCTCTGCGTGCTGGGCGCGGTGCTTCTGGCGCTGAACTCGCTCAGCCGGATGGCCCGCCGCGCGGGGGAAACGGTCAGCGCCGATCCCTACTCCGTCGACCGCCCGGAAGGAGGGAACTGAAATGGAAGCCCTGATCGCCATCTCCATCGGCACCCTTACCGCATCGGGCATCTACCTGATGCTGCGCCAGCGCACCTTTCCCGTGATCATCGGGCTGACGCTGCTGTCCTATGCTGTCAACGTCTTCATCTTTGCCGCCGGTCGCCTTGTCCCCGGCCTGCCCGCCATCATCGCCAAGGATGCGGCGGGCTATACCGATCCGCTGCCGCAGGCGCTGGTGCTGACGGCCATCGTGATTTCCTTCGGGATGACCGCGGTGATCGTGCTGATGTCCTTGGGGGCTTGGCTGGAATCCGGACATGACAAGGTCGACATGGACGAAGACGAAGGGGAGATGGGCAAATGATGGATCACTGGATCATCGCCCCCGTCGCGCTGCCCGCGATCCTTGCGCCGCTGATCGTGTTGATCATGCGCAACGACCTGACGCTGCAACGCATCTTTGCGGTTGGCGGAACGCTGGCCATGTTGGCGATTTCCGCAGCCCTGCTCTGGTCGGCCAGCCATAACCCGCCCGAGGCCTATTTCCTCGGCAACTGGCCTGCGCCTTTCGGCATCGTGCTGATGCTGGACAGGCTGTCGGCCATGATGTTGCTGCTGACGGCGGTGCTGGCGCTGGCGGTGCAGCTTTACGCCATCGCGACCGATTGGGATGCGCGCGGGCGGCATTTCCACGCGCTGTTCCTGTTTCAGATGATGGGCATCAACGGGGCCTTTCTGACCGCCGACGCCTTCAACCTGTTCGTCTTCTTCGAAGTGCTGCTGATCGCCTCTTACGGGCTGATGATCCACGGCGCGGGCAAGGACCGGTTGCGCGCGGGCGTGCAATACATCGCCTTCAACCTGATCGCCTCGACCCTGTTCCTGTTCGCGCTGGCCACGATCTATGCCGTCACCGGCACGCTGAACATGGCCGATATCGCGCTAAAGGTCGCCGCCCTGCCCGAGGGTGAGGCCGGGCTGATCCGCGTGGCTGCCATCCTGATGCTGTCGGTCTTTGCCATCAAGGGCGCGCTGGTGCCGCTGCAATTCTGGCTGCCCGGCACCTATGCCAATGCGCCCGGCCCTGTGGCCGCGCTGTTCGCCATCATGACCAAGGTCGGCGCCTATGCCATCCTGCGGACCACGACGCTGATCTTCCCGCCCGACACGGCCGCGACCGGCAGCATGGTGGCCGACCTGATGCTGCCCGCTGCGCTGGTGACGTTGGCGGTGGGGTCCATCGGTATTCTGGGGGCCACCACCCTGCCGCGTCTGGCCGCCTTTGCCGGGATCGCGTCAATGGGCACGCTGTTCACGGCATTTTCCGCCTTTACCCCGCAGGCCACGGCGGCGGGGCTTTATTACCTGCTGCATTCCACCCTTGCCACGGCGGCAATCTTCCTGATCGCCGATCTGGTCAGCGACCGACGCGGCAATGGGGCACTGACAGCCCAACCCCGCTTTGCCCAGCAGGGCCTGATCGCGGCCTTCTTCTTTGCTAATGCCATCGCGCTGGCGGGGATGCCGCCCTTGTCAGGCTTCATCGGCAAACTGCTGGTGATGGATGCGCTGCGCGACAACCTTGCCCTGATCTGGACGGTGATCCTTGTCTCGTCTTTCCTGATGGTGCTGGGCTTTGCCCGCGCGGGTTCGGTCCTGTTCTGGAAATCCCACGCCACGGGTGAGGCTGTTACCACCGATCACCGGGCAGAGCCGCTGGCCTTTGTCGCCGCTGGCGGTTTGCTGGCGGGTCTGGTCCTGCTAACAGTCTTTGCAGGCCCGGTCATGGCCTGGCTGGATATCACCGCCGCCGCCCTGCACGCGCCCGATGCCTATATCGCGGCCAATCAGTTGCAAGAGGTGAACTGACATGCTCCGCCGCCTCTATCCGCATCCTTATCTGTCGCTGTTTCTGGTGCTGACCTGGTTCTTGCTGGTCAATCAGTGGAAGCTGGGCAGCCTTGTCATGGCGATCTTTCTTGCCACCGTCATCCCGTTGATCACCGCGCCCTATTGGCCCCATCGCCCCCGCCTGAACAGCATGCCCGCCCTGCTGTCTTATGTGGCGCTGGTGGTCTGGGACGTGATCATCGCCAACATTCAGGTGGCCAAGATCGTGCTGTTCATGCCGCGCGACAAGATCCAGTCCGCCTGGGTGCGCGTGCCGATTGAGCTGAAATCACCCGAGGCGATTGCCCTGCTGGCCGGAACCATCACGATGACCCCCGGCACGGTGACCGCCGACATGTCTGCCTGCGGGCGGGTGCTGCTGATCCATTCCCTGCACGCGCCCGACCCTGACGCCATCCGCGACGATATCAAGTCGCGCTATGAAACACGGCTGAAGAGGATCTTTGAATGATCACCTATGCCCTTGGCTTCGCCCTTGTCTGCTTTGGCATCGGCCTGATCCTGAATCTGTGGCGGCTGGCCATCGGCCCCACCGTGGCCGACCGCATCCTCGCACTGGATACGATGGTGGTGAACGTCATCGCCATCATCGTGCTGAACGGGATCCACACCGGGCAAGGCATCAACTTCGAAGCGGCCATGCTGTTTGCCCTGACCGGCTTTGTCAGCACGGTCGCCTTTTGCAAGTACCTGCTGCGGGGGAGCGTGATCGAATGACCTTCGGCCTTGAAATCACGCTTTCCATCCTTCTGGTCGTCGGTGGCCTGTTTGGCCTGACGGGCAGCTATGGCCTGATCCGGCTGAAAGACCGTATGCAGCGCCTCCATGCGCCGACCAAGGCGTCGACCGTCGGCCTTGGCACGGCGCTGCTGGCCTCCATGTTCCACGGGTTGATGATCGGCACCGGGTTTTCCTGGCAAGAGGTGCTGGTGATGATCTTCATTTTCGTCACCGCCCCGATCACCGCGAATTACCTGTCCAAGGTGCATCTGCAATCGCGCCACTATGACGGGCAGACCCCGACCACGGGCGTCAGCCGCGACTGGGCCACCTTCGACACCGCCCCGCAAGAGGCAGAACCGCTGCTTCCCAGCCGCGATTCCTGACCATAAGGTCAAAATTCTGCCCATCGCGGCACCCCCGCCCTTGCGCGGGGGCGCGTGGCGTTGCATCTTCGCCCGGTCCGAAGGGAGGACCGCGTGCAGACACTCACCCCCAGCCAGACTGAACACGGCCAAGCCCAGCTTCCGCAGGTCGCCCATCCGCGCAATCCCGGCATGCCGCTGGATCTGGATTGGGTCGCCGCCGTGCAGGCCAATACTTCGGCCATCGAACGCCGCGCCGCCACCTTGGGTGGCCGCCGGTCGGTGAAAAAGGAATTTCAGGCGGCATGGCTGCTCAAAGCCGTCAGCCTGATCGACCTGACCACCTTGTCGGGCGATGATACCGCAGGCCGGGTGCAGCGCCTCTGCGCCAAGGCACGCCAGCCGGTCGCGCCCTGGATGCTGGAAAAGCTAGGGATGGAGGGGCTGAAGACCGGCGCCGTCTGCGTCTATCACGACATGGTGGAAACCGCCGTGCGCGCGCTGGAGGGATCGGGGATTCCCGTCGCCGCCGTATCCACAGGTTTTCCCGCGGGCCTGTCGCCCTATCACCTGCGCATCGCCGAAATCGGCGAAAGCGTAAAGGCCGGGGCGCAGGAAATCGACATTGTCATTTCCCGCCGCCATGTCCTTACCGGCAACTGGCAGGCGCTCTATGATGAGATGCGCGAAATGCGCGAGGCCTGCGGTCCCGCCCATGTGAAGGCCATCCTTGCCACGGGCGAATTGGCCACCCTGCGGAACGTGGCCCGTGCGTCGCTGGTCTGCATGATGGCAGGGGCGGATTTCATCAAGACATCGACCGGCAAGGAAAGCGTCAACGCCACCCTGCCCGTGACGCTGACCATGATCCGCGCCATCCGCGACTATCAGGATCGTACAGGGGTAAAGGTCGGCTACAAACCCGCCGGCGGCATCGCCAAGGCCAAGGATGCGCTGCTTTATCTGGCGCTGATGAAGGATGAGTTGGGCCACCCTTGGCTGCAACCCGATCTGTTCCGCTTCGGCGCGTCCTCCCTGCTGGGCGATATCGAACGCCAACTGGAACATTACCTGACCGGCCACTATTCGGCCGCCAACCGCCACGCGATGGGATAAATCCATGACGATCAAGGAAATCTTCGACCGCATGGATTACGGCCCCGCCCCGGAAGGCAATGCCGAGGTGAAGGCATGGCTGGCCAAACACAAATCCAGCTTTGGCCATTTCATTGATGGCGGCTTTGCCAAACCCGGCACAGGCTTTGCCACGAAGAACCCGGCGAATGGCGACACACTGGCCATGGTGACGCAAGGCACCGCCAAGGATATCGAAGCCGCAGTCAAGGCCGCCCGCCGCGCCCAGCCGAAATGGGCCCGCCTGCCCGGCCATGCGCGGGCGAAATACCTCTATGCGCTGGCCCGCCTGATTCAGAAACACAGCCGCCTGCTGGCCGTGCTGGAAACGATGGACAACGGCAAACCCATCCGCGAAAGCCGCGATATCGACGTGCCACTGGTCGCGCGGCATTTCTATTACCACGCGGGCCTGGCACAGTTGATGGACAGCGAACTTCCCGGCCTGTCCCCGCTGGGCGTTTGCGGCGCGGTGATCCCGTGGAACTTCCCCCTGCTGATGCTGGCCTGGAAAGTCGCGCCCGCGCTGGCCGCCGGAAATACCGTCGTCCTCAAACCCGCCGAATACACACCTCTCACCGCGCTTCTCTTCGCTGAAATCACGCGTGAGGCGGGGCTGCCCAAAGGCGTGCTGAACATCGTCACGGGCGACGGCGAAACCGGGGCGGCGCTGGTGGCCCATCCGGGTGTGGACAAGATCGCCTTCACAGGCTCCACCTCTGTGGGAAAGGCCATCCGCCGCGCGACCGCAGGCACGGGCAAGGCGCTGACGCTCGAGTTGGGGGGGGAATCCCCCTATATCGTGTTAGACGATGCCGATATCGACAGCGCCATCGAAGGCCTTGTCGATGCGATCTGGTTCAATCAGGGACAGGTCTGCTGCGCCGGTTCCCGCCTTCTGGTGCAGGAAGGCATTGCCGAGCGGTTCCATGACAAGCTGAAACGCCGGATGGATGGCCTTCGCATCGGCGACCCGCTGGACAAATGCATCGACGTGGGCGCGGTGGTCGATCCGATCCAGTTGGCGACCATCACCGATATGGTCAACGGATCAGACGGCGAGGTTTACCACGCCAACACACCGCTTCCCACCGGCGGCTGCTATTACCCGCCCACGCTGATCACCGGCCTCGGCACTGCATCGCGCCTGATGCAGGAAGAGGTGTTCGGCCCCGTCCTCGTGTCGATGACCTTCCGCACCCCGACCGAAGCGGTGGAACTGGCCAACAACACCCGCTACGGCCTTGCGGCCAGCATCTGGACGGAAAACGTCAACCTCGCGCTCGACATCGCGCCCAAGGTCAAGGCAGGCGTGGTCTGGGTAAATGCCACCAACCTGTTCGACGCCGCCGCAGGTTTTGGCGGCGTGCGCGAAAGCGGCTTTGGCCGCGAAGGCGGGTGGGAGGGGCTCTTGGCCTATCTCAAACCCGCCGCGACAGTGAAACCGCTGAAACCTGTCACCCCGGTCGCCGAACCCGCCAGCTTTGCGGCCCCCGAACTGGACCGTACGGCCAAGCTGTTCATCGGCGGCAAGCAGGCCCGCCACGACGGTGGCTATTCCCGCGCGGTCTTTTCGCCCAAGGGCGCGCTGCTGGGCCATGTGGGCCTTGGCAACCGCAAGGATATCCGCAATGCGGTCGAGGCTGCCCATGCCGCCAAGGGCTGGGGTAAGGCCACGGGGCATAACCGCGCGCAAATCCTGTATTACATCGCCGAAAACCTGTCGGCGCGCACCGGGGAATTCGCCGCCCGCCTGCGCGACCTGACCGGTCGTGATGGCCGGGCCGAGGTAGAGGCCAGCATCGCGCGGCTGTTCACCTATGCGGCGTGGTCGGACAAATTTGACGGTCAGGCGAAATCCGTTCCCCTGCGCGGCATCGCACTGGCACTGAACGAACCCGTCGGCGTGATCGGCGCACTTTGCGCGGATGAAGCGCCGCTTCTGGGCCTGATCTCGGCCATGGCACCCGCGATTGCCATGGGCAATACCTGCGTTCTGGTTCCGTCGGACCCCTTTCCGCTGGTGGCAACGGACCTTTATCAGGTGCTGGAAACCTCGGACCTGCCGCCCGGCGTGGTGAACTTCGTGACCGGTTCGCATGCCGAACTGGCCAAGCCGATGGCCGGGCATATGGATATCGACGCGCTCTGGTCCTTCTCTTCGACCGACCTGTCGGCGCTGATCGAAGCCGAATCCGCCACCAACCTGAAGCGCACCTGGGTGAACAACGCCCGCCTGCGCGACTGGATGGGTGCAGCCGGCGAAGGGCGAGAATTTCTGCGCCATGCCACCGCAATCAAGACGGTCTGGGTGCCCTATGGCGAGTGAGAGGAAAAGTTTTCACTGAAAACTTTTCCCGCGCAGGCCTTCTGCGAAGGCCTGCAAATTTTACAGGTAAAATTTGCCCGGAACCGCAAATTTTTCCCTGAAAAATTTGCGCCCGCTCAGGCCCGGCCCGCCGCTGCGGACAGCATCAGCGGGTCAATGCCCATGGCCCGAAGCGCACCCACCCATTTGCCCGCGTCGTCGGCTGAGAACACCAGATCCTCCGCCGCGTCCGCAATCAGCCAGCCATTGGCGCGGATCTCATCCTCCAACTGCCCCGGCCCCCAGCCGGAATAGCCCAGCGCCAGCAGCGCGCGCGCAGGCCCATCGCCCCGCGCCAGCGCTTCAAGGATATCCAGCGTCGCGGTCATCCCGTAATCCGACCCGATTCGCATCGTTGCAGGCCCCCCGGTATAGTCAGGCGAATGCAGCACGAAGCCGCGCCCGCGTTCCACCGGGCCGCCGGAATGGATGCGGATGTCCCGCCCTTCGGGCACACGGGGAATCGACAGCTGGTCCAGCAGATTGCCAAAGGTCAGATCGCGCGCGGGGCGGTTGATGATCAGGCCCATCGCGCCCTCAGCCGAATGGGCGCAGATCAGGATGACGCTTTTTTCAAAGCGCGGATCGCCCATCCCCGGCATGGCGACCAGCAGCTTTCCGTCCAGATCCAGTTCCGACATCGGCACCTCCCCTGCACATCTTCCCATCAAGATGGGCCTGTTGCGCCCCTGCCTCAAGGGCATTCCTGTCACATGGTTTCTCTGGAACGTGATTTCCCATTACAGCCGCCCTGCCTATCTTGGCCCCATGCGCCAGATAGCCCTTCTTACCTTTGCCCTTATTGCCCCCGCCCTGCCCGCCGCTGCCTTTTCACAGGAAGACGTGCTGTCGGGTGATCTGCGCACGGGATGGCAGGCCGAAAGCGGCGCGCATATGACGGCGCTGCACCTGACCATGGCCCCGGGGTGGAAGACCTATTGGCGCAGCCCCGGCGATGCGGGCATCCCGCCCAGCTTTGATTGGTCGGGCAGCGAAAACCTGCGCGCGGTGCAGTTCCACTGGCCACGCCCGCATGTCTTTACCCTGAACGGGATGACGACGGTGGGCTACAAGAACGATCTTGTCCTGCCGATCGAGGTGATCCCCGTCGATCCGTCGCAACCCGTACGCTTGAAAGCGACGGTCGATCTGGGCGTGTGTGATGACATCTGCATCCCGGCGAGCCTGACTCTGGACAGCGTGATCGCAGGCCCCGGTGCGCCGGATGCGGTGATCGATGCGGCGCTGGCCGACCGTCCGATATCGGCGCGGCAGGCGGGGCTGTCCGGCATCGGCTGTGCAGTGGACCCGATCAGCGACGGGCTGCGCATCACCGCAACCATGGGCTTGCCCGCAGGCGGCGGCGCGGAAACCGTGGTGTTCGAAAGCGGGCATTCCGATGTCTGGGTATCCGAGGCCAGCGCCAACCGCAGCGGCGGCACCCTGACCGCCAGCGCCGAAATGGTGCCACCGCAGGGCACGCCCTTTGCGCTGGACCGGTCCGGCGTTACCGTGACCGTCATCTCGGCCAATCGCGCGGTGGAAATCCGGGGCTGCCCGGCACCTTAAGCGACGCCGGGCCCTGACCTGCGCCGTCAGGCCGCGCGCCGCCGCCCAGCCAGCCAGACCCCGCCAGTCACCAGCGCAGCCGTTGCCCCCACCACCAGCAGCGCGGCCAACCCCACGGGCAGCCCGCCCAGCCCCGGCAGTACAGAAAGCAACCAGCCGGGCAGCGCACCGCTTGCCAGCACAGGCCCCATCACCGCGACCAACGCCACCGCCACGGCCAGCACGGCCCCGCGCATCGCGCGCTGCATCCGCCCGCGCGCCCGCACCGCCCGCCGCAGCGCACGGAACCGCCGCCCACCATCGTTCAGCACCACCGTGATCGCGGGCACCACCAACAGCACCAGAAACATCCCGAAACCCAGCCCAAAGACCAGCGTCACCACCGTGGGCTTCAGGAACTCGGCCTGACTGGACCGCTCGAACAGCAGGGGCGCCAACCCCAGCACAGTGGTCAGCGTCGTCAGCAGCACCGGGCGCAAGCGATCCGCCACCGCATCCACCACCGCCGGGATCAGCCCGCGCTTTTCAGAATACTCGTCGATGGTCGATACCAGAACGATGGAATCGTTCACGATGATCCCCGACATGCCGATGATCCCCACGATGGAAAACATCGACAACGGCACATCCCACACCCAATGGCCAAAGATCGCGCCCACCAGACCAAAGGGAATGACCGACATCACCACCATCGGCCGTGACCAGCTGGCGAAAATCCATGCGAGGCACAGGTAGATGCCCAACAATGCCAGCACCACCGCCACGGCCGCGCCGCTGAGGAATTCCTGCTCCTGTTCGGCCTGCCCGGAATAGCGTGCCATCACGCCGAAATCCTGCTCCACCTGCGGCACGAACTCCGCCCGGAGCGCGACCTGAATCTCGCTTGCCCGCGCCGGGTCATCTTCGGACAGTTCGCCCGAAACGGTGACCACCCGCAGCCCGTTTTCCCGCACCACGGATGAAAAGCCCGAAGCCTGCGCCACCGTCACGATATCGGCCAGCGGCACATAGACCGTTGTGCCTTCGCTGCCGACCGCCCGCATCTGCATCCGATCCAGGAAATCTGCCGTCAATTCACCCGGCGGCAGTTCCACCCGGATCGCGGCGGATCGCGGCCCGTCAGGATAAGTGGCGGCCTCGATGCCCCCCAGCATGTCCCGCAGGTCAGCCGCCAACCCGTCGATGGAAAAGCCCAGCGCCTGCCCTGTCGGCGTCAGGCTCAGAACCAGTTCCTCCTTGTCATAGGCAAGCGTATCCTCCAGCCCCGACACTTCGGGAAACACCGCCAGCCGTGCCTTCAACGCCTCGGCCGCCGCCTTCAGAACGCCCGCATCCGCGCCGTAGAAATCCACCGAAAGCGCGGCCCCACCGGGGCCAAAGCGGCCACCGCGAAAGCTCAGCTCCTCCAGCAGCGGGTGGCGGCGCACCTCGGCCTCGATGGCGGCGATCACCGCTGCGCTGGAATAGGGGCGCAGGTCGGGATTGACGATCTCGATGGACACGCCGCCCAGCAGATCCGGGTCCTTGGTCGCCGCGCCCGACAGGCCGCGCCCCGAACCGCCGCCCACCTCGGCCATTACAAATTCCACCGGGTTCAGGCCATGCTCTGCCTCAAACGCCGCGCCCACGGCATCCACCGCGCGCTGCAACTCGGCCATCATCGCCAGCGTGTCATCGCGCGTGGCCCCCGGCAGCATCGCGAAATTCCCGCTCAACGATCCCTGTTCGGGTGCGTTGAAGAACCGGAACTGCACATCGCCGCGCACAAACAGCGCCGCCTGCGTGGCCAGCGCCAGCACCGCCGCCGCCAGCACCGGATACCGCGCGGCGATCACTCCCCGCATCAGCGGCTTCATCACCGCGTCCTTGAAACGGTCGAGCTGCCGGTTGGTGAACCGGCTTGGCGCGTCATACCATTTCTCCTTCACCGAATCCGCCAAGGCATGGGCCATGTGATTGGGCAGGATCAGAAAACATTCGATCAGCGACGCCACCATCACCGCCATGACGGTAAAGGGGATATCCTTGATCAGGTCGCCGAACCGCCCGCCAATCGCGGCCAATGCAAGGAAGGCGATCACCGTGGTCAGGGTCGAGGCCAGCACCGGCCCCGCCATCCGCACCGCCGCCCGTTCCGCCGCCACCATGGGCGTTTCGCCCATCTGGCGCACCCGGAAATCAGCATGCTCCCCCACCACGATGGAATCATCCACGATCACGCCCAGCACCAGAATCAGCGCAAAGAGCGAGATCATGTTCAGCGTGACCCCGCCCATCCACATCACGCCGATGGCGGCAATCGTGGCCACGGGAATCCCTGCCGCCACCCAAAGCGCAATGCGCCCGTTCAGGAACAGGAACAACATCAGCACCACCAGCACCATCCCCGACAGCGCGTTGTCCAGCATCAGCGTCAGCCGGTCGGTGATCTGTTCGGCCCGCGTGCGGACAAGGTCCAGCGTCACGCCTTCGGGCAAGGCGGGGCGCATTGCCGCCGCCGCGTCGGCCACCCGGGCCTGCTGGTCGATGGCATCGCCCTCGGGTCCGCGCTCCACCCGGATCACCATGGCCGGGTTCGGCCCGACAAAGGCCGCGCGGCCCCGGTCCGCGCCTTCGACGCGGATCGTCGCCACATCGCGGATGCGCAGCACGGTGCCATCCGGCCCCGCGCGCAGGGCGATATCACCGATCTCTTCGGCGGCGCGGCGTTCTTCGCCCGTGCGCACCCGCGCGGCCCCGGTCGCCACCTCGCCCGCCGGGCGCGTCACCACGGCGGATGCGATGGCATTGGCAATCTGTTCCATCGTCACGTCATGGCGCATCAGGGCGACGGGCGTGACCTCCACCACTGTCTGGGGGGCGGCCAGACCGCTGATCGTGGCCCGCGTCACGCCCGCCGCGAAAAGCCGCCCGGTGAATTCATCCGCCAGCCGCGCCAACTGGTCCACCGCAACCGGCCCGGTGATCACCACATCCGTCACCTGATCGCGCCACGCGCTGCGGCTGACCTCCGGCTCCTCGGCATCGGCGGGCAGGGTTGATACGCCCTCGACCGCCGCGGCCACATCCTGCGCGGCGCGGTCCAGATCGACGCCGGGTTCAAACTCGATCTCGATCGACGCCCGCCCTTCGGAAGACCGCGCATAGGTGGCGGCCACCCCCTCCACCGTCTTCAGCGCGGGTTCCAGAACCTGAACGATGCCGCGATCCACATCCTCGGCCCCCGCGCCGGGCCAGGACACATCGACATCCACCTCGGACAGGACAACATCGGGGAAGTATTGCGCGCGGATGTTCAGCGCGGCCACCAGCCCGCCCACCAGCATCAGCACCATCACCAGATTGGCGAGCGTCCGGTGCCGCACGAAATAGGACAGGATTCCGCGCGACCGCATCAGCCGCCCGCCCGTGCTTCGATCCGCGCCACCACATCGGCGGGCACGCGATCCTGTCGCAATTGTTCGATCACCCGCGCCTTGGCCTCATCAGGCATCCTTGCGTTGCCCTCAACCGCCGCGATGAGCGCCGCGCGGCGATCTTCCGTCAGGTCCAGCATTTCCAGTGCCGCCTCTTCCACACCGGGGCGCACCGGGCGCACCTTGATACCTGCCCCGATCAGGGGGGAGCGTTCGGCCACCACCTCGCGCCCGACCAGCGCGCCGGGGGCCACGATCACCCGGTCGCCCTGCCGGCGCAGCACCTCGACCGCCACATCTTCCAACCGTTCCTCGGCGTTCAAGGCCAGCACGCGCCCCGCCGCATCAACCGCCGTGGCGGGCAGGTCTGCCACGTCCTCCAGCGCGGGTTCGGCCACCGTCACGGTCATGAAATCCCCCGGACGCAGGCCGGGGGCCGCGTCGAGCGTGGCATAGACCACCCGCCCGCCCCCCGCCTCGGCCCCTGATGCACCGGCCCGGACCACCCGCCCTTCGGCCGCCAGCGCAGCGCCCGCTACATCCAGCCGCGCCGTGACGGGTGCCTCGATCAACGCACCCGCCCCGTCGATCAGCCGCGCATATTGCGCGGTGGACAGGCGGAACGTCACCTCCAGCGCGGTCGGGTCGATGATCTGGCCCAGCACCTCGTTGGCATTGACCTGCCCGCCTTCGACCACCGGCGCGACGGCATTCAGCCGCCCATCAAACGCCGCCCGGATCACGGTTTCCGCCAAAGCGCGGTTGGCTTCGGTCAGGGTGATGCGCGCGCGATCAACGGCAATCGCCGTCTGGTCCACCGCCGCCTCGGCCTGCGCCAGTGCCGACCGGCTGGACAGCAGTGCCTGTTCGGCCTGCGCCTGCGCCAGTTCTGCCGTTTCCACCGCCGCCGCCGATCCCGCCCCGCGCGCGGCAATGTCGCGCTGACGCTGCACCGCCTGCGCGCGCAGCGCCAACTGCGCCTGCGACTGGGTCAGGTCATCCCGCGCCAACGCCAAGGCCCGCCCCGCCTCGCGCTGCGCCGCCTCGGCCTCGGCCAGCGCCGCCGCCGCAAGGCCCTGCGCCGCCGTCGCCTCGGCCGGGTCCAGCCGCAGCAGCACCTCGCCTGCCGTCACGAACCCGCCATCGGCAAAGCCAGGGGCCAGTTCCACCACCCGCCCCCCCTGCGGCGCGCGCAGTTCCAGCGTGCGGACCGACCGCACCTCGCCATAGGCGGTCAGCAGCGGCACGATACGCCCCGCCTCGACCCGCAGCACATTGGCCGATACCACCGGCTCTGCCGCTGGCATTGCCGGCCCGTCATCCGCCATCCGTTCCCGCAGCGCGCCCAAAACCACACCCACCGCCAATGCCAGCAGGGCCAGCGTCAGCGCCGCAAGGAACAGCCCGCTCATCGCGCGTCCGAAAAACCGCATGAAATTCCCTTTGCAACCGGCCCGACAAGGCTAGCCCGCCCGCCGCCAAAGACCAATGAAGCCTGCGTGAAACAGGCCAATACCCTGTTAAACGCCCGTCCCGCGCGCTTCCGTCGCTACTTCCGGCGGCGATGTTCCTCAAGCCGCGGGAAGATTTCCACGAAATTGCAGGGCCGATGGCGGTAATCCAGCTGCCATTTCAGGATCTCATCCCAGGCATCCCGGCACCCGCCGGGGCTGCCCGGCAGGGCAAAAAGATAGGTCCCCCCCGCCACTCCGCCACAGGCGCGCGACTGCACCGCGCTGGTGCCGATCTTCTGCATCGACACGATGGTGAACACCGTGCCGAACGCCTCGATCTCTTTCTCATAGACATCGCGATGCGCCTCGACTGTCACATCGCGACCCGTCAATCCGGTGCCGCCTGTGGTCAGGATCACATCCACCCCCGGATCGGCGATCCAGGCCCGCAGTTGTGCGGCAATCTCGGCCCGGTCGTCCTGCACGATCCCCCGCGCGGCCAGCAGATGCCCCGCCTCGGTCAACCGCTCCACCAGCGTATCACCCGACCGGTCATCGGCGGCGGTCCTTGTGTCGGACACTGTCAGCACGGCGATCCGTACGGGGATGAAGTCTTTCGTTTCGTCAATCCGGCTCATGCCCTTACCCTTTCTGGATCAGCGCCAGCCGCAGCGCCAGCCCGGCAAAGATCACTGCCCCCGCCCGGCCCAGCCAGCGCGCAAACACTGCCGATCCTGCCAACCGCTGCCCCACGCCCCCGGCAAACACAGCGACCACCCCGTTCACCACCAGCCCGCCCAGCGCAAAGACCCCGCCCAGCACCAGAAACTGCGGCAACACCGCGCGCGACGGATCCACGAATTGCGGCAGAAAGGCCAGAATGAACAGCATCACCTTGGGATTGAGAAGGTTCACCATCATCCCGTCCAGAAACACCCGCACCAAGGGCCGCGCCTCCGCCGCCCCGCGCGCCACCAGCGGCCCCGCCCGCAGGGACTGCACCGCCAGATACAGCAGATAGGCCACCCCGCCCCAGCGGATCACGTCAAAGGCCATCGGATGCGCCGCCACCAGCGCGCCCAACCCCAGCCCCGCCACCAGCGTCTGGATCAGACCGCCAGCCGCAATGCCTGCATTCGCCGCCATCCCTGCCTTTGGCCCGCCCCGCAGCCCCTGCGCCAGTGTGAACATCATGTCCGCCCCCGGCGTCAGGTTCAACGCCAGCCCGGCAGGGACAAAGGCCAACAGAACCAGCGGGTCCACCACAAAGCTCATCGCGCCCTCAACTTGGCCTGTATCTCCAGCAGGTCCGCCCATGCCTCGCGCTTGGCCACAGGGTTGCGCAGCAGATAGGCCGGATGCGCCATCGGCATCACCGGTAGGCCCAGTGCGGTGGTCCATGTCCCGCGCAGCCGCAAGATGCCCTTGGCCCCCAGCACCGCCGAACAGGGCACATTGCCCATCAGCACCACAATCTCCGGCGCGGCCAAGGCGATATGCCGCTCGACAAAGGGGCGCATCATGGCGATTTCCTCGGGCGATGGGTCACGGTTGCCCGGCGGCCGCCACGGGATGACGTTGGTGATGTAAAGCGCCCGCTCCAGATCAGGGTTGTCGCGCGACAGGCCGATGGCCGCGAACATCCGGTCCAGCAACTGCCCCGCCGCACCCACAAAGGGGCGGCCTTCCATATCCTCTTCCCGCCCCGGCGCCTCACCAAGCACCAGAACCCGCGCCCCCGCCCGCCCATCGGCAAAGACAAGGTTGCGCGCGCCCCGCTTTAGCTCGCAATGGTCATATCCCGCCATCGCCTCGCGCAGGGCGTCCAGCGATCCGGCCGCCGCCGCCCGCGCCTGCGCCTCGGCCACGGCGGCATCACTGGCCTGTGCCGCGCGCTCGGCCTCGGATATCTGCGGCACATAAGGCTCGGCCGCCTTGGGCGCCCCCCCGCGCACTGGGACGGCCGCGCCCTGCCCCTGTACCGGGGGCAGCCACGGCGCACGGTCCGCAACCTCATAGCCGTTGAAGGGCGTGTCCCCGATCACCTCGGTTACGCCCATTTCAAGCTGCCATTGCAGCGCCGCCAGCGCCGCGTGCCAGCCTTCCGGCGTCGTGGTGTCGAACTCGATTCCCATGCGCGGAAACCTAGGCCGCCCCACCCCCCCACGCCACCCACAAATTTCTTGGAAGAAACTTGCAAATTCGTTCCAACGAATTTGGCCAACGAATTTGGCCCCCGATGCCGCAGCCCCGGCCCGATGCTTGCCCCGAACCCCCGCCCTTCCTATAAGCCAAGCCACCACACCCAGCAGGAGCCGCCCAAGATGACCTTTCGCGCCCGCCACCTTCTGGGGATCGAACCACTGGCTCCGCTGGAAATCACCACCGTCCTTGATCTGGCCGACCGCTATGTCGACCTCAACCGCCGCACGGTGAAACAGTCCGACGTGCTGGCAGGGATGACGCAGATCAACATGTTCTTTGAAAACTCCACCCGCACGCAGGCCAGTTTCGAACTGGCGGGCAAGCGATTGGGGGCCGATGTGATGAACATGGCCGTGGGCCAATCCAGCGTGAAAAAGGGTGAAACCCTGATCGACACCGCGCTCACGCTCAACGCCATGCATCCCGACCTTCTGGTCGTGCGCCATCCGTCCTCGGGCGCGGTCAACCTGCTGGCCTCCAAGGTGAACTGCGCCGTGCTGAACGCGGGCGACGGGCGGCACGAACACCCGACGCAGGCCCTGCTGGATGCACTGACCATCCGCCGCGCCAAAGGCCGGATTCAGCGCCTGACCATCGCCATCTGCGGCGACATCGCCCATAGCCGCGTGGCGCGCTCCAACCTCATCCTGCTGGGCAAGATGGAAAACCGCATCCGCCTGATCGGCCCGCCCACCCTCATGCCCGCCGGCATCGGTGCCTTTGGGGTGGAGGTGTTCGACGACATGAAGAAAGGCCTCGAAGGGGCAGATGTGGTGATGATGCTGCGCCTTCAGAAAGAGCGGATGGATGGCGGTTTCATCCCGTCAGAGCGTGAATATTATCACCGCTTCGGGCTGGACGCGGAAAAGCTGTCCCATGCCAAACCCGATGCCATCGTCATGCATCCGGGGCCTATGAACCGCGGCGTGGAAATCGACGGCGACCTCGCCGATGACATCAACCGCTCGGTCATTCAGGATCAGGTCGAAATGGGCGTCGCCGTCCGCATGGCCTGCATGGACCTATTGGCCCGCAACCTGCGCGCCGAACGTGGGCGCAAGATCGTGGGGTCGATGGTGTGACGCCAAACGCTCCTTTCAGCGAGGTGCTTCAACCGGGTGAAACCCTGCTCTGGCAAGGGCGCATCGGCTTCAACCTCACCTCTTCGCCGATCCTGACGGCACTGCTGCTTTTGCTGACGGTCTATAGCGCTGTCTCGCTCTGGGTGATCCAGTCCGAGGCTGAAATCTGCGCCGCTTCCGCCGGTCAGGGGGCGTGCGGGACAATCTACCGCCTAATCCCCCCGCTTGCGCTCTTGCTGACCGGCTTTCAGGCCTTTGACATGCTGGAACGCCGCGCCCTGACATCGGGCCGGGCGCAGGGCGCGATCCTGCTGACCAACCGCCGCCTGATCCGCGTGTCCGACTGGCCCCGCCGCCGCATCCGTGCCCATTTTTACACTGGCACCCCCGCGCGAAAAGGCATCGGCGGCGTCATCCGCTTTGGCACCTTTGGTGGCAGCGTGATCCTTGCGCCGAAAGACGCCGATCAGGTCCGCGATCTGATGCGCAACCCCGGAAAGGTCCCCGCATGACCCCCGATCCCAACCGCAAACCCACCAAGGAAGAGATGCGCGCCGGCGGCAAGGTGGCCGCCCTTGTGCTGATCTTCCTTGCGCTGTTCACCATCGCCTTCGTCGTGATGGCATGACCACCGACTTCCGCCCCGACCCTGCCACCTACTGGCGCGCCCATGGCATCATGGCACTGGCGGGCGGCATCGTCGCGGGCCTCGTCCTTGTGGCATTGGGCAACCCCGCCCCTTGGGTCGGCCCCCTTGGCGCCGCACTCGCCATCGGCATCCGCGCGGCTTACGTGAAATCCGAAGCGATGGCCGAGGTCTGGACCCTGACCGACACCCACCTGACCGGCCCCGCTGGCCGCAATATCCCCCGCTCCCAGATCACCCAGACCCGCAGCCTGCTTGGCGCGGTTCAGGTCATCACCGCGTCGGGCGACAAGCATCTGATCCGCTACCTTCCCGATCCCGCAGCCGCCGCGCGCGCGATCCAGCCCGGACACAGCACATGACCACGCTCCACCTGACCAACGCCCGCATTATCGACCCCGAGGCTGGCACCATCACCCAAGGCTCCGTCACCCTCGCCAAAGGCGTGATCGCCGCGATCAACGGCCCCAAACCGAAGGGCGCGACAGAGATCGACTGCGCCGGTCACCACCTCGCCCCCGGCATCGTGGATATCGGGGTCAAGATCGGCGAACCCGGTGAACGCCACCGCGAATCCTTCCGCTCCGCCGGCCTCGCCGCGGCCGCAGGCGGTGTAACCACCATCATCGCCCGCCCCGACACCACCCCCGCCATCGACACGCCCGAAACGCTGGAATTCGTCACCCGCCGCGCGGCCGAAGCCAGCCCCGTCCGCATCCGCCACATGGCCGCCCTGACCAAAGGGCGCGAAGGGCGCGAGATGACGGAAATCGGCTTCCTTCTCGACGCAGGCGCCATCGCCTTTACCGATGCCTTCGCCGTGACGTCCAATGCCAAGGTCCTGTCGCGCGCCTTCACCTATGCCCGGTCCCTCGGCGCGCTGGTGATCGGCCACCCGCAGGAACCGGGCCTGTCGCACGGGGCCGCCGCCACCTCGGGCAAGTTCGCCTCGCTGCGCGGCCTGCCCGCCGTGTCGCCCATCGCCGAACGCATGGGGCTGGACCGCGACCTCGCGCTGGTCGAAATGACAGGCGTGCGCTACCACGCCGATCAGATCACCACTGCCCAGAGCTTGCCCGCCCTGACCCGCGCCAAGGCGGCAGGGCTGGATGTCACCGCCGGCACCTCGATCCATCATCTGACGCTGAACGAGATCGACCTCGGCGATTACCGCACCTTCTTCAAGTTCACGCCCCCCCTGCGATCCGAGGAAGACCGCCTTGCCATGGTCGAGGCTGTGGCGAATGGCACCATCGACTGCATCGCCTCGCTCCACACCCCGGCGGATGAGGAATCCAAGCGCCTCCCGTTCGAGGAAGCCGCCCCCGGCGCGGTGGCGCTGGAAACCATCCTGCCCGCCGCGATGCGCCTCTATCACGCGGGCCATCTGGACCTGCCCACCCTGTTCCGCGCCATGGCGCTGAACCCGGCGAAACGACTCGGCCTGCCGCAGGGGCGCATGGCGCCCGGCGCGCCCGGCGATCTGGTGCTGTTCGATCCAGATGCCCCCTTCCTGATGGACCGTTTCAAGCTGCGGTCAAAATCCAAGAATACCCCGTTTGACGGCCAGCGGATGGAAGGTAAGGTGCTGGCCACTTTCGTTAACGGAACCCAGGTGTACAGCGCATGATCTTTCTGCCCGACATCACCTCTGCCCCCCTCGCGCTGGCCCTGACGGGCGGCTTCGCCTATCTGCTGGGCTCCATCCCCTTTGGCGTGGTGATCACGCGCATGATGGGGCTTGGCGACCTGCGCCAGATCGGATCGGGCAATATCGGGGCCACCAATGTACTGCGCACCGGCAATAAACCCGCCGCCGCCGCCACGCTGATCCTTGACGCCGCCAAAGGCGCGATCGCAGTGCTGATCGCCCGCGCCATGGTGGGCGAAGATGCCGCGCAACTTGCCGCGCTTGCCTCCTTCCTTGGCCATCTCTTCCCGGTCTGGCTGGGGTTCCGGGGCGGCAAGGGCGTGGCCACCTTCCTGGGCATCCTGCTGGCGCTGGCCTGGCCCGTCGGCCTGATGGCCTGCGCCACCTGGGTCATCGCCGCCGCGATCAGCCGCATCTCTTCGGTCTCCGCGCTTGCGGCTTCGGCCTTCACCCCCGGCTTTCTCGCCTTTGCGGGCTATTCCGAGGCGGTCATCCTGACCCTCCTGCTCGCCGTGCTTGTCTGGATCCGCCACGCCTCCAACATCCGCCGCCTGGGCGAAGGGACGGAACCGAAGATCGGCAAAAAGAAACCCGTCTGAACGCGCCAACACGACCCTGCCCTTTTCATCTTGGCTCAAATACCCGTGGGGGTGAATGGCCGCGCGGCACGCGCGGACAGAGGGGGCGACCGCCCCCTTCACCCGGAGGAGGCGCGCAGGCGCCGACGACGCAAAAGGAATGCGGCGGCACGCCGCTCCGCAAGATCACCACGCGAAGTTCGCGGGCCAAAGATCACTGGCCAAAGATCACTGGCCAAAGTTCGCGGGCCGACCCCCTGAAATCCCGGTTGATCGAAAACCCAACCTGCGTAAGTCTTCGCTGCCGCCATCCGGAAATGCGATGCGCAGGCCAAAAACTTTAACGAGGGAACCGGAATGAACATGATCGAGGCCGTAAAGGCCGTCTTTTCCAAATATGCCACTTTCGAGGGCCGCGCGCGGCGGGCGGAATATTGGTGGTTTGTCCTTTTCAGCTTCATCATCGCGGTGGTCCTGAACCTGATCAACCCCGGCCTTCTGGGGGGGATCTGGTCGCTGGCCACGCTGCTGCCGTCACTCGCCGTCGGCGCACGGCGGTTGCATGACACCGACCGGTCCGGCTGGTGGCTGCTGATCGGCTTCATCCCGGTGATCGGGCTGATCGTGCTGATCGTCTTCTTCGCCAGCCGTGGCCAGACCGGGGCCAACCGCTTTGGCGCGGACCCGCTGACAGCCTGACACAGGCAAACCCCGCGCCCCGGGCTTGACCCGGGGCGTCTTCCCTTATGGCGAAAGGCGCACAACACCCGGTCCCGGCTCAAAGCGGGGAAGTCGCCGCCCATTGACCACGCGCGCGGCGTCTACATGGCTTCACGGCCCATCGCCCGGCATGCGTATGCACATCTGTCTGCACAGACGTCTGCACCGTCAGCGGCACAGCCTTTCCGGCCTAAAGACTCGCAGCCTGATAAATCCGGCTCAGATCCCCGCCCCAATCGCCGTGATACAGCGACAGCCAGCGATCCGCTTGCGTCTGCCCGCTTTCCAGCGTCGCCACCAGCGGCTCCAGATAGCGTTCTTCGCCCAGGCCCCGCCCGGCCAGCCCCGCATGGGACAGGGCCACCGCCGCTCGCGCCAGATCGGCTATCTTCACCGCGCCCACACGGCCCGCGATCCCGTCGACCGATGCCGCCACACGCAGCGCTTCGCGCGTCTCGGCATCGAATCCCTTCACCAGATCCCAGGCCGCATCCAGCGCGGTCTGGTCATACATCAGCCCCACCCAGAAAGCCGGCAGTGCCACGATGTGCGGGACATCCCCGCAATCGGCCCCGCGCATTTCAATGTAACGCTTCACCCGCGCTTCGGGGAACACCGTCGTCATGTGATCCGCCCAATCCGAAAGCGTGGGCTTCTCGCCCGGCAGCGCAGGCAGCTCGCCCTTCAGGAAATCGCGGAAGGATTGACCCAAGGCATTGATATACTTGCCATCGCGATAGACAAAATACATCGGTACATCCAGCACCCAATCGACATAGCGCTGGAACCCGAACCCGTCCTCAAAGGCAAATGGCAGCATCCCCGTGCGCGACGCATCCAGATCACGCCAGATGCGCGACCGCCATGAGCGGTGCCCGTTGGGCTTGCCCTCAAAGAAGGGCGATGAGGCAAACAGCGCCGTCGCCACTGGTTGCAGCGCCAGCGACACGCGCATCTTCTGCACCATGTCCGCTTCAGAGGCATAGTCCAGGTTCACCTGCACCGTCGAGGTGCGGTACATCATCTGCGTGCCATGGGTGCCCACCTTGCCCATGTAATCCGTCATCAGCCGATAGCGCCCCTTGGGCATCACCGGCATATCCTCATGCCGCCAGTCCGGCGCGGCCCCGATCCCCATGAAGCGGATGCCCAGCGGTTCGGCCAGGGTGCGCACTTCGTCGAGATGGTTTCTCAACTCGGCCTCCGTCTCTGTCACGCTGGCGAATGCCGCCCCCGAAAGCTCGAACTGCCCGCCTGGTTCAAGGCTGATATTCGCCCCGTTCCGTGTCAAACCGATAACATTCGCGCCCTCGCGCACTGGCGCCCACCCAAATTGCGCCTCAAGCCCTGCGAACAGGGCGTTAATTGAACGTTCACCATCATAGGGCAGCGGCTGGTGCGTATCGGTCAACCAGCCAAACTTTTCATGCTCGGTCCCGATGCGCCAATCGGCCTTGGGCTTGTTGCCCGATTCCATGAAGGCGGCCAGTTGGTCAAAGCTTTCGATCAGGCCGCCGCCGGATTGGGGAATGGACATAGGCAACGGCTCCGCTTCGTATCTGCTTCAAGGCCCCGACTCGTGCTTTGCCTGACGGGGCAAGTCAAGTGGCCGAAGGTGGGGGGCCAAAGGTGGCGGGCATGGGGTGGCAAGAAGCACGGATCAGGCCCGCGCCATACCGCGCCCCGCGCGCCGCCAGATCACCACCATCTGCTCGCCCGTCACCAGCCCGCGCCCGCTGCCATCGCCCTGCGGTGCCAGCGCCGCCAACAGCGCCGCCATATCCATGCCCGGTAGGGTGGCAAAGACATCGAACAGCCCATCCGCCCCAGCCGCATCGACCGGGATCAGCAACACCTGCCCATCCACCTGTCGCAGCCGCCACAGCCGCCGCCCGCGCAGCGTGACCAGGCGCAACTCCTCTAGTTCGGGCACGCTGACGAAGCCGCCAAGCTGCGGCCCCATATAGGAAATCTGGCCCTCATCCACCGCCACCACGCCGGGCGCATCGCTGCCCTGTGCAAAGCGCAGCCGTCGCCAGCCCTGAACCGCCAGCCCCGCGCCCAGCGCGGCCACCAGCAACCCGACAGGCACCAGCACCCACCCGCCCGGCCATGCGATCCACAGACCCAGCGCCACCACCGCGCCCGCCCCGATTACCTCGCGCCAGCGCCACAGGTCGGCGCGCAGATCCGGCCGGATCACCGCCAATCTCCCAGCACCGATTGCCACAGCGCCAGAGCCGCCACCGCCGCGGTATCGGCCCGCAGGATGCGCGGCCCAAGGCTGACAGCCACCACCTGTGGCATCGCCCGCAGCTTGGCGGCCTCGCCATCGGAAAACCCGCCCTCCGGCCCGATCAGGATGGCCCACGGCCCCGGCTCCAGCCCCTCCAGCGCCACGCGCGCGCCCACCATCCCCTCATCGCACCAAAGGATGCGCCGATCCGCAGGCCACCCGGTCAATAGCCGGTCCAGCGCCACAAGGTCCGCCACCTCTGGCACGAATGTCCCGCCGCATTGCTCGGCCGCCTCTACCGCATGGGCCTGCAACCGATCCTGCCGGATACGTTCGGAATTGGTATGCCGCGTCTGCACCGGGACGATCCGCCGCACGCCCATTTCGGCGGCCTTTTCCACGATGAAATCCGTGCGCGCCTTCTTGATCGGCGCAAACAGCAGCCACAGGTCGGGTGGCATCTGCAAGCCCTTGGTCTGGCTGTCACAAACCAGCACGCCGCCGCGTTTGCCTGCCTCCACCACCTCGGCCCGCCATTCGCCGTCGCGGCCATTGAACAACGCGACCATGGCCCCCTTAGCCAGCCGCATCACCGCAAACAGGTAATGCGCCTGATCCGCGCTCAGGGCCACGGCTTGCCCCTGCCCGAGGGGCTGATCTACAAAGAGACGAACCTTCGCTTCCATGGCACGCACCCTATGACCCAACCGCCCCGAATGCCAGAGGCACCCCTTCCGGGCGGAACCGTGGCCGATGCCCCGCGCGGCAACTGGGTGGATACCCTCGCCCCCGCCGCCACCCGCCCCTATCTGCGCCTGTCGCGCGCAGATCGGCCCATCGGCACCTGGCTGTTGTGGTTGCCCTGCCTTTGGGCCATCGCGCTGGCCGCTGCCAGCACGGGCGGATTTACCTTGGGCGACCTTTGGCTTGCCGCCTCCTCTGGCATTGGGGCGTTTCTGATGCGCGGCGCGGGCTGCACCTGGAATGACATCACCGACCGCCACATCGACGGCGCCGTGGCGCGCACGCGGTCGCGGCCCATCCCCTCGGGTCAGGTCAGCGTGAAACAGGCGCTGGTCTGGATGGCTGCGCAGGCGCTGATCGCCGCCGCCATCCTGTTCACCTATCACCCGCTGGCCATCGCGCTGGGCATCGGCTCGCTTGGCCTTGTGGCCATCTACCCCTTTGCCAAACGCTTCACCTGGTGGCCGCAGGCGTTTCTGGGGCTGGCCTTCAACTGGGGCGCGCTGCTGCTCTGGGCCGCGCATTCCGGCAGCCTGAGCGCGGCCCCCCTGTTCCTCTATGCCGCAGGCTTTGTCTGGACGCTGTTCTACGACACGATCTACGCCCATCAGGACCGCGAGGATGACGCCCTGATCGGCGTCCGCTCCACCGCGCGGCTGTTTGCCGAAAACACCCCGCGCTGGCTGGCGGGGTTCCTGATTGCCACGGTTATCCTGATGGCCGCCGCCGCCATCACCGCCCTTCTGCCCCTGTCCAGCCCCTGGCCCTTGCTGGCCGCGCTGGCGGGCGTCTGGGCGATGGGGCTGCACATGTTCACCCAACTGCGCCGCCTGAATATCGACGACCCGGCGGGATGCCTGATCCTGTTCCGGTCCAACCGCGATACGGGCCTGATCCCTGCGCTGTTTCTTGCCGCCGCCGCGCTGGTTTGATTGAACCTTTGCCCCCCGCGCCGTAAGCACATCCGGTGCGCGGAGAATCCCTGACAGGGATTCCCGCCGCGCGCCGACTGCCCCAAGGAAAGCTGCCCGATGCGCCTGCCAAAGCTGCGCCTGCCCGATCTGCGCAAGACCAATTTCAACCTCGCCGCCCTGCGCCGCCTGCGCCTGCCCCAAGGGGCGATTGCACTGGCCGCCTTTGCCGTGGCGGGGCTGTTTGCGCTGTTCATCGCCTATACGGCATCGGCCGTGATCGAACGCCGCTCGGTCAAGGCGATCAACTGGGCCATGGCGAATGAGGGGATCACCTGGGTGCAGGCCAGCGCCGATGGCATGTTGGTCACCCTGCAAGGCACCGCCCCGAACGAGGCTGCCCGTTTCCGCGCCGTCAACATCGCGGGATCGGTGATCGACAGCGGGCGTGTCCGTGATGAGCTTGAGGTTACCCCCGCGAACAAGATCGAAGCGCCCCGCTTTTCCATCGAAATGCTGCGCAACGATGATGGCATTCAGCTGATCGGTCTGCTGCCCGAAGGCGAAGGCGAAGCCACCCTCTCCGCCGCCGCCACCGAACTGGCGCGCGGCATTCCGGTGGCCGACATGCTGGAAACCGCCGCCTATGACGCACCCGAAACTTGGCAACCCGCCTTTGATTTCGGTCTGGCCGCGCTGAAGCTGCTGCCCCGGTCCAAGATTTCCGTCGCCGCTGATGGGGTCGAAGTCACGGCCATCGCCACCAGCGATGCCGAAAAACGCACGCTGGAAAGCGAACTCGCCCGTCTGCGCCCCGAAGGCATGGCGTTGGCGATCAACATCTCGGCCCCTCGGCCCGTGATCACGCCCTTCACCCTGCGTTTCGTCAAGGATGCCGAAGGCGCGCGCTTTGATGCCTGCTCGGCCGATACCGAGGCCGCCCGCGCCCGCATCCTCGCCGCCGCTGTCACAGCCGGGGTTGAGGGCAAGGCCACCTGCACCGTGGGCCTTGGCGTGCCAAGCCCCCGCTGGGCCGATGCCGCCGAAGCCGCCATCCGCGCCATTGCCGCCATCGGGCAGGGCACCGTGACGTTTTCCGATGCCGATATCTCGCTTGTTGCCGCCGAAGGCTCGGATCAAGCCAGCTTTGACCGCGCCGTGGGGGAACTGAAGGCCGCCCTGCCGCAGGTCTTTTCGCTGGATGCCACCCTGCCCAAACCGGCCACCGCCGCCGCCGCTGGCCCGGCCGAGTTTACCGCCACCCTGTCGCCCGAAGGCAAGGTCGATTTGCGCGGCCGCCTGACCGATGATCTGCAACGCGCCGCCGTCGACAGCGTCGCCCAGGCCGAATTTGGCGCGGGCAATGTCTATAACGCGACGCGGCTTGATTCCGAACTTCCCGATGGCTGGCCCGTCCGCGTTCTCGCCGGGATGGAAGCGCTGGCCGAGCTTGACGAAGGTGCGCTTCTGGTGCGCGAAGATACGGTCGAGGTGTCGGGCATTACCGGGTCGCTGAACGCGCGGGACCGGATCAGCCAGATCCTTTCCGGCAAGCTGGGGCAGGGTCAGGGCTTCAAGGTCTCTGTCACCTATGACGAAGAGCGCGATCCCCTTGCCGCCCTGCCCACGCCGCAGGAATGCCTTGCCACGATTGATGGGCTGCTGGCCCAGCAAAAGATCACCTTCCCGCCCGGCTCGGCCGAGATTGACGCCGCCACCGGCCAGTTGATGACCCGTCTCGCCGATGCGCTGAACGAATGCGCCGCGATGCCGCTGGAAATTGCCGGTCACACCGATTCCCAAGGGTCCGAAGATGGCAACCGCGCCCTGTCGCAGGCCCGGGCCGAGGCGGTGCTTCTGGCGCTGCAAGGCCGCCGGGTCGAGGTGTCGGAAATGCGCGCCGTGGGCTATGGCGAAAGCCGCCCCATCGCCGACAATGAAACCGAAGCAGGCCGCGATGCCAACCGCCGGATCGAGTTTACGCTGATCGGGGCCGCCCCTGCGCCTGCCGTCACAGCGGCCGCAGAGGCGGACACGCCCGCCGCCGCCGCCGCCGACGGCACCACCATCGCCGCGCTTTCCCCGCCCGCCGATGGCGCGGGCTGTGTGGCCAACATCACGGCCCTTCTCGCCAAGGACAAGATCACCTTCGATCCCGGCTCGGACGAGATTTCCGATGTCTCGATCCCGTTGATTGAGGCGCTTTCCGCCCTGCTGCAACAATGCCCGGGCGTTCCGATCGAAGTGGCGGGCCATACCGATTCCCAAGGCACCGAACGCAACAACCTGACGCTGTCCGAAGATCGCGCCAAAGCCGTGCTTGTGGCCCTGTTGGGAACCGGCGTCGATGTGTCCACGCTCAAGGCCGTGGGCTATGGCGAAACCAAACCCATCGCCGACAATGACACCGAGGACGGGCGCGAAGCCAACCGCCGGATCGAATTCACCCTGATCGGCACCCCCGCCCCAACCGCTGCCGCCACCCCTGCACCCGCAGCCGCGGCAACCGCGGCAACCGCCGCGCCCGCCACCGCCACACCCTCCGCGGGACCGCCCGATTTCTCGAACGACACCAGCCCCTCTGTCGCACCGCAGGAAAAGACCTTGCGTCCAACCGCCCGTCCCGCGAATAACGGTTAAGGACAGCGAACAGACTAGGGCCCCATGAACCGCCAGGAATTCATCACCGCGACTGCCATCATCCTTTTGCTGGCTTTCGCCCTTGGCTGGTTCACGTACTGGCTTCTGCACCGCTTCACCCGCGTGGCAGGTGGCGATGTGGCCGAAATGGACAACCTCGCCCAATCCCTGCACGAGGCGGAAGATGCCCGCGATCAGGCGCTGTTCTACCTTGAGGAACGCGAAGCCGAACTAATGAACCAGATCGCCCAGACCGAGGCCGAATTGCGCGCCGCGATGGAAGGCCTGCGCGATGCCCGGCACGAGGCCGAAGAGATGCGCGCCTATATCGAACGGATGCACGCCGCCAACTGACGCGGCACCTGCGTCAATGAAGCTTGTCCCAGCGCAGCCCGTCCAGACAGGCCCCGATCAAGGGCGAGGCCGGGTCTGCCAGCCCGTCGATCACATCGAAATGATGCTTGCCCGGATCGACCGTCCAGCCGCAATCCCACGCCTCTGACAGCGTCCGCGCCTGCCACAGAAAGGCCGGCCGCTCCTGCCCGCCCACCCAGACCTGCGCGCCCACGCCCGGTTGCAGGCCCAGCCGCGCCGGGCTTTCGGCCGCGCATTCCGGCCCGTCCAGCCGCAGCTTTTCGTTCATCCCCGTGCCCATCAGCGGTGCAAGCTCGGCAAGGGGCGAGATCGGCACCACCCGCGCCAGCCCCGGCACCGCCATGCCCGCGCAGCCCATCCGCGCCGCCAGATGCCCGCCCGCGGAATGGCCCGTCACCACCAGCGGCCCCTCTACCATGCCTGCCACCACGGCGCAGGCGCGCGCCACCTCGGCCGTCATGTCGGCAATCCGCGCCTCGGGTGCCAGCGTGTAGGATGGCATCGCACAGGCCCAGCCCCGCGCCACCGCGCCGGCCGCCAGATGCGACCACGTCTCGCGTCCAAAGGCCATCCAGTATCCGCCATGCACAAAGACCAGCACGCCCCGCGCCACCCCTTCGGGCAGGAACAGATCCAGCCGCTGCCGCGCACCGCCGCCATAGGCCAAACCCAGCCGCGCCCGCGCCCCCAACGAATCGCGAAACGCCGCCGCCTCGGCCTCCCACCGCGGCGGATAGGTCTCGGCCCCCGCGATGAAGGCCCCGTTGGCATAAGCGAGGTCCATCGCCGCCTGCTCTGTTTCCGCCATCCCTGCTTCCGTTTCCGTCAATTTGATCAAAAATCGCGCCCTTGGGGCAATATTTCCCCGCCGGAACTGGACAAGCCCCCCCTCGCGGATGCATCCATCCTTAACCCGAAAAGCCGGAGGCCCCTATGCTCGATTCCGTCACCAATCTCGCGTCGCTTCTGAAAGACCCGACGCTTCTGGTCACCAAGGCCTATGTCGCCGGCCAATGGATCGACGCCGATGATGGCGCCACCTTTGAAGTGACGAACCCGGCGCGCGGCGATGTGATCTGCCACCTGCCCAACCTTGGCCGGGCCGAAACCGCCCGCGCCATCGACGCCGCACAAAAGGCGATGAAGGATTGGGCCGCCCGCACCGGCAAGGAACGCGCCGCCGTCATGCGCAAATGGTACGACCTGATGATGGCCAATCAGGATGACCTTGGCAAAATCCTCACCGCCGAAATGGGCAAGCCGCTGGCCGAAGCCAAGGGCGAAATCGCCTATGGCGCGTCCTTCATTGAATGGTTCGGCGAAGAGGCAAAACGCGTCTACGGCGAAACCATCCCCGGCCATCAGCGCGACAAGCGCATCACCGTGATCAAGCAGCCCATCGGGGTTGTGGGCTCCATCACGCCGTGGAACTTCCCCAACGCCATGATCGCCCGCAAGGTGGGCCCTGCCCTTGCCGCTGGCTGCGGCTTTGTCGCCCGCCCTGCTGCGGAAACCCCGCTGTCGGCGCTGGCCATGGCCCTGCTGGGCGAACGCGCGGGCCTGCCTGCGGGCATCTTCTCGGTCATCACCTCCATCCGCTCTTCCGACATCGGCAAGGAATTCTGCGAAAACCACGCCGTGCGGAAACTCACCTTCACCGGATCAACCGAGGTGGGCCGCATCCTGCTGCGGCAGGCCGCCGAACAGGTGATGAAATGCTCGATGGAATTGGGCGGCAACGCGCCTTTCATCGTGTTCGATGATGCCGATCTGGACGCCGCCGTGGCGGGTGCCATGGTGTCCAAATTCCGCAACAACGGCCAGACCTGCGTCTGCGCCAATCGCATCTATGTGCAGGCGGGCGTCTATGACGCTTTCGCCAGGAAACTGGGTGAGGCGGTCGCCAAGACCAAGGTCGGCGATGGCCTGTCGGAAGACGTGACCTTCGGCCCGCTGATCAACGACAAGGCCGTGGTCAAGGTCGAGGAACACATCGCAGACGCCCTGTCCAAAGGCGCTAAGGTGGAAACCGGCGGCCACCGCCACGAACTGGGCGGGTCGTTCTTCCAGCCGACCATCCTGACGGGCGTCACCACCGACATGCTGGTGACGAATGAAGAAACCTTCGGCCCCCTCGCCCCGCTGTTCAAATTCGACACCGAAGAAGAGGTCATCGAACTGGCCAATGCCACGATCTTTGGCCTTGCCTCATACTTCTACGCCCGCGACATCGGCCGCATCACCCGCGTGCAAGAGGCGCTGGAATACGGCATGGTCGGCGTGAACACCGGCCTGATTTCCACCGAGGTCGCCCCCTTCGGCGGGGTCAAGCAATCCGGCCTTGGCCGCGAGGGCAGCCATCACGGCATGGAAGACTATCTGGAAATGAAATACATCTGCCTTAGCATCTGACCGGAAACAGCATGACCAAACGCATCCCCCTGCTTCTTGCGCTTTGCCTTGCGCTGGCGGCCTGCGGGGTGCCGCTGGTCCCGCTTATCTGACCGCAGATCACCCTTCCAGCAACAGCGCCGCGATCTGACCCCAGATCGCGGCGACTGCGTCTTCGGGGGCGGGCACCGGCGTGGCAAACACCGCATCGCGCATCCCGACGGTATAGATGGCCCAGATCGCCGGCAGCGCATCCTCCAGCGCCGCCTTCTGCCGGAACACCCCTGACGCCTGCCCCGCCCGGATCAGCCCCCCCACTGGGGCCAGAAACGCCTGTCGGTCGGCGCGGTTTGCGGCCTCTGCCGCCTCGGACCATGTCCAGCCATGCGCCTGCAACACCCGCAGCAGCTTTGGGTCGGCCAGATCGAACGCGGCCCAATCCACCAGGATCGCGCGCAGCCTGTCCACCTCGCTGCCTGGCCCGGCGGCAATCGCCTCGGTCCGCTCTAGCAGCGCGCCATAGACCCCTTTCACCAAGGCCGCGATCAGCCCGACCTTCCCGTCGAAATAAGCGTTGATCAGGCTGTGTGACACACCGGCCCGCCGCGACACCTCGACCACGGAAATCGCCTCAACCCCGCGCTCGGCCGCGATGGCGCGCGCCGCATCCAGCAGGGCCTGCCGGGTGGATTGCTTCTGCGCCTCACGGCGGGCGCGGGCGGGTTCGGAAAGAGTGTAACTGCGCGTCATGACGTGGGGGTGTAGCGGCTATGCAGAAATTGTCAAAGACAATGTCTTGCGCTTTTCGGCCATCCTTCCTATTTCCACTTACAATGTAAATGAAAATTTGATGGACCTCCGATGATCCAGATTGTGGATGACATGCCCGAACACCTGCGCCGCCTTGCCCTTCGGGCGATGGACGATGGCCTTCTGAACCTGACCGCCACCGAACGCACCGATGTGGCAACCGAACTTTACCGCCTTGCCGATGCCATCACCGTCAACCCGGTGACACAGGGCGATATCGACGCAAAGCATCAGGCGATCCGCCGCGTGGCTTGGTTGACCAAATGGCTGGAACGGGCGGCACCGGCACAGGCACCGGCAAAGATCGGGCAATAGCACTGCCGCCGCGTCGCTGAACAGGCCCTGTTATCGCATATCAGCCTTGCGATTTTGCCTAGCAGCAGCACTTGGCCCATGTCGGAGGTAAGGCATTTCGCCGACCCACCGAAAGGAACGATCATGCTGCCCAAGATCCGCACCGCCACCACCGCCGCCATCGCGGCCATCGCCCTTGCCGCTACGGTCGCCGCGCCTGTTCAGGCAGGCCAGCGCGAACGCGACTTCCTCAAGGGCGTCGCCGCCACCGTCATCGTCGGCACCGTCATCAACGGTCTGAACACCCAGCGCGCCCAGGCCCAGCCGCGCTATTATCAGGAACCGCGCCACTACCAGCAGCCGCGTCAGCATCAGCAGCCGCAATACTATACCCCCGGCCCGCGCGAACCGGCCTACTTCGCCCAGCCAGTGCGGCCCAGCCTTTCCACCACCGCCGCCGCGCAGGCCTTCAAAAGCTATAGCCCGTCGGAACGCCGCGCGATCCAGCGCCAGCTTGCCCGCGCCGGTTACTATAACGGCGGCATCGACGGCGTCTTCGGCCCCGGCACCTATCGCGCCGTCGCCGCCTATGCCGCCGACCGTGGCCTGCAAGGCCGCATCGACAGCGCCTCGGGCGCCTATACCGTCTATGACAGCCTGATCTACTGAACAAAAAGGGGCGCCCTTTCTGGGCGCCCCGCCAGTGTCGGCCCCTGCCCCGCGGGCAGGGGCAGCTACCGGATCAGGGCGATTCACCGACCCTCAGGAATCTGGCCCCGCCCGCGCCCATGCCGCTGCGCGCGCCCGAAATCATCCGCGCCCCCGGCGCCGCCGCCCGCGAGGCGCGGTCAAGCTCGGCCAACAGCTCGGCCAACACGCCTTCGACCGGAACGGTGATGGCGACGGGTTTGCCATTCATCTCCGCCTTGGCGGAAATGACTGACACCACCTCAAACCCATAGGCGGTGTCGCGGAACACAGGGGCACCGGATGCGCCGAAATCCACCGGGCAATCCAGCACGGCGACGCGGCCTTCGGTGCCCAACACAGAACAGGCATCCTGCATCGAGGCCGCCTCTGACCGGTCCTTCGCATAGGACACGATCTCAACCCGATCGCCGCCCCGCGGAAAGGACCCGGTCGATGCGGGCGTGATCGACGGCAGCAGGATCGGCTGCGCAAGCTTTATCAGGCCCAGATCGTTGCCGGTCTGGTTCATCTGCGCCTCGCTGCCGTCCTCAAGACCGGGGAGGTAGTCGGGATGCGGCAGAATCATCGCGCCTTCGCGGTGGGCCTCGGCTCGGCCATCGCGCCATCCGGCAAGGAATGTCAGGTCCGAGGGACGATACGGCTCTCCCGTCGCCTTGTCGTAAAGGCAATGCGCCGCCGTCAACACCACATCCGGCGCAATCAGGGTGCCGGTGCAAAAGCCCTTCGACCCGAGGTCGATGCGCCCGACCGCCGCCCATCGCCCGGCGATCACGCCGGTCTCAAGCGGGCGCAGGTTGCCATCCCCGGCAAGTGCCGGTTGTGCCAAAAGGGCCAGCCAAATCAGAACGCCACGCAACCGCATCCTCCATCTACCATGACTGACCACGACTCTGGCCACGACTCTGGCCACAGACGTGACATGCGAAGCGGGCGAAATGGCGGCAGAGTCACGGAAGCGTCGGGGCCATGGCGCGGTATCGCGCCTCTGCCGCCGATCGTGGCCTCAATTCCGGGGTCGACAGCGCCTCGGACACCTATACCGTTTTTGACAACCTGATCTACTGAACGCAAAAGGGGCGCCCCGGTCATCACCGGGACGCCCCCTCTTACCGATCCGCGATCAGCGGATCAGTTCGTCACATTCGCCGTGCCTTCCAGCACCGGCGCTGCCACCTGCCCCGTGCGGGCAATCTCGATCCGGCGGGGCTTCAATGCCTCGGGCGTCTCGCGCACCAGATCGATGTGCAGCATCCCATGTTCATGCACCGCGCCGGTCACGCGCACATGATCGGCCAGCGCAAAGCGACGCTCGAAAGCGCGGGTCGCGATGCCACGATGCAGATAGGTCTTGGCCTCATCCTCGGGGGCCTTGCGGGCGGTCACCACCAGCGTGCCGTCCTTCACCTCGACGCCCAGCTCCTCGGGCGTAAACCCGGCCACGGCGATCGAGATGCGATAGGCATCCTCGGCGGTCTTTTCGATGTTGTAGGGCGGATAGGTCGGCTGTGCGACATCGGTCGTCAGCACGCGATCCATCAGGTCGGCAATCCGGTCAAAACCGACGGTCGCACGGTACAGCGGCGCAAAATCAAGATTACGCATAGGGGTCATCCTCCAGTGAGCGATGCTATGTGATGCCCTCCTCATCGGACGGGCGGGGAACGCACCGGCCCTGTCGCAGGCACCGGTACCCCCCCGATTTGGGAACAGCCCCGCCGGGTTTCAAGACCCCCGCCAGCCCATCCGTCACACCTGCGTCAGGGCGCAACCTTCACGAACTTCGCCCCGCCACCCCCGCCGGACAGCACCTTCGGCCCCGGCGCGGCACGCGGCGCACCCGCCGCCATCTCCGCCTGCAACACCGCCAGCGGCTCCATCAGCGGCACGGCCAGCGAAACCGGCTTGCCCTCCACCACCGCCTTAGCCGACACGACCGACACGATCCGCACCTCGCCATCGCGCATCGCAAAGACGGGCGCGCCGGATGCGCCGAATTCCACCGCGCAGGTCAACACCATCAGATCGCTGCGCTGCGCCATGATCTCGCAGACCTCCTGCAAGGACGGCGCTTCCGACCGGTCCATCGCATAGGACACGATCCCCACCTCTTCGCCCATCATCGGCGACCAGTCGGTGGCAAAGGGCGTCACCTGCGGCAGGCGGATCGGCTGGTCCAGCCGCAGCAGCGCCAGATCCACCCCGACATTCCCCAGATCCTCGCCCACGTCAAAAGCATAGCCCGGATGCACCAGCGCCCGCGCCACATTGCGGTAAGCCTCGGCCCGCCCGTTGCGCCACCCGGCTAGAAACTGCAAATCCGCCTCGTCGATGCGCGCGCCGGTTTCCTTGTCGAACAGACAATGCGCCGCCGTCAGCACAAGATCATCGGCAATCAGCGCGCCCGTGCAAAACCCCCGCCCGCCCAGCTCGATCCGCCCCACCGCCTGCCAGCCCTTGCCCTCTTGCACCGTCTGCAAGGCGCGCATGCTTGGCCCTTCGGCCCAGGCGGGGGCAACAATCAGCGATAGCACAAGGGCAACAAAGCGCATTCCACACCTTCCGTCCGGGATCGCATTCCCGCTACCCCGCCATTCCGGCAGAAGTTTGGCAGCCCCCCCGCGCGCCGTCCAGTCACCGCAAGACCGCAGGAAAAGACCCATGCCCGGTGATGCAATTCGACCGCCCTGCCGTTTCATCTTGGCCCAAATACCCAATCGACAGCGCAGCCAGGCGCAGCGCACGCAAACCGATGCGCAACGCACCCGCCGTAGCCACGATTTCTGATCCAGAAATCGTGCAAAATTCTGTGTCAGAATTTTCCTGCGCCCAACTGGCCCCGTCACGCCCCCGGTCGTCACGCCTCGGTCAAGGCACGCGGCTTCGGCCCGCCTGTCGCCCAGTCCAACAATTCCACCGTATGCACCACCGGCACCCCGGTCCCCGATCCGATCTGCATCATGCAGCCGATATTCCCGGCCGAGATCACATCCGGCGCCTTCGCCTCCAGCGTCCGCACCTTGCGCGCCTTCAACTCCTTGGAAATCTCGGGTTGCAGCAGGTTATACGTCCCCGCCGACCCGCAGCACAAATGGCTGTCGGCAGGTTCTACCACCTCGAACCCCACCCGCTTCAGCAGGTCTTTCGGCGCGGTCTTGATCTGCTGGCCATGCTGCAACGAACAGGCCGCGTGATAGGCCACGCGCATCCCCTTCGCCGCCCCCTGCGGCAGCCCGATCCGCGCCAACAGTTCCGACACGTCACAGGCCAGCGCCGAGACCCGCTTTGCCGCCTCGGCCTCGGCTTCGGTGCGGAACATATGGCCGTAATCCTTGACCGTCGTGCCGCAGCCGCTGGTGTTGATGACGATGGCGTCCAGCCCGTCCCCCTCCACTTCCGCCATGAAAGCGCGGATATTGGCGGCGGCAAATCCATGCGCCTCAGCCTCGCGCCCCATATGATGCGTCAGCGCCCCGCAGCAGCCCATGCCACGCGGCACCACCACCTCACATCCCAACCGCCGCAGCAGCCGGATCGTGGCATCGTTGATATCGGTGTTCAGTGCCTTCTGCGCGCAGCCCGTCATCAGCGCCACCCGCATCTTGCGCGCACCCATCGGGGCAAAGCTCTGCGGGTCGTCGTTGCGCGATACGGGCGGCACCCGCTTTGGCACCATCTCCAGCATCGCCTGCACCCGCGCATCCGGGATCAGCCGCGCAAAGGGTTTGCCGATCTTGGCCAACAGCAGCGCCACCCGGAACCGCATCGGATAAGGCAGAACCTTGGCCAGCACGAACCGCAGCGCCCGGTCCGTGATGGGCCGCTTATAAGTCGCCTCGATATGCGCGCGGGCATGGTCCACCAGATGCATGTAATGCACCCCCGACGGGCAGGTCGTCATGCAGGACAGGCACGAAAGGCAGCGGTCGATATGCTTCACCGTCCGCGCATCCGCCGCGCGGCCCGTCTCCAGCATGTCCTTGATCAGGTAGATCCGCCCGCGCGGGCTGTCCAACTCATCGCCCAGCACCTGATAGGTGGGGCAGGTCGCCGTGCAGAACCCGCAATGCACGCAAGACCGCAAGATCTCGTTCGATCGCGCCAGCGCCGGGATTGCCAATTGCTCCGGGGTGAAATTCGTCTGCATCAGATCACCTCAGACCAGAAGGAAGAAAAGAAAGACCGCCGTCAGCGCCACCCCGCCCGCCAGCGCGGGCCACATCCAGCGCGGGCTGTCCGGCGCGATCACCCCGCGCAGCGCCTGCGCCAGCGCGGCCACCGCCACGGGCGCGGCCCCCAGCTTCACCAGAAACCGCACCGCGCCGTTATCCGCAGCCGGATCATTCACCACCCAGACAATCCCCAGCGCCGCCACCGCCAGCCCCACGCCCAGCGCCGCCCTGGCACGCGGCAACAGGCACAGCGACACAAACACCGCCACCGGATACGCAATCAGCAGGGCCCCCATCTCAGACCGCCCCCATCAAACCGGGATTGAACACCCCTTTCGGATCGAACTTCGCCCGCAACCCCGCCGACAGCGCGGCAAGGGCCGCAGGCTCCGGCGGAAAGGCCGGCACTCCGCCTGCCCCGCGCACCCGCGTCGCATGGCCCGCAAACAGCCCCAGCCGCGCGCGCAGGTCCACCCCTGCCGCCACCAACACCCAGACCAGCCCGCCGCCCCAATCATACATCACCGCGTCCGCCCCCGCCCGCGCCACCAGCCCCGGCGCCTCGGACGGCGTCACCGCCAGCCGCCAGACATCGCCCTCGCGCCCATGAAACGGCGCCACATCCCGCACCGCCTGCCAGACCGCGCCATCCACCTCGGTCACATCCCCGAACCGCGCCAGCACCCGCGTCAATTCCCCCAGCCGATAGCGGACCGAGGTTTCAAACCCCTCCACCCGCAGGAAAACCCCGCGCCCCGGCCAGAATGCCGCCCCGGTCACGTCAAAGGGCGATCCCAGCGCCGCCGCCATCGCCTCTACCGCCTGCGCATCCGTCTGGACGTCCACGCACAGCGTGCCCGCCACTTCCGGCGCGGGCAGCAGCTTGAACGCCACCTCAGTAATCACCCCCAGCGTGCCATGCGATCCGGCCAGAAGCTTCACCAGATCATAGCCCGTCACATTCTTCATCACCCGCCCGCCATTGCGGATGACCGTCCCGGTCCCATCCACAAAGCGCAGGCCAATCATGCTGTCGCGGCAGGCCCCGGCCTGCACCCGGCGCGGCCCGCTGGCATTGGCGGCCACCACCCCGCCAATGGTGCTCTCGCCCGCGCGCCCCAGCAGCCCGCGCATGTCCGGCGGCTCAAACGGCAACCGCTGCCCTTCGGCCGCCAGCGCCGCCTCCACCTGCGCCAAGGGCGTTCCCGCCTGCACCACCAGCGTCAGCGCGCCGGGCTCATAGAGCGTGATCCCCGCCAGCCCCCCGGTTTCCATCACCTCGCCCGGTCCAACCGCGCCAATCCCCCGCGTGCCACCCCCGCGCAGCACAAAGGGCGCGTTGGCCACGCGCACCAGCTCCGCAAGCTCCGCCTCACTCCCCGGTCGCATCGCTACGCCTCATCCCTTCAGCGCCCCACTGCGCCCGATGGTGAAAGAGAAAGCCCTGCCCCTCTTCTCTGTTCAAATATCCCACGGGGGTCCGGGGGTGTGAAACCCCCGGTCCCGCACTCTCAGGCCGCGCGACGGCTCGCCGTCACATAGAGCGGAAACACCTTCGCCGGGTTCAGCAGCCAGCCGGGATCGAACACATCCTTCACCCGCAACTGCGCCTCCATATCGTCGCGCGTGAACTGCACATCCATCAGATCGCGCTTCTCCACCCCCACGCCATGCTCACCCGTCAGGCAGCCGCCCACCTCGACACAGAGCTTCAGGATATCCGCCCCCAGCGCCTCGGCCAGGTCCAGATCACCGGGCTTGTTGGCGTTGAAGATGATCAGCGGATGCATGTTGCCATCCCCCGCATGGAACACATTCGCCACCCGCAGCCCGTACCCGTCCGACAATTCCGCAATCCGGCGCAGCACGAAGGACAGTTCCGATACCGGGATCGTGCCATCCAGACAGATGTAATCCCCCATCTGCCCCATCGCCCCGAAGGCGGATTTCCGGCCCAGCCAGATGCGCTTGGCCTCATCCTCGCTTGCCGCCTCGCGGTACGCCACCGGATTGTGCCGCGCGGCAATCGCCTTGATCCGGGCAAGCTGTTCATCAATCTCGGCGGGGCTTCCCTCCACCTCCACGATCAGCAGCGCCTCGCAATCGGGGTATCCCGCCTTGGCAAAAGCCTCGGTCGCCTCGATGCAGGGGCGGTCCATGAACTCGATCGCCACCGGCAGCAGCCCGCCCTTGATGATGTCGGACACGCAGGCCCCCGCCACCTCGTTCGATCCGAAGCCCATCAGCACCGGGCGCGCGCCTTCGGGCTTGGGCAGGATGCGCAGCCACGCCTCCGTCACCACGCCCAACTGCCCCTCAGACCCGCAGATCACCCCCAGCAGGTCCAGCCCGCCCGCATCCATATAAGGCCCGCCCACCTGCACCACCTCACCCGCCATGGTGACCATGGTCACGCCCAGCAGGTTGTTGGTGGTGACCCCGTATTTCAGGCAATGCGCCCCCCCGGAGTTCATCCCGATATTCCCGGCAATCGCACAGGCCAACTGGCTCGATGGATCGGGCGCGTAAAAGAACCCCTCCGCCTCCACCGCGCCGGTCACGGAAAGGTTGGTCCGCCCCGATTGCACCCGGATGAACCGGTTGGGATAATCCGTCTCGATCACCGCATTCATCCGCGCCACACCCAGCACCACCGCATCCGGCGTCGGCAACGACCCGCCCGCCAGCGACGTGCCCGCGCCGCGCGGGATCACCTTCACGCCTTCCTCATGGCAGGCGCGCATCACGGCGGCGACCTCTTCGGTCGTGCGCGGCAACACCACCGCCATCGGCAAACAGCGATAGGCGGTCAGCGCATCGCATTCATAGGCCCGCGTCTCGGTCGGGTCGGTGATCAGCGCATCTGCAGGCAGCACTTCGGCCAGCCGCGCCACGATCCGCGCGCGTTTGGCAAGGATCACCGGATCGGGAACGGGCATTTCCATGGGATCGGTCCTTTTGCTGGGGCGTCGCGGAATTGGTAAAAAGATATAACCAATTTACCGGGCTGACAAGCGCCATTCCCGCGCCTAACCATCAACCCATGACCATACCCTTCCATATCGGCAGCCTGACTGCACCCGATCTGATCGCTGTGGCGGCGTACATCCTGCTCTGGGTGGCCAGCGGCTGGATCATCGAAAACCCGCCCGCGCGGTTCCCATCGGTCACGGTCATCATGAAACAGTACCGCCGCGATTGGATGGGCGAGTTTGTCACCCGCCAACCCCGCATCTTCGACGCCACCCTGATCGACTCGCTTCGCCAAGGCACGGCCTTTTTCGCCTCGGCCTGCATGATCGCCATCGGCGGCGGCGTGGCACTGATCGGCAATTCCGACCGGGTCGAGGGTCTGGCCGCCGACCTGACCCTCGGTCAGGCCGGCCCGCTGATCGAAATGAAGATCATCCTCGTCATCGCCTTCCTTGCCAATGCGCTGTTGAAATTCATCTGGGCGCATCGGTTGTTCGGCTATTGCTCCATCCTGATGGGGGCAGTGCCCAACAACATCACCGATCCCAATGCCGCCATCCGCGCCGGGCAGGCGGCGGAAATCAACATCACCGGCGCGCGCAGCTTCAACCGGGGCCTGCGGTCGATCTATTTCGCCCTCGGCGCGCTTGGGTGGCTGTTCGGCCCCTACGGATTGATCTTTGCCGGCCTTGCCAGCGCCGCCGTCCTGATGCGCCGCGAATTCGCGTCGCATTCCCGCGATGTCATGCTGAAGCGCTGACCCGCTTCGCGCCGCGCCGCCCTTCGATCAACCACGCCGCAATCGCCAGACCCGCCGCCAGCAGGAGCCAAACCCATCCCGGCAACAAGGGCGCGATGGTCAGATCCTGCGTCACATAGGCCCCACGCGGGGTGATCCCCACCCAGCCGCGCCCGGCCGCAGGCCGCCCCTCGCGCACCGCGCGAATGTCCGGCACGCCCTCTTCCAGCCGCAGGATGCCGCCATTCGTGGGCGTCACCACCGGCTCCAGCACCGCGCCCGTAGCGATCGTTTCCACGAATTCACGCGGGGCAGACGGCCCCACCGCCACCACTCGCGTCAACTCGCCCTGCTCCAGCCGGTACAGCCCCATCATCGGTGCCTGCCAGACCAGTTCATACCGCCCCGGTGAAACTTCGGGCATCGGCAGCACCACCACCGCCCCATCTGGCCCCGTGATCGTCAGATCACCCGGCGGTTCCTCGGCAATCGACCGCCGCCGCACAGTCAGTTCCTGCCCCGTTGTCGTGGCGGTCAGCGCCTCTTCCTCAAGCTCGGGTTCCTTCAGCATCCAATGCGCCAGCCGCCGCAACAACTCCAACTGCGGCCCGCCGCCCTCATACCCCCGGCCCCAAAGCCACGCGTGGTCCGAAGCCAGCACCGCAACCCGCCCCTCATCCACCCGGTTCAGCACCAGCAGCGGACGGTCATCCGCACCCGACATCACCACTTGCCCCGCGCGTGGGATCACGTCGATCTGCCGGAACCAGCGGCCCCAGCCGCCTTCGGGCGCCAATTCCTCCAACCCCTCGGTCACGGGATGGCGCCGCCCCAGATCGGTCAGCGCCGGGCGGAAGCCGCCCTCAATCACCCGCGAGGTGGGCTCCACCGGCAGCACATCGGCCAAGGGCGACCGCCACAGCGAATCCACCGCCCCGAATTCCGGCCCCGCCGCCACCAGCACCGTGCCGCCGTTGCGCACATATTGCGCGACGTTTTCCAGGTAGGACATCGGAAGGATGCCCCGCATCCTGTATCGGTCGAACACGATCAGATCGAATTCCTCGATCTTTTCCACGAACAATTCCCGCGTCGGAAAAGCGATCAGCGACAGTTCCGTCACCGGAATCCCGTCCTGCTTTTCCGGCGGCCGCAGAATGGTGAAATGCACGAGGTCGACCGACGCATCCGATTTCAGCAGGTTCCGCCAGACCCGTTCCCCGGCATGCGGCTCACCCGATACCAGCAGCACCCGAAGGCGATCCCGCACCCCGTTGATCTGCACCACGGCGGCATTGTTGCGGTCGGTCAACTCGCCGTCGGCTTCCGGGGTGGAAAACTGCAACACGTTCATCCCGCCATGCGGCAGGGTGACGGGCAGATCCAGATCCTCGCCGACTGGCACACGAAACGTCTGCGGCTCGCTGTCATCCACCGTGATCGTCAGGTCCACATCCGTGGCCCCCGGCGCGGCGCCCTGATCCTCGATCCGCAGGGTCAGCATCACCTCTTCGCCCAGAATGGCAAAGGCAGGCGCGTTCTTCACGATCAGGCGGCGGTCCCAATCCTGCGCCGCACCCGTCAGCAGCACATGCAGCGGCGCGGGCAAGGTGGGGGCAAGTTCCACATCATGCACCTGCCCATCGGTAATGATCATCGCCCCCGCCACACGGGCGCGCGGTTCTTCCGACAGCAGTTCCGCCAGCGCCGTCATGGCCAGCGAACCGCCATCCTCGGGCGCGTCGGAAAACCGCCGTATGCGCAGTTCGGTATTCTCTAGCCGCGCCACCTCGGCCTCGACCCCGGCAATCGCGGCCTCTACCTGCGCGGCCCGGTCACCCAGCCCCTGACTGGCGCTGTCATCCACCACCAGCAGCACGATATCCGACAGCGCCGCCCGTTCCTCTTCTTGCAAGGAAGGGTTGGCAATCGCCGCCAGCACCACCAGCGCCGTCAACCCCCGCAACCACCAGCCCGACAGGCCCCGCCACACCGCCACGGCCAGCAGAACGGCAGCAAAGGCCACCAAGCCCCACAGCACCGGCCACGGCACCAGCGGATCAAGTGTCAGCGCAGCCGTCATTGCCCCAGCCTTTCCAGCAGCGCAGGCACATGCACCTGATCCGACTTATAATTCCCCGTCAGCACATGCATGATCAGGTTCACGCCAAAGCGGTTCGCCATCTCGCGCTGCCGTTCCCCGGCAAAACCGCGCCCAACGGGATACATGGGCACCCCCATCTCATCCACCGCCCAGGCTGCGGCCCAATCGTTCCCGCCGATCACCACCGGCGTCACCCCGTCATTGAGGTTGCGGAACGGCATCCCCTCCACCTGTTCGGCATCGGGGGGGGCGGCCTCTACCCACACAGGCGCGCCACCGAACCGGCCCGGAAAATCCTGCAACAGATAGAAGGTCCGCGTCAGCACATGATCCACCGGCACAGGTTCCAGCGGCGGAATGTTCAGCCCTGCCGCGATGCGTTGCAGATGCAGCGCCTCTGGCGTGCTGCCACCCGACCGCGCCAGATCGGAATCGCGCGTGTCGAACAGGATCATCCCGCCCGTGCGCAGATAATCATTCAGCTTGCGATAGGCATTGGCCGAAGGCAGCGGTTGGCTGGTGGATACCGGCCAATACAGGAACGGAAAGAACGCCAACTCATCGCGTTCGATATCTACGCCCACCGGGGCCTCCGGCTCGATCGACGTGCGCTCCCACAACCGCTCGCCCAATCCGCGCAGCCCCGCCTCGGCCACCTGATTCAGAGACGCGTCCCCGGTCTGCACAAAACCCAGCACCACCGCTGTCGTTGCCTCCAGCGCGAGCGCCTCTTCCTCGGGGTCCAGCGCCTCAAGCGGCGCATCCTGCGCCTGCACCCCCGGTGCCGCCGCCAGCGCCAGCATCACCACGGCCAGCATCGCCACCCCGCGACGCAGCCCCGACAGCTTGCCCGAAATCCACAGCGCAGCCAGAATGTCGATCATCAGCGCCGTCAGCGCCGCCGACAGGAACCAGCCCTTCAACACCTGCTCCTGCGCCATCTCCAACCCTTCCACGGGTGTCCCGGCAGGCCAGACTGCCGCCTCCAGCACCGTCTCCGCCCCCACCGCGTTCAGCGCCACACGCCGATCGGCCCCGGCATACAGCCCCGGCGGCAGCGCAGGCCCCGGCCCGGCGACAATCGCCTCGGCCAAAGCGGTGCCCTCAACCCCCGACATCTCGCCCGCCTCGGCCTGCACGCCATAGGCATCCAGCACCACCTCGGGCACCCAAACCTGACCTGCCAGATCCTCGGCCCCCGGCGTCGCGGGCCGTGTGGACACGGCCATCCGTTCCAGCATCTGCACGAACAACCCCGACAAGGGCAGCGTCGACCATTCCGCATTGGCGGTCACGTGGAACAGCACCACCTGCCCTTGCCCCACCTCTTTGCGCGTCACCAAAGGCGTGCCATCCTCCAGCGCCGCAATTGTCCGCGCCGCAAGCTCCGGGTCCGGCTGCGCCAACACCTGCGCCGTCACCGTCACCTCATCCGTCACCGTCAAGCCAAAGAAGGGCGACCCCTCCACGAAGGGCGCCAGCGTCTTGGGCTCCCCCCAACTCATCGCCCCGCCCACCGTGCGCCCACCTTCGCGCAGGCGCACCGGCATCAGCGGGTCTTCCGACAGGCGCGATACGTCTGACGCCGCCAGCAATGGCCCGGCAAAGCGCAGCAGCAGCCCGCCGCCATCCAGCCAGCCCAGCACCGCATCCTGTTCATCCTGCGTCAGCGCAGGCACATCGGCCAGCACGATCACATCCGGGTTCGCCAGCAGCACATCCATCAACGAACCGTCGATCAGGTCCGCCACAGGCTCCAGCGCCTGCCGCAGGTAGTGCGTGGGCGACAGCAGTTGCAGCCCCTCGGCATTGTCCGCCCTCCCGCCGATCAGCGCCACCTTGCGCCGCTTCAGGCTGTCATCCGTCAGGCTGACCGCCCCCGCCGACCGCTGCCCCGCCACTTCAAAGCGCGTAATGCGGTTGCGCAATTCCGGCGGCAACGACAGCGCCACTTCGCCCCGCGCGTCGCCCAGACCAAAGCCCAGCGTCACCCGCGCCAATTCCCGTTCGATCCCCGCCGGATCAGGCCCGCGCGCCACAACTTCCACCTCCAGCGCATCGCCCGAAGGCAAGCGGCTTGCGGCCAGTTGCACCGCCCCATCGGCAAACCCGGCCGGATGAAGCGCCAGCACCGGGCGCGGGCTTTGGAACACCGTCACATCCCCCGCCGCGTCCAGCGCTGCAAACAGATCGGATCGCCCCGGCCTGTCCAACCCATCCGACAGCCAGAAGGTTTCAAACCCCTCATCCGGCAGCGCCTCGGCCCATCCCGCCAGATCGCCCGGCAACCACGCCTGCGGCGTCAGCGCGGCCACCCGCCCTGCCCAGGCATCGGCGGCCTGAAAGGCAATCTCGCCCGGCGCATCGGTCAGCCGCACCACGGCCACCGTCCGCCCGTCACGCCCGGCTTCCTCGACCAGCGCCCCGGCCCGTTCTACCCGCCGCGCCCAATCGCGCGCATCGGCCCAACCGCCATCCATCACCACCAGCAGCGGCCCCGTGCCCGCCACCCGCTCACGCGGGTTCAGGATCGGCCCGGCAAAGGCGATGATTGCCGCCGCAATCGCGACCATTCGCAACAGCAGCAGCCACCAAGGCGTGCGGTCCGTCTCGTTATCCTCGTCCTGCAAGCCCAGCAGCAGCGCAACGCCCGGAAACCGCCGCCGGATCGGCGCAGGCGGCACGGCGCGCAGCACCAGCCACAGCAAAGGCAACGCCACCAGCGCCCAAAGCAGCACAGGCGTCACAAATCCGACCGGGCCCAGCATGAACATCAGCGGCCCCCTTCCAGCGCACGATAGAGCCACAGCAGCGCCGGTTGCGCCGCATCGCCTGTATGGTGGCACTGGTAATGCCACCCCACCGCGCGGGCCAACATCGCCAGCCGGTCCTTGCGCTCTGCCAACCGCGCCAGATAGCGGGCGCGCAGATCGCCCGCGCGCAGCGTCTCATGCCGCACGGTGCCGCCCATGCTTTCAAAGATCGTCCGCCCGTCGAAGGGGAAATCCTCCTCCGCCGGGTCCAGCACCTGCAACAGCACGCCCCGCGCGCCCCGGTCGGATGCGCGGCCCAGCGCCGCCTCGACCCCGGCCATATCGCCCATGAAATCCGACAGGAACACCGCCCGCCCATGGCTTGCGATACCCGTGGCATCAGGCGTGCCGTAATCCGCCTCGCCCCCGCTCTCCAGCGCCATCAAAAGGCGCAGCAACTGCCCCCGCCCCGGCCGCGGCGGCACACCGCCACCGGCCAGCCCGACCCGCTCGCCCCCGCGCAGCAAAAGCACCGCCAGCGCCATCGCCAGAAGCCGCGCGCGGTCACCCTTTTCTGCCCGCCCCTTGGCCCCGGTAAAGGCCATGGATTTCGCCGGGTCCACCCACAGCGTCACCGATTGCGCCGCCTGCCATTCCCGTTCGCGCACGAAGGTCGCATCCGACCGCGCCGACCGCCGCCAGTCGATCATCCGCGCCGAATCCCCGGCATGGGTGGGGCGATACTGCCAGAACTCATCGCCCTGCCCCGCCCGCCTGCGGCCATGCTCGCCCAGCATGATGGTCGATGCCAGCAATTCCGCCTCGGCCAGCAAGGGCGGCAGAGATTGGCCAAGCGTTTCGGCCCGCTGCCGCAGATCGCCACGCAGATCGCCGCCGGAAAGGGAAGTGGTCTCCGTCACGCCGCCGCCTCAAGCCCCAGCTTGCGGCTGGCCGTGCGGTCGATGATCCCGGCAAGACTTTCGCCCCGCGCCCGCGCCGCAAAGGACAGCGCCATCCGATGCGTCAGCACAGGCCGCGCCAGCGCCGCCACATCTGCCACCGCAGGCACCAGCCGCCCGTCCAAAAGCGCCCGCGCCCGCACCGTCAACATAAGCGCCTGCGCCGCACGCGGCCCCGGACCCCAGCTCAGGCTATCCGCCAATTCGCGCCCCTCAGGTTCCCCCGGACGGCAGGACCGCACCAGATCAAGGATCGCCTCCACCACCTGATCACCCACCGGCATCCGCCGCAGCACCTGCTGCGCCGCCAGCAATTCTTCGCCCGTAAACACCTGATGCACCTCGGCCTCTTCGGCCCCGGTGGTGGCGATCAGGATATCGCGCTCCGTCTCGCGCGTGGGATAAGCCACGTCGACCTGCACAAGGAACCGGTCCAGCTGCGCCTCGGGCAATGGATAGGTGCCTTCCTGCTCAATCGGGTTCTGCGTCGCCAGCACATGGAACGGCCGCCCCAGCGGGCGGTGCTGACCGGCGATCGTCACCTCGCGCTCCTGCATCGCCTGAAGCAACGCCGATTGCGTGCGCGGCGACGCGCGGTTGATCTCATCCGCCATCAGCAACTGGCAGAAGATCGGCCCTTCCAGAAAGCGAAATGCCCGGCTGCCATCCGCCGCCGTCTCCAGCACTTCGGACCCCAGAATATCGGCGGGCATCAGATCGGGCGTGAACTGGATGCGGTTGCCTTTCAACCCCATCACGGTGGACAGCGTATCGACCAGCCGCGTCTTGCCCAACCCCGGCAACCCCACCAGCAGCGCATGACCGCCGCACAGCATAGAGGCCAGCACCAGATCAACCACCTTCTCCTGCCCGATGAAACGGCGGTTGATGGATGCCTTGGCCGCGGCCAACTGTTCCCCAAGACCTTCGATCCGCGCGACAAGTTCGCTTGCATCAGTCATGACTTTGCTCCTCGCGCAGTTATATGATCGCATTAGACCGAACTATCCCGTCCGGCACAAATGGCAAAAACAATGAGCGGACAAATGATTGTGAAACCCTCCGCCGAAGGGCTCGCGGCTTCGGCACAGGCCGTTGCGAAAAAGGGGCTGCCCCCGGTGCATCTGTGGAATCCGCCCTTTTGCGGCGACATCGACATGCGCATTGCCCGCGATGGCACATGGTTCCACGAAGGCACGCCCATCGGGCGGCCCGGTCTGGTGAAACTGTTCTCCGGCATCCTCAAGAAGGAAGGCGACAAGTATTTCCTCGTCACCCCGGTGGAAAAAGTGGGCATCCTCGTCGATGACGCCCCCTTCGTCGCGGTGGATTTCGACACGGCAGGCCAAGGCAAGGACCAGACGATCACCGTCACCACGCAGGTGGGAGACAGCGTACCGCTCGACGCCGACCACGCCCTGCGCGTGGACCGCGATCCCGCCACGGGCGAGCCGTCGCCCTACATCCACATCCGCGCGGGGCTAGAGGCTCTGATCGACCGGAAATCCTTTTATCGCATGGTCGATTTGTGCGTTCATGAACGGATCGAGGGAAAAGACTGGTTTGGTCTGTGGTCATGGGGCAGGTTCTTCCCGATGATTCCCTCGGAAGACCTCCCCTGAATGCCCCGTTTCGCCGCGAATGTGACGATGCTCTTTACCGAAGTCCCGATGCTCGCGCGCCCCGATCTGGCGCGCGAAGCCGGGTTCGACGGCATCGAGGTGCTGTTTCCCTATGACCACCCCCCGCGCGACTGGCAGTCTGCCCTGTCGGGTATGCCCGTCGCACTGATCAACACCCATCCCGGTGACTGGGCCTTTGGCGACCGTGGCCATGCCGCCGTCCCCGGCGCGGAAGAGGTGTTCCGCGCCAGCTTCCTGCGCGCCGCCGACCTCGCAACCACCCTCGGTGCGTCGCATATCCACGTCATGGCGGGCGTTGCGCGCGGCGAACAGGCCGAGGCGACCTATCGCGACAACCTGTCTTGGGCTGCCGATCAGGCGCCGGGCATTGCCCTGACGATCGAGCCGCTGAATACAGATGACATGCCGGGCTACTTTCTGAACGATTTCGATCAGGCCGCCCGCATCATCGACGATCTTGCCCTGCCCAATCTGGGCATCCAGTTCGATCTCTGGCACGCCGCGCGCATCCACGGCGATGCCGATGCCGTCTGGGCGCGCCACAAGGCCCGCGTCAACCATATCCAGATTGCAGGCTTTCCCGGCCGCAACGAACCCGGCGGTGGCGGTTTCGATCTGACCGGCCTCTGCGCCGAACTGGACCAGACCGCCTATCCCGGCTGGATTTCCGCCGAATACCTTCCCTCCCGCGCCACCGTGCACGGGCTGATGTGGCTTTCCGCGCTCAAGGGCCGGGCAAGGCTCATTGGGGCGTGATGCCCACGCCAACACCCTCTTGTGCCGCCCCTGCCCGCGCGGGTAAAAGACCGCCACCGAAACGAAAGGTCGCCCCATGCCCATCGACGCCCCAGAAACCGAAGTCGTCACCACCTGGAAAGTGGCCTGCGACGGGGGCGAAGGCGCGTTGGGCCATCCCCGCGTCTGGCTGACCATCGCGCGCGATACCGGTTGGGTCGAATGCGGCTACTGCGACAAGCGCTACGTGATCGACCGCGATCACGCCCATGACGATCACTGATCGCACGGTCCTAGCTGCGCAGATTGCCCAGGATCAGGCCCACAATCGCGCCGACCACTGCGCCCATTGGCGCCCAGAAGAACACCACCCCCATCGCATAGGCCCCTTCCGCCTGACTGATGGAAAAGACCGACGGCAACGCAAGGCCAAGCGCCAGCACCACCCCGCCGCCGATCAGAAACCCAAGAACAGCCCCCATCAGTCGACGCATGCCATCCCCCCGCCCGTCGGACATGGCGGCATCCTCCCGCACCCGGTCCCCGGCAATCAAGCGCTAAGGCGGGCAGACCCGCCCACTTGCCCCGGCGCAGGGCGGTAAATCCCCATGCGCCGCCTCCTACGCCCCGTCCTGTACCTTGCCGCGCTGATCCTTGGCCTACCCGCCCTCTACATAGCGGCCTCTTTCACCCTGCCGCTGATTCCCGGGCCGGGGCCTGTGGCCTCTGGCCCGCCCGCCCGCACCATCGGCCTCATTCAGGGGCCGATCCATACCGATATCCTGTTTCCCCTGTCGCCCGACACCCGCGCCCGCTTTGCCTTTGCCGAAGCCGCGGGCGTGCCGGTCACCCATCCCGGCGCGGAATGGCTGATGTTCGGCTGGGGATCGGCGGCCTTCTACACCACCGCCGGCACTTATGCCGACATCACGCCTGCCGCCGTCCTGACCGCCGCCACCGGCGACAGCGCAGTGATCCGGCTGGATGTGACCGGCCCCCTGCCCCCGCTGGACAATCTGCGCACGCTCACCCTGTCCGAGGCGCAGTATCAGGCGCTGCTGTCGCAAACCCTCGCCACCTTCGCCAGCCGCACCCCGCTCGATCATCCCGGCTTCACCCCGCAGGATGCCTTCTTCCCCGCCACCGGCCGCTTTCATGCCCTGCGCACCTGCAATGTCTGGCTTGGCGAAACCCTGCGCGCCGCGGGCATTCCCTTTGGCCTCTGGACGCCCGCCAACTGGTCCGTCACCCTTTCGCTTGACTGGCATCTTCCCGGCCAAAGCGGGTAGCCCTCGCCGCGCCTTTCTGCCAATAATCCCCGCCAATCCAGGGAGACGACCATGACCTTCGGCAAGGGCTGCCACCTTCACCTGATCGACGGATCGGCCTTCATTTTCCGCGCCTATCACGCGCTGCCACCGCTGACGCGCAAATCCGATGGCCTGCCCGTCGGGGCCGTGGCCGGGTTCTGCAACATCCTGTTCCGCTATCTCGAAGGCAACAAAGGCCCCGATGCCCCGAACGGCGCGCCCACCCATGTGGCGGTGATCTTTGACCATTCCTCGTTGACCTTCCGCAACACCATCTACCCGCTCTACAAGGCCAACCGCCCGGAACTGCCCGAAGATCTGCGCCCGCAATTCCCCCTCACACGCGACGCCACCCGCGCCTTCAACATCGCCTGTATCGAAACCGAGGGGTTTGAGGCCGACGACATCATCGCCACCCTGTCGGTCGAGGCGACAAAAGCGGGCGGCGATGTCACTATCATTTCGTCGGACAAGGATCTGATGCAACTCGTCGGCCCCGGCGTGATGATGTTCGACCCGATGAAAACCCGCGCCATCGGCCCGGATGAGGTCTTCGAAAAATTCGGTGTCGCCCCTAACCGCGTGGTCGATGTGCAGGCCCTGTCAGGCGATTCCGTCGACAACGTCCCCGGCGCGCCGGGCATCGGCATCAAGACAGCCGCCCTGCTCATTCAGGAATACGGCGATCTGGAAACGCTGCTGGAACGCGCTGGCGAAATCAAACAGCCCAAGCGCCGCGAAGCGCTGATCGACAATGCCGAACTGATCCGCATCTCCAAGCAGCTGGTCCAGCTCAAGGCCGACACGCCCCTCGACGTGACGCTCGATGATCTTGAGGTCCGCCTTCCGGACCCCGAGGCGTTGATGGCCTTCCTCAACCAGATGGAGTTTCGCACCCTCACCCGCCGCGTGGCCGAAAGTCTGAAAGTGGCGCCCCCGGCACCCTTGCCCGAAGGCAAGGGCACCGACATGAACCACCCCGAACCCGCCGCGAACGCCGCACAACTGCCCTTTGATCACGCGGCCTATACGGCCATCACCGATCTTGCCACGCTGGACCAATGGATCGCCACGATCCGCGACCGGGGCTATGTGGCGGTGGATACCGAAACCACCAGCCTTGATGAAATGCGCGCCGAACTGGTGGGCATCTCGCTCTGTGTCGAGGCAGGCAAAGCCGCCTATGTCCCGCTTACCCACCGCTCCGGCACCGATGATCTGTTCGGCTCCGCCAAACTGGCCGAAGGTCAGTTGGATATGGACACCGTGCTTGCCGCGCTGAAGCCTGTTCTGGAAGACGCGTCGATCCTGAAGATCGGCCAGAACATGAAATACGATTTCAAGATCTTTGCCCGCCACGGCATCCGCATCACCCCCTTTGATGACACGATGCTCATGTCCTCGGCCCTGCATGCCGGGCTGAACAATCACGGCATGGACGCCCTGTCGGAAACCCATCTGGGCCATACCCCCATCCCGATCAAATCCCTGCTCGGCACGGGCAAATCCGCCATCACTTTCGACCGCGTCCCCGTGGCCGATGCGGTGAAATACGCGGCCGAAGATGCCGACGTGACCCTGCGCCTTTGGGAACACCTCAAGCCGCAGCTTCACCGCGGCCATGTCACCACCGTCTATGAAACCCTCGAACGCCCGCTCGTCCCGGTCCTTGCCGATATGGAAATGGCAGGCATCCAGGTCGACCGCGACACGCTTTCGCGCATGTCCAACGCCTTCGCCCAAAAGATGGCGGGGCTGGAGGCCGAGATTCAGGACATCGCAGGCGAACCTTTCAACGTGGGTTCCCCCAAACAACTGGGCGAAATCCTCTTTGATCGCCTTCAGGTGCCGGGCGGCGAGAAAGGCAAAACCGGGGCCTATGCCACCGGCGCCGATATTCTTGAGGATATCACCACACTGGAAGACACCAACCCAAAGGCTGCCACCCTGGCCGCCCGCGTGCTCGACTGGCGTCAACTGTCCAAGCTGAAATCCACCTATACCGATGCGTTGCAGGACCATATCCACCCCGATACGGGCCGCGTGCACACCTCCTACTCCATCACCGGGGCCGTCACGGGCCGCCTCTCCTCCACCGACCCGAACCTGCAAAACATCCCCGTCCGCACCGAGGAAGGCCGCCGCATCCGCGAGGCCTTTGTCGCGCCAAAGGGCAAACTCCTCGTCTCGCTCGACTATTCCCAGATCGAATTGCGCATCCTCGCCCATATCGCCGACATCCGCGAGTTGCAGCAGGCCTTCCGCGACGGGCTGGATATCCACGCGCTGACCGCGTCGGAAATGTTCAACGTCCCGCTTGACCAGATGACGTCCGACATCCGCCGTCAGGCCAAGGCGATCAACTTCGGCGTCATCTACGGCATTTCCGGCTTTGGCCTCGCCCGCAACCTCCGCATCCCGCGCGCCGAAGCACAGGGTTTCATCGACCGCTATTTCCAGCGCTTCCCCGGCATCAAGGGCTATATGGACGCCACCATCAAAGAGGCGCAGGCGCGGGGCTTCGTCACCACCCTTTTCGGGCGCAAGATCCACACCCCCGAAATCAACGCCAAAGGCCCCACCGCAGGTTTCGCAAAACGCGCCGCCATCAACGCCCCGATCCAGGGCACCGCCGCCGATGTGATCCGCCGCGCCATGATCCGCATGCCGCAGGCCATCGCCGACCTGCCCGCCAAGATGCTGCTGCAAGTCCATGACGAACTGCTGTTCGAGGTGGACGAAGACGCCGCCCCCACCCTCGCCGCCCGCGCGAAAGAGGTGATGGAGGCTGCCGCCCACCCAGCCGTCCACTTCAAGGTCCCCCTGATCGTTGAGGCAGGCCAAGGCCAGACATGGGCGGCAGCGCATTGAAACAGCCCACCCCCCTCACCTTCGCCACGCAGGATGAATGGAATTTCTGGCTATCGATGCGCCATGACAAGGCAACGGACGTCTGGCTCCGCATCGCGAAAAAGGCCACCGGGGCCGCCTCGATCGATTGGGAACAGGCGGTCGAAGAAGCGCTGGTCTGGGGCTGGGTCGACGCGCAGAAAAAACCCGACGGCCCCTTCCACATGCTCCACCGCTTCACCCCCCGCCGCCCCGGCAGCCCGTGGTCACCCAAGGCCCGCGCCACGGCGGAAAAGCTGATCGCAGGTGGCTGGATGGAAGAACCGGGCCTGACCGAGGTCACCCGCGCCCAGGCCGATGGCCGCTGGGCCGCGGCCTATGCGGCGGAAAAGCCCGCCGACATCCCCGATGATTTCCTCACCGCCTTGGCCGCCGCCTCCGAGGCCGCGCAAACGGCCTTCACCGCCCTGCCTGCCAAGGCCCGCGCTGCGCTGGCCTTCCGGCTTTCCACCGCAAAATCCCCCTCTGTCCGCGCCCGCCGCATCACCGAATTCATCGCGGGGCTCGGCGCTGACGCGGGCTTCAACCCATGATCACCTCATGGCCCGAGTTGCGCGCCTTCGCGCTCGGGCTGAACCTGCCCGACGTTACCCTTGCCACCCCTTGGGGGCATGAAGCGCTGAAAGCGCATGGCAAGCTCTGGTGTTACTGGTCCCCCTACGAAAACGCCGCCGTGTTCAAGGCCGACCGGGAAGAACACGAAATGCTGATGCAGGCCGACCCCGCCACCTTCTTCCTGCACCCCCATTACGCCCCCCACAACCTCGTCCTCGTCCGCGCCGGGCGGATCGATCCCGACTGGGCCCGCCCCCGCCTGATCCGCCACTGGCGCGAAGCCGCCCCCAAACGCTGGCTCAAAAACTGGGACGCCACCAACCTACAACCCTGACCCCGCCGCTTCATCTTGGCCCAAATACCCAAATCAACGGCCCCGCAGGCGCAACGCTGCCGATGAAGAAATCCCTTTCCAGCCGCTTGGCGCTTGGCCAATCTCTGCTGCACAGAATGCGGCACAATGCGCGGCACATCCGATAACGGCCAAAGACGCCCCGATCCTTACCATCCCCACCCGGGCCGACATGCGAACATGGCTGGCCGCAAATCACGCCACCCACGGCTCGGTCTGGCTTGCAACATACAAGAAACACCACCCCGACTACCTCGCCTATGAACCGGTGGTGGAAGAACTCCTGTGTTGGGGCTGGATCGATTCAGTCACCCGCACGCTTGACGCCGACCTCTCCATGATCCTGATTTCACGACGAAATCCGAAATCCGCTTGGTCCGCCATCAACAAGGCTCATGTCCTCCGCGCCCGCGCCTCGGGCGCCATGACGGCGGCGGGCGAAGCCCTCATCGCCTCAGCACAAGCAAACGGCATGTGGGCCTTTCTTGACGATGTCGAACGGCTGGAGGTGCCGCCCGACCTCGCCGCTGCGCTTGAGCTGTCCGGCACCACAGTCTTCTGGACCGCCCTTCCCCGCAGCATAAAGCGTGGCACGCTGGAATGGCTGAAAACCGCCAAAACATTGGAAACGCGCGAAAAACGGATCGCAGACATCGCCGGATCGGCCGCGCAGAATCTCAGGCCCAGCCCCTTCCGCCGCTAATCCACGCGCTCCACCCGCAGCTGAAAGCAATTGTTCCGCGCCGATCGGACATGCACGAATTCCACCCGCGGATCCGCCAGCAGCTCCGCAGCCCGTTCCGCAATCCGCCCGGTCGGAACAACACCGCCCGTACCATAGACGATCCTCTCGTCCGCCCCATAACCGCGAAGGATGTAATCCGGCGACGCCAGTATCTCCGGCACCTCCACCCCATTCCCCGCCGCACAGGCATCCGCACACAGAAAGATCGGCCCCGTCTCGGCATAGGGCTGCAGCGCGCCAAAGGGCCGATGCGCCAGCACCAGCATCCCCGCCCCTTCCGGGATCATCCGCAGGCAATGCCGGCACGGGTTCCCACCCCCATCAGACACTTGCCGCTCCGGCAAAAGCCCATAGGAATCTGCACCCCCCGCCTGATAGGCGCGGGCAATCTCGGTCGGTATCGGAACAAATCGCAGCATCGGTGAACCCTCCTTGGTCCACCCACCCTGCCCGTCAGGCCGCCATCAATCGACCCGATCCTTGCGCTTTCAGGGGCGCGTCAGCATCCGCCCCAGCGGCGCGCCGCCCACGATATGCAGGTGGTAATGCGGCACTTCCTGCCCGCCATCCCCGCCCGCATTGGTGATTCCGCGATACCCCGCACCGCCATCGCCAAGGCTTACCCCCAGCATGGCGCAGACACTGCCCGCCGTGCGGTGAAAATCCACGATCTCGGCATCGCTGGCATCCGCACAGAAATGATCAAAGGTCACATAGGGCCCCTTCGGGATCACCAGCACATGATGCGGCGCCTGCGGGTTGATGTCGTGAAAGGCCAGCGTGTGCTCAGTCTCAATAAGCGTCTTGTTCGGAATCTCGCCGCGCAGGATCCGGGCAAAGATATTGGTCGCGTCATAGGTATGGGCCATAGCTCTCAATCCACGAAAAGATGCCCTGTCGCCGCGATCTCACGCGCCTTATCGACAGGAATATCAAGGAACTCTGCCAAGGGCAGGGTGTTTTCATCCACGCTCGCGCTTTGCCGGATGCGATGGAACCCGGCAAAGTTGGCGTCCCGCAGCCGGTCGCTTTCAAACTTCACGTCATAGCGGATCGTGGGCAGCAGCCGGTCAATGGTTTCCTTGGGCGTCTTGTCCCCCGCCAGACCCACCCGCCGCGCATGGCCCACCAGATAATCATCCGTGAAATCGCATTCGATTTCCAACAGCCGCACCTGCGCCTTGTCGTTATAGAAATCCTGCATCAGGTCCACATTGGCCGGATCGATGCAGAACAAAAGCCGGTCCGATTGCCAGTAATCAAACAGCATCCTGACCAGCGCGCGCCGATGCCGCGTCCGCTTTTCCAGCGTCGTCTGGATGCCGCCCAGATCGGGCAGCGGGGTGGATCCTTCATTGAACAGGTAATCCATCGCGGGCAGGTTGGTCACATCGCGCACCCGCTCTACCAACCGCTTGGCGACGTGCCATTTCTTGCAGGTCACCATCATCAGCGTGCGTTCCCGCCCCAGCGACGATTCCCGCTCCCAGAAGCGCGGCGCAAAGCGGCGGCCCACCCGCCCCCGCCCGGTCAGAAACCGGAACAGGCTGCGCCCTTCGTTCGATATGGTAAACTGCACGCCCTTGGCGGCATAGAGCTTGCCCAACCGCTCCTTCAGATCATCGGCATCGGGCGAAATCTTGCGCGCGAACAGATAATCCTGACTGACCAGCAAATCATAATGGTCGTTGTAGAATGTCAGCGGCATCCCGTAATCGGTGAACATCAGAAAGGTCAGCGTCCGCGTGCGGATTTCGGCCTCGGGCACCAGATGGCGCACCAGCGTCTGGAAGAACGTCTCATCCGGAATCCACGTCGTGCGGAAGAACCGCATCACATCGCGCCGCTGATCGCAGAAATCCAGCACCCACTCCACGGTGCGCCGCCGCAGACACCACCACTGGCTGCCAATCTGCATCTGGATATCTGCGGGCACCTGCCGCGCCAGACCCAGCTTCTGCTGCACCTGCATCGACCCGTAGAACAGCTTCTTATGCGTGCGTTCGTTGAACCAGTGCCGATAGATCAGCCGCTCTTCCTTGATCCCGGTCTTGATCCAGTCCGAGGTGAAGAAATCAAAGCTTTCGATGTAATCGACCTCGTCCCGGTCAAGGAAAGCATGGGCGAATTCTGCCGATTTGATCGGCATGCAATCCCCCGACAGCATGTAGAAATGCGTGGCCCGCGGAAAGGCATCCACCGCCGCCCGCACCGCCAGCAGCGTCGCCTCCACCAGGCTCCACGCGCCCCAGCCGCATTTGATGCGCTTGCGGGCAAAGGTCACCGCGTCATTGGCCGCCAGCGCCGCGCGGATCTTGTCGAACGCCTCGCGCGGCGCGCGCGCGTCGAAATGGATGGCGACGAAATCCCCCGCCGCCGTCAGACGCTGCGCCTGCGCGATGATGCCATCGGGATCCTTGTGGCACAAAAGAATGTAGGCGATTTTGGCCATGGGATCCGGACTGATACGGTGCGCTAAGTGTCACTGAGTGCACAAATAACGTCAACGGTCATTGAATAAACAGCTTTTCTTTGCTTTTTTGTGGCCATTGGGTCAAGGGCACGTCAGATCGCCCGGCGTTGGAGGCAGTTTCTACATGGGTTTTCCCGGCACCTGGATGACCGAAAGCGAAAGCGTCGTGTACCGCGTGGTGCCGAAATGCGCCTGTTCGTCCATCGGTCAGATCATGTTCTATTCCGATCACGGCCGCTTTTTCGATGGCGACATCCATGACAGCACCACAGGCCTGCACAAATGGGCGCAAGAAGACAGCCAGCGCCTGATCGAGGCCAATGTAAAGGGCCACAAATCCTTTGCCTTCACCTGCGTGCGCAACCCCTATACCCGCATCCTGTCGTCGTTCTTCGACAAGATCTGCGGCATCCAGCGCAACGGAAAACGCTATCGCGGCAACCTCGTGCCTTTGCTTGTGCAGAAATACGGGGTCGAGGTCGGCGGGGATGACGGCAAGCAGGAATTCGACCAGATCGCCAGCTTCCGCCGCTTTCTGCTCTTCGCCCGCGACACCATCCGCTTCAAGAAACCGATGGAGCCGGACATCCACTGGTCTGCCATGTCAGGCCATATCTCGACCTTCATCGTGAATGGCGGGCGCTATGACCACATCTTCTTCACCGAGAAATTCGATGAAGGCATGCAGGTCGTGCTCGACAACATCAAGACCAAGCACAAGATCAACCTCAAGAAGATCCCCCGGTTCAACGAAAGCGAAGGCCACGGCCCCAAACGCCTTCACCCGGTCGAGGCCTATTTCGACGACCTGTCGCATCACCTGATGTGGGAAATCTACAAGCGCGATTTCCAGCTGTTCAAATACGATTTCGACGATCCGTCGAACAAGATGCCCAAGGGACAGGTCGATCTGGACGAGGTTCACGCCAAGCTGGGCGACTGATCCGCCAAGACCCAACCCCCGGGGGTTTTCCACCCCCGGACCCCCGGAGGATACTTTTCCAGAGAAGATAGGGCATTTCAGCAAGGAATGTCCGGCACCCCGACGGGGGATCGCGCCAGCCACGGGGTGCCATCTCTCCTCTGGCGGTCATCGGCTTCCCAGCCTGTACCGCAAGGCAGATTTTCTCAGGCAAAGATTACGAAATCCTTAGCCCGCTTTGCGGAACCGAAGCTGATTTCTTCTCTGCCCAAATATCCAAATCCAACGCCGCCGCAGGCACGGCGTCCGGACCCTCTTCCGCGGCAGCGGCGGCGCGCGAAGGCTTGGCCCCCTTGGGCCAGGCCCGAGCAAGCCGCCACCCCGGCCTAGATCAGGCCTTCCGCGCGGAACAACGCCTTCAGGTCCGTCTCGGGCCGCGCGCCGAAATGGCTGATGACCTCTGCCGCCGCCACGCAGCCCATCCGCCCGCTCACCGCAAGCGGTTGATCCGTCGCCAGACCGAAAAGGAACCCCGCCGCGAATTGGTCGCCGGCACCCGTCGCATCCACCGGCACCACGCGGCGGACGGGCACTGTCACGGTCTCATCCCCGCGCACCAGAATGACCTCATCCCCAGACCGGGTGCAGACCACCACCCCCGCATCCGCCGCCGCCTGTTCCAGCGCCGCCGACAGGTCGGTCTGATAAAGCGACGCCCACTCATGTTCGTTGCCGATGACGTAGTCCAGTTCCTTCACCAGACGCCGGAAATCGTCGCGGTGGCGGTCCACGCAGAACGGGTCCGACAAGGCGATCCCGGCCAACCCGCCCGCGTTCTGGCACAGCTTCGCCGCACGTTCAAAGGCCTGCTTCCCCTTGGGCTTGTCGTACAGATAGCCCTCAAGGAAAAGCAGCGTCGCCGCCCCCGCCACATCATCCGACACGTCCTCCGGCCCAAGCTCGGACGAAATCCCCAGATAGGTGTTCATCGACCGCTCCCCATCGGGCGAGACAAAGATCATCGACCGCGAGGTCGGCAATTCACCCCCCGCGACCGGCGGGTTGGGAAAGGCCGTCCCGCCATCGGTCATGCTCTGCGCATAGAACTGCCCCAGTGCATCATCATGCACACGCCCGATAAAGGCCGTCCGCAGGCCCAGATTGCCCAGCCCGGCAATGGTATTGGCAACCGACCCGCCGGGTGCCTGCACCCGCTCTTTCATCGCGGCATAGAGCAGCTCGCCCCGCTCACGTTCCACCAGCTGCATGATGCCCTTTTCGATGCCCATCATCTCGATGAAGCTGTCATCCGCCTGGTTGAACACATCGACGATGGCATTGCCGATGCCCACGACATCATAGGTCTTCATTCGGTCTTTTCCTCATACATACAAAGATCGCGGATCGGGCAGATGCCGCATTTGGGTTTGCGCGCCACGCAGATATAGCGGCCATGCAGGATCATCCAGTGATGGGCGTGCAGCTGAAACTCGGCCGGGACATGGTCCTCGATGGCCCGCTCGACCGCGGTTTCATCCTTGCCGGGCGCAATGCCGCTGCGGTTGCCAAGGCGAAAGATATGCGTGTCCACCGCCTGCGCCGGTTGCTTGAACCACATGTTCAGCACCACATTCGCCGTCTTGCGCCCCACACCCGGCAGCGATTGCAGCGCCGCGCGCGAGGATGGCACCTCGCCGCCATATTCCTCGATCAGGATACGGCTCAGCTTGATGACGTTCTTCGCCTTGTTGCGGAACAGGCCGATGGTCTTGATGTAACCGATCAGCCCGTCTTCGCCCAAAGCCAGCATCTTTTCCGGACTGTCGGCCACGGCAAACAGCCCGCGCGTCGCCTTGTTCACGCCCACATCGGTGGCCTGCGCCGACAGCGCCACCGCCACCAGCAGGGTAAAGGCATTCACATGCTCCAACTCGCCTTCCGGCGCTGCATCCAGCGCGTGAAAGCGGGTGAAGATTTCCTTCATCGCGGCATAGGGAAGCTGCTTGGCCATCGCCCCGCCATAAGCGACCGCGCCGCAGCGGGCAAGTCAGGATGCGCAGATTCCGGGTCGCCTGTCGCCGCCCGCGCGCCTAGATTGCCCTTACAGGAGACAGCGATGCCCGATCTTACCGACCATCAATCCCCCAGCTATCATTACGCCGTCATCGCCCGCGCGCTGCAGGTGATCGACGCGGCCGGTCCATCCCTGACGCTCGACGATCTCGCCGCGCAGATGGACATGTCGCCCGCCCATTTCCAACGCGTCTTTTCCCAATGGGTCGGCATCTCGCCCAAGCGGTATCAGCAGTATCTGGCGCTCGGCCAGGCCCGGCAGATGCTGGCTGAACGCTTCACCGTGCTGGATACGGCGCTGTCCACCGGCCTGTCCGGCACAGGCCGCCTGCATGACCTGTTCCTGCGCTGGGAGGCGATGAGCCCCGGCGAATTTGCGCGGGGAGGTGAGGGGCTGACAATCCGCGAAGGCTGGTTCGACACCCCCTTCGGCCCTGCCATCGTCATGGGCACCGACAAGGGGATCTGCGGCATGGGCTTCGCCACCGACATGGGGGCCGAGGCCGCCGTCGAAGACCTGCGTCGCCGCTGGCCCAAGGCCACCTACATCACTGACCGTGAAACGCTGTCCCCTTGGGTCCACTCCGCCTTCGGCATAGCCGACCAGACTCAAATTCCCATCCACCTCATCGGCGCGCCGTTCCAGATCAAGGTATGGGAGGCGTTGCTGTCCGTCCCCACAGGCCATGTCACCACCTATTCGCAACTGGCAGGCGCTGTGGGCCACCCAAAGGCCGTGCGCGCCGTGGGCACCGCCGTGGGGCGCAACCCGATCAGTTTCCTCATCCCCTGCCACCGCGCCCTGCGCAAATCAGGCGAACTTGGCGGCTATCACTGGGGCCTGCCCGTCAAGCGCGCGATCCTCGCCTGGGAATCTGCCCGCACCGGAATGTGATGCGCGGAATGTCGCCGCAGCGGGGGCTGTGCTATCCTGCGCGTGTACAGACTGGTATAAGAACACCCGGCACCCGCACCTGCGGGCGATATAGATCAAGGCGACAAAATGACCTTCAAGACCCCCCTCATCCTTTCCGCATTCGCCGTTCTGGCGCTCACCGCCTGCGTCCCGGCTGATCCCTATGCCACCCAGACCACCCCGCAGATGGGCCCCCGCGCCCAGTCGGGTGCGCTGATCGGTGCCATGGCTGGCGGCCTTCTCGGCTCGCAAAGCAGCGATGACCGCGTGCTGAAAACCGCCGTTGGCGCAGGCATTGGTGCCATCGTCGGCGGTGCCATCGGCACCACGCTGGACCAGCAGGCCGCCGAACTGCGCGGCATCAACGGCCAGTTCAACGTCACCAACATGGGTGACTACCTTGTCGTGAACATGCCGCAGGACGTTCTTTTCGCTGTCGACAGCGCCTCGCTGCGCCCCGACCTCGCCAGCGACATCCAGTCTGTCGCCCAGAACCTGCTGCGCTATCCCAACAGCCAGATCCAGATCATCGGCCACACCGACAACACCGGTTCGGCCAGCTACAATCAGGATCTTTCGCAGCGCCGCGCCGTTTCGGTCGCGTCCGTGCTGCGCAACAGCGGCGTGCCCTCGGCCCGCGTCACGGCCTTTGGCCGGGGCGAGGATCAGCCCATCGCCTCGAACCTCACGCCCGAAGGGCGCGCGCAGAACCGTCGCGTGGAAATCATCATCCGCCCGACCCGCTGATCGCGCATCCCTCACCGTCAAAGGCCGGGCAAACTGCCCGGCCTTTTTCATTGTGGACCCCCGGCTTTGGTCATAAATTCCGACCAATCCTTGGGGGTGCCATGCCGTTCCACAAAGTCCGCCCCGAAAAGCTGTCGCAGACCGTGATCCGGCAGATCGAACTTCTGATCCTGCGCGGCATCCTGCGCCCCGGCGAACGCCTGCCTTCCGAACGCGAACTGTCGGAACGGATGGATGTCTCGCGCCCTTCGCTGCGCGAAGCCGTGGGTGATCTTCAGGATCGCGGCCTTCTGGTCGCCCGCCCCAACGCGGGCATCTACGTGGCCGACGTGCTTGGTTCCGCCTTTGCCCCCGCGCTGGTGGACCTCTTCTCCCGCCATGATGAGGCTGTGTTCGACTACATCGCCTTTCGCCGCGATATGGAGGGGCTGGCCGCCGAACGCGCCGCCCGCCTCGCCTCAGACACCGATCTCATGGTCATCAACGCCATCTACGCCAAGATGGAAGCCGCCCATGGCAAACGCGATCCGTCGGATGAGGCGGCGTTGGACGCCGAATTTCACATGGCCATCATCGAGGCCAGCCATAACGTCGTCATGCTGCACATGATGCGGTCGATGTTCGACCTGCTTCGTCAGGGCGTGTTCTACAATCGCCAGATGATGTTCAAGGCCCGCACCACGCGCGAGGCGCTCTTGGATCAGCACCGCGCCATCAACGCCGCCCTACAAGCCCGCGATCCCGCCGCCGCCCGCAGCGCGATAGAGGCCCACCTCACCTATGTCGAAACCGCGCTGAACGAACAGATCCGCGCCGAACGCAACGAATCCATTGCCCGCCAAAGGCTGGAACACGAACAGGGCCGGTAGCGGCCCATGAAAAAACCCGGCGCAAGGCCGGGTTCCTTCCATTCCAATTGACCCGCCGGATCAGTGCAGCTTGGCTTCCACCTGCGCAATCGCCGCGTCGATAGAGGCAGAGGTGCCCTCTGCCGTCATCTGCTTGGCCAGCACATCGCCCGCTGCCGCAACCGCCACCGCAATCGCCTGCTCGCGCACTGCGCGAATGGCCGATGCTTCGGCCGAAGCGATCTGATCCTCAGCCGCCGCCATCCGCCGGGCGATCGACGCCTGCAGATCGGCCTTGGCCTGCTCTGCCGCGTTCATCGCCTCTTCCTTGGCGTTTGCAACGATCCGCTCGGATTGCTCCTGCACGTCCTTTTGCTTGCGCTCATAGGATGCCAGCAGCGCCTTGGCTTCGTCGCGCAGGCTGCGCGCCTCTTCCAGTTCCGCCTTGATCTGCGCCGCGCGGCTGTCGAGCAGCCCCACGATCTTGCCCGGCACCTTGTACTTCAGCAGGATGCCGATAAAGACGAGGAAACCGATGCTCACCACGAAATCGGTGTTGCTCAGCGAAAAGAACGGCTTGCCCGCCGCCGCAAAGGCCGGGGTGGCAGACAGCGCCAGAAATGCCAGAAGCGTTCTCATCGCCATCACCCTTTCAGCCGTGCGGTCACAGCCGCGGTCACCGACCGCGCATCCGCCTTGCCGCCCAGCGCATTGACCAGTTCCTTGGCGGTATCCTTCGCCACTTCGGTCACGGCTTCCAGCGCCCCGGCACGAATTTCGCCGATCCGCTTTTCCGATTCCGCCGATCGCGCCGCGATCTCGGCATCGGCCCGCGCCGTTGCGGCATCCAGATCCTTCTGGATGTCGGCCCGCGCCTCGGCCACAATCTTTGCAGCCTCCGCCCGCGCCCGCGTCAACGCATCCTGATAGGCTTTCTCGGCTTCCACCGCCTTGGCCTTCAGTTCTTCCGCTGCCGTCAGGTCATTCGTGATCGTGCCCTTGCGCTCGGCCAGAACCCCGCCAATCCGGGGCAGCGCGATACGCGACAGGACGAAATAGATCGCGATCAGCGCGACGACCAACCAGAAGATCTGGTTCGGCATCCACTCCACGCACAGCTGCGGCATCCCAATGGCACTGCCATTGGCATCCACGCAGGCTCCGATCACATCGGCAGTCGATTCAGTTGCCATCTTGTCCTCCGTCGGACCCTTTGAACTTCGAAGGGCCGCCGGTTCCCCGGCGTGCCCCCCAATAAGGATACGAAGTCAGATCAGACGGCGAACATCAGCAGAAGTGCCACGAGGAACGCGAAAATCCCCAGAGCTTCTGCAAAGGCCAGACCGATGAACAGCGTCGCGGTCTGCGAACCGGCTGCCGACGGGTTGCGCAGGGCGCCCGCCAGGAAGTTCGCGGCCACGTTGCCCACACCGACAGCGGCCACGCCCGACCCGATGGCGGCGAGGCCGGCACCGATGAACTGACCCATGCTTGCGATATCGCCTTCCATGATTTTCTCCTTAGATGGAATGCTGTTGATTAGAACCGACAGGCGCCTCAGTGGCCGGGATGCAGGGCATCCCGCAGATAGACGCAGGTCAGGATGGTAAAGACATAGGCCTGGATAAAGGCGACCAGCACCTCAAGCCCATAGATCGCGACGATCGCCAGGATCGACACCGGCGCCAGGGCAACCACCCCGGCAAAGGCAGCGAACACCTTGATCACCGTATGGCCGGCCATGATGTTGCCCGCCAGTCGGATGGAATGGCTGACCGGGCGCACAAAGTAGGAAATGACCTCGATCACCGCGATGATCGGGCGCAGCACCAGCGGCGCCTCGGACATCCAGAACAGGCCAAGAAAATGCGCACCGTTCTTGACGAAACCCAGCACCGTCACGGCGATGAACACGCCAAAGCCCAGAACCGCCGTCGCCGCGATATGCGACGTGGGGCTATAGGACATCGGGATCAGCGCCAGATAGTTCGTCATCATGATGAAGACGAACAGCGTAAAGATCTTGGGGAAATACTTCGCGCCATCCGGCCCGGCGATATCTTCCACCATCTTGTAGATGAACCCGTAGGCCAGTTCCGCGATGGATTGCACCCGCGTCGGAATGATCGCCCGGCCGCGCGTGCCCATCACGAACAGCGCCACCGTGCACAGCACCGCAATGCCCAGCCACAGCGTCACGTTCGTGGGCGTGTACCATTCCACCGGACCATCGCCGAACAGCGGCTTGACGATGAACTGGTCCATCGGGTGAAACACCAGACCGCCTTCGCTATGCGCCTCTTCCGCCACGTCAGTCGTCCCCTTCTTCGGCGGCCTCGGCCGCCTTGCGTTCCTGCACCTCTTTCGCCGATCTCAGCATGGTTTTCACACCCGCCGCGAGACCCGCGAAAATGAACAGCACCATGAAGATGGGCAGCGTTCCAAACAGAACATCCAGCCCGTATCCGATGCCGAAGCCGATCCCCAGACCGGCCACAAGTTCCACCACCATCCGCCATGCCAGATTGGCCTGCGAATACTGGCTGTCCTGATGGCGCTTGGCGGGTCCTTCGACCACGCCCTTCACCTTGGCGATCCTTTCCTCAAGCGCCCGCAGACGCTCGCGATCAGGGTCTTCAGCCATGGTTGGGTGCCCCCAGAACAGTCGGGGGATAACTACGGAGGGGGGGTGCCTGAGTCAAGCACCGAAATCCCGCCAAAACCCTGCCCCAACGATCTGTTTTCAATGCATAATTTTCCGGCGCCACAAGCCAAGCCACCCCCCGGCAGCCCACATCCCGCCCTATTGGCATATTCAACCAAACGGTTGACGATCCCACCCCTGCCCCCCAAACATGCCGCATGACCAGCCCCGCGCCCCATCCGCTCGACACCGTCTTCGCCGCGCTGGCCGATCCCACGCGCCGCGCCATCCTGACGATGCTTCTAGAGGATGACATGGCCGTCACCGATGTCGCCCATCCCTTTGCCATGTCGCTGGCCGCGATCTCAAAGCACCTTGCCGTGCTGGCCGATGCCGGCCTGATCACGCAGGAAAAGCGCGGCCGCGTGAAATGGTGCAAGCTGGAACCCGATGCCCTGCGCGCGGCTTCCGTCTGGATGCAGGGCTTTGGCCAGTTCGACCCGGTCGATCTGGATGCCTTCGAACGCTTCCTCGCCTCCGAACTCCCCGAAGACAGCGAAATCTGACGCAGATTTCGCACCGGAGTTTGACGCAAACTCCGCCCCCAACCCAAAGGCATGACACCCATCAGCGATTTCTGCGTGCAGAAATCGTCGCGAAATCTGCGTCAGATTTCGCCCCCCTCAGGCAAACCGCCCCTTATGGGCTTCCCGCAGCAGGTTCTTCTGCACCTTCCCCATCGTGTTGCGCGGCAGGTTGTCCACCACAACCGCGCCCTTGGGCTGCTTGAAGCGCGCCAGCTTGTCGGCAATCGCCGCCAGCACCGCCTCTGGCTCCAGAACCGCGCCCGGCTTCGCCACCAGCACGGCAAAGACCGCCTCGCCGAAATCCGGATGCGGCAGCCCGATCACTGCGCTTTCCGCTACCCCCGGCACCTCATCCAGCAACAATTCTACCTCCTTGGGGTACACATTATACCCCCCGGTGATCACCAGATCCTTCGCCCGCCCCACGATATGCACATAGCCATCCGCATCGCGCTTCCCCAGATCGCCGGTGATGAACCACCCGTCCGGGCGCAGCTCTTCGCGCGTCTTGTCGGGCATCTGCCAATAGCCTTGAAACACGTTCGGCCCCCGCACCTCGATCATCCCCACCTCTTCGGGGCCAACCTCCTGCCCTTCGGCCAGAATACGCAGCTCCACCCCCGGCAGCGGGAAACCCACCGTCCCCGCCCGCCGTTCCCCGTCATAGGGGTTCGAGGTGTTCATGTTCGTCTCGGTCATCCCATAGCGTTCCAGAATGCGGTGCCCCGTCCGCGCCTCCCAGTCCGCATGCGTCTCCGCCAGCAGCGGGGCCGACCCGGACACGAACAGCCGCATATGCGCCACCAGCGCGCGGTCCAGCCGCGCATCCTCCAGCAGGCGGGTGTAGAAGGTCGGCACCCCCATCATCACCGTGGCCTCCGACAGCAGCCGCAGCACCACGCCCGCTTCGAATCCCGGCAGAAAGATCATCGCCCCGCCCGACAGAAGCGATACGTTGGACGCCACGAACAGCCCATGCGTATGGAAAATCGGCAGCGCATGCAGCAGCACGTCCCGCTCCGTGAACCGCCATTCCCGCACCAACACCTCGGCATTCGACAACAGGTTGCGATGCGTCAGCATCGCCCCCTTCGACCGCCCGGTCGTCCCTGACGTATAGAGAAACGCCGCCAGATCCTCTGCCCCGCATTCGGCCACCTGCACCTGATCCGCCGCCCCCGCTGCCAGATCGGCCAGTTCCCCCGACCCATCCGCGTTCAGCGTCACCAACCGCGCCCCATGCGCCGCCGCCACCGGGCCCATCACCCCCGCCTTGCCACCATCACAGACAAAGACGCGCGGCGTCGCATTGCCCAGAAAATACCCCACCTCATCCGCCGTGTAGGCCGTGTTCAGCGGCAGGAAGATCGCCCCCAACGCCACCGCCGCGCCATAGATCGCCAAAGCCTCCGGCGTCTTGGCCACCTGCACCGCGATCCGGTCGCCCTTGCCCAACCCCAGCGCCCGCAGCGCATTCGCCTGCCGCGCCACCATCCGCAGGAACGCATCCCCGCTGATTGTCCGCCCATCCGCCAGGATCAAAAGCGGCGTCCCGCGCCCCGCCAAAGGTGCGAAAAGCGCGTCAAACAGCATGTTTTTCATCGGTCTTCCCCCATTTCACACGTCATGGCACAGGGCTTGCAAGCGCCACAACCCTGCCCGCAATCCAAGCCGGCCTTCGGTGCTGACGTGGAATGACCCAACCCTTGCCCCTTTCTTGCCGTGCTTTGCTGGAATTCTGATTGTCACACAACTCCAAGCCAATCGCGGCCCGAGAGGAGACGGACATGGAATTCGGCCTCAGCCTGCTCGAAAAATTCGGGCTTCTGCCTCACAAGGCCGGGCAGATCGACCCTGCCTATGATCAGCGCCTACAACGCATCGGCGCGCGTGAAAATCTGCGCTCCACGCAGACTGGCCCCTTCACGGGCCACAGCCATGACGGCGTCAGAAATCCACCCGAACACCCGGCAATCTAAGCTCGGTCACAAGATCGCGCACTTCCTGCCGCGCGGCGATGTTGGACAGGTTCAACTGATCCACCCCGGTATCGCGCAGATCCAGCAGCGTCAGCCCACGCGGAAACAGCTCGCGAAAGATCACGCGCTCGGAAAAGCCCGGCGCCACGCGGAACCCGATCCGCCGCGACAATTCCTCCAGCGCCGCCCCCACCTTCTTTTTGTTGTGCATCTGCTGCGCGCCAAGCCGGTTGCGCAGCACGATCCAGTCAATCGGCTTCAGCCCCGCCTGCGCCCGCAACTGCCGCGCATTCCACACCATCTCGGAATAGATCGACGGCCCCTTCACCTTGCCCGTTTCCGGGTCCACCCGCGCCAGCAGGTCGAAATCCACGAAACTGTCATTGAGCGGCGTGATCAGCGTATCGGCCAGCGAATGCGCCACCTGCGACAGCCGCGTATGCGATCCGGGGCAATCGATCACGATGAAATCCGATACCGGCTCCAGCGCGGCAATCGCATTGGCAAGCCGCGCGTCAAAGGCATTCTCGCCCGGGGCCAGCGCATCCGCCGCCACTTCGGGCAATTCCCGATAGTCCGGGCTGGGCAGGGTCAACCCGGCCCGCGCCATATAGGCACGGCGGTTCTCGACATAACGGCCAAAGCTGCGCTGCCGCAGATCAAGGTCCAGCGCCCCCACACGGAACCCCAGCCGCGCCAGCGCCGTGCCCACATGCATGCAGGTGGTCGATTTCCCCGACCCGCCCTTCTCGTTTCCGACAACGATGATATGCGCCATGTGGCCTTCCCCCGACACCAGACTGCGCCCCGCGCGGCAGAACTCAGGTCGCGGAACAGGGATAAGGCCCAGTTGGCGGAAATCCGCAAGCCCTTCCTTGCCTTGCCCCAAAGTAAAACGCCGCCCACAGGGGGGCGGCGTTGAACCTTTTCACGTCCGTAAGGATCAGAAACCCAGACCGGCGTACTTGTTCTTGAACTTCGACACACGGCCGCCGGTGTCCATCAGCTTGGCCGACTGGCCGGTCCAGGCCGGGTGGGCCAGCGGATCGATGTCCAGCGCCATCTGATCGCCTTCCTTGCCCCAGGTGGTCCGGGTCTGGAAGGTGGTGCCGTCGGTCATCTTGACCGTGATCATGTGATATTCGGGGTGAATGCCCTTTTTCATCGCACCGGCTCCTTACTCTGATTTTTCTTTGTAGTTGGTCACTTCGGCGATCCGGGCCGATTTGCCGCGACGGTCGCGCAGGTAGTACAGCTTTGCACGACGCACGCGGCCACGACGGACCACTTCGATCGAATCGATGTTCGTCGAATAGAGCGGGAACACACGTTCCACGCCTTCGCCAAAGGAAATCTTGCGCACGGTGAAAGACGCAGCGATGGTCGCCCCGCCCTTGCGGCCGATGCAGACGCCTTCATACATCTGCACCCGCGAACGCGACCCTTCGGTCACTTTGTAGCCGACACGAATGGTGTCGCCGGCCTTGAAATCCGGAATCGTCTTGCCGAGGGCAGCAATCTGCTCCGCCTCGATCTGTGCGATAAGGTTCATCGCCAAGTCTCCATATACCTGCGGTATATCCGCAGAGGTGATGCCGCCCCAGAGCTCTCGGTCTTCGACCGGGTCCGCCATCCCGCAAAGGATGCGCCCGCCAGAGGTTCAGGCCTGCTTTTCATGCACCGCCCCCTTGTCCTGCAATCTGCCGAAGAAGGCAGAGGCCAAAAGGAATCGGGTCCAAACGGTGAAACCACCCCGGACCGGGCGCGTATAGGGGCGGAACGGGGCTTTGGTCAAGGGCGGAAAGGGACGGAACACGACTGCGCAGGGCGGGCTTCACCCCGCCTTGCCCCAAGGCAGGGTCAACGAACCCTTACCCCTTCCGCTTTTCCCACAAATCCGGCCGCCGCTCTGCCGTCAGCCGCTCACTCTCGGCCCGCCGCCACTTGGCGATCTGCCCGTGATGGCCTGACATCAACACCGCCGGAATCTCCCGCCCTTCCCAAACCTGTGGGCGGGTGAATTGCGGATGCTCCAGCAACCCGTCCGAGAAGCTTTCCTCCTCGGTGCTCGCCGCATTGCCCAGCACCTTCGGCAGCAGCCGCACCGTGGCGTCCAGCATGGCCTGCGCCGCAATCTCGCCCCCGGTCAGGACAAAATCGCCAAGCGAAACCTCCTCGATCCCCCAATGGTCCAGCACGCGCTGATCCACGCCCTCGAACCGCCCGCACAGCAGGGTGATCCCATCCGCCGCCGCCCAATCCCGCGCGCGCGCCTGATCGAACGGCTTACCACGCGGCGACAGATACACGATCGGCCACCGCGCCCGGTCGGCGGGCGTGCCGATGGCCGCCTGCCGCAGCGCGCGATGCACGATGTCGGCGCGCAGCACCATGCCCGCCCCGCCACCAGCGGGCGTGTCATCCACCGTGCGATGCTTGCCTTCGCCAAAGGGGCGCAGGTCGATGGGTTCCAGCCGCCACAGCCCCTGATCCAGCGCCTTACCCGTCAGCGACAGGCCCAGCGTGCCGGGAAAGGCCTCGGGAAACAACGTCACGATCCGCGCCACCCAGGCCCCCTTGATATGCCGGGGCTCCTCCATCAGATCGCGCGGCACAGCGGTGACCTGCACCTTCAGCCGCCCATGCGACTTGGGCTTCTCGGGGGCTTGTTCGGGGGCCTTCTCCGGCACCTCGTCCATCGGCGCTATTCCGTTTCTTCGGGCAGATCGACCACGATCCGCCCCGCCGCCAGATCAACTGTCGGCACCACGGCCAGCGTGAAGGGCAACAAAAGCGCCGCCTTCATCCCCGGCCCCAAAATCTCCAGCAGATCACCCGCGCCGTGATTGTGCACCGCCCGCACCGTGCCCAGCACGACACCCCCGGTATCCTGCGCCGTCAATCCGATCAGATCGGCATGATAGAATTCGTCATCCGGCAGCGACGGCAACCGGTCCCGGTCGACATACAGCTGCGTGCCCTTCAGGGCATCCGCCTGTTCCTTGGTCAGAACGCCGGACAGCCGCACCCCCAACCCGCCCGATACATTGGCCCGCGTCAGCTTCACGGTGAAAGACCGCTTGCCATCCTCGGTCCACAAGGGGCCATAGCCCGCAATCGCCTCGGGGTCGGAACAGAAGCTTTTCAGGCGCACCTCTCCCTGCACGCCAAAGGAACCGGCTATGGCACCGACACAGATGCGGTCAGGTCGCGTCATGGTCATTCACCAAGGGGCTGGAACTGCGAAAAGGGATGTCCAGGGGGGCCACAGACGCGGCCCCCCCGGCAAAATGGTCTTATTCTTCCGCAGGTGCAGCAGCGCGGGCGGCCTTCTTGGCGGCACGCTCGGCCATGGCCTTGCCCGGCACAGCGGCCTTGAGGTTGCTGCGGGCCTTCTTCGGCATCACGCCAGCCGCTTCCAGCATCCGTGCGATCCGGTCGGTCGGCTGCGCGCCCAGACCGATCCAATGCTTGATGCGGTCCATGTCCATCTTCACGCGGTTCTCGTCATCCTTGGCGAGCAGCGGGTTATAGGTGCCCAGCTTTTCCAGGAAACGGCCATCGCGCGGCATGCGCGAGTCGGTCGCCACGATGGAATAGTGCGGGCGCTTCTTGGAACCGCCACGGGCCAGTCGGATTTTCATAGCCATGATCGTCTTCTCCTTGGGTATCATAGGCCGCGCATCTGCGCAGCTTCATGGGTTATTTCTGTAGTTTCTCGTGATGCCTGATGACTTCGCTGATGATGAAGGTCAGGAATTTCTTGGCGAACTCCGGGTCCAGATTGGCCTCTTGGGCCAACCGTTCCAGACGTTCGATCTGCCGCGCCTCGCGCGCCGGATCGCTGGGGGGCAGGTCATGCTCGGCCTTCAGCCGGCCCACCTGCTGCGTGTGCTTGAACCGCTCGGCCAGCGTATAGACAAGGATCGCATCCAGCCGGTCGATGCTGTCGCGATGCTCTGCCAGCAGGGTGGCGGCGCGGGTGGCGGCGTCGGTCATGCGTGAACCTCGCTGTCAGGGGCGGGATGCCGCCAGATGCCATAAGGGCGCACGCGCCCCTCGTTCCGGCCTTCGAATATCGCGCCCAGCCGTTCGGCCAGCGCGATGGAACGGATGTTCTCGAAGGCGATCATAGAAATCAGCGGCCCCATGCCCCAGGCCCGATAGGCATGTTTGCGTGCGGCCAAGGCGGCCTCATGGGCATAGCCGCGCCCCTCGAACCCGTCGAACAGATGCCACGCCAATTCCGGCTCAGGCCAGCCATCGTTCTTGATCACGCCAACGCGCCCGACGAAATCGCCATCCCGCGTTTCCACGGCCCAGAACCCATAGCCGCGCAGCGCCCAATGCCCGATCCCGGCCAGCAGGATGCGCCAAGCCCCCATCCGGTCATGCTTGCCGCCGATATACTCGGTCCGCTCCGACTCGCCAAAGGCGACAATCGCCTCAAGATCGCTCTCGCGGGGTTCGCGCAGCGTCAGACGTTCGGTCGTCAGCGTCGGGATATCAAAGGGCAGAGTCACGCCATCCCCCGCAGATCATGCACGATCACCACATCGCCCGGGTCGATCCCCGGCCGCGCCGGATCAATCCGCCCGCCCAGCCGCAGGCCCAGCGCGATGGATCGCGCATTGCCCGGATCAATGATGTTGGTGATCTCGTCCCAGCCAAAGCTCCGCCGCACCCAGCCCATCACGGCCCGCGCAGCCTCAAGCGCGTAGCCGCGCCCCTCGGCCTCGGGCACGACGAACCAGCCCAGTTCCGGCCCCGGATAATCCTCGGCCTGATAGATGCCCACCTCGCCGACATAGGCCCCGCCCACCTCGACAGTGAACGGACCATAGCCCCGCAGCGGCCAAAGCCCCACTTCAGAAGCCCAGATGCGCCACGCCTCGACGCGCGACAGCGGCCCGCCCTCCCAGACTGACCGCTCTGACGCATAGAACGCCGCCCGCGGTTCGAAATCCGCCATCCGCGGCATCCGCAGCGTCAAACGCTCTGTCTGCAGGGTCGGGGCCATCATGCCTGCCCCTCCGGCCCGAAGCGATAAACCGATCCGACCTCAACCCAGGCCGGCACGCGGCCCGCGATTTCCTGCCCGCCCAGCCGCCGCGCAATCGCATGCGATGCGGCATTGTCGCGATGAACCATCGCAACCGCCATCGGCAACCACAGCCGCCCGAACACCCAGTCGCGCAGAGCAAGCGCGGCCTCGGTGGCCAGCCCCCGGCCCTCGGCTGCCGCCGTCCACAGCGACCACGTCAGTTCCACCTCGCCGCCGTCTTCCCATTGCATCGGCCCGAAATGGCCCACGGGCTGCCCCGTCGAGCGATCCTCGGCGATCAGCCGCCCGAACCCGCGCAGCACCCAATGCCCAAAGAATGACGCGAACTGCTCCGCCGCCTCATGCGGTTTCTTCACCCCACCGGTGAACACCGTGCGCGGCGACAGGCGATAGTCACGAAACACCGGCCAATCAGATGCCTGCGGCCCACGCAGCACCAACCGCTCTGTCTCCAGAACGGGCAGTCCGGTCAGCTGGGGCGCAGCAGGCAGGGTCATTTCTTCTTCATCAACCCCGACAGGCCCGAAGGCAGGCTCATCCCGCGCGGCATCCCGGGGAAGCCGCCGCCCTGACCCAGGCCCTGCTTCATCCCGCGCGCCGCTTCTTCCAGCTGTTCGGGCGTCATCTTGCTGGGATCCGGCAGCCCGCCCTTGCCCATCATCTGCTTGAGGGCCTGCTTCATCATGCCCCCCTTGCCCATCTTCTTCATCATCTCGGCCATCTGCTTGTGCTGCTTCAGCAGCCGGTTCAGATCGGCCACGTCCAGCCCGGCCCCTGCCGCGATCCGCTTCTTCCGGCTCGCCTGCAACATGTCGGGATTGGCGCGTTCCTTCTTGGTCATCGCCTGAATCAGCGCGATCTGCCGCTTCAGCATCTTGTCGTCGATGCCCGCCTCAGCGGCAGCGGCCTGCATCTTGCCCATGCCGGGCATCATGCCCATCAGGCCCTGCATGCCGCCCATCTTGACCATCTGCTCCAGCTGCATCCGCAGATCGTTCATGTTGAACAGCCCCTTCTGGAACCGTTTCATCATGCGCTCTGCCTGCTCGGCCTCGAACGTCTCCTGCGCCTTCTCGACCAGCGCGACAATGTCGCCCATGCCAAGAATACGGCCCGCCACGCGATCGGCCTCGAAGGTCTCGATCGCGTCCATCTTCTCGCCAAGACCGACGAACCGGATCGGCTTGCCCGTCACCGCCCGCATCGACAGTGCAGCACCGCCGCGCCCGTCGCCATCCATCCGCGTCAACACCACGCCGGAAATGCCGACCTTGCCGTCAAATTCGGTCGCCACATTCACCGCGTCCTGGCCCGTCAGACCATCGACCACCAGCAGCACTTCGCGCGGCTGGGCGATGTCACGCACCGCCTGCACCTCGTCCATCAGCACTTCGTCGATGTGCAACCGGCCAGCGGTATCCAGGAACAGCACGTCATAGCCGCCCAGATTGGCCTGCGTCTTGGCGCGCTTGGCAATCTGCACCGCGGACTCGCCCTTCACGATGGGCAGGCTGTCCACGCCGATCTGCGCGCCCAGAATGGCCAACTGCTCCATCGCCGCCGGGCGGTTGGTATCCAACGACGCCAGCAGAACCCGCTTGCCGTTACGCTCTTTCAACCGCTTGGCCAGCTTGGCCGTGGTCGTGGTCTTCCCCGACCCCTGCAAACCCACCATCAGGATCGTGGCCGGCGGATTGTCGATCTTCAGCGCATCGGGTTCGCCATCCCCGGCCAGAACGCGGATCAGCTCGTCATGGACGATCTTCACCACCATCTGCCCCGGCGTGACCGACTTGGTCACCGCCACGCCCGTGGCCTTGTCCTGCACCCGCTTGACGAAATCCCGCGCCACAGGCAGCGACACGTCCGCCTCCAGCAGCGCCACCCGCACCTCGCGCAGCGCGGTCACGACATCGGCCTCGCTCAACGCCCCGGCCTTGGTCAGGCGGTCGAAAACACCACCAAGGCGTTCTGACAGGCTCTCGAACATGGCGACCCTCCGGGTTCGTTGCGAAAAACCGGATATGGGGGTCCGGCAGCGGAATTGTGACCCGCGCAAAGCGAAAAGGCACCCGTGGGCGCAACGCGCTGACGGATGGCGATCCCCGCATATGCGACGGGACCGGAAGCGCAGGCCTCCGGGGAATTACCGGGGGCGATACGCCCACCCGCCCGCCGAGTCAACCCCGCCCTCTGGCCCGCCCTCTGGCCCACGCTCAGCCGCACCAGCCCGCGCAACCGGGAATTGCCTCTTGCAATCCCCTGTGCATCGCCGCCAGATTAACCCTCACATTGTTCACGGACGCACAGCTATGGGCATTGATACCTGGGATGAAATCCGCACCGCCTATCAGGTGGCGCGCCTTGGCACTGTCTCCGGCGCGGCCGAGGTTCTGGGGGTCCACCACGCCACCGTGATCCGCCATATCGACGCGCTGGAAAAACGGCTCGGCACCCGCCTGTTCCAGCGCCACGCGCGGGGCTACACCCCGACCGAGGCAGGGCATGACCTGCTTTCAGTCGCCCAGACCACGGATGAACAATTCGCCCAGTTGGCCTCTCGCATCAAAGGCATCGGCGAAACGGTGGCGGGCGAACTCGTCATCACCTCCATCTCGGGCGTGGCCGATCTTCTGGTCCCCATCCTCGCGCGGTTCCAGACCGAATATCCCGCCGTGATCCTGCGCTTCCTCACCGATATGCGCGTCTTCCGCCTGGATTATGGCGAGGCGCATGTCGCCATCCGCGCCGGTGCCGCGCCGGAAGAACCCGACAACGTGGTCCAACCTCTCGTCCGCATGCGCACCGGCCTTTACGCCGCGCGCAGCTATGTCGAACGCCACGGCCTGCCCGCCTCGGAAGCCGACCTCATCGCCCACAGTTTCGTCGGCAATGACAGCGCCGAAAGCCGCGCGCCCTTCAACCGCTGGCTCCGCGCCATCGTCCCGCCAGAGAACATCCGCTTCCGCGCCACTGAAATGGCCGCGATGGAGGCCGCCATCCGCGCCGGGCTCGGCATCGGCTTTCTCTCGGCCTTCAAGACCGCCAATGACCCCGACCTGGTCGAGATCATGCCCCCCCGCCCCGAATGGGATGCGCCCTTGTGGATCGTCACCCATGTCGATCTGCACCGCACCCGCAAGGTGCAGGCCTTCCTCACCGTCCTGAAGGACGCAGCAAAATCCTGGTCGGTATGAGCGCGGCGTGACCCTGACAGACCAAGGTCGTGGGCATCTGGCGATGCTCACCTTCTCGGCCCTCGTGGCAGGGTCGTTCAGCCTTGGCGCGATAACGGCGCCGCTGATCGACCCGCTGGCGCTGTCGGCGCTCCGCTTCCTGCTGGCGGGCGCGATTGTGGGTGCCGCAGCCTTTGCCACCACAGGCATCCGGCGCAGCGCGGCGCAGGCCCCGTGGCGCTACCTGATCCTCGGCGCTCTGCTGGCTGCCTATTTCGTGCTGATGTTCCAAGGCCTGAAAACCGCCGAACCCGTCTCTACCGCCGCCGTCTTCACCTTGACCCCGGCGCTGGCGGCGGGGTTCGGCTGGCTCACCCTGCGCCAGCGCCTGACGCGCCGCATGGCGCTGGCACTGGCCATCGGGGCCGTGGGCGCGCTTTGGGTGATCTTCCGCGCCGATCCCCAGCGCCTGCTGGCCCTGCAAATTGGCACGGGCGAGGTGATCTATTTCGCAGGCTGCGTCGCCCACGCGCTCTATGCGCCCCTCGTGCGCAAGTTCAACCGGGGTGAACCCGCCGTGGTCTTCACCTTCGGGATGATGATCGCAGGCTGGCTGATCCTGACCATGGCCGGTGCGCCTGCCATCCTCGCCACCGATTGGCCCGCCCTGCCCGCCATCGTCTGGATCACACTGGTCTATACGGCGGTCTTCGCCAGCGCCGCCACCTTCGTTCTGCTGCAATTCGCCACCCTGCACCTGCCTGCGGCCAAGGTCATGGCCTATACCTATCTGGTGCCAAGCTGGGTGATCCTGTGGGAAATCGCCCTGGGCCGCAGCGCGCCCCCCGCCCTCATCCTCGGCGGTGTCGCGCTGTCCATCCTTGCCCTGCTGCTGCTTCTGAAAGACGAAGGCTGATCCCGGCCCCGGCGGTGCAGGGGGGCCGTCTGCCCCCCTCGGCGCTGCGCGCCTCACCCCCCGAGGATATTTTTCCAGAGAAGAAATCAAGCAGCACGAATTCCCCTCTTCTCTGCCGCAAATATCCCCGGGGGTCCGGGGGTGGACCCCCCGCGCCCGAGCCGAAGCGCGGCACGCGCGCAGGCGAGACAAAGGTCTTGCGGGCAAGGCCGCCGCGGCCTTGCCCGCGCATTAAGATCAGCGCAACTCGGCAGGCAACAGCGCTTCGGGCAGATTCTGATAGCTTACAGGGCGCAGCCAGCGGCGGATCGCCATGGTCCCCACACTCGTCGCGCCGAAATTGGTCGAGGCGGGGTAAGGCCCGCCATGGACCATCGCCTCGCAGACCTCGACACCTGTGGGGAAGCCATTGGCCAACACCCGCCCCGCCTTGCGCTCCAGCACCGGCATCAGCCGCCGCGCCAGATCGGTGTCGGCGTCGTCCATCTGCAAGGTGCAGGTCAACTGCCCCTCCAGCGACCGCGCCACCGCCTCCATCTGCGCGAAATCCGCCACCCGCACGATCAGGCCAAGCGGCCCGAACACCTCTTCGCCCAGCGCGTGATTGGCCAGCCAGTCCTTCCCCGTCACCTCGAACAGCGCAGGCGTCGCGCTGCGGCCGTCGCAAGGCGTGTGCAGCACATCGCGCACGCCGCCCACTGCCGCGATCCGGTCGCGCCCGGCGCGATAGGCCGATGCCATGCCGTCGGTCAGCATCACCTGCGCGGCCACTGCCGCCAGCGCCTCACGCGCGGCGGCGACGAAGCCCTCCGCCTCCGGCCCGTCGATCACCAGCAGGATGCCGGGATTGGTGCAGAACTGCCCCGCCCCCATCGTGAGCGACCCGGCCCAGCCCTTGGCCACCGCTGCCCCCCGCGCCGCCAAGGCGGCCGGCAGCAGGAACACCGGGTTCACCGACCCCAATTCGCCATAGAACGGGATCGGCACATCACGCCGCGCGCACAGATCAAACAGCGCCCGCCCACCCGCAAGCGATCCGGTAAACCCGACCGCCGTGATCAGCGGATGGGTCACCAGCGCCACGCCCAGATCATTGCCGACCCCCTGGATCAGGCTGAACACCCCCGGATGCACACCGCAGGCCGCCACAGCCGCCGCCACCGCCAGCGCCACGATCTCGCCCGTGCCGGGATGGGCCGGATGCCCCTTCACCACCACCGGGCACCCGGCCGCCAAGGCCGAGGCCGTGTCGCCCCCCGCCGTGGAAAACGCCAAGGGAAAGTTCGACGCCCCGAACACCGCCACCGGCCCCACCGGGCGCTGCATCAGCCGGATATCCGGGCGCGGCAAAGGCTGGCGATCGGGCAACGCCGCGTCATGGCGCAGGTCAAGGAAAGCCTCTGACAGGATATGCCGCGCGAACAGCCGCAGCTGCCCCGTGGTGCGCCCCCGCTCCCCCTCCAGCCGCGCTGTGGGCAAGCCGGTCTCGGCGCTGCCGATGGCGGTCAATTCCGCGCCGCGCGCCTCGATCTCATCCGCGATCCGCTCCAGAAACGCCGCGCGCTCGGCCCGCGTCAGCGCGGAATAGGACCAGAACGCCGCTTCCGCCGCCTGCACCGCGCGGTCCACCTCGGCGGCGCCGCCGCTGGCAAAGACCTGCCCCGCCCCGCTTGCAGGGGTCGAGGTGAAGGTCGCCCCGCCCCCAACCCATTCCCCGGCAATCAAGTGTTTTCCGTTCAGCATGGCCCGGCCTCTTCTGCAGTGCATTGCACGTCGCGTTCAAAGCCCAAATGCCAGCTTATCCGCCAAAGGAAAAGGCCGGACCGAACGATCGCCCTGCCCTAGCCGCGCCGGGGTTCGGTTTCACCCGCCGCAAGGGTGGGGTCCGTCCCGCCCTTCAGCCCGGCACTGCCATAGAGCCGCCGATGCCAGGCCGCAGGCATCCGCCCATGCAGCCACTGCCCCATCCCCAGTAAGAACAGCCCGGCCAGCACCGGCAAACCCAGCCCCAGCCCCATCAGCGCCCAGATCTGCGTCACGCCCAGCCGCAACGCCGCCAGCAACACAATGAAATGCAGAAAATAAATCATCATCGACAGAAAAGCGATGTTCACAGGCACGGGCCGCACCTCTGTGCGCAGCGCCACCAGCAGGATCATCAACGCGAAAGCCGCCGTCAGGAACGGAAACTCCGGCGGCGCAAAGATGCTCAGCCCGAACAGATCCAGCGACAGCGCCGCCTCGCCCAGCCGCAGCAGCGCCAGCCCGCCCAGCACCGCCCAGGCCTGCCCGGCACTCGGCAACCAGCCCATCCCGCGCCGGCGGATGCGGTCGGCCACCAGATAGCCGATCACCACAAAGGGGAACTCGAAGAACACCCCGTTGCGCCATGTGTGCATCGACAAGGTCGCGTCCGAGAAAAAATCCACGCCCTGCAACGTCGTGCCGCACAGCAGAAAGATCAGCCCCAGCCAGATCAGCCAGCGCCGCCCCCGGCGATCATCCCCCGCCAGCAGCAGCACCACCCGCAACACCACCAGCGCCAGCATCAGCGCCGCCATGTACCACAGATGGATCGGCCCAAAGATCAGGTCCTGCGCCACCGTGCCAAGCGTCGGGTCCTGCGGCCACCAGACCGGCAGATACAGCACGGTCCACAGCAGATAGAACAGGCCCAGCCGGATCAACCACGCCCGCGCGCGGCCATGGTGAAAGGTCGAATGGAACAGGAATCCCGAAACCACCGCAAATGTCGGCACCACCGTCCGCACCAGCCCCTGCCCAAGGACATAGGCGACCACGCCCCCCTGCAAGGTCAGCAGCGTCGCATGCGCCCAGACCACACCCGCGGCGATGATCAACTTCAGCACATCAATGGAATGAATTCTGGGCATCAGGATCGGCTAACCGGGAAATGGGGCAAAAATTCGAAGCCCATTCCTCGCCCGTGCCGTCTTTGCCTGCAACGGCCAACGCCCCACGCCACGCGCCCATGCCGGAAAACCGCGCATCAGGCGAACCAAGGAAATCTTCATTCTGGCTGGCTTGTTCAACATCTCATCCGATTCTGAACGGTCGTCAGTCGGTAGGATGGCGGACCCGGAGCGATTCGAACGCCCGACCCTCAGATTCGTAGTCTGATGCTCTATCCAGCTGAGCTACGGGTCCATCGTGGGGCAGCGTTTAGCCCCGGTCATTCGGGGGTGCAAGGGAAAAAACGCAAGGCAACGGCCTCATTCCGCATCGCCGGGCGACAGCCGCTTGGGCAGGCGGATCTGGAACTCCGTCCCCTCGGCATCGCTGCGTGCCAGTTCCAGCCGCCCGCCATGGCCGCGCACCAGCTCAGCCGCGATGGCCAGACCAAGCCCAGTCCCGCCCTTGCGTGCACCGCCTTGGAACGCCTCGAACAGATGCTCCTTGGCGCGTGGCGGCAGGCCCGGCCCGGTATCGCCAACCCGGATCCACCAATCCTGCTCATCCTCGCCCGCCGACAGTTCGATGGTCCCGCCCTGCCCCGTAGCCTCGATGGCCTGCCGCGCATTTCGCACCAGATTGGACAGCACACGGTAAAGCTGTTCCGTATCCGCCCGGATCACCAACCCCGCCGGAACATCGTTCAAAAAGGCCACCAGCGATTCCTCGCCCGCCAGACCTTCGCCTTCGATCACATCATCGGCCAGCAGGCGCAGCGCGAACCGCTTCAATGTCGGTGGCGGCTCTTCGGCCTTGCCGAAGGCCAGTGTCGATTCGCACAGGCTCACCGCGCGCGAGATTGATCCCACCAGCTTGGGCGCGGCCCGCGCCACCGCCGGATCGGCGCTCGCCCCCAGCCGGTCGGCAAACAATTGCGCCGTGGTCAGGATGTTGCGCAGGTCATGGCTGATCTTGGCCACCGCCCCGCCCAGTTGCGCCAGCCGCTCCTTCTGCCGCAGCGCGCCGGTCAACTGCGTCTGCATCGAGGCCAGCGCTTCTTCCGCCACGCGCAACTCTTCGACCTCGGCCGAAGGCGCAATCACGCGCCGCGCATCCTCGGGTGCTTCGGCATAGGCGGTCATGTGCTGCACCACCCGTCGGATCGGCACCACCAGCAACCGCTGCACCGCCAGAAACAGCAAAAACGCCGTCACGACCGAAATCAGCGCCGACAGGAACAGGATCCGGAGCCCGTATTCGATCATCGCCACCCGCAGCGGCCCGGTCTCCATCGTGATCTCGATCAAGAGCCCCGCATCCTGCACCGGGTTGCCGATCACCCGGATGATCCGGTTTTCCGGATCGGCCAGCACGACAGATGCATCGCGGATCAATTCCCACGGCCCCGCCATCCGCAGATCGAACGTGTCATGGATCGGCGCGGGGATGGGCGACGACAACACCAACTGCCGCACCTCATCGCGCCGCAGCACCACGTTGAACACTTCGGCATTCTTCAGCAGTTCGGTCTCAAGCTCTGCCCCCACTGTCGCATCATCTGCCGCCAGCAACGCCAGCGATGCGATCTGCGCCTTCTCCAGCCGCAGCAGCATGTAATCCGCCCGGAACCGCGCGATGCTGGGCACAAAGATCAGCACTTCGGCCAGCATGACAAAGGCCACCGTCAGCAGCAGGAAACGCCCAGACAGCGTGTTCAGAAACCTGCCCCGCCCGATCCGCACGAAAACCCCGCCCCTTGTCTACAACTACTGAAATACGCATCGCCCTTGCTCGCCCGCAACCCCTAAGGTCCGCTTATGCCGCAACAAGGCATCAATCTGCGCACCACCTCAATCTGCGCCGGCTCAGTGCAAAGATACTGGCGCACCCAGCCCCTTCATCTTGGCCCAAATACCCAAAATGCACCGCCTGCCACGGGCGCGCCGCCCGGCGGTCAAGGCAGCCAACGCTGCACCAGCCCCACAAAACGCTTCAACCCAAGGTTATCAAAAAGCTTTGGCGTGAAATAGGTTCCCGCCGCGCGTTTGCCGATCTCCGCCAATGTCGGATAGGGCAACACCACCCCGGCCAATGTGGCAACCTTCATCTTCGCCGATACCGCCAGCGCCAGCGGCGCCAGCACCTCGCCCGCATGCGGGCCAACCACCGTGGCCCCGATCACGCGGCCCTTGACGATCATCACCTTGGCAAAGCCTTCGCCCGCACGCATCGCCTGCGCGCGGTCATTGTGGTGAAACTCCGCCCGGCTCACCGTCAGCTTGTCACCCCATGTCTTGCGCGCCTCTGCCTCGCTCGGCCCCACCTGCGCCAGTTCCGGATCGGTATAGGTCACGCGCGGGATATGATCCGTCCGCACCTTGGCAGGCAGGCCCAGCACCGCCTGCCGGATCACGATGCCCGCATGATACCCCGCCAGATGGGTGAACTGCGCGCCCCCCGCCGCGTCACCCACCGCAAAGACGCGGCCGTTGCTTGTTGACCGCAGGTTCGGCCCCACCGTCACACCCTTGGCGTCATGGGCAACGCCAGCGGCCTCCAGCCCCAGCCCCTCCAGCATCACCTTGCGCCCCGCCGCCACCAGAAGATGCGTCCCCGCGATCACCGTGCCATCGGCCAGCACCGCCTCCACCCCCGGTTCCAGCGCCCGGATCCGTACCAGCCCCTGCCCCTCGCGGATATCCACGCCCTCGGCCCGCAGCCGGTCCAACACCACCGCCGCCGCATCCGGGTCTTCCCGGCCCAGCGCGCGCCCCGCCTCGATCACCGTCACCGCTGATCCCAGTCGCCGATGCGCCTGCGCCATCTCCATGCCAATCGGCCCGCCGCCCAGAATCAGCAGATGCTCCGGCCGCTCGCGCAGACCGAAGACCGACTCGTTGGTCAGATAGGGCACCGTGTCGATCCCCGGCACCGGCGGCACCACCGCCCGCGACCCCGTGGCAATCACGAACCGCCGCGCCACGATGCGCTTGCCCCCCGCCTCCACCGCCTTGGGCGATACAAACCGTGCCCAATCCCGGATCACCACACAGCCCAGTCCTTCAAATCGCTCTTGGCTGTCCACGGGCGCAATCCCCGCAATCACCGCCGCCACATGATCCTTCACCGCGCCGAAATCCACCACAGGCTCCACCGCCGCGATGCCGAACCGCGCCGATCCGCGCTGCGCCTGTGCCGCCTCTGCCGCGGCAATCAGCGCCTTTGACGGCACGCAGCCCGCATTCAGGCAATCCCCGCCCATCTCGCCGCCCTCGATCAGCACGACCCGCGCGCCCATCTGCACCGCGCCCGCCGCCACCGACAGCCCGCCAGACCCGGCCCCGATCACGCAGATATCCGTCCTGATCACCGACTTGTTCTCTGGCACGCTCACAACTCCTCTTTCCGCCGCAGGGCACGCACCACCATCGGCAACAGCCCCAGCGCCACCAGCCCGATGATCGGCCCGATGACATAAGGCTCCAGAAACACCCCGAAATCCGGCGTCCCGCCCGTCGCGAACACATCGCCCAACCCTGAACCGACAGAGGTAAGGACCAAAGCCCCCGGCACGATTCCCAACGCCGTCGTCACCACGAACTTGAACAGCGACACATTCAGCAGCGCCGGAATCAGGTTCGCCATGAAGAACGGCACGATGGGCGTGACCCGCATCAGGAACAGCACTTCCCATTCATTCCGCGCCAGCGCCGCGCGCAGCTTGGCCACCTTGCCACCCTGCATCTCGATCTTGGCCGCCAGCCCAGCGCCGAATCCGGCGCGCGCGGCCAGAAACAGCAGCACCGCCCCCAACGTCGCCCCGGTCAGGTTGTACAAAACCCCCGGAAACAGCCCGAACAAGAACCCGCCTGTCAGCGTAGCCACCGTCGCCCCCGGCAGGGAAAAGGCCACGATCCCCACATAGGCCAGCACAAAGGCCACCACCGCCAACCCGTAATGCGCATCGCGATACGCCAGCAGCGTCTCCCGATGCGCGGCCAGCGCGTCAAAGGTCAGGCTGTCGCGCAGGAACACCGCCCCCACAATCGCCACCCCCAACAGGATCAGCGCGGGAATCATCCGCCCCCGGTTTTTGGGGGCATCGGGCACGGGGCGGGGGGCATCGGTCTTTTCCATGCCCCGACCATGGCCAAATCCCCCCCTTCCCGCCAGCCGCATCACGCCGCATTGAACCCAAGCCCCCCCTTTGCAACATTCCCCGCCCATCAGGCTGCGAAATGTTGCAGAAAATCGGTCCGCCTTGCGTTGACTTGCACCGAAACCGCCCGTAAAGACCGGGCTTCGAATAATATGGCGCTCGAATCCATCGGGTTTGCGCAGCCTGACCGCTACGGAGAGCCGCAATGAAGCGTACATTCCAACCGTCGAACCTGGTGCGCAGCCGCCGCCATGGCTTCCGCGCCCGCATGGCAACCAAAGGTGGTCGCCTTGTGCTGGCCGCCCGCCGCGCCAAGGGCCGCAAGAAGCTGTCCGCCTGATCCTTCCCGGCCCGCCAACCGGGCCGACAAAAGGTGACGCCATGACACCGCCGAGGGATACGGGCAAAAGCGGCAATGCCGAAACGCCCGGGGTTCCCCCGGCGGTTTCCTTTTGCGCGGATACCGCACCGAAACCCCAGACCCTGCGCAAACGCGCCGATTTCCTGCGCGCCGCCTCGGCCCGCAGGCAAGGCACGGGCGGCTTCCTGCTGCAAGCCCGCAACCGCGATGACGGCAGCCCCGACATCCGCCTCGGCTTCACCGCGTCCAAGAAGATCGGCAACGCCGTCTTTCGCAACCGCGCCAAACGCCGCCTGCGCGCCGTGGCGCAACAAGTCCTGCCCGCCCTCGCGCGCCCCGGCTGGGATTACGTCCTCGTCGCCCGGCCCGAGGCGACGGTCACCCGCGCCTTCACCGACCTGCTCGACGATCTTGCCACCGCGCTGCACAGCGTCCACCGCGACCGCGCGCCCGCCCCCAAACCATGACGCCGCTCGCCCGCGTCCTCGCGCTGCCCGTCCGCGCCTATCGTCTGGTGCTCTCGCCCTGGGTCGGCCACGGCTGCCGCTTTCAGCCCACCTGTTCCGCCTACGCGCTTGAGGCGCTGGAACGCCACGGCGGCCTGAAGGGCGGCTATCTCACCGCCCACCGCATCTGTCGCTGCCACCCTTGGGGCGGGCACGGCTACGATCCCGTGCCGGGATCAGACCCGGACCATGACCGCCGCCGCGCTGATCCTTCACAGAAGGATCACCCCTGATTTTTCGCAGAAAAATCGCCCTGCGCAGCGCCACCAGTCCCAGATTTTTCGCAGAAAAATCGTCCCCTTACAACTTCTCGAAACTGATCGACACATCCCCGATATCCACGCCGAAGCGCTTCATATAGGCCCGGTTGAACAGCCGATCCTCGCTCTGCAACCACATCCAGTCATCGAACGTGACCCGCAGCGTTTCCGCCGGTCCATCCGCCGCAGGCACCGGCAGGTCGATGGTGTATTGCCAGTTGAACCGGTCACCCTTCTCCACCCCCTTGGCCACCCCGATCACGCCGGGCGCCGTGCCTTCCCAGGTCTCCTCGCCTGTCTTGCGCAAGGTCCACACCCGCTGTTCGGTCGATCCGTCCTCATAGACGAAATCCTCCACCAGCCGCAGCCGCTGCCCGTCCCAATCGCCTTGGATATTCACCACGAACTGCCGCCGCACCGTGCCGAAAATGTCCTGAAACTGGCCATAGGCCACCAGCCGCCCGTCAAAGAACTCTTCCAGCTCCAGCTCGCGGGTCGACAGCGACGCATCCTCCAGCGACGGCTTGCCCGTACAGGCCGCCAGCACCGCCAGCGCCCCCAGCATTATCCCCGCCCGCATCATCCGCTTTGCCATCACACCATCCCCCATTTCCCGTAATACGCGCCACAACCCCTGCCGGATTGCCGCGCGCCCGCCCATCTGGCATAGCCATCCTGCACATTGGCGTGAAAGCAACCCCATGCTGGACGATCTCGACGATATCCACCCGCTGTTCCACGGCGCGCCCTCGACGACCGAGTTCAAGAAACTCCGCAAACGCATCGTGCGTGAGGCGCGCGAAGCGATTGAAACCTACGGCATGGTCAACCGGGGCGACCGCTGGCTTGTCTGCCTCTCGGGCGGCAAGGACAGCTATACCCTTCTCGCCGTGCTGTACGAACTCAAATGGCGCGGCCTTCTTCCTGTTGATCTGCTCGCCTGCAACCTCGATCAGGGCCAGCCCGGCTTCCCGGCCACGGTGCTCCCTGAATTTCTCACGAAAATGGGCGTCCCCCACCGCATCGAATATCAGGACACCTATTCCATCGTGATGGACAAGGTTCCGCAGGGCCGCACCTATTGCGCGCTCTGTTCGCGCCTGCGCCGGGGCAACCTCTACCGCATCGCCCGCGAAGAGGGCTGCTCCGCCGTCGTCCTCGGCCATCACCGCGATGATATCCTCGAGACGTTCTTCATGAACCTCTTCCACGGCGGCCGCCTCGCCGCCATGCCGCCCAAACTGCTGAACGAAGACGGCGATCTGATGCTCTACCGCCCGCTGTCTTTCGTGGCCGAGGCGGATTGCGAAAAGTTCGCCCGCGCAATGAACTATCCCATCATCCCCTGCGATCTTTGCGGCTCGCAAGAAGGGCTGCAACGCATGCAGGTCAAAAAGCTGCTGGATGACTGGGAAACCCGCTCCCCCGGCCGCCGCCAGATCATGTTCCGCGCACTGATGAACGTCCGCCCCTCGCATCTGGCCGACCCTGCGCTGTTCGACTTCCTCTCGCTCGCCCCCGGCATGGCCCCCACCGACGCCCCCGCCGACGTCGATATCGGCCTTCCCCCCGCCCTGCGCTGACACGCCCGCGCCGATCAACTTTCCCGGCTCCCCCCGGCACGCACAGGCGAAAGGCCTTGACCTTTCGCCCCCCCTTCTGTTGAAGCAGGCCTGACTCATTTCCACCATTGGCGGCAGTCTCTCCCTATGGAAGATCAGAACAAGAACCTCCTCCTCGCAACCGTATTGAGCTTCGTCGTGATCCTCGTATGGTTCGTGCTCTTCCCGCCGCCCGAAGCGCCGCCGGTCGATCCCAACGCCCCTGCGGCCATCACCCAGACCGAGGCACCGGCAACCGCCGCCACGCCCGAAGGCACCGCGACCGCCACCGCCACGGCCGAGGCCGCAGAACCCCTGCCCGAAGCCCCGCGCTTGACGGTCGACACCCCGGAACTGGTGGGCTCCATCTCGCTGCTCGGCGGCCGGATCGATGACCTGTCGCTGAAAAGCTACAAGGAAACGCTGGAACCCGACTCCCCCATCGTCCGCCTGCTCTCGCCCGTGGGCGAAGCCCACCCCTATTACGCCGTGTTCGGCTGGGGTCCGGGCACCGGCCTGACCGCCGATGATGTGCCGGGCGCGAAAACCGAATGGCGCATCGCCCAAGGCGGCACCCTGTCACCGGGCGCCCCCGTCACGCTCACCTGGTCCAACACCAAGGGCATGACCTTCACGCGCGAAATCGCGGTCGATGACAACTTTATGTTCACCGTCACCGACACGGTCCAGAACGCTGGCGGCACCGCTGTCTCGCTCTTCCCCTATGGCATCGTCGCCCGCCACGGCCAGCCGACCGGCCTGCAAAACTTCTTCGTGCTGCACGAAGGCATGGTCAGCCGCACAGATGGCACCCTGACCGAACAGAAATACGACGATCTGATGGAACTCCCCGTCATCGAACGCGAAGGCGCGCAGGCCGAAGTCGTCTCTGCCACTACCGATGGCTGGATCGGCTTTACCGACAAATACTGGATGACCACGCTGATCCCCGAACAGGGCACCCCGTTCACGGCCGTCACCAAATACGTTCCGGGCGCCAACATCTACCAAACGGAAACCCGCAAACCTGTGCAGGAACTGGCCGCAGGGGCCACCGTCACCTCCTCTGTCCGCCTCTTCGCCGGTGCCAAAGAATGGGCCACGATCCGCGCCTATGAAAAAGACCTCGGCATTGCAGGCTTCATCGATTCCATCGACTGGGGCTGGTTCTTCTTCCTGACCAAGCCGATCTTCGCCGTGCTGCACTGGCTCAACGCCATGATCGGCAATATGGGCCTCGCCATCATCGGCCTGACCTTCTTCCTGAAATTCCTCGTCCTGCCGCTGGCCTACAAATCCTATGTCAGCATGGCCAAGATGAAGGAATTGCAGCCAGAGCTTGAGGCGCTCAAGGAACGCGCGGGCGAAGACAAGCAAAAGCTGCAAAAGGAAATGATGCAGCTCTACAAGGACAAGAAGGTCAACCCGGCTGCGGGCTGTCTGCCGATCCTGATCCAGATCCCGATCTTCTTCGCGCTTTACAAGGTGATCTTCGTCACGATCGAACTGCGCCACGCCCCCTTCTTCGGCTGGCTCACCGATCTTTCGGCCCCTGATCCGTCCTCGATCTTCAACCTCTTCGGCCTCCTGCCCTGGGATGCACCCGTGCAGGGCAGCTTCATGGCGCTGATCTTCATCGGCATCCTGCCCATCCTTCTGGGCATCACCATGTGGCTGCAACAGAAGCTGAACCCCGCGCCCACTGACCCGATCCAGCAACAGGTCTTTGCATGGATGCCCTGGATCTTCATGTTCATGCTGGGCGGCTTTGCCTCGGGTCTCGTGGTCTACTGGATCACGAACAACATCATCACCTTCTCGCAGCAATATCTCATCATGCGCAGCCACGGCCACAAGCCGGATATCTTTGGCAACATCAAATCGGGCATGAAGAAAAAGGAACCGGTCCCCGTGGCCGACAAATCCAAGAAGGGCAAGAAATGACAGGCGGGCGGCTGGCCCATATCTGCCGCCACCCGATCAAGGGACACGGACGCGAGATGCTCGCGTCCGTTCGTCTTTCTGCGGGCGAATGCTTGCCATGGGACAGGCACTGGGCGGTGGCCCACGATGCCGCCAAGCTGACCGATGGCTGGAATCCTTGCGTGAACTTCGCACGCGGGGCCAAGGCCTATGCCCTCATGGCCATCGAATCCGAACTGGACACGACAACCGCCACCGTCACCTTGCGCCACCCCGACCGGGGCGAGATCACCTTCCGCCCCGACGATGCCGCCGACACGCCCCGCTTTCTGGATTGGGTCCGCCCGCTGAACCCGGAAAGCCGCGCCCAGCCCACCCGCATCGTCACCGCCGGTCGCGGCATGACGGACAGCGATTTCCCTTCCATCTCCATCCTCAACCTCGCCTCCCTTGCCGATCTTTCCACACGCATCGGGCAGGATCTGTCGATCCACCGCTGGCGTGGCAACCTCTGGCTCGACGGCGCGCCCGCTTGGGCCGAATGGGATTGGGTCGGCCGCGACATCCGCATCGGCACCGCCATCCTGCATGTGCAGGAACGCATCACCCGCTGCATGGCCACCACCGTCGAACCCGCCACCGGCCACAGCAACGCCGACACGCTCGGCGCCCTTGAACGCAACTACGGGCATCAGGATTTCGGCCTCTACGCCACCGTCCTGCAACCCGGCACCATCGCCACAGGCGATGAATGGACCCTCGCATGACCGGCCTGCAATTCTCCCTCGCCCCCGACGCATCGGATGAGGCGCGCGAAGCGGGCCGCCTGCTCTTCGCAGGCCCCGTCACCTTCGTCAAAGGCGTGGTCGCCATGTCCGGCCTGCCCCCGGCTGACCGGCTTGAGGTCTGCTTCGCCGGCCGCTCCAACGTCGGCAAATCCAGCCTGATCAACGCCCTGACAGGCCGCAAAACCCTCGCCCGCGCCTCCAACACACCGGGCCGCACGCAAGAAATCAACTACTTCGCCTTGGGCGAAAACCGCTACATGACCGACCTTCCCGGTTACGGCTATGCCGAAGCCCCGGTCGCCGTCGTCCGCAAATGGCAGGAACTCTTGAAGGCCTATCTCGCAGGCCGCCAGACCCTGCGCCGCGCCTTCGTGCTGATCGACACCCGCCACGGGGTCAAAGCGGTGGATGAAGAGATTCTCACCCTCCTCGACCGCTCCGCCGTCACCTTCCAATGCGTGCTGACCAAGGCCGACAAGGTGAATGCGGAAACGCGCGAGGCCTCTATCGCGCAGGTCAAGGCCGCGCTGGCCAAACACCCCGCCGCTTATCCGGAACTGGTGGTCACCTCGTCGGAAAAGGGCGACGGCATCGAAACCCTCCGCGCCATCATCGCCACGTTGGAGTGACCGCTGCAAGGGGGCGGGCCGGGGTGCATGTCACCTCCCCACCCGCGCACCGTTAACCAGTTTCGCCCACGCGACTCTGCCCGAATTTGTATGCACGCCCGTCTGCACCGCCATCTGCACCGGCGGCTGCACAGCCCTCACACATGCTGCGCGCCGTTCACCTGTATCTCCGCGCCCGAGATATAGGACGACTGGTCCGAACACAGAAACCAGATCGCATCCGCCACTTCGCGCGGCTGGCCCAGCCGCTGCATCGGCAACTGCTCCACGATCTTGTCCGTTCCCGGCGACAGGATCGCCGTCTCGATCTCGCCGGGCGCAATGGCATTGACCCGCACCCCTAACGGCCCGAAATCATGGGCCATTTCCCGCGTCAACGCCGCCAGCGCCGCCTTGGATGTGGAATAGGCCGCCCCGGCAAAAGGGTGCACCCGGCTCCCCGCGATAGAGGTGACATTCACCACACACCCCCGCGCCGCCGACAGTTCCGCCTGCAACCCCCGCGCCAGCACGATCGACGCGAAAAAGTTCACATGGAACACCTGCCCCCAGGTCCGCAGATCGGTTTCCAAAGTGTTAAGGCGCTTGCCCCCTTCGCCTTTCGGGCTGATCCCCGCATTGTTCACCAGCGCATCTAACCGCCCGTTTATCTTGGCTTTTATTGTCTCGATGGCGGCGATGGTCTTGTCGGGGCTGGCCAGATCAATCTGGATATGGTTCTCCTCGCCCCCCGGCCAGGGGCAGCGCTCATCGAACGGATGGCGCGAACAGGTCAGCACCCGCCACCCTTCAGCCGAAAACCGTTTCACCGTCGCATGCCCGATCCCACGCGAAGCCCCTGTCAACACGAGGGTTTTTTGCTCTGCCATCCGATTCACCACCTGTCTCTTCCGCCCATCTTCGCCGCTTTGTCGGCGGAAAGCCATTGCCGCTTGGCAGGCGCGGCATCACGCATTACCAAGACGCAACCTGATCCGGGGGGCCCCATGAAACTGCAAACGAGCACCATGTCCGACGCCGCCAACACCGCCAAGATGCTGTCCGAAGCCCTGCCCTATCTGCAACGCTATGCCGATGCCGTGGTGGTCGTGAAATTCGGCGGCAACGCCATGGGCGACGATGCCGCCATGGCCGAATTCGCCCGCGACGTCGTGCTGATGCGGCAGGTTGGCGTGAACCCCGTGGTCGTCCATGGCGGCGGCCCGATGATCAATGAAATGCTTGATAAGCTTGGCATAAAGTCCAACTTCGTGCGCGGCAAGCGGGTCACCGACAAGGCCACCGTGCAGGTGGTGGAAATGATCCTGTCCGGTCTGGTGAACAAGCGTATCGTTCAGGCCATCATGGATGCCGGCGGCCGCGCCGTGGGCATTTCCGGCAAGGATGACGATCTTATGGTGTGCGAGGCCGACGATCCCGAACTGGGCTTCGTGGGCCGCCCTGTTGAGATGAACGTGCAGGTGCTGCGCGATCTCTATAACGCAGGCATCATCCCCGTCGTGGCCCCCGTCGCCACCGGCATGGCCGATAATGAAACCTTCAATGTCAACGGCGACACCGCCGCCGGGGCCATCGCCGGCGCGCTCAAGGCCGACCGCCTGCTCCTGCTCACCGATGTCGCAGGCGTCAAGAACGCGTCGGGCGAGGTGATGACCCAGATCACCCCCGAAGAGGTTCGCCAGATGACAGCCGATGGCGTGATCGCGGGCGGCATGATCCCCAAAACGGAAACCGCGCTGGCCGCTTTGGCCGAAGGCGTCCGCGCCGTGACCATCCTCGATGGCCGCGTCCCCAATGCCTGCCTGATGGAACTGTTCACCGATCACGGCGCCGGGTCGCAGATCCGCTCTACCGAGCCCCGCGTCAAACCGCGCGTAAAGCGGTGACGCTGGACGATCTTCAACCCGCCCTCGCCGCCCATCACCTCACCGTGCTGGGCGGCTTCCATCCGGGCGCGGACGACGCCACCCCGCCCGGCACCCAGACCCTTCTCCTCCTCGGTCCGGCAGAACCCGGCTTCTGGCCCCACATCACCGCGCAACCCGAATGGCTGGACGGCGAACCCGATCCCGTCGACCGCTGGTCGCGCCGCACCATTGGCCGCCTCGCCTGCGATCTGGGGGCCAAGGCGCTGTTTCCCTTTGGTGGCCCGCCCTACCACCCCTTCTACAAATGGGCGCTGCGCACGGGCCGCACTTGGGACAGCCCGGTTCGCCTGCTCGTCCACGCAGACCAGGGCCTGATGGTCAGCTTCCGGGGCGCGCTCGCCCTGAAAGACCACCTCGCCCTTCCCCCGCCACCAGAAAAACCCTGCGATACCTGCGCCAAGCCCTGCCTGACGGCCTGCCCAACGCAGGCCCTCACCGCCAACGGCTATGACGTCCCCGCCTGTCACGCCTTCCTCGACACCGCCCCCGGCGCGGATTGCATGGAATCGGGCTGCATCGTCCGCCGCGCTTGCCCCCTGTCGCAACGCTATGCAAGACTTCCCGAACAGTCGGCCTATCACATGCGCCGATTCCACGGGGGGCAAACACCACGATGAAGCGGCTGATCCTGACACGCCACGCGAAATCCAGCTGGGATGATCCACTCACCCCGGATCACGACCGCCCGCTCAACGAACGCGGCAAGGCCGCCGCCGCCGATCTGGGCCAATGGCTCGCCTCGCGCGGCTATGTCCCGGATGAGGTGCTCTGTTCCGATGCGCTGCGCACCCGCAAGACCTGGAGCGGGATCGCCCCCGCCCTGCCCGGCACGCCGGTGCTGGAACTGAAACCCGCGCTCTATCACGCCGGCCCCGATGTGATGCTGGCCGTCCTGCGTCATGCCAAGGGCGATTGCGTGATGATGATCGGCCACAACCCCGGCATCGCAGAATTTGCCGCCCGTCTGGTGGCGCAATCCCCCAGCAACCCGGAATTCAGCCGCTACCCCACCGGGGCCACGCTGGTGGCGGATTTCAATGTCGCGAACTGGGCCGATGTCACCTTCGGCACGGGTGTGGTGGATGATTTCATCATCCCCAGCGAAATCGTCGCCTGACGATCGTTTAACCATCCCTTGCGCGAACCACGCGTCCCGCCAAACCAAAAGGGGGTGCCAACCGGCACCCCCTTTCGCATTCCGCGCTCTGCCCTTCAGTGGCCCAGGATCTGCGACAGGAACAGCTTCGTCCGGTCGCTCTTGGGGTTGTTGAAGAACTCCTTGGGTTCGTTCTGCTCTACAATCTGGCCCTGATCCATAAAGATCACCCGGTTCGCCACCGCCTGCGCAAAGCCCATTTCGTGGGTCACGCAGAGCATGGTCATCCCCTCTTCGGCCAGCTCGATCATGGTATCCAGCACTTCCTTGATCATCTCCGGATCAAGCGCGCTGGTCGGTTCGTCAAACAGCATGATCCGCGGCTTCATGCACAGCGACCGCGCGATGGCCACCCGCTGCTGCTGCCCGCCCGACAATTGCCCCGGATACTTGTTCGCCTGCTCGGGGATCTTCACCTTGCGCAGGAAATGCATCGCGGTTTCTTCGGCTTCCTTCTTCGGCACCTTGCGCACCCAGATCGGGGCCAGCGTGCAGTTTTCCAGAATCGTCAGATGCGGGAACAGGTTGAAATGCTGGAACACCATCCCGACCTCGGACCGAACCTTGTCGATATTCTTCAGGTCGTTGGTCAGCTCCGTCCCATCCACCACAATCTGCCCCTGCTGGTGCTCTTCCAGCCGGTTGATGCAGCGGATCAGGGTCGATTTCCCCGAACCCGACGGTCCGCAGATCACGATCCGCTCGCCGCGCTGCACGGTCATGTTGATGTCGCGCAGCACGTGGAACGTCCCGTACCACTTGTTCATGCTGGCAATCCGGATGGCAACCTCATCCGAGATCGTCATCTTTGATCGGTCAATGGCCTGTTCAGACATGGGTCAATCCTTAACGGTGATCGGTCTTCAGCTTGCGCTCGAGATGCATCGAATAGCGCGACATGCCAAAGCAGATGACAAAGAAGATGGCGCCGACAAAGATGTAGGGCTCCCAGTAGATGCCCTTCCAGTTGATGTCGGCACGAACGATTTGCGTCACCCCCTTCAGCGGGTCCATCAGGCCCACAAACGCCACCAGCGTTGTGTCCTTGAACAGACCGATGAATGTGGAAACGATAGACGGGATCGAGATTTTCAACGCCTGCGGCAGGATGATCAGGCGCTGCGCGCGCCAGTAATCCAGCCCCAGCGCATCCGCCGCCTCATACTGCCCGCTGGGCAGCGCGGCCAGACCGCCACGGATCACCTCGGCCAGATAGGCCGCGGCGAACAGCGTCACCAGAATGATCACCCGCAGGATGATGTCAAAGTTGGTGTTCGGCGGCAGGAAGTATTGCAGCAGCAGCGACGCCGTGAACAGCAGCGTGATCAGCGGCACGCCCCGGATGAATTCGATGAACCCAACGCACAGCGTCTTCACGATCAGCATGTCCGATTGCCGTCCAAGCGCCAGCAGGATCCCGATGGGAAGCGAGAAAGTGATCGCCGTCACCCCGATGGTGATCGCCAGCAAAAAGCCCCCGAACTGGTCCGAATTCACGGACACCAATCCCCAGGGCATCATCCCGTTGATGGCCTGCGTCAGCGGCACGTCAATGAACATCCACCACAGCAGCGCAAGGAACACCCCAATCAGCGCCGATGCCGTCGGCCCCAGCCGCGCCACCAGCGCCATATAGGCCACGCCCATCACGACAAAGCCCAGCAGCGCCACGATGGGCACCCATACCGACCCGCCCCACAGCAGCCAGAAGCACAGCGCCGGAAACAGTGCGGTGAACCACAACAGCTTGCTCGGCTGCACCTGCGCAATCGCCAGCATCCCGCCCACCAGCGCCAGCGCGGCGATCCATGCACCCACCGGCGCACCGGCCAGCCCCAGCGTCACCACGAGGAACACCCCGACGACGCCAAGGATGATCGACAGGTTCTTCTTCTGCCCGGCAAACAGCACCGGCGACAACGCCGCCACCAGCAGACCAAAGGCCAGCACCGGCCGCCAGTACTGATCCGGCGGGTAGAAGCCAAAGATGAACTGATGCCACCGCTCGCGGATCATGGCCCAGCAGGCCCCGGTCGCGCCTTCCCCGGCGCTCGCCGTCACGATGTCACGGCATTCCGCCAACGACGCGGCATTCCACACCGAATTCAGCCACCACGGCAGCGATGCCGAGATGATCATATAGATCACCACGATCCCCAGAATCGTCAGCCCCGTATTGAACGGGCCGGAAAACAGGTTCTCGCGCAGCCACTTCACCGCCCCCGCTTCACGCACCGGCGGTGCCGAAGGCGGCAGCATCTGATCCCGCACAAAACTCAATTCTGATGCCATGTCAGCGCGCCTTGATCTGGACAGAGGTGTTATACAGGTTCATCAGCGCCGAAATGATCAGACTGATGGTCAGATAGATCAGCATCATCAGCAGCATGCATTCCAGCTCGCGCCCGGTCTGGTTCAGCGTGATCCCCCCCAGCGTGCCGCGCAGGTCCAGATAGGACACGGCGATCCCCAGCGAAGTGTTCTTCGTCAGGTTCAGATACTGGCTGATCAGCGGCGGAATGATCACCCGCAGCGCCTGCGGCAGGATGATCAGGTTCATCGTCCGCCCCGGCCGCAGGCCCAGCGCGAACGCCGCCTCCGATTGCCCGCGCGAAATGGCCAGAATCCCCGACCGCACGATTTCCGCAATGAACGCCGCCGTATACAGCGCCAGCGCGATCACCAGCGCGGTAAAGGAATGGGCCACCAGAATGCCGCCGGCAAAGTTGAACCCCTTCAACTCCGGCACTTCCAGATGCAGGCCCAGCGCAACGCTCAGCGCGATCACCGGGCCAAGCAACACCAGCACCGATTTCCACCAGGTGACCGGCCGATCCCCCGTCGCCTCCTGCTGCGCGCGCGCGGCGGAAAGGATACGGTGGTTCACCCAGATCGACCCAAAGATCACCACAAGATAGGCCAGCGTCGTAAGGTTCAGCGTCATGAACCCGATATCCGCGCTGCCCAGCCCGCGATCAAACAGCGGCGACGGGATATTGGTGCCACGGTTCGTCACCGCCACGGTATCCCACAGCATCATGGATGCCGCCGGGGCCTCTCCCGCTGCTGTCATCTCATCCGTCACCCGGAAATCCCGCGGCTGCGGCGTCGTTTCCGACAGGATCACATAAGACAGCAGGATCCAGAGAAGCAGCGGCACATTGCGGAACATCTCCACGTAGACCGTCATCAACCGGCTCACGAGCCAGTTCTTCGACAACCGCAAAACACCGACAACCACGCCGATCACGGTCGCCAGCACGCAGCCCAGAATCGCCACGACCAGCGTGTTGATCAAACCCACCAACAGCGCCCGGAAATGCGTGCTGTCATTGGTATAGGGGATCAGTTGCTGCCCGATGTCATAGCCTGCCCGCTGCCACAGGAAGCCGAAGTTGAACTCCTTGCCCCGCGTCGCCAGGTTCACGGCCGTATTGTTCAAAAGCCAGGCCAGAAACAGCGCAAACAGCAGCAGCACAAAGAGCTGAATGGTGATCGACCGATACCGCGTATCATAGATGAGCATTGAGAGCCGAAAGGACTCTTTCGGCACGTCGCTGGCCACAGCCATGTGATTTCCCCTGTGTTCGCACGCCCGCCGCGCGCGTCTTGACGTGAACCCCGGTATTCCGGGTGTTCCTTCGGTTGCCGTCGTCAGGCCCGAATTGGGCCGGGGGCGCCCACAAGGGCGCCCCCGGTCAGTATCAGATCAACGGAACGGCGGTGCGTACTGCAGGCCGCCCTGCGTCCACAGCGCGTTCAGACCGCGCGCCAGGTTGATCGCGGTGCCTTCGCCGATGTTGGCGGCAAAGATTTCGCCATAGTTGCCGACCGCTGCGATCGCGTTCTTGAACGCGGCATTGTCCAGCCCGATCTTCACGCCCATGTCACCGGACACGCCCAGCAGACGCTTGGCTTCTTCATCCGCGGTGGTGTTCGCGAACTCGCCGACGTTGGCTTTGGTGATGCCCTTTTCTTCGGCGATCAGCAGCGCGTAATAGGTCCAGCGGACGATGTCGCCCCAGTTGCTGTCGCCATGACGCACGACCGGGCCGAGCGGCTCTTTCGAGATGATCTCCGGCAGGATGATGTGGTTTTCCGCATCCGGCAGCGTCGCGCGGCTTGCAGCCAGACCCGAAGCATCCGTCGTGTAGGTGTCACAGGCACCGGCGACATACTGGCGCTGGGCTTCCGAATCGTCGGCCACGGTCACCGGCTGATAGCTGATGTTGTTTTGCTTGAAGAAGTCGGCAAGGTTCAGTTCGGTCGTGGTGCCGGTCTGGATGCAAACCGTCGCGCCATCCAGCTCCTTGGCCGAAGACACGCCCAGCTCTTTCTTCACCATGAAGCCCTGGCCGTCATAGTAGTTCACCGCCACGAAATCGAGCGCGAGCTCGCTGTCACGGCTCATGGTCCAGGTGGAGTTGCGGACCAGCAGGTCCACTTCGCCCGATTGCAGCGCCGTAAAGCGGGTTTCGCCCGTGGTGGGGACGAACTTCACCTTGGTCGCATCGCCAAAGATCGCGGCAGCCACGGCGCGGCACAGATCGACGTCAAAGCCGACCCAGTTGCCGCTCGCATCCGGCGCACCGAACCCGGTCAGACCGGTGTTCGAGCCGCAGATCAGCTCGCCACGTGCCTTGACCGCTTCCAGCGTCGCTTGTGCCGACGCCACGCCTGCAACCATCGTGGTTGCCGCGACGACGCCGAGGAATACGGATTTGTTCATTCTTACCTCTTCCTGAGTATGCCGCCCATTTCCCGGGCAGCGGTTATCTTGTCCCCTGTGGCGCACCTTCGCGCCCCAAGGGCGGAACCAATAGGAGGTGAGCCTCTCCCAGTGTTTAACAGTTTCTTCCGAAGCGGTTTGAAAGGTCAAGCACTACCCGCCAAGAAACGAAATTCCCTGCACGATCAATGATTTGCTACTGAACAGGTACGTGCCGCGCGGCTTTTGCACGAAAAACAGGCATCATTGTCATCCACACAATGCATAGAATCGACTCGCCTCGCCGAAAGCGACACGGCGAAAGGCCTCCAACTCGGCGGCCTCTTCATCGGCCCCCCACTGCTCGATCTGCCAGCTTTCATCGATCCGCGACAACGCCCAGGCCTCGTCATCGCCCAACCGCCCCTCCGTCACCGCCAGCGCCAGCACCAGCGATCCCGAGATCGCCACCAGGTCATGCAAGCCCGCAAGCTGGAACTCTGTCATCCCCGCCACCCGCGCCGTCAGCCGCGCCAGCGCGTCAGACGGTTGCGCCACATGGACCACCCCCGCCGTCACCACCAGCCGCGCGCCCAATGCCGCCTCGGCCCAGTCCAGCACCGGGTCCCACCCCGCCGCCTGCCGTGCGATCAAGGCCGCAGGCGCCACCGCGCGGTAGCACAGCAGATCAGACTGGCCATAGGCCGCGATAATCTCCACCACCTCGTCGCGCTGCGCGGTGATCTTGTCGATGGCGGAATTGGCCGCCCGCGTCACCGGCATCGTGGCGGGCTTCACCTCGCCGCTCTGCGCATCCCATTCTGCCGCAATCGCCTGCGCCATGGCCTGTGTCGGAACCACAAGCGCCGCCTTGGCCGGCGTCTTCACCGGGCGGCCATCCAGCCGCACGGTAAAGCCGCCCTCGCAAGGTTCAGCCTCGGCCTTGGTCCAGAACCGCTTGGCCTTCCATGCGCTCATTTGAACACCGTAAAGGGATCGGCCGGCACGTCCTTTTCATTCCAGTCCAGCGCCTTCCACGTCCGCGCCATGTGGTCGGGCAAGGGCGCAGTGAATGTCATCTCGGTCTTCAACACCGGATGCTCCACCACCAGCATCCGCGCATGCAGATGCAGCTTGCGGCTGATGTCGCCGCCCACCGCCGCGCCCCAGCCATCGCCTTCGTTATCGGCATCCGACCCGCCATATTTGCCATCCCCGATGATCGGATGCCCGATCTCGGCCATATGCGCGCGCAACTGATGCGTCCGCCCCGTCACCGGCTCCAAGGCCATCCATGACAGGCGGGTGCCAAGGAACCACAGCACGAAGTAATCCGTATGCGCCCGCTTGGCATCGGGGAACTCGGCCATCTTGGCGGGATGCACGCACAGCATCTTTTCCCCCTCGCCGCGCTTGCCATGGCCGGGGGCCTTCATCAGCCCGTATTTGATGCTGCCCTTCTTGGGGTTCGGCACGCCCGCCACCACCGCCCAGTAAATCTTGCGCGTATTGCGGTGGCGCAGCGCCTCGGAAAGGTTGCGCGCCACCCGGTCGGTGCGCGCCAGCATCAGCAAACCGGATGTGTCCTTGTCCAGCCGATGCACCAGCTTGGGTTTTTCCTTGTAGCCGAACTTCAACGCCTCGGCCAACCCGTCCACATGCCGCTCGCCCTGCCCGCTGCCGCCTTGGCTGGGCAAACCGGCGGGCTTGTTCAGCACGATCATGTGGTCGTCCATCCACAACACGCAGTCCTGAATCATCTTGGCATCCGCCGCGCTGATCCCGTCGGTCTTTGCCCGCCCCGGCGCATTGGGATCGGGCAGCGGCGGCACGCGGATGGATTGGCCGGGGATCACCCGGTCCGATGCCTTGGCCCGCGCCCCATCCACCCGGACCTGCCCCGTGCGGCACATCTTTTCCACCGCGCCTTGGGTCACATGCGGGAACCGCCGCTTGAACCAGCGGTCAAGGCGCTGTTCGCCCTCATCCTCTGATACGGTCAAGGTCTGTACAGCGTTCATGTCAGGCTCCGTGCAAGGGTCAGGCCCGCCACGATCCCTGCCAGCGACAGGATAACCGAACCAAGCACATAGATGGCTGCCACCCCATGCTGCCCCCGCTCCCACAGGGTCAGGGCATCCAGCGAAAAGGCCGAAAAGGTGGTGAACCCGCCCAGCACCCCGGTCATCAGAAAGGGCGCCAGATGATTGCCCCCCTTCTTCGCCAGAACCGTGACGATCACACCCATCGCAAAACAGCCCGCGACGTTCACGATCACCGTCCCCACCGGGAAACCGGGGCCGAAAAGACGGCCCGCGCTGACATTGGTCAGATAGCGCAGGACCGCGCCGATGGCCCCACCTGCGGCCACATGAAGAAGGGTCGTGATCATCCGTTCTGCATTGCGCCAAGGGGCCAGAATGTCAACCTCGACAGGCCCGCCAAAGCTGTCTGAACTCAAGCCCACCCTGCCATTTCATCTTGGCCCAAATACCCAACTGCGCCCTCACCCCCGGCACCTCCGCCGCCGGCTTGGCGCCCTTCCCTCTCGCCGGCACCGGCATCGGCAAAGGGGGGCTGCAACAGCAGCGCACCATTAACCATGACCGCGCCCGTTGCCCTGCCGGAATATGTATGCACAGCCGTCTGCACCACCGTCTGCACCGGGCGCTGCACAGCCATTCTCGCCCAACCCCTTGAGGAACAGCGTGAATTAACGCTCGCCCTGCCGCTTCCCGCGCAGCTTGGCGAAATACTCCACCCGCTTCTTCAACTCGCGCTCGAACCCCCGTTCGGGCGGCGCATAAAAGACCGGGCGCTTCATGCCTTCGGGGAAATAGTCTTGCCCCGAAAACCCATCCTCCGCCTCATGGTCATAGGCATAGCCCGATCCATAGCCGATCTCTTTCATCAGCTTGGTCGGCGCGTTCAGGATATGGCGCGGCGGCATCAGGCTGCCGGTCTCGCGCGCTGCCACCCTTGCCGCCTTATAGGCCACGTAGACCCCGTTCGATTTCGGCGCAAGTGCCAGATAAACAACAGCATTTGCCAAGGCCAACTCGCCCTCGGGCGACCCCAGCCGTTCATAGGTCTGCCAACTGTCGATGCAAATGCCCTGCGCCTGCGGGTCTGCCAGACCAATATCCTCCACTGCCATCCTGACCAACCGCCGCGCCAGAAACCGGGGGTCCTCCCCCCCTTCCAGCATCCGCGCGAACCAGTACAACGCGGCATCCGGGTCCGACCCCCGAATGGATTTGTGCAGGGCCGAGATTAGGTTGTAATGCTCTTCCCCCGACTTGTCATACTTCGCCGCCCGCCGCATCAGGCGCTGCGCCAGCGCCGCCCGGTCCATCGCCCGGTCCACCTTCCACGCCGCCACCTGCTCCACCAGGTTCAACAGCGCCCGCCCATCCCCATCCGCCATCTCCAAAAGCGCCTCACGCGCCTCACCCGTCAGCGGCAGGTTGCGACCCAGTTCCTTCTCTGCCCGCTGCGCCATCCGCTCCAGATCGGCCAGAGAAAGGCGTTCCAATACAATCACTTGCGACCGGCTCAGCAGCGCGGCGTTCAACTCGAAGCTTGGATTTTCCGTCGTGGCCCCGACCAGAAGGATCGTTCCATCCTCCATATGCGGCAGAAATCCATCCTGCTGCGCTTTGTTGAAACGGTGGATTTCATCCACGAACAGCAACGTCCCCTGCCCGTTCTGCCGCCGGATGCGGGCCTGCTCGAACACCTTTTTCAAGTCCGGTACCCCGGTAAAGATCGCGCTGATCTGCACAAAGGCGAGGTCCGTCTCATCCGCCAACAGCCGCGCGATCGTGGTCTTGCCCACCCCCGGCGGCCCCCAAAGGATGATCGACGACAGGCTCTTCGCCGCCAGCATCGCCCCCAAAGGCCCCTCGGGCGAAAGCACATGCCCCTGCCCGATCACCTCGGACAGATGCTTTGGCCGCAGCCTGTCGGCCAGCGGGCGCGGACCCTCTGCATTCGGCTTTGGTGCGGTATCAAACAGATCACCCATGCGCCCAGCCTACCCCCGCAACCGCCTGCTTGAAAGCTCAGAAGCGGAACCGCAACCGCAGCGGCTGCCCGCCGCGGATCAGGTCGATCACCCAGACCCGCGCCTCCATCCCCGCCAGCGCGACCACATCCGCAGGCGTTGTCACCGGCACCCCGTTGATCCCAAGAACCAAATCCCCCGGCTGAAACCCTGCCCGTTCGGCAAGGTCTTCGGCCTGCACCACCGCGACGCCCTCGGCTTGCATGGGCAGGTTCAACTCCTCCATCACCGCCGGGTTGATCTGCACCACCGTCAGCCCACGCAGCGACACGTCCTCCACCACCGTCGTCTGGTCACGCGGCGGATCGTCGGGCGCGGGGGCCAGCCGCATCATCGCGCGCTGCTCTGCCCCGTCGCGCAGCCAGACCAATTCGGCATCCGCTCCCACCCCCAGCGCCGACAGACGGAACATCACCTCTTGCGGCGTGTTGGTGGGCTCACCGCCCAGCGACAGGATCACATCCCCAACCTGCAACCCCGCCGCTGCAAAGGGGCTTTGCGGATGCAGCTCTGACACCAGCACCCCATCCGGCCGCGCCAAACCCAGCCCCTCGGCCAGTGCCGCATCCATCGCCTGCCCCGTAACCCCAGCCCAGGGCCGGGCAAAACGCGCGGCCCCCGCCTCGGCCTGTGCAACGATGCTTTGCACCAGATTGGCCGGAATCGCGAAACCGATCCCGTTCGATCCGCCACCCTGCGTTAGGATCGCGGTGTTGATCCCCACCAGCCGCCCCTGCATATCCACCAACGCCCCGCCGGAGTTGCCGGGGTTGATCGCGGCATCGGTCTGAATGAAATACCCGCGTCCATCCGCCACCTGCAATGCCGACCGTGCCAGACCGGACACGATCCCCGATGACACCGTCTGCCCCACCCCGAACGGGTTGCCGATGGCCAGCACCAGATCGCCCACTTCCAATTCATCCGAATTGCGCAGGGGCAAGAAGGGCAATCCCTCTGCATCGCGCAGGCGCAGAACGGCCAGATCGCTTGCTTCATCGCCCAGAATCACATCTGCCGCGAACTCGCGCCGGTCATTCAGCACGACGCGAATCTCGGTCGCCTGCCCCACGACGTGATAGTTCGACACGACGATCCCGCCTGCGCTGACAATCACCCCCGACCCCAGCGAATTTTGCACCCGGGGCTGGCTGGGCCCAAGCGCCTCAAAGAACTGGTTGAAGAACGGATCATCGGCAAAAGGGGATCGGCGTTCCTGTACGATCCGGGTGGCGTAGATGTTCACCACCGCAGGGGCCGCCGCCTTGACGACCGGGGCAAAGGACAGGGCGATCTGGCCCTGCGTTTCCGGAACAACCGTCTGGGCATAGGCAGGCACAGCACAGACAAGCGCGATCACAAGACAAAGGTTGCGGATCATGGGTCACTCCCTCACGAGGCTCCCCCCGATATGCGCCCGGTCTGCGCGGCGCACAAGCACCGCGCAGACCATCAGCAATCCACCACTCAATGCATCCGTGTCTGCATGCTGATCGTCACACAGACACTGCGCATCCCGCCTGTATCCAGCACCGGCCCGGCGGGGATGCAATCCAGCCCCACCCGCCGCGCCAGACGCGGCGCATGTTCCGGAATGATCCCCAACAGCGACGCCGCCCCCAACTCGCGGGCCGACATCACCATTTCATGGATCAACCGCATCTGCACCCGCAGCCGATCCGCCGCCGGCACAAGGTCCGACACGAATACCCGGCTCGATTCCCAGATCCGCGGATCAACCGGAGCCTCGAAATTCAAAAGGTCGCTCGGGATCGTCTCCAGCAAACCCCGCTGCGCATCCCGGATCATGTAGGAATAGATCCCGCAGCGATGCACCGTCGGTGTCAGCCGCACCCCGGCCATCACCTCGCCCCGGATATGCACTGCAACCCAACGGCTGGCGGGCGTGTCATACTGGTCGAACTCCATCCCGTCCGCCTCGGGCAGGTTCCAACCATTATTGCGGATAAAGGTGCGGTGGCGGGCGCGGAACAGATCGGCAAACAGCGTGCCATGGGCATGCAGATTGTCATAGGAAAGGGTCGTAACTTCCATCGTAGTCTCCTTCTCAGGGCTGGTGAAACCTGTGAAGGGATGGCCCGCGTCAAAGCAGCCTGTATTCGCGCGCCTTTCTGATCGCTTCTGACGTGGTCCGCGCCTCAAGCCGGATTCGCGCGGATACAAGCCGCGCCTTCAGGGCACTTTCCGAAATACCGAGTTTTTCCGCCGCTGCCGCATGGCGATCCCCATCGGCCAGACATTGAAGCGCCTCGATCTGCGCCCGCGTCAGCTCGCTTGGCGGTTTCGCTTCGATGTGCAGCCGGATCGTGATTTCCCTCAGCAGTTCCAGTTCTTCATCCTCGAATTCCCGATCAGACCGGGCAACGCCAACGATCGAGCGCGAGGTGATGGGTCCATAGGATGACACTGCACCGAATTTCAGACCATGCGATGCGGCCTTCGCCATGACGCTGAAGGGATCAGGCAGGGGGATGCTGCTCCAGCGTGTGGTGCCTTCGACACCCACGCCCCAGAAGACAAGCGGATCCCGCAGATAGTAGGAATGGCTGTTGTAAAACTCAGTCCAATCCGCCGGATAGGTGCTTTTATAAACCAGAGGACTTGCATAGCGAATGTGCAGCCCGACCGAATAGCCCATCGGGGCAAGCTGATCGAGGTCTTCCAGCAACTGATTAACAACCTTTCTTTCCGACATGTCGGCTCTGCGCGAGCACGCCCCCTTTCAACCTATGATTGCTACGCTCATTATGCGCATTCGCACAAGAAGAAACATCTGCAAGTTGCGTTTCCTCGATAGCTTTCCGCGCTGCCGGGGCCAAGGCGGTAATCCCTTACCGTCCCGAAAAACCCCGCCGCAAATGGAAAAGCCCACCTTGCGGCGGGCTTTTCATCAAAAGGGCAAAGCCTTGGATATCAATCCTCGGCAGAATCCTCGGCCTCGACGCGGGCGCGGTCTGCTGCACCCTTGGCCGAGGTGTCGCGGTCGACAAACTCGATAATCGCCATCGGGGCCATGTCGCCATAGCGGAAGCCGGCCTTCAGCACGCGGACATAACCGCCCTGACGGTCCTTGTAGCGCGGGCCCAGAATTTCGAACAGGCGCGCGGTGTGCATGTCCTGCTTCAATTGCGCATGGGCCTGACGGCGCGCATGCAGGTCGCCGCGCTTGGCCAGCGTGATCAGCTTTTCGATGATCGGGCGCAGTTCCTTGGCCTTGGGCAGGGTCGTCTTGATCTGTTCATGTTCGATCAGCGAACCACACATGTTGGCGAACATCGCCTTGCGGTGTTCATGGGTGCGGTTCAGCTTACGGTAGCCGTTCGAGTGACGCATGATGGTCTCCTATCGTCTCGTTTTGCTTTGTGTTGCGGCCTGTGCGTGCAGGCCGCGTCGTTGGGGCGGAATGCCCAGGTATTCCCCGCCTGCGCGGGCATTGTCCGAAAGGCGGGGTTTCCCCCGCCCCCCGAATTAGAATTGGTCTTCGAAGCGCTTGGCCAGATCTTCGATGTTCTCCGGCGGCCAGTCCTCGACTTCCATCCCAAGATGCAGGCCCATGCCCGAAAGCACTTCTTTGATCTCGTTCAGCGACTTGCGGCCAAAGTTCGGGGTGCGCAGCATCTCGGCTTCGGTTTTCTGGATCAGGTCGCCGATATAGACGATGTTGTCGTTCTTCAAGCAGTTGGCAGAACGCACCGAAAGCTCCAGCTCGTCCACCTTCTTCAGCAGCAGCGGGTTGAATTCCAGCCCTGCATCCACTTCGCCCAGCTTGGCCGATTCAGGCTCGTCGAAGTTGACGAAGATCGACAGCTGGTCCTGCAGGATGCGCGCGGCATAGGCCACGGCGTCATCCGGCGTCAGGCTGCCATCGGTTTCAATCTTCATCGTCAGCTTGTCATAGTCCAGCACCTGGCCCTCACGGGTGGGCTGCACTTCGTAGGAAACCTTCTTGACCGGCGAATAGATCGCATCGATCGGGATCAGACCGATCGGCGCATCTTCCGGGCGGTTCTTGTCGGCCGCGACATAGCCCTTGCCAGTATTCACCGTCAGTTCCATGAACACATCCGCGCCATCATCCAGATGGCAGATCACGTGGTCCTTGTTCAGAACCTCGATCCCGTTGGATTCCGAGATATCGCCAGCGGTCACAACGCCCGGACCCTTGGCCGAAATCGACAGGCGCTTCGGCCCTTCGACTTCCATCTTCAGGCTCACGCCCTTCAGGTTCAGCACGATGTCGGTGACGTCTTCACGCACACCGGCCACGCTGGAAAACTCATGCAGAACGTTGTCGATCTGCACCGAGGTGATGGCCCCGCCCTGCAGCGACGACATCAGCACGCGACGCAGCGCGTTGCCCAGCGTCAGGCCAAAGCCCCGCTCCAGCGGTTCGGCGATCACCGTCGCCACGCGCGCGGGGTCAGCCCCGGGCTTGACCACCAGTTGCGTCGGTTTGATGAGTTCTTGCCAGTTCTTGTGGATCATGCTTTCGCCTCCATACTTGCCCGCTGCCCATGTCCAGTTAGCGGCGGACGCCCGAGGATCAGAAATAGCTGAAACGGGCCGCACCCGAAGGCACGGCCCGCCCATATCAAACAGTGTCAGACGCGGCGGCGCTTCGGCGGACGGCAGCCGTTATGCGCCAGCGGGGTGACATCACGGATCGAGGTGATGTTAAAGCCCACAGCGGCCAGCGCACGCAGCGCCGACTCGCGGCCCGAACCCGGACCCTGCACTTCGACTTCCAGCGTTTTCACGCCATGTTCCTGCGCCTTCTTCCCGGCGTCTTCAGCGGCCATCTGGGCAGCATAAGGCGTCGACTTGCGCGAGCCTTTGAAACCCATCGTGCCGGCCGAGGACCACGAAATCGCGTTGCCCTGAACGTCGGAAATCAGAATCTTGGTGTTGTTGAACGACGAGTTCACATGTGCCACGCCAGCGGCAATGTTCTTGCGTTCTTTTTTCTTGGTGCGCGCGGCGCTCTTGGTATCACGTGCCATGGGTGCCCCTCCTTATTTCTTCTTGCCAGCGATGGCTTTGGCGGGGCCCTTGCGGGTACGTGCGTTCGTGTGGGTGCGCTGACCGCGGACCGGCAGGCCCTTACGGTGACGCAGGCCGCGATAGCAGCCCAGATCCATTAGACGCTTGATGTTCATCGACGTTTCGCGACGCAGGTCGCCTTCGACGGTGAAGTTCGCATCGATGAATTCGCGGATCGCCAGAACTTCGGCATCCGACAGCTGGTTCACACGACGCGAGGTGTCGATGTTCAGCGAGGTGCAGATGATCTCGGCGTTATGCGGACCGATACCGGTGATGTAGGTCAGGGCAATCGGCACCCGCTTCTGGGTGGGGATGTTGACGCCAGCAATACGTGCCAAACGTATGTTCCTTTTCGTTGCGGTTCCGTGATGCCAGAACCTTTTTTCACAACTCCGGCGGCGCAGGCGATCCCGTGCCACCGATTCGATCTGACCAGCCAAGCATCAATATGGCCGGACGATTCCCTTGCGGGACGCTGTGCTTTATGGGCTTTTCCCCGGCCCGTCAAGGCCGGGGACCGGCATTTTCACGCCTTGTCAAGCACTGCCGCAATGGCCGCAGAAACTGCGTCCATTTCCGCCAGCCCATCCACCGTCGAAAGCTGATCCTTGGCATAATAGTAGCCGATCAGCGGCGACGTCTTCTTGTAGTATTCCATCAGCCGCTGCTTGAGCGACTCTTCATTGTCATCGGCCCGCCGCCGCAGGTCGGTCGACCCGCAGGCATCGCAGACACCGGCCACTGACGTGGGCTTGGTCTGGTCGTGATAGACAGCGCTGCAATTGCCGCAGGTATAGCGACCAGTGATCCGCGCGACGAGGGCGGCGTCATCCACCTGCATCTCGATCACCGCATCCAGCGCCTGGCCGGACCGGTGCAGCAGATCACCCAGCGCATCCGCCTGTTTCAGCGTGCGGGGAAAGCCATCGAAGATGAACCCTCCGCCCGCCGGACCGGTGATCTTTTCCTCGATCAGCCCGATCACGATGTCATCGGTGACCAACTCGCCCCGCGCCATCACTTCGGATACGCGGCGGCCCATTTCGGTGCCGCTGGTCTTGGCCTCGCGCAGCATGTCGCCTGTCGACAACTGCACCATGCCCCGCTCATCCACCAGCCGCTTGGCCTGCGTACCTTTTCCCGCCCCCGGCGGGCCCAGAAGAATGATGTTGACCATGTCCCCCCCGCGATCAGCGCCGCGCCGGCGCCTTGGGCGCCGTCCGCTTTTTGCCACGCAGGTTCGATTTTTCGATCAACCCTTCATACTGGTGCGCCAACAAATGTGATTGAATCTGGTTGATCGTGTCCATCGTCACCGACACCACGATCAGCACAGACGTTCCCCCGAAATAGAACGGCAGCCCCACCTCTGCGATCAGGATCTCGGGCAGCAGACAGACCGCCGCCAGATAGGCCGACCCCAGCACAAGGATGCGGTTCAGCACGTATTCCAGATACTCTTCGGTCTTCTTGCCGGGACGGATACCGGGAATGAACCCTTGCTGGTTCTTCAGGTTGTCCGCCACATCTTCCACCTTGAACGCCACATTGGCGGTGTAGAAGTAGGAAAAGAACACGATCATCGCTGCCATCGCCAACAGATGCAGCGGCTGACCATAGCCCAGATAGGCCATCAGCGTTGACAGCACCGGGTTGGTATCCGACCCCGAGAAGGTGCCGATCGTCGTCGGCAAAAGCAGCAGGGACGAGGCAAAGATCGCCGGGATCACGCCCGCCGGGTTCACCTTCACCGGCAAGTGCGATGACCCGCCGTCGAAAATCTTCATCCCCACCTGACGGCGCGGATACTGGATATGGATCTTGCGCAGCGCGCGCTCCATGAACACCACAAAGGCGATCACTGCGATCACCATCACGATGATGCCCAGGATGACCGGGGTCGAAATCGCGCCCGACCGGCCCTGTTCAAAGAACTGCACCAGAGCGGCCGGAATTTCCGCCACGATCCCCACGAAGATGATCAGCGAAATACCGTTGCCGATGCCCCGCGCGGTGATCTGCTCACCAAGCCACATCAGGAACATCGTCCCGCCCACCAGCGTGATCACGCAGGCGGCCTTGAAGAACAGCCCCGGATCATGGGCCAGACCGCCCGCTTCCAGCGAAACGGCAATGCCCCAGGCCTGAAAGATCGCCAGCGCCACGGTGCCATAGCGCGTGTACTGGTTCAGCTTCTTGCGGCCTTGCTCGCCTTCCTTCTTCAGCTGCTCCAGCTTCGGCACCATTGCGGCCATCAGCTGCACGATGATCGACGCGCTGATATAGGGCATGATCCCCAACGCGAAGATGCCCATACGGCTGATCGCGCCACCTGTGAACAGGTTCAGCATCCCACCGATGCCCTGGCTCGCCTCCGTCATGAACTCGCGCAGCGCCGTCCCGTCGATACCGGGCACGGGGATATAGGTCCCCAGCCGGTAGACGATCAGCAACCCGAGGGTAAAGAAAATGCGTTGGCGAAGGTCGGTCGCCTTGCCAAGGGCGGACCAACTCAGGTTCGCCGCCATTTGCTCCGCAGCAGATGCCATGCCCAGACTTCTTTCATGGAGGCGCCGCCGAACCGTTTTCCGGTCGGCGGCGCGGGAAAACTTGCCCTGATGTAAGCGGTCCTGCGACCGCTCACAACCGTTATTCGGCAGCCGCCGGCGCCGATGCCTTGACGGTGATCGAACCACCGGCCTTTTCGATGGCTTCGATGGCCGAGGCAGACGCGCCCGTGACCACCAGTTTCACCTTCGACGTCAGCTCACCCTTGCCCAGGATGCGGATGCCGTCGCGCTTGGTCTTGGTCAGACCGGCAGCAACCAGCACGTCTTCGGTGATCTCAGCTTTGATATCCAGCTTGCCCAGACCGATGAACTTTTCGATCAGGCCCAGGTTGACCACCGCGAATTCCAGACGGTTCGGCTTGTTGAAGCCGCGCTTGGGCAGACGGCGGTACAGCGGCATCTGGCCGCCTTCATACCCGCCAAGTGCCACACCCGAACGGGACTTCTGGCCCTTGATCCCGCGCCCTGCGGTCTTGCCCTTGCCCGAACCCGGGCCGCGCGCCACACGCTTCTGCTTCTTGGCGGCGCCGTCATTGTCACGCAGTTCATTCAATTTCATGTCGCATACTCCTTGGCCGGAATGCCCATACCTGCGACGGATGAAGGGCAACGCGGCATTTCTTGTTGGTTCAGGGCGGCACGTTGCCCCCCTATAAAATGGCAAAGACGCGCGAGGTTTCCCCCGCGCGCCCTGTCAGGTACCGTTTGGCAGGGTTACCCCTGCCCCACGATCACCCGCGTTCTTCGATGATCTGCACCAGGTGCTGGATCTTGCGCACCATGCCGCGCACGGAAGGCGTATCTTCCAGCTCGCGGGTGCGGTTCATCTTGTTCAGGCCCAGACCTTTCAGGGTCGCGGTCTGCACGGCCGGGCGGCGGGCGGCGGATGCCACCTGCTTTACCACGATGGTTTTCTTGTCAGCCATGATCAAGCCTCCACTGCTTCAGCTTCGGGCTTGCGCAGAATCTCGGCCACCTTCTTGCCGCGACGATTCGCGACTTGGCGGGGCGAGGTTTCCTGCTTCAGACCGTCGATCGTGGCGCGAATCATGTTGTAGGGGTTCTGCGACCCGATGGATTTCGCCACCACGTCCTGAATCCCCAGCATTTCGAACACAGCGCGCATCGGACCACCAGCGATGATCCCGGTACCGGCCGCAGCCGTCCGCATCACCACTTTGCCTGCGCCATGACGGCCTTCCATATCGTGATGCAGCGTGCGCGCATCCTTCAGCGGAACGCGGATCAGCGAACGCTTGGCCTGTTCAGTGGCCTTGCGGATCGCTTCCGGCACTTCCTTGGCTTTGCCCTTGCCAAAGCCGACACGACCACGCTGGTCGCCCACCACTACAAGTGCCGCAAAGCCAAAGCGCTTGCCGCCCTTAACGGTTTTGGACACGCGGTTGATCGCGACCAGACGGTCGGCGAATTCCGGGGTTTCTTCCGGGCGGTTGTCGCGGCGGTCATTGCCACGGCCTTCCCGGCGGTTGTCACGTTCTGCCATATGGCATTCCTTCACTCGTGGCGCGGCAAAGCGCCGTTTGTTGGCCAATCCTGGTGGATGCCAAAGCGCAACCCCGGATCATCGGGGTGGCGCGTCCATACTGGAACACGCCACCCGCTTTTGATTAGAACTTCAGGCCACCTTCACGGGCAGCATCGGCCAAAGCCTTGATCTTGCCGTGAAAGATGTAACCGCCGCGGTCGAAATAGCATTCTTCCACGCCAGCCTTTTTCGCACGTTCTGCAATCGCAGCGCCGATCTTGGCCGCAGCCTCGACGTTGTTCTTGCCAACGATCCCCAGATCCTTCTCGAGCGACGATGCAGCGGCCACGGTGACCCCCTTCACGTCGTCGATCAGCTGGACGCTGATGTTCTTGCTCGAACGATGCACCGAAAGGCGCAGACGCCCGTTCGACATCGCCTTGATCTTGTTCCGGACGCGCATGCGACGCTTGAGGAACAGCTCTCTTTTCGTGTTCGCCATGGTTGCGCCCCTTACTTCTTCTTGCCTTCCTTGCGGAAGATGTACTCATCCTTGTAGCGGATGCCCTTGCCCTTATAGGGCTCGGGGCGCTTCCACTCACGGATGTTCGCCGCAACTTGTCCGACAAGCTGCTGGTCGATACCTTCCACAACGATTTCAGTCTGCTTCGGAGAGGTGACAGTCACCCCCTTCGGCACTTCGAAGTTGACCTCATGCGAATAGCCGAGCGACAGCTTCAGGATATTCCCGTTCATCGCGGCGCGGTAACCCACGCCCTGGATTTCCAGGTCTTTCTTGAACCCATCGGTCACGCCAACCACAAGGTTGGACACCATGGAGCGGGTCATGCCCCACTGCTGACGTGCGCGCTTGGACATGCCGCGCGGGGTCACCTTGATGGTGGTTCCGTCGACAGTCAGCGTCACGTCGTCGCCAGCGGTGAAGCTGCGGGTGCCTTTCGGCCCCTTCACTTCGATGGTCTGACCGCTGATCGAGGCCGACACGCCCTTGGGCATTTCGACCGGCTTCTTTCCAATACGAGACATACCACCCTCCTCAGAACACGGTGCAGAGCACTTCGCCGCCAACATTGGCGGACCGTGCTGCTGCATCGGACATGACGCCTTTCGGCGTGGAGACGATGGAAACACCCAGACCGTTCCGCACCGACGGGATGTCCTTGACACCCATATAGACGCGGCGGCCCGGCTTGGACACGCGCTTAAGCTCGCGGATCACCGGGGTGCCTTCAAAGTACTTGAGCGAGATCACCAGTTCACCCTGGCCATTCTCGGTCGTCTTTTTCTCGTAGCCGCGGATGTAGCCTTCCGTTTCCAGCACATCCAGCACCCAGGCGCGCAGCTTCGAAGCCGGCGTCGCGACGGTGGATTTGCCGCGCTGTTGCGCGTTGCGGATACGGGTCAGCATATCGCCGAGAGGATCGTTCATCGACATCTGTCTTCCTCCCTTACCAGCTCGACTTCACCATGCCGGGGATCTGGCCGAAAGACGCCAGTTCCCGCAGCATGATGCGCGAGAGTTTCAGCTTACGATAATAAGCATGGGGACGGCCCGTCAGCTGGCAGCGGTTGTGCAGCCGGGTGGCGGACGAGTTGCGGGGCAGTTCGGCAAGTTTCAGAGTCGCCTTGAAGCGCTCTTCCACCGGCTTGGACTGGTCGTTGATCACCGCCTTGAGTGCCGCGCGCTTCGAAGCATGCTGCTTCACAAGCTTGGCGCGCTTCACTTCGCGGTTCACCATGGATTTTTTTGCCATATCTAGGTTCCTCGCGGTTACGACGTGAAGGGCATGTTGAAATGCTTCAACAGCGCCTTGGCTTCTGCGTCGGTCTTCGCGTTGGTGCAGATGATGATGTCCATTCCCAGAACTTCGTCGACCTTGTCGAAGTTGATTTCCGGGAACACGATGTGTTCCTTCAGGCCCATGGCATAGTTGCCACGGCCGTCAAAGGACGTGCCCTTCACGCCGCGGAAGTCGCGGACGCGCGGCAGGGCAATCGTGATCAGACGATCCAGGAATTCGTACATCCGGTCGCCGCGCAGCGTGACCTTGCAGCCCAGCGGCATTTCTTCCCGCACGCGGAAGCCGGCGATCGACTTCTTTGCATAGGTGATGACGGCTTTCTGACCTGCAATCTGCGACAGTTCTTCAGCGGCCTGCTTCACCTTCTTGGTGTCCTTGACCGCTTCGCCGACGCCCATGTTCAGCACGATCTTCTCGAGCTTGGGGATCTGCATGTCGTTCTTGTAGGAGAACTCTTCCTTCATCGCGGGGCGGATGCGCGTGGCATAGTCCGCCTTGGCCCGCGGGGTATAGGTGGCTTGGTCAAGCATCAGATCGCCTCCCCGGTGGACTTGGCGTAACGCACCTTCTTGTCGCCTTCCATGCGGAAGCCGACGCGGGTGGGTTTGCCGTTCTTGTCAACAATCGCCAGGTTCGACAGATCGACCGGCAGCGCCTTGGCCAGACGGCCGCCCTGCGACGAAGCCGACTGCTTGGTGTGGCGGATCGCGACGTTCACGCCATCGACGACGGCCTTGTTGTCCTTGGGCATGACGGCGGAAATCTCGCCCTTCTTGCCCTTGTCCTTGCCGGTGAGCACGATGACCGTGTCACCCTTCTTGAGTTTCGCAGCCATCAGAGCACCTCCGGAGCCAGCGAGATGATCTTCATGAAGTTCTTCGCACGCAGCTCGCGCACGACCGGCCCGAAGATACGGGTGCCGACCGGTTCGCCCTGGTTGTTCAGGATGACGGCGGCGTTACGGTCAAAGCGGATCGACGTGCCGTCTTCACGGCGGACTTCCTTGGCGGTGCGAACGACGACGGCCTTGCGGACATCCCCCTTCTTCACGCGGCCTTTCGGAATAGCTTCCTTCACCGACACCACGATGATGTCGCCGACCGAAGCATAACGGCGGTGCGAACCGCCAAGAACCTTGATGCACTGAACCCGGCGAGCGCCAGAGTTGTCAGCTACATCCAGATTGGTCTGCATCTGGATCATTGGTTTACTCCCGACCTTTGGGAACCGTCATGATCGTAACGGTCCCAGGGTTTCGTTCGAGCAGAACGGAGGTTGCGGCTTACGCCTCGACAACCACCGTCCAGCGTTTCGTTTTCGAAATCGGCGCACATTCCTCGATGCGGACGGCGTCGCCAACCTTGAACTTGTTGTGTTCGTCGTGGGCCCGGTACTTTTTGGACTTGCGGACGGTCTTTTGCAGCAGCGGGTGCTTGAAGCGGCGCTCGACCAGAACGGTGATCGTCTGGGCATTCTTGTCCGAGGTCACAACACCTTGCAGGATGCGTTTGGGCATGTCGTGATCCTCTTATTTCGCGGCTTCAGCGGCTTTTTGCGTCAGCACCGTCTTGATGCGCGCCACGTCCTTGCGGATGGCGTTCATGCGGGCGGTGTTCTCAAGCTGGCCGGTGGCCTGCTGGAAGCGCAGATTGAACGCTTCCTTCTTCAGCGCAACCAGGCTGTCGCGCAGCTGGTCAGGCGTCTTGGTCTTCAGTTCCGTGGCGGTCATGCCGCGTCTTCCTTTTCTCAATCACCAGAAGACCCCTGCAATCGTCTCAGGGTAACCTTGAACCTGGTGGATCAATGACAAACCACCGATTCCGAGTCGCCCCGGAGCCGTGGATGCGCCCGTATAGGGGGGAAGGGGTTACGGGGCAAGGGGGAAGTTGATGCAGCCCGCCCCGCTTGCTATGCCGGTGTTGCGCAACTTTCCACAAGGAAAATAGGCCATGCTTCACAGGCTGTTCAATGCCCCGCGCGCCTATCCCGCCGCCTATGCCGCCCATTACGACAGGCTGATCAAGTTCTATGATGGCCGGGATGTCTGGCTTCAGTCCATACAGGGTGTTCCCCCTGGTGCTGTGCATCTGTTCTGCCTGCACTGGCTGCATCTTGAGGTGCACAATGGCGGCTTCTGGCAGTACTTCTTCAACTCGACCGGGGTAACAGCCCCCGAGGCACGCGAAGGATTTGCCGCGATCGGCATGCCCGATGTCGCCGACATCATCTCACAGGCGATGGATCGTGTCGCCGCCCCCTACCCGTTCGACCGTGACACCCGGCAGGCCCGCGTTGGCCCGCCAGAGGCACGGATGGATTTCCTCGATCTCGACAGCGCGTTCTACGATCTGGCCGATACCGAAAAGTTCTTTCGCAAACTTCCCAAATTCGTGCCCCTTGCCGACCGCTACGCAAGCACCCTTACCCAGCGATAGCCAACGCAAGCCGCGCCCCCGTGTTCGGATCAACCCACCGCACATGACACCGCTCTCAGACGCAGCGCTTCGCGGGCACGGGCCATAAGGGCAAGGGCAGCACCCACAGCAGCCTCACCCATTGTGGCCGCCGGGCCTGTTGACAGAAAGCGTGTGCCTGCACAAACTCCACCCAAGGTTGTTTGGTAAATGGTGATGTGATGGAATTCCTTTTGCTCGCCCTCCTCGGGCTTGGTGCCGCCTCGCTGCTTGGTGGATCTGACAGCCCGGACAGTCCTTCCGGCGGTGGAAATCAGAACGATGACGACTCCGGCGACCCGCCCGATGACGACGAGACAGGTCGCCGCATCGAACTGAAAAGCGGCGTCAGAAACCCCGCCGGCGGTTCTGGCAACGATACCTTTGTCGGCATCGCCGAAGGCGACGTCCTTGCCGGCGGCGGCGATGACAGGTTCGATCTCGAGGATGGCTATGGCGCCAGAATTTTTGGCGGCGATGGGAATGACACGCTTACCAGCGCAGGTGACAACTATGTGCTACACGGGGATGCCGGAAACGATCTGATCTCCTTCTCCGCCTCGGCCTTTGACGGTCAGGCTGCCTATGGCGGCAATGGAAACGATACCCTTTCCGTTGCCTTTCCAGATATTCCCAACGCCGCCGGGGCCGTTCTTGCCGGAGGCAGGGGGGCAGACACCTTTGATCTGACCTTCAACGCATGGCAGGATACAGACCAAGGACAGGCGGGCTTTGTCACATTGAAGGATTTCAAACCCGGTGAAGACCGTCTGAATATCAAGGCGGATAACTTCTCACGGGCCGAGTTGATCGAAAACTCGGAAAACGGCTTCACCGACCTCAGGCTGTATCACTCCGTGACAAACCAGAACGGCGAAATCGTCGAACGCTATTCCACCATCCGCATGGAAGGGATCACCGGGGCAAACCTTGAATCGCTCGGCGTGAACCTGCCCCCAGCCCCGCCGATCCCGGATGATCAGGGCCGCCGTTATGACATCGCACCGGGCGGCCTCTCCTCTGTCACAGGCGGCGCAGGGAATGACACGATCACCGGAATCGCAGGTGGCCGCTTCCTTGGTGGTGGGGGGGATGACCGCTTTGACATCGAGACGGGCGCGGATTCCGTTCTGGACGGTGGGGCTGGCAATGACACGCTCAACGTCGGCGAAAGCGCAAATATGAACGTCCTCGGCGGCGCCGGGAATGATGTGCTGAACATCGACAGCACCAGCAACACCCAAGAAACCTCAACCATCAATGGTGGTGACGGCGACGACAACCTTAACATCGGCATCGCCCTGAACGACCCATTCGGTCAGCGTGTCGATACGGTTTCCGGTGGTGCCGGCGCAGACACCTTCACCCTTGATGTTAAGGATGTCATCTACGGCGCAGATTTCAGCACCGACACAATGCTTGTCATCGATGACTTCTCACAGGCCGAGGACGACCTGATCATCAACATCCGCCCCGAAGATGCCCCCTACTTCACGGGTGCCTCCTTGGTGGAAAACCCGCAGGACGGATCCACCGACCTTGTCCTGACGTTCCAACGGCCGGATGAAAACGGCGTCATGCAGGAATGGACTGGCACGATCAAACTTATGGCCACGTCCGGCCTCGTGCTGGCCGACGACGGCCCGATCCAGGTAAAGACCGCCGCCTGAAATCGGGCGGCATCACCCTTCACGCCTAACGAAAAGGCCCCCACCGTTGCCAGTGGGGGCATGTTCCGTAGGGTGTGCGCCAAAAGCGCGCGACCCTTACCAGTCTTCCTTCGCGACAACGCGCGTGGTGACCGGCAGTTTCATGGCGCCCAGACGCAGGGCTTCACGCGCGATAACTTCGGACACGCCGTCGATCTCGAACATGATGCGGCCCGGCTTCACCTTGGCTGCCCAGTAATCCACCGAACCCTTACCTTTACCCATACGGACTTCGGTAGGCTTCGACGACACCGGAACATCCGGGAAAATCCGGATCCAGACGCGGCCTTGGCGTTTCATGTGGCGGGTGATCGCGCGGCGGGCCGCTTCGATCTGCCGCGCGGTCACACGCTCGGGCTCAGTAGCTTTCAGCGCAAAGGACCCGAAGTTCAGCAGAAAGCCGCCCTTCGCCTCGCCGTGGATGCGGCCCTTGTGCTGTTTGCGGAACTTGGTCCGTTTCGGTTGCAGCATTTCCTTCTACTCCCTTACGCGCGTTCGCGGTCGCGGCGCGGCGCACGCGGTGCAGCACCGTCCTGCGCTTCGGCCTGACGGCGATCATGGGCCTGCGGATCATGCTCAAGGATCTCGCCCTTGAAGATCCACACCTTCACACCGATGATCCCATAAGGGGTCTCGGCTTCCGACAGCGCATAGTCGATGTCGGCGCGCAGCGTGTGCAGCGGAACGCGGCCTTCGCGGTACCATTCGGTACGCGCGATTTCCGCGCCACCCAGACGACCGGCGACGTTCACACGAATCCCCAGCGCGCCCATCCGCATGGCGTTCTGCACGCCGCGCTTCATGGCCCGGCGGAACGAAACCCGGCGCTCCATCTGCTGGGCGATCGACTCGGCCACCAGCTGGGCGTCCAGTTCCGGCTTGCGGACTTCGACGATGTTCAGGTGCAGCTCAGACTTGGTGAACGCGGTCAGCTTCTTGCGAAGCGTCTCGATATCCGCGCCCTTCTTGCCGATGATCACGCCCGGACGTGCGGTGTGAATGGTCACACGGCACTTCTTGTGGGGGCGTTCGATGATCACGCGGCTGATGCCAGCCTGCTTGAGTTCCTTGTGGATGAACTCGCGCATCCGCAGGTCTTCCAGCAGCAGGTTGCCATAGTCCTTCGACTCGGCGAACCAGCGGCTATCCCAGGTCCGGTTGACCTGCAGGCGCATCCCGATGGGGTTAACCTTCTGACCCATTATGCAGACTCCCCGACTTGACGCACCTTGATGGTGATCTCGCTGAACGGTTTCATGATCTTGCCGAACCGGCCACGCGCCCGCGGACGGCCGCGCTTCATGACCAGGTTCTTGCCGACCCAGGCTTCGGCGACGACAAGGCTGTCAACGTCGAGGTTGTGGTTGTTTTCCGCATTGGCGATCGCCGACTGCAGGCACTTCTTCACGTCACCCGCGATGCGGCGCTTCGAGAAGGTGAGATCGGCCAGGGCCTTTTCCACCTTCTTGCCCCGGATCAGACCGGCGACGAGGTTCAGCTTCTGCGGCGAGGTGCGAAGCATCCGGGCAATCGCCATCGCTTCGTTGTCCGCCACGCGGCGCGGATTCTTTTCCTTACCCATGGCTTACTTCCTCTTGGCTTTCTTGTCCGCGGCGTGACCGTAATAGGTCCGGGTCGGGGAATATTCCCCGAACTTCTGGCCGATCATTTCTTCGGTCACATTGACGGGAATGTGCTTGTGTCCGTTGTAGACCGCGAAGGTCAGGCCAACGAACTGCGGCAGGATGGTGGAACGGCGCGACCAGATCTTGATCACTTCGTTCTTGCCCGATTCCCGTGCTTTCTCGGCCTTTTTCAGGACGTAAGCGTCGACGAACGGGCCTTTCCAGATAGAACGAGTCATGGATTAGCGCCCTTTTTTCTTGGCGTGACGCGAACGGACGATGTACTTGTCCGTCTGCTTGTTCGAACGGGTCCGGTTGCCCTTGGTCCCCTTGCCCCACGGCGTCACCGGGTGACGACCACCCGAGGTGCGGCCTTCACCACCGCCATGCGGGTGGTCGATCGGGTTCATCGCAACACCGCGAACGGTCGGGCGGATGCCCATGTGGCGGCGACGCCCGGCCTTGCCGAGGTTCTGGTTCGAATTGTCGGGGTTCGACACGGCACCGATGGTGGCCATGCATTCCTGACGCACCATCCGCAATTCACCCGAAGACAGGCGGATCTGCGCATAGCCACCGTCACGGCCCACGAACTGGGCATAGGTGCCAGCCGCGCGTGCCAGCTGGCCGCCCTTGCCGGGCTTCAGCTCGACGTTGTGAACGATCGTCCCGATCGGCATGCCCGAGAACGGCATCGCGTTGCCGGGCTTCACGTCGGTCTTGGCGCCCGCGATCACCTGATCGCCAACAGCCAGACGCTGCGGTGCCAGGATATAGGCAAGCTCGCCATCCGCATACTTCACCAGCGCGATGAAAGCGGTGCGGTTCGGGTCATATTCGATCCGTTCCACGGTCGCCGCGATGTCGAACTTGCGGCGCTTGAAATCCACAATGCGGTACAGGCGCTTTGCGCCGCCGCCCTTGTGCCACATCGTGATACGTCCGGTGTTGTTCCGGCCACCCGTCTTTGTCAAACCCTCGGTAAGGGCTTTGACAGGGCGTCCTTTCCACAGCTCCGAACGGTCGATCAGAACCAGCCCACGCTGGCCAGGCGTCGTCGGTTTATACGACTTGAGTGCCATGCTCTCTGTCTTCCGTCAGCTAAGGGATCGCAGATGCGGTCCCGTGGTTATAGGGCTCCGAAGATCCCCGATTTCGGCCGGATGCCCGCAGGCAAAACGACCGGATTCCTTAAAAATCCACGGCCCCGGAAAACCGGGGCCGCCAGATTCGTCGGCTGAATATCAGAGGCCGGTGGCAACGTCGATAGTGTTGCCTTCTTCCAGCATGACATAGGCCTTCTTCTTGTCCGACCGCTCGCCTGCGCGACCGCGGAACTTCTTGGCCTTACCCTTGGTGACGACGGTGTTCACCGCTTTCACCTTCACGCCGAAAACCGCTTCCACGGCTTCCTTGATGGCGGGCTTGGTCGCCGTCATGGCAACCTGAAACACCACCGCACCATGCTCCGATGCCATGGTGGCTTTCTCGGTGATGATCGGCTTCTTGATCAGGTCGTAATGTTCGGGTTTCACGCTCATTTCAGACGAGCCTCCAGTGCTTCGACACCGGCCTTCGTGATCACCAGGGTGTCACGCTTCAGGATGTCATAAACGTTTGCACCGATGGTCGGCAGCACGTCGATCCCTTCGATGTTACGGGCGGCCAGCACGAAATTCGCGTCGACATCCGCACCATCAATGATCAGCACGCGCTTCCAGCCACGTTCCTGCAGGGTCTTGGCCAGCATTGCGGTCTTGGCTTCCGCCATCACCAGGCTGTCCACGATCACCAGTTCACCCGCCTTGGCCTTGGCCGACAGCGCATGACGCAGCCCGAGGGCGCGGAACTTCTTCGGCAGGTCATGGGCATGCGACCGCGGGGTCGGGCCCTTCACAACGCCACCGTGACGGAAGATCGGCGCCTTGCGGGAACCGTGACGTGCGCCACCGGTGCCCTTCTGGCGATAGATCTTCTTGGTCGAGTACGAAACCTCGGCCCGGGTCAACGTCGAATGGGTGCCAGCCTGGGCTTTCGCCCGCTGCCAGCGCACCACGCGGTGCAGGATGTCGGCGCGCGGGTCCAGCCCGAACAGCGCCTCGTCCAGATCGATGGAACCGGCTTTGCCGCCGTCCAGCTTGATCACATCAAGTTTCATGCTTCACCCCCTTCGACCGCAACTTCCACGGCCGGAGCAGCAGCAGTCATCGAACGCACCGCAGCCGGACGCGGTGCGTCGGCGAACGGGGCCTTCTTGACGGCGTCCTTCACGGTGACCCAGCCACCCTTCGATCCCGGGACAGCGCCCTTGACCATGATCAGGCCGCGGTCGGCATCCGTGCGCACGACCTGCAGGTTCTGCGTGGTCACACGAACGGCACCCAGATGGCCTGCCATCTTCTTGCCCTTGAACACCTTGCCGGGATCCTGGCACTGGCCCGTGGACCCGTGCGAACGGTGCGACACGGAAACACCGTGCGACGCCCGCAGACCGCCAAAGTTGTGGCGCTTCATCGCACCGGCAAAACCCTTACCGATCGAGGTGCCCGCGATATCCACGAACTGCCCGGCCAGGTAATGGTCTGCGGTGATTTCCGCGCCCACATCAATCAGGTTGTCCGGCGTCACGCGGAATTCCGCGATCTTGCGCTTCGGGCTGACATTCGCCTTGGCGAAATGGCCGCGCTGCGCTGCCGTGGTCCGCTTGGCCTTTGCCTCGCCCGCGCCAAGCTGAACAGCCGTATAGCCATCCTTGTCGGCGGTGCGCTGTGCGACGACCTGCAGGTTGTCAAGTTGAAGGACGGTCACAGGAACCTGCGTGCCGTTCTCCAGGAACAGCCGGGTCATGCCCAGCTTCTTTGCGATAACTCCAGAGCGCATGGTCATGCCCCCTTAAACCTTGATCTCGACATCCACGCCGGCCGCGAGGTCGAGCTTCATCAGCGCGTCCACGGTCTGCGGGGTCGGATCTACGATGTCGAGAAGACGCTTGTGCGTCCGGATTTCCCACTGGTCGCGCGACTTCTTGTCGATGTGCGGACCGCGCAGAACGGTGAACTTCTCGATCTTGTTAGGCAGCGGGATCGGGCCGCGCACTTGCGCGCCGGTCCGCTTGGCCGTGTTCACGATTTCCTGCGTGCTGGCATCCAGTACGCGGTAATCGAAGGCCTTAAGCCGGATGCGGATGGTTTGACCTTGCATCTTGTTTTCCTTTTAGAACGTTGGGGTGGGCTTTCGCCCACCCAAGAGGTTCTGTTTGTGGTTATTACAGAATGATTTTCGACACGACGCCTGCGCCGACGGTGCGGCCGCCTTCACGGATGGCGAAGCGCAGCTTCTCTTCCATCGCGATCGGGGCGATCAGCGTCACGTTGAACTTCAGGTTGTCGCCCGGCATCACCATTTCGGTGCCTTCCGGCAGCTCAACCGTCCCGGTCACGTCCGTCGTGCGGAAGTAGAACTGCGGACGGTAGTTCGCGAAGAACGGCGTGTGACGGCCACCCTCTTCCTTGGTCAGGATATAGGCTTCCGCCTCGAACTTCGTGTGCGGGTTCACCGACTTCGGCTTGCACAGAACCTGCCCGCGCTCCACGCCTTCACGGTCGATGCCGCGCAGCAGGACGCCGACGTTGTCGCCAGCTTCCCCACGGTCCAGCAGCTTGCGGAACATTTCCACGCCCGTGCAGACCGACTTCTTGGTGTCGCGGATGCCGACGATTTCAACTTCGTCGCCGACGTTGATCACGCCACGCTCCACACGGCCGGTCACAACCGTGCCGCGGCCCGAGATCGAGAACACGTCTTCGATCGGCATCAGGAAGGGCTGGTCGATGGCGCGGGCCGGGGTCGGGATGTACTCATCCACGGCCTTCATCAGCGCGCGGATCGAATCCTCGCCGATGTCCTTGCGCTCGCCGATCATGGCCTGGTGGGCCGAACCCTTGACGATCGGAATGTCGTCGCCCGGATATTCGTAGCTCGAGAACAGCTCGCGAATTTCCATCTCAACCAGTTCGATCAGCTCTTCGTCATCAACAAGGTCAACCTTGTTCATGTAGCAGACCATGTAGGGGATACCCACCTGGCGGCCGAGCAGGATGTGCTCGCGCGTCTGCGGCATCGGGCCGTCGGATGCGGCGCAAACCAGGATCGCGCCGTCCATCTGGGCCGCACCGGTGATCATGTTCTTCACATAGTCAGCGTGGCCCGGGCAGTCGACGTGGGCATAGTGACGGGCTTCCGTCTCGTATTCCACGTGCGCGGTCGAGATCGTGATCCCACGAGCCCGCTCTTCCGGCGCGCCGTCGATCTGGTCATAGGCGCGGAATTCGCCGAAATACTTCGTGATCGCAGCCGTCAGCGTCGTCTTGCCGTGGTCAACGTGGCCAATCGTGCCAATGTTGACGTGCGGTTTGTTCCGTTCAAACTTTGCCTTGCCCATCAGGGTCACTCCTCATTCGTGTGTCGGTGCTGCCGGGGTATCCCCCGGCCTACGGGGTGGTAGGGCGGGGTTCACCCCGCCACACCGGTTAAGCGTATTTCTTCTGGATCTCGTCCGAGATGTTCTGCGGCACGGCCTCGTAATGGTCGAACTCCATCGAGAACACAGCGCGACCCGAGGTCATCGAACGCAGCTGGTTGATGTAGCCGAACATGTTCGCCAGCGGAACCATCGAGGCGATGACATTCGCGTTGCCGCGGCTGTCCTGCCCGTTGATCATCCCCCGACGCGAGGTCAGGTCGCCGATGACGCCGCCGGTATATTCCTCCGGGGTCACCACTTCGACCTTCATGATCGGTTCCAGCAGCTTGGCGCCGGCCTTCTTCAGACCTTCGCGCATCGCCGCACGGGCCGCGATTTCAAAGGCCAAAACCGACGAGTCAACATCGTGGAACGCGCCGTCGATCAGCTGCACCTTGAAGTCGATCACCGGGAAGCCGGCCAGCGGGCCCGAATCCATCACCGACTTGATGCCCTTTTCGACGCCGGGGATGTATTCCTTCGGCACCGCACCACCAACGATCTTGGACTCGAAGGAATAGCCTTCGCCCGGTTCCGTCGGCTGAATGACCAGCTTCACGCGCGCGAACTGGCCGGTACCACCGGTCTGCTTCTTGTGCGTGTAGTCGATCTCATGCTCGCGCGAGATCGTCTCGCGGTAAGCCACCTGCGGCGCACCGATATTCGCCTCGACCTTGAACTCGCGACGCATACGGTCGACGAGGATGTCGAGGTGAAGTTCCCCCATGCCCTTCATGATGGTCTGACCGGATTCGATATCGGTCTCCACACGGAAGGACGGGTCTTCGGCGGCCAGACGGGCCAGCGCGATGCCCATCTTTTCCTGGTCGGCCTTGGTCTTGGGTTCCACCGCAATCTCGATCACCGGGACCGGGAAGGTCATGGTTTCCAGAACAACGGGTGCCGCCGGATCACAAAGCGTGTCCCCGGTGGTGGTTTCCTTCAGCCCGCCCAGCGCGATGATGTCACCTGCGAATGCTTCGGTGATTTCTTCGCGGTCAATGGCGTGCATCATCATCATGCGGCCAACGCGCTCTTTGCGCTGCTTGGTCGCGTTCATCATCGCATCGCCCTTGGCCAGCTTGCCCGAATAGATCCGGGTAAAGGTCAGCGAACCAACGAAGGGGTCGTTCATGATCTTGAACGCCAGGCCCGAGAAGGGCTGGTCGTCATCTGCAGACCGCGCGATGTCGCGGGTTTCCGTCTCGTCGCCCGGCGCAAAGCCCATATAGGGCGGCACGTCCAGCGGCGAAGGCAGATAGTCGATCACGGCGTTCAGCAGCGGCTGCACACCCTTGTTCTTGAAGGCCGAGCCCGCAAAAACCGGGATGAAGTCAATCGCCAGCGTCCCCTTGCGGATCAGCGCGCGCAGTTCTTCCGGGGTCGGCTCGTTGCCTTCCAGATAGGCTTCCATGGCCGCGTCGTCCTGACCAACTGCCGTTTCCAGCAGGTTCAGGCGCCATTCATCGGCCACGTCCTTAAGGTCGGCGCGGATCGGCTGACGGATCCAGGAAGCGCCCAGATCTTCACCCTGATAAACCCACTCTTCCATCGTCACGAGGTCAATGATGCCTTCCAGCTTGTCCTCGGCGCCGATCGGCAGGGCCACCGGCATCGCATTCGCGCCGGTCCGGTCCTTGATCATGCGGACGCAGTTGAAATAGTCCGCACCGGTCTTGTCCATCTTGTTGACGAACACGATCCGCGGAACCTTGTAGCGGTCAGCCTGACGCCACACGGTTTCGGTCTGCGGTTCCACACCTGCGTTGCCGTCCAGCAGAACGACAGCACCGTCAAGCACGGCCAGCGAACGTTCGACTTCAATCGTAAAGTCCACGTGGCCGGGGGTGTCGATGATGTTGAAACGGTACTTGTCGGAACGCGCATGCTCCAGACCCGGATCAATGGTGCGTTCCCAGAACGTGGTCGTCGCAGCAGAGGTGATCGTGATGCCACGCTCCTGCTCCTGCTCCATCCAGTCCATGGTGGCCGCGCCATCATGCACTTCACCGATCTTATGCGACTTGCCTGTGTAATACAGGATGCGCTCAGACGTAGTGGTCTTGCCGGCATCGATATGCGCGATGATGCCAAAGTTGCGGTAGCGCGTCAGCGGAAATTCGCGTGCCATGATGACCCCTTACCAGCGGTAATGGCTGAATGCTTTGTTCGCATCCGCCATCTTGTGGGTGTCTTCCCGCTTTTTGACAGCGGTGCCACGGTTGTTCACGGCATCCGAAAGCTCGGCAGCCAGACGTTCTTCCATGGTGTTCTCGTTGCGCTTGCGGGCCGCGATGATCAGCCAGCGGATCGCCAGCGCTTCGCGGCGCTCGGTGCGCACTTCGACCGGAACCTGATAGGTTGCACCACCGACGCGGCGCGAACGCACTTCGACCGACGGCTTCACGTTTTCCAGCGCTTCGTGGAAAGCTTGGATCGGTTCACGCTTCAGACGCGACTGAACGCGCTCAAGCGCGCCATAGACGATGGATTCTGCAACGGATTTCTTTCCGTCCAGCATCAGGTTGTTCATGAACTTGGTCAGAACCCGGTCGCCATACTTGGCATCGGGCAGGATTTCGCGCTTCTCGGCGGCGTGACGACGTGACATCTCTTATCTCCTCACTTCGGACGCTTGGCGCCGTATTTCGAACGGCGCTGACGACGATCTTTCACGCCCTGGGTATCCAGAACGCCGCGGAGGATGTGGTAACGCACACCGGGAAGGTCTTTCACCCGGCCGCCACGGATCAGAACCACAGAGTGTTCCTGAAGGTTGTGCTTTTCACCCGGAATGTAGCTGATGACTTCAAAGCCATTGGTCAGACGCACCTTGGCGACTTTCCGCATAGCCGAGTTCGGCTTCTTCGGCGTCGTGGTGTACACGCGGGTACACACGCCACGCTTCTGCGGGCAGGATTCCAAGTGCTGCGACTTGGACCTTCTTACTTTCGCTTCCCGCGGCTTGCGGATCAGCTGTTGGATCGTCGGCATTCACGTACCCCGATTTGCCCTCACGGGCGTTGTCAATACTCGCGCCAATCTCCCGGCGCGCTGCTTCTCGACTGACGTCTGCGCGGATCGCAAAACGCCAAAACCGCATGCGCCCCCTTCGCGGGGACGACGCGGTGGAATTCCAGAGGATCGGGGCCTGCGCCCGGATCATGACCACTCACTTTTCGATATCCTTGGGCCGACTCCCATAGGGGGCCAGCACTCAGGTAGCGGGCGTATAGGGGGAGTCGCGGGGGATGTCAACAACCGCCCCGGCCCGGTTGCTGGCCTGGGGTCAGCCCTGCTCCGCCGGCATCTGAACCGCCTTCACCTTGCGCTCTCGCCACAGGGTAAAGATGCCCGATCCCACCACCAGCCCCGCCCCCATCAGCGTCAGCGCATCGGGCAGCGTGCCAAAGATCACCCAGCCCAGAAAGATCGCCCAGAGCAGGGCCGTATACCGGAAAGGCGCGATAAACCCGATATCGCCCACCCGCATCACCATGATCACAAAGTTATAGCCCACCACCAACGCCGCCGCTGCCCCACCGATCAGCAGCCCCTCGCGCAGGCTCACCGCCTCCCACCCGGCGGGCAGCGACAGGGTCAGCGCGGTGACCGTCACCGCCAGCGACGCCAGCACCGCCACGGTGGATGACGGCACCGCCCTTGATAACTGCCGGGTGGAAAGATCGCGCACCACCACAAAGGCCACCGACGCCAACCCCATCAGCGACCAATGGTCAAACCCCTGCGGTCCGGGCCGAATGATGATCAGCACCCCCACGAACCCCACCAGAATGGCCGTGATCCTCCGCCAGCCAATCCTGTCGCCAAACACCGCCCAAGCGGCCAAGGCCACCGCCAAAGGCAGCGATTGCAGGATCGCCGACAGGTTCGCCAAAGGCATATGCACCAGCGCCGCCAGAAACAGCAGCGTCGACGCCACCTCTGCCACCGACCGGATCGCCACGATCCCCGCATCCCGCCGCGCCATCCGGAACTGCAACCCCCCGGTCGCCACCCCGATCAGCGCCAGTGGCCCCAGCGTCAGCAATCCCCGCATCGCAATCGCCTGCCACAAGGGCAGGGTCTGCGTCGCGGCCTTCATCGCGCTGTCGTTCAGGGTAAAGGCGGCCATTGCGATCATCATATAGATCGCGCCGCGCAGATTGTCGGATATCGGCATCATGTCCTCTTGGCCCATATCGCTATCAGCGCGCCCGCCAAAGGAAAAGGGCCGCCGCATCGCTGCGACGGCCCCTTTCCAGTCTGTTTCAAAGATCAATCGCGGCTGTCGATCGCATCCGACATGCCAAGATCCATGTCGCTGGCCTTCATGTCGACCGGCGCTGCCAGCGCCGCGGCCGTTTCGGCCTCGGACCGGCGGGCCTCGATCACGTTCTGGTCGCGATCCGCGGCGATCTTCTTGACGCGGCTCGTCGCCCCGCCCGTCCCTGCCGGGATCAGACGACCCACGATCACGTTCTCCTTCAGACCCACCAGCTTGTCGCGCTTGCCCTGAACCGAAGCCTCGGTCAGCACGCGGGTGGTTTCCTGGAAGGACGCGGCCGAGATGAAGGACCGGGTCTGCAAGCTCGCCTTGGTGATCCCCAGCAGAACCGGCTCGGCCTTCGCCTCGCGCAGCCCGCGGTTGCGTGCCTTGGCGTTCTCTTCGTCCAGCTCGATGCGCTCGACCTGTTCGCCCTTCAGCAGCGTGGTATCGCCACCATCCAGGATTTCCAGCTTTTGCAGCATCTGACGTACGATCACTTCGATATGCTTGTCGTTGATCTTCACGCCCTGCAGTCGGTACACGTCCTGCACTTCGTCGATCATGTAGTTGGCAAGCGCCTCGACCCCCATGATCCGCAGGATATCGTGCGGAGCCGGGTTGCCGTCCATGATGTAGTCACCCTTCTGGACGAAATCACCTTCCTGAACCGGAATGTGCTTGCCCTTGGGGATCATGTACTCAACCGCCTGCAGCGTCTCATCGACGGGTTCAACCGTGATGCGGCGCTTGTTCTTATAGTCCTTGCCGAACCGCACATAACCATCGGTCTCTGCGATGATTGCGTGGTCTTTCGGACGACGGGCTTCGAACAGTTCCGCCACGCGGGGAAGACCCCCGGTGATGTCCTTGGTCTTGGCACCTTCGCGCGGGATACGCGCCACCACATCGCCCGGACGCACTTCCTGCTGGTCTTCGACCGAAAGGATCGCGTCCACCGACATCGGATAGGTGATCGGGTTGCCATTGTCGGCACGCACCGGCTCACCCGTTGCCGGGTCCATGATGATGATCTCGGGCTTCAGGTCATTGCCCTTGGGCGCCGACCGCCAGTCCGACACGATCTTCTGCGTCATACCCGTCGCATCATCCGTGTCTTCGCGCACCGAAATGCCCGAGACGAGATCGACGAACTTCGCCACACCGCCCTTTTCGGCGATGATCGGCAGGGTATAGGGGTCCCATTCGAACAGCTTGGTGCCGCGCTTCACAGCCATGCCGTCCTTGGCATGGATCTTGGCACCATAGCTCACCTTGTGAACCGCCCGGTCCTGACCGGCCTCATCCACGATGGCGATCGACATGTTACGCCCGACCACGATCTGCTCGCCATTGGCGTTCGACAGAAGGTTGGCATTGCGGAACTCGATCCGGCCCTCTTGGCTCGCTTCAAGGAACGATTGCTGGCCACCCTGTGCGATACCGCCGATGTGGAACGTCCGCATCGTCAGCTGCGTACCGGGTTCCCCGATGGACTGCGCGGCGATGATGCCGACAGCTTCCCCCTGGTTCACCAGCGTGCCTCGCGCAAGGTCACGGCCATAGCACATGGCGCAGACGCCTTCTTCGGCCTCACAGGTCAGCGGGCTGCGGATGCGCATGACCGCAACCCCGGCCTGATCGATCAGATCAGCCCGACGCTCGTCGATCAGCTCGCCCGCCGCCACCAGAACCTCATCCGTTCCCGGCACCAGCACGTCATCCGCCGACACACGGCCCAGCACACGGTCGGCCAGGGTCTGCACCACTTCACCGTCATTCACGGCGGCTTCGGCGGTGATCGCCCGGTCGGTTCCGCAATCATGGCTGCGCACGATGCAATCTTGTGCCACGTCCACCAGACGCCGCGTCAGATAGCCCGAGTTCGCGGTCTTCAGCGCCGTATCGGCCAGACCTTTCCGCGCGCCGTGGGTCGAGTTGAAGTATTCAAGAACGGTCAGACCTTCCTTGAAGTTCGAGATGATCGGCGTCTCGATGATCTCACCCGACGGCTTGGCCATCAGGCCGCGCATCCCGCCAAGCTGCTTCATCTGCGCAGGCGAACCCCGCGCCCCAGAGTGGGACATCATGTAGACCGAATTCGGTTCCTTTTCGGCACCGGCATCATCGAAACGAACGGCAGAGATTTCTGCCATCATCTCACCGGCCACCTTGTCGGAACACTTCGACCAGGCATCGACAACCTTGTTGTACTTTTCGCCCTGGGTGATCAGGCCGTCCATGTACTGCTGTTCGAATTCCTTCACCTGATCGCGAACTTCGTTCACGATGGTCCACTTGGAATCCGGGATCAGCATGTCGTCCTTGCCGAACGAAATGCCCGCACGGAACGCTTCACGGAAGCCCAGACCCATGATCTGGTCACAGAAAATGACCGACTCTTTCTGCCCGCAATAGCGATAGACGGTGTCGATGACGTTCTGCACGTCCTTCTTGCGCAGCAACCGGTTGGCCAGTTCGAACGGCGCCTTGGCGTTCAACGGCAGCAGGTTGCCCAGCCGCAAACGACCGGGGGTCGTCTTGAACCGCTTCCAGACCTCGTTACCCTCTTCGTCGATCTGCTTGATCCGCGCGGTGATCGAGGCATGCAGATGCACCGCGCCAGCGGCCAGCGCATGTTCCACTTCCTCGATATCGGCGAATGCCATGCCTTCGCCAACCATGCCCTTGCGTTCCATGGTGACGTAGTACAGCCCCAGCACCATGTCCTGCGACGGAACGATGATAGGCGCGCCGTTTGCAGGCGACAGAACGTTGTTGGTCGACATCATCAAGACGCGCGCTTCCAGCTGCGCCTCAAGGCTCAGCGGAACGTGCACGGCCATCTGGTCGCCGTCAAAGTCGGCGTTGAAGGCCGAACAGACCAGCGGGTGCAGCTGGATCGCCTTGCCTTCGATCAGGATCGGCTCGAACGCCTGAATCCCCAACCGGTGCAGCGTCGGCGCACGGTTCAGCAGAACCGGGTGTTCGCGGATGACCTCATCCAGAATATCCCAAACCTCGGGACGTTCCTTTTCAACCAGCTTCTTCGCCTGCTTGACGGTGGACGACAGCCCCTTCGCCTCAAGCCGCGAATAGATGAACGGCTTGAACAGTTCGAGCGCCATCTTCTTCGGCAGACCGCACTGGTGCAGCTTCAGTTCCGGCCCGGTCACGATGACCGAACGGCCCGAAAAGTCCACGCGCTTGCCCAGCAGGTTCTGGCGGAACCGGCCCTGCTTGCCCTTCAGCATGTCGGACAGCGATTTCAGCGGGCGCTTGTTGGTGCCCGTGATCACGCGGCCACGACGGCCGTTGTCAAACAGCGCGTCAACCGCTTCCTGCAGCATCCGCTTTTCGTTCCGCACGATGATATCGGGCGCGCGCAACTCGATCAGCCGCTTCAGGCGGTTGTTGCGGTTGATCACGCGGCGATACAGGTCGTTCAGGTCCGACGTCGCAAACCGGCCACCATCCAGCGGCACCAGCGGGCGCAGTTCCGGCGGAATGACCGGCAGCACCGTGAGAACCATCCACTCCGGCCGGTTGCCCGATTCCAGGAACGATTCCACGATCTTCAGCCGCTTGATGATCTTCTTCGGCTTCAGCTCGCCCGTCGCCTCTTTCAGGTCTTCGCGCAGCTGATCCGCCGTCGATTCCAGATCAATCGCCGCCAGCATTTCCCGGATCGCTTCCGCGCCGATATTGGCGGTGAAGGCATCCGCGCCATACTGGTCCTGCGCATCCAGGAACTCTTCCTCGGTCATCAGCTGACCATAGGTCAGGTCCGTCAGACCGGGTTCGATGACGACATAGTTTTCAAAGTACAGAATCCGCTCCAGATCCCGCAGCGTCATGTCGAGCATCAGCCCGATCCGCGACGGCAGCGATTTCAGGAACCAGATATGCGCTACGGGTGCGGCCAGTTCGATATGGCCCATCCGCTCGCGCCGCACCTTTTGCAGCGTGACTTCCACACCGCATTTCTCGCAGACAACGCCGCGATACTTCATGCGCTTGTACTTGCCGCACAGGCATTCGTAATCCTTGATCGGCCCGAAGATACGGGCGCAGAACAGGCCGTCACGTTCCGGCTTGAACGTGCGATAGTTGATGGTTTCCGGCTTTTTGATCTCGCCGAACGACCACGAAAGGATGCGCTCCGGCGACGCGAGCGAGATCTTGATCTCGTCAAACGTCTTGATCGGGGCAACCGGGTTGAACGGGTTGTTGGTCAGTTCCTGGTTCATTTCCAAATCCTTGAAAGGGGGCGGGGGCGCAGGGCGGGTGTCAACCCGCCCCACGAGGGGCCAAAGGGCGGTTCACACCGCCTTTCGGTCACTCCTCCTCCGCATCCAGGAGTTCCATATTCAGGCCGAGGCCGCGCACTTCCTTGACGAGAACGTTAAAGCTCTCCGGAACGCCCGCTTCGAAATTGTCCTCGCCCTTGACGATCGATTCATAGACCTTGGTCCGGCCTGCCACGTCGTCCGACTTCACGGTCAGCATTTCCTGCAGGGTATAGGCGGCACCATAAGCCTCGAGTGCCCAGACCTCCATTTCCCCCAGACGCTGACCACCGAACTGCGCCTTACCACCCAGCGGCTGCTGCGTGACCAGCGAGTACGGCCCCGTCGAACGGGCGTGCAGCTTGTCATCGACAAGGTGGTGCAGCTTGAGCATGTATTTCACGCCCACGGTGACCTTCCGCGCGAATTGCTCGCCCGAACGACCATCGAACACCACCGACTGACCCGAGGTATCGAACCCGGCGCGCGTCAGCGCGTCGTTCACGTCCGCTTCCTTGGCCCCGTCGAACACCGGCGACGCAATCGGAACACCGCGCGTCACATTGCCTGCCAGTTCAAGGAATTCATCCTCGCTCCGGTCGGCCAGCACCTCGTCATAGGTCTCATCACCATAGGCAATGCGCATCGCTTCGCGCACCGGGGTCATGTCACCCGACCGGCGATACTCTTTCAGGGCATCGTCGATCTTCAGGCCCAAACCGCGCGCGGCCCAGCCCATGTGGGTTTCCAGAATCTGCCCGACGTTCATACGCGACGGCACACCCAGCGGGTTCAGCACCAGATCAACCGGCGTGCCATCCGCAAGGAACGGCATGTCTTCGATCGGCACGACCTTCGAGATAACGCCCTTGTTCCCGTGACGACCGGCCATCTTGTCGCCCGGCTGCAGCTTGCGCTTTACCGCGACGAACACCTTGACCATCTTCATCACGCCCGGGGGCAGATCGTCGCCACGGCGCACCTTTTCGACCTTGTCGTCGAACCGGTGATCCAGGGCGCGCTTCTGCGCCTCGAACTGGTCATGCAGCGCCTCGACATCCTTCGCCTCGGCTTCTTCACCCAGCGCCAGCTGCCACCACTGGCCGCGCGACAGCGTGCCCAGCAGTTCGTCGTCAATGGTCGAACCCGAGCGGATGCCCTTCGGCCCTTTGACGGCGGTCTTGCCCATGATCAGCGTCTTCAGGCGCGAATAGATGTTGCGCTCAAGGATCGCCAATTCGTCGTCGCGGTCCCGCGCCAGACGTTCCACTTCTTCCCGCTCGATCTGCAGCGCACGCTCGTCCTTGTCCACACCGTGGCGGTTGAACACGCGCACTTCCACGATGGTGCCATAGGCCCCCGGCGGCAGGCGCAGCGACGTGTCACGCACATCCGATGCCTTTTCGCCAAAGATGGCGCGCAGCAGCTTTTCTTCCGGCGTCATCGGGCTTTCGCCCTTGGGCGTGATCTTGCCCACCAGAATATCGCCCGGCTGCACTTCGGCACCGATGTAGACGATCCCGGCTTCGTCAAGGTTACGCAGGGCTTCCTCGCCGACGTTCGGGATATCGCGGGTGATCTCTTCCGGCCCCAGCTTCGTGTCGCGCGCCGCAACTTCGTATTCCTCGATATGGATCGAGGTGAACACGTCATCGCGCAGGATACGCTCGGAAATCAGGATCGAGTCTTCATAGTTGTAGCCGTTCCACGGCATGAACGCGACGACCACGTTCCGCCCCAGGGCCAGTTCGCCCAGATCGGTGCAGGGGCCATCCGCAATCACTTCGGCCCGGCCGACCGTATCGCCCACCTTCACCAGCGGACGCTGGTTGATGCAGGACGACTGGTTGGAACGCTTGAACTTGCGCAGACGATAGATGTCCACGCCCGGCTCGCCGGGTTCCAGCATCTCGGTCGCGCGCACAACGATACGGGTCGCATCAACCTGGTCGATGACACCCGCCCGCCGCGCCATGATCGCAGCACCGGAGTCGCGGGCCACAACAGCCTCGATCCCCGTGCCCACGAAAGGCGCATCCGATTGCAGCAGCGGCACAGCCTGACGCTGCATGTTCGACCCCATCAGCGCGCGGTTCGCGTCGTCGTTCTCAAGGAACGGGATCAGCGATGCGGCGACAGACACCAACTGCTTCGGCGACACGTCGATCAGGTCAATCGCATCCGGCGGGTTCAGCATGAATTCCCCCGATTTCCGGCTGGAAATCAGATCATCCGTGAACTTGCCATTCTCGTCCTGCGCGGCGTTGGCCTGCGCCACGGTGTGGCGCATTTCTTCGGTCGCCGACATGTAGACGACCTCGTCGGTCACCTTGTTGTCGATCACCTTGCGGTACGGTGTTTCGATGAAGCCGTACTTGTTCACGCGGGCGAACGTCGCCAGCGAGTTGATCAGACCAATGTTCTGACCTTCGGGCGTTTCGATCGGGCACATCCGGCCATAGTGGGTCGGGTGAACGTCGCGCACTTCGAAACCAGCACGCTCACGGGTAAGACCGCCCGGCCCAAGGGCCGACAGGCGGCGCTTGTGGGTGACTTCCGACAACGGGTTGGTCTGGTCCATGAACTGCGACAGCTGCGAGGAACCAAAGAATTCCCGCACCGCAGCCGCAGCCGGTTTGGCGTTGATCAGGTCTTGCGGCATGATCGTGTCGATTTCCACCGACGACATCCGCTCCTTGATCGCACGCTCCATCCGCAGCAGGCCGACGCGATACTGGTTCTCCATCAGTTCCCCGACAGACCGCACGCGGCGGTTGCCAAGGTGGTCGATGTCGTCGATCTCGCCCTTGCCATCGCGCAGTTCCGTCAGCGCCTTGATGTAGGCGATGATGTCTTCGCGGTCCAGCGTGCGCTGGGTGTCGGGCTTGCCCAGATCCAGACGCATGTTCATCTTGACCCGGCCCACGGCCGATAGGTCATAGCGTTCGCTGTCAAAGAACAGCGTGTCGAACAGCTGGCTTGCCGCTTCAACAGTCGGCGGCTCGCCCGGGCGCATCACGCGGTAGATGTCCATAAGCGCGGTATCGCGGCCCATGTTCTTGTCCGCCGCCATCGTGTTGCGGATGTACGGGCCGACATTGATGTTATCGATGTCCAGCACCGGAATATCGGTGATGCCCTGATCCAGCAGAACCTTCAGGCTGCCACCCTTCACACCGCCGTCGCGGTCGTATTCCATCGTCAATTCGTCGCCGGCTTCGACCCAGATCTCGCCGGTTTCTTCGTTGATGATGTCCTTAGCGACATAGCGGCCCAGAATGTGGTCGAACGGAACCAGCAGTTCCGTGATCGCGCCGTCATCCTTCCACTTCTTCACCATCCGCGGCGTGGCCTTCTCGCCCGCCTTCAGGATCACCTCGCCCGTCGCCGCATCGACCAGATCATAGGTCGGGCGCGTGCCGGAAACGCGGTTCGGGAAGAACTTGGTCACCCAGCCCTTGTTCTTCACGTGCTTGAAGGAAATGGTATCGTAATAGGCATCCATGATGCCTTCCTGATCCATGCCCAGCGCATAAAGCAGCGTCGTCACCGGCAGCTTGCGGCGACGGTCGATGCGCGCGAACACGATGTCCTTGGCGTCGAATTCGAAATCCAGCCACGACCCGCGATACGGAATGATCCGGCAGGTGAACAGCAGCTTGCCGCTCGAATGCGTCTTGCCCTTGTCGTGATCAAAGAACACGCCGGGGCTGCGGTGCATCTGCGAAACGATCACCCGCTCGGTGCCGTTCACGATGAACGTGCCGTTCGATGTCATCAGGGGCATGTCGCCCATATAGACATCCTGTTCCTTGATGTCCTTGACGGACCGCGCGCCCGTCGTCTCGTCGACATCGAACACGATCAGGCGCAGCGTCACCTTCAGCGGCGCCGCAAAGGTCATGTCGCGCGACTGGCACTCGTCCACGTCGTATTTCGGCTTCTCAAGCTCGTATTTCACGAACTCAAGCACCGCGGTCTCATTGAAATCCTTGATCGGGAAAACCGACTGGAAGGTTCCCTGAATCCCCTCGCCATCGGCAGGCTTGTCGCCGTCACCCGATTTCAGGAACAGGTCATAAGAAGATTTCTGAACCTCGATGAGGTTCGGCATCTCCAGGACTTCGCGGATCTTGCCGTAATAGCGGCGGATGCGTTTCTGGCCAACGTAAGCTTGCGCCATGTGCGTCGTCACCTTTTCTCGTGTCGCTGGCGCTGGTTCGTCGGGGTCACGAACGCGCGCCTATTGCGATGCGGCGGAAGGGTTCCATTCATGCTTTCCGTCCCACCGGAAAGCTCCCGAACCCAAAACCACGCCTTGAAAGGGGCACCCGCATCGGGGCCAAAGGGCCGTGATGCCCCTTTCAAGACAGGTTCGGCTGGGCCGGGGAAATCCCCGACCCAGCCTCAAAACCAGTGTCAGAATGCGAAACGCATCCTGCCCGATTACTTCAGTTCGGCCTTGGCGCCAGCCTCTTCGAACTTCTTCTTCATCGCTTCGGCGTCAGCCTTGGAGATGCCTTCCTTGACCTTGCCACCGGCTTCGGTCAGGTCCTTGGCTTCTTTCAGGCCCAGACCGGTGATTTCGCGCACGACTTTGATCACGTTGATCTTGTTCGGGCCGGCGTCCGTCAGGACGACGTCGAATTCGGTCTGCTCTTCCACCGGGGCGGCAGCAGCAGCCGGGCCAGCAGCCATCATGACGGCGCCACCGGCGGCCGGCTCGATGCCATACTTGTCCTTCAGGATGGACTTCAGTTCCTGAGCCTGCAGCAGGGTCAGGCCGACGATGTCTTCGGCGAGTTTGTTCAGATCAGCCATTTTGCTCATTCCGTTCTATTAAGATGGGGTCCAACGCTGTGGGGTCAACCACGCGGGTATTCTCGGATCAGGCCGCAGCCTTTTCCTCGATGGTGGACAGGATGCTTGCGATGTTCGAAGCAGGCGCGCCAATTGCACCAGCGATTGCCGAAGCGGGTGCCCCGATGCACGACACGATCTGAGCGATAAGCTCTTCGCGCGACGGCAGAGAAGCCACAGCCTTGACACCGGCCTGGTCCAGAATCGAGCCGCCCATGGCCCCGCCAAGAATGACGAACTTTTCGTTCGTCTTGGCATAGGCCTCGGTGACCTTCGCCGCAGCGACAGGGTCTTCCGAATAGGCAAGCACGGTCATGCCCGTAAGCAGGTCACCCATCTGTGCGCCGGGTTTCCCTTCAAGGGCGATCTTGGCGAGCTTGTTCTTGGCAACGCGTACGGACCCGCCAACTTCGCGCATTTTCGCGCGCAGGTCCTGCATCTGTGCAACCGTCATACCCGTGTAGTGGGCAACCACCACAACGCCAGAGCTTTCGAAGATCTGGCCGAGTTCATCGACCACTTTCTCTTTCTGGGCTCTATCCACAGTTTCACTCCAAGTGTGGGGGTCTCCCCCCGGCTCATTTAAGCCCCTGCAAGCAGGGGCATTCGGGTCCGAATGATATCCCGAGTTATGATCGCCCGAGGAAAACCCCCGGAAATCCGTCTCGTTCTCTCATCTCAGGAGGGAAATTAAGCCAGGCTCACGCCGGGCACCCACCGTCTCGGACAAAGGATACGCGACCTGCGCAACGAATCACGCAGGCAGAGTATCACGGGTCAATATCCATTCCGCCCGCCCTTTCCAAGCCCCGTCAGCACAGCCGTCATGCCGTTACCGTGTTCAAAGCCGCTGCCAACCGCGAAATCACGCCTTGGCGCGGAAAATCACAGTGCGGATCTGGTGGCGCTTGTGCTTGCCGCCGTCGATCACCTCGATCACCTCGCCGGTCGCATCCCCCAACCGGTTCAGCATCTTCACCAGCCCGGCTTCCGAAATTCCGAACGGATCCATCGGCGACACCCGATCCGGCAGATAGTTCCAGCCGTGATCCAGCATCAGATACCCGCCGGGTTTCAGGCAGCTGATCCACCCCGCAAAGGCCCGCTCCGGATCATGGGCATGATCCCAGGAATTGGAATAGACTAGGTCCATCTTGCCCAGCCATGCCGGATCGACCTCGTGGAAATCCCACTGGATCGTGTGCGGAAACTCTGTCGCCGTGTCCGAGATTTCGGTCCCGAACACCTCGGCCTGCGGGCCCAGATACTGGCGAAACCACACCTGCTCATTGCCCCGGCGCGTGCCGTGGCAGATGCCGGTGACAGGCTTCGCACCCTGATCCAGCATATAGCGCGACAGGATCGCGATATGCTCTTCTGGCACGAACTGGTTCTTGATCTTCAGCTTGTTCGCCTCGGTCTGGACCTTGCGATACAGCTCCAGATCAAAGCCATCCTCCCCGCCATAGCGGTACAGCTTCATGTCATCCTCACCAAGGACAACGCTCCCCTGCTCCAGACGGGCCGCATCCTCTGCCACAAGCCGCTCGCCCAGTTTGCGCTTCCGCTTGAAATCCTGCACCTGCATCTCTCCTTTCGACGCCGCCCTCGCGGCAGGCTTCCTTCGTTCCGTCCGGCCGGCCATCGCCCCGTCCGACCCATCCTCGTCCATTGCAACAGCCGCTTTCGGGCTGTCCCATCCCACGGGCAGCGCCATGCCCCGCCGGAACATGTTGCGGATCTTGAACCCGAAGACCGGCCAATGTGCAAACTCCGCCAGCGCCATGCCCATCTCATGCTGCGTCAGACCCGTCACCCGCATCACATTGGGCAACAGAACCTGATCCCGCCCCGCAATGCTGACAAAGGCGCGGAACCACGCCTCATTCAGCCGCGCGGTATCGGGTGATCCCATTTTCTGCACCAGCGCCGTATTGACGAACAGCCCCGCATTCCGGGGCAGCCCCGCCTCCCGGAACCACGCATGTAGACGGGCCATCTCTTCGGCATCCAGCTTTTCCTGCCGCTGGCACACCTCTGCCTCGCGCCATGAACAGCCCCGCGCTCGGTGGCGTACCAGAAACCGGCCCGCCGGGGCCACCCCGCCATGTGCGGCATCCAGCCGGGCGACCACCTCATCCGGCGGCATCACCAGCCGCGCCCGGTTGTCGATATAGATCACCCAGTCATAGGCCCCCAAAAACCGCTCCGGCCACAGCTTCGGCAACCGCGACAGCTGTTTCGGGCTCAGCCCCTCAAACCCCTCGGGCAGCCGCACCACCCGGCAACCCGGCGCATCCAGATCGGCATGATCGGTAAAGATGATGCGATCCCAGTCGCCCTCCGGCCCCAGGGCATTGCGATGGAACGGTTCATACTGGCCGAAATAGCAGGAATAAACGGCGATCCGGCCCCGGTCCGGAACAAGCATCTCGATCGCCCGACCGTCTTCGGCCAAATCCACCCGCACTCTCCACCCACCGGGGCGACACACGCGCCGCGCCAAAAAAAACGGACACCCGTTTCCGGATGTCCGCATTGTAAATCAGGTCTTGGACCGATACGTCAATCAGTTGGCAGTGGCCGAGGCCAGATCAACCGAAACGCCCGGACCCATCGTCGAAGACAGCGACACCTTCTTCAGATAGGCACCCTTCGCACCGGCGGGCTTCGCACGGCTCACCGCGTCAACGAAGGCGCGCACGTTCTGCGCCAGCTTTTCAGCGTCGAACGACACCTTGCCAACGCCTGCATGCACCACACCGGCCTTTTCGACCTTGAACTGCACTTCGCCGCCCTTCGCCGCTTCGACAGCCGTTTTCACGTCCATCGTCACAGTGCCGACCTTCGGGTTCGGCATGAGGTTGCGCGGGCCCAGGATCTTGCCCAGACGGCCCACCAGCGGCATCAGGTCCGGCGTCGCGATGCAACGGTCGAACTCGATCTTGCCGCCCATGATGGTTTCCATCAGGTCTTCCGCACCAACGATATCCGCACCGGCGGCCTTGGCCTCATCGGCCTTGGCACCACGGGCGAACACCGCCACGCGCACGGTCTTGCCCGTGCCGTTCGGCAGTTGCACCACGCCGCGCACCATCTGGTCCGCATGGCGGGGATCAACCCCCAGGTTCATCGCGATTTCAACCGTCTCGTCGAACTTGGCCGAAGCCGCCTTCTTGATCAGGGCGACAGCATCCTCGACCGAAACATTGGTCGCGGTGCCGAAAACTTCCTGTGCTGCGCGAACGCGCTTACCGAGTTTTGCCATGATCTCAGCCCTTCACTTCGATGCCGCAGGACTTCGCCGAGCCGAGGATGATCTGCATCGCAGCTTCCACGGAATTGGCGTTCAGGTCCTTCATCTTCGTTTCGGCAATCTGGCGCACCTGCGCCACGGTCACCGTACCAGCCACTTCACGGCCCGGCTTCGCCGAACCCTTCGCGCGGTTGCGCTTGCCCACCGGCGGCAGACCGGCAGCGGTCTTCAGCAGGTACGAGGCCGGCGCCGTCTTCAGCTCAAGGCTGAACGACTTGTCCTGGTAATAGGTGATCACGACAGGCGTCGGGGTGCCCGGCGGAATTTCGGCGGTCTTCGCGTTGAATTCCTTCACGAAGGCCATGATGTTCAGCCCGCGCTGACCCAGAGCCGGGCCAACTGGCGGCGACGGGTTGGCTTGCTGGGCCTTCACTTGCAGCTTGAGGCTGCCGATTACTTTCTTGGCCATGGGGCCATCTCCTCTGTCACAGCGCCTCCCGGAATTGGGCGTGGCGCGGTTTAGTGGTTCGGTCCGTCACCCCAAGGGGCGCTCGCCTCCCACGCGATACACTCAGGCCCCTTTGGTGACCTGCGTGAATTCCAGTTCGACCGGGGTCGCCCGGCCAAAGATCGACACCGAAACCTTCAGGCGGCTGTGGTCCTCGTCGACCTCTTCCACCATCCCGTCAAAGCCCTCGAACGGGCCATCGGTGACCTTCACCTTCTCGCCGATCTCGAAGCGGATCAGGTTGCGCGGTGCAGCCTCGCCCTCTTCGACCCGGTTCAGGATCGCATTCACTTCCGCATCCCGCATCGGCATCGGCTTGCCCTGCGGGCCAAGGAACCCAGTGACCCGGTTGATCGACGAAATCAGGTGATAGCCCTTGTTCGACATCTCCATCCGCACCAGCACATAGCCGGGCATGAACCGCCGCTCGCTCGTAACCTTCTTGCCGCGCCGAACCTCCAGAACTTCTTCCGTCGGAACCAGCACTTCGTCGATTTCTTCCTGCAACCCGGCTTCGATCACGGCCGTCCGGATCTGCTCGGCAACCTTCTTCTCGAAATTCGAGAGAACGCTCACCGAATACCAGCGCTTCGCCATGCCTCATCCACCTTACGTCAGCGGGGGCGAACCCCCTGAAATTTCTATGCTTTCAGGAACACAACAAAGCGCGCAACTCGAATCGCTGCGCGCCCGTGTCCCTTGATCTGGGGCGCAGATACAAGCGCGGCCCAATGAATTCAAGGCAAATCCGGGCAATCGCCCGCGTTCACCCAAGGATCGCGCGCAGTCCCGTGCGGATGCCCAGATCGACAAGGCTGAAGAATGTCGCCGTCAGCGCCGCCATGATGAACACCATGATCGTGGTCAGAACCACCTCGCGCCGGGTCGGCCAGACGACCTTGCCGACTTCGGTTCGCACCTGCTGAAGAAAGGTGATGGGGTTCGTCTTGGCCATGGTCTCAGATCCACGCATTAGGGTTGGTGGGCAGATACGCCGGATGGGCCGGGATTTCAAGGGAAAGCCAAACCCGCCCCGCGCCGCTATTGCAGCCGGTCGGATATCCGCGCCCACGGATCGCCCCGCGTCGCAGTCGCGCGCTGTCGCGACCGGCGCGCGACGGCCAACCCGATGGCGGCAAAGCCCGAACCCAGCGCCAGCAGAACCGCAATCCCGGCGGGCCCCTTCCACAAGCCGCCCCCCATCACCGCTGCAGAGACTACCGCCGGATCAAACCCGCCCCAGCCCTGCGGAACAAGGTCGCGCAATTGCTCCACCAGACCGGCTTGCGCCGCAGGCTGGTCCTCGCCTGTGCTCAGGAAAACCGGCCCCGATGGCCCCGTCTCATCCGGAAACTCCGCCGCAATCGCTCTGCGCACCGCCTCCGCAGGCGTCATGCCCGCCGCAATATCCTCACTCACCTGATTCTTGGGCGATGGCGGCGTGTCATCGACCTGCGGCAAGGTCCGCTGCGCCCCACCATTGCCCTGCGGCAAGGTCGCCGCGCCCTCTTCGCCCTCGGCCTCAGCCGGGGCAAACCCGAACAACCCCTCCATCACCTTCGCCACCATACCGCCCTCCGGTACGGAGTTCATGGTGGTGGGCGGCGTCAAATGCCCAAAGGCAAGATACACTGCGAAGTAAAACACCAGCGCGCCCACGACCTTGGTCGGCGCCCGAAACACGCGCCGCAGCCCCGCCCCGGCCCCATCGCGCTTGGGCAGGGATTGATCCGCGCCCATCCCGGATGGCGCACCCGCGGCCAGCCCTGACGAAAGCCCATAGCCGCCACTGCGCGTCGCCCCCACCGTCGCCGCCTGCTTCGCCATCACCGCCTCAAGCGGTGACCACGCCGTAGGCGGGGGCGTTGGCACGGTCGCATAGCGCTGCCCGCTCGCGGCAACTGGCGCAGAGTCCGTCGGCTCTGAGTGCGTCGGCAATGGGGCCACCACCGGGCGCGTCGCAGTCGCCATCATGACAGCCCGCTCCAGTTCCGCATTCGCCCGATCTTCCCGGCGCTTCTTCCGCCCGCGGCCCGTCAGCAACTTCCCCAGCGCCAGCAACGCCGCCAGCGCGCCCAGCCCGCCAAACACCGTGGCCACCCGCATCGGTGCGTCCGGGTCCGGGGCCAGCGCCGCTTCGCGGCCCTCCAGAAACGGCTCGATCACGACAAAATCCTCGGCTTTTGTCAGGCCCTGCTCTGCAAAAGCATCCGCGACCATGTCCGAAAGCTCGGGGCTCGTATCCACAGTCCCATTCAGATGAAACAGCATCCGCGCATCCAGCGGATCATACATCCGGCTCAACAAATGCCCGATAAAGCCATCCACCTGACCGGGCGACAACAGCACGATCCGGCGCGCCACCTTGCTCGTCTCTGCATCTCCGGGGCCAAACAGGACGTACATGCGCCGCACCGTATCGGTGCCCTTACGCTGCTTGGTCAATTCGTAATTGTAATCCGTGCCAAGCCAGGCCGCGACATGCACCTCATCCGCCGCATGGATATCCGCTTCGGTGAACGCGTCGAACGCAACCGGTTCCGGCGCGCCCGCCTGCAAGGCCTGCGCCTTCTCGGCCTCGAAGGCAGTCACCCTTTGATGCGAATCCTGCGCCAGCCAGAACAGGCCCGCCGATAACAAGGCCATCACCGGCCAAGGCAAAGCCAGCAGCATCGCGAACAGTCGGAACATAGGCCCACTCCACAGGACAACCTGCGCGTGATCCTTGTCCCGCACCATGCCAGCGCCGGGGCCATGTCACGTCGGGTTCAGGGAAAAATCGGGGCTTTTCTGGGGCCGTTCGCCCGCGGAACGCATCCGGCAGGCTTGGCAGGAGTTGGGGGACTCGAACCCACGACCCTCGGTTTTGGAGACCGATGCTCTACCAACTGAGCTAAACTCCTAGGCCTGCGAAGGGGGTTACGGCATGGGCCGGGGGAAATCAAGGGGGCGTCAGCCCCGAAAAACCACCCCGACGGATTTTCCCGACATGCCACCCTCTACCCCCGCTCCAGCGCCCCGATATCCGCCGCCAGCAACGCTGGCAGCGCCGCCCGGATACGCTCCAGCGGCCAGTCCCACCACCCCAGCGCCAGCAACCGCGCCACCTCTGCCTCGGAAAACCGCATCCGCACCACCCGCGCCGGATTGCCTGCCACCACCGAAAAAGGCTGCACCTGACCCGCCACCACGGCCCCCGCCCCGATGATCGCCCCGCTGCCGATCCGCGCCCCCGGCAGGATCAGCGCGCCATGCCCGATCCACACATCATGCCCCACTTCCGTATCCGGCAGCGGACCCATCTCATCGCGCAGCGCTCGCAAAGTGTCCGGATCGAACACGCCGAACGGATAGGTCGTGATCCCGTCCATCGCATGATTGGCCGATGCCGTGATGAACCGCACGCCATGCGCGATCTGGCAGAATCGCCCGATCACCAACCGCTCCGGCGCACCGGGATAAAGATACGGCGCCAGCCGCGCCGCCCAGCCCCCCGCCTCACGCGGCGGATCAAAATCATTGGCATAGCTGTAATCGCCCACCGTGATGTTCGGATGGTCGATGACCCGGTTCAGATGCACCATATCGGGGTGCACCGTTCCATCGGGAAAGGTCAGGGGATGCACCGCATCCGCGTTCAAAAATGGCATGGAATGAACCTCGCTGATCGTCGTTTCAGGAAAACGCAGGTCAGATCGTCAGGTCCATCGGTACCTCCCATGATTGCAATGCAACCATACAACGAAAAACGCGCGGGGTCACCCCCGCGCGTCTCTCAACCCGATACGGGATCGGATTACAGAATGATTTTCGACACGACGCCTGCGCCGACGGTGCGGCCGCCTTCACGGATGGCGAAGCGCAGCTTCTCTTCCATCGCGATCGGGGCGATCAGCGTCACGTTGAACTTCAGGTTGTCGCCCGGCATCACCATTTCGGTGCCTTCCGGCAGCTCAACCGTCCCGGTCACGTCCGTCGTGCGGAAGTAGAACTGCGGACGGTAGTTCGCGAAGAACGGCGTGTGACGGCCACCCTCTTCCTTGGTCAGGATATAGGCTTCCGCCTCGAACTTCGTGTGCGGGTTCACCGACTTCGGCTTGCACAGAACCTGCCCGCGCTCCACGCCTTCACGGTCGATGCCGCGCAGCAGGACGCCGACGTTGTCGCCAGCTTCCCCACGGTCCAGCAGCTTGCGGAACATTTCCACGCCCGTGCAGACCGACTTCTTGGTGTCGCGGATGCCGACGATTTCAACTTCGTCGCCGACGTTGATCACGCCACGCTCCACACGGCCGGTCACAACCGTGCCGCGGCCCGAGATCGAGAACACGTCTTCGATCGGCATCAGGAAGGGCTGGTCGATGGCGCGGGCCGGGGTCGGGATGTACTCATCCACGGCCTTCATCAGCGCGCGGATCGAATCCTCGCCGATGTCCTTGCGCTCGCCGATCATGGCCTGGTGGGCCGAACCCTTGACGATCGGAATGTCGTCGCCCGGATATTCGTAGCTCGAGAACAGCTCGCGAATTTCCATCTCAACCAGTTCGATCAGCTCTTCGTCATCAACAAGGTCAACCTTGTTCATGTAGCAGACCATGTAGGGGATACCCACCTGGCGGCCGAGCAGGATGTGCTCGCGCGTCTGCGGCATCGGGCCGTCGGATGCGGCGCAAACCAGGATCGCGCCGTCCATCTGGGCCGCACCGGTGATCATGTTCTTCACATAGTCAGCGTGGCCCGGGCAGTCGACGTGGGCATAGTGACGGGCTTCCGTCTCGTATTCCACGTGCGCGGTCGAGATCGTGATCCCACGAGCCCGCTCTTCCGGCGCGCCGTCGATCTGGTCATAGGCGCGGAATTCGCCGAAATACTTCGTGATCGCAGCCGTCAGCGTCGTCTTGCCGTGGTCAACGTGGCCAATCGTGCCAATGTTGACGTGCGGTTTGTTCCGTTCAAACTTTGCCTTTGCCATGTCTTCGGGCCTTCGGATTGGGGGGCCGAACCCGGCCCGTGCTACTCGCGCGGCGAATTAAGCCGCCGCTGTGGGAAAATCAAGCGGGAATGGCAGCCTTTGCTGGCCGATGCGTCACCGATTGCTGGAAGGGGCTGCCTCGGGTGCGGGCGGCTTCGGCGGCAGGCCGAACCATTCCGGGTTTTCCAGGAACCACTCCTCCACCCGCTTCACCGCGTTATAGGACAGCGCTTCCATCTGTTCCGTCTTGTTGCGCGTCAAACCGGTGCCGATCACCGTCTCGCCCGACAGGCTTTCGAACACGGTGATCCGGTGCCCTTCGGCATTCAGCTTCTGCTCGGCCGCGTCGTCCCAGACATTGGCCGTGATCACCAGCACCGATTTCGGGGCCGCCACCACCGGAATACCGGGCGGGGCCAGCGCATAGCCATCGATGGAAATCCCGATGTTATAAAGTTTTGGCCCCTGATAGCGGCCAAAGCGGTTGGCGACGGCATCCTTCATCACCGCCTCCCACTCCTCGACCGAGGCATCGCGCGAAATCGGCACCTTCTGCACATTGTCGGCCACAACGATATTCAGCCCCAGCGCAAAATCCCCCAGCGGAACCGGCGGCTCCTCCAGATCGCTTTTGCCACAGCCTGCCAGAACGGCAAACCCGATGAAAAAGGCCACTTGGCGAAGGGTCAGCATGGGGTCTCCCGTCCGTCTCGGCCCACAGGCCATTGCCATCCCGATAACCGTTGCAAAGCCGCTGCGCAACGGTCGCCCGTTGCCCGATGCGTCCCGTCGCCTATCTGTGATGGGTCCAGCAAGGGAAAACCCATGTCCCCCCGCGTCCAGATCGCCGATCCCGAAGCTGGCCCCCCGCCCGCCCCGCTGCCTGTTCGCGTGCCTCTCGCCCCGGAACCGCTCGGCATCGTCGGCAGCCTGCGCGCCGGACGGCGCAACCTTCTGGAACTGATCCCCGAACAGGCCACCCGTGCGCCGATCGTGTCGAACACCCGCGGCAAGCGGTGGCACATGATCATGGATCCCGAAGCCCTGCGCCGCGTGTTGCGCGACCGGGTCGAGGATTACCCCAAATCCGATGTCACAAAACTCATCCTCGGCCCCGGCATCGGCAAATCCCTGTTCATTGCCGAAGGGCAGGATTGGCTCTGGCAACGCCGCACCGCCGCGCCGGTCTTTTCCCATCGCAACGTCGCCGCCCTTGCCCCGGTGATGACCGCCGCTGCCGAACGCGCTTCTGACCGCTTCGCCACAGCCACAGGCCGCGCCGCCGATGCCTTTGATGAAATGGTCACCGCCACCTTCGAGGTGATCTCTGACGTCACCTTCTCGGGCGGCGACGGGTTTGACCGCGATGCCGTCCACCGCGCCATCGACGCCTATATCTCGCAAACCGCCAAAGTCTCGCTGCTCGATATCCTCGGCGCCCCGCCCTGGGTACCGCGCCCGTCGCGCATGATCGCGGGTTCCGGCCTGCGCGACATGAAAGCCGTGGCCGATGCCGCCATCACCCGCCGCCGCGCCAGCGGCAGCCCCGGCATCCCGGATCTGCTTGATCTGCTGATGGCGGGCGAAGACCCGAAATCCGGCCGCAAGATGATGACCGAGGAATTGCGCGACAACCTCCTCACCTTCATCGTCGCGGGCCATGAAACCACCGCCCTCACCCTGTCATGGGCGCTCTATCTTTGTGCTTTCGATCCGGCCGTTCAGACCCGCGCCCGAACCGAGGCGCAGGCCCTGCTCGGCCCCCGCGCGGCCACGGCGGCGGATGTGCCGAACCTGCCCTATATCCGGCAGGTGATCGACGAAACCCTGCGCCTCTATCCGCCTGCCGCCTTTCTGTCGCGCACCGCGCAGAAACACGATACGCTTTGCGGGCGCGCGGTCAAACGCGGCGATACGGTCATCCTGCCGATCTACGCCCTGCACCGCCATCACGCCCATTGGACCGACCCCGACCGTTTCGATCCCGAACGCTTCGCCCCCGGCCACCAGACCGACCGCTTCACTTTCCTGCCCTTCGGCGACGGCCCCCGCATCTGCATCGGGGCCAACTTCGCCATTCAAGAGGCGGTCATCATCCTCGCCACCCTGCTTGCCCGGTTCCGCTTCACCCCCGTCCCCGGCAAGACACCAAAACCCGTGATGATCCTTACCCTGCGTCCCGAAGGCGGCATCTGGCTGCGTATTGATCAGGCATGAAACGCCGCGCAAACAGGCACGGCTGAAACGACCCCAGATCATTTTCGCAACACTTCTACGCATCGGTTGAAATGCGTTTTTCCCATACTAACGTATGGGTTGAACGGGGCGGCGAGGGCCTTCCTTACCTTCCGTTCGTGTGCAGTAACGAGTGTGTCCGCGACGGTGTTCCTTGTCGCGGACAGTTCGATCCGCAAGGCGGGTCAAGGCGTCGTCAGCCGCAGATGGCCTTCAACGCCTGCCATTCCGCATCGTTCAGCACAGGCTGCTCTGCCGCCCCGCCCGCGCCCCGCGCCGCCTCGACCCGGTTGCCGCTTGCCGGATGGGTCGACAATATCTCCGGCACATCCGCGCCCATGCCTTCGAGCCGTTCAAAGAATGCCGCCAGCCCCTCGGTCCCGATCCCCGTCCGCTGCAACAGCGCAAAGGCAAAGGCATCCGCCGCCGCCTCGGCCTCGCGGGTGTAGGACGCGCTCAGCATGTGATCGCCCAGCAGGCCGATCACCGTGCCCCCCGTCACATCCCCCAGCACCAGCGCCAAGATACCCGCCGATCCGGCCTGCCGGAACGCCAGCCGCGTGGGATCGCGCGCCTCCACATGGCCGATCTCATGCGCCAGCACGCCCGCCACTTCCTCGGCCGTTTCCGCCTCGTCCAGCAGCCCCCGGATGATGACAACCTGCCCCCCCGGTGCCGCAAAGGCGTTTAGCATCTCATGGTCGAACACGCGCAATTCGATGTCGTAGCGCAGCCCCTGCCCCTCGGTCAGCCGCCGCTCCATCTTCTCCAGCGCGGCCAGCCCCTCCGGCGCGTAACAGGCCAAAGGCTCATCCCCGCCCAGAAACCCCTCGATCTGCCCGATCACCGCCTGCCCAAAGGCAACCTCCTGCTCCAGCGGCAACTGATCAGCCAGCCGGTCGGATATGCGCGGCAAAAACAGGAAGAGGATCGCCGCCAGCGCCACCACCGCCAGACCGACGCGCACCGCGATCTTCACGCCCGTGCCCTGCTTCAGATCCCGCCGCGCCAGATGCGGCGCGCGCGCCCGCACCCATTCCGCCAGCGCGCCATCCGCCAGCACCAGCCGCGCCGGATCATGCGGCAACTCATCGCCACTCTCCACCAGCAGCGCCAAAACCAGCCCCTCGCCTTCGATCTGCCGCAGCCTGTCCATCGGCCAGACCTGCCCGCCAAATCGCAAGGCCCGCCCGTCCGGCGCCACCTCGACCATCACCGCCTGCCGCCGCGCGCTTTGGCCGTCAAACCAGACCGCGTTCTCCGGCCCCGGCCCCATCAGAAAGCCCCGCCCATATCCAGCGCATCAGCCAGACCCTCGGCATCCGCCCCGCCATCGCCCATCCGCTGCCGCACCAGATCCAGCGCTGCCACCCCCGTCACCGTCACGCTTTGGGCAAAATGCGCCAGAATCGGCTGGCTGATGAACACCAGAGACAGCGCGCCGAACACCGTCAGCACCAGCAGATACAGCACCACCCCCAGCACGGCGAATTCCAGCTGCACGAACTCGCTCGCCTCTTCGATCCCCACCATCATGGCCCCCAGCGGCGCAAAGATCACCGCCGACGCGAACCCGCCCAGCAGACCCACAATCAGCACACCCTTGATATAGGTCCACACCACAGCCCCCGCCCGCGGCGCGGAACGAAAGCCAAGGCCTCCCTCCATCACCTTGTGCGACATCAGGTATCCAAAAGCCCGCACGCGATACAGGATCAGCCCCACCAGACCCCAGATCACGCCCAGCACGCCCAAAAGCCCGGCCATCCAACTTTCGTCCAGCGCCCCAAAGATGAACGCCGCCACGATCATCCCCATGCCGACGATCACGTGAAAATAGGCCCGGTACAGCCCCGTCCACACGCCCCCCTGCCGGAACCGCGCGGAGCCATACCATGTCCGGTCGGTCATGTAGGCTTCCAGCCGGAACGTCATCAGCGGCCACAACAGCCCCAGCGACACCACCGTCAACACCAGATAGCCCAGCGCGCGAATCACATAGCCGCCTGCCGCATTCTCCATCGTGAAACGAATGCCCCGCAGCCGCGTCCGCGCCAGCTTGTATCGGCGCGACCGATAGGCCGCAAAAATCATCAGAGGCAGCACGGCAAGGAAAGACAGCGCTATGGAAATGCCCTGCGCGATCTCCTCCACCTCGGACTGCGGGTCGAACACGAACCGGATACCGACCGAGAACAGGATCAACTGCACAATCGCCAGATAGACGGCCAGCACCACCACCGCCATCAGGAACCCCAGAAACATTTCAAGGCCCGTCCCGGTGAACTCCAGCGCGTCATCGCCCACACGCATCTTGGCCCAGACATGCCGCCGAATGCGCGCCTTGCCCCAGAACCGGTAAATCCCCAGCGTCACCAGCCCCAGCACACCCGTGCCCAGCGCCAGCGGAAACAGCTTCGCCGCATCCCCCCGATATTGAACCTGCACATCCGTTCCAGCGGGGTAATCCATCGCAACCGTCCTGAAAATTCACTCAGTTAAATCTGTTATCCCTCGGGAAACCCCGCGGTGCCATCTTGCCCGCCCCCGCCCGCGGCCCGGCCCATTCGGCCAGATCCGCCTCGGTCCGCGTCCGCCCGGCCGGGTCTTTCCACGTCAGCCCCTCGGCCAGCGTGAAGGTCGTCGCATCCGACAACCCGCCATCCTTGTACTTCTGCAACCGCACGCCCTTGCCCTTGGCCATCTCGGGCAGTTCCGCCAGCGGGAAGACCAGCAGCTTGCGGTTATCCCCCACCACGGCAACCGTATCCCCGGCCACCCGGCGGCACAGCGCGGTCTTCACACCATCGCGCACGGTCAGCACCTGCTTGCCCGCCCGCGTTTGCGCCAGCACCTCTTCCGATGGCACCACGAACCCATCACCCGCCGTCGATGCCACCAGCAGCTTCTCGCCCGCGCGATAGATCATCAACTCGATGATCTCTGCCTCGTTCGGCAGATCGACCATCAGGCGCACGGGCTCGCCCATCCCCCGCCCACCGGGCAGGTTCGCGCCCAACAGCGTGTAGAACCGCCCGTTCGACCCGACGAGCAAGATCTTGTCCGTCGTCTCGGCATGGAACAGGAACCGTCCTTCATCCCCGTCCTTGAACTTCACCTCCGTGTCCAGCGCGACCTGCCCCTTCATCGCGCGGATCCAGCCCATCTTGGAACAGATCACGGTGATCGGTTCCCGCTCGATCATCGCCTCGAAGGGCACCTCTTCCACATCGCCCATCTCGGCAAATGCCGTGCGCCGCGCGCCACCCTTGCTGTCCTTGCCGAACTGCTTGCGGATCGCCTCAAGCTCCACGCCCACCTGCTTCCACTGGCGGCGGTCGCTTTCCAGCAGGTCCGCCAGATCGGCCCGCTCCTTCATCAGCGCGTCGCGCTCGCGGATCAGCTCTATCTCTTCCAGCCGCCGCAAAGACCGCAGCCGCATGTTCAGGATGGCTTCCGCCTGCACCTCGGTCAGCTCTCCCTCACCGTCCGGGGGGCCGACATAATCCTTCTCCGACATGGCGCGTTTGTGGTCTTTCGACCAATCCTCGGCCATCAGCGCGCGCTTGGGATCATCGTCGTAGCGGATGATGTCGATCACCCGATCGAGGTTGAGGAAAGCGATGATAAAGCCTTCCAACACCTCAAGCCGGTGGTCGATCTTCTCCATCCGGTGCAGCGACCGGCGCTGCAACACGTCGCGGCGATGGTCAAGGAACGCCCGCAGCACCTCTTTCAGGCTGCACACCTTTGGCACCTTGCCATCAATCAGCACGTTCATGTTCAGGCTGAAGCGGATCTCAAGATCGCTGTTCTTGAACAGCATCCCCATCAGCATGTCGGGTTCCACCGTCCGCGTGCGCGGCTCCAGCACGATCCGCACATCATCGGCGCTTTCGTCCCGCACATCGGCCAGGATCGGGATCTTCTTGGTCTGGATCAGTTCCGCCAGCTTTTCGATCAGCTTGGATTTCTGCACCTGATACGGGATCTCGGTCACAACGATCTGCCACATCCCGCGGCCCAGATCTTCCACCTCCCATTTCGCGCGCAGCCGGAACGACCCCCGCCCCGTGCGATAGGCGTCCAGGATATTGGCCCGCGGCTCCACCAGAACCCCGCCCGTCGGGAAATCCGGTCCCGGCACAAAGGCCACCAACTCGTCGTCACTGATCCCCGGATTGCCCAGCATCGCATGGCAGGCCCCGATCAACTCATCCAGGTTATGCGGCGGAATGTTCGTGGCCATCCCCACCGCGATACCCGACGATCCATTCGCCAGCAGGTTGGGAAACGCCGCCGGCATCACCACCGGTTCTTCCAGCGTGCCGTCATAATTCGGGCGGAAGTCGACGGCGTTCTCGGCCAGCCCTTCCATCAGCGTCTCGGCAATCGCCGTCAGCCGCGCCTCGGTATATCGGCTGGCGGCCGGGTTATCCCCGTCGATATTGCCGAAATTCCCTTGCCCATCGACCAGCGGATAACGAACGTTGAAATCCTGCGCCAACCGCGCCATCGCGTCATAGATCGCAGCATCGCCATGCGGGTGATAGTTCCCCATCACATCGCCGCTGATCTTGGCCGATTTGCGGAATCCCCCCGTCGCCGTCAGCCGCAATTCCCGCATCGCATACAGAATCCGCCGATGCACCGGCTTCAACCCATCCCGCGCATCGGGCAGCGCCCGATGCATGATGGTGGACAGCGCATAGGTCAAATACCGCTCGCCGATCGCACGGCTCAACGGTTCAGACAGCTCGATAGGCTCGATTTTGGGGTTCACAGGCGTGTCAGACATGGATGTTGTGTAATTCGCCGCGCGCCATCGGTCCAGCCGAAACCACCGCCGAAACAACCATTGGCCCCACCCCGATCAGACAATGGTCGAACGTGCAAATTTTCACACCGACTCAACCACAAGCCATGCTATGGCACAGATCATTCCAGCGTATGAGTCGGGCATTAACCATGTTTCGCTACCTCGTTTTCTTCGGCGCCACCTTTTACCTCGCCCTTCTGATAGGCGGCGAAGATCGCGGCCAGCAGCGTATGGGTTTGCAAGGGGCCTATGACGTGGCCCTCGCCCCCGCCCTGCCCGCGCCAGCACCGCAACCGGAAACCGAAACGCAAACCGCCGCCGCCCCGGCCGACACGCTGCGCATCCTGCCCGCGCCGGAACAGGCCACGATCCAACCCGCCAGCCTGACCAGCGCGGAACCGGAACCCGCCTTCAACGATTTCAACAACCCGACTGTCACCCTGCGCTACATCACGGCCGAAGCTGCCAATGTCCGCGACGCTGCCAGCCGCACCGGATCGGTGATCGACCGTGTCGAACGCGGCGAGATTGTTCAGGTCGTCGAAGAGATCGGCGATTGGGTCCATATCCGCATCGAAGGCGATGGCATTGATGGCTTCGTCCACCGCCGCCTGATCTCGTCCGATGCGCCCTCGCTCTCCACCCTGTCGCTCGGGCCGTCCAGCGACTGACCACCCCGCCATTGCCAAATCGCCCAAGCTGCCGCTAAATCCATGACAAAGCAGCAGAACAAAAATCAGGCGGCAGGCACATGCGTTCCATCCTCATCACCGGATGCTCCTCGGGCATCGGCTACGACGCCGCGCATGCCCTCAAGGCGCGTGGCTGGCGCGTCTTTGCCACCTGCCGCCAACAGGGCGATTGTGATCGGCTGATCAGCGAAGGGCTGGAAAGCTTCCCCCTTGACCACGCCAGCGAAGCCAGCATCGAATCCGCCGTGACCGAGGTGTTGAACCGCACCGATGGCAAACTTGACGCCCTGTTCAACAATGGTGCCTTCGCCTGCCCCGGCGCAGTCGAAGACCTGCCCCGGGGCGCGCTGCGGGAAATCTTTGAAACCAACTTCTTCGGCTATCACGACCTGACCCGCCGCCTGATCCCCACCTTCCGCGCCCAAGGGCATGGCCGTATCGTCAACTGCTCCTCCGTCCTCGGCCTTGTGGGGGCGAAATGGCGGGGGGCCTATGTCTCCACCAAATTCGCGCTGGAAGGGCTGTCCGATGTCCTGCGCCTTGAAATGCAAGGCACGGGGATCGACGTCATCCTCATTGAACCCGGCCCCATCGGCACCCGCATCCGCGAAAACGCCATCCCGCACTTTGAGAAATGGATCGATTGGGAAAACTCCGCCCGGCGCGACGAATACAGCACCCTCCTCGACCGGCTCTACAAACCCGATGCGCGGAAAGACCGCTGGGAACTCCCCGCCGCCGCCGTCACGGCCAAGCTGATCCACGCCGTCGAATCCCCCCGCCCCCGCGCGCGCTATTACGTCACCACCCCGACCCACATTGCGGGTTTCTTCAAACGCATCCTGCCCACCCGCCTGCTCGACCGCGTCATCGCCAAAGGCTGACCCCACGAACCACCCAGTCGCGGCAAATTCCCCGTCCCGGCAAATTGCCCTTTGGCTTTTCCGCCATTCACCCCTAGATCACCCGCAGCGCATCAGGGGGAACCGCCATGCTGTCAGACCCGCTCTTCATCGTCGCCGCGATTGCCGCCCTTGCGGTGCTGGCCATCCTGATGATCGGCATCGGCGGCTTTGCCAAAGGCGGCGACTTCAACCGCAAACACGCCAACCGCATCATGCGTTATCGCATCATCGCGCAGGCTGTTGCCGTGGCCCTGATCGTCGCTTTCGCCTATCTGCAATCCAAGAGGTAACCGATGGTCGTCCTGTCCAAGATCTACACCAAGACCGGCGACGCCGGCGAAACCGCGCTCGGCAACGGGGCCCGCGTGGCCAAACACGCCACCCGCGTCTCGGCCTATGGCACCGTGGATGAAACCAACGCCACCGTCGGCCTTGCCCGCCTTCATGCCGATGCCGACATGGACGCCGCCCTTGCCCGGATCTCGAACGACCTGTTCGATCTCGGCGCCGATCTCTGCACCCCCGACATGCATCTTGACGAAACCCTCCCCTACACCCCGCTGCGGATGCAAGAGGCGCAGGTCATCCGGCTAGAGCGGGAAATCGACGTGATGAACGCCAAACTGCAACCGCTGCGGTCTTTCATCCTGCCCGGCGGCTCGCCGCTGGCCACCTACCTGCACCTTTGCCGCACCGTCTGCCGCCGCGCCGAACGCCTGACCGTGGAACTCGCCACCATGGAATCGGTCAACCCCGAGTCGGTGAAATACCTCAACCGCCTCTCCGACTGGTTCTTCGTGGCAGGCCGCATCGCCAACAACGACGGCAAGGATGATGTCCTCTGGGTGCCGGGACTGACCCGCGAAGGCTGACCCGCCGGGAAAACGCGACGTCCCGACGCGCTTTGCTGTCGTATTTGATCTGTTGCAACCCGGTCGGACGGTCTAGTTACCCTATCGAGAGCTTGGGATAAGGTCCGCGCCGGCGGGCCTGCAAAAGGAGATACGCGATGAAGGTCCTCGTGCCCGTCAAACGTGTGATCGACTACAACGTGAAAGTCCGCGTCAAGGCGGATGGATCGGGCGTCGATCTCGCCAACGTCAAGATGTCGATGAACCCCTTCGACGAAATCGCCGTCGAAGAGGCGATCCGTCTAAAGGAAAAGGGCATTGCGACCGAAATCATCGTCGTCTCCATCGGCGTGAAGCAGGCGCAGGAAACCCTGCGCACCGCGCTCGCCATGGGTGCCGACCGCGCCATCCTGATCGAGGCCACCGATAACGTCCACACCGACATCGAACCCCTCGCCGTCGCCAAACTGCTGGCAGGCGTGGTCAAGGAAGAAGGCCCCGGCCTCGTCCTCTGCGGCAAGCAGGCGATCGACAATGACATGAACGCCACCGGCCAGATGCTTTCGGCCCTGCTGGGCTGGTCGCAGGCGACCTTCGCCTCCGAACTCGCCATCGAAGGCGACACTGCCACCGTCACGCGCGAAGTCGACGGCGGCCTGCAAACCATCGCGGTCAAGATGCCCGCCATCGTGACCGTCGACCTGCGCCTGAACGAGCCGCGCTATGCCTCGCTGCCCAATATCATGAAGGCCAAGGCCAAGCCGCTCGCCGCCAAGACGCCCGCCGATTACGGCGTCGACGTGGCCCCGCGCCTGTCGGTCGTGAAAACCGTGGAACCCGCAGGCCGCAAGGCCGGCGTCAAGGTCGGCTCCATTCAGGAACTGATCGCGAAACTCAAAGACGAAGCAGGGGTGATCTGATGGCCGTTCTTCTTCTCGCCGATGTGAATGACGGGCAGCTCGCCACCGATGCCGTGGCAAAGACCCTCTCCGCCGTGGCCTCGCTGGGCGACGTGCATCTCCTGATCGCAGGCACCTCCGCCGCAGCAGCGGCCGAGGCCGCCAAGCTCGCCGGCGTGGCCAAGGTTCTGCACGCCGACGACGCCGCCTTCGATCATGGCATGGCCGAATCCACCGCCGCCCTGATCGCGGGTCTGGCGGGCGGCTACAGCCACATCGCCGCCGCCGCCACCGCGTTTTCCAAGAACGTGCTGCCCCGAGTGGCCGCCCTTCTCGACGTGATGGTGATCTCCGACGTGACCGCCGTCATCGACGCCGACACGTTCGAACGCCCAATCTACGCCGGCAACGCCATCCAGACCGTGAAATCGGCGGATGCGAAAAAGGTGTTCACCGTCCGCACGGCCTCTTTCGCCGCTGTCGGCAACACCGGCGCGGCAGCCGTCGAAAAGATCGCCGCCAGCGCCGATGCCTCGCTGTCGAAATGGGTCGAAGACAAGGTCGCCGCCTCTGACCGCCCGGAACTCACCTCCGCAGGCATCGTCGTCTCTGGTGGCCGTGGCGTCGGCTCTCAGGCCGATTTCGCCCTGATCGAACAACTGGCCGACAAGCTGGGTGCCGCCGTCGGTGCCTCGCGCGCGGCGGTCGACTCGGGCTACGCCCCGAACGATTGGCAGGTCGGCCAAACCGGCAAGGTCGTCGCCCCCACGCTCTACGTGGCCGTCGGCATCTCGGGTGCGATCCAGCATCTGGCCGGGATGAAGGACTCCAAGGTCATCGTCGCCATCAACAAGGACGAAGAGGCACCGATCTTCCAGGTCGCCGATTACGGCCTCGTGGCCGACCTCTTCACCGCCGTCCCGGAAATGATCGAAAAGCTCTGATCCCGCCGCAGGCCGGATCGGCACAGGGGCGCGGGTGCAAACCCGCGCCCCTTTTGCTTCACACCATCCCGCGCAGCACGGGCAACAGGGCCGCCGCCACATCCTCATGTGCCACCACACCCGGCAGGCCCCGCGCCGCAGGCTCGGCCAAGGCCGGAAACACCATCCCCTCTAGCCCCTTCCACCGCGTTGCCACACTGGGCGTCACGGTCACCAACGCATCCGCCCGCTCCATCGCCGCCTCCAACATCGCCGCATCCACCAGCAACGGCTCTCCCATCGGCACATCGCGGCGCGGGCCGGGGGCCTGATCGGCCATCCAAAGCAGCACCGTCTTTCCCCGCATCCCCGCCAGCAACGCCCCCATCCGCGCCCCCCACGCCGCCCGCAACTCATCCGCCACCAGCGCAAACCGCTCTGGACCCGCCTCGAACAGCGACCGCAGCATATGGCGGGTAAAGCTGAAATCCGTGAAATCCACCCCGCGATAGATCGCCTGCAACAAGGGCGACGCCCGCAGGAACCGGTCATTGCGCCGTTGATGTACCGTATACAGCCGGTTCGTCAGATCCGCCGCGCCGGGCACCTGCACCACTGTCACAACCGCCCGCGACACGATCTCCATCACCGCCGGGTCGTTCAGCCATGCATCCGGCCCCGCATTGGGGCAGCCCAGATTAACCACCGGCAGATCAAGCCCCGCTTCCAGCAGCGCCGGATAGGGCTGCGGGATATAGCGGCCATATGCCTCGATCCCGCCCAGAACCACCGCATAGCGCCCGCCCAAATCGCGCCGCGGCCCGCGAAACAGCAACCGCGACCGCCCATACCGGCACGGCATATAATCCAGCGACCCGTCGCCGGGATAAACATAGGCCATCGCCCACACCCCCAATTTTTCACAACACCCAGGGCAAAGCCTGCCGCGCAGAGATGAACAAAGGGCTAAAGTCGCAATTCGAACCAATCTTTCCGCAACACTCCCCGCCCACCCCATCTTGCGCCCACGGCCCCCACACGCCTAAGGTCGCCGCGGACAGAAGGAGCACGAAAATGGCAGAGATCCGCACCGTCGGCATCGTGGGCGCAGGTCAGATGGGCAATGGCATCGCCCATGTCTTCGCCCTTGCCGGCTATGACGTGCTGCTCAATGACATCGCGCAGGACAGCCTCGACAAGGCTGTCGCGCTCATCGACCGCAACATCGAACGTCAGGTCAGCCGGGGCAAGGTCAGCGCCGAGGATAAGGCCGCCGCGATGGCCCGCATCCGGACCACGCTCAAACTGGCCGATCTCGGCCCCTCCGACCTGATCATCGAAGCCGCAACCGAACGCGAAACCGTCAAGCAGGCGATATTCGAGGATCTGCTGCCCCACCTGAAGCCCTCCACGATCCTCACCTCCAACACCTCGTCCATCTCCATCACGCGCCTTGCCAGCCGCACGGACCGGCCGGAAAAATTCATGGGCTTCCACTTCATGAACCCCGTCCCGGTGATGCAACTGGTGGAACTGATCCGCGGCATCGCCACCGATCAGGACACTTGGGACAGCCTCCACGCCGTTGTCCGCAAACTGGGCAAGACCGCCGCCAGCGCCGAAGACTTCCCCGCCTTCATCGTCAACCGCATTCTGATGCCCATGATCAACGAAGCGGTCTATACGCTCTACGAAGGCGTAGGCTCGGTCAAATCCATCGACGAATCCCTCAAACTCGGCGCCAACCACCCGATGGGCCCGCTGGAACTGGCCGATTTCATCGGGCTGGACACCTGCCTTGCCATCATGAACGTGCTGCATGACGGTCTGGCCGACACCAAATACCGCCCCTGCCCCCTGCTGACAAAGTATGTGGAGGCGGGGTGGCTCGGCCGCAAAACCCAGCGCGGCTTTTACGACTATCGCGGCGAAACCCCGGTTCCGACACGCTAAGAAGCGGAAACTGACGCAGTTTCCGCGCCGATTTCTGACGCAGAAATCGGTGCCAAACGTCGTGATCCCGGAGTTTGTGTCAAATTCCGCAGCAATTTCTGCGCCAGAAATCGCCCCAAAGGCCCCTGATTTTTCGCAGAAAAATCGTTGAGGCCGAACGTCGCGCCCCTCACAGGCCCCACGATTTTCCTGCGAAAAATCAGGGCCTGCACTCTACTTCTTCAGCGAAAGCGTATGCTCACGCAACCACGCCAGGAACCCGCGCGGGTTCCCTTCCCATTTCTTCAACTCCTCCGCCGGGATCGGCGCACCGATCACGGGCCGCGTCGGCTTGAACAGGCAACGCTTGATCTCATACAGCAGCAGCCCCTGCCGGACCGTGTCGCTGATCTTGTTGGCGATCAGAAAGGCGCGTGAATTCTGGCCGGGGAAATACACCGGCAGGATCGTCGCGCCCGAGGATTTCACGATCTTATGGGTAAAGACGTTCCACTCGCTCTCCACCGCCGGGCCCCACCAGCCCTCGCTCATCGCCACCTTGCCGGCCGGGAACAGGATGATCACGCCCCCCGCCTTCAGATGCTTCATCGTCTCGTCCCGCATCTGCAGGCCCAATTCGCGCGCATTGTCCTCATGCGGAAAGGGCACCGGGATCATGAACTGTTCCACTTCCGGAATCCCCGTCAGCAGCGACCGCGTCAGGATCTTGAAATCCGACCGCACCCGCGTGACCAGTTCCGCCAGAACCATCCCGTCCACCAATCCCGACGGGTGGTTCGACACCACCACCAGCGGCCCGGTCTTCGGAATCAGCGCAATCTCCTCGGGCGGGGTCTGGATGGTGATCCCCATCTGACGGATCGCCTTGGGCCAGAACGGCGCGCCCACCGGCGCCCCCGTCCGCTCGAAATCCCGGATCAGTTTCAGCAGCGTAACCTTCGCCGTCAGCCATTCCAGAACCCGGATCGTATTCGCCTTGACCGGGTTCTTGAACGTTCCGGCATAGGACAGACGGCGCATGTCATAGGGGCGTTCCGCCCGCTCCACCCTGCGGCGGGCAAGTTCCTCTTCGCTCACCTCAAGGCTGCGGAGATCTTCGCTCTGCGACGTCTCGGTCACGGCGGCTTTGCCTTTCGCGTCTGACGCGCCTCAGTAGTCCTCGCCGAAGCGGTTTGCAACCAGCGCCTCCAGCGCATCGGCAAGCTTCTCCGCTTCCGCCCCCTGCGTCGCCACCTCGATGGCCGTGCCGCGCGATGCGGCCAGCATCAGCAGACCCATGATCGAATCCCCTGAAACGGTCATCCCGTCCTTGGTCACCCGCGCCTGTGCCTCGTGGCTTTCCACCACTTCCACAAACTTGGCCGACGCCCGCGCATGCAGGCCCTTTTCATTGATGATCCGCAATACCCGTCCCGTCATGTTCCCCAGCTCACGCCCCGCCGCCAAGGTCCAGACTGTTGATATACTTGCGCCCCGCGTCAAGCGCCGCCGCCACCGCCTCGGTCACCGTCAGCTCGCGCGATTTTGCCAGCTTGATCAGCATGGGCAGGTTCGCGCCATAGACGATGCGCCGATCCTGCCCGCTGCACGCCATCAGCGACAGGTTCGAAGGCGATCCACCGAACATGTCGGTCACCACCACTACGCCCGCCCCGGTATCCACTGAATCCGCCGCCGCGCAGATTTCCGCCTGCTTGGCGCTGCGGTCATGGTCATCCTCGATGGCGATGGCCCGCATCGCATCCTGCTTGCCCACGACATGCTCCACCGCCGACAGGTATTCCCGCGCCAGCCCGCCATGTGCAACGATCACGATACCGATCACGCGCCTGTCACCCCAGTAGCCAAGGGCGGCTGCGATGCCGCCCTGCGTTCCAGTTCCCGGTGACGTTTTGACACCGGCCAGCCCGCCTCTGCAAGCGCTTTGGCCAGTATTTCTGCAACTGCAACACTGCGATGCTGCCCGCCGGTGCAGCCAAAGCCGATGGCCAGATGCGCCTTGCCTTCCTCCACCATAGCCGGAAGCAGAAAGGTGATCAGATCGCTCAACCGTCCGTAGAATTCTGCAAAGCGCGCATCGCCGCGGATATAGGCCTCCACCGCTTCATCGCGCCCGTCCAGATCGCGCAAGGCCTGTTCCCAATAGGGATTCCGCAGAAACCGGCAATCGAACACCATATCCACACCGCGCGGCATCCCGCGCTTATAGCTGAAGCTTTGCAACGATACCGCCAGCCGCTCGCCCACCCGTGGATCGAACCACTGCGCCAGTTCCGCCTTCAGGTCATGCGGGCTCATCTCACTGGTGTCGATCAGATGATCCGCCCGCGCCCGGATCGGCGCCAACAGATCAATCTCGCGCGCCACCCCTTCGGCAGGCGTTTCCGCCGGGGCCAGCGGATGGCGCCGCCGCGTCTGGCTGTAGCGCTGGATCAGCACCGATGCCGCGCAATCCACATAGATCATTTCCAGCGTCACCCGCGGATCCCGCGTCAGCGCATCGATCAACTCGATCAGCGCCGCCACGTTGAAATCGCGGTTGCGCACATCCAGGCCCAGCGCGATGGGCCGCCCCAGCGGCGCCCCCTCAATCAGCCGCGGCACAAGGCTCAGCGGCAGATTGTCGATCACCTCATAACCCAGATCTTCCAGCGCATCGATCGCGGTCGACCGTCCGGCCCCCGAAGGCCCGGTCACCAGCACCAGCCGATGCTCCTGCATCGGCACCGATCCTTGTGCGTTTGGTACATCCGTCACGGGCACGTCCGTCATTCCCTGCGTCCTGCACTGACATAGAGCAGCAGCGAAGCCGGGAAATGGGGCGTTTGGCTTCCCAGCACAAGGTCCACGCTCCGCCCAAGATAGGAAACCTCACGTCGCGGCGGCAGGCGCATCGTTTCCCCCTGCCCCAGATCGACTGCCAGCACCACTTCGGCCCCCTCAACGGGATCGGCATTCAGCAGACCCACCCCCCGTGCCTCGATCATTCCCCGGATCGTCGGCGGGCACGCGGCCCAAAGCGCCCCATCGCGCTGCGAAAGCGCCACCTGATCATCCGCCACCAGCCGCGCGCCCAGCGCCATAAGCTGCAAGGCCAGCGCCGATTTGCCCGCCCCCGATGGCCCGATGATCAGAATGCCCCGCCCCTCGACCGCCACGCAGGTCGCGTGCAGCAGCAGGCCGTCGCCGGTCACACCGGCAGACCCACCACAAACCGTGCGCCCAGCGGATCAGAGGTCACATCCGCATGGGTCGGGCGGATGTTCTCGGCCCAGATCACGCCGCCATGCGCCTCGACGATCTGCTTGGAAATCGCCAGCCCCAGCCCCGAATGTTCGCCGAACTGAACCTGCGGACGTTCGGAATAGAACCGCTTGAATACCTTGGTCAGTGCCTGTTCCGGAATCCCCGGCCCAGTATCCTCGACCACGATCAGCACCCGGTTCTCACGCCGCCGCGCCCAGACGCGCACCGCATCGCCATCTTCGCAAAAGCTGATCGCATTGGTGATCAGGTTCACAAAAACCTGCGCCAGCCGCGCCTCCAGCCCCCGGATCATGATCGGATCGCCCGGGAAATCGGTGATGAACTCGACACCCTTCTCATTGGCCTGCTGGCCCAGATACTCCGCGATGTTGGAAAGGGTGCGGACAAGGTTGAACTCCTCCTCCTCCTCCTTCACCAATTCGCTGTCCAGCCGCGACGCGTTGGAAATGTCGCTCACCAGCCGGTCCAGCCGCCGCACGTCATGCTCGATCACGTCCAGCAGCTTGTTCTTCTGGTCGTCCCGCTTGGCCAGCCGCATCGTGCCGACGGCAGACCTCAGGCTGGCAAGGGGGTTCTTGATCTCATGCGCCACATCCGCCGCGAACTGCTCATTTGCGTCGATCCGGTCATAGAGCGCCGCCACCATGCCCCGCATCGCCACCGACAGCCGCCCGATCTCATCGGGTCGCGCCGCCAGATCGGGGATACGCACCCGCCCGGGTGCCATCTTGCGCGCATCCCTGTCGCGCCCCAACTCCGCCGCCGCCGCAAGGTCAGACAGCGGATTGGCAATCGTCGATGCCAGCACAAGGCTCAGGCCAAAGGACACCATCAGCGACGCGATGAAGATCAGCAGAACCTGTTCCCGCTCGCCGCGCACCAGCACGTCAATCCCGGCCTGATCGCCGCTCAGCGCGACAACGGCCAGAACCTGCCCGTTCACCGTCACCGGTTGCGCCACGGCAAACAGCCGCCCGCCATCCGGCGCGCGACCGTCGATCCGCACGCCCTCGCCCTTCAGCGCGGCAGGCAGCAACGTCTGCACCAGCGCAAACCCGTCCGTCGCCGCGGCATCCGGCTCGGCCCCTGACACAAGGCTCCGCACCCCGTTCCAAGCCCCGGTCAGCGTATCGACGATCGGCGTCGGCCGCGTCACGATCGCCGGGCGGTCCGCACCCATCCGTCGCGCTGCCAGCGTGCCATCCGCCGCCACCGCAAAGGCCTCAACCCCCGGCGGCACCTGCACGCTTTCCAGCACCCGCGACAGCCGCGCCGCATCCATCGGCCCCGGCGCCTCTGCGGCCACGGCCTCGAACACGTCCGACACCAGCGCCGCCTCGTTCACCAGCGCCTCACCGCGCAGGCCCACCAGCGTATCGCGGAACGGGTTCAGAAACAGCACCCCCCCTGCCAGCACCAGCAGCGCCAGCAGGTTGAACAGGATGATCTTCCGCGCCAGCGGCGACCGGTTCAACGACACCAGCCCCCGCCTGTCACGGCTTGCGCGCAAGGCAGGATCGACCAGCCCCTCACCCGAGGTCCAGTCTTCCCCAAGGATCACCTCGCCCGAACGGGCCGGGCGGCCATCCTTTCCAATGCGCGGTGCTGCGGTCATTTACTCTTCGTTATAGCGATAGCCGATTCCATATAACGTCTCGATGGCCGAAAAGTTGTCGTCCACCGCCCGCATTTTTTTACGCAGCCGCTTGATGTGGCTGTCGATGGTGCGGTCGTCCACATAGACCTGGTCGTCATAGGCCACGTCCATCAGCTGATCCCGGCTCTTCACGAAACCGGGCCGCTGGGCCAGCGCCTGCAACAGCATGAACTCCGTCACCGTCAGCGCCACATCATTGCCCTTCCAGGTCACCGAATGGCGCAGCGGGTCCATGCGCAGGTTGCCCCGCTCCATGATCTTGGTCTCTTCCGTCACCGCCACTTCGCCACTGGCAATCGCATCCTGCCGGCGCAGCAGCGCCCGGATGCGCTCCACCAGCAGGCGCTGGCTGAACGGCTTCTTCACATAGTCATCCGCGCCCATGCGCAGACCCAGAACCTCGTCGATCTCGTCATCCTTGGATGTCAAAAAGATCACCGGCATGCTGGTTTTCTGCCGCAGCCGCTGCAACAGGTCCATCCCGTCCATCCGCGGCATCTTGATATCCAGAACCGCCATGTCCGGCAGCCGACGGTTAAAGGCGTCCAGCGCCGATTGACCGTCATTATACGTTTCTACTTCAAAGCCCTCGGCTTCCAAGGTCATTGCGACGGATGTCAGGATATTCCTGTCATCGTCGACAAGCGCGATCCTTGCCATATCGATTTCCCTACTCTGCCCGTGTGTCATTGATTTTTTGTTTTGTGGGGCATGATCGATTTTCCATCGCAGGGAATCAACCGATATGTGCGAATCACGTCATCTGTGGGGCGCAACCGTCGCGGAAAACCCACAGAAATGGCCAAATTGCCGCACATTCCCGTCCTGCGGGCAGGATTGTATCCACTGGTTGCGCTAAACTCGCAATGGTTGCGCTAACTGTGCGAAAGCGTCCTGTTCCATGCGGCAAACGACGTGTTATAGCAATTTTATGTCGCGGCCGATTTGGCCCGGACGTCGGCATCTGCCCTTTGGCCCGGGCAGGACTTCACTGGAATGGACATGGTCGGTGCGATCCCGGCCACAGGAGCTTGCAGGATGACGAACGGACGCGTGAACCCCGCGCAGGAATTGGCACATCAAGGCATCACCGGCCTCGGGAACGTCTATTACAACTTCCCCGAACCAGCCCTTGTCGAAGCTGCGGTCACCCGGGGCGAAGGCAGGCTTGGCATCGGCGGTGCCTTCCTCTGCTCCACCGGTCAGTTCACCGGCCGCTCCCCCAAGGACAAGCATGTCGTCCGCACCGCGTCGGTGGAAAAGACGATCTGGTGGGAAAACAACGCCGCCATGCCGCCCGAAGGCTTTGATCGCCTCCATGCCGACATGCTGGCCCATATGCAGGGCCGCGATTACTTCGTTCAGGATCTCTATGCCGGGGCCGACCCCGTGCATCGCCTCGATGTGCGCGTCGTCACCGAACTGGCCTGGCACGGCCTTTTCATCCGCCACGTCCTGCGCCGCCCCGCCCGGGCCGAGCTCGACAGCTTCGTCCCCGAATGGACCATCATCAACTGCCCCAGCTTCAAGGCCGACCCGGCCCGCCACGGCTGCCGCAGCGAAACCGTCATCGCCTTCCACTTCGACAAGAAGCTGATCCTGATCGCCAACACGGCCTATGCGGGCGAAAACAAAAAGTCCGTCTTCACCCTGCTCAACTACCTGCTGCCCGAAAAAGGCGTGATGCCGATGCACTGCTCGGCCAACCACGCCATCGGCAACCCGGTCGACACGGCGGTCTTCTTTGGCCTCTCCGGCACGGGCAAGACCACGCTTTCCGCATCGCCCGACCGCACCCTGATCGGCGACGATGAACACGGCTGGTCCGACCGCGGCTCCTTCAATTTTGAGGGCGGCTGCTACGCCAAGACCATCAACCTCGACCCCGAGGCAGAACCCGAAATCTACGCCACCACCCACCGCTTCGCGACCGTGGTGGAAAACATGGTCTATGATCCCGAAACGCTGGAACTTGATTTCAACGATGACAGCCTGACCGCCAACACGCGCTGCGCCTATCCGCTGGACTACATCTCCAACGCCTCCAGCACCGGCCTTGGCGGGCACCCCAAGAACATCATCATGCTCACCTGCGATGCCTTCGGCGTCCTGCCGCCCATCTCGCGGCTGACGCCCGCGCAGGCCATGTATCACTTCCTGTCCGGCTTCACCGCCAAGGTGGCTGGCACCGAACGCGGCGTCACCGAACCGCAGCCCACCTTCTCCACCTGCTTCGGCGCGCCCTTCATGCCCCGCCGGCCCGAGGTCTATGGCAAGCTGCTGCAAGCCAAGATCGCCAAGCACGGCGCAACCTGCTGGCTGGTCAACACCGGCTGGACCGGCGGCGCCTTCGGCACGGGCAAGCGGATGCCGATCAAGGCCACCCGCGCGCTGCTCTCGGCCGCACTCGATGGCTCCCTCGGCACCGTGGAATTCCGCCGCGACCCGAATTTCGGGTTCGAGGTGCCGGTCGCCGTGCCGGGCGTGGACACCGCACTTCTCGACCCGCGCAACACCTGGGCCGACAAGGCCGCTTATGACGCGCAGGCCGCGAAACTGGTGGACATGTTCTCCAAGAACTTCGCCCAATACGTCCCCTTCATCGACGATGACGTAAAGGCCGCCGCCATCGGCTGATTGCAAAAGGCCGGGACATTTTCTGAAAATGTCCCGGCCCCGATCCTTCGCAGAAGGATCCAGAATTTTCGCAGAAAATTCGCCCCCTCACATCACCGCCTGCCGCACCAGGTTCAACCCGGTCAGCACCAGCAACCCCTGCGTCCAGCGCCGGAATTGTGCCTGATCCAGCCGGTCCTGCACGCGATAGCCGATGAACATTCCCACCATCGCAGGCACCACCAACGCCGCCGAAAACCCAAGGCTCGCCACATTGGCCACCCCGGTCCGCAGATGCGCCGCCAGCAGGGCCACCGCCCCGATCAGGAACACCACCCCCTGCACCCGCACCGTCTCCTGCTTCCCCGCCCCGGTCGACAGCAGATAGACCAGCAGGGGCGGCCCCCAGATGCCCGAAATTCCCCCGAACATCCCGCCCAGAACGCCCAGCCCCCATTCCGCCCGCGCCCTGTGCCGGATGGGCAGCGCCAGCGGCACCCCCGCCAGTTGCAACCCCGCAAAGGCCGTCACCGGCACCCCTAGGATCAACAGATAGGCCGTGCGCGGGATCACCGTCAGCAGGGGCGCTGACAGAATGATGAACACCACCGTCCCGATCAGGAACCGCCGATAGGCAATCACTGACTCCCACGCCGCAGGCATCCCCTGCCGCGTGGACTGGCTCAGATTGGTGATCAGCGTGGGCAGGATCAGCCCCGCCACCGCGAGTTCCGGCGGCAGGAACCCGTTAAAGGCCGAAATCATGATCAGCGGCATGGCAAAGCCCACTGCCCCCTTCACGAACCCGGCAAACAGCGTCACCGCCATCGCTGCCCAGAATGCAGCAGGCTCCAGCCCCGCCATCGCCACGTCCATTCCAGCCCCCCGCGCCCTGTCGGCTGCGACCATGCCGCCCCGGCTTGGCAAAGCCAAGGGCCGACTCACCCCTCAAAGCCCAATCCCAAACGTGGTTAACCGCCCAACCACCGTGCGCTGCGTGCATACGCCCGTCTGCACAGGCATCTGCACCGGCCGCTGCACCGCAATCCGGCCCATTAATACAGCGCCCGCAAGAGCTTAGACCACAAAACGCTGCCACCCGCACCGCTTTGGCATACAGACCACAGAAATTCCGCTGCGACATTTTCCTTCACTTGACGTTTTTCCAGCGAAATTAAGTTGCTCAGCGCACATGAAGGCACTACCTATCTCGCAACCGCAGCATGCCCTTTCCAAGGTGATCCCGATGCCCCACGATGGCCAGTCCGTGACGCAGTCGCCCCTCCTCGCCGACCTTCTCCGCCTCACGGCCGAAGCCCTCCCCGAGGTCGAGGCCACCTTCATCGCCGCCCGCGAAAACCTCCGCGGCATGGTCACCGTTGCGGGCAAGGTCTCTGCCGCTGCACTGGAAGAACACCAATACGCCGCCCATGCGCTGGCATGGCTCGCCACCTACACCGAAAGCCTGCGCCAGATGCAGGCCTGGGCGCTGCGCCTCGATGCCGATGGCAAGTTCTCGGAAATGGAGGCGCTGCTCCTCCAGATCGCCTATGGCGAATACCTCCAGCAGATCCAAGGCGGCATTCCGATGAGCCAGGGAGAGGTCGCGCGCTTGCAGGACCTCGGCCTCACCCCGGCCAAACCCGGCGCGGCGGCGGTTGCCCTCATGGCCCAGGGCAATACCGTCGCCGCCCGCACCCGCCTCGTGGAATTGATGCGCGACAATCACGGCCGCGCCACCTTTGGCGCCTCCGGGTTGGATGAAGAACTGGAAATGATCCGCGATCAATTCCGCCGCTTCGCCGATGACAAGGTCATCCCGCACGCCCAAGGCTGGCACCTGCGCGATGAACTGATCCCGATGGAAATCATTGATTCCCTTGCCGAAATGGGCGTCTTTGGCCTGACCATCCCTGAAGAATTCGGCGGCTTCGGCCTGTCCAAGGCCTCCATGGTCGTGGTGTCCGAAGAACTGTCGCGCGGCTATATCGGCGTGGGCTCCCTTGGCACCCGCTCCGAAATCGCGGCAGAGCTGATCCTTTGCGGCGGCACGCCTGAACAAAAGGCCAAATGGCTCCCCAAACTCGCCTCCGGCGAAATCCTCCCCACCGCGGTCTTTACAGAACCCAACACCGGGTCCGACCTCGGCTCCCTGCGCACCAAGGGCCGCAAGGAAGGTGATGACTGGGTCATCAACGGCAACAAGACCTGGATCACCCACGCCGCCCGCACCCATGTGATGACCGTCCTCGCCCGCACCATCGACGGCACGACCGATTATCGCGGCCTGTCGATGTTCCTGGCCGAAAAGACCCCCGGCACCGATGAAACCCCCTTCGTGGACGCTGGCCTGTCGGGTGGCGAGATCGAGGTTCTCGGCTATCGCGGCATGAAGGAATACACCGTCAACTTCGACGCTTTCAAAGTGAAGGGCGAAAACCTTCTCGGCGGCGTCGAAGGCCAAGGCTTCAAACAGCTGATGCAAACCTTCGAATCCGCCCGCATCCAGACCGCCGCCCGCGCCGTGGGCGTGGCACAATCCGCGCTGGAGGTCGGCATGAAATATGCCGAAGATCGCAAGCAATTCGGCAAATCCCTGATCGAATTCCCCCGCGTTTCCGGCAAGTTGGCGATGATGGCGGTGGAAATCATGGTGGCCCGCCAGCTCACCTATTTCTCCGCCTGGCAAAAGGATCACGACAAGCGCTGCGATCTTGAGGCGGGCATGGCCAAGCTGCTGGGCGCCCGCGTCGCATGGGCCAGCGCCGATAACGCGCTGCAAATCCACGGCGGCAACGGCTTTGCGCTGGAATACACGATCAGCCGCATCCTATGTGACGCGCGCATCCTGAACATCTTCGAAGGCGCGGCCGAAATTCAGGCCCAGGTCATCGCCCGCCGCCTTCTGGATTGATCAACCTTTCCCCGTCAGGGTGAAACAGCAAAGGCGCGGACCGTGCGAACGGTCCGCGCCTTTTGCGTCTCGCAGCTCAAAAGCGGTTAACAAACCCTTAACCAAACCATTTTCCGACGCAGAAAATGGCACGATTTCTGCGCACAGAAATCGCCCCCAAGCGACAGCGCCACCCCGTTTTCTGCGTGCAGAAAACGCCGCGAATTCTGCGTCAGAATTCGCCTGCTTCACTCCCCCGGCACAGGCCGCCCATGCGAAGGCCGCAGCGTCCCCAACCGCGGATGCAGCCGCCCCGCAATCGCAAAAGCCCCCAGCATCCCGGCCCCCGTCACCGCAAAGAACGCCGCCAGCGGCGCGCCGAACGGCACCAGAACGATCCACGCCGCCGCCGGTGTCATGATCCCCGACACATCCCGGAAACTGCTGTAAACAGCCGACATTTCCGTTCGCTGCGACGGCTTCACCGCCATCAGGAAGGGCAACCCCCCCACCACATCCAACAGCACCAGAAAGACCGACGCCCCCATCATCGCCACCACCGCCACCCAGGGCAGCGGCGAAAACAGCGCGCTTGTCACAAAGCACAATCCGCACAGCCCGAACGCCGTCCGCACCGCCCGCCGCACCGACCGCCGCCGCGCATAGCGCAGCATCAGGGGCGAGATGAATAGCAGCGCGTTGGAAATCGACAGCGCCACGCCCCCCACCTTGTCACCGAGGCCCGCTTCGATGCAAAAGATCGGCAGATACACCACATAGACCCACCACCCGCAGGACCGCATCACCGCAAACATCCACCCGGCAATCAGACGCGGTTGCTGAAAGAACCGCCCCAGATAGGCCAGCGGGTTCAGCGCGGGTCCCTTCGCCCGCGTGATCTGCTTGCCGTTCCCCAACCGCAGGATCCAGAACACCACCAGCAACACCACCGCAAACGTCCCCGCCAGCAGGAACGGCGCCGGCGCCCACAGATCATGCAGCGTCACCCCCAGCATCGGCCCAATCGCCCAGGGCGCTGCGGAATAGACCATCTGCGTGGATTGGCTGCGCCCCAAATCGGTGCGGTCTATGTAATCAAGAACATAGGCGTTGAAACAGACGAATGTCGTCGCGGTCGCACTGGCAAGGCACATCAAAGCCAGCGGCACCGTCACCGGCGTGCCGATGACCGCCAGCGTCATCCCCACCAGATACAGCAGACAGCCCGACGTATACATCCACCGCCGGGGCAGGTGCCGGGTGAACCACGGCACCATCAACCCCCAGACCAGCGCCACGATCCCCGCCCAGAAATAGGCGCTCGACGTGGCCTCGGCGCTGCCAAGCGAGGCATACACCGTCAATGGCATGGCCGAAATCAGCGTCCCGCGCACGCTCGCCTCGATCCCGGCCAGCAAGGCAAAGTTCTGCACGCGCGGGGTCGGGCTATGCCGCAGGAAAAGGGGAAGGTATCGGGTGGCCATGATCTGTCACAAATTTGTGCAATCAGCGCATTCCCCGCACACCCCCGTCTGCATCACGCGCGACAAAGGGCGTCGGGAACGAACCGCTACCCCCGCAACTCCCCCGTTACATCCACCGGCCCCACCGACCCGCGCAGGATGGCGCGATAGATCACAAGGCTCTCCGTCACCCGCATCACATAGGTCCGCGTTTCGGTAAACGGGATCATCTCCACCCAATCCACCACATCCACATTCGGATCGCGCGGATCGCCAAACAACCCGATCCACCGCTTCGGCCGCCCCGGCCCGGCATTGTAACCCGACGCGATCAGCGCCACCGATGGCCCGAATTGCTCAACCAATTGCGCAAGATAGCCGGTCCCGATCCGCACGTTATACCCCGGATCGTTCAGCTTGCCCGCATCAAAGGACAGCCCCACCCTTGGCGCCACCAGCTTGGCGGTCGATGGCAGTACCTGCATCAAACCCCGCGCATCCGCCGCCGACCGCGCTGCGGGATCGAACTCAGACTCTCGCCGCGAAATGGCCAAGGCAAGCGCCCGGCTTACCGGCAACCCGTCCCCCGGCACAAAAGACGGCACCGGGTAATAGCTGCGCGGCAGGATCACTCCCTTTTCCGCCGCCTGCTTGGCCACCACCAGCGCGATATGCGGCTCATCCATCTGCAACGCCAGATCGGCCAGCTGGTCCAGCTCGGTGCCATTCAGGCTTTCGCCCAGATGCAGGAAGAACCGCTTCGCAAGGTTCCGCTCCCCCGCCCGGCTCAGCACCATCGCCGCCTCAAGAACCGACGAATTGGCAAAAGACGCCCCCCGCCAATCCGCAGGCCGCGCATCGTTCAACAGCGCGGGGTCCAGCGACTGTCCCAGCGCCTCGGCCGCCAGCAGCCCGTAATAGGCGCTGTGATGCTCTGCCGCCTTCTGCAACTCGGCCGTGCCGCCCGCCTGATCGCCTGCCGCCAGCAGCGCCCGCCCGGCCCAGTAATGCGCCCGGCTTACAGAAATCGGTGTCGCCACCCCCTCGCGCAGATTGCGGAAATGCGTCAAGGCCGTGGTCGCATCGCCCAGCTTTCGCAGCGCAATGAACCCCGCCAGAAACTCCAGATCGGCATAACCCGACCCGGCCGTCGTGAAATGGCTTGCCGCCACGCGATACGCCGCCTGCGCCTTGTCCGCCCGCAGCAGCGACCGCGCCAACGCCGCCCGCCGTTCGGCCCAGGCTTCGGGGTCTCCCAGCGCCGCCGCGCTTTTAGATTGCGCGATCACCAGCTCCGCCGCCTCGTCATCGCGGTCCCGGCGGAACCGCCAGTCGAACCGTTCATAAACCAGCCCCGGATCGGCCTGCAAATCCGCAGGCACCCGCTCGATCAGCGCATTCACCCCATCCGCATCCCCGCGCAGCGCCATTCGCGCCTGCGCCAGCGCCTGCCATCCCGGCCCCACGCGCGGCAGCATCCGCTTCGCCTCGGACACCCGGTTCTGCCACAACAGCCGGTCCAGCCGCACCTCATGCGCAACCCTCAGAGCATCGCCATACAGCCCCAGAATGGCCTGCTCCTGATCCGGCGCAAAGGGCAGTTCCGTCCAGGCACGAAAGGCCTCGGCCTCCGCCTCGGCATCCCGCCCCGAACTGCGCAGCGCCGAAATCAGCGCCAGCGATCCCTCAGCCGTTTCCGGCGTGCGCCCGGTGAAATAGGCAATCACCCGGCCCGGATCGGTGGACCGTGCGACCGCCTCTTCGCCCTTTTCCTTCAGCAGCGCCATGCCCGGCCAATCGGCCCGGCGCGCGATGAAATCCTCATAATCCCCCAGCCGCCCATCCCCGGCACGCAACCGCTGCCAGGTGATGATGTCGGCCCCAACCTGCCCGGCCCCCTGAGCCGCCCCTGCAGCCCCGTCCCAATCACCGGCCGAGGCAAGCCGCATCGCCTGCCGCAGCGCCGCCGCGCCATCGGCCAGCACCGGCACCGGTGCCACCATCAGAAATAGGGAAATAACCCACCCAAGGGTGCGCGCTCTTGCCATCATCTGCCCGATCATCGTTTTTGACTGCTCGTGATCCTTAACGCCAGACTCTGCCGCACCCCGCCCGCCCCCGCAACCCACAACCGCGTCAACACCTGCCCCGCTTGGCAAGGCTTTGCCACACCGTTAGGAAGGGCGCGTTTGCAACAGGGCGACTCACGCCCCAAGACAGGAGACGCGTGCCATGATCCAAGGGTCCATTCCCGCCCTGGTTACGCCGTTCAAGAACGGCGAACTTGATCTGGATACGCTGAAGAAACTTGTCGATTGGCAGATCGAACAGGGCTCCACCGGCCTTGTTCCCGTGGGCACCACGGGCGAAAGCCCCACCCTCAGCCACGAAGAGCATGAGGCCGTGGTCGAGGCCGTGGTGAAATTCGCCGCAGGCCGCGTTCCGGTGATCGCGGGCGCGGGGTCGAACAACACTGTCGAAGGCATCCGCCTGATCCAGCACGCCGAACGCGTGGGGGCCGATGCCGCGCTTGTCGTGACGCCCTATTACAACAAGCCCACGCAGGCCGGCATGATCGCGCATTACACCGCGCTGCATGATTGCTGCACGCTTCCCATCGTCATCTACAACATCCCCGGCCGCTCGGTCGTGGACATGCAGCCCGAAACCATGGGCAAACTCGCGCAACTGCCCCGCATCATCGGGGTCAAGGATGCCACCGGCAAAATCGAACGCGTCTCCATGCAGCGCGCCTCCTGCGGGCCGGATTTCATCCAGCTGTCGGGTGAGGATGCCACAGCCCTCGGCTTCAACGCCCATGGCGGCACCGGCTGCATCTCGGTCACCGCCAACGTTGCCCCCAAGCTTTGCGCCGAGTTTCAGCAGGCCACCCTTGCAGGCGATTACCGCAAGGCACTGGAATACCAGGATCGCCTGATGCCCCTGCATGAGGCGATCTTCATCGAACCCGGCCTGGCCGGCGCAAAATACGGCCTCTCCCTTCTGGGCCGCTGCTCTGATGAGGTCCGCCTCCCGCTGGTCGGCCTGACCGACGGCACCAAGGCCAAGATCAAGGCCGCAATGGAACACGCGGGCATCCTGTGACCGCGACCAACCCGCGCAACAACCTGCGCGGGGCGCTCTGGATGGTGACGGCCATGGCGGGTTTCGCCATCGAGGACATGTTCCTCAAGGCCGTCACCGCCCATATCCCCCTTGGTCAGGCCCTTCTGATTTTCGGCCTTACTGGCACCCTTTTCTTCGCCCTCCGCGCGCGGCAGATGGGTGAGGCGGCGCTGAGCCCCGCCATGCTCTCACGCCCCCTGCTCCTCCGTTCGGGGTTCGAGGTGACAGGACGCATCTTCTACTCCCTCGCCATCGCGCTCACGCCCCTTTCCACCGCCTCGGCCATCCTGCAAGCCACGCCCCTGGTCGTGGTCGCAGGGGCCGCGCTGCTGTTCGGCGAAAGTGTCGGCTGGCGGCGCTGGACGGCCATTCTCGTGGGCTTTGCCGGTGTCCTCATCATCCTGCGCCCGGGGCTGGATGGCTTCACCCCCCTCTCGCTTGTCACCGTGGTGGGCCTCATCGGCTTTGCCGGGCGCGACCTTGCCACCCGCGCGGCCCCGCTCACCCTGTCCAACCGCCAACTTGGCGTGATCGGCATGGCCATGCTCGCCCTTGCCGGGGCGGCCATCCTTGCGGTCACGGGCGGCGCAACCCTGCCCGACACGCGCACCCTCGCCCTTCTGGCCGGAATGACGGGCTTTGGCATCTTTGCTTATAACGCCCTGACCATAGCCATGCGCACGGGCGAGGTCGCGGCCGTCACCCCGTTCCGCTACACGCGGCTCGTCTTTGCGATGCTCCTTGGCATCCTCGTCTTCAACGAAACCCCCGATGCCTATACCCTCATCGGCTCGGCCCTCGTCGTAGGCTCCGGCCTTTACACCCTCGCGCGCAGCCGCGCCCGTTCACGGCAACCCTGACCGCCCCTTCTGGACAGTGCCCACCGCATCGCCTATCTCCAACCGATCATGGTCACCAAGTCCGATCCCAATTCCAAACTGATAGCCGAAAACCGTCGCGCGCGTTTCGATTACCATATCGAAAGCGACCTCGAGGCTGGCATCATGCTGCTGGGGTCCGAGGTGAAAAGCCTCCGCCAAGGCGGATCGAACATCGCCGAAAGCTATGCCTCGGTCGAAGGCGGCGAGTTGTGGCTCATCAACGGCTACATCGCCCCCTATCTTCAGGCCAAAACCTGGGGCCATGACGAACGCCGCCGCCGCAAACTGCTGGTCAGCAAGAAAGAACTGTCGCGCCTGTGGAACGCCACCGCCCGCGAAGGCATGACGATCGTCCCGATCAAGATGTATTTCAACGACCGCGGCATGGTGAAGCTCAAGCTCGGCATCGCCAAGGGCAAGAAGCTGGCCGACAAACGCGAAACCAGCGCCAAGCGTGACTGGGAACGCGAAAAGGCACGGCTCCTGAAGATGTCAAAGCGCGACTGAAGCATTTTTTGACGCAAAAAATGCACCGATTTCTGACACAGAAATCGGCACCCCCGCCGCAACGCCAGCCCCCCGTTTTCTGCGTGCAGAAAACGTCGCGATTTCTGCGTCAGAAATCGCCCCGCCCTTGCCACAAAGGCCCGATCCGGCTACTTGCCCCTGACCGCATGGCCGGAGGCGCAAGTGACGGACGATCCCAAAACCCTCGTTTCCACGGACTGGCTCGCCACCCATCTGCGCGATCCCGATCTGCGCATCCTTGATGCCTCCTGGTATCTTCCCGATGCGGGCCGCAACGCGCGGGCAGAATATGACGCCGCCCATATCCCCGGCGCGCGCTTCTTCGACATCGACGAAATCTCTGACCAGCGTTCCTCCCTCCCTCACATGGCCCCGCCCACGGAAAAGTTCATGTCGCGGATGCGCGCCATGGGCGTGGGCGACGGCCATCAGGTCGTGATCTATGACGGGGCCGGGATGTTCTCTGCCCCCCGCGTCTGGTGGACCTTCCGCCTGATGGGCAAGACCGATGTCGCCGTTCTTGACGGTGGCTTCCCCAAATGGCTGGCCGAAGGGCACGAGGTCGAAGACCTCCCCCCGATGATCCGCGACCGGCACATGACCGTGTCACGCCAGAACCATCTGGTGAAGGATGTCACGCAGGTCGCCCATACTTCGAAACTGCGGCAGGCGAAAATCATCGACGCCCGCTCCGCTGCGCGGTTCCGGGGCGATGCCCCCGAACCCCGCCCCGGCCTGCGCGCAGGCCATATCCCGGGCTCCGTGAACGTTCCATTCGGCACCCTGCTGAACAGCGATAACACCATGAAATCCCCCGCCGACCTGCGCGCCACTTTCGAGGCCGCGGGCGTTGACCTGTCCAAACCCGCGATCACCACCTGCGGGTCGGGCGTCACCGCCGCCGTGCTGTCGCTGGCACTGGAACGGATCGGCCACCGCAACCATGCGCTTTATGATGGCTCATGGTCGGAATGGGGGATGTATGACGACCTTCCTGTTCAAACAGGAAGCGGTGAAAAGAGGTAAGCATGTTCGACCAGCTCAAGGCCCAGCCACAGGACAAGATCCTGCAACTCATCGCGCTCTATCGCGATGACCCCCGCCCCACCAAGATCGACCTCGGCGTCGGCGTCTACAAGGATGCCACCGGCCTGACCCCGGTCATGCGCGCCGTCAAGGCCGCCGAGAAAAAGCTGTGGGAGACCGAGACGACCAAAACCTATACCGGCCTTGCGGGCGAACCGGCCTTCAACGCCGCGCTGGCAGGCATGATCCTTGGCAATGCAGTCCCGATGGACCGCGTGGCATCGGTCGCCACACCGGGCGGCACCGGGGCCATCCGGCAGGCGCTGGAACTGATCAAGCTGGCCACCCCTTCGGCCACCGTCTGGATTTCCAACCCGACATGGCCCAACCACCCGTCCATCATCAAATACCTCGGCATGAACATGGCCGAATACCGCTACTTCGACGCCGCCACCCGTGGCATCGATTTTCCGGGCCTGATGGCCGACCTTGCCACCGTCAAGGCGGGCGATGTCGTCTTGCTGCATGGCTGCTGCCACAACCCCACCGGCGCCAACCTTGATGCTGCCCAGTGGGAAGGCGTCATTACCCTGCTGTCGGCCAAAGGCGCGATCCCCTTCGTGGACATCGCCTATCAGGGCTTTGGTGACGGTTTGGAACAGGACGCCGCCGCCACCCGCCAGATCGCCGCCGCCTTCCCCGAAGTGCTGATCGCAGCCTCCTGCTCAAAGAACTTCGGCATCTACCGCGAACGCACAGGTATCCTCATCGGCATCGGCCCCGAGGGCGGCAAGGGCGTGCTGCAAGGCAACCTCAACTTCCTCAACCGCCAGAACTACAGCTTCCCGCCCGATCACGGCGCGCGTCTGGTGACGATGATCCTTGAGGATGCCGCGCTGCGCGCCGACTGGATGGCCGAACTGGAAGAGGTCCGCCTCAACATGCTCACCCTGCGCCAGTCGCTGGCCGATGAGCTGCGCCGCGCCACCAATTCCGACCGCTTCGATTTCGTGGCCACCCATCGCGGCATGTTCTCCCGCCTTGGTCTGAGCGAGGATCAGGTGAACACGCTCCGCGACGAACACGGCATCTACATGGTGGGCGACTCGCGCATCAACATCGCAGGCCTCAACGCCCGCACCGTCCCCATCCTCGCCACCGCCATCGCCCAAGTCGCGGGCTGACGGGCACATTCCCTAAAGGCCAAGCGCCCGCCGCGCCCTGCGGCGGGCGCTTGCCGTTCGGAGAATTGCAGGCGCGATCCACAGTGATGCCGCGAAACAACCAACGACCGTCCCGAAAAACGCCGGAAATCCGCGCTACAGCCACGGCATGTACAGTGTGCTTGCCAAACTTCCTCCCCACCAATTCTTCGCCATCATCGTGGCGGGCATCCTTGCCCTCTACGCGATGGGCTATTTCGACCCCGTCCCCGAACAATCCGACGAACCAAGCGGCACCTACCTCTACTACGGCCCCGAAGGCGAAACTCTGACCGCCCCCGGCGCGACAGCCGCCGAACAAGCCGCCGCCGCCAAGGCACTTGCCGACAGCGACTATTTCGCTGCCGTCGCCATCGGGCCGGGCGGACGCCAGGGCGTCTGGACCGGCGCGCGCAAACCCGAACTCGCCCGCGCCTACGCCCTCGCCCTCTGCGGCAACGACTGCCGCGTGGTGGCCGAACGCCTGCCTCTCCACCGTGACCCGTCCCGCAGCGAACCCGTGCTGACCCGCGCCATGGCACAGGGCATCGCCGCACGCTCCATGCTGGGCGAAGGCACGGTTGCCGTGGGCGGGGCGAATGCCTGGGGCGCTGACCTCTTGGGTCGGCGCGGGAGAAATGCCGCTTTCATGCGCGACGCAGCCGAGGATTGCGAAGCCCGCCGCGCCACCGAACCGCTGGCCGACACCCCGCTCTCCGAACCCTGCCGCGTCCTGCGCGTGACCGGGATTGAGGACCTGCGCCCCAAGCCACAACTCTACCCCGCACCCTTCACCATCGAACTCACCGAAATCGCCCCCGCAGCCAGGTCACAAGTCATCCGCCTCCCCGGCGGGCCGAAACTCTGGTTGCAACCCTATCTCCCGAAAGGCTTGCACGGCACCTACGCCGCCAACGGCGGCGATGGGGGCGAAACCGTGCGCGAATCCGGCTGGCCCGAGGCGGGGCGCGACATCGCCCTCCTGTTCTGCGAAACCCAACGCCGCCCGTCCGAAGGCCCCTGCACCGTGACACACATGAACGTGCCGGTCGAAAAGATGGAAGGCGTCCTTCCCGTCACTGCCGAAATCCATTCCGCTTTCCAGCACTGGCAGGCGACCAAGGGGCCCGGCGCCTTCGCCCTCAGCCCCTATGGCGTGTGGGGGGCGTCCAGCGACAGGGCGAACGTGGATGCCGCAATCCAGGACGCCGCCGACTGGTGCTGGTACTACTCCCGCCGCACATGGGTGTACTGGAAGGTGAACGAGGCCTTCCTCGACCCCGCCATCCCCTGCCGCATCATCGCCATCCGCGAACGCTGACCCCACCGCAACGAAAAACGGCCCGCAGGGGGAGGATCCCGCGGGCCGTTGCAGTTTCACACCCGGAAGGGAGGAGGTTCCCAGGCGCGTCGTTGACGGGGCCGCTTGGCGCGGCCCCGTCCAGTTCCTTACATGTTGTAGGCGCGCTCGCCGTGCTCGGCGACGTCCAGACCTTCCCGCTCCACTTCCGGCTTCACGCGCAGACCCATGGTCATGTCGATCAGCTTGAACAGGATGAACGAACCGATCCCGACGAAGACGATGGTGAAGGCAACGGCCTTGACCTGCGCCATGAACGCCGTGGCGAACACATACTCGGCCACCTGCAGCGTGCCCGGCTGCGACAGATAGTCAGGGATACCGGCCCCGCCCAGCGCCGGGTTCACCAGAATACCCGTGCCCAGCGCGCCGATGATGCCGCCCAAACCATGGATCCCGAACACATCCAGCGAGTCATCCAGCTGGAACTTGTTCTTGATGAAGCCCACGAAGACAAAGCAGATCACACCAGTCACCAGACCCAGCACGATTGCGCCCATCGGGCCTGCAAAGCCTGCCGCCGGGGTCACCGCGACCAGACCGGCCACAACACCCGACACAAGACCCAGCAGCGACGGATGGCCCTTGGTTGCCCATTCTGCGAACATCCACGCCACACCGCCCGCAGCAGCCGCCACGAAGGTGTTCACGATGGCCAGCGAGGTGATCGCGTTGGCTTCCAGGTTGGACCCGGCGTTAAAGCCGAACCAGCCCACCCACAGCAGCGCGCCACCGATCATGGTCATGGTCAGCGAATGCGGCGCCATCGATTCCTTGCCATAGCCGATCCGCTTGCCGACAACGATCGCACCCACAAGGGCGGTGATGCCCGAGTTGATGTGAACAACGGTGCCGCCCGCAAAGTCCAGCGCGCCCCAGTTCCAGATCAGCCCGTTCGCAGCCAGATTGGCGGCGGCAGCTTCCGCAGCGGCGGTGTCACCGGCAGCCTCTGCAATCAGCAACGCGGTCTGCTGTTCGGCCAGGAAGTCCGGACCACCCCACCACCAGACCATATGGGCCATCGGGAAGTAGATGAAGGTTACCCAAAGCACGGTGAAAACCAGCAGCGACGAGAATTTCACGCGCTCTGCAAAGGCCCCCACGATCAGCGCCGGCGTGATGCAGGCAAAGGTCATCTGGAAGGCAATGAACGTGTATTCCGGCATCCAGATACCGTTCGAGAATGTCGGAACCAGCGTCGTGTAATCCACGCCCGCCAGGAACATCTTCGACAGACCGCCAACATAGGTATCCATCGACCCGCCGTATGAGAAGGCCAGCGAATAGCCGTAGGTCACCCAGATCAGACAGACGATGGCGGTGATCGCAAAGACCTGCGTCAGCACCGAAAGCATGTTCTTGGTGCGCACAAGGCCGCCATAGAACAGCGCAAGGCCGGGGATCGTCATCAGAAGCACGACGATGGTGGCCACCGACATCCAGGCCACGTCACCCTTGTCCACAACCTTTTCATAGACGTAAGGCGTCAATTCCTGCGCCATCGCTGGCAATGCCGACGCCGCCGCGACAAGCGCGGAAAGGCCAGACAGTTTCATCAAACTCTTCATGGTTACGGTTTCCCCTTCCCTGCGGCTTTCAAAGCGCATCGTCATTGGTTTCGCCGGTGCGCACGCGCACGGCCTGCTCGACGTCGACGACAAAGATCTTGCCGTCGCCGATCTTGTCGGTTTTTGCGGTCACGCGGATGGTCTCCACGACCTGATCTGCCAGGCTGTCGCTGACCACGATCTCAAGCCGGACCTTCGGCACGAAATTCACCGCATACTCAGCGCCACGATAAATTTCCGTATGCCCGGACTGCGACCCGAAGCCCTTGATCTCGGTGACCATCATGCCTCTTACGCCGATGGTGGTCAGCGCCTCGCGGACCTCCTCCAGCTTGAACGGCTTGATCGCTGCAATGATGAGTTTCACGTCGTTCCCCTTCCATTGGCGGGAGCCCGTCTGGGCCCTCGGGGGCATGAAGACGGCTCATGCTGCGCTGGCACAAGGCAAGGTGACGGCTCAACAACCCCTGAATCCCGCTAATTTGCACAATTTTTGCACTTTCATGTGCCAATGATTAAAATATGTGCATGTCATGTAAGCGAATCGTTGCCGATACGTAAACGCAATGCCGTCTCCACATTCCCGCAATGGCAGGCTAGATTGGCGGGGAAGCAGCGCGCGAAAGACGGGCAGAACAGGCATGGCAGTATCGGGCAAGGGGCGCGGGTCGCTCGTGGCGGACAAGCGTTATACACCTGCGCGTCAGGCACCCGCCCGCAGCAGCGGCGCGGGCAAGGGCGGCACAGGCGGTGGCGGCACCCCGCCGCGCAAACCCACGCGCGGCTCTGGCCGCCCCCCGCGCAAGCGCGGCCCGATCGGCACGCTGTTCTTTGGCTTCTTCGGCCTGATCTGGCGCATCATCTGGGGCGTGGGCTGGCGTGTGGGCTTTGTCCTCGGCTCCGTCCTCGCCGCCGCCGTTCTCTACTTCTTCGCCCAACTTCCCCCCGTCGACCAGCTTGTCGATGCCCGCTCGCGCGGGTCGGTCACCTTCCTCGACCGGGAAAACAAGGTCTATGCTTGGCGCGGCGAAACTTTTGGCGGCATGATCACCGCCGATACCGTCTCGCCCTTCCTGCATGATGCCGTGGTCGCCACCGAAGACCGCCGCTTCTACCGCCATTTCGGCATCTCGCCGCGCGGCATCGCCTCGGCCATCCGCATCAACCTCGCCGAAGGGCGCGGCCCGCTCGAAGGCAACGGTGGCTCCACCATCACCCAGCAGGTCGCCAAACTCCTGTGTCTGGGCGTCCCCTATGACCAATCGCAGTGGAAATCCGAAGCGGATTACGAATCCGACTGCCGCCGTGGCGGCATCTGGCGCAAGATCAAGGAAGTCCCCTACGCCATCGCGATGGAGGTGAAGTATTCCAAGGAAGAGATTCTGACGATCTACTTCAACCGCGCCTATCTCGGCGCGGGCGCGCGCGGGTTCGAGGCCGCCGCCCAGCGCTATTTCGGCAAATCCGCGAATGAGGTGTCCGCCGCCGAAGCCGCCATGCTCGCGGGCCTGCTGAAAGCCCCCTCCTACTTCGCCCCCACCAACAACATGGACCGGGCCCGCGCCCGCGCCAATGTCATCGTCGGGCTGATGGAAGATCAGGGCTACCTCACAGCCGAACAGGCGGATGAGGCGCGCAACACCCCCGCCCGCCTGTCCGAGGCCGCGGCCTCCCGATCCGGCGGCTTCTTCGCCGATTGGGTGATGGAAACCGCCCCCGCCTTCCTGACATCGGAAACCACCGAAGACGTGGTCATCAGCACCACGCTGGACCAACGCCTTCAGAAAGCCGCCGAAGAGGCGCTCGCCTTCGTCTTTGACACAAAGATCAAGCAAGGCTCCAACGCACAGGCCGCCATCGTCGTCATGTCCGCCGATGGGGCCGTCCGCGCGATGGTCGGCGGACGCAAGATCGAAGCGGCGGGCAGCTTCAACCGCGCGACGCAGGCCCTGCGCCAGACCGGTTCCACCTTCAAACCCTTTGTCTACGCCGCCGCCCTCGATCTGGGGTGGAGCCCGGCAGATTACGTCGAAGACACCCCCCTTACCCTCAACATCCCCGGCTCCGGCCCCTGGACACCCAAGAATTACGACAATGAATTCAAGGGACTGATCACCCTCACCCAGGCCCTTGCCGAAAGCCGCAACATCCCCGCCGTCAAGGTGTCCGAGTCCGTCGGTCGCGACCTCGTCCGCGAAGTTGCCGCGAATTTCGGCATCCAAAGCGACCTCGCCGCGGGCCCCGCCCTCGCCCTAGGGGCCTCGGAATCCACCCTGATCGAAATGACCGGCGCTTTCGCAGGCATCCTGAACGGCGGCTCCTCCGTCACCCCCTACGGCCTTGTCGAACTCCGCCTTCAGGGCGAAGAGGAACCGCTGATCGGCGCCGCAGGCGGCATCGGTGAACGGGTCATTCAGGAACAATCGGCCCGCCTGCTCACCTACATGATGTCTCAGGTCATCGAAACCGGCACCGGCACCCGCGCCCAACTCGACGGCCGCCCCGCCGCAGGCAAGACCGGCACCACCCAAGCCGCCCGCGACGCATGGTTCGTGGGCTTCACCGCCGATTACGTGGCGGGCGTCTGGATGGGATATGATGACAACACACCGCTGACCGGCGTCACCGGCGGCGGCCTGCCAGCCGAAATCTGGCACGAGGTGATGATGCGCGTCCATGACGGGGTCGAAGTCAAACCCCTTCCCATGGAAATCCCCGAACCCCGCACCCCGCCGCAGCCAGAGTACGCCCAGCCCTTGCCCGACCAATCCGGCCAAGGCCAGATCCAGCAACAGCCGCAACGCGACCGCTCACAAGAAGACCCCGTCGAATCCCTCCTGCGCGATCTGCTGGGCATCTACTGACCCGCAACGGATGAAAAAACCCGCCGGGGAAATCCCCTGACGCATTTTGTTTGGTAGGACTTGGATAGGACCATACAGCTCAAGACGATCATCAACGGAAAGCGCTAACCAATTTCTGCTTGACGCTCCAGATGCCATACTCCCGCCAGAGTTGGCGCAGAAAGACGAAGTATTGAGTTGGTTGCGGATGCCGATGAGACGAATTTCGAACTACATTCTTGTCGTCTTGCAGTGGGTATTGGTGGTCTGGGGCCTTTTCACCATACTCACCACACTGCATCTCTATGCTATCGAGGCCAGCTATTTCGCGGGCCTTCCGTCAGCCACTGTCGCCGAGGATTCCTTTTCTCCACCAACTTTGCACCGTTTGGTGGTCGGCTTGTGCACTGGCATAGCAACCGTAGGGATTGGTGGAACGCTGTTCTATCTCAGGCGCTTGTACTTGGCGCGGTGACTGTCTCCAGAGCAGCCTTCTTTCCGTCGGTTGTGACCGCCGAGCCTTGCATATCTGACAGTATTGGCACCTCCAGCAGGAGTTCAGGTCCGCTCTCCCAAAACAGCCGAGGCGGGCCTTACTAGGCTCGCCCCACGTAGAAAATCTCTGGCCAAAGGCTGTTTGCCTCATCCTTGTCCTACAAAACAGAATGCGTCAGGCCATCCCCGGCGGGTTTTGCATTCCACACTCTGCAAAGGGTCAGATCGTTTTCAGTTCCGCCACCAGCCGGTCGATATCGCCGCCGTTGCGATCCAAGAGCGCGCCGATCTCCGTCCGCTCCGAGGCCAGCATGTTGACCCCTTCGATGATGATGTTGAAGAACAGGTTCTTTCCCGACTTGTCCGACACATGCCAGCGCAGATCGAACGGCGCCTCACCCTGCAGATAGGCGACCGAGATCACCTCGAAATAGCTCTTGATCGGGCGCGCATCCGTCACCTCGATCCGACCCCCGATGAACTCACGGAACCGGCGGCCGTATTTGCGGCTCAGATAGCCCTGATAGGCCTTGGTAAAGGCCTGCAACTGCCCCGAGCTTGCCTGCCGCGCCGCAGGCCCCAGCGCCGACCGCGCAATCACCGGCACATCGGCATAGCGCGCGAACATCCGTTCGAAATCCCCGAACATCGCGTTCTCGGATTTGCCCGATGCGATGATGCGGTTCACATCCGCAACCGCGGAATCGATCAGCCCGCGCGCATCGTCAACCGTCAGCGCAAAGACAGGCATGGGCAGGCCAAAGGCCGCCGTCGCCGCCAGCGCGATCGAGGTGAATCCCCGGCGTGTCAGCCGGGCCGAGTTGTGATCATTCCGCATAGGGGTCCTCGAAATCTGAATAAGGGTCTTCGAAACCAACATCCGCCTCACCAGCCGCACCCCCCAGTGCGAAGCGACGGTTCTGCAAATACAGCAGGCGCGTCTGCGCATAGCTGTCGGCACTCTCATATAGAACGGAATCGACCGTTTCTGAATAGCGCGCCCGATCACTCAGCCGCGAGGCGACCTTGGTTCCCGTCGCGTAATAGGATTCCGGCTGCGGCAATGCCAGCCGCACCGGGTTGGCCGCCACATCCACGATCACGCCCACCAGATCGCGGCTCGTCGTCGGCCCCATGAACGGCACTTCGGCATACTTACCCTCGGGCGCACCCCAGACATGCAGCGTCTCGCCGAAATCGGTCGGGTCGCCCGCCACACCCAAAGCCGTGGCCGGATCGAACAGCCCGCCAACGCCGACCGTGGTATTGATCGCAAAGCGCAGCGTGTTCTCTGCCGCCTTGCCCAGCCGCAGTTGCAGGATGTTGTTCAGCACATCCCCCGGCGCATCCAGATTGGTGGCAAAGTTCGAAATCCCCTGCTCCACCGGTTCCGGCAGGATCGAGCTATAGGTGTTGGCCGTCGGCCGCAGCAGCACCTTGTCCACGCCGCGGTTGAATTCGTGAATCTCGCGGTTCTGCGCCTCGTTCGGGTCATTCACCCCGGTCGCCATCGGCGCAGGCCCACAGGCCGTCAGCATCAGCGCGCACAGGCCCGCAGGCAGGGCCACCCGCCCGATACGGCCAGCGGCCCGGCCAGAAAACGTCATTTGCGCCAAATTCATCCTGCTCCCTAAATCCTGTCCCGATCCGCGGTGCACCTGTCTGGTTCCAGCCTTATGCCGCCCCGCCCCCCATGACAACCGCCCGACCGTGTCGCCGTGGTCACGAAATGCGGAAACCCGCCTCACCCTACCCCAATCCTACGCAGCAGGGGCGCGTTCAGATTTCCCGCCGCGCCCCAATGGCGGAAAGCGGCCTGCCGCCCTTCACCTAGATCCCAACTTCCCCGTGGCAGGGCACCGGCGGCCATGCTAATCGTCTCCGCAGGCGGGCAACCGCCGGGTAACAAGTGATCGGTTGAAAAGGACGCGCGGCGCATGTGGCGAAGCGGACTCTCCCATGGCGCAGCAGAACTGCGCCTTGCGTTCAAAACGCAGCGCGGCCTCTTCGTCGCCGCCATCCTCTTTTCCAGCGCCGTCAACCTGCTGATGCTGACCAGCCCGCTTTACATGCTGCAGGTCTATGATCGCGTCCTCGGCAGCCAGTCCGAGGCGACCCTTGTCGCGCTGACCCTGCTGATGACCGCGCTTTTCGTCATCATGGCCCTGCTTGATCACCTGCGCGGCCGCATCCTCGCCCGCATCGGCGCGGGCCTGCAGGACGCACTAGACGCGCGCGTGTTCAAAGCCGCCCTCACACGCCAATCCGTCGCCCCCGACGACAGCGCCGCCCTCGCCGCCCAGCGCGATGTCGAGGCGATCCGCGCCTTCTGGTCGTCGCAATCCGTCACCGCCCTGATCGATATGCCTTGGGCTCCGCTCTATTTCGCCGCCATCTTCATCTTTCACCCCATTCTCGGCTGGCTCGCGGTTGCCGGGGCCGTCGTGATCCTCGGCATGGCGCTGCTCAATCAGCGCAACACCCGCCACGCCCTGCAACGCGCCAACGAAACCACCCTCCAGGCCGACCGCATGGCCGACAGGATGCGCGCCGAGTCTGAAACGATCCGCGCCCTCGGCATGACCGGTGCCGCCTTCGACCGCTGGCAGAAAACCCGCAGCACCGCCCTGTCGGAAAACATCATTGCGGGCGACAGTGGCGGCGGATGGTCCGCCGCCTCGCGCGGCTTCCGCCTTTACCTGCAATCGGCGATGCTGGGCCTTGCCGCCTGGGTCGTGCTTCAGGGCGAACTGACCGCCGGCGCCATGATCGCGGCCTCCGTCCTCATGGGCCGCGCGCTGCAACCCATCGAACAGACCGTGGCGCAATGGCCCATCCTCACCCGCACGATGGAGGCGCGCGCCCGCCTTGCCGATCTGCTGTCGCGGGTGCCGCCAACCGCGCCGCGCACCGCCCTGCCCCGCCCCGCCGCAAAGATCGAAGTGGCAAACATCTCCCTCATCCCCCCCGGCCAATCCGCCCCCACCCTGCGCGGCCTGTCCTTTACCCTGCAACCCGGTCAGGCGCTCGGCGTCATCGGCCCCTCGGGGGCTGGCAAATCCACCCTCGCCCGCGCGCTCACCGGCCTCTGGCACCCAGCCTCGGGCAGCATCCGCTTGGATGGCGCCAGCCTCGATCAATTCGATCCCGACCGTCTCGGCGCGTTGATCGGCTATCTGCCCCAGCGCGTCACCCTGTTTGATGGCACCATCGCCGAAAACATCGCCCGCCTCGCCCCCACCGATGATGCCCGCATTGTCGCCGCCGCACAGGCCGCCGCCGCCCATGACATGATCCTGCGCCTGCCGCGCGGCTATGACACCCGGCTCGACAGCACGGGTGGCCTGCTGTCCGGCGGCCAGATACAGCGCATCGGTCTCGCCCGCGCGCTCTATGGCCAACCGGCCCTGCTCATCCTTGATGAGCCCAATTCCAACCTCGACAACGAAGGATCGCTCGCCGTGAACGCCGCCATCCGCGCGCACAAGGCCGCAGGCGGGGCCGCCCTCATCATGGCCCACCGCCCCGCCGCCATTCAGGAATGCGACCTCCTCCTCGTGCTCGAAGACGGCCTGCGCCGCGCCTTCGGCCCGCGCGATCAGATCCTGCGCGACATGGTCCAGAATGCCGGCGATATCGTGGGCAAGGTCGCCCCGGGGGGCATCCGATGACCGCCACCCCCGATTGGTCTGCCCGCCGCCAAATCCGCGCGGGCCTGCTCACCCTCGCCGGCCTTGCCGCCCTGCTGGGCCTCTGGGGCAGCGGCACCGAACTCGACGGCGCGATCATCGCGCCCGGTCAGATCCAGGTCGACCAGAACCGCCAGATCGTCCAGCACCCCGATGGCGGCGTTGTCGAAACCATCGCCGTGCGCGAAGGCCAACCGGTTCAGGCGGGCGATCTTCTCCTGTCGCTCGACGGCGCGCTCCTGCGCTCGGAACACAGCATCGTCGAAGCGCAGCTTCACGAAATCCGCGCCCGCCGCGCCCGGCTGGAGGCCGAGCGTGACGATGCCCCCGCCCTCACCTTCCCGCCCGATCTGACCGCCCTCGCCGCCACCCGCCCCGACGTGGCCGAACAACTCGAAGGTCAGAACCGCCTGTTCATGGCCCGCCTCGAAACCATCGCCCGCCAATCCGAACAACTCACCCGCCGCAAGGCCCAGACCGCCGCCCAGATCGAAGGCATCGACGCGCAATCCGCCGCCCTTGTCACCCAGACCGCCCTGATCACCCGCGAACTCACCGACCAGCAATCCCTGCTCGATCGTGGTCTTGCTCAGGCTGCCCGCGTCCTCGCCCTGCAACGCGAAGCCGCCAGCCTGCAAGGTCGCACCGGCGAACTTGCCTCCCTCCGCGCTCAGGCCGAAGGCCGGATCACCGAGATCGACCTTGAAACCCTCCGCCTCGCCGCCCTGCGCCGCGAAGAAGCCACCGCCGAACTGCGCGACATCGGCCCAACGGAACGCGAGCTTGCCGAACGGCGCGGCGCGCTGGCCGAACGCATCGCCCGGCTGGATATCCGCGCCCCCGTTTCCGGCACCGTCCTTGGCCTGTCGGTCACCACCCCCCGCGCCGTGCTGCGCCCCGCCGATCCGATCCTGTACCTTGTCCCGCAGGATCGCCCGCTCGTCATTGCCATCCGCATCCCGCCCGCCAATGTCGATGAGGTGCGCATCGGCCAATCCGTCCGGTTGGTCTTTCCCGCCCTCTCGGCGCGCGACACGCCGGAACTTGCAGGCACCCTCGCGCTCGTCTCCGCCGATGCGCTCGCCGATCAGAATACCGGCCAGCCCTTCTTCCGCGCCGAAATCACCCTGTCGCCGCAGGAAATCGCCCGTCTCGACGGGCTCACCCTCCTGCCCGGCATGCCTGTCGACGCCTTCATTCGCACCGGAACGCGCACCCCGATGGCCTATCTCTTGCAACCCTTCACCGATTACTTCCGGCAGGCCTTCCGCGAATCCTGATACCGCGTCCCTACGCCCGCCCCCAACGCCCGCTCTTGCCGCGCCCCCCGCCCCCGGCTAGCCTCCGCGCCAAATGACTCCCGGAGGAACCATGTCCATCGAAGCCCGCCTCGCCGAACTCGGCGTCACCCTCCCCGATGCCCCCGCCCCGGCGGCGAATTACGTCCCCTTCGTGGTGGTGAGCAACATCGTCCACGTCTCGGGCCAGATCAGCCAGAACGTGAACGGCTTGATCAAAGGCCGCCTCGGCGATGACCTCGCCATCGAACAGGGGGCCGAGGCCGCGAAATCCTGCGCCATCTCCCTGCTCGCCCAGGTGAAAAAGGCCTGCGGCGGCGATCTCTCCCGCCTCGTCCGCGTGGTGAAACTGACGGGTTTCGTCAACTCCACCCCCGAATTCATCGACCAGCCCAAGGTCATCAACGGCGCATCCGATTTCCTCGTCGCCGCTTTGGGCGATGCGGGCCGCCATGCGCGCTCGGCGGTGTCCGCCGCCTCGCTGCCGCTTGGCGTCGCGGTTGAAATCGAAGGCATCTTTGAAATCCGCTGATCCCATGTCCCTCAACCCCTCCCCCAGCCTGCCGCCCGCCTTCCTCAAGGCCCCCATCGCCCACCGCGCCTATCACGATGTGGCAAAGGGCTGCCCGGAGAACAGCCGCGCCGCCATCCGCGCGGCCATCGCGGCGGGCTACGGGATCGAGATTGACCTGCAACTGTCGCGCGACGGCGTTCCGATGGTGTTCCACGATGAAACCCTCGAACGCCTCACCCCGCGCGACGGCTGGCTTCGTGACCTCACCGCCGCCGAACTCGCCGCCATCCCGCTCAAGGGCGGCGATGAAGGCATTCCGACCCTTGCCGAAATCCTCACCCTCGTCGCAGGCCGCACCCCCTTGCTGATCGAGATCAAGGATCAGACCCTCCGCATGGCAGATACCGATGGCCGCCTCGAACAGGCCACCGCCGCCCTGCTGGCGGGCTATACGGGCCCCGTCGCGGTGATGTCCTTCAACCCGCATTGCATCGCCCATATGGCCCGCCTTGCCCCCGCCCTGCCGCGCGGACTCACCACCTCGGCCTATGATCCGGAAGACTGGCACCCCCTGCCCGCCGCCACCTGCGCCCACTTGCGCGACATCCCCGATTACGACCGCGTTCAGGCCAGCTTCATCAGCCACGAAGCCGCCGATCTCGCCCGCCCCCGCGTGGCCAACCTCGCAGCGCAGGGCGCCGCCATCCTCTGCTGGACGATCAAATCTCCCGCGGCTGAATCCGAGGCCCGGCACATCGCCCAGAACATCACCTTCGAACAGTACCCGGCCCAGATCCCGTCTTGACGCCCCCCTTCGCCAAGCCACCTTCATCTTGGCAAAAGTACCCTCGGGGGGTCTGGGGGGCAGACGGCCCCCCGGCCTCTCCGCAAAACAACGGCCGGGAATGACCCAGACAGACCTCCTCGACAGCGTCACCGATCTGCCCGCCCCCGATTGGGACGCGCTGGCCTGCCCGGAATGCGCCGATGGTGGCCGCCCGGTCGATCCCTTCACGACCCACCGCTTCCTCGCCGCGCTCGACAGGTCAGGCTCCACCGGCACCGGCACCGGCTGGCAGCCCCGCCCGCTGGTGATCCGCGATGATACCCGCCTGCTCGCCGCCGCCCCCCTTTATGTGAAATCCCACAGCCAGGGCGAATACATCTTCGATCATGGCTGGGCGCAGGCACTGGAACGTGCGGGCGGGCGCTACTACCCCAAACTTCAGATCGCCGTCCCCTTCACCCCCGCCACCGGCCGCCGCTTTCTCGCCGCACCCGATGCCCCCCATGCCCGCGACACGCTGGTGGACGCCGCCATCCACCTCGCCCGCACCAACCACCTCTCCTCGCTCCACGCCACCTTCTGCACCGGCGAAGAGGCCGAAACGCTGGCCGCCCGCCACGGTCTGTTGCACCGCGTCACCCAGCAATTCCATTGGGAAAACCGCGGCTACACCACCTTCGACGATTTCCTGAACGACCTCTCCTCGCGCAAGCGCAAGATGATCCGCAAGGAACGCGAAACCGCCCATGCCTCTGGCCTCACCATCCGCCAGCTGACCGGCGATCAGATCGAACCCCGCCACTGGGATGCCTTCTGGACCTTCTATCAGGACACCGGCGCCCGCAAATGGGGCACCCCCTACCTGACCCGCCGCTTCTTCACCCAGGCGCACGAGACCCTGCGCGACGACATGCTTCTCGTTCTGGCCGAACGCGCCGACGGCACCCCCGTCGCCGGCGCGCTCAACTTCATCGGCCGCCACACGCTCTTTGGCCGCTACTGGGGCTGCATTGAGGATCACCCCTGCCTGCATTTCGAACTGTGCTACTATCGGGCCATCGATTGGGCCATCACCCATCGCCTCGCCCGGGTCGAGGCGGGCGCGCAGGGCGAACATAAACTCGCCCGTGGCTATCTGCCTACCCCCGTCCATTCCCTGCATTGGATCGCCGAACCCGGCTTCCGGGATGCGGTCGCGCAATACCTCCGCGCCGAACGCCGCGCCGTGGACGAAGAGATCGAGGTCCTCACCGCCTACGGCCCCTTCCGGCAGGTCACCGCCGAACCATGACAGCAGCGTTGACCTTCCCCCGCCCGCCTGTCACCCATCACAGGGTTGTTTCACGAAGCGTTAAAGGTTTCGCAGAAACCTTCCCGGATTTTTCGCAGAAAAATCGCCCTGCCCAACCTGATGAATGAAAGCCGCCATGATCGACCGCCCTGCCGACAGCACCCTCTCCGAAGCCGATCTCACATCCCTTCTCGCCAATGGCTGGATGAAAATCGAAGGCGGCCGCGCCATCGCCAAGGTCTACACCTTCCGCAACTTCGTCGAGGCCTTCGGTTTCATGACCCGCGCCGCGATCTGGGCGGAAAAATGGGATCACCACCCCGATTGGTCCAACGTCTACAAGACGGTGACGGTCACGCTCACCACCCATGATACGGGCGGGCTGACCGCGCTGGACCTCAAACTCGCAGCCAAGATGGATCATCTGGCCGAGCATTAAGGCGGCGATTAATCCTCCACCTCCACCGTGGCCCAGGTCTCGAAACACACGCCCCCCGCCAGCGCCATCACCCCGATGGTCGCCCGCCCGCCAAGGCCCCGTTCGCGCCCGAACACCTCGACGAACAGGTCCGACAGCCCGCTGGATACTTTGTGCACATCCTCATAATCCGGCGTGCAGACCACGAAGTTCAGCGTCCGCACGATGCTGCGCACCTTGTCCAGTGACCCCACCGCCTGCCGGATGCCGCCCAGCACGTTCAGCCCCGTCCGCCGCGCCGCCGCATAGCCCTGATCCGTCGTCAGGTCCGCCCCCAGCCGTCCCTTATGGGTGATCTCCGTTCCGATCTGCGCCACATGGCCCGACAGGAACAGCAAGCTCCCCACCCGATGATAGGGCTTCATCGTCCCGTAATCCGCCCCGTAATAGCCCATCACGTCGAAATCCGGGATATCCAGCCCCATCTCAATCGCCAACCGCTCCGGTGTCATCCGCGCCTCCCTTGTCCTGCGGCCAGCCTGACCCGCCACCCCCCGATGTTCAAGCCGCTTCCGGCGTCAGCCAGGGCCGCAGCAACGCCAGTGGATGCGCCCGCAGCGTCAACCGCATCGACACATAATCCTCCACCACCTGCTCCCCCGCCGTCATGGCCCGGAACACCACCGCAGGCTCCACGATCCCCTCGCCATCCATATCCCCCGCAAACAACGGCAGTGGCTTGCTCTCGCCAAGCGCCTTTGCCGCCCACAGCGCATCCCGGCGCGAAAGGCCCAGTGCGGCAAAGCAATCCGCCTCGGCCAGCCGCGCCAGCATCAGCGCGCTGATCCCCGCCCGCCGCCAGACATCCTCCACCGCCACATAGCCATTGCCCCGCGCCCCCACGATCCACTGCGCCTCATCCTCGGCCATGCCCTTGATCTGCCGCAGCCCCAGCCGCAGCGCCAACCCGCCCCGCCCGTCGGGTTCCATCACATTGTCCCAATGGCTCGCATTGATGCAGGGCGGGCGCACCACCACCCCATGCTCGCGCGCATCCCGCACGATCTGGGCCGGCGCATAAAACCCCATCGGCTGGCTGTTCAGCAGCGCGCAGGCGAAAATCCCCGGATGATGCCGCTTCAGCCACGCACTGGCATAGACCAGCAGCGCGAAACTCGCCGCGTGGCTTTCGGGGAACCCGTAACTCCCGAACCCCTCGATCTGCGCGAAACAGCGCGCGGCAAAGTCTGCGTCATATCCTTTCGCCAGCATCCCCTCCATGAACCGATCCCGGAACTCGCTGACCGACCCATGCTTCTTGAACGTCGCCAGCGACCGGCGCAGACGGTCGGCCTCTGTCGGCGTGAAGCCTGCCCCGATGATGGCGATCTGCATCGCCTGCTCCTGGAACAGCGGCACGCCCAGCGTCTTGCCCAGCACCCGCCCCAATTCGTCAGATGGAAAGGAAACCACCTCCTGCCCGTTCCGCCGCCGCAGAAAGGGATGCACCATATCCCCCTGAATCGGCCCAGGCCGGATGATCGCCACCTGGATCACCAGATCGTAGAATGTCCGCGGCCGCATCCGCGGCAGGAAATTCATCTGCGCCCGGCTTTCCACCTGAAACACACCCAGACTATCGGCCTTGCACAGCATGTCATAGGTCGCCGCATCCTCGGCGGGCAGGCTGGCAAGGGTATGGTGCAGCTGGTGATGCTTGCCCAGCAGGTCAAACCCCTTGCGGATGCAGGTCAGCATCCCCAGCGCCAGCACATCCACCTTCAGGATGCCCAAGGTATCAATGTCATCCTTGTCCCAGCAGATGACGGTCCGATCCTCCATCGTGGCATTCTCCACCGGCACCAGCTCATCCAGCCGCCCCTCGGTGATGATGAACCCGCCGACATGCTGGCTCAGATGCCGGGGAAAGCCCTGAATCTCGTCGATGATCTGCATCGTCAGCGCCAGCCGCCGATCCGCCGGGTCCAGCCCGATCTCGCGCAGCCGCACCTCCGTGATCTGCCCGGGCCCGCCCCAGCCCCAGATCTGGCTCGACATCGCCGCCAGCGTATCCTCGGTCAGCCCCATCGCGCGCCCCACCTCGCGCACCGCCCGCTTGCCCCGGTAATGGATCACCGTGGCGCACAGCCCCGCCCGGTGCCGGCCGTAGCGCGCATAGATGTGCTGGATCACCTCCTCGCGCCGCTCATGCTCGAAATCCACGTCGATGTCCGGCGGCTCGTTGCGCGCCTCCGACACGAACCGCTCAAACACCATGGTGCCAATCTCAGGGGAAACCGACGTCACCCCCAGCGCATAGCACACCACCGAATTGGCCGCCGATCCCCGCCCCTGGCACAGAATCCCCCGCCCCCGCGCAAACTGCACGATGTCATGCACGGTCAGGAAATAGGGCTCGTATTTCAGCTTCCCGATGAGCTGTAGTTCATGCGCCATCTGCGCCCGTACCCGATCTGACGCCCCGGCAGGATAGCGCCAGTCCAGCCCAGCCCAGGCCAGCCGCGCCAACCGCTCTGCCGCCGTCTCGCCCCCCGTCACCTCGGACGGGTATTCATAGCGCAACTCATCCAGCGAAAACCGCAAGCGCGCCGCCACCTCGCCCGCCCGATGCACCGCCGCCTCATGGCCCGCAAACAGGCGCAGCATCTCGGCCTCCGACCGCAGCCGCTGCTCGGCATGGGGCAGCGCGCGGCGGCCCAGCGCATCCACCCGCACCCCCAGCCGGATTGCCGTCAGCACATCAGCCATCCGCCGCCGCGATCCGTGATGCATCATCGGCAGCGCACTCGCCACCGGGGTCACCCCCACCCCCTCGGCCAGCCGCGCCAGCCGCGCAAACCGCGCCCGATCCTGCCCGTCATAGCGCGGCGCCATCAGCAGATGGCACGCGCCGGGAAACCGCGCCACCAACCGCCCCACCACTCCGCGCCACGCCCCCATCTCCCCCCGCGCGGGCGGATGGATCAGCAGCACCATCCCCGCGCCCCAATCCAGCAGGTCTTCCACCCCAAGATCACAGGCCCCCTTCGCCACCCGCAACCGACCGAGTGAGATCATCCGGCACAGCCGCCCCCACCCCGCCCGATCCTCGGGCAGACAGGTCACCGTGAATCCGTCCCGCAACACGATCCGCGCCGCCGGGATCAGCCGCGTCCCGGCCCACGCCCGCCCCTCCTCTGCCGCCACCCGCGCCAGTTCCCGCACCCGCGCATGAGCCCGCACGATGCCCGCCACGGAATTCACATCCGCCACCGCCAGCCCCGCCATCCCCATCTCGGCGGCACGCGCAATCAACTCCTCGGGATGCGACGCCCCGACAAGAAAGGTGAAATTCGACAGGGCCGACAATTCGACAAAGGCCATGGGCAGCAGGGGATTCGCTCAGGTTCCAAAAGAACATTATAGGAACATAAGCCTGAAAGACGAGTCCCCCTCAACCCGCCTCACTCCCAGCCGAGGATCACCTCAACCGCATCTTCCGCCGTCTCCACGAACCGGAACAACCCAAGGTCCGCCTGCGCGATCAGCCCCTCATCCGCCAGCGCCTGCCAGTCCACGATCTTCTCCCAGAACGCGCGGCCGAACAGCAGGAACGGCACCCGCTTCATCCGCCCCGTCTGGATCAGCGTCAGCGCCTCGAACATCTCGTCCAACGTGCCGAACCCGCCGGGGAAAATGCACACCGCCCGCGCCCGCATCAGGAAATGCATCTTGCGGATGGCAAAGTAGTGAAAGTTGAAACACAGGTCCGGCGTCACATGGGCATTGGGCGCCTGCTCATGCGGCAACACGATATTAAGGCCGATGGACTGCCCCCCCGCCTCTGCCGCGCCAAGGTTTCCCGCCTCCATGATGCCGGGGCCGCCCCCCGTCACCACCACCAACTCCCGCCCGTAACTCTTCAAACTCTCCTCGGTGATGCGAAACGCCAGCTTGCGCGCCTCCTCATACCACCCCGCCAAGGCCCCCGCCGGCCCGGTACCATCCGCCCGCACCCGCGCCGATCCCATCACCACCACGGTGGACCGTATCCCCCGCTCGTCCAGCACCATCTGCGGCTTGAGCAGCTCCAACTGCAACCGCACCGGCCGCAACTCTTCGCGCATCAGGAACTCGGTGTCGGTGAAAGCCAGCCGATAGGCCGGGGCGCGGGTCTGCGCCGTATCCGGCAACCGCTCCGCCGCCGCCACATCCTGCGTGCTGTCCCGGAACGGGTGCGCGCGTCCATCATCCTTGGCTGTCATTCCGGTCCTCTTGTTGCGCGGCTGCGCCACCTTCTCTATAGGCTCCTTCTCTATAGGGTCGCACCGGATCAGACCAATCAAAAGGGGGGAAACCATGTCCTACGCCGCGCTCGAAGCTGCCATCGAAACCGCATGGGATGCCCGCGACAGCATCACCCCCGCCACCCGCGGCGAAACCCGCGACGCGATCGAATCCACGCTCACCGCGCTCGACAGCGGCACCCTGCGCGTGGCCGAACGTCAGGCCGATGGCAGCTGGCACGTCAACCAATGGGCCAAGAAGGCCGTCCTCCTCGGCTTCCGGCTCAAGGATATGGAACCCCACAGCGGCGGCCCGCAGGGCAGCACCTGGTGGGATAAGGTCGACAGCAAGTTCAACGGCTGGGGCCCCGATCAGTGGAAATCCGCAGGCTTCCGCGCGGTCCCCAACTGCATCGTCCGCCGCTCGGCCTTCATCGCCAAGGGCGTGGTTCTGATGCCCTCCTTCGTCAACCTCGGCGCCTATGTCGATGAAGGCACCATGGTCGACACCTGGGCGACCGTCGGCTCCTGCGCGCAAATCGGCAAGAACGTCCACCTCTCGGGCGGCGTCGGCATCGGCGGCGTGCTGGAACCCATGCAGGCCGGCCCCACCATCATCGAGGACAACTGCTTCATCGGCGCCCGCTCCGAAGTGGTGGAAGGCTGCATCGTCCGCGAAGGCTCGGTCCTCGGCATGGGCGTCTTCATCGGCAAATCGACCAAGATCGTCGATCGCGAAACCGGCACTGTCACCTATGGCGAAGTGCCCGCCGGTTCGGTCGTAGTCGCAGGCTCCATGCCATCAAAGAACGGCATCAACCTCTACTGCGCCGTGATCGTAAAAAAGGTCGATGCGCAGACCCGCTCCAAGACCTCGATCAACGAACTCCTGCGCGACTGATCGCATCACGACGGGGGCAGAGCGCAACCTCTGCCCCTTCATCTTGGCCCAAATACCCAAATTCCGACAGCACCACCCGCGCCACGCCAAAGAAGGCGGGGCTCACCCTCCCACGTTCGCCCGCCCGCCGCAGACCTAGCGCATCAACAGCCGCGCCTCGCCCGCCTTCACCTCAGACCGCGCCAACGGCCCAAAGGCCGCCACGCCCTCGCGCAGGCTCGGCAAAAGCCGCAGGATCTCTTTCTGCACCTCGGCATCGAAGGCCTTCATCGTGCAATCGCCCGGGAAATAGCTTTCGCAAGGCAGCCCGTTCGCCGTCACCACCTCGTGCCGGTCAAACAGCAGGTGCAGATAGGTCACCTCGCCGCCCTCCACCACCCGCACCGCGTGATCGTCCACCAGATGCTTGGCCTTCACCAGCACCTCCGGCTCACCGAACAGCAACTCCGCCCGCGCGCCCGCCACCAGCACCCGGTGGTTGGGCGACAGGCGTACCGCCGCGTGATCGCCCAGCGTTCCCGCCGCAATCTCCACCGGCGCATCCGCGCCCTGCGCGGCGCGCACCACACGCCCCACCCAGCGCAGCACCTGCGCCCCATGATCCCGCGTCAGAACCGGATCGCCCGGCACCAACCGCTCCACGGCAACCTGCCCCCCCGGCACGTCGATCAACGTCCCTTCGGTGAAACAGGCAACCACCGACAATGTCACAAAGCCCACGTCGGTATTGCCCATGCTGTCGGTGACCTCATAGGTCAGCACCTGATCCGCCAGGCTGTTCACCGACTGGACATAAAGCACCCCATCCAGCCCCAGCGTGACTGTCTCGCCCGTGGGCAGCGTCACGCTATCGCCGGCCTCTACAGCGACGCCGTTGATCTTGGTCACCTTCAAGATCGACCCGACGCTCGATTTGTCATTGCCCACCACATCCAGCGTTGCCAGATCTCCCTTGCGGATCGTCACCTCGTCATCCTGCGCGATCAGCCCGACCTGCACCGATCCCGCGGCCACCATCACGGCGGAATCAAACGCCCCATCGCCCGAATCCGCAATCGCCATGCGGAAGGTGTTCACCTCGCCCGCCCGGACCGGCACCTTCAGCGTCAGCGTGACGGTAAACCCGTCCATCTCGGTGTTGTAGGTGTTCGAAGCCGCCGCATTGTCGACATACAGGTTCGAATTCACCCTGTTGTTGATGTTGTCGATAGAGATGCTTCCCGCACCCAACACCAGTTCCGCCGGAACCCCGTTCACCCAGACGGCAAAGGCATCGTTGAAGCCGGAATTGACATATTCCAGATATTCCTCCGACGACCAGACGATCTGCATCGTCAGCACATCCCCCGTCGGGATGAAACTCGCCTCGAACACCGCAGCGTCAAAGGTCAGCTGCCCCGACACCGCGCCCAGCATGGCATCGCCCGCCCCCTTAAGGTCCGTCGACGTCCCTTCCGAGATATTGGCATCGCCGGCGCTCTGGGTGAAATCCGCCACCCGCCCCGTCGACAGGATCAACCCTCTGTCCGAAGGTGCGACACCGGGCATCGTCGTATCGGCGCCCGAATAGATGCCAACCTGCTCAGCCTGACCCGTGAAGCTGGCCGAAACGACAGTCACACCCTCGCCAAAGATGGTCGCGGCCATCTGTTCGGCACTGGCGGTATCGATCAGCAATTCCGTCGCGGACATCGAGGCACTCTCCAGATAGTCTCTCGAAATCCGTAAACGACCGAAAGTTAACCTTTGTTAATTTTTCGTAGCCAACCCGCCCCCGCGCAGCCGCTTTGCGCTCTCCGCCCGGGGATGCTATCGCTTGGCCGCGCAAACCAAAAAGGCCCGCCATGACCGAAGCCCCTCCCCCCAAGCGCGAAAAGCGCCCCCAGCAGGTCTACACGCTGGTGGTCGAAGTGGGCCGCAAGCCGGGTGATGGCCTGCCCGACAAATCCACCGGGGCCGCGCTGATGATCTACGCCTCCGGCGTGGATGAAGATGAAGCCGTCCGCGAAACCGTCGCCATCCTGAAACAGGCCGATCTCGCGCCGCTCGACGTGTCCGGCTACGGCACGTTGGAGGATCGTCTCAAAGGCGGGGATGAGATTGATGCCGACGAACGCGCCCTGATGCAGCGCGCGCTGGATGAAAACTCGGTCATCGTCGCCCAGATGAACCCGTTCTACGACTGATCCGTCACACCGCGCGCCGCTGCAACCGCTCCAGCGCCGTCCGCAGCGGCATCGCCTCATAGGGGTCCAGCAGCCGCCGCGGCGTGGCCATGCCCTCGGGTCCGCCCGTGGCCAGCCAGCAGCCATCCGCCTCGATCAGTTCCGCTGTCCCAAGGTCCAGCACCACACCCACTGCCACGGCCCGGCTGCTGTGGGCCACCGCCATCTGCCCATCCGCCAGATGCCGCGCCAGCACCAGCACCTCCTCGGCCCCGAACAGATACTCCGTCTCTTCCCCGGCAATGCAGATCGGCTGATCCGGCGACACCAGCATGTCGCCCCCCTGCCCGAAATAGGGCGCACGCAGCCGGATCGGGGCCATGCTCCCCCGGCTCGGCACCTGCGCCCGCGTCACCCCGATCAGCGGCACCGCGCCATTGTCGCGCGTCAGGACCCGGTCTCCGGGCCGCAGCGCCCCCGCCGCCACCGGCCCGCGCTGTGTGGAAACCGGCGTTGCCACGCCCAGCCACCCCATCGGCCCCGGCCGCGCCGTGCCCTGCATCGCCCCAAACCACAGCACCGCCGGATGGCGCAGCACCCCGGCCCCGCCCGCGCACAGCGCCGTCAGGTCCGCCAGCCGGACCGGCATCGCCGCCTCGCCCTGCGCCATCAGCCGCTGCCCGGCCAACTCCATCTCCATCCACCAGCCGCGCCCGCGCATGTCCCAGCCGAAACTCAGCCGCGCCACGCCCAGCTTCTGCGGCAAAGGCCCCGGCAGCACATGCCGCAACACCCGCCCGCCCTGCCGGTGCAGCAACGCCATCCCCGCGCCCAGATCGTGAAACAGCGACAGCGCCACCTCATCCGCCCCGCTGCCCACACGCAGATCCAGCAACACCCCGGCCCCGGCGAGCGGCATCTCGATCTCGAATACCAGAACCCCATGCGAAAGATCGCCCGAAACGGGCGTTCCGGGCGGATCCGGCTGGTCGGACAGAGCGATCCAGCGCGTCAAATCAGGCGGCGGCGTTTACCAACATGACGCGCATCATGACCTGAGCCTCATGCGCTTTCAACACACGCCGTGCAGTCGGCCCGTAACCTTTGCCGGTCCGGGCATCCAATTCGGGAAAAATCGCAAGGATTTCGTCAAGCGCATCCTGCTCAAGGCCGCCCAATGCCTGCACCCCAAGAAACAGGCTCTCGGTGGCAAGGCCTTCCGCCCAGATCACCTGATGCCGGTCAAACAGCAGATGCAGATACTCCACCTCGCCCCCCGGCAGGCGCCGAATGGTCGTGTCATTGACCAGATGCTTCGCCGCGACCAGAACCTCCGACGCGCCGAACAGCATCTCGGCCATGCTGCCCTGCACCAACACCCGATGCTCTGGCGACAGGCGCAGCGCGCCATGCCCGCCCAGCGCCCCGGCGGCAAAACCGATCGGCGCAAAGGCCCCCTTGGCCGCCACCCGCCGCCGCCCAACCCAGCGTAAGGGCTGCGCCCCCTCATCCCGCGTCAGCACCAGATCGCCGGGACGCAAATCCTCAACCGCGATGGCCCCGTCCAGCGTGGCGATCCGCGTCCCCGCCACGAAACAGGGCACCATCGCCAGCGTCACCATGCCGACATCGGTCCCGCCTTGCCCGTTCGATATCGTGTAGGTGAAACTCTGCGTCTCCACCGTGCCATTGGACACGGCGGTAAATGTGCCATTGGCGTTCAGCGTGATCTGCTCACCCGATGCCAGCGTGATCGTCTGCCCGGCCACCACGGGCTGGCCGTTCACATGGGTGATCACCAAGGTCCCGACCGTGGTCGTGTCATTGTCCAGCACCCGCAGGATGCGTGTCCCGTTCGGCCCCATGGTTTCCGTATCATCCGCCGCGATGATCGCCGTCTGGATCGAATCCGCTGCAATCAGCAGATTAGAATCAAAGGCCGCATCCCCCACATCCGCGATGCCGATGCGGATCGTATTCGGCACCCCCGCCGTGACCGGGATCGACAGCGACAGCGTCACCGTAAATCCGTCCATTTCGGTGTTGAAGGCGTCCGTCTGGTTGTCGATGAACAGGTTCTGCTGCGTCGCCCCGTTGATGTTGTTCACACTGGCCGTGCCGCCATTCACCGTCATCGGCACCGACACACCATTCACCCAGACGCCTACCACATCGTTGAAACTGCTGTTGATGTATTCCGGGTACTCCTCAGACCCGAAAACAAAGCGCATCGTCATCATGCTGCCCGAAGGCGTAAAGCTCACCTCCAGAAACGACGCATCAAAACTGCCCGCCCCGGCCAGCGCGTTGAACAGCGGGTCATTGTTCGGCCCCGTCGTATCCGTGGTCGTTCCCGCCGCGCGGTTCGGATCACCGCTCGATTGCGTAAAATCCGCCACCCGCCCGGTGGACAGGATCACCCCGGTGTCGGAAGGCACCACACCCGGCGCAAGCTGCCCGTTGGAATAGATCGCTTTCGCTGCCGGATCACCCGTATAGGTGGCGCTGTGGACGATCACGCCGTCGCCAAAGATCGCCTCGGCCATCTGCAAGGCAGAGGCGGCCGTGTTGTAGGTCAGTTCTGCACCCGTCGCCATGGTCGGACATCCGATCTGGTCCCACACTGGGCGGGAATGTTAACTTTCATTAACTTTATGCTCGGCAAATCGTCCAAAAGTTTGGCCCATTCCGCGCAGAAGTCTGTCCCGCCCCCGCCAAACCGGTCACGTCTTGGCCCGGCAGGCCCCAAATCCGCCACGGCACAGGCAGTTGCAGCCCCCGGCAGCGCGCGCTATCCCCGTGGCATCGCCTGAAAGGACCGCCATGCCGACCGATCCCGTCGCCTTGACCGCCGCCCTGATCCGCTGCCCCTCGGTGACCCCGGTCGAAGGTGGCGCGCTCGTCCTGCTCGAAGACCTGCTCAGCAAGGCAGGCTTTACCTGCACGCGGGTCGACAGGAACGGCACCGCCAACCTCTACGCCCGCTGGGGCACGCGCGGCGCGAACCGCAGCTTCGGCTTCAACGGCCATACCGATGTCGTCCCCGTGGGCGACCGCGCCGCCTGGACGCAAGACCCGTTCGGTGCAGCGGTGATCGACGGCTGGATGTATGGGCGCGGCGCGACCGACATGAAATCCGGCGTCGCCGCCTTCGCCGCCGCCGCCATCGACTTTGTTCACGACACCCCCCCCGACGGCGCGGTGATCCTGGCCATCACGGGCGATGAAGAGGGCGACGCCACCGATGGCACCGTCGCACTTCTCGACTGGATGGCGCAAAACGGCGAACGGATGACCCACTGCCTTGTCGGCGAACCCACCTGCCCCGATCACATGGGCCAGATGATGAAAATCGGCCGCCGCGGCTCGCTCACCGCATGGTTCACGGCAACGGGCGTGCAAGGCCATTCCGCCTATCCCCACCGCGCCAAGAACCCCATGCGCGCGCTCACAACGCTCCTGTCCCGCCTGCCTGATCAGCTCGATGACGGCACGGGTCATTTCGACCCCTCCACCCTGCAAATCACCACCATCGATTGCGGCAATCCGGCCAACAACGTGATCCCCGCCAAAGGCAGCGCCACCGTCAACATCCGCTTCAACGATGCCCATACAGGCGAAGCCGTCGCCGCATGGCTGCGGGCCGAGGCGGCAAAGGTCGAACAGGAAACCGGCGTCACCATCGCCACGCGCATCCAGATTTCCGGCGAAAGCTTCCTCACCCCGCCGGGTGACCTGTCAGCCCTGATCTCCCAAGCGGTTCAGGCGGAAACCGGGGTTACCCCGGAACTCAGCACCACCGGCGGCACCTCGGATGCCCGCTTCGTGAAAGATCACTGCCCCGTGGTCGAATTCGGCCTTGTCGGAAAGACCATGCATCAGGTCGATGAACGGGTCGAGGTCGCGCAGATCCACCAGCTCAAATCCATCTACACGCGCATCCTGCGCGACTATTTCGCCCAGAACTGACCCAGACCTGACCATGACCCTGCTCATCCAGCCGACCCGTGACATCGCCACCTGCCGCAGCCTCCGCCGCATCGTCTTTATCGAAGAACAGGGCGTCCCCGAGGCGGATGAGGTCGATGACAAGGACGACACCGCACTCCATCTGCTGGCGACCGACAGCGGCACCCCCGTCGGCTCTGCCCGCCTGCTGATCGCGGGGGATATGGGCAAGATCGGCCGCGTTTGCGTGCTGAAATCCCATCGCGGCACCGGCCTTGGCGCAGCGCTCATCCGCGCCGCCATCACCGAACTGCGCGGCCATGGCCTGACCACCGCCAAACTCGGCGCGCAAACCCACGCCATCGGCTTTTACGAACGCTTGGGCTTCACCGCCACCGGCCCCGAATACATGGACGCCGGCATCCCCCACCGCGACATGACCCTCGCCCTGTGATCCAGCGGGGCGCGCCCCGCAAGCGGGCCGCGCAAGCCTTTTCTGTCGTCGGCGCATCCGCGCCTCCTCCGGTGTCAGGGGACGCACGCGTCCCCTCTTGGCCGTTCCGGCCAATTCACCCCTTGTGGATATTTGAAAACAGGTGAAAGCCGCTTCATCCGTTCCAAAACATTCGCGGAGGTCAGCCCCTGTGTTCGCCACCGGTTCAGGAACCGCTGGCTGGGAAGACAGCCCCCGGGTGCAGGGCCGGAAGCAATGCCCGAAGCAATGGCCTTTCCGCACAACCCGTGCTAGGGCAATCCCATGCAGGATATCCCCACCAAAGCCCAGATTCTCCAGTGGATCGCCGAAAATCCCGGTCTTTCCGCCAAGCGCGACATTGCCAAAGCCTTCAACATCAAGGGCGCGGCGCGGATCGACCTGAAGCGCGTCCTGCGCGAATTGGAAGACGAAGGCGCGCTCACCAAAAAGGCGCGCACCTATCGCGACCCCGATACCCTGCCCCCCGTCACCCTGCTGACTGCGCTGCCGCCCGATGGTCAGGGCGATGTCTTCCTGCGCCCGATGGAATGGCAAGGCGAGGCCGAGGATGCCCCCCGCATCCTGTTCATCCCCAAGAAAGGCGATCCCGCCCTTGGCGCGGGTGACCGCATCCTTGCCCGCCTGTCCAAGGTCGATCTCGACGACTGGCAGTATGAGGCGCGTCTGATCCGCCGCCTTGGCACCAACCCGATCAAACTGCTGGGCATCTTCCGCCAGAACGCCGAAGGCGGCCGCATCATCGGCATCGACAAGGGCGCCGACAAGGAATGGATGGTCGGCCGCGACGACACACTCGACGCCCGCGATGGCGAGTTGGTCGAGGCGGAACAGTCCGGACCCAAACGCATGGGCCTGCCCCGCGCCCGCATCGTGGCCCGTCTGGGTGATCCGGCGGGGCCAAAGGCCGTCTCGCTCATCGCCATCCACCAGCACGGCATCCCCGACCGTTTCCCCGATCCCGTGATTGCAGCAGCCGAGGCCGCAAAACCCGCCCCGATGGCAGGCCGCGAAGACCTGCGCGATCTGCCACTGGTGACCATCGACCCGTCTGACGCCCGCGACCATGACGATGCCGTCTATGCCGAGGCCGATACCGACAGCCACAATCCCGGCGGGTTCATCGTCTGGGTCGCCATCGCCGATGTAGCCCATTACGTCCGCCCCAGCAGCCCGCTGGACCGTGAGGCGCGCAAGCGCGGCAATTCCACCTATTTCCCCGACCGCGTGGTTCCCATGTTGCCCGATGTCCTGTCGGGTGATCTCTGTTCGCTGCACGAAGGCGTGGACCGCCCCTGTATCGCCGTCCGCCTGAAGCTGGATGCCGAAGGCCAGAAGATCAGCCACCGCTTTGTGCGCGGCATGATGCGCTCTGCCGCCTCCCTGCATTATGGTGAGGTGCAGGAGGCCGCCGATGGCCGCCCCAACGGCCGCACCGCCCCCCTGATGGACCGGGTGATCACGCCGCTTTACGCCGCCTACGCAGTGGCCACCAAGGCCCGCCACCTGCGCCAGCCGCTGGATCTGGACCTGCCCGAACGCAAGATCGTGCTGTCGGACGAAGGCAAGGTCCTGTCGGTCGCCTATCGCGACCGGTTCGACGCGCATAAGCTGATCGAGGAATTCATGATCCTCGCCAATGTCGCCGCGGCCGAGGAACTGACCCGGCTCAAGCGCCCGCTCCTGTTCCGCGTGCATGAAGAACCCAGCCCTGAAAAGCTGGATGCCCTGCGCGAAGTGGCCGAGGCGTCGGGTTTCACCCTTGCCAAAGGGCAGGTGCTGAAAACCGCGCACCTCAACCGCCTGCTGGCACAGGCGCAGGGGACGGAATTTGATGAGCTGATGAACATCACCACCCTGCGCTCCATGACGCAGGCCTATTACCACCCGCAGAATTTCGGCCATTTCGGCCTGTCGCTGCGGTCTTATGCCCATTTCACCTCGCCCATTCGTCGTTATTCCGATCTCATCGTCCACCGCGCCCTGATCTCTGGGCATGGCTGGGGCGATGACGGGCTGTCGGCACAGGATATCGAGGTGCTGGAAGAAACCGCCAAGCTCATCTCGGATGCCGAACGCCGCTCCATGATGGCCGAACGCGATACCAATGACCGCTACCTCGCCGCCTATCTGGCCGATCGCGTGGGCAATGAATTTGCAGGCCGCATTTCGGGCGTGCAGCGCTTTGGGCTGTTCGTGAAGCTGGATGAAACGGGGGCCGATGGGTTGATCCCCATCCGCGATGTGGGGCGCGAATTCTTTCACTATGACGATCAGACCCAAACCCTGATGGGGGCCGATACCGGCCTGACGCTGGGCATCGGTCAACGCGTCACCGTCCGGCTGGCCGAGGCGATCCCCGTGACGGGCGGCTTGGTGCTGGAACTGCTGTCGCTTGACGGCGCAGCCCTGCCGCGCAGCCCCAACACCGGGCGCAAAGGCCGCTTTGCCCCGCGCAAACCGGGGCCGTTTGCGGCGCGCGAGGCAAAGACCAAACGCAAGGTCATCCGCAAACGCCGCTAGGGGCGGCAGAACTTCGCCCGCCCGGCCCTGCCGCGCCTTTGCCAGCCCCCCCGCCCTGCGCTACACTCCGGCGCAATCAACAAGATCAAACAGGCAGGTGGTCCCATGCGCGTGCGGCAGTTCGCCCTTCTTTCTGCGGTTCTGCCGCTGCCCGCCCTTGCAGAGCCCGCCCCCATCGCGCCACTCTCCGCCCAAACCCAGACTGCCGCCGGGGGACAGACCGTGCCTGCAAACAAGACTGACGGCCTGCGCGATTGGATCGCCGCCTTCCGCCCCCGCGCGCTGGCCGCAGGCATCACCCCCGCCACGCTGGACCGGGCCTTTCAGGATGTCACCTACAATGCCGATGTGATCGAGAAAGACCGCAATCAGGCCGAATTCACCCGCGCCCTGTGGGACTACCTCGACAGCGCAGTCTCGGACGCGCGTGTCACCAACGGCATTGCCGCCCTGCGCGCCAATGCCCCCCTGTTGGACAGGATCGAGGCCACCTATGGCGTGCCGAAAGAGGTGGTCGTCGCCGTCTGGGGGCTGGAGTCGAGCTTCGGTGCCAATCGCGGCGATGTCCCCGTGATCGGGGCGCTGGCGACATTGGCCCATGACGGCCGCCGCGGCCCGTTCTTTGAGGCGCAGTTGATCGACGCGCTCCGCATCCTGCAATCCGGCGATGTGGACCCCGACAGTTTCACCGGCAGTTGGGCCGGGGCGATGGGGCATACGCAATTCATCCCCTCCAGCTATCAATCCTTTGCGGTGGATTTCAACGGCGACGGGCGGCGCGACATCTGGTCGGATGATCCCACCGATGCGCTGGCCTCAACCGCCGCCTATCTGGCGAAATCGGGCTGGACAAAAGGGCAACCTTGGGGGATCGAGGTTACCCTTCCCCCCGGCTTTGATTACGAACAGGCCGGCAAGATCACCCCCCAGCCCACCGCCGATTGGGTCGCCCTCGGCCTTCGCAGCGCCGATGGCGGCCCGCTGCCCGATCACGGCCCGGCCTCGGTGCTGCTGCCCGGCGGGGCGCGCGGCGCGGCCTTCCTGATCTATCCCAACTTCCGCGCGATCGAGCGCTACAACACCGCCGACGCCTATGTGATCGCCATCGGCCATCTGTCAGACCGCCTGAAAGGTGGCCCCCCGATCCGCGCCACATGGCCCCGCGACCTGCGCGCCCTGACCGGCGAGGAACGGCGCGAACTGCAAGAGCGCCTCAACGCCGCAGGACATGACACACGCGGCGTCGACGGCAAGATCGGCCCCAACACCATCGCCGCCATCCGCGCCTTTCAACGAACTGTCGGTCTGGTGCCGGATGGGTTTGCCAGTACCGATATTCTGGACCGCTTGCGCTGAACGTCACCCGTGCAAAGGGGGGCTGTCTGCCCCCCTCGGCGCTGCGCGCCTCACCCCCCGAGGATATTTGCCGCAGAGAAGATAGAGCCGCCGCAAGAATGGGCGGTGGCTAGGGCTGTGCCTGCGGCGCGCGCAGCCACCCCTCGGCCCAATCCACCCTCTCGCAGCCCGCAAAGGCCGCCAACCGGTCTAGTTCTGCCTCCAGCCGCGCGATCCGCCCCTTGCCGAACACCACCCCCGGCTCCGGCCACAGCGCGCGCAGCGCTAGCACGCCATCGCGCCGCTTCACATCGATCCGCCCCACCAACCGCGCGCCTTCCAGCAAGGGGAACACGTAATAGCCGAACACCCGCTTCGGTTCAGGCACGAACACCTCGATCCGGTAGCGGAAGCCGAACAGGAACTCTGCCCGCGCCCGATCCCGCAGCGCCGGGTCAAAGGGCGACAGCACCCTCAGCCGCGCAGGCGGGTCCCGCGGCGTCGCCGCCACCACCCCCGGCACCACATAGCACCGCTTGCGCGCGCCCAAGGCCCCCTCGACCTCCACCTCCTCAACCCGGCCCGCCCGCAGCGCCATCGCCAGCCAGTCCCGCACCTCTTCCACGGTGATCGCGTTCCAATAGGCCTGCACCTCGCGCGCCGTCGCAAACCCCAGCCGCTCCAAGGCCGAGGCGCAGGCCCAATCCACCAGCGCCGCCTCCTCGACCTCCACCGCCCGCAGCGCAGCGGGGATCACGCGTTCCGTCAGGTCATAGACTTTGCGAAACCCCTCGCGCCGGGTGATCGCCAGATGCCCCGTCCGCCACAGCCATTCCAGCGCGGTCTTCGACGGGTGCCAGTCCCACCACCCGCCCTTGCCGCGCACTTCGCCCTCGCCCACCTCGGCGCTTGTGACCGGGCCATCCCGCGCGATCCGGTTCAGGATCGTGCCGAACTGCGCCTCATACCCGTCGCGGAACCAGCGCTGCCAATTCCCCCGCAGCCGGTCTTCATCCCGCGCGAAGCGGTGCCGCCAATAGGGCCAGACCTCCACCGGCAGGATCGACGCGTCATGCGTCCAATGTTCCCACAGCGCACGGTCCCGCTCGACCAGCCCGGCCAGCGCAGGCGGCCGATACCCCTGCCGCCGCGCCCACAGGATCATGTCATGCGCCCGCGCCACAGTGTTGATGCTGTCGACCTGAACAAAGCCGATCCGCCCCACCAAACCCGCCAAACCCGCCCCCGACGCCGCACCCACGGGCGGCTCGGCCAGCGCGTGGCGGTCCAGAAACACCCGTCGGGCAAGGTCGTTGGGGATCAGGGGCACAGGCATCCCACAGGCGTAGCAGCCGCCCCCACCCCCCGCAAAGCCCCCCCGCGCGCCATTCCGCAACAATCTGAAAGATAGCGACGAAAATCGTGATCACAGCGCCCAAGCCAGCGGTTGAATCGCCCTGCCAGATGCTTAGGCTCGGTCTGTCCCCAAGCCACCCCGCCAAGGGCCGCCGCCTGTCCCCCCGGCAGATGGCGGACCGCGCGCAGCCATTCCCGACCCCACACTCCCGCCCCAAAGAAGGAGGCCCGATGCCCCACGAAACGCCCCTGATCGCCACCATCGTGATCGGCCTGTCCCTTGCCTTCCTGCTGGGCCTGATCGCCCAACGCCTGCGCCTGCCCATGCTGGCGGGTTACCTTCTGGCAGGCATCATCATCGGCCCCTTCACGCCGGGCTATGTGGCCGATCAGGAACTGGCAACGGAACTGGCCGAACTGGGGGTAATCCTGCTGATGTTCGGGGTGGGGCTGCATTTTTCGCTCAAGGATCTGCTGGCGGTCAGGACCATCGCCATCCCGGGCGCCCTCGGCCAGATCACCGTGGCCACCGGCGCGGGCCTCGGCCTTGCGCTGCTCATGGGCTGGGGCGTCGGTGCGGGGCTGATCTTCGGGCTTTCACTTTCGGTCGCCTCTACCGTCGTCCTTCTGCGCGCACTGCAAGACCGCGATCTTGTCGCCTCCGACCGGGGGCGCATCGCCGTGGGCTGGCTCATCGTCGAAGATGTGGCCATGGTTCTTGCCCTTGTGCTGATCCCGCCGCTCGCGGGGCTCTTGGGTGGCATCGCCCAACCGGTGGAGGGTGAGGCCGCGCAAGAGGTCATCCGTCTGGGCTTTGGCCCCATCACCGCCACCCTCGCCGTCACGCTCGCCAAATTCGCGGCCTTCGTCGCGCTGATGCTGCTTGTCGGGCGCAAGGTGATCCCTTGGATCCTGCATTACGTCGCCCATACAGGCAGCCGCGAACTGTTTCGCCTCGGCGTGCTGTCCATCGCCCTTGGCGTGGCCTTCGGCTCGTCGCAGATCTTCGGCGTCTCTTTCGCGTTGGGGGCCTTCTTCGCGGGCATGGTCATGGCCACGTCCACGCTCAGCCAACAGGCCATGCGCGAAACCCTGCCCCTGCGCGATGCCTTTGCCGTGCTGTTTTTCGTATCCGTGGGGATGCTGTTCAACCCGGCGGTGGTCGTTCAGGCCCCACTGGCCCTGCTCGCCACGGTGCTGATCATCCTCGTGGTCAAGTCGCTGGCCGCCTATGCCATCGTCCGCGCCTTCGGCCATGAAAAAGGCACCGCGCTGACCATCGCCACCAGCCTCGCCCAGATCGGCGAGTTTTCCTTCATCCTCATCGTGATGGGCGTCAAGCTCGCCATCGTCCCGTCCGAGGCAAAGGATCTTGTCGTCGCAGGCGCGCTGATCTCGATCCTCGCCAACCCGCTCCTGTTCTCATGGCTGGATCGCTGGACCGCGCGCCACGCCCCGCCCGAAACCCCGCAGCCCGCCATTTGACGCCGGAAGGGCGGCCCCTGCTGCACAATCGCCCTTCATCTTGGCCCCAATACCCCGGGGTCCGGGGCAGAGCCCCGGGGGGGCCCCCGGTATAACAACCCTCAGCCGCCGATCCCGGCCTCTGCCGCGATCTCGCGCGATGATTTCCGCGCCCGCTCCGTGGCTGATTTCAACTGCCCGCAAGCCGCCATGATATCTTCGCCCCGCGGGGTGCGGATGGGGCTGGCATAACCCGCCTGATAGATGATGTCGGCAAAGGCATGAATCCGGTTGCCGGATGACCGCTTATAGGGCGCGCCGGGCCATTCGTTGAACGGGATCAGGTTCACCTTGGCCGGAATCCCCTCCAGAAGCTTCACCAACCGATGCGCGTCTTCCTTGCTGTCATTCACCCCGTCCAGCATCACATATTCAAACGTGATCCGCTCGCTGTTCGACAGGCCGGGATAGTCGCGCAGCGCATCCAGCAGGGTGGCGATGTTCCACTTCTTGTTGATCGGCACCAGCACATCGCGCACCGCATCCGTCGTGGCGTGAAAGCTCACCGCCAGCAAACAGCCGATCTCCTGCGCCGTGCGCGCAATCTCGGGCACCACACCCGATGTCGACAGGGTGATCCGCCGCCGCCCCAGCGCGATGCCCTCATTGTCCATCACCACCTTCATGGCGTCGCGCACGTTGTCGAAATTGTACAGCGGCTCGCCCATGCCCATCAGCACGATATTGGACACCAGCCGCGTCTCATCCTTCGGCGCACCGGGAACCGGCCACTCGCCCAGATCGTCGCGCGCCAGCAGGACCTGACCCACGATCTCGCCCGCCGTCAGGTTCCGCACCAGCTTTTGCGTGCCGGTATGGCAGAAGGAACAGGTCAGCGTGCAACCCACTTGGGATGAAATGCACAGCGTCCCCCGGTTTTCCTCGGGGATATAGACCGTCTCCACCTCATGCCCGCCCGCGATACGCACCAGATATTTCCGCGTCCCATCCTCGGAAATCTGGCGTGTCACCACCTCGGGCAGTTCGATCACGAAATGCTGCTCCAGAAGCGCGCGATAGTCCTTCGCCAGATTGGTCATCCCGCCAAAATCGCGCACGCCCCAGTGATAGACCCATTGCCAGATCTGCCCCAGCCGCATCTTGGCCTGCTTTTCCGGCGTCCCCGCCGCGATCAGCGCCTCGCGCAGCTGATCCCGCGTCAGCCCGACGATATTGGTCTTCCCCCCCTCAACCAGCTTGCGCGGGATGGTCAGCACATCTTGCGTGATGGGTGCCGAAATGGGCGCGGAAGTCGGCGCAGGGACGGTCATGGTCGGTGATCCTGACAGGCTGGGAAGGCGTTCATATAGGGGATTCGCCCCAAAAACAAAAGGCTCTGCAAAGCACAGCCTTGATCCACCCCACGCACCGCCCCATACTACCCAGTAGCACCACAAAGGGCCAAGAAGATGACCGTCAAATCCTCCATCTCCCTGACCGACGCCCAAGATGCCTTCGTCCGCCGCCTCGTGGCCGAAGGCCGCTACAGCAGCGTCAGCGCCGTCCTCCAGCAGGGCCTGGAACTCCTGCGGCGCGAAACGGACGAAACCGAAGGCCTCCGTCTCCTTCTGGAACAACGGCGCAAGGAAACACCCATTTCATTTGACGAATTGGAACGTCGTGTCCGCGCCTCCATGATAAAGGAAGAGGGCGATCTTGGACTGGACGCTTGACGCCGTCCCAAGCGTTCAGCGCGATCTGACGGCAATCAAACAGTTCGTCACGCAATCAGCGCAGGCCAAAGGCGAACCGTTTGATCGCGCACGGCTGATGGGCACGGCGCGCATCGACACGATCCTTTTGTCGGCCCGTTCCCTGACGAAGGCCCCTCGCCAAGGCACTCTCCGTCCCGATCTAGGCCCGAACATCCGCCATGTAACCAAGGACCGTGCTGTCATTTACTTCGAATTGATCGAAACCAGCCAGACCTTGCTCATCCTCGCCATCTTCTACGGCGGGCAAGACCATGACAGCCGCATCTTGGCGCGTCTTCTGAATCCTGACCAGTAATGAAAAAGGCCCCCAAGCGGGGGCCAAATTCGGTCAGGCAAAGCCACTAATCTTACTTGCAGCGCGTCTCGGCTTCGGTCATCGCGGCGGTAAAGCCGCGCAGGCTGAACGTGTCCTGCGTCTGCGTGCCGCGCTCTGACCGGGCGGTCAGCGTGGCCGTGGTCCCCGCCTTCATTGCCGCCAGCAGTGTTGCATCCGCCTCGGGCGTTGCGGGCCAGGCCCATTCGCCATCGGTGAACAGGTCATAGCTGTTGCCGTCCACATTCATCGTCACCGTGGACCCGTTGGCAAAGGGATAGCCGCCCGTGAACGACACCTCACCCGGCTTGCCGGGCCGATAGGTCACGAACAGCAGGATATCGCCCCGCCGTGCCTGAACCGGCTGGCCATCGCGGGTGTTCACCGTTTCTTTCGGAACGGTCACCCCCCAGCATTCCTTCGGCTCTTCCTCGGTGAACACGTTCCAATCCGAAGTCACCGCCACGCGGTTATCGGATTCCTGCGCAAACACCGCGCCGCCAGTCAGGGTTGCCGCAAACAAAGCAGCGCCAAGGACGCGGCCGAACAGGGTGGTCATGGGGTTAGGCCTCCGCACTTTGCCTCTTGTCCGCCCACCGCCCTGTCGTTCCCATCGGGAACGCGGACCTTTTGCTGTGGCGCGGAACGTCTCAACTCGATATCCCCTTTTAACTTGGAAAGACCAATCCGCGAAAGCCCCTTGGGCAGAAAATCGCGCATCTGTGACGCTGATGGAGGAACCCGATGACCGCGCCCGTCCCCATGATCCAACTTTGGCGGGGGGGAATGCTGGAAAGCACCCATCTCGGCCATGCCGTCATCTGCGATGAGACGGGCCAGATCGTCGAAAGCTGGGGCGACCCGACCGCCACCATCTTCCCGCGCTCCTCCTGCAAGATGCTGCAAGCCCTGCCGCTCCTCGAATCCGGCGCCGCCGATGCCCACGGCCTGACAGACCGCCAGATCGCGCTGTCCTGCGCCAGCCATCAGGGCGCCGCCATCCATACCGAGGCCGTCACCCGCTGGCTTGCTGATCTTGGCCTGTCAGACGCAGACCTGCGCTGCGGCGCGCATGAGCCCTATGACATTGCCGAGCGGAACCGCCTCATCAAGGCGGATGAAAAACCCTGCCAGTGCCACAACAACTGCTCGGGCAAACATTCGGGCTTCCTCACCCTCAACCGCCACCTCAAGGGCGGGTCCGAATACATCGACCTCGACCACCCCGTTCAGATTGCCGTCAAACAGGCGCATGAGGAAACCACGGGCGAAACCTCCCCCGGCTACGGCATCGACGGCTGCTCTGCCCCCAACTTCGCCACCTCCGTCCACGGCCTCGCCCGCGCCATGGCCCGCTTCGCCGCCGCCACCGGCACAGGCGATGCGCGCGACCGCGCCATGCACCGCCTGACCCATTCCATGGCCACCCATCCCGAAATGGTCGCCGGCGAAACCCGCTCCTGCACCGAACTCATGCGCGCAATGGACGGCCGCGTCGCCATCAAGACCGGGGCCGAGGCGGTGTTCATCGCCATCATCCCCGAACGCAAGATGGGCATCGCGCTGAAAGTCACCGATGGCGGCACCCGCGGCGCCGAAGGCGCAATCACCGCGCTGCTCGTCAAACTCGGCGTCCTCGACGCCAACCATCCGGCCGCGAAAAAGCGCCTCGATGCGGTGCAAAAGAACTGGCGCGGCATGGAAACGGGCATCATCCAAAGCGCCCCCGGCTTTCCGTGATCGCCACCTCTGAAAGACCTAGGAATCGAAAGGCCCCCGTCGCTCTGACGGGGGCCTCCGATTACGACAGACCGGCCGAGGCCGACGCTTGGTGGGGGCTGTGATACCGACCCCGGCCTGTCGTCTGAAAGGATGTATGACGTCCGATAAGGGCGGAAATCAGATCAGATCGGGGTATTCCTGCGGACTCTTCACGGCATCCCCAAGGCTTGATTTGCCCGCCCAAGCGCGTAAGATCGGGAAATGACGGTCCAACCACCGACCCCTTTCCCCCAATCCACCCGCATGACCGATCAGGTCAGCTTTGATCGGCACGAACTGTCGCTGATCCTTACGCTTTACGGGCGCATGGTGGCCTTGGGCGAATGGCGCGATTACGGCATCTCCACGCTGCGGGAATATGCCGTCTTCGCCATCTTCCGCCGCACGGCGGAAAACCCGCTCTACCGGATCGAGACACACCCTAAACTCCGCTCCCGCCAAGGCATCTACGCCGTCGTCGGCATGGATGGCCAGGTGCTGCGTCGCGGCCACGACCTCGCCGCCGTGCTGCGCGTGCTGGAACGCAAGCTCATCCGCTCCGTGAACTGACGCACCCGCTTCAGGGCTTCGTCGCTGATTTCGTTCCCAGAATCGTCGCGCCATCGCTGGGCCAGGTCAGCACGGGCAGGTCAAAGCTGAACCCACCGGCAAAGCTCGGGCCGGCAAGGATCGACAGGATCACGGCAAGGGGGGCAAGGCGCTTCATTGTTTCCACTCCAGAAATGAACCGTTTCGTTCATTTGCCAGATATGAACCCATCGGTTCACTTTTTCAAGATGGATATGAACCGTTCGGTTCACTTTTTTCACCTTGCCCCAGCACCGCTTTCGACTAATTTAGAATCATTCCAAACTGATTGAGCAGCCCCATGATCCCCGGCCTCTCCACCCGCCGCCGCTTTTCCGACCTGACCGAACAGGAAATCCTCGCCCTCGCCATTTCGTCCGAGGAAGACGACGCCCGCATCTACCGCAGCTATGGCGAACGCCTGCGCGGCGAATACCCCGCCACCGCCGCCATCTTCGATGGCATGGCGGGCGAAGAGGATCAGCACCGCCAGCGCCTGATCGACCTGCACCGCACGCGATTCGGCGATGTCATCCCCCTCATCCGCCGCGAACATGTGGCAGGCCATTACGCGCGCAAACCGGTCTGGCTTGCCAAGAACCTCTCGCTTGATGCGATCCGGGGCGAGGCAACGGCGATGGAGCAAGAAGCCAACCGCTTCTACAGCCGCGCCGCCCAGTCCACGACCGATGCCGCCACCCGCAAACTGCTGGGCGACCTTGCCGCCGCCGAGGCCGGGCATGAACGCAAGGCCGTCGAACTGGCCGACAAACACCTCACCGAAGGCGCGCGCAGCGACGAAGACGCCACCGCCCGCCGCCAATTCATCCTCACATGGGTGCAACCGGGCCTTGCCGGGCTGATGGATGGCTCTGTCTCCACCCTCGCCCCCATCTTCGCCACCGCCTTCGCCACACAGGACACCTGGACCACCTTCCTCGTCGGCACTGCCGCCTCCGTCGGCGCGGGCATCAGCATGGGCTTTACCGAAGCCGCGCATGATGACGGCGTCCTGTCCGGGCGCGGCAGCCCGTGGAAGCGCGGCCTTGCGTCGGGCGTGATGACCACGCTTGGCGGCATGGGCCACGCGTTGCCCTACCTGATACCCGATTTCTGGACCGCCACGATCATCGCCATGGTGGTGGTGTTTGTCGAACTTTGGGCCATCGCCTGGATCCAGAACCGCTTCATGGAAACCCCCTTCCTGCGCGCCGCCTTTCAGGTGGTCGTGGGCGGCGCTCTGGTCTTTGCCGCCGGGGCATTGATCGGGGGCGGCTGACGCGATTTCTGGCGCAGAAATCGCACCGGAATTTGGTACAAATTCCGCCGCACTGCGTGCGCCCTCCTGCCCCCGATTCTTGCGTCAAAAATCGCCGCGAAATCTGCGTCAGATTTCGCCCCTCACCGCACCCGGCCACAAGGCCCCGGATCAAATCCAGGGCGGGTGATCTTCCCCCCCCATCCGCCCCGCCTTGCAGACCGCGCGCGCCAATGCTCTCCTCTCCACTACAAGCGCAGGCATCGAAAGGGACACGACATGTACCGCAAGGGCGAGGTGACGTATCAACCGCTCCCCCTACCCGACCGCGTGCAGAAACCCGATGATCAGGCGCTGTCGGATGCGCAATCCTTCCTTGCCTACATGCGCAAACGCCACTCTGTCCGCCAATTCTCCACCCGCCCGGTGCCCGAAGACATCATCACCACCTGCATCGCCACCGCAGGCACCGCCCCCTCGGGCGCGAACCACCAGCCCTGGCATTTCGTGGCCATCGCAAACCCCGCGCTCAAGGCCCGGATCAGAGAGGGCGCAGAAGAAGAAGAACGCGCCTTCTACTCCGGCGCCGCGGGCGATGAATGGCTGGCCGCGCTGGAACCCATCGGCACCGGGGTCAGCAAACCGCATCTGACCGATGCGCCTTGGCTGATCGTCGTCTTCGCCCAGCGTTACGGCATCACCGATGACGGCGCGCGCTACAAGAATTACTACGTCCCCGAAAGCGTGGGCCTCGCCACCGGCTTTCTCATCGCCGCCCTGCATCACGCGGGTCTGGTCTGCCTCGAACACACGCCCAACCCGATGAAATTCCTCGGCCCCCTCCTTGGCCGCCCCGATCACGAAAAACCCGTGATGATCCTGCCCGTCGGCTGGCCTGCTGAAGATGCCACCGTCCCCGCCGTGGCCAAACGCAAGAAACCGCTCGAAACGATCCTGACCACCTTCCGCGCCTGATGCTGGGGCGGCAATCGGTCTGACATCTGTACACGCGCCCGCCGATCCGGCGGCGCCGCCATTCCCCGATCGGCATCTGTCCGGCGCAAGCATCTCGATGGCGCAGTCAACTCCGGGATTACCTGCCCGCAGTCCGAAGCTCCCTGCTGGCAGTGTTCATCACAGGCGCGTGCAAAGCCGCCTTCTGCGGCAGAAATGGTTGAGCCTTGCGCGCCATACTGATTACATCGCGCGGCCTAATGGAATCAAAGACATGACACGCACCGCCGCCCTCGCCCTGCCCCTTCTGATCGCCGGTTGTGTGTCAACCGGATCAGGCGGCAACGGGCAAACGGAACTTCCGCCTCTGCCGGAACGGGTGCTGGCCGTTGCGGCACCTTGGCAGAACGTCGCCACAGCGCGGTTGATGCCAGAAGACAACTGTTATTGGTACGAACATCAGGGTCCGGTCGAAACCACCCTGCTCCCGCTGCGCACAGCCGAAGGGCGCCCGATCTGTTCTGCCGGCTAGGTCAGATCAACTGCGCGCCGTGATGCTTTCTTCCGCCGGATACAAAAAGGCGGATGCCCCGGTCTCAACCTGATCATACAGCACATTGATATGGGCCATGATCATCCGCACGCAGCCCGAACTTGCACGCCATCCAATGGATCGGGGAATGGGCGTGCCATGAATACGCAGCATCGTGTCGCGATTGCCGACATAGAGATAGAGCGCCCGCGAACCCAAAGCATTGTTCGGCCCCGGCTCCATGCCATCGGCATATTGCGCATAGATCTCCGGTTCCCGCTCGATCATGTTCGCGGTCGGCGTCCAGCGCGGCCATTTCGCCTTGCGGCGGATGGTAAAGAAGCCCGGTTCATAAAGCCCGCCGCGCCCGATCGCCACGCCATAGCGCGTCGCCGTGCCGTCGGACTGGACGTGATACAGATAGCGGGCGATGGCATCGACATGGATATCGCCCGGCTTCAGATTGTCCTTCGCTTCTACCCGTGTCGGCAAAAGCCGCGGATGCACACCCCAAGGGTTTGACGTCGCCGGATCGAAATTCGGCGGCATGACCATCGCATCCCAGGCGGCCCATTGCGCCTCCTGCGATTGCGCAAAGGCCGGCAGGGATATTGCCGGTGAAAAGAGCGCGGCAGTCGTCACGATGAAATGGCGGCGGGTCAGCATGGCAGGCCTCGATGTCTGGTCAGACCCTTGACGCATTACTGATGGCCGTGGTCAATCATCCCGTGATCACGTTTGCCGGAGTTTGCGCCAAATCGCGTCACGCGCACGCGCCTCCGCCAAGTCTCGTGGCAAGAACGGTCCCACACTCTGTGACTGACGTCCCGCCCGAAACCCACCCGGGCCCGGCGCAAGACTCTTGAAAAGCATTTTGCCAAATTCGTTCAACGGGAATTTGCCACTCTGCACCACCGCACCCTTAACCATGATCGCCACCCCGACTCTGCCCGAATTTGTATGCACAGCCGTCTGCACCACCATCTGCACCACGCGCTGCACGTCCGCCTTGGCCTAAACCCCCAGCAACGCAGGCAATTCCCGCATGTCGTTAAACAAAACCGCCCCCTCCGCCACCAACCCCGGATGCGCTCCCTTCGGCGCATACCCAAAGCAGCGCATCCCGGCCAACCGCGCCGCCCGCGCGCCCGCAGCGCTGTCCTCGATCACCACGCAGTTGGCAGGGGAAACCCCCAACCGCCCGGCCGCATGCAGGTAAAGGTCCGGCGCAGGCTTGGGCCGCCCCATCGCCTGCCCGGAATACAGATGCCCCCGGAACCGCTCCACCAGCCCGTGCTGACCCAGCGTGATCTGCATCTTCTCGGGCGTGCCATTGGACCCCATCGCATAGGGAATCCCTGCCTTATCAAGGGCATCCAGCACGCCAACCACACCGGGCACCAGCGGCACATGGGCGCGCAGCATGGCATACATCCTGTCATAGAAATCGGCGACCCACCCCTCCGGCAACCGCGCGCCATTGGCCCGCGCCTTCGCCGCCACCGTCTCCACCGTGCCACCGATATAGTCGCGCTCCAGATCCTCCAGCGTCAGGCAAAGCCCGTATCGTTCCAGATCATCGCGCACCATCACCAGCGTCGGATGCTCGCTGTCCACAACCACGCCATCGCAATCAAAGATCACCGCTGCAGGTTTCATTCCGGCGCCCGCAGCATCGTGACCAGCGTGTCGCCATAGCGGCGTTGGTCCAGCATTTCAAAGCCTTGCGGGATCACCGGGGCCATCCCCTCTTCCCAGACGATCATCGCGCCGGGGGCCAGCCAGCCGCCTTCGGCACAAGACGCCAACGCCTTCTCCCCCAACCCCTTTCCATAGGGCGGATCAAGGAAAACAAGGTCATAGCCCCCCTCCCGGCACGGCCCCATCCGCGTCGCATCGCGCCGCAAAACTTCCGTCACCCCCTCCGTCCGGGTCAGTTCGATGTTGCGCCGCAACAGCCCCCGCGCCGCCACACCATCATCCACGAACACCGCCCCGGAAGCCCCGCGCGAGATCGCCTCAAGCCCCAGCGCCCCTGTCCCGGCAAACAGGTCCAGCACCCGCGCGCCGCTGATCGGATCGCCATATCCCCCATTTATCAACAGGTTGAAGATCGACTCCCGCACCCGGTCCGATGTCGGGCGCAGATGCGCCTTGGCATCCCCCTCACCCACTGGCGCAAGGTGCAGCCCCCGGAACTGGCCGCCGATGATCCTCATGCCTTCAAAAGCGCCTTCAACTCGGTCGCCGGGTCCGCCACCACTGCGGCATCGGGTGATTTCCCCATCTCGATCAACCGCTTGCCCACCATATAGGCGCGGCTGTCATTCATCGCATCCACCGCCAGCAGCCGATCCCCCCGATAGTACCAGAACGACACCGAACCGCCTTCACCCGGCCGCGTGACAATCCGGTCATAGCCGGTGTTCAGCCCGGCGATCTGCAACTTGCAGTCATACTGATCCGACCAGAACCATGGCTTCGCTTCATAATCCCGCCCTGCGCCAAGGATGTTTTCTGCCACCACCTCGGCCTGATCAATCGCGTTGCCCACCGATTCCAGCCGCAACCGCCCGCCCTGCCACGGGAAAGACGCACAATCCCCCGCCGCCCAGACATGCGGCGCCGATGTCCGCCCCAGCGCATCGGTCGCAATCCCGTTGTCCAGCGCGATCCCCGCCGCCTCGGCCAACGCGGTGCCGGGCACGATCCCCACCCCCGCAATCACGAAATCCGCTGGCAACTCCCGCCCGTCCGACAGCCGCACCCCAGACACCCGCCCCGCGCCCAACAACCGCTCCAGCCCGGTGGATTCCAGTATCTTCACCCCATGCGCCGCATGCAGCGCGCGGAAATGGTCCGATGTTTCCGGTGCCGCCACCCGCTGCAAAATGCGCGGCGCCATTTCCAGCACGGTCACATCCAGCCCCAGCTTGGCCGCCACCGCCGCCGCCTCCAGCCCGATATAGCCGCCCCCCACGATCACCAGCCGCCGCCCCGCCACGAACTCGGCCCGCATCGCATCCACATCGGCCAGCGTCCGCACGGTATACACACCACCCAGATCACCCCCGATGGCCGCGGGCAACCGGCGCGGCACCGATCCCGTGGTCAGCACCAGATTGTCATACGCGATCGCCTCGCCCCCCACCGTCACCACCCGCGCGGCGGTGTCCAAGGCCTCGGCCCGCTGCCCCAAACGCAACGTAATCCCCTGATCCGCATAGAAATCGGATGATCGCAGCCAAAGCCGCTCTTCCTCCATCTCGCCCATCAGATAGGCCTTGGAAAGCGGTGGCCGCTGATAGGGCGGCGCAGGCTCCTCGCCAATCATGGTGATCGCACCGTCAAAGCCCAGCGCGCGCAGCTTCGCCGCACAGGCCGCCCCAGCCTGCCCCGCCCCCACGATCACCACATGCGCCATGCCATCCCCTTCCGCCGCCCAAAGGCCAAATCTCTCTGGCCGAATTCAGGGCCGGACCCTATATCCCTGCCTTATTGGAACGCAACGCGAAGAGGGACGAGATATGACGATTTCCGTAGGCCAGACGCTGCCCGACGCCACCCTGATCCGGATGGGCGATGCCGGGGCCGAGGCTGTTTCCGTGAAAGAGGCCGCCAAAGGCCGCAAAGTGGTGATCTTCGCGGTGCCGGGTGCCTTTACCCCCACCTGCCATTCCGCCCATGTCCCCAGCTTCATCCGCACCAAGGATGCCTTCGCCGCCAAGGGCGTGGATGAAATCATCTGCGTCTCCGTCAACGATCCCTTCGTGATGAAAGCCTGGGGCGAAGCCACCGGCGCCGCCACCGCCGGCATCTCCATGCTGGCCGACGCGGACTCAAGCTTCACCAAGGCGATGGGCCTCGCCTTCGACGCGCCCCCCGTGGGCCTCCTCGCCCGCTCCAAACGCTATGCGCTTTATGCCGAAGATGGCGTGGTCAAGGCCCTGCACCTCGAGGAAAGCCCCGGCGCCTGCGAAATCTCCGCCGGTGAATCGCTGCTCAAGGCGATCTGACTCTGCGCAAAGGCAGGCGTCCGGCCTGTGTCGCAGGCTTAACGCCGCATAAATGAATTCGGCCTAACGGCTTAGGGCGGGCATTTGCTCGCCCTTTGCTTTTGCCGGTGCCACGATCAGAGCGTAAATCTGTTGAAAAGTGACCTTATTGGTGTATTTTGACCCGCAAGCTTCGACCTCATCACGAACTCTCGGCCATCCAGTCAAAGTTCGCGACCGTCGCCGATCTTGAGATGACTCGAACCGCAGAGGAGTCCGCGCGCGCCCTTGGTTTCGGCCTTCAGGATATAGTCCAGGCCGTGCAAGACCTCCGAAGATCTGATTTTGCAGGCTCCAGTCCCGCACATAGCCCGCCCATTCCGGGCGTCTGGCATGACACCTACACAATGCGCTGGGGCGGCTTGCACCTCTACATCAAATTCGCAGGCCGGACGATCATCGACGTCGCGCTCGTCTCGTTCAAGGAAAAGGGACCATGACCGAAACCCGCATCCATCCCGTCACGGGCAAGCCTCTCACCCGCCAGACACGCCCCCAGACCGTCACCTTCGGGTCTCTCATCACGCAGGTAGACGTCCCCGGCTGGTATCCCGACGATGACAGCGACTCGCTGCATTCCGGCGTGGACCTCACCGCGAAAGAGGCAGCATGGCAAAACCTCCGCCATTCCTATGGCGAAAGGGTCCGCGCCATACGCAAGAAACTCCGCCTCACGCAGGTCGAGGCAGGCCAGCTTCTCGGCGGTGGCCCACGCGCCTTTCAGAAATACGAACGCGGCGCGATGGCCCCCAGCGAAGCGGCCATAGGGCTGCTGGAAATCCTCGCGGTGGACCCGGACAAGCTTGAAATTCTGCGCAACCTGCGCGGCAAAGGCGCAACTTCCCCTCGCGAAAACGCGGCCGCCTGACCCCGCCCCCTCACTCCCCCCCGTGACAGAACCACCCGCCCGTCACATCGCCGCCATGGGCATAGAACAGCCACAACCGTTCGCCCCCCTCCGTCTCCACCCGCCAGTAATCGCGCGGGCCGGATCGCCAGTCGGGATCATCCAGCCACCATTCCGGGGCAATCCGCTCTGGCCCCACCGCCATCCGCGTCACCAGATCGCGCCGCCGCCAGCGGAACCGGGCGGGGGGCGTCGGGTCATCCTCGGGCGCGCCCACCGGTTCGGGCCGGAACAGCCGCAACGGCCGCGCCCCCCGCCGGGGCCATTCCCCGACAAACGCCTCTGACCACGCCGCCGCCAGCACCTGCGCCCCCTTTTCCGGCAGATGGCTTTCGCCCGGATGGAACCGCGTCACCGCCTCGGTCCCCAGCCGCACGCCCAGCTTGCCCAAGAGATCATCCATCGCCGCATCGCGCGCCAGCGTCGCCGCCGCCTCCCCCACCGGACCGCGATGCTGCACCGGCGAAATCGCCTCCACCTCCACCGCCTCCAGCCGCAGCATGTCGATCCCGAAACCGGCATCCAGATCGCCCAGCTTCATCCACAAAAGCGGGCGAATCCGATCCACCCGGTCCGACGCGCGGGCCAGCCCCACCTCGGCCACCTCCACCCGCCCATCGCTGCGAAAGGCCTGCAAGCGTATCCGTCGCGCCCCCCGCCCCTGCCGTGCCAGCCGCGCGCACAGGACCGGCAGCAGCCGGTCCACCGCCGCCTCCACATCCGCAAGCAGCCCGATGGGATCGGGCAGGCTGATCCGCGCCGCGAAATGCAAGGGCGCCCCCGCTGGCGTCACCGGCTCGGATTCCAGCCCCAGCGCCTGATCCAGCCGCTTCAGCACCGCCGCCCCGAACCGCCGCGCCAGCGCGGCGCGCGGCAGCACGGCAATGTCGTCGATCCGGCGCAGCCCCAGCCGCACCAGCCCCTCCACCGCCTCAGGCTCCAGCCGCAGCGCCGCCACCGGCAGCGCCCCCAGCGCCTGCCGCATCTTTCCCTCGGGCGCGATCACGCCACGCGGGCCTGCATCCCCCAAGGCCCCAGCCACAGGCAGGCTGCCGCCCTTTTCCCACCCCCGCCGCTTTGCCGCGCGCGACCGCGTCGCATGGGCCTCCTGCTGGATGGCATCGCCAGTACGCGCCACCTGCACCCCGCGCCCCGCATGGCGCGACAGCGCCCAGGCCGCCCCCGGCGTATCGGCAATCGCGGCGCGCAGGCTCAATCCCAGCGCCTCGCATTCCGTCTCTACCTGCGCCAGAAGCGCGGCCTCGCCGCCGAACAGATGCGCGCAGCCCGTCAGATCCACCACCAGCCCCGCCGGCGGCTCTTCCGCCACCCAAGGGCTGAACTTGCCCGCCCAGCGGCGCAGCCCGGTCAGAAACGCCCCCTCCGCCACCGGATCGGCGGGCGCCGTCACCAGCGTGGGGCACATCGCCGTGGCATCGTGCAGCGGCTGGCCCACAGCCAGCCCCGCCGCCTCTGCCGCCGCCGACAGCGACACGATCACCTGCGCCCCGGCCCGATCCGCCACCACCGCCAGAGGCCCGGCCAGCCCCGCCGCACCGCACCGCGCATGGCGCAGCACCCGCTCGGCCGCAAGGCGCGGAAACCAAAGCGAAAGAATACGACGGCGACTCGGCTCCACCACAAATGTTCCTTCTTTGTTCCTTAAATTGGCAAACAAAGGGCACAAGTCCAGCCGCAAATGGCAACTTTCCGTGAATTGCGGAATTTGCCCCATCAACACCGTGACAACGTCACTTCACTGCGTCATTCTGTCCCATACAGTGACAGGATATTTCCAGTAGGGAGCCAAACGAATGAAATTTGCAGCCAAAGCCCTCGTCGCGGGCCTGATGATGGTGGCAGGCGTCGCCATCGCCGCCGAAGCGACCGATCCCACGGTCAAGGCCCGGCAAGAGCTGATGGACACGATCGGCATGAACACCGGTATTCTGGGCAAGATGGCCGGGGGCGAAACCCCCTTCGACGCCGCCGCCGCCGAAGCCGCGAAAACCGCCCTCGTCACGGCGGCCGGCGAAATCGCGGTCAAGTTCGAACCGCAGGCCACGGATCCGAAATCCACCGCCAAGGCGGACATCTGGACCAACTGGGAAGATTACCTGAAAAAGGCCGACGCTCTGAAAGCCGCAGCCGAAGGCCTCGATGCCACCACCGTCGAAGGTGTGCAGGCTGGCATGGGCGGCATCGGTGGGTCGTGCAAGGATTGCCACACCACCTATCGCATCCCGTCCTGATCAGACTGAATCCTGCAAAGAAAACGGCCCCCGCATCCGCTGCGGGGGCCTTTTGCTTTAGCGCGTCACGTCAACCGCAATTCACGCGCGTGATGCGGCCCGTCCGATCCACCTCGAAATTCAGCCGATCCGCGCTGTAATCCATCGTCACCGCCGTATCGGGATAGATCACGCGCACCGGCTTGTTGAACCGCATCCTGTCCAGATCGCTGGCAGGCGCGCCCACAAGGTATTGCAGATCCAGCGCCCCGCACTGGTTCACGCCCCCCGGCACCGGGCCGGGATCACCCGGAAAGGGCTCTGAAACCGGAACGCAGGCCGCTGCCGCCAGCGCAAAGCCAAGCCCTGCCACCATCCTTGCAAGTTTCTGCATCGTCTTTCTCCTGTCAGGCCGCCATCGGGACGGATGGTCACGCCATCCCCACTTCACCCTTTCCGCCTACAGGGGCCAAGGCAAGCCCGCTGACGCGAACCGGCAAACACCCGCCGTTTCCCGCGTTGCAATTCGCGCCGCTTTCCCCCAGCCTGCACCCAAATCACTGAATGTGGAGGATTTGATGCGTACCCGCGCCGCCGTTGCCCTTGCCCCCGGCAAACCGCTCGAAGTCATGGAAGTGAACCTCGAAGACCCGAAAGAAGGCGAGGTGCTGATCGAGATTAAGGCCACCGGCATCTGCCACACCGATGAATTCACCCTGTCGGGCGCCGATCCCGAAGGCCTGTTTCCCGCCATCCTCGGCCATGAAGGCGCTGGCGTGGTCATCAAATGCGGCCCCGGGGTCAAATCGCTCAAACCCGGCGATCACGTCATCCCGCTCTACACGCCTGAATGCCGCGAATGCCCCTCCTGCCTGTCGCAGAAAACCAACCTCTGCACCGCCATCCGCGCCACGCAGGGCCAAGGCCTGATGCCCGATGGCACCACCCGCTTCTCCATGCTCGATGGCACGCCCATCTTTCACTACATGGGCTGCTCCACCTTCGCCAATCACACCGTGATGCCCGAAATCGCGCTGGCCAAGGTTCGCGATGACGCCCCCTTCGAAAAGATCTGCTACATCGGCTGCGGCGTCACCACCGGCATCGGCGCGGTGCTGAATACCGCCAAGGTGGAAATCGGGGCCAAGGCCGTTGTCTTCGGCCTGGGCGGCATCGGCCTGAACGTGATTCAGGGCCTCAAGATGGCCGGGGCCGACATGATCATCGGCGTCGACATCAACGACGACAAGGAAGAATGGGGCGAAAAGTTCGGGATGACCCATTTCGTCAACCCAAAGAAACTGCCCGAAGGCATGACGGTCGTGCAGGCCATCGTCGACCTGACCAAAACCCCCTTCGACAAGATCGGCGGGGCCGACTACTCCTTCGATTGCACCGGCAACGTCAAGGTGATGCGCGACGCGCTGGAATGCACCCACCGCGGCTGGGGCCAGTCCATCATCATCGGCGTGGCCCCCGCAGGCGCGGTGATCGAAACCCGCCCGTTCCAGCTGGTCACGGGCCGCGTCTGGAAAGGCACCGCCTTCGGCGGCGCCCGCGGCCGCACCGATGTGCCAAAGATCGTGGACTGGTACATGGACGGCAAGATCGAGATCGACAGCATGATCACCCACGTCCTCCCGCTCGACCGCATCAACGAAGGCTTCGATCTGATGCACGCGGGCAAGTCGATCCGCGCGGTAGTGGTATTCTGATCCGGCGGGTGGGGTTCGGCCCCACCCTGCCCGTCCCGCCATGGCCGCAACGCCCGGAACCCTGTTTCTGAAATCAAAGGGGGTGGCGTTCACCCTCCACCCCTACGACTACGACCCCCGCGCCGATGCGGTGGGTCTTGCCGCCGCGCAGGCGCTGGGACTCGACCCCGCCCTCACCCTCAAGACCCTGATGGTCGAGGTCGATGGCAAACCCGCCTGCTGCGTCATCCCTTCCGACCGCCAGCTTTCCATGAAGCGGGTGGCAGCCGCCTTCGGGGGCAAATCCGCCGCCATGATGCCCCCGGCCAAGGCCGAAAAGCTCACCGGCTACAAGGTCGGCGGCATCAGCCCCTTTGGCCCCCGCCGCCCCGTCCCCACCGTGATCGAGGCGACCGCGACCACCGCGCCCAAAGTCTGGATCAACGCAGGCCAGCGCGGCCTGCTCCTTGGTATCGCGCCAAATGATGCGCTCGCCGCCATCCCCGCCACAGCCGCCCCCCTCATCGCCTGACCTTTCCCCCTTTCCCTTCCCCGCGCAAAGGCGCACCCTAGGGGCGGAAAAAGGACGACCCCATGCCCGAACCCCGCGCCCCGCGCCTCTGCGTCCTGATCGACGCCGACAATGTCCCCTCCGGCTATGCCGAAGCGATCTTCGAGGAAATCGCCAGCCTCGGCGAAGCCTCCGTCCGCCGCATCTATGGCGACTGGTCCGCCCAGCGCCTTGCCGGCTGGGCCAAGCAGGTGGCCGCCCTCGGCCTTGTCGCCGATCAGCAGTTTTCCAACACCAAGGGCAAGAACGCCTCGGACATCGGCCTTGTCATCGCCGCGATGGATTTCCTCCATTCCGGCCTGTTCGACGGTTTCGTCCTCGTCAGTTCCGACAGCGATTTCACCCGCCTCGCCGCCCGCATCCGCGAGCAGGGCCTTGATGTCTATGGCATCGGCGAAAAGAAGACGCCCGAAGCCTTCCGCATGGCCTGCAAACGCTTCATCTATGTTGAAAACCTCGGCACCGCCGAGGAAATCCCCGAGGCCCCCCCCGCCCGTGGCACCACTCGCGCCGAACCGGTTGAGGCCACGCCAAAACCCGGCGCCAAGGAAGCCCCGGCCAAGGCCATCCCCTTCATCATCGCCGCCATGCGCGCCATAGACCCCGATGCCGAATGGTATTCGCTGGGTCAGGTCGGCCAGTTCATCACCCAAGGCAATCCCGACTTCGACACCCGCACCTATGGCAGCGCAAAACTCTCGGACCTCGTCCGCAAGATTTCCCGCTTCGAGGTCCGCCCCGGCCCCAGCGGCCAGTTGCAGATGCGCGACGTGGCCTGAAGCGGGCGGCCCGCAAGGGACCGCCCGCCCGCGCTTACGGGGCCTTCATCTCGGCATAGTCCCCGCCCGTCCGCAGCGTCACGGTGACAGGCGCATCCGTCCGGTTGCGCCAGAACCAGCCGTGATTGCCGGTGAAGGCGGCGGTCAGGTCGCCCGCCTGTTCCGGCACCGCACGGCCCTGCTCATAGCTGACCTTCTGCCCGCTGCCATCGCCATGGGTGTCATAGTTCACGACACCCCCGTTCGCGGTCCATTCAAACCGGGCGGTCTGGCCCTCTTCCATCACCAGCTTCACCTCGATCCCTTCGCCGGGGGGCAGGGTATAGCTCACCTCGTCGCGCCATTCCGGCGCTGCGGGAGCGGCTTCCGCCACGGCCTCTGTGGGCGCAGCCTCGACCGGTGCAGGCTCTGCCGTCGCCGCCTCGGCAGGAGCCGGCTCGACAGGCACCGAAGCCTCGGGGGCAGCCGCCGCGTCCGTCACGTCAGCCCCGCCATCGCGCAGCACATCCGCCCCCACAATCGCCGCGATATCGGCCAACTGCGCCTCCATCCGCTCAAGCCGCGCCATCACGGCCGGGTCCAGCGCCACGGGCGCGGCGGCGGCATCCGCCTCGGCCTCGGCGTAAAGCTGCTGCTTGATCTGCCCCATCTCCGTCAGCCCCAACACCGCGCCGAACCCCGTCGGGTCCATCCCGTATTCGGCGGGCAGATACACCACCCCCAACACACCCAGCGCCGCCGCCCCCGACAGAAGCGTAGACCGGATCAACCCGCCCGACGTCGCCTTAACCCCGCGCACCTGCGCGCCTTCATTCGTCCTGTTCATGGAAAACTCCCTCAGGCCATGGCGAACCCGACAAGCTGCACGCCCGTCAGATAAAAGCCCAGACCCATCATGATGACATTGGCGCGGTAGGCCTGCGCGGCGAAAGACGGGCTTGCCCGCCAACGCTGCATGACCAGCAGGATCATCGCCAGCGCGGTCAACTGCCCGATCTCCACCCCCACATTGAAAGCCAGCAGGTTGACCAGCAACCCATCGGCCGAGATGTCGTATTCGATGATCTTCGACGCCAGCCCAAAGCCGTGCAGCAACCCGAAAACCAGCGTCGCCACCCGCGTATCCGGCTGCACCCCGAACCACGCACGGAACGCACCAAGGTTGTCCAAGGCCTTGTAGACGACCGAAAACCCGATGATCGCATCGATGATATAGGCGTTGATCCCAAAGTCGAACCAGACGCCCAGCACCATCGTCACCGAATGGCCCACCGCGAAAAGCGACACGTAAAGCGCGATCTCGCGCATCCCGTACAGAAAGAAGATCACCCCGAAAAGAAAGAGGATGTGGTCATACCCCGTCACCATATGCTTGGCGCCAAGGTACAGGAACGGGATCACCTGCGGTCCGGTGATCTCTTGAATATACCCCTTGTCGCCAAGGGTGACGGCATGGGCCAGCGCCCCGCCTGCCCAAAGAAGGGCAAGGCCAAGCGTGGCCGCCAAAAGCCAGACGCGCGGCGGCGTCCGGAGGAAGATGTCCATGGATCATGTCCTGTCCTGAAACGACGGTCAGGCCATCGCCGCCCTTGGGCGGATCTGGCCGGCTTCGCAAGTCTCAGGTCAGGCCCTCGGTGGCCGTCGCGGCCCCTCGGCCGCTGTTCCGGCAAACTCCCGCGCCAGCGCAACCCCCTGCGCCTTGCCCTGCGGCAGGGCCAGCACAGGCGCGGCGGACAAGATCACGCTTGCCGAATGGTCATGGTCGGTCGCGTCGTGGTGACCGTGGGAATGCCCATGATGATGCCCGTGATGATCCAGATGATCACCCGCCCCACCATGCAATACGGCATGTTCCGCCTGTGCCATCACGGCGCCAGGCCCGTGCGTCGCCGCATCGGCCACGGGGGCAACGACCAGCGCCAAAAGCGCCAGCATCGCCGCTACCCGCATCAAGACCGCACCGATCCCGCCCATCGCCCCACCAACACCCGCGCCAGCACAGTCCAGCGCATCTTCCGCAAATAGGACGTGACCGGGGCACAGTGCAACCCCACCCCCGCGAAACCGGCATCCGTGCGCCCACGCGCAGCCGCCTTGCACCGGCGCGGGGTTCCGCCCCGCCACCGAAACCCCTATTCTCCCCTCAGCAACGTATGGGGGACCACCATGCAGATCGAACTCGGCCTCGACACCTTCGGTGACACCAGCCTCGGCCCGGATGGGCATCTCAAACCGCATGACGCCGTGCTACGTGATGTCGTCGAACAGGGCATCCTTGCCGATCAGGTCGGCATCCACTTCCTTGGCATCGGCGAACATCACCGCGCGGATTTTGCGGTTTCGGCCCCGGAAATCGTGCTCTCGGCCATCGCCGCCCGCACCAGCCGCATCCGGCTCGGCTCGGCGGTTACGGTCCTGTCCTCGGATGATCCGGTCCGCGTGTTTCAGCGCTTCTCGACCTTGAACGCCATCTCCACTGGCCGGGCCGAGGTGATCCTTGGGCGCGGCTCCTTTACCGAAAGCTTTCCCCTCTTCGGATATGAGCTACAGGATTACGAACGCCTGTTCGAAGAAAAGCTCGATCTCTTTGCCCATCTCATCCGCGATGAGGCGATCACCTGGTCGGGCGAAACCCGCGCGCCGCTCCATGACCAGCGCGTCTATCCCACCCTTGGCCCCGGCCTTCAGGTCTGGGTCGGCGTCGGCGGCAGCCCGGAATCCGTGGTCCGCGTTGTGCGCCACGATCTGCAACTGATGCTGGCCATCATCGGCGGCGACCCGCGCCGGTTCAAACCCTATGTCGATCTTTACCACCGCGCCTGCGCCCAGATGGGCCGCACGGTCAAACCCGTGGGCATCCACTCGCCGGGTCACATCGCCGCCACCGATGAACAGGCCGCCGAACAGCTTTGGCCGCATTACAAGGCGATGTTCGATCAGATCGGGGCTGAACGCGGCTGGCCCCCGGTCACACCTGACCGGTTCATGGGCGAAATTCGCAACGGCTCGCTCTATGTCGGCAGCCCGGAAACCGTGGCCCGCAAGATTGCGGCGGCAGTCACCGCGCTGGGGGTCGACCGGTTTGATATGAAATATTCAACCGGCCCGATGCCGCATTATCAGCTTTGCGAAAGCATCCGCCTCTATGGCGAACAGGTCATTCCGATGGTCAAGGACATGGTCGCAGGGGCCAAGGTCGCCGCCCAATAGGGCGGCGCACCCGCTCTGGCAGGGCCGTCTCAGGGGGCCAGATGCGGCCGAAAGGCCGCAACGACCTCTTCATAAACCTGCCGCTTGAACGGCACGATCGAGGCGATCATTTCCCCCGCCCCGATCCACCGCCAGCGGCTGAATTCCGGGTGTTCACTGTCGATCCGCACTTGGTCATCGCTGCCCAGAAAGCGGAACAGGAACCATTTCTGCCGCTGTCCGCGATACTTGCCGCCCCAGACCTTGCCCAAAAGTTCGGGCGGCAGGTCATAGGTCACCCAATCCTCGGTCTTGGCGACGAACTCCACCAGATCGGCGGTCACCCCGGTTTCTTCCCACAACTCGCGCAGCGCCGCCTTGCGGGGCTTCTCGCCCTCGTCGATTCCGCCCTGCGGCATTTGCCAGGCGGGATGGGGGGAATCGATGCGCTGCCCGGCAAAGATTTCGCCCTGCGCGTTGATCAGCACCACACCCACGCAGGGCCGGTAGGGCAAATTCGCCGTATCTGTCATGGTATGTCGGGGCCGCAGCGCGGCCCCGCTCCTTTCAGTTCTGCTCAGCCACTGCCGGGGCCACGGCGTTCAGCCCGCGCAGGATGTCCACGGCATAGGCCAGCTGGTAATCCTCATCGCGCAGCTTGGCCGCCTCTTCGATCTGCGCCCGCTCTTCTTCCAGCAGCTTGCGCTCATCCTCGCTCATGGAATCATTGGTGATGATCCCCCGCAGATCCGCCTCGGAAGACGGGTTCTGCGCGGCCGAAGCGGCTTCCTCCCCCTCGACCGGCGGCGTCACCACCGGCTGGTTCACCACGATATCCGGCATCACGCCCAGCGCCTGGATCGACCGGCCCGACGGCGTGTAATAGCGCGCCGTCGTCAACCGCATCGCGCCGTCCCCGCGCAGCGGCACCACCGTCTGCACTGACCCTTTGCCAAAGCTCTTGGTCCCCACCACGATCGCCCGGCGATGATCCTGCAACGCCCCCGCCACGATCTCGGATGCCGAGGCAGAGCCGCCATTGATCAGCATGACGATGGGCTTGCCTTCGGTCAGATCGCCCGGCGTCGCGTTGAACCGCTCGCCATCCGATGCCTCGCGGCCCCGGGTCGATACGATCTCGCCCTTCTCAAGGAAAGCATCCGACACGCTGATCGCCTCGGTCAGCAGACCGCCCGGATTGTTGCGCAGGTCCAGAACGAAACCGTCGACATTCTCCATCCCGCCCAGCTCGTCGATGGATTTCTTCATCTGCTCTTCCAGCCCCGGCGTGGTCTGGTCGTTGAACGTCGTGATCCGCAGCACCACCGTCTTGCCCACCACGCGGCTCCGCACCGCCGTCACCTTGATCGTGTCGCGGATGATCGACACGTCAAACGGCTCATCCACACCTTCGCGCACCACGGTGATGATGATCTCGGAACCGACCGGCCCCCGCATCATTTCCACGGCATCATCCAGCGTCAGGCCCAGCACGCTTTCGCCGTTCACATGGGTGATGAAATCGCCCGCCTCGATCCCCGCCGCATCGGCGGGCGTGTCGTCCATCGGCGACACCACCTTGACGAAACCCTCTTCCTGCGTGACCTCGATCCCAAGGCCCCCGAATTCGCCACGCGTCTGCACCTGCATGTCGTCGAAATCTTCCGGCGGCAAATAGCTGGAATGCGGATCAAGCGATGTCAGCATCCCGTTGATCGCTGCTTCGATCAGCTGCTCGCTGTCGACCTCTTCCACATATTGCGACCGGATGCGTTCAAAGATGTCACCGAACAGATCAAGCTGCTGATAGACATTCTCGTTCCGCTCGGTCTCTTGCGCGATCAGCGGTCCCGCCACCTGCAAGGTCAGAATGGCTCCGGCCACCGTGCCGCCAACTGCGGCCATGACGAACTTCTTCATCTCGATCTCATTCCCTTCCTTCGGTGAACCAAGGTTCCGGGTCCACCGGATCGGCACCCTGCCGCAATTCCAAATAAAGCGTTTCCGTCTCGCGTGCGCCACCACCTTCTTGTGACGCGGCAAGGATGTCTGCAAGTTCCGGCTCTGCGCCCCCCATAAGGCCCAGCGGCGCACCCTGTGCCACCACCTCGCCCACTTCTCCATATACCGAACCAAGCCCCGCGAGGATCAATAGATAGCCCCCTCCCGGCTCCAGGATCATCACATTTCCGTAGTCGAGCAGCGGCCCCCGGTACCGGATCGTCGCAGGCCACGGCGCAGTGACCAGCGCACGGGGTCTTGTGGCAATCGTCAGCCCCGGCCGACGCACCCCCGCCGCATCCGCCTCGCCGGGGCGGCGCAGCACCGATCCCAGCACCGGGCGCGGCAAACGCCCCATGGCGCTGGCGAAATCCTCGCCATCCGTCGCATCAGGGGCCAGCCCCGTGGCAAAGGCCTCCAGCGTATCCGCGCTTTCCACCAGCCCGCGCAACACTTCGGGGTCTTCGGTGAACCGCCGGGGCAGTTCGGTCCGGTCGCTGATCGCCTGGCTCAGCGCCGTCCGCGCGGTCTGCGCCACGCTCAACCCGCGCGCCAGCGTTTCACCCGCCGCCTCCTGCAAGGCGCGCAGATCGCGCAACTCCTGCAATTCCGCCCGCAACCGCGCCGCTTCGGCCTGCAAGGCGGGCGTCACATCGGCCAGCATCATCCCTGATCGCACCGTTCCCACCGGCCCCGTCGGATGCAACAGCAACAACGGCCCCGGCTCCGCCTCCAACTGCCCCAGCACGCCCACCAATTGCGAAATCCGGTCCCGCTGCGCGTTGAATTGCAGGCTCAGCGCCGTCTCGCGCAGCGATGCCTGCCGCAGCGCCTCGCGCAGCGCGCCCAGCCCATCCTCATAGGCGCGGATCGTCTGGGTCAGCGCGGCCACCCTGTCCCGAGCGCCCTCGGCCTCTTCCATCGCCGTCACGGCGGCCATCAGGTCACCCGCCGCCTGCGCTGCCTGTTCGGCGGCGGTATCGGCCAGCACCGGCCGCGCCAGCATCAGGCCAAGGCCAAGGCAAAGGGCGACGCGCAGCCTCATACGATCAGACTCTGCCCCGTCATTTCCGGCGGTTGCTCCAACCCCATCAACGCCAACACTGTGGGCGCCAGATCGGCCAGCCGCCCCTGCCGCAGCCGCGCCCCCGCAGGCCCGCCCACAAGGATCACCGGCACCGGGTTTGTCGTATGCGCCGTATGCGGCCCGCCTGTCACCGGATCAATCATCTGCTCGCAATTGCCGTGATCGGCAGTCACGATCATCGCGCCGCCCGCCACGTCCAGCGCCGCCAGCGCATCGCCCAGCGCGGCATCCACCGCCTCGCAGGCGCGCATCGCGGCGGCCAGATCGCCGGTATGCCCCACCATATCGGGATTGGCGAAATTCACCACGATCAGGTCATAGCCATGCCGGATCGCGCCCACCAGCGCCGCCCCCACCTCGGGCGCGCTCATTTCCGGCTGCAAGTCATAGGTCGCCACCTTGGGCGATTTCGGCATATCCCGATCTTCGCCCGCGAACGGCTCCTCCCGCCCGCCATTCAGGAAAAAGGTCACATGCGGATATTTCTCGGTCTCGGCCAACCGGAACTGCGTCCGCCCATGGGCCGCCACCCATTCCCCCAGAGAATTGGGGATCGACCGCTTCGGAAAAGCCGTCGCCATATAGGCGTTGTGGCCCTCGGAATATTCCACCATCCCCAGCATGGCCGACCATGCCGGTCGCCTGCCGGTATCGAACCCGTCAAACCCCGGCTGTCCCAGTGCGGCCAAAATCTCCCGCGCCCGATCCGCCCGGAAGTTCAGGCAGAACAGCCCGTCCCCATCCCGCGCGCCCGCATAGCCGCCGATGACCGTGGGGGCCAGAAACTCATCCGTCTCACCCTTGGCATAGGATTGCGCCACGGCCTCCACGGCATCCGCCGCCACCTCGCCCTCGCCTCGCACCATCGCCGCAAAGGCGCGCGACACCCGCTCCCAGCGGTTATCCCGGTCCATCGCCCAATAGCGCCCCGTCACCGTGGCAATCCGCGCCCCCACCGGCAGCTTGGCCACCAGATCCGCCACAAACCCCGCCGCTGACGATGGCGCCACATCCCGCCCGTCGGTGATCGCATGCAGCCAGACGGGTACCCCCGCCGCCGTTACCGCCCGACAGGCCGCAATCACATGGGTGATATGCCCATGCACCCCGCCATCCGACACCACGCCCATCAGATGCGCCACGCCGCCCGCAGCCTTTACCTTGGCGATGAACGCGTTCAGCGCCTCATTCTCGGCAAAAGACCCGTCCTCCACCGCCAGATCAATCGCGCCAAGGTCCATCGCCACCACGCGGCCCGCGCCGATATTGGTATGGCCCACTTCGGAATTGCCCATTTGCCCGCGCGGCAGGCCCACATCCGGGCCATGGGTGATCAACGTCGCCTTCGGGCAACTCGCCCAGATGCGGTTGAAATTCGGCACATGCGCCTGCGCCGGGGCATTGCCCTCTCGCGTCTCCGAAAGCCCCCAGCCGTCAAGAATGCACAGCACGACGGGCTTTGGAACAGTCATGGCAGGATACCCCTTCTTGGTCTTGCAAGCTCAATACCGCCCCCGGCCCCATCCGGCAACGCACCCCGCAGCGCTGGCATCAAGTTTTCCGCATCGGCTTTCCTGTCCAAGGTTGCCGCAGCTTAAAATCCTCCGCCACAACCCTCATCAGCGTCCGGATCGGCCTGTCTACAACCCACCCCGGAATCGCACCAATCCTTTCCCGTGCGTTAACCTTAACGCCCGGTAAGCCCCCCGTGCGTATGCACAGCCGTCTGCACCGCCATCTGCACCGGCAGCGGCACAGCCTTTTGGGCCGGATGCCCCAGGTTAATGCAGCGTTCCCAGATGGTTAGAAGAAAATCACGCCCGGTGATACGGCCCGCCCGACAGGATCGTCGCCGCCCGATACAACTGCTCGGCCAGCATCACCCGCACCAGCATATGCGGCCAGACCATCCGCCCGAAACTGATCGAAAACGCGGCCCGGTCGCGCAGCCCCGGCGCAATCCCGTCGGCCCCGCCGATGACAAAGGCCACATCCTGCCGCCCCTCATCGCGCCACCGCGCCAGTTGCGCGGCAAACTCCGGCGATGACATCACCTTGCCGCGCTCATCCATTGTCACCAGCAGCGCCCCCGCAGGAACAGCCCTTGCCAGCAACTCTGCCTCGGCCTCCATCCCGCCGCCCTTTTTGTCCTCGACCTCGGTCTCGAACAACGGGCCCAGCGCGAGGGGCTTTCCTGTGCGGTTGAACCGCATGTGGTAATCTTCAAAGATCGCACGCTCGGGCTGATCCGCCCGGATGCGCCCCACCGCACAGACATGCACCCGCACGGCCCTCAGGCCCCGCGATGGGCGCTTCCGGGAAGCCACATCTTTTCAAGCTGATAGAACTCGCGCACCTCGGGCCGGAAGACATGGACGATCACATCGCCCGCGTCGATCAGCACCCAGTCACCGGTTTCCTTGCCTTCGATCTTGCTGATGATCCGCAGATCCTGCTTTAGCCGATCAACCAGCTTTTCGGAGATTGCCGCCACCTGACGCGACGACCGGCCCGAACAGATGACCATGTAATCGGCCACGTCCGACCGCCCGCGCAGATCGATCTGCACGATATCCTCGGCCTTGTCGTCATCGACGGATTTCAGCACTGCCGCCAGAACGTCTTCCGAAGAAAAGGTTCCCGCATTCGCCGTGGCGGTCGCCGTCATGCGCGCCGCCCTTGGCCCGACCGGCAGCCCGGTCGTTGGGTCTGAATGAGACAGGACATAGTCCTCCCGAAATGGCGCGCCGCATCGCCCCGGCGCGGGGCTTGACCAACAGGGTAACATTGCCGCGCCCGTATCTCAACGGCACGCGAAGCGCGCGCGATATCCCCCGGCGGCGAAAAGCGCAAGAAGAACCGTCACCGCAGCACGAAACCCACCTCGTTGCGGCGGTTCCACGGCAGGGTGAAGGGTGAATCGTAGAACAGGAACTGCGGCGGCTCTTCCACCGCCAACCCGCGCTGCGCCACCCATTCCCGCAACTCCGCACTGCGCGCCTCAAGCGACGAAGTCGTTGGAACGCCTGAAAATTCCAGCACCACCATGCGTTTGGCCGGGTTGGTCACAAGCCGGATTCGCGGGTCCTTGGGGCGCGGCAGGGTGTCCATCGTGAACTCTGACGGCATCGAAAACTGCACCGTCCATGTCGACCCCGCGCCGCTTTGCGCCACAGGCGTGGTCATGGCGATCTTTTCCGATTGCGCGACAGGTGTGGTCATCGCGACCTTCGCCTTCGCCTCGTTCCCGCCAAAGATATAGGCCGCCAGCACCCGGAACCCCGCGCCCACAGCCGCATCCCGGCTTCCCTCGACTGTCACCTCTGCCGCCAGATGCGGCGGATAGGCCCGCACCTCCACCGCGCCGTCGCTATCCTCAACCACATAGGCCGGGGTTTCAGTGCCTTTATAGCTCTCAGCCATCCCCGCCCCCGCCATCCCGCCCGCGACACCCATTGCCAGCAGCGCCGATACAACCCGCTTCTGAACCCATCCCATGCACATCACCCTTTGTCTGATCCTGACCTAGCACGCCTTACCCACCCGCACAGCAAACCCATTCCGAACAGCCCGGCAAATCCCCGCCATGGCCCAAGCGCGGCTCTGTTGCGTAACCCTAACCATCACCCTGGCGCGACGTTCCATGTGTTAGCGGTGAAACCCGCCTTGCGTGGCCCGTCACTCCACCCCGCCCCGAACCCGCGTCTTGCCTCACAGCAGATTCGCGCGTAATCAGACGCGCATGATGCGCTTCTTCGACATGGCCGACCACGCGCGCCTGCCTTGGCGCTTTACCCGCGAAAGCCGGTCGGTTCTCGCACGCCTTTCCTGACGCGCCTCCCGTCATCCCGGCGCAGCCGCGCCACACCCACAGCCATATCCGAAAGAGATGAGCCATGACCGCTCCGCGCACCCTTTATGACAAGATCTGGGATGATCACGTCGTCCATCAGGCCGAAGACGGCACCTGCCTGCTGTATATCGACCGCCACCTCGTGCATGAGGTGACCTCGCCGCAGGCATTCGAAGGCCTGCGCATGACGGGCCGCACCGTCCGCGCCCCGGAAAAGACCATCGCCGTGCCCGATCACAACGTCCCCACGACGCTGGACCGCGCCAATGCCGCGACCATGACCGAAGACAGCCGCATTCAGGTGGCCGCGCTCGACAAGAACGCCAAGGATTTCGGGATCAACTACTATCCCGTCTCCGACATCCGTCAGGGCATCGTCCATATCGTCGGCCCCGAACAGGGCTGGACGCTGCCGGGGATGACCGTGGTTTGTGGCGACAGCCACACCGCCACCCATGGCGCCTTCGGCGCGCTGGCGCATGGCATCGGCACCTCCGAAGTGGAACATGTCCTCGCCACCCAGACGCTGATCCAGCGCAAGGGCAAGAACATGAAGGTGGAAATCACCGGCTCGCTCCGCCCCGGCGTCACCGCCAAGGACATCACCCTGTCGGTGATCGGTGAAACCGGTACCGCTGGCGGCACCGGCTATGTCATCGAATACTGCGGCCAGGCGATCCGCGAGCTTTCGATGGAAGGCCGCATGACCGTGTGTAACATGGCCATCGAAGGCGGCGCCCGCGCCGGTTTGATTGCGCCGGACGAAAAGACCTTTGCCTATTGCATGGGCCGCCCCCACGCGCCGAAAGGCGCAAAGTGGGAGGCCGCGCTCGCCTATTGGAAAACCCTCTTCACCGATGAAGGCGCGCATTTCGACAAGGTCGTCACGATCCGTGGCGAAGACATCGCCCCCGTCGTGACCTGGGGCACCTCGCCCGAAGATGTGCTGCCCATCACCGGCACCGTCCCCGCGCCCGAAGATTTCACCGGCGGCAAGGTCGAAGCGGCCCGCCGCTCGCTGGAATACATGGGTCTGACCCCAGGTCAGAAACTGACCGATGTCGCCATCGACACAGTCTTCATCGGCTCTTGCACCAATGGCCGCATCGAAGACCTCCGCGCCGCGGCAGCCATCCTGAAGGGCAAGAAGATCGCGGTGAAACGCGCGATGGTTGTCCCCGGCTCGGGCCTCGTGCGCGCACAGGCGGAAGAGGAAGGTCTGGCCCAGATCTTCATCGACGCGGGCTTTGAATGGCGTCTCGCGGGCTGCTCCATGTGCCTTGCCATGAACCCCGATCAGCTCGCCCCCGGCGAACGCTGCGCCGCCACCTCCAACCGCAACTTCGAAGGCCGCCAAGGCCGCGGCGGCCGCACGCACCTGTTGTCGCCCGCCATGGCGGCAGCAGCAGCCATCGCCGGTCATCTGGTCGATGTGCGCGATGTGATGTCGGAACAGGTGTAAGGAACAGACCGATGCAGAAATTCACCACCCTCACCGGCATCGCGGCCCCCATGCCGCTGGTCAATATCGACACCGATATGATCATCCCCAAACAGTTCCTGAAGACGATCCAGCGCTCGGGTCTCGGCAAGAACCTGTTTGATGAAATGCGCTATACGCAGGACGGGCAGGAAATCCCCGATTTCGTCCTGAACCAGCCCGCCTATCGCAAGACCGAAATCCTGATCGCAGGCGACAATTTCGGCTGCGGCTCGTCGCGCGAACATGCGCCTTGGGCGCTTCTGGATTTCGGCATCCGCTGCGTGATCTCCACCAGCTTTGCCGACATCTTCTACAACAACTGCTTCAAGAACGGCATCCTGCCCATCGTCATGCCGCAAGAAGTGGTCGATGTGCTGATGGCCGATGCCAAGAAAGGCGCCAATGCCCGCGTCACCGTCGATCTGCCCAGCCAGACCGTCACCACCTCGGACGGGCAGGTCTTCTCGTTCGAGGTCGACCAGCACCGCAAGCATTGCCTGCTGAACGGTCTGGATGACATTGGCCTGACCTTGGAAAAGGCCGCCGCCATCGACAGCTACGAAAAATCGCTGGCAACTCTGCGTCCTTGGGCCTGAAACCGGCCTTGGCTGCCGCCTAGGTGCCAAAAACCAAGCAACCACAACATCTTGGGCCGCCCCTAGGGGCGGCCTTTTCCTTGCCGGAATCTTGATGCAATCCAGCGACACCTTGTCCGCGAAATGGCCGCAAAGCCCTGCATACATACGAACGGGTGTTGTAACGGTACACGAAAGAAGGCACAAATTGGGCAAGATTGAGGCAGTCCGCCACAATGTGCGGGTATTCGCTGGAAGCGGCACCAAGGGCAAACCCTGGGTCGGCTGGCGGGAAGGAAACAGGGCAGTGGGTTCGCGGCTTGCCGGGGCGCTTTTGCGCGCAGTTATGATCGTGGTGCTGGTTGTTGCACCGTCCATGCTCGTACCGGGCCTGGCAACGGACGCACAGCAAACGGTCGCCCTCGTTGCCCTCTTCGCCGGTCTCCTTACCTTTGTCGAATACAATGGCGAAGCGCCGGGTCTGATCGAATTCCGCGACGCCCCGCCCTTCAACCGCATCCGCTTTTTGCTGCTGGCCGCAACGTTGCTGGCCCTTGCCCTGATCGAACGGGGTCGCACCGACCCCTCGACGCTGACCCAACTGGTCGAAGCCGTGGGCGCGCTTATCGGGCAGGCGATGGATTTCCCCTATAGCCCGGTCCGTCTGGCCACTCAGGTTCTTACCCCCGGCGCGACCGAGGCCGATATCGCCATCCTGCGCACCGCCGCCGGCACGGCCTATCTGACCTCGCTGCTGGGGCTGTTCTACTTCTCCTTCCACATGCGGCTGGGCAGCTGGCCGCGTCAGGGACGGGTGTTCAATGTCTGGATCAACCTGCCGACCTTTGATCCCACCAGCGGCAGCGACATCGTCGCCCGGCTGGAGCGGGACGCGCGCATTAACATTTCATTAGGGTTCCTGCTGCCATTCTTGGCCCCGGTTGTTGTGCGGCTGTTCATGGGCGGGATTGATGCCGCCAGCCTGACCGGATCGCACAGCCTGATCTGGACGATGACAGCATGGGCCTTTCTTCCGGCAAGCCTCTTCATGCGCGGGATCGCGATGTATCGCGTGGCGCAGATGATCCGCGACAAGCGCCGCGAAAGCGCCGGTACCGCGTCCGAGGCGTTGCTTCCCGCCTGATCCTTGCGCTGGCGGCCTTCTGCCTGACGGCCACGCTGGCCCGTTCAGAACCGCTGCGCCTTGCTCTCTGGAATGTCGGGTTGGAACGGCGCGGCCCCGGCCTGCTGCTGCGCGATATCGAGGCGGGCAAAGATGCGCAGATCGCGGCAATCCTCGCCGTTCTGGCCCGGCTGGACGCCGATATCCTTGTCCTTACCGGGATGGACCATGACCCCGGCCCTCACGCCCTGTCCGCCCTTACCCTGCGGTTACAGGCGGCGGGTCACCCCTATCCGCACCTTTACGCCCCGCGCCCCAACGCGGGCCAGCCGACCGGCTTTGATGTCGATGGTGACGGCCGCCTCAATGAGCCCGAAGACGCCCAAGGCTGGGGCCGTTTCCCCGGCGCGGGCGGTACCGCCATCCTGTCGCGCCTGCCGCTTCTGACCGAACAGGCACAGGATTTCAGCGGCCTTCTCTGGCGCGACCTGCCACAGGCCAATCTGCCCCCGGACATGGACCCCGGCCTTGCCGAGGTTCAGCGCCTGTCGTCGCATAGCCACCTGATCCTGCCGGTCCGGTTGCCGGGTGGCGCGCGTCTTTCCCTGCTGATCTGGCATGCCACCCCGCCTGCCTTTGACGGGCCCGAGGATCGCAATGGCCGCCGCAACGCGGATGAGGCGGGCTTCTGGCTGCATCTGCTGAATGGCCATCTGGCCATCCCGCCCCCTGCACCACCCTTCATCCTGCTGGGCGATGCAAACCTTGATCCCAATGATGGCGATGGCCGCCCCGACGCCCTGCGCGCCCTGCTCAACCATCCAGCGCTAACTGATCCCGCGCCGCGCGGCACCCATGGCCGAACGGAACCGGCGCATCGTGGCGACCCTGCGCTGGACACCGCGATCTATACCGATCTGGGCGGTCTGCGACTGGATTACCTGCTGCCCTCCAGCGACCTTGTCATCCATGCCAGTGGCGTCCTCTGGCCGCCCGACGATGACCCTTTCGCCGCCACGCTGGCGACCGCCTCGCATCACTACCCGGTCTGGATCGACCTGTCGGTGTTGGCCGCCACTCCCGGCCCCTGATCGACTGCGTCAAACCGGACCCGATCGACCGGCAGCTTCAGCACGGACAGCACCACCTTCTGGCGTGAATTGGCCACGCGTACCGACGTGCCATCCTCCATGTCGACGAACATGTCCCGCCCGTCGCGGCGAATGGCCTGCGCGGCCCGCGCCGCCACCCAATCCGACCGCGACGCCCGCACACCCAGCCATTCCGGCAGGGGATCGACCACGGCACCAAAGGGGCCGGGCAGATATATCCGCTCGTCCTTGGTGATGATCCGAATGTAATTGCCCTCTGCCATGATCCGGATCAGCGTGTCAGGCTTGATCCGCTTGCCCCCGATCTCGACATGGTCCGCCTCCCACACTCTTTGCGGTTCGGCCACAGGCACCACCGTCTTGGGCAGAGCACCGGGCCTTCGCCCGCGCAGATCGGCCAACACCCGCGGGACGACGACCAGCATCAACATATGCGCAAAGGCCTCGATCAAGACAAAGTAATAGATCACCAGCACCAACAGCTTTGGCGTTGGCATCATCGAATCCTTCGATATCACAAGGTCGACCCCGATACCGATCGTCACCGCCGCCAAAAGGTAGGGCGATGCCTTGATGCGTACCGTCCCCCACCGATAGGAAATGTATTCCACGATCAGCGCGACCAGCACCAGCATCAGAACACCACAGAGGATGCTCAGGGCAATGTTGCGCGCCCGCTCATCCACGAAGAGCTTCGCATGATCAGAGCGCGTGTCGAAGGTGATCACAAAGAAATACAGCAGGATGTAATGGATGATCATATAGCGGTGAAACAGTGTCGAAACGAATTCGAATGGCCCAAAGCGGACGACGTCACCGGAAAACATGGTGACCTCAACCCTCGTCTCTGCGGGCTGCGCGGATCGCATCAGGCCACCTTGTCCTGCGCAGGTCGATCCGGCAGGTCACGCAATGCCACAGGACGGGCCTTGTCCCGCCCATCCAGCCAGGCCTGCACTTCGGATTTCAAGGCCGCCGACACCGGAACCCGCCCGCCGCCCGCGATATCCAGCCAAATCTCGCGCCCCTGTTTCCTCACCCCCTCAACCGCAGCCAGCGCCACCCAATGCGACCGCTGCACCTGCCGGCCCAGCGGTGCGGGCATCTGCGCCACCACCCCCGAAAACGGCCCCGGCACCAGATGCCGGCCGGTCCGCGTGACAATGGTCACATAATTCCCGCTTGCCTCTGCCCGCAGGATATCGGCAGGGGCAATTCCCAGCCGGATCAGCAGATCGCCACCCTGCGGCAGCTTCGGCTGCTCCGTAACCGCCCCAGCAGCCTCAGCCACCGGACTGTCGTCCTGTAACGGGCCATCCGCCATTTCAGGGAACGGATTTACCCCCCCGCGCAAATCCGCCAGCGCCCGTGGCAACGCACCGCGAAAGATGAAACTTGCGCAAAGCTCCAGATACAGCACGCAAAAGAACGGGATCAGTTTCGATTGCAGTTCCGTCCAATCCTGCTGCACCTCCAACACATGATGCATGATGCTTACCGCGGCCAGCAGCGCAGCGGCACCCAGCATCATCCCCGGCGTCACCCATATCCGGATGATCCGCGCCTCCCTGTGGAACACCCGCGCGACGGCGACCACAGATCGCAGATAAACCATCAGCAAGGCCTGTGCTGCCACCAGCCCCACCACGACCGCAGGCACCTGCATGTCAATCGGGATTCGCTTGCTATCCAGCGCATAAAGCAAAGCAATCCCCGGGATCGTCAGTCCGACAAAATTCGCCAGCATATAGCGATGCCGCACCACGCGCCGCACTTCGCCAATGTTGATGAAAAGCTGACTGCCGCTCAGCAATCGAAGATCGAGTGCCGGCTCAAGACGCCCTGATCGGCCGCCTACGTCAATCACGGGCAGATCCGTCAATCGCGGCATCGTCGTCACTCGATTCCCGTACTGGCACGCATACCCCAACCGTTACCCGGTAAGAATAAAGCATGACCTGTTACAACGACAAGAACGGCCACAGAGAAAATCATGTAACTATACGGACGTATCGTTTTTCTCAGTCTTTCGCCGCCCCCTGCCCGCTTGACCCGCCCGACCCAAGCCGATACGCCACCCCCAACAATTCCCTTGTCCTGCAGGAGCGCCACCGTGGCCAATCCCTCCCTTCTCATCCTCGCCGGCGATGGCATCGGCCCCGAAGTCATGGCCGAGGTGAAAAAGATCATCGGTTGGTTTGGTGCCAAGCGCGGCGTCCATTTCGATGTGAGCGAAGATCTTGTCGGCGGCTGCGCCTATGACAAGCACGGCACCCCCCTGCATGATGACACCATGGCAAAGGCGCAATCCGTCGATGCCGTGCTTCTGGGCGCTGTCGGCGGCCCGCAATACGACAACCTCGATTTCAGCGTGAAACCGGAACGTGGCCTTCTGCGCCTGCGCAAGGAGATGGACCTGTTCTCGAACCTGCGCCCCGCCCAGTGCTTTGACGCGCTGGCCGATTTCTCATCGCTGAAACGCGATGTGGTCGCAGGCCTTGATATCGTGATCGTCCGCGAACTCACCTCGGGCGTCTATTTCGGTGAACCGCGCGGCATCTTCACCGAAGGCAACGAACGCGTCGGGATCAACACCCAGCGCTACACGGAATCCGAAATCGCCCGCGTCGCCCGGTCTGCCTTTGAACTTGCCCGTCGCCGCAACAACAAGGTCTGCTCGATGGAGAAGGCCAACGTCATGGAATCCGGCATCCTCTGGCGTCAGGTCGTGCAGGAAGTGCATGATAAGGAATATCCCGATGTCGCGCTGACCCACATGTATGCCGACAACGGCGCTATGCAGCTCTGCCGCTGGCCCAAGCAGTTTGACGTGATCGTCACCGACAACCTGTTCGGCGATGTGCTGTCGGACATGGCCGCCATGCTGACCGGTTCGCTGGGGATGCTGCCCTCGGCCAGCCTCGGGCTGCCCATGGCCAATGGCCGGCCCAAGGCGCTGTATGAACCCGTCCACGGTTCGGCCCCCGACATCGCCGGTCAGGGCAAGGCCAACCCCATCGCCTGCATCCTGTCCTTCGCCATGGCGCTGCGCTATTCCTTTGACATGGGCGACGATGCCACCCGCGTCGAAAAAGCCGTGGAAAAGGTGCTGGCCGATGGCGTCCGCACCGCCGATCTGATGGGTCCCGAAGGCGGCGTTCCGGTTTCCACCAGCCAGATGGGCGATGCCGTCATCGCCGCCCTCGACGCCAGCCTCTGACGCTGCGGCGGCGCTTCCCGCGCCGCCAACCCATATCGCGGATGGTCCAGCATGGCGCTTTCCCCCACTCTGTCAGGCGCCGGGCTGGGTCTTCTGGCCTTTGGGACTTACGCAACCTATGACATCTCGGCCAAGTTGCTGGGGGCCACCTACCACCCCCTGCAAGTCATCTTTGCCGCCGGCGCGCTGACCCTGCCGCTGCTTGGCGCATACATCCTCTATTCCGGCAACGCCCGCCGCCTCTGGCCCAACCGCCCTGGCCTGATGGTCCTGCGCTGCGCCGGCACGGTGGTGAATTTCATCGCCGGCGTGTCGGCCTTCACCATGCTGCCCTTGGCCGAGGCTTATGCGATCTTCTTCACCATGCCCCTCTTCATCGCGCTTCTGGCCGTCCCGGTGCTGGGCGAGCGCTTCGATCCCGTGCGCGGTATCGCCGTGCTTCTGGGTCTGGCGGGCGTTATCGTGGCGCTGGACCCCGTCGCCACACCCTTGGGCATCGGTCATGCGCTGGCCCTGACCGGCGCGTTGGTAGGGGCGATGAACTATGTCCTGATCCGCAAGACAGGGGCGGTGGAAAACACCGCCGTCATGCTGCTTTGGCCGCAGATCGTGCTTTTCGCCGTGGTCGGCGCCGCCATGCCTTGGGTCTACCGCCCCATGGCCACCGCCGACCTTGGCATTTCCGCCCTTATGGCCGTGGTGCTGATGGTGGGCATGGTCGCCATCGTCGAAGCCTATCGCCGCGCCGCCGCCATCATCGTGGCCCCGATGCAGTATTCCCAAATCCTCTGGGCCGCCATTTTCGGCAGCCTTTTGTTTGACGAAGCCATCGGCACCCGCACCCTGATCGGCATCGTCCTGATCGCGCTGGCAGGCATCATCGTTGTCGCGCGTCAGGACAAGGCCGCCCCCGTTCCGCCGCCGACAGCGCCCACCTGACCGCCCATCCCGGCTTGCACCCGCCGCCACTTCGCGCGACACTATCGGCATCATTCCAGCCAGCCCTTTGCGTCCCCGCGCGCCCCCAAGGATTCTGCCCCATGTCCCCCAACCTGCGCGGCGCGCTTCTTTCGCTCGCGGCCTTCGGCATCTACGCCACCCATGACGTGGTGGTGAAGTTTCTGGGCAGCGACTATTCTGCCGTGCAGATCATCTTCTTCTCGGGCTTGCTCAGCTTTCCGCTGGTCACCTTCATGCTGCTTGGCGACAGGCGCGACGAAAACCTCGTTCCCCGCCACCCGTGGTGGAGCCTTGCCCGCGCAGTCTCGGCCGTGCTGACCGGGGTGGCAGGCTTCTTCGCCTTCTCGCAACTGCCATTGGCACAGGCCTATGCCATCTTCTTTGCCATGCCACTTCTGATCACGCTGATGGCCATTCCGATGCTGGGCGAACGTGTGGGCCTGCGCCGCGGAATCGCCGTGGTCGTTGGCCTGATCGGCGTGCTTGTCGTCCTTCGCCCCGGCGAGGCCGACCTGAGCCTGGGCCACCTTGCTGCCCTCTCTGCCGCCGTGACCGGCGCGCTCACCTCAGTCATCGTGCGCAAGATCGGTGCCGTCGAACGCTCTGCCGTCCTGATGCTCTTTCCGATGCTGGGCAACGTGCTGGCAATGGGGGCGGTGCTGCCCTTCGTCTATGTCCCCATGCCGGTGGCCCATCTGGGGCTGATGGGAATCATTGCCCTGTTCGGCTTCGTGGCCGGGCTTTTGGTGATCAAGGCATACCGCACCGCGCCTGCCATCATCGTCGCCCCGATGCAGTATTCCCAAATCCTCTGGGCCGCTTTCTTCGGCTCGGTCCTGTTCGATGAAACGGTCGATCTCTACACCGCCATCGGCAGCGCCATCATCATCGCCTCGGGCATCTACATCGTCCTGCGCGAAGGAACGCCCAGCGTCTCCGAGAACCGCCCCGTGCTGGCCACCAAAGGCCGCGCAGAAACCGGCGCCATGCCCCGCGTCAGCGTGATGATGCGCCGCATGGGCATCCCCGAACGTCAGGATTGATTCCAGCCCCCTTCGCCGACCATGCCCCTTGCAAATGCCGCCACGGGGCTGTAACCCACGCCGCAATGGTCGGAGCGTAGCGCAGTCTGGTAGCGCACCTGCTTCGGGAGCAGGGGGTCGGAGGTTCGAATCCTCTCGCTCCGACCAAAACATCACCCCCCGAAAATCCCCTTACCCTGAACAACCCGACCACAGGGGCTTCCGTCAGCGCTGCGCCTAGCCCCGCTGCAACGTCTTCAACACAGCGGCGTCCAGCGTTTCCAGGAACAGCGAGAACAGTTCGCCCTGCGAATTGATGCGCAGCTTGGCATAGATGTTGCGCCGATGGATTCGCACCGTCCCCGGCGAAATTCCCATGATCTGCCCTGCCGACTCGGCCGAATGGCCTTTCAGGGTGTATTCCGCCACCTCCCGCTCACGCGAGGTCAGGATTCCCACACCAAAGCTGCCAAAATCATGGGCCACGCTGCGCCTTTCCCCGCGCAACCCGACCCGCGCCCCGCCCTGCCCAGCATCCACCCCAAACGCCGCCCAATGGCGTTGCACGGCGGCGGCCACAAAGGGAAACAGCGCCTCCAGCGCCAGAAATTCCTTTTGTGAAAACGGCTTCTCAGCCCGCATCAACGACAGCACGATCATCGCCCGATCCGGCAGGCTGACGAAATAGGCAATATCTTCGGCCAGCCCCGTCTGGGCATAGTAATTCCGGTAATACTCGCCCTGATAAAACCGGTCCGGCGCCATGTCGCGCAGCCGATACAGGCCGGGCGCAACAGGCCGCACTGCGGCAAGGTAGAAGGGATCCAGAAGATAGGGCCCCGCCTGATAATCGGTGACGAATATCTTGCGCTTGTTGGGCGGGAAATCGTCGTACAGATCAATGGGCCTGTCCGGCCCGCGATAGCCGAACACGACCGTATAGGTGAAGGGCGCGGTATGGCGCAGCAGGTCGGCCAACCCCTTTGGAAGACCGGGGCTGTCAAGCGCCGCCACCACCGCCCCTGCAAGCGCGGCCCAACCGGGCGGGATCATCTGCCCGTCCAACGGCGCTGAAATACCCCATTTGTGATATATACAGCCAATGGACCCTCCCCTACGCTTTGGCATGTTTCATAGGATAGATGCGGTCCCATGCACAGCCTCCTCGACACTGGCGAAACAGGTGAACGGGCCAGCACACCGCTGATCGCCGAATTCCGTGCGGCCACGAAACGCTATGGCGATGTTCTGGCCGCGGATGCGCTGACCTTCGGGATCGGGCGGGGTGAGTTCCTGTCCTTCCTTGGCCCTTCCGGCTGCGGCAAGACGACGGCGCTGCGGATGCTGGCCGGCTTTGAAACCCCGACATCGGGCGATGTCTTTCTGGATGGCGAAAGGGTGACCGACGTTCCCGCCCATCAGCGCCCGGTCAACATGGTGTTTCAACACTATGCCCTGTTTCCGCATCTGACCGTCGCCGACAACATCGCCTATGGCCTGATGCAGCGCCGCCCCCGGCCAGACCGGGGTGTGGTGGCGCGCAAGGTGGACCGCGCGTTGGAAATGGTGCGTCTTTCGGGCTTTGGCCGCCGCCGCATCTGGGAAATGTCGGGCGGCCAGCAGCAGCGCGTCGCACTGGCCCGCGCCATCGTGAACGAACCCAAGGTCCTGCTTCTAGATGAACCGCTGGCCGCGCTCGACCGCAAGCTGCGGCGCGAAATGCAGATCGAACTGCAAACCCTGCAACGCCAGCTTGGCATCACCTTTGTTCTGGTCACCCATGATCAGGAAGAGGCGCTGTCGATGTCGGATCGCATCTGTGTCATGCGCGGCGGGCGGATCGTCCAATCCGGATCGCCCAATGCCCTCTATGACCAACCCGTCAGCCGCTATGTCGCGGATTTCGTGGGCAAGTCGAACTTCATCGACGGCACCCTGACCGCGCTTTCCGGCACGACAGGGCGGATCGCCCCCCCCGCCGGTCCCGGCTTTTCGGGGCGGGTGTCCGGGTCATTGACCCTGGGCGAAAAGGTGTCGCTCAGCATCCGGCCGGAACAGATCGAACTGGGCCATCACGCCCGTGACGGGGCAGCGCCTGTCACCGTCATCAACCGCATCTTTCTGGGCGAACACACCGAATACCTCGTCCGCCATGCCGCCCTTGGCGATCTTCTGGTGCTCGTCGCCCGCCAGGCCGAAGCCGCCGAAGGCAGCTTCGCCCCGGGCGATGCGGGGTTCATGACATGGGCGCCCGACGCCGGCCTGATACTTGCGCAAGACTGAACAAAGAAAAAACCAACCGGGAGACTTCAGCAATGACCGACAAGATCGACCATATCTCACGTCAGAAATTCATGGAGGAACTGCGGCGCTACCAGAAAGGATCGGTGACGCGGCGGCGTTTCCTTGGGGTCACCGGCCTTGGCGCGGCGACGGCCGTTCTGGGCGCCGCCATGCCCGGCCTTCTGCCCCGCGCCGCCCGCGCTCAAACCGCCATCGGCGATCGCGTCGCCCTTGCGACCTGGCCCAACTACCACGATGTGGCGAACTTCGATGCCTTCACCTCGGAAACGGGCGCTGCGGTGCAGGTGAACGTGTTCGGCTCGAACGAGGAAATGCTCGCCAAATTGCAGGCTGGCGGCAGCGGCTGGGATGTGTTCGTCCCGACGAACTACACGATCACGACCTATGTGGAACAAGACCTGATCGAGCCTCTCGATCTCTCGCTCCTGCCCAATTACGACGCGGCAAGTTTCGATCCCCGCTTTGCCGGGCCGGGCACGGTGGATGGCAAACTTTATGCCGTGCCAAAGAACTGGGGCACCACAGGCTTTGCGGTGAACACCAACCACACCGAAGGCACCACGCCCGCCACATGGAAGGAATTCTGGGATCTGACCCAGACCACCTTCTCGGGCCGCACTATGGTGCATGACTATCAGCTGACAACCATCGGCAATGCGCTGAAATACTATGGCTATTCCTTCAACTCGATCGACCCGGCAGAACTGGCCAAGGCCGAAGAACTGCTGTTGGCCGCCAAGCCGCACCTTTTCGCCATCAGCTCGGACTACCAGCCCTCCATGCGGTCGGGCGATGCCTGGATGACGATCTGCTGGACAGGCGACGGCAAACAGTTGAACCGCGACATGCCGGAAATCGCCTTTGTCCTTGGCCGCGAAGGCGGCGAGCTGTGGTCGGATTTCTACGCCATCCCAAAAGGCGCGCCGCATCGCGATGCCGCCTATGCGCTGATCAACTACCTGCTGAAACCCGAGGTGAACGCCAAAGAGGCGCTCTTCCACGGCTATCCGGTGGCAGACAGCCGCGTCGATGCCCTGCTGCCGGCCGAGATTCTGAATGACCCGATCCTCTACCCTGCCGCCGATCTGTTGAACGCGCTGGAGTTCGGCGCGGCGGCGACACTCACCGATCCGAACCGGGCCGAGCTGATGGCCCGCTTCAAGTCGGCCTGACGTCATGCAGCGGCAGCGCGCATCATGGCTGCTTCTCGCACCCGCCGGGGTGTGGTTTGCGGTCATGCTCGTGCTGCCGCTGTGCTTCGTTCTGGTGTTCAGCTTTGGCGAACGGGCACCGGCAGGCGGCTATGTGCCCGCCTTCACCTTCGAACAATACGCCAATCTGCCCGCCCGCGGGACGGCCTTCCTGAACACCCTGCTGCTGGCCCCACTGGGCACGGCGCTTTCGCTTCTGATCGCCTATCCGCTGGCCTATTTCCTTGCGATGCGGGCCGATCCGAAATGGCGGACATTGCTGCTGATCCTTGTGATCGTGCCCTTCTGGACCTCCATCCTGATCCGCAGCTATGCGTGGATCTTCATCCTTGGCGGTCAGGGCCTGCCTGCGGTGATCGAATGGCTGGGCCTCGGCTCGGTCCGGCTGATCAACACGCCTTTCGCAGTGCTGACGGGCATCGTCTATGGCTATCTGCCCCTGATGGTCATGCCGATCTATGTCAGTCTCGAACGGCTGGACAAACGGCTGCTGGAGGCATCCGCCGATCTTGGCGCACCACCCCTGCGCAGTTTCCTGCAAGTGACGCTGCCCCTGTCCCTGCCGGGCGTGGCCACGGGATGCCTGCTCGTGTTCATCCTGCTGATGGGCGAATTCCTGATCCCCGCCATGCTGGGTGGCGGCAAGGTCTTCTTCATAGGTAACGCGCTGGTCGATCTTTTCCTGCAATCGCGCAACTGGGCCTTCGGGGCCGCCGTCGCCGTGACGCTGGTTGTCATCATGCTCATCACCGTGACGGTCTACATGTGGCTGATGCGCCGCATGGGGGGCCAGCGCGATGATGTGGCCCTGATGTAGGACCGACCCATGCGCCTTTATGCCTTTGCCGTCTTCGCCTTCCTCTACCTGCCCATCGCCATCATCGCGGTCTTCAGCTTCAACGCAGGCCGCCATGCCAGCCAGTTCACGGGCTTCTCTGTCCAATGGTATGGCAAGGCGCTGTCCAACCCCTTCGTGATGGAGGCGCTCTGGACCAGCTTCATCGTCGCCCTCAGCTCGGCCCTGATCGCCAGCGTCTTTGGCACCATGGCAGCGCTGGCCTTGCAAGGCATGAAAGGCCGCCTGCGCGCAGTTGCGGATGCGCTGATCTATGTGGCCATCATGGTGCCGGGCATCGTCATCGGGATCGCCACCTTGATCGCGCTGGTCACCCTGTTTGGCTGGATCAACCCCCTGCTCGCCCGGCTGGCCCCCGAAGGACAGGCCCCCCAGCTGTCGATGGGCTATGGCTCGCTGATCGCGGCCCATGCCTTGTTCTCCATGGCGCTGGTCATCATCATCCTGCGCGCCCGCCTGTCGGGCATGGACCGCAGCCTTCTCGAAGCCTCGGCCGATCTTTACGCGCCCCCCTTCGCCACCTTCCGGCAGGTCACGCTGCCCTTGATCTTTCCGGGCATCCTTGCGGGCTTCCTCCTCAGCTTCACCTTCAGCTTCGATGATTTCATCATCGCCTTCTTCGTCGCCGGGTCCGAAACGACCCTCCCCATCTATGTCTTCTCATCCATCCGCCGCGGGGTCACGCCCGAGATCAACGCCATCGGCACCATGGTTCTGGCCGTGTCGCTGCTGCTGTTGGTAGCCGCGCAGTTCATCCTGCGCAGCGGCACCAGAAAGGACAGCAAGTGATGCAGCTTGCAGGGCGCGTCGCCTTTCTGACGGGGGCAGGGTCCGGCATCGGACGGGCGGGCGCGCTGGCCCTTGCGCGTGAAGGGGCCAGCGTCACCGTCACCGATCTGGATGGCGCCCGCGCCCGCACCGTAGCCGATGAAATCCGCGCCGCTGGTGGCACGGCCGAGGCGTTGGCGCTGGACGCCGCCGACGATGCGGCTGTCACGGCGGCCATTGGCACTGTTGCCGCGCGCGGCCGGCTCGACATCCTGCATTCCCATGCCGGGATTCAGGTTCCGGGTCGGCTGACCGAGATCGACACCGATGCCATGGATGCCTCATGGCGTCTGAACGTGCGCGCGCATTTCGTGGCCGCGCGCGCAGCCATGCCGCAGATGCAGCAGCAGCGAAAGGGATCCATCATCATCACGGCGTCAAATTCCGGCGTGCAATACGACCGTGGGATGATCGCCTATTGCACAACAAAACACGCCGTCATCGCCATGACCCGCCAGATCGCGGTGGACTATGCCGCCGACAACATCCGCTGCAACGCGCTCTGCCCCGGCTTCGTGGACACGCCCTTCAACCGCGGGTTCGAGGCGCAGATGGGCGGGCGCGCCGCACTGGAATCCTATGTCGCCCAATCCATTCCCATGGGGCGTTGGGCATCGGAAACCGAAATCGCCGAAAGCATCGTCTACCTTGCCTCGGACCGGTCGGCCTTCATGACAGGTCATGCTCTGGTCATCGACGGCGGGGAATGCCTCTAGGCGCGCGCCAGACCTGCGAAGGCCACCCACACCCCTCACACCACAGGCTCAGCCCGCATCGGCCAGCATCATCGCCACCCCGACCTCATCCGCAAAGCCCAGCTTCACCACCGTTGCCGCCACTGACGCCCCCTCGGACAGCGCGGTCTTGGCCACCAGCGCCGCCTTGCCATACCCGATATGCGGCACCAGCATCGTGGCCAGCACCAGACTGTTCTCCAACGCCCCCTCGCATTGCGCAACATTCGCCTCGATCCCGGCGACACAGCGGGTGGCCAGCGTATCCATCGCCTGCATCAGGATGCGCATGGATTGCAACACGTTCAGCACGATCACCGGCTCAAAGGCATTCAGTTGCAACTGCCCCGCCTCCGCCGCCATCGTCACCGTCAGATCATTGCCGATCACCTGAAAAGCGACCTGATTGACCACCTCCGGAATCACCGGGTTGATCTTGCCCGGCATGATCGACGATCCCGCCTGCACCGCGGGAAGCCGTATCTCGTTGAACCCCGACCGCGGCCCCGAAGACAGCAGCCGTAGGTCATTGCAGATCTTCGACAGCTTGACCGCGATCCGCTTCAGCACGCTGGAAAAGGTGACATAGGCCCCGCAATCACTGCTCGCCTCGATCAGATCACCGGCCAGCTTCACCGGCAGCCCCGCCACCCGCGCCAATTCGGCCACCACCGCCTCGGCATAGCCGTCGGGCGTGTTCACCCGCGTTCCGATGGCCGTGCCGCCAAGGTTCACCTCCAAAAGCAGGTTCGACAACCGCCCGATGATTTCCACATCCTCGCGGATCGTCACCGCAAAACCAGCGAACTCTTGGCCCAGTGTCATCGGCACCGCATCCTGCAACTGCGTCCGCCCAATCTTGCGCACCTGCGCAAAGGCCACCGCCCGTTCGCCAAAGGCATCCGCCAGCCGCGACTGCGCCGCGCGAAAGGCGTCGCATTGGCTCACAATCGCCAGCCGCATCGCGGTGGGATAAACGTCATTGGTCGATTGCGACCGGTTCACATCATCATTCGGGTGCAGATGCGCGTAATCCCCGGCGCGGTGGCCCATCTTCAGCAGGCCAAGATTGGCGATCACCTCATTGGCGTTCATGTTCGTCGATGTGCCCGCCCCACCCTGGATCATGTCCACGCGAAACGCGTCATGCCACCGCCCGGCGATGATCTCGTCGCAAACTTCCTCGATCACCCGCGCCTTTTCCGCCGACAGCACGCCCAACGCCAGATTGGCCCGCGCCGCAGCCTTCTTCACCCAAGCAAGCGATCGGATGAACTCCGGAAAAAGCGACAGGGGAATCCCCGAGATGGGAAAGTTTTCAATCGCCCGCTGGGTATGGATGCCCCACAGACAGGTGCGCGGCAGGTCCATCGTGCCAAGACTGTCTTCTTCGCGGCGCATGTCGTGCATCATCATCGGGCTGGTCCTCTGGCCATGGCTGTGGCCTGACACCTGCCCCCGATCCTGCCCAAGGGTCCAATGCAAATCCTGCATGGCCCATGCAGGCCTTGCCTACCCTTGGCCCGCCTAGGCCTTCAACGCCGCCCACAGCGCATCCAGCTTTGGCCCCGCAGCGCGCCGCGGGCGAAAGGCGCAGATCTCCAGCGGCAATTCCCACTCCACCCCGCCCAACGGCACGATATCCGCCCCTGCCTCCACCGCGCTTTCCGGCAGCCAGCCCACGCCATGCCCCGCAGCGATCACCTCTTTCAGCACATCCGACATGTCGCATTGCACCGACAACCGATAGGACAGCACCCCACCACCCCGTTCGATCACATGCTCGAACAGCCGCGCGAAATAGGCCCGTTGTGCATAGGCGATCAGCGGAAATGGCTCCTTGGGCGTGCCGGGAAAGCCGAATTCTTGCCCCCGCGCCACATAGGGCAGGAACCGATCCGCCCGCAGCACCACCCGCTCTTGCGTGGCCAGCGCCTCATGGCTGGGCAACGCCGGGCAATCATGCGCCAGCAAGATATCCGCATCCCCCGCCAGATAGCGCGCCGTCACCTCGGCCGTTGTTCCCACAATCACTGAAAAGGAACTGCGCACCTTCGGCCCGATGGCCGCCAGAATGCGCCGGAAATCACTGCGCGCCAACACATTGGGCATCGCCAGCCGGATCTGGCTCATCACCTCGAACTGGCTGCCCCGGATCGCCGCCCGCGTCTCCAGCAGCCGTTCCACCGATGCACCTGCCCCTTCGCGGAACTGCTCGCCCGCCTCGGTCAGCCGCACAGGCTGCGACCCCTTCACCACCAGCGCCGTGCCCACCCAATGTTCCAACGACTGGATGCGTCGTGAAAACGCCGCCTGCGACAGGTTGCGAAATTCGGCCGCGCGGGTGAAATTCCGCAACTCGGCCAGCGCCAGAAAATCCTGCAACCAGCGAATGTCCATGCAGCCAACCCCCTGCCCCTGCCGCTGATCAGCCCCGCAGGGCCGCCTTACGCAGCCCGGACACTGCGCACATTACGCAAAGGGCGGCCACCCTGCGATCCGAAAACTGCTACAGGATCAGATCGCGCGGCACCAGTTGGTCCACTCCCGCCAGTTCCACCATCCAGTCGGCCACCCGGTCCCCATTGCTGTCACCCAGCAGCAGCCCGCGCGACGGATCAAAGGTCACCGATCGCTGCCCACCCCCCGCAAAGCCGGAGGGCGAAAAGATCAGCCCCATGCCCCGCAGATCGATCTGATCCTCGCCCGATACGAAATCGGCAATCCTGTCGCGCCCGGCCCCGATCCCGATATCCGCCGCGCTGCCAAAGACAAAGACATCCGCCCCCGCCCCCCCGACCATCGTATCCCGGCCCGCCCCGCCGTTGATCACGTCCGCTCCACCCCCGCCCCGCAGCCGGTCGCGCCCCGCACCGCCAGAAATCACATCGCCCGCATTGCCGCCGTCGATCACGTCATCGCCCGCCCCGCCCATGATCAGGTCGCGCCCTGCCCCACCAAAGATCACGTCCCGATCCGCACCCCCGGTGATCGTGTCATTGCCGTTCACGCCCCACAGGCTGTTCAGTCCCGCACCTCCGAAGATCAGGTCGTCCCCCCAGCCGCCACTGACACTGTCATTGCCCGCCCCGCCAAAGATGCTGTCCGCGCCATGCCCCGCGCGGACAAAATCGTCGGCGTCCCGCCCGGTCAGCACCTCTGCGGCATCCGTCCCCTGCAAGACCAGCGCTTGCGGCGGCTCTCCCGCCGATGCCGGAACCACCCGATCTACCAGCGCTGCAGCCAGACGGCCCATGAAGCCTTCCGAATAATGCAGGGCATCCCTGAACATCCCGGATGCAGAGAACCCGCCCGCCCGTGCCACCGCATCAGGGTCAACCCCGCTGATCCGGTCCGATCCCGCATCCAGACGGCGCTGCTGGTCGATGATCGTGTCCCAGAACGCCCGGCCCGGTGCCGCCGGCGCAACGTCTGAAAGGTTGGAAATCACCACGTCGAAGTTCAGCGCCGACCGCGCCACGCCGGGAAGCGCCGCTCGCAATCCCGCGTCAATGCCCGCCAGCAGCGATTGAAACTGGCTTGCGTAACTGGGCGCGCGTGCAAAATCATAGGTATCCGCCTCGCCCTGCACCCAGATCATCCCCTGCAACACCGCGCCGGGATTGGCCTGCATTGCGCGGGCAGCCTCGGTCACCACCCTGTTCTGCATCTCGCCGGGTTGATACCAGTCCTCCCCACGGCGGCCCCATGTCAAAGGCGCGCCTGCGCTGCTGACGGCAATCACGATGGCCCCCGGATCGCGCGCCTGCAATTGGCTGCGCAAGGCGGCGGTCATGGCGGTCGCATTGCTCTGGCCCGCGATGATATAGATATTGGGCATGGTCACCTCCGGAATATCCGGCGATGCTGCCACCCCTTGGGTAACCAGAAGGTTGCCCGCACCCGCAAGGGCGCGCGCAAAGAACCGACAAATCTATGAAAATGCTACGGTTTTAGGGTCGCCCGTCAGCCCAGAACCTGCGCAAGCGCAAGCCGCCCATAGGCCAGATTGGCATGCAGGATATCCTCCTGCGGCTGATAGCGGTTCAGGTCGAACAGCCTGCGCGCCTTGGTGGAATAGGCCTGCGCCGTCAGGCAATCCTGCGTGATGGTCCCGGCCGGTTGGGGATGCAGAATCGCTCCGAACTTCACCGCGAACCGGGCCAATTCCTCGCCATATACCGCCGCCGCCTGCGCCCCCAACCCCTCGCGCAACAGCCGCCGGAACCCCGCCCCGGCAGGAACGCGCCCCATCTGCATCAGCCGCTCCGACGGATAGGGTTGCGGCAGCAGATGGATAGGCCGATCCGCCAGCCCCGGCACCGCCCTCAGGTGCGCCATCAACCGCGCTGCGCTCGTCCCCATCAGCGCCTCGGACAGGGCGATGCGCAGCACAGCCTCGGTCAATGCAGGCCGCTCTGCCCGCGATCCTTGCGGCCAGTCCAGCACCCGATAGGTGTTCAACACCTGCACCAACGGGAACATGCTCACCTCGCTGGCCACCACCGCCAGCGCGTCGAAATCGGCAAGGTCCTGCTCCACCGCCAGCCCCAGCCGATCCAGAAAAGACGCCATCGCCTCTGACGCCGCGATCCGCGTTCCGTCCAACGCGTAATCCGTCACCCCGCTGCCCGACCGCACGAAGAAAGCCACCTCATGCCCCGCCGCGACCTCGCCTTCGCGCCAGGCCTCCATCAGGCAGGCCGCATGCGAATTGCCGAACACCAGAACCTTCATCCGCGCGCCGCGTCCAGCAAGGTCTCGTCACACACTTCGATGCTCTTGTCCTCCGGCACCGCCGCCCCACGCCCATCGCGCAGGATGCCCTCCTGCCCGGCAAAGAAGACCTGCATGATCGTCTCCACCACCTCCTCCCGCACCTCGCGCTGGTCGGGGCCAAAGGCATCCCGCATCAGCGGGTTTTGCGTCGCGATCTCATAGGACGGGAAATAGTCACATCCCGGCAGCAGGGTGATCACCTCATCCACCGCCGCGCGCAGCACCGCTTTTGACCGCGCCGTCGCGCCCAGCACATGCCCGCCCGTGGCCGTCGCCATCAGCGGCACAGGTGACACGGTGAAGATGAACCGCAGCTCCGGATTGCCCTGCCGCAGCGACCCGACCATGCGGCACATCTCCTCGACCACCTCGCCCACGCGGGCGTTGTGAAACCGATGCGCCGGGTCGCCAAAGGCAGGGTCCACCGCCGCCGGACACAGCGGATAGACCGTCCCGCTCCGCGCATCCTCCCACCGTTCGGTCAAACCCAGTGTAAAGATGAACACGCTCGCCTCGGTGAACAGCCGCCGCACCTGCGCCAGATGCGCCAGACGCGCCGCACCTGCCATATCCCGCGAGGCGTATCCCCCCGGCTCCAGCCGTGGGCGCAGCCCATCATACCATCGGCCGTCCTTTTCCCAGAACGCCTCGTCTCGCAGATGCCCGGTCAGCGCGTCTTCGGCCAGTTGCACCATCTGCGCCGTGCTGTAGATATTCCCGTACCGCGCCGAAAACAGGCCAAATCCCAGCCCCGCCGCCGTCGCCTCTGTCATGCCATGCGGCACCGGCTCCAGATCCAGGAACCGCGCCGTCGACCGGCGCAATTCGCGCCCGATCTTCTGCGCAAAGCAGCTTCCCGCCGTCGCCACCGCATCATCCCGCCCGATCAGGACAGTCGGCCGATACAGATCATTCAGGCGAAAATCCGGGGCCGACAGGCAACGCCGCCAGAAACATTCATCCGGAAGCGACGCATAGGACATGGACAGATCACCCTCACACCAGCCCCGCCTCGCGCAGGCACTGCCCGAGTATCGGAAATGCAGATCAGCCTGTCATCAGGAAAAGACCGCGCTACCGCCCGGCCCAGGCCTTCTGGATGTACATCGCCGTCATCAGGTCCAGATGCGCGCCGCCGCCATTCTTGGCAATCGTGATCTCCAGATCCGATTGCCGCGCGAACAGCGCCGGATTGTCATAGTAATCCGCCACGATATCGCCCTCGGTGATCGCCCCCGATGCCAACGGGTCAATCAGTTCCCCGATGTGATGGATTGTCGTCGCCCGCGCATCCACAAACACCCGCGCCCGCGCCATGGCTTCATCATCCACCTCGCGCATACTGGGCTTGTAGGCACCGATCAGGTCCAGATGCTGGCCGGGTTGCAACCATGCCCCCTTGATCAGGGGCGCAGTCGCCATCGTCGCGGTGCAGATCACATCCGCCCCCCGCACCGCCGCCTCCAGATTATCCGCGACTGGCAAACCCATCGCCTCGGCACTGTCCCGGCTGCGGCTCCAGACGGTGAACTCCGCCTCCGGAAACACCGCGCCATAGGCTTCCACCATCGACTGCGCCACCTTCCCCGCCCCCACCAGCAGAAACCGCCGCGCGCCGGGTCGCACCAACCGCGAGGCCGCGAACAGGCTGTCGCCCGCCGTCTTCCACTTGGTCACCAGATGGAAATCCACCAGCCCGGTCAACTCCCCGGTTCGGTCGTCATACAGTGTGACCGACCCGTTCACCGTGGGCTTGCCGATGGCCACATTCCCCGGCACCACGGTCGCCACCTTGACCAGCGCGCCAAGCCCGTCGATCCACGTCGCCCGATCCAGGATCGTATCCGCCCCGCGATAGCAGAACAGGTCCTTGATATCCGGCTTGGGCAGGCGATGCCCCGCCTCGAAGGCCGCCAGAAGCCCCTTCCAGTCCAGCAGACGTTCCGCCTCGAACGGTACGAAATCAATGCTCACAGCCCGGCCTCCCCGCGTTCCAGCAATCCCTCATCCACCAACCGCTGCGCCCAGCCTTCCCAGCCGTCAAACAGATGCGTCCGCCAGCCCCGCGCCGCCGCCGCCGCAATATTCTCGGCCTTGTCATCGGCAAACAGCAGCAGCCCCGGCGTGACGCCGCTTTCCGCCTCTAGCGCGGCATAGATCGCCGGATCGGGCTTCATCACACCCATCTTCCCCGACACCCAGGCCCGGTCGAACTCGGCCATGAAAGGCAACCGCTCCACCGCCGCATCAAAGGTTTCGCGCCCGAAATTCGTCAGCGCCAGCACCGGCACCCCCCGCGCCCGCAAGGCGCGCAACAGCTGGATCGACCCGTCGATCGGCGGATGCGCAATCTCGAACCACCGCTCCCGCCACATCCGGATCTCCGGCCCCCATTCGGGATGCGCCATGGCCAGCGCTTCCACGGACTCGGCAAAGGGATTGCCCAGATCGACGCCTGCATTCATCCCCGCAAGATCCACCTCGGCAAACAGCCGCGCCCGCGCCTCTGGCCCGATCACGCTGTCGTAAAACCGCTCCGGCTGCCATTCCAGCAGCACATTGCCGATGTCAAAGACCACCGCTTCTGGGATCACCTGTCACATCCTTCTTCCGCCGCACCGTCTCGCGCCAAAGCGTATACAGCCCCGCCCCACAGATCAGCGCAATCCCCAGCGCCGCCCAGATATCCGGCCATGTCCCGAACACCACCACCCCCCACAGGATCGCCAGCGGCATCGCCGTATACTCAAACGGTGCCACCAGCGCCGCCTCAAGCGTGCGATAGGCCTGGCTCACCATCAGCCCGCCAATGGCCACCGACAACCCGGTCGCCAGAAACCACGGCCAATCCGCCACCGGCGGCCAGACCCAGGTGCGGAACAGGAACGCCAACGACGCATCCGACGACCCCGCCAGATGCCCGTCGCCCACAAACAGCCCCATGGTCGAACTCACCACGATGAACCCGCATTGCACATAGAACGACAGCGTCATCGCGCTTTCCGTGTCCTTCATCCGCCGCGTCATCATATGGCTGGACGCATAGCAAAAGGCCGAAATCAGCACCAAGATCGCCGCCGGCTGGATCACCCCGCTGCCGGGCCGCAGCATCACCACCACCCCCAGCATCCCCACGGCCACCGCAGCCCAACGCCGAGGCCCCACCAACTCGCCCAGCACGACAACCGACAGAAGCGTCACCAGCAAGGGCGAGATGAAGGCAATCGCCACCGCATCTGCCAGCGGCAACGCCGCCAGCCCAAGGAAATAACAGACATTCGACACCATCACGAATCCGACGCGGATCAGATGATCCCGCCTCCGCCGGGTCAAAATCTGCCGGAACCCCGTTCCGGAAAAATGCATCAAACCCAGCAGAAAGATCATGCCCACCCCGGCCCGGATCAGGATCACCTGATGCAGCGCATAATCACCCGACAGGAACTTGATCGCCACATCGTTGATCGACAGCATGGCACTGCCGCCAATGGCCAGAAGGATGCCGGTCAGGGCGCTGCGCGAGGAAGGCTCGGTCGTCATGGGTGCATGAAAACCCCTGCCGTCGCATCTGTTCTGTCCCGCCCGCGACATCGCCGTGGCGGAATGTCCCGCCCGCCACCTCTGCCGGATCAGCCCGCCGCCACCGCCGCGCGCACCACCCGCTCCAGCGCCTCAAGGTATCGCGACCGGTCAGCCTTGGAATAGGGCCGCCCGCCACCCTGCCGGAACGGATCGGCGCTGCGCAGGTCGGCCATCAGATCACGCGTCGCCAGCACATTGCCGATGTTGCGGTCGGTCAGCACATCGCCATTGTGCTTCACCACCACCGCCCCGCCCGCGATGACACGTGCCGCCAGCGGGATATCCCCGGTCACCACCACATCGCCCGGCCCGGCCTTATCGGCGATCCACTTGTCCGCCTCGTCCGGCCCCGCCGCCACGAACACGCTTTCCACCAGCGGGTTCTGGCTGGGCCGGATGCCACCGTTCGATACCATCAGCATCCGCAGCCCATGCCGCACCGCCACCCGCTCGGTTTCCTCCTTCACGGGGCAGGCATCTGCATCGACGAAGATCCTAGCCATGAAGCGCCGCTGCATGGAACGCCACATGCTCTTCCATGAAGGTGGACACAAAGAAATAGCTGTGGTCATAGCCCTTCTGCATCCGGAAGGCCCCGCCCTGCCGCCGCACCGCCATCGCCTCGGCCAAAGCCTCGGGCTTGAGCAGATCAAGGAACTGATCCGCCGTCCCCTGATCAATCAGCATCGGCCCGTCGAACCCATAGCGCCGCATCAACAGCGTCGCATCATAGCCCGCCCAGACCGTCTCATCCTTGCCCATATAGGCGGTGAACTGCTTGCGCCCCCACTCGCTCGCCACCGGATTGCAGATCGGCGCAAAGGCCGAAACCGACCGGAAGCGCCCCGGAAAGCTCATCGCGATCGTCAGCGCCCCATGGCCGCCCATCGAATGGCCCGTGATCGCCTGCGCAGCCTCGGCCAGCGGAAAGGCCGAAAACAGCACATCGGGCAATTCATCCGTGATGTAATCCCACATCTGGAAGTGCGGCGCCCAAGGTGCCTCGGTCGCGTTCACATAGAACCCTGCACCCTGGCCAAGGTCAAAGGCCGGGTCATTCGCCACACCCTCCCCGCGCGGCGATGTGTCGGGAAACACCAGCGCGATCCCCGCCTCGGCCGCCCAGCGCTGCGCACCGGCCTTCACCATCGCATTCTCATGCGTGCAGGTCAGCCCCGACAGATACCACAGCACCGGCACCGGCCCATCCTCGGCCTGATCGGGCAGAAACAGCCCAAAGGTCATGTCGGTGCCGCACACATCGGACAGATGGGTGTAAACCCCCTGCACGCCGCCAAAAGCACGGTTCTCGGAAAGGGTCTTCATCACGCACCTCGCATCTGTGGCGGCCAAGGTTCCATGCCCCGCAAAAGGATGCAACCCGCTGCCCCTTCATCTTGGCCCAAATACCCAATTCGACCTGCCCGCAGGGCACCACAGCGGGGGATCATGCGGGGGGGGGCCGGAGGCGCGAATGCTCCCCGTAGCCCGCACCCGATCATTGCGTCGGATGGAACTTTCCCGCGGGCGAGGTGGTAAAGATCTCGCATCCCGTGGCCGTCACGCCCACCGAATGCTCGAACTGCGCACTCAGCGATTTGTCCCGCGTGATCGCAGTCCAGTCATCGGCCAGAACCTTCGTCTCGGGCCGGCCCAGATTCACCATCGGCTCGATGGTAAAGAACATGCCCTCTTCCAGCACCGGCCCCGATCCCGGCCGCCCGTAATGCAGCACATTCGGCGGCGAATGGAACACCCGGCCCAGACCATGGCCGCAGAAATCGCGCACCACGCTCATCCGCTGGCTTTCCACGAAACTCTGGATCGCGTGGCCGATATCGCCAAAGGTATTCCCCGGCTTCACCGCCGCGATCCCGCGCATCAACGCCTCATGCGTCACATTGATCAGGCGCTGCGCAAAGGGCTTGGCCGTTCCCGCCACATACATCCGGCTGCTATCGCCAAACCAGCCATCCACAACCACCGTCACATCGACGTTCAGGATATCGGCGGCCTGCAACACATCGCTGCTGCGTCCCGGAATCTTTGCCCCCGGAATCCCGTGGCAAACCACGTGGTTCACGCTGATGCACGACGCATGCTGGTATCCCTTGTAGCCGATGGTGGCCGATGTCACCCCGTGCCGTTCCACCTCGGCATTGATGAAGGCGTCGATCTCGCCCGTCGTCGCCCCCGGCACCACCAGCGCCCCCACGGCATCCAGTATCTCGGCCGCAATCCGCCCCGCACGGGCCATGCCTGCAAAATCCGCATCCTCATGGATACGGATCCCGTCTCTGGTGATGCGCCCGCGCGTTTCGTCCACCGCCCGACCTTCCTTCTCGCTTTTCCGCCTAAATAAGCATAGCCGCCCGCAAAGGCCAGACCCGCCCCGCAGCGCCCCCTTTGAAACCGCCTTCCCGCGGCCTATACCCCATCCACCTGCCCAATAAGGAGTCGCCCATGCCCAATCCCACCGCCGCCATGCTGGTGATCGGCGACGAAATCCTGTCCGGCCGCACGCGCGACTCGAACATGCACCACCTTGCCCAACGCCTGACAGAGCACGGCATCCGCCTGACCGAGGTCCGCGTCGTGGCCGATGAACAGCCCGCCATCATCGCCGCCGTCAACGATCTGCGCGCGCGCTTTGACCACCTGTTCACCTCGGGCGGCATCGGCCCCACCCATGACGACATCACTGCCGATGCCATCGCCGCCGCCTTCGCAACCCCCATCACCCACCGCGCCGACGCGATGGCGCTCCTGCAGGCGCATTACGACCGCGCGGGTCTGCCCTTCAACGACGCGCGCCAGCGCATGGCCCGCATCCCCGATGGCGCAATCCTGATCGAAAACCCCATCTCCAGCGCGCCGGGCTTCACGCTGGGGAATGTCCATGTCATGGCGGGCGTCCCCAGCATCTTCGAAGCAATGCTCGCAGGCCTTTTGCCCACTCTCACGGGCGGGGCACCACTTCTGACGCAATCGCTGCGCGTCAACCGGGGCGAAGGCGAGATTGCCGCCGAATTCGGTGCCCTCGCGGCCGAATTCCCCGATCTCTCCATGGGCAGCTACCCGTTCAACACCAATGGCGTCTACGGCACCAACCTTGTCATCCGTGGCACCGATCCCGCCCGGATCGACGCCGCCATGACCCGCCTCGCATCGCTGTTCCCATGACCCCCGACCTGCTGGCCGAGGTGACCGAGGCGACATGGCCCCCCGCGGCCACCCATCGCCACGGCCCTTGGCTGATCCGCGAAGGCAAAGGCGGCGGCCAGCGCGTCTCTGCCGCCTCCGCCATCGGCGACTGGGCCGAGGCTGACATCCCCACCGCCGAAACCGCCATGCGCGCGCTGGGCCAATCCCCCCTTTTCGTCCTGCGCCCCTCAGACATCGCGCTCGATCAGGCCCTCGCCGCGCGCGGCTATGCCCATCACGATCCCGTCGTCGCCTATGCCGCCCCGGTGGCCGATCTTGCGGCCACGGAACCGGCCTTCCTCACCAGCTTTCCACATTGGCCCCCCCTCGCCGTCGCGCGCCAGATCTGGGAACAGGGCGGGATCGGCCCCGCCCGCATCGCCGTGATGGACCGCGTCGCCGGTCCGAAAACCGCCATCCTTGGCCGCGCGGGCGACCGCGCCGCAGGCATCGCCTTCACGGCAATCCACGGCAATGTTGCAATGCTTCACGCGCTTGAAACCGCGCCGGATCAGCGCAGAAAGGGCTGCGCACACAACATCTTGCGGGCCGCCGCCATCTGGGCCCGCAATCACGGGGCCGACACGATTTCTCTTCTGGTGACTGAGCGGAACGCCGCCGCCCGCGCGCTCTATGCTTCCCTGAACTTCGCCGTTGTGGGACAGTATCACTATCGAAAACATGGCCCCGCAGAAGGCTGAGCAGTTGACAGACCCGCGCCCGCAACACCTTCACCGGCTTGGCCGCCCTATGGCCATGGCTGCGCTGATCCTGACCGTTGCCCTGCCCGCGCAGGCGCTGGACCTGCGCTTTCCCGCCCCCGCCGCCACCTCCGGCGAACGGCGCGAGGCGGTCACTTCCTACGACATCCCCACCGGTCCATGGCAGGCCGGGGTCATCCCCACCACCACCGCCGAAGGCGCATTCGCCCAGACAGCATGGAAAATCGACGCCGCCGATCTGTCGACGCTGCAAATCCTGCAACCGCTGCGCGCGCAGGTCGCCGAACAGGGCTTTGAAACTGTCTTCGAATGCGCCACCTCGGCCTGTGGCGGCTTTGATTTCCGCTACGGCACCGACATTCTGCCGGAACCGCAGATGCATGTGGACCTTGGCGATTACCGCTTTCTCGCCGCCCGCCGGGATGGCCCGGATGGCAGTGACTGGCTCACCCTGATCATCAGCCGCTCTGCCGATACCGGTTTTGTCCAACTCACCCGAATCGGGGCGGAAACCCCCGGCGTCCCCGATCTTAGCCTTTCGTCGAAATCGACCTTTTCACCCACCCCCACTGCGCCAACGGCAAGCACTTTGCCCACCGCACTGCCACAGGATGACCTGACCGCCGCGCTGACCACCGGTCAGCCCGCCACTCTGGCCGATCTCGTTTTCCCCTCCGCGCAGGCCGACCTCGCCCCCGGCAGCTATCCCTCGCTGGCACGGCTGGCCGATTGGCTCACCGCCAATCCCACCGCCTCGGTCGAACTCGTGGGCCATACCGATGCCTCCGGCAACGCGCAGGCCAACACCGCGCTTTCGCTGGCCCGGGCCGAAGCCACCCGCGCCGCCCTGATCGCACAATTTGGCATCGCCCCCGCCCGCATCACCACGCGCGGTGCAGGCCCGCTTGAACCCATCGCCACCAATGACACAGCCGAAGGCCGCGCCCAAAACCGAAGGGTCGAGGTCATTGCGACCCCGACCCTCTGAACTCCCCCAGGAGTAGGCAGTCCCCCTTTCGGGAAACCGGCGAAATCACCAGCTGTCCGGCCCCTTGTCGATCAGTTGCCGCGCCAGAAAATCAATGAACGCCCGGACCTTGGGCTGCGTGAACCGCCCCGGCGGATAAACCGCATAGATGCCCAGACATTCCACGGGCAGCCCCGGAATAGCCTCTTCCACCAGCCCCTGCCGCATCGCATCAGCATACAGGAAGCTCGGAAGATAGGCGATCCCCAACCCCGAAATCGCGGCATTCAGCAGCGACTGGCCGTCATTCACCGTCAACCAGCCAACCGACCGCACCTGCCGCTTTTCCCCCGACGGCGCGGTGATCTTCCACACGTTGCCGTTGGCCTGATTCGAATAATGCAGCAGCTTGTGCTCGTTCAGATCGTCGATCTTCATCGGCCGACCGAACTTCTGGAAATACGAAGGCGACGCAATCATCCGCTTCGTCGTCTCGGTCAGCTTCCGCGCGCGCAGGCTGGAATCCTCCAGCTCCCCCACCCGGATCGCCATATCGAACCCTTCGCTGATCAACTCGACATAGCGGTTGTTCAGCACCATGTTCACCGTGATATCCGGGTATTCCAGCAGGAAATCCCCAAGGATCGGCGACAAGAGGTTCACCCCGAAATCGGTGGCGACACTGATACGCAACAGGCCCGAAGGGGCCGACTGCATGGATGTGACCAGCGCATCCGCTTCGCCTGCATCATTCAGCACGCGGCGGGCGCGGTCGTAATAGGCAAGGCCAATCTCGGTGGGCGAAACGCGGCGTGTCGTCCGGTTCAGAAGGCGGGCCCCCAGCCGCGCCTCCAGTGCCGATACATGTTTTGACACCGCAGACTTCGAAATTCCCATCTTCTTGGCCGCATCGGTAAAGCCGCCCTGGTCTACAACCATGGCAAAGGCTTCCATTTCCGTCAGTCGGTCCATTGTTACCCTCTGGCAAGCTATGAGGTCGTATTGCCGAGGATTGACCGCGAATTCAGGCAGGATCGGGGCGCAGACGGGGCCGATCCGGGGTTTTCCATGGGATCGTTGATATCAGGGAAACATAAATCCCCACCCCGGCACCCGGCTCAAAGCCGCGCCGCCAGCCGCGCACCCTGATCAATCGCGCGTTTTGCGTCCAATTCGGCCGCCACATCCGCCCCGCCGATGACATGGCACGCGATTCCCGCCGCCGCCAGATCATCGGCCAGCCCCCGCGCCGGCACCTGCCCTGCGCACAGCACCACCGAATCAACCGGGATCAACTCCTCCACTCCGTCACGCCGCACGACAAGGCCCTCGGGCAGGATGCGCTCATAAGAGACCCCGCCGATCATCTTCACCCCTTTCGCCGCCAGCGCGGCGCGGTGGATCCATCCCGTCGTCTTGCCCAACCCGCGCCCCGGCTTTTCCGCCTTGCGCTGCAACAGCCAGACCTCGCGCGCGGGCGCTTCCGGTTCCGGTGCCACCAGCCCGCCTCGCACCTCTGCGGGATCGCCCACACCCCATTCCCGCCGCCACAGCGCGGCATCCAGCGCAGGGCTCGCCCCGCGATGGGCGAGGAACTCCGCCACATCAAACCCGATGCCGCCCGCGCCCACAATGGCCACCCGTTTGCCGACCGGCGCGCCGTTCAGCACCTCGATATAGCCCAGCGCCGCCTCCTGCCCCGGAATAGCCGGATCACGCGGGATCACGCCCGTCGCCACGATCACCTCGTCAAAACCGCGCAGGTCGCCTGCCCCGACCTCCGATCCCAGCCGCAACTCCACCCCCGCCCGCGCCACCCGCGCCGCGAACCAACGTACCAGCCCGTGAAACTCTTCCTTTCCGGGCACCATCTTCGCCAGGTTCAACTGCCCGCCGATCCGGTCCGCCCGGTCAAACAACGTCACACGGTGCCCCCGCTCTGCCGCCACCGCCGCCGCCATAAGGCCCGCAGGCCCCGCACCCACCACGGCCACCGACTTCGCAACCTTCGCCGGCGCATAGACCAGCTCCACCTCGTGGCAGGCGCGCGGATTGACCAGACAGCTTGTCAGCTTGCCGCTGAACGTATGGTCCAGACAGGCCTGATTGCAGGCGATGCAGGGCGCGATCTCCTCTGCCCGCCCCGCCGCCGCCTTGGCCACGAAATCCGCATCTGCCAGAAAGGGCCGCGCCATCGACACCATATCCGCCATCCCATCGGCCAGCAGCCCCTCGGCCACTTCCGGCGTGTTGATGCGGTTCGATGTGATCACAGGGATCGCAACCTCCCCCCTCAGCCGCCCGGTCAGATGCGCGAACGCCGCGCGCGGCACCGATGTGGCGATCGTGGGCACCCGCGCCTCATGCCAGCCGATCCCGGTGTTCAGGATCGACGCCCCCGCCGCCTCCACCGCCTTCGCCAGCAGAACCACCTCATCCCAGGTGCTCCCATCGGGCACCAGATCAATCAGGCTGATGCGATAGATGACGATGAAATCCGCCCCCACCGCCGCCCGCACCCGACGCACCACCTCCACCGGCAGGCGCATCCGGTTCTCATAGCTCCCGCCCCAGTCATCCGTTCGGCGGTTGGTATGGGCGACAAGGAACTGGTTCAGGAAATACCCCTCGCTCCCCATCACCTCCACACCGTCATACCCCGCCTCCCGCGCCCGCACGGCCGCAGTGACGATGTCTGAAATCTGCTTCTCGATCCCCGCCGCATCCAATTCGCGCGGCGCAAAAGGCGAAATCGGCGACCGGATCGCGCTCGGCGCCACGCAATCCTTGCCATAGGCATAGCGTCCCGCATGCAGAATCTGCATCGCGATCCGCCCGCCCGCCGCATGCACCCGGTCCGTCACCACCCGGTGATTGGCAATATCCAGCGCCGAATAGAGCCCCGCCGCACCGGGAAACACGCCGCCCTCTGCATTAGGCGCCATCCCCCCCGTCACCATCAGCGCCACCCCGCCCCGCGCGCGGTCGGCATAGAACTCGGCCACCCGGTTCCAATCCCCCCGCTCCTCCAGCCCCGTATGCATCGATCCCATCAGCACCCGATTGGGCAGTGTGACATGGCCAAGGGTCAGCGGCGAAAGCAGATTGGGATAAAGCGTCATGATGGTCCTCCGGACCGCGACACTGCCGCAGCCCCGCACGCCTGTCACGGACAACGCAACGTCATGCGCGGATCGTGGCCACGCCCCAGACGCAGCACTCCTCCAAAGCCCTCTCTTCTCTGAAAAAATATCCTCAGGGGGTGAGGAGCGTGAGCTCCGAGGGGGCGGAACGCCCCCTGCAACGCCGCCCCCGGCACTGCCTCAGCCCAGTGTTTCCACGCAATGCCGCCGGAAGGCCCGCTTCAGCATGTCCAGTTCCGCCCGCAACAGATCCACCTCGGCGCGCAGGTCATCCTCCATCGGCACCCCGGTGATGATGGTGAAATGCGCCAGCGTCTCGCCCGTGCCCCGGTTGCGGACCAGAAAACTCTGCACCCCCTCGCTCAGCGCCGCCACGGGCACAGGCACCCGCACCGCCCACTCGCCCGCCCGGTCCGGGATCGCCATCACCGTCACCCCCGGCACCTCGGCCTCCAGATGCCGCACCTCCAGCGCGGGCTTGTCGGTCCCCGACAACACCCCTTCCCAGACCCCGGCCCGGATCCGCGTCTTGGTCAGCTTTACCCCGTCCATCTCCATGCCCTCACATCTCGGCCCGTGGCCTGCGGCTCACGGTCACGTCACGCAGGATGATCTGATTCATCTCCGGCCCTTCAAAGATCAGGTCGATCCACAGCTTTTCGATCCGCTTTTCGTTGATCTTGGTGTAGGTCAGGTCGAATTCCACCATCACCTCTTCCGCCCCGATCGGCAGTTCCAGCACAAGCTGCTCGGTGTTCGGCCCATGCTTCACGTTCAGCCGCGCAAAGATTTCCAGCGGTTTTTCCAGCTCCACGATCACATCCAGCCGGATCAGATGGCGCAGCTTCAACCCCCGCGCCGCCTCATCCGGCAGGTCAACCACCAGCGACAAGAAGGATCCGTCGAACCGGAACACATCCATCCGGAATCCGAACGGCGCCACGTCGCTTTCCCGCTCATTGCGGATCTGGCGCACCGTCAACTCGCTCACCCGGCAGTCGTGAAAGACAGTTGCCCCTTCGCAGAACAACATCCGGTTCGGCACCGATGCCTGCCCCGGCACCGGCATCGGCCCACGCCACAGATCGGGCCGCCAGGCCCAATCCGTGCCAAGTGGCTTGCGCATCGCGTTCGATCCGATCACCGGCAGCGCCAACCGATGTTCCGCCTGATGGATCACCCGGTCCAATTGCCGCCGCAGCGACCGCGCCCGCGAACGCCAACCGCGCAGCACATCCGGATCGGCCACAGCCGACGCCTCCGCGATCTCTTCCCAGCGCCGGACGACCCGCTTCTGCAGCAGCTTGTCCAGCACGCCCTCGATCTTGCCCACCATTCCGCGTCCCGAATACCGCCTAAGGCCCCGCGCAAAGGCGCGGACCACACGCCCTATCTATTGCCGGAAAGGGCGCACCGCGCCACCGACTTTTCATCTCAAAAGCGAAGTTCTCAGCCACCAGTCCCGGTCTGATTAGTCCCGGCCAGGTTAGCACCAGTCTGGTTGGCGCGCACCACCGCCTCGCCCGCATTGGCCCGCCGCAAGGCCGCCAGCGCCGCCTCGACCAGCGCCCGCCCCTTGGCCGCAGGCAATGGCGCGTCTTCCGAAGGCCCCGCCGCCGTCACCGTTACCAACCGCCCCCGCAGCCCGGCAATCCCGCGCCAGTATTCGCCCGCCACCCGGTCGCGCACCTGCACCAGAAAGGCCCCATCAACCCCGGACGCCGAAATCACCTGCACATCCCCGGCGCGCCCCGACCGGCTCAACGCCGCCCGCCCCGCCTCTGATGTGAAATAGGCCGCCAACGCCTCGCCGCCCCCGGCCATCGCCCCGGCCGATCCCGCCTGACCCACAGTCAGCGTCAGCACCGCAGGCTCCGCTGTCCCCGCCGCCGAACAGCGGCCCATGATCACCACGGCACTGTCGGCCTGACGTTGCCCCGCCCCCGGCGCGATGCAATAGCCCGCCGGGGCTGCCGCCACCACCGCACCGTCCAACAGCGCCACCTGCCGTATCCCTGCGCCTTGCGTCGCCACACATCCGGCCAGCACCAGAACACCGATCAACCCCAAACTCTTCACACCCATCCCCTTGCGCCAGACCAACTCTTCCCGGTTGCATAGCGCCCCCACCCGCCACCGTCCACCGCCCCGCCCCCCAAAGGCGCAACGCCGCCCACGCACGCGCCCCAAGCTCCCCCAAGCTCCCCCAAGCTCCCATTGCATCCGCCCCGCCAAACCGCTTCACTCCACGCAAAGCCAAACCCGAACCACAGGCCCCGCATGACCCGTCTTTCAGACCTCGCCGCCCGCCTGAACGGGCAGGCCGATCTCTACACCGCCCTGCGTCAGGCCCTCGCCCCAGGCGACCCCGCTCCTGACATCCCCGCCCTCATCGCCGCCACAGATGCCCCCACCCGCGCCCGGCTGGAAAGCGTCGATGCCGGTCTCCTCGCCGCCATCGCGCGCAAGGCCACAACGGGCACGGCCACGCCCGGCGCCGCCACCCTGCGCGACACCCTCGCCGCCACCCCGGCCCATCCCCTGTTTCTGCCCGATCCGGCCACAGGCGCCACCATGGCCCTGCCCACCACCGGCCAACGCCCCGACATGCCCGCATTCTCGAACCCCGCTTTTGATCCGTGGTTCGCCGAACACCAATCGCAGGGCATCCGCTACGGCCTCGGCCTCTATGGCGAAAACCGTACCGTCTATGCCACGCCGCAATTCGCCGATGCCGCCAGCCCGGAACGGCGCACGATCCACCTCGGCATCGACGTCTTCGCCCCCGCTGGCACGCCCGTCTTCGCCCCGCTGCCGGGCCGGGTGAAACACCTCACCTATAACGCCGATCCGCTGGATTACGGCCATACCCTGATCCTTGAACATGATCTCGGTGGCGCGACGGTCTACACCCTTTACGGCCACCTTGCCGCCACCCTGCCCGGCCTGCACCCAACCGGCACGGTCGAACCCGGCCAACTCATCGCCCATCTGGGCGACTGGCCGGAAAACGGCGGCTGGGCCGCCCATATCCATTTCCAGATCATCACCGATCTTCTGGCCCAAACGGGGGGCAACTTCTTTGGCGTGGGCCATGCCAGCTTGCACGATGTCTGGTCCGACATCAGCCCCGACCCCAACCTCCTGATGCGCCTTCCCGTGCACAGCTTCACGGTTTGATCCCCATGCCCCCGATCCAGTCACATATCCGCCCCGCCACCCCGGATGACCGCGCCCTCTGGCAGCCGCTGTTCGAAGGTTACGCCGCCTTCTACACCACCCCCCTCACCCCACAGACGCTCGATACCGTCTGGTCCTGGATCCACGATCCCGCCAACCCCTTCTGGTGCGACCTCGCCCGTGATGACAGCGGCACCCCCCTCGGTTTCGTGCAATACCAACTCATGCACCGCTCCCTTGGCGGCTCCATGGTCTGCTACCTGTCAGACCTGTTCACCACCCCCGACGCCCGGGGCCGGGGCACCGGCCGCGCCCTGATCGACCATGTCCTCGCCTTCGCCCGCAGCCACGGCCTGCCAAATGTCCGTTGGCTCACGGCCGAAGACAACACCACCGCCCGCACGCTCTATGACAGCTACGCCCCCCGCACCCCTTTCATCCTCTACTCCCTCCCCACCACCTGACCCTGCCCTTGCCGCTTCATCTTGGCCCAAATACCCAAATCCACCCCTGCCATAGGCACCGCGCCGCAGGCTCGCCCCGGCCAAACCACGCCACCGCCACCTGCTCCCCACCGCCCGGTGATTGCATTTCCCACCCCCCCGGCATATCTGTCTGCCATCCGACGCGACCCGCAAAGGCCACGCCCGCATGAACTGGATTTCCAACTACGTCCGCCCCAAGATCAACTCGCTCTTCTCGCGCCGGGAAGTGCCTGAAAACCTTTGGACGAAATGCCCCGAATGCGGGACGATGCTGTTCCACCGCGAACTCGCCGCCAACCTGAACGTCTGCACCTCCTGCGATCACCACATGGCCATCAGCCCGCGTGAACGCTTCTCCGCCCTGTTCGACGGCGGCATCTTCACCGAGGTGAAGGTCCCCGACGCCGTCACCGACCCGCTGCATTTCCGCGATCAGAAGAAATACCCCGAACGCCTCAAGGCCGCGCAAAAAGCGACCGGAGAGAAAGAGGCGATGCTCGTCGCCGAAGGCGAAATCGCCAAGACCCCCATCGTCGCCGTCGCGCAGGATTTCTCCTTCATGGCCGGCTCCATGGGCATGTATGTGGGCAATGCCATCCTCGCCGCAGCCGAACGCGCGGTGAAACTCAAGCGCCCGCTCGTGCTGTTCTCCGCCGCGGGCGGCGCGCGCATGCAGGAAGGCATCCTGTCCCTGATGCAGATGCCCCGCACCACCGTTGCCGTGCAGATGCTGCGCGAGGCGCACCTTCCCTATATCGTTGTCCTCACCCACCCCACCACGGGCGGCGTCACCGCCTCCTATGCGATGCTGGGCGATGTGCAACTGGCCGAACCCAACGCGCTGATCTGCTTTGCCGGCCCCCGCGTGATCGAACAGACCATCCGCGAAAAGCTGCCCGAAGGGTTCCAGCGCGCTGAATACCTGCTCGATCACGGGATGCTCGACCGCGTCACCCACCGCAAAGCCTTGCGTGAAGAACTGGTCACGATCATCCGCCTGCTGACCGGCCAACCCCCGGCCATCAAGGGCGAGTTGACCGCGCAGCCCGTCGAAGCCTGATCCGCAAAGACCTGAACCCGTGACCGCCCTCACCTCCGACGCCCTGCTCGACCGGATGATGACCCTGCACCCCAAGGTCATCGACCTGACGCTGGACCGTGTCCACCGCCTCTTGGGTCTGCTGGGCAATCCCGAACGCGCCATACCCCCCGCGATCCATATCGCAGGCACGAACGGCAAGGGCAGCACGCAAGCCATGATCCGCGCCGGGCTGGAACAGGCCGGGCAACGCGTCCACGCCTATACCTCTCCCCACCTCGCGCGCTTCCATGAACGCATCCGGCTGGCAGGGCAGTTGGTCAGCGAACCAGCCCTCACCGCCCTGCTTGATGAATGCGTCGCAAAGAACGGCCCGGATGAGATCACGTTTTTTGAGATCACAACCTGCGCCGCCTTCGCTGCCTTCGCCCGCACCCCGGCCGATTGGACACTTCTCGAAGTCGGCCTCGGCGGCAGGCTTGATGCCACCAACGTCATCACCCCGCGCCTGTCGATCATCACGCCCGTCTCGATGGACCATGAATCCTTCCTCGGCGACACCATCGCCAAGATCGCCGCGGAAAAGGCCGGGATCATCAAGCGCGGCATCCCCGTGATCGTCGGCCCCCAGCACCCTGACGGGCTGGAAGTGATTGAGTCCACCGCCGCCCGCCTCGGCGCGCCGATTCTGGCCTTCGGCCAACACTGGCATGTCTGGGAAGAACGCGGCCGTCTGATCTATCAGGATGAAACCGGCCTGCTTGATCTGCCCCTGCCCAACCTGCCCGGCCCCCATCAGATCCAGAACGCCGGTGCCGCGATCACTGCCCTGCGCCATCTGGGCTATGACGCCGCCGCGTGTGAGGCCGCCGTCACCCGCGCCGAATGGCCCGCCCGGATGCAGCGACTGCGTCACGGCCCACTGATCGACCTTGCCCCGCAGGTCGAGCTTTGGCTCGACGGCGGTCACAACCCCGCCGGGGGTGAGGCCATCGCCGCCACGTTGGCCCGCATGCCCGCACGCCCCACGCATCTGATCTGCGGGATGCTCAACACCAAGGACGTGACGGGCTACATGCGCCCCCTCGCACCCCAGGTCACGCGCCTCCACGCCGTCTCCATCCCCGGCGAAAAGAACACCCTCCCGGCCGAGGCCACACGCGACGCAGCCCTGACCGCAGGCATCACCGCCACCACCGCCCCCTCCGTGGCCGAGGCGCTTTCCGCCATCACCGCCACCGATCCCCAGGCCCGCGTCCTGATCTGCGGCTCCCTCTACCTCGCCGGCAACATCCTGCGCGAAAACGGCTGATCCGCCCCACCGCAAAGCCGACAGGGAGTGTTCACCGAACACTCCTGATTTTTCGCAGAAAAATCGCCCCACCCCACCCCAGCCAAACTTGCGCCTGAATCCTGCGAAAACGTCGCAAAGCCCCGTGGTGCGAGATTTCGATGACAAACACCCTTCACACCGACCTTCCCGCACCAGCACAGGTTGCCCTTCTGGTTGATGGCGAGAACATCTCCGCGACCCTCGCACCTATCATTCTTAAGGAAGCAGAAAAGGAAGGAACCCCGGTTCTCCGCCGCGTCTATGGAAAGGCCGAGCATATCGCCGCCTGGGATGCCGAGGGCTTTCGCCTTATCCCGACCCGCCCGGGTAAGAACGCCGCTGATCTCCTTCTCTCCATCGAAGCCATGATGTTCGCCCTGCGCGAGGCTTTCGAAACGGTAGTCATTGCCACGTCGGATGGCGACTTCCTCTATCTGGCAACCCAACTGCGTGAGCTTGGCCACACAGTGATCGGCCTTGGCGAGGCAAAGGCACCAAAGGCATTTCGCACCGCCTGCTCCCGCTTCACCGAACTCAAACCACCCATCAGCACCTCTGCGCCCAAATGGCCCGCGACAAAGATCATCCCGCAGGTGCGGGAAATCCTGCAATACACCAACCGCGCCGAAGGCTGGGGCGACCTGTCCTGGATCAACCACCATCTGAAACTCCGCGATCCGGATTTCGATAGCCGCCATTACGGCCACCCAACCTTGGAGTCCTTGATCGAAGCGGTAAAATTCTTCGAGTTAAGCCGTGGCGACACCGGCCTCAGACTGCGTGATGCAACGCGCAGGGAAACCCCAACACCTCCGACTCCTTGACCGCCTTCACTTGATCCTCAAACCCCATACCGCGCCATGAACATCGCCACTGCCCCCTCCACCACCCGCGTCACCTCGCGCGGTTGGCGGGCGGCGTCGATGCCGAAAACGGCCCGGTCATGCAGATCAGCCTTGCACAGTTGCGCAAACTGGTCGGCGGCGAGGTTCAGATCGTCGATCCGCAATTCCCCCCCGCGCCACTGCCTTGGCCAGATAGATCGCCAGCCGCTCCCGGATCAGCAGCGGCCCGCTTTCATAGAACGCCGCCCCCAGCGCCGGGAACCGGTCGCTTTCGGCCACGCACATGCGAAACATCCGCTGCCCGAAGTCCGATTGCGCAAAGCCCACAATCCGCTCGCCCGCCAACCGCAGCACATCCGCCACCGGGGCCTGATCATCGATCAGCGCTTCCGCCTCATCCGCCGCGCGGCGGCATTCGGCCCGCGCGACCTCTTGAAACAGCAGCCGCTTGTCCGGGAAATAGCTGTACAGCGTCGCCTTGCTCACCCCCGCCTCGCGGGCGATGTCATCGACGGACGCGCCCTCGAACCCGTCGCGCAGGAACACCTCACGCGCGCCCGCCAGCACCTGATCGAACTTCCGCCCCCGCCGGATCAGCCCATCACGCGCCGGTTCCACCCGGACTTGTTCGCCTGCCTCATCCATCCCGACCACCTTTCCCAGGCGCGGACCATAGCCCGCCGCCGCCGCCAGCGGCAAGCCTCACCCCCGCCGCCGCGCCGCCACCGGGCCGCCCCCCTGCGCCGCGATACGCGCGATGGCCGTCGCAATCCCCTCATGGCGCACATCCATGCTGTGGCCATTGGCATGGATCATCCGGTCCCCATCCACCACCAGCGCCACATGCCCCTTCCAGAAGATCAGGTCGCCCCGTCGCAGCACCGCGCCCTCTGCCAAAGCCGCACCCAGCCCCTGCTGCATGTCGCTATCTCCCGGACAGTCCCGCCCGCAGGCCAGCCACGCCGCCTGTACCAGCCCTGAACAGTCAATCCCGTCCCGGCTGTTGCCGCCCCACAGATAGGGCGTCCCCAGAAACATCTCTGCCACCGTCACCGGGTCGTCAAACCACTCCCCCTCCGGTCGCAGATGCACCGATGGCAGATATCCCCCCGCCACCCGCGCCCATTTCCCGTCATCCTCCAGCACCGCCACCCGCGCGCCAAAAGGCAGCGCCGCGCGTTCCCGCGCCTGCACCCGTGGCTCGGGGTAAAGATGCGTCCCCACCGCCGCCACCCAATGCGTCGCCGTCACCGCAGGCCCCACCGCCCCCGCCTCCAGCCACCCGCAATAGCCATCACGGCCCATCTGCACGAACACTGCCCCGTCCCGCTGCTCCACCACCAGCAGCGCCGCGCCAAAGCTTACCTGCCGGTCCCGCGCACCGCCCGGGCTTGCGCACAGATCGGCCAACGGCATCGCCACCGCGCCCCGCTCCCCCGCGACAAAGACCTCTGCCGCCACCTGCCCGCGCAAACCCTCCAAAGCCACCCGCCCCGAAAAGGCCGTCAAACGCCGGTCCATCACAGCCCCAGCATCGCGGGCAACCCGCACAACAGCGCCCGCGCGCCCTGCCCGACCCCACCCTTGGGTCGCCCCGGCGCTTCGCTCGGCGTGTGGCCGTAAATGTCGAAATGCACATAGCGCGGGTGATCCGCAAACCGCCGCAGGAACAGCGCCGCCGTGATCGACCCGGCGAATCCAAACCCCGGTGCATTGTCCAGATCCGCAATCCCCGGTTCGATCACCGCCTCATAGGCATCATGGAATGGCAACCGCCAGACCGGATCAAACCCCGCCATAGCCCCCGCCTCCAACGCCGCCACAACCCCCGCGTCATCACTGTAATACGGCGCAAGGTCCGGCCCCACCGCCACCCGCGCCGCGCCGGTCAGCGTGGCCATCGACACCAGCAGATCGCAAGGCTCCTCTCCCGCCCAGGCCAGCGCATCGCCCAGCACCAGCCGCCCTTCGGCATCGGTGTCATTCACCTCCACGGTCAATCCCTTGCGGCTGGTCAGAATATCCTTCGGTTTCAACGCATTTCCCGAAACCACATTCTCCACCGCCGGCACGATCACCCGCAGCCGCACGGGCAGGCCCAGCTCCATGATCATCTGCGCCAGCCCCATCACCGTGGCGGCACCCCCCATATCCTTCTTCATCAGGTTCATCCCAGATGACGGCTTCAGGTTCAGCCCCCCGGTATCGAAACACACGCCCTTGCCCACCAGCGTCAGCGCAGGCCCCGCATCCCCCCACCGCATCTCCATGATGCGCGGCACGCGCGGGCTGGCCCGCCCCACGGCATGCACCATGGGAAAGCCCTGCTCCAGCAGGTCCTCCCCCCGCACCACCGCAACCGCCGCGCCAAACCGCGCGCCCAGCGCAGCAAAGGCCGTCTCAAGCTCCCCCGGCCCCATATCCTGTGCGGGCGTGTTGATCAGGTCGCGCGTCAGAAATTCGCCCCGCGCCATCGCGATCACCCGCGCCGCATCCACCCCGTCCGGGCACACCAGCAGCGCCCCGGCCTCGGCCTTCGCCGCGCGATAGCGGCCAAAGCGATATTGCGTCAACACCCAGCCCAGCGCCGCTTCTTCCCGCTCGGCAACACTCAAGGCTCCCTCAATCCGCCATGCACCCGCAGGCAGCCCCGCCACCGCCTTGGCCAGCCCGAACCGCATCCGCCGCCGCGCCTTGGCCGTGCCATAGCCTGCCACCGCCCCGGCCAAACCGCCCCCCGCGGCGGGCAACAGCCGCACCTCGCCCAATTCTCCCTTGAACCCGGTTGCCGCCAGCCACCCTGCCGCCTCCGGCCCCAACTGCGCCTTGATCGCCTCGATCCCGTCAGACGGCACCACGTGCAAAGGCAAGGCCACGGCGGCGGGATCGGCAAAAGCGGGCGTCAGATAGGGCAGCACGGCATCGGTCATGGCATCAGTTCCACAGGTGATTTCCCGCAGAACCCTAAGAACGCCGCCCCGCACCCGCAAGGGCAGTCACAGCTCGTCACACATATCGGGCAAAAGCACGGGTCACATCGCCCGCCCCGCAGGGCAAGGCCACCACGGCGCGCAACGCTCCGCTCAGCGCACCAGCGACCGTTCCGCCACCCGCATCAGCCGCGCCCAGACGGCGGCAAAGGCCGTGGCGTCCCCGCGCAGCAACACCTCGCGCGCATCCTCTGCCACCTGCGCAAGGCTCACCAGACCCACGCCCGCCGCCATCGCCTGCATCCGCTTCAACGCGCGTGGCAGGCTGTCCAGCTCATGCCGATCCACCTGCGCGCACATCACGGTCACCGCCATCGCCAGTTCACCCACCGCCCGGGTCACCAGTTTTGCCCCGGGATCGGGGCCCAGCCGATCAAAGATCGCCAGGATTGCCCCCTCATCCTCATCCACCCGCTCTTGCGGATGCAAGGTCACCACCCCGCTCGTCATCACTTCCCCCACGCGTATCACACCCGGGGACAGCATGTTTCATGCCATTGAACGAAAGGTTGCCGTCCAAGGAAATAAACACTCGAATTTTCCTATACTTCATCCTACCAAGGCCGCTCGAAGCACTGCAAAGGGATGCCCCATGCAACAGGCCCGGCCCCTTCCCGCCTATCTGATCAGCCGCTTTCATGGCTGGCGCGCCACGACCTATCAGGACAACAAAGCCTGGTTCCGCCGCCTTGCGCAAAGCGGCCAGCATCCCCGCGCCATGGTGATCTCCTGCTGCGACTCGCGCGTTCATGTCACCTCGATCTTCGGCGCGGATGAAGGCGAGTTCTTCATTCACCGCAACGTCGCGAACCTTGTGCCGCCCTACAACCCGGATGGCGAATATCACGGCACCTCGGCAGCGGTGGAATACGCCGTCACCTCGCTGGGCGTGGCGCATATCGTCGTGCTGGGCCATTCCAACTGCGGCGGCGTCAAGGGCTGCCATGACATGTGCTCCGGCCACGCGCCGGAGCTTGAGATGAAATCATCCTTCGTCGGCCGCTGGATGGATATCCTCCGCCCCGGTTACGAACGCGTCACCCTGACCAAACCCGAAGACCCCCTCCGCGCGCTGGAAAAAGAAGCCGTCCTCGTCAGCCTCGAAAACCTGATGACCTTCCCCTTCGTGCGCACCGCCGTCGAAGATGACCGCCTCACGCTGCACGGTCTGTGGACGGATACAGGCGAAGGCGGTCTCGAACAGTTCGATCCCACCCGCGCGGGCTTCGTCCCGGTCTAGGAAAAAGCCGAACCTGCCCATTCACCTTGGCCCAAATACCCAATCTTCCCCAACCGCCTGCGCCACGCCCCCGATAAACACCTGTTGCTTTTCCGCGGCGCAGCATCTTCACAGCGCCGTGAACGCCTCTATATTCCAGACCAACCAACAGGGGGCCGATCCATGCAAGACATCCTGACGCTGGCAGGCGCGAACCTGCTGACGCCAATGATCCTTTGCTTCGCCCTCGGCCTTGCCGCCGCACTTGCCCGGTCAGAACTTTCGGTCCCCGAAGCCGCCGCCAAGGCCCTGTCGATCTACCTTCTCTTTGCGATTGGCTTCAAAGGCGGCGTCGCCGTCGCCGATCACGGGCTTGACGGCAATCTCCTCGCCGCCCTCGTGGCCGGGGTGATCCTGTCCTTCGCCCTGCCCTTCGCCGCCTTCGCGCTCCTCAAGGCGCTCACCCGCCTGTCGGTCACCGATGCCGCCGCCGTCGCCGCGCATTACGGCTCCATCTCCATCGTGACCTTCGTCACCGCAACGTCCGTCCTGCAATCCCAAGGGATCGCGGCCGAAGGCTACATGGTCGCCGTCGCCGCCGCGATGGAGGCCCCGGCCATCATCTCCGCCCTCTTCATCGTCACCCGCGCGGGCGGCAAAAGCGAAGGCATGGATGCCGAACTGTGGCGCGAAATTCTGCTCAACGGCTCTATCGTCCTTCTCGTCGGCTCCTTCGCCATCGGGCTCATCACCGGGGCCGAAGGCATGGCCCGCATCGAAAGCTTCATCGTCTCGCCCTTCCAGGGCGTGCTGTGCCTGTTCCTGCTGGACATGGGCCTTGTGGCCGGGCGCGGCTTGCGCGGCGCGCGCGGCATCCTCACCCCCGGCGTGTTGGCCTTCGGCCTCCTGATGCCCGTAATCGGGGCCGCCACGGGCCTTGCTGCTGGCCTGATCCTCGGCCTGTCACCGGGCGGCACCGCGCTGATGATGACGCTGGCCGCCTCCGCTTCCTACATCGCCGTGCCCGCCGCCATGCGCGTGGCCCTGCCGGATGCGAACCCGTCGATCTACCTGACCCTCTCTCTGGGGATCACCTTCCCCTTCAACCTCACCCTTGGCATCCCGGCCTATGTCGCCGTGGCCACCGCCCTTTCCGGAGGCTGACATGCAAACCCATCAGGCCAAACGCGTGGAAATCATCATCGAAGCCCCGATGGAGAACCGCCTGACCGACGCCCTCACCCGTGCGGGCGTGTCGGGTTTCACCGTCCTGCCCGTCCTTGGCGGATCGGGCCGCTCGGGCCGCTGGACACGTGAAGGTCAGGTCGGCCGGGCGGGCATGGTCGCTGTGATCTGCCTCATCCGCCCCGAACGGCTGGACGCCCTGCTCGACGCCGCCTTTACCGTGGTTGAACGCCATATCGGCGTTGTCAGCGTAACAGACACTCAGGTCCTGCGCGCCGAACGTTTCTGACACCATCCGCGGCCCCACCTGCCAAAAGGGCCGCGCAACAAACATCAGACAGACCACCCTCAGGCGGCCAGACGGCCCTGTGCTGCTCGTGCGGCTTTGCGCGACTTGATCAGCATCGCATGGGCGGCGAAATCATCCTGAAAAAGATCCTCCAGTTCCGCGCGGCCCAGAATCTGCGGCCCGGTAACCACGGTGGGTTCAGCGGTCTTTTTCAGCATGGTCACAGCAAGAACCTTCATCATTTTTCAGCACTCATCTGATCGACTTAACTATTCTTTAAAGACGGCATCGGCGCGTTAACCTCAACCTGACTTGGGCATTTCTGTGAACCGCACAGGGATGAAGCCAATACCTTGGTCTGTGCCCCGCCCACCCCATCGTGTGGCGCGGGTGGCCCTTGGTGCGGGAAGATCAGGCAGGACCGTGGCAAAGGCACAGGGATCTTGGCTTTTCGCGGGCATTTGACAGGCCGGATCCGCCCGCCTGTCGCCACGGCAAATCAACCGATTCCCTACCGGTTACTGCGCTGCAGAGGCCGGACGCCTTACGCGTTTTTCGATGACGGAGAGGTCGGCAAAATCATCCCGAAACAGATTTTGCAGCTCGGCGCGGCCCAGGGCGGGCGGCGATACGGTTTTGATGCTTTCCGCAGCAGTCTTACGGAACATCACTCCCAGAATCTGGAACATGGCACACAACTCACTGAACTTCGTTACTCGTACACAAAGGTTAATGAACGCATCCGCGGCAAAATCTCAATTCAGTCCCGATCAATCACAGGCTGTCAAACGGATGCCTGCCATCCGTTCAGCTATGTCACCTCACCCCTATCGAGTAAGGCCACTACCCTTACGCATATGTCATCGGGGCCATTCCATGGCCGTGGGGCGGGCATCGTGGCTTTTCCATGGCAATATCCAGGCGACTTCCAGTCACATGCAAACTCCCGAAAGCCGCCGATTCGCCGCCGTGCCACGGCAATGCCAGATCAGCGCGGCGCCATTACCGCCCCCCATAGGCCCCTTGCACCAGCCGTGCCAAGGCAGTCTCTACCCGCGCGCGCCCTTCCGGCTCGGCCAGGCGGATCCCGGCATAATCACCCGCAACGGCCAGCGCCTCGATCCCTGCGATCAGAACCGCATTGAGCGCCGCCGCATCCACACCCTCCGGCGCCGCCATCCCCATGCGGTGCCGGGCCTGAATGAACCAGTCGCGCAGCACGGCAGCTCGCGCCGCCCGAAACGGCGCCGCCTCCGCCTCGGGCGCAGCAAGCGCAACACGCGCTGCCTCACGCGCCACCGGATCACCCGCCAGATGCGCCGCCAGCGCCTCCAGCAGCCTGAGCACGCCATGGCCATAGCCCGCGCCATCCACCGAAACCGCCTCCAGCGCCTCTGCCATGGCACGCCCCGACGACGCCCCCATGGCGGCCAGCAATCCCTCAGGCCCATCGAAATAGCGATAGATCAGCTTCTTGTCGCATCCCGCCGCCCGCGCCACAGCATTAACGCCGAAACCAGCCAGACCTTCTGCCCCCAGCACGACAAACCCCGCCTCGACCAGTCGCGCAGCCGTCAGTTCCCGATCTTTCACCATCGCCCCATCCTGATGTCTCCGATCAGTGACATTTTGCTTGTGCGACTCACGTCGCGGCCCTATGTCACCATTTAGTGACATATTGGAGAACCCCATGCCCCCCGTCAATCCCAACCGCTCCCTGGGTATGGCGCTTATCGCGCTCGCTCTTGCTTTCAACCTTCCCTATGCACGTCTCGCCGCAACGTTCGACTATCCGGCAATCCTGCGCGAAACGCCTGAAACCATCCTCGCGTCCCTTGCGGCAGGTGGGTCTGGCCTCATCGCCACATGGTATGCCTTTGCTGCCTGCGCATTGATCTTTGCCCCGCTCGCGATGGCGCAGGCGCTGGGCCAAGGCCGGGCGCAGCGCGCCCCGGCCTTGGCCATCGCCGCCGCCATCGCAGGCGCGTTCGCGGGCATTCTGCAAGCCATGGGGCTTCTGCGCTGGGTGCTGGTGATGCCCGCCCTTGCGGAAATGCCCGATGCAGCCACCACCTTCACCGCCCTGCATGCCTTTGGCGGCGCGGTTATCGGCGAACATCTGGGCCAGCTTGCCACCGCACTGCATGTGGGGCTGATGGCCGCCATCCACCGGGGCGAAGGTCACCGCGCGCTTCCCCTCGCAGGCGGGCTCACCGCTGCGCTGATCACCATGGGCAGCTTCGAAACCCCGGCCCTCGCCTTGGGCCTGTCGGGCGAACTCTTCGCGCTGGCATCCATCGCGGGCTACCTCGCCCTGACGCTTTGGCTCATTCTTGCCGGGACGTCGCTCATCCGGCGCTGAAATGCAAAAGGGCCGCCCCATCCGGGGCGGCCCTCTCCAAATTTCGCAACCCGGATCAGCCCTTCTTCAGGCAGCGGCTTCCCAGCACTTCGGCGATCTGCACCGCGTTCAGCGCCGCGCCCTTGCGCAGGTTGTCGGACACGCACCACAGGTTCAGCCCGTTCTCGATCGTGCTGTCCTGCCGGATGCGGCTGACATAGGTCGCATATTCGCCCACGCATTCGATCGGCGTGATGTAGCCACCCGGTTCGCGCTTGTCGATCACCAGCACACCGGGTGCCTCGCGCAGAATGTCGGTCGCCTCTTCCCAGTCGAGGAAATCCTCAAACTCGATGTTGATGGCTTCGGAATGGCCCACGAAGACCGGAACCCGCACGCAGGTCGCCGTCACCTTGATCTTGGGATCAAGGATCTTCTTGGTCTCGGCGACCATCTTCCATTCTTCCTTGGTATCCCCCGAATCGAGGAACACGTCGATCTGCGGGATCACGTTGAACGCAATCTGCTTGGGGTACACCTTCGGTGCCACTTCCTGACCCGGCACAAAGATGCCCTTGGTCTGGTTCCACAGCTCGTCCATCGCTTCCTTGCCGGTGCCCGACACGGATTGATAGGTCGCCACCACCACCCGCTTGATCCGCGCGCGGTCATGCAGCGGCTTCAGCGCCACCACCATCTGCGCAGTGGAACAGTTGGGGTTGGCGATGATGTTCTTGTTCTTGTAGCGGACCACGTCATCCGCGTTCACTTCCGGCACGATCAGCGGAATATCCGGATCATAGCGATAGAGCGATGAGTTATCGATCACCACACAGCCTTGCGAAGCCGCGCGCGGCGCATAGATCTTCGTCGCGTCCGACCCGATGGCGAACAGCGCAATATCCCAGCCGGTGAAATCAAAGGTATCCAGATCGAGGGTCTTCAAAGTTCGATCGCCAAAGCTGACCTCCGTCCCCAGCGATTTGCGCGACGCCAGCGCCGCAATCGCATCGACCGGAAACTCGCGTTCCGCGAGGATATTCAGCATTTCTTTGCCAACGTTGCCCGTGGCACCGACGACAACGACCTTGTAGCCCATCGGGGTTCTCCTTGTACCCGTCCTCTTCAGCGAAAGACGGGGCCTGTTACCCCAACCCGGCCAGTCGCGAAAGGGAATTCCGCCTGTCGGGATCAGTCCGTCCGATCTTGTGAAAAGGCGTAAACCACCAGCCCCGCCAGCAGCACCACCGCGAAAAAGGCAAACAGCCCCTGATAGGGCACCGCCGCCGCCCCGCCCTGCGCGGCCAGCCCCGCGTGAATCCGCCCTGTCACCACCTGCGCGATCCCCACCGCCCCGATCCCGAACAGGTTCAGCAACGTCACCCCCCGCCCTACCAGATGCGGCGGCACAAAGGCCCGACCATGCGCGATCACCATGGCATAGGACGATCCCATGAAGCCGATCCCGGCCAGCAGCGCCAGCGTGACCCCTCCCCCCGCCGCGGGCCACAGCGCCAGCGCGATCAGGGCCAGCAACACCCCGGCATTCCCGCCCAGGATCAGCCATTTCCGTGTGCCCAGCCACCGCTCCAACGGTCCATAGGCAAAGCTGCCCAAGACCATCGCCACCCCCATGACCAGCGTCGCCATCCCGATCACCGCCGCATCCGCGCCGAACACATCGGCATAGTACGGCCCCACCCACAGCCCCCGCAGCCCCGCCGCCGGCACATAACAGACTGCCATCATCACCAACACCGGCCACAGCGCCCGCATCCGCAGCAGGTCCATCAGCGACCCGCCCCCCGATCCCGTCACCTTCGGCGGATCGCGCACCAGAACGCCCAGCGCCACCGCCACCACGCCCGTCACCCCCGCCAGCACCCACAACGTCTGCCGCCAACCCATCGCTTCCACCGCCGCCGCCAAGGGCAGGCTCGCCGCGATATTCCCCATCGACCCCAGGCCGATCATCACCCCGGCCAGCGTGCCGAACACCGCCGCCGCATAAGTCCGCGCAAAGATGTAATAGGCCGCCATCAAAACCGGCGCGCAGCCCACCCCGATCAGGCCCATCGCAACCGTCACCGCACCGGGCCCCTGCGCCATGGCAAAGACCGCTGCCCCGCCCGCGCCCCCAATCCCCAACAGCACCGCCGCCGTCATCCGCGGCCCGATCCGGTCCAGCGCCCAGCCCACCGGGATCTGCGCCAGCGCAAAGGCCAGAAACCAAACCCCCGACGCCACCGCCAGATCATCCGCCCCCGCGCCAATCTCGGCCGCCAGCACCGGCGCCAGCACCGCCAGAAATGCCCGGTAGAACTGGCTCAACACATAGGCCGCCACCAGCACCGCGATGCCCGCTCTCATTCTGCCCGCTCTTGCACGGAAATTCCTCCACCCGTGGCACTTCCTGCCCATCCCGACTGCCCGGCGCAAGCCCGGCCTCTCAACCCGCTTGCCACAACGCCCCTTGCCCCTGCACACTTCCCCCACCTGTCAGGAGTGCCCCCATGTTCCGTGCCCCCCTCACCGCGCTTTTCCTTCTCGCCACCCCCACCTTCGCGAATGACGGCTTCGGCGGCATCGCCGCCACCGGCCTGCACTTCGCCCAGACCGACGCCATCGCGATGGAAACCGAAGACCTGTTCATCGGCCTCGACCGCATCCGCGTCACCTACACCTTCCGCAACCTGACAGACCGGGATGTCACGGGCGAGGTGATCTTCCCCCTCCCCCCGATCCCGCTTGCGGCGTTGATGACCTCGGATTTCAACATCCACGAAGGCGACCGTGAAAACCTCGTGAACTTCACCGCCACCGTGAACGGCCAATCCGTGCCCCTGACCATCGACCGCATCGCCGTGATCGAACCCGAATGGTCCGCCGACCGGCCCCTGTCGGAACAATACGACACCCCCGGAACAGACGTCACCGCCGCACTGCGCGCCGCCAACATCCCCATGACGATCGACATAAAAAGCGTGACAGACTGGCTTCATGTCATGACGCCCGAGGAACGCGCCCCCCTCATCGCCCAAGGCCTGATTGATGTCTACGACGGCGATCCCGCCGCCGGTATCCCCATGGAAATCTGGCCGCTCTGGTCCATCATCCTGCGCTATCACTGGACACAAACCTTCCCCGCAGGCCAAACCCTCACCATCTCGCACGAATACGAAAACCGCCCGCCGGGGGGCCTGTTCGGCTGGCAGCATCCCCCCACAGACGAATGGGCGCAGGACTACGAAACCCGCTACTGCATCGACGACCGCACCTCGCGCGCCATCGCCAAACGGCTCGGGCCTGATGGCTACGGCATCGCCTACAACCTCGCCTATGTCCTCAGAACCGCCAACTCATGGGCGGGCCCCATCGACAGCTTCCGCCTGACACTGGACAAGGGTGCCGCGCAAAACGTCATTTCGCTCTGCGCCAGCGGCGTGGAAAAGACCGGCCCCACCACCTTCGTGATCGAAAAGCAGACCTACACGCCCGACCGCGATCTGGAGATCCTGATCGTGACCCCGCCTCCCGGTTAGGCGGCGGCGGGCGCACGCACCTCACGCTCCTTGATCGGCAAATGCACGATGGCCGAAAACGCCCCCACGCCCACCCCGATCCACCACACCATCGTGTAGCCCCCGGTGATGTCATACATCATCCCGCCCAGCCACACGCCCAGGAACCCGCCGATCTGGTGGCTTAGAAACACCACACCGTACAGCGTGCCCATGTAGCGCAGCCCGTAAAGGTGGGCCACCAACCCGCTCGTCAACGGCACTGTGGCCAGCCACAGCGCCCCCATCACAGCCGAAAAGATCAGCACGCTTTCCGGCGTGATCGGCAACAGGATGAACACCGCCGCCGCAATCGTCCGGCCCGTATAGATGCCCGCCAGCAGGTATTTCTTGGTGTATCGTTTGCCCAGCCACCCCGCCGTGATCGTGCCCACGATGTTGAACAACCCGATGGTGGCAATCGACACCGCCCCAAGCGCGCTGGTCGTTGTGATCCCCATTCCCGCGATCATGCCGCCCGGATCAATCGGCCCGCAGAGCTCGGTCACAAAGGCCGGGAAATGCGCGGTGATGAAGGCCAGCTGATAGCCGCAGGAAAAGAAACCCAGAAAGATCAGCGTATAGGACGGGTCCTTGAATGCCCGCGTCAGCACCACCCCCATGCTTTCCTCAAGCTCGGCCTTTGTTGCCACTCGGGGCGACCGGATGAAGGGCAGCGCGAACAGCGTGCCCAGCACGACAACCGAAAAGATGATGAAAACGATCTGCCAGCTGTAGGATTGCAAAAGGAACTCTGCCACCGGCGCCCCGAACACCTGACCCGCCGACCCCGCCGCCGTGGCAATGCCCAGCGCCATCGACCGGTTCTCCGCGCTCGCCGCACGGCCCACGATGGCCAGCACCACACCGAACCCCGTTCCCGCCACGCCAAAGCCAACGAGGATTTCCAAAAGCTGCATCTGCCCCGGCGTGATGGCAAAGGCCGTCAACAGCAGCCCCGCCGAATACATCAACGCCCCGGCGACAATCGCCTTGCGATCCCCGAACCGCTCTGCCACCGCGCCGAACAAGGGCTGTCCGATCCCCCAGGCAAGGTTCTGGATGGCGATGGCCAGCGAAAACTCCGCCCGCGCCCAACCGAACTCTTCGGCAATCGGGATCTGGAACACCCCGAAACTCGCGCGGATGGCAAAGCCCAGCATCAGGATGAAACACCCCGCAACCAGAACCGGGGTGATGAGGGGGGCTTTGGTTGTCATGCGGGATCACCTTGACTGATCCGCAATCTTCTCTGCCCGCCACCCCCGAAGGTCAAATGTAGATTTGTGATGCAGACAATTCGCTCCGGCCCTGCCCCCCGCATCACACCACACCGGCCCTGCCATTTCATCTTGGCCCAAATACCCAAAATCCGGACCTCACCACCCGAACAAACGCCCAAGGTACAGTCGCGACCTCCGCGCGTTCACGCACAGAAAATCACCAAACCGCCCCCAATCTCTCTGAATTTGTATGCACAGTTGTCTGCACCATCATCTGCACCGCCTGCTGCACAGCCCATTCCGCCATTCCCCCTGTCAAAGCCCCCCCGTTCCCGCTAACGCTTGGGCAAGGCGGCATATTCTGGGGGGACGGATGTCAGCATCGGATTGGTGGAAAGGTGCTGTCACCTATCAGGTCTATCCCCGCTCTTTTCAGGACACGAACGGCGACGGGATCGGCGATATTCCGGGCATCACCCGCCGCTTGCCTTACATCGCGGACCTCGGGGTCGAAGCGATCTGGCTCTCGCCGGTCTTCACCTCGCCGATGCTCGACATGGGCTATGACGTGTCCGATTACACCGATATCGACCCCACCTTCGGCACCCTGTCAGACTTTGCGCAACTCATTGAAAAAGCGCATGATCTTGGCCTGAAGGTGATCGTCGATCAGGTGCTGTCGCACTGCTCGGACCAGCATCCCTTCTTCCGCGAAAGCCGCGCTGACCGCACCAATCCAAAGGCTGATTGGTTTGTCTGGGCCGACCCGAAACACGACGGATCGCCCCCCAACAACTGGCTTTCCGTCTTCGGCGGCAGCGCCTGGACATGGGACGCGCGGCGCAAGCAGTACTACCTGCACAACTTCCTGTCCGAACAGCCCGACTTCAACTTTCACAACCCCGCCGTGCAGGATTGGCACCTTGCCAACATGCGCTTCTGGCTGGAACGGGGGGTCGATGGGGTCCGTCTGGATACCGTGAACTACTTCTTCCACGACCCCCTTTTGCGCGACAACCCCGCCGATTACCGCGAAAAAACCCAAGCGGAAGCAAACCCTTACGGGATGCAGTATCACCTGTTCGACAAGAACCGCCCGGAAAACCTGGCATGGATCGAACGCATCCGCGCCCTGCTCGACGAATTCCCGAACCGCACCTCGGTGGGCGAAATGGGCGAAAGCCACCACGCCATCCGCATGATGGGCGACTACACCGCCCCCGGCCGCCTGCACCAATGCTATAGCTTTGAAATGATGGGCTACGACTACACGCCGGAATTTTTCCGTAGCCGGATCAAGGACTTCTTCGCCGGCGCGCCGGAAGGCTGGCCGATGTGGGCCTTCTCAAACCACGATGTCCCCCGACACGCCACCCGCTGGGCAAAGCACGGCATCACCCAAGACGCCCTCGCCAAACAGGCCGCCGCTCTGATCCTGTCGTTTGAAGGTTCCATCTGCCTCTGGCAGGCGGAGGAACTGGGTCAGACCGACACCACCCTCAGCTTCGACGAACTCACCGACCCCCAAGGTATCGCCTTCTGGCCCGAACCCGTCGGTCGCGATAACACCCGCACCCCGATGGTCTGGGACAGCAGCGCAGAGGGCGGGTTTACCACAGCCAGACCTTGGCTTCCGGTCAAGGCCCCGCAACTGTCCCGCAACGTGGCAGCACAGGCGCAAGATACTGATTCCGTGCTGAATTTCTATCGCAAGATGCTGGCCTTCCGGCGCGAAAGCCCGGCTCTGCGCAGTGGGAAAACCCGCTTTATCGACCTGCCCGATCCAGTGCTTGGCTTCCTGCGCGGCGACGGAATGGCCTGCCTTTTCAACCTGTCGCCCGCGCCAGTCACCCTGAAAATCGCAGGCCTGAACGGCCTGACAGGCCCCTCGCTGGACGCGAACCTTGCAGGCGACACCCTTACCCTCGGCCCCAACGGCGCGGCTTTCGCCAAGACATCCGGACCGCTCTGACAGGTCAGAGCGGCTCCCAATGCACCCCGGCGGCGGGGATGGTCACGCCATCCCACTCCACCGCAAACGGGTTGTAGTTGAACCAGAAGCGGTGCGTGTCGCTGTCGCGCCGCCGCAATCCTTCGGGCAGCACTTCAACCGCAATCCCCTGCGCCTTGCACAGGGCAATCAGCATCCGGTCCAGCACCGCATCCTCTGGCCACCCCGCCAGATAGTACAGGCCCCCCGCGCGCAGAAGCGCAGGCCAGCCATCGGTGGCACGCTCCACCACTTCGGCCCCGCCCTCGATCTTTTCCCGCCAATGCAACAGGTTACCGCCCGCCTCCAGTGGCACGGGAACATCAGGCGGCAGGCTTTCCACCCGCGCCACCACGGCATCCAGCCCCGGCAGATTGGGCGGCAGTGGCACCGGCGTGGCAAACTCCACTGTCTTGGCATTGCTGCGCGGCCCAATCAGGGCCGTCCCGTCAAAGCGCGTGAGCGCAGTCAGGAACGGTGCCGACAATGTCGCCACCCCCGGCGCCAGAACCAGTTTGTACCCAGTCAGGTCTGCAACATCCGGTGGTAGGATGTCCACATTCAGCCCCAACCGCCGCAGCCCGCGATAAAAGGCAAAGGCCAGCCGGAAGTAATCGAAATCCCGCCCCTGCGGCTGCGTCTGCCAGGCCCATGCACTGGCATAGTCGAAAACCAGCGCCACATCTGCGCGCGCGGTGCCGACATCCGGCATCGCTGCCAGCTCAGCTGCCACTTTTCCGGCCTCTTCAAAGGCTTGCGCGGGTGCGCTGTCGGGGCGCAACAGCCCCGCATGCATCTGTTCCTGCGCAAAGGGCGCTTGCCGCCAGCGGAAATAGCACACAGCTTCCGCCCCATGGGCAAAGGCCTCCCACGCCCAAAGCCGCGCCATGCCTGGCAACGGATCGGCATTCCACGGGGCCCAGTTCACCGGCCCGGGCTGCTGTTCCATGATCCACCACCGCCCGCGGCCAACGGCGCGGTAGAGGTCATGGTGGAACGCCTGAAAATCAGGATCGCCCTGCCGTACGAAGCGACGCTTGTGTTCGGGCGTCACCTCCAGACGGTCGGACAGGAAGCCCAGCGGATAGGCGTCCCACGACGCGATATCGAGGTCCGCGCCCACGGTGAAATGATCGAATTCCGTGATGCGGCCCATATAGTTATGGGCAATCGGCGCGTCCGAATGCTTGCGGATGATTTCGGTTTGCAGCCGGTTGAAACCGGCCACCTCGTCACTGGCAAATCGGCGATAGGCCATGACATGCGACGGGTTCGCCTCGGTCACGGTCAGGTTGGGCAGACCAATCTCATCAAACGAGGAATACTCCATCGACCAGAACACGTTGCCCCATGCCCGGTTTAACGCCTGCGGGCTTTGATACCGCTGCGCCAACCATTCGCGAAAGGCATCGCGGGCGGCATCGGAATAGCTCAGCACTGTATCGTGGCAGCCATATTCGTTGTCAGTTTGCCATGCCGCCACATGCGAGTTGCGCCCATAGCGCCGCGCAAGTTCTGTAACGATCCGCGCGCATTCCGTGCGGTAGCCGCGATGGGAAAAACAGTAATGCCGCCGCGACCCGAACCCGCGCGCGCGTCCCTGCGCATCCACCGCCAGCATGTCGGGATGCTTGTCCAGCATCCAGCGCGGCGGCGTCGCCGTGGGTGTGCCCAGCACCACCTGCAACCCGGCCCCGCCCAGCACGGCAATCGCCCGGTCCAGCCATTCCCAATCAAAGCGGCCCGGCTCCGGCTCCATCCGGCTCCAGGCGAATTCGCCGATGCGCACCCATGTCAAACCCAGCGCCACCATGCGGGCGGCATCCTCGGCCCATTGCGCTTCGGGCCAGTGTTCGGGGTAATAGCAAACGCCAAGGGACCGTTTCAAATCATCACCTGCGGTTCGGGAAGGCCTGTGCCAACACTTGGCACGGCAAAGGTTTTTCCGGCATCGGGGTCGGCCGCACGGGCGGCTGCATTCATCCCTTCAAGTGCCGATGTGCAATACAGGGTCGACAACCCCTCTCCCCCGAAAGCCGGGCAGGAGGTCTGGCCTGCGCCCATTGGGACTGCCTTCAGGAACCGGCCGTCGGGGCCGTAACAGGCCACACGCCCCGCCCCCCATTGCGCGTTCCACAGGTTGCCCGCAGCATCCACGGTGGCACCATCCGGCAAAAGCCCCTCATCGCCAAGGTCGACGAAGGTTTCAGCGTTACCCGCAGGCCAGCCATCCTGATCCAGCGCCACCCGCTGGATGCGATGAGTCAGTGTGTCCGAGAAATGGGCAAAGCGCCCGTCTGGTGAAAAGCAGATAGAATTCGGGATGGTCAGCCCGGAATACAACTGCCGCAACTCGCCGCGATACCAGCGCCAGATCGACCCGCGGCCCGGATCATCGCCGCCGCGTTTGCCCATCGTGCCGATCCAGAACCCACCCTGCCGATCCGCCCGCCCGTCATTCGACCGGGTACCCGGATCATCGGCCTCAAGCTCGGCCAGCGTTTCGATCTCTTCGGTTTCCAGATCGAACAGGAAAAGATCCCGCTCACCCGCGATAAGCAGCACATCCCGGCTGACCCAGCCCGCGGCCGAGACCATCTCGACAAAGCTCCAACTGCGCGGCACGCCATCCTCGATACTGTGCAGGCGCTTTCCCAGAATATCGAACCAGAACAACTGGCGGCGCAGCGGATGCCAGAGCGCACCCTCGCCCAGTTCGCAGACACGGCCATCATGGATCATGCAAAAGCCTCGTCATGCGCGGCAACGATGCGCGCCGCCCGCGCGGCCACGTCTGCCACCGACAGGCCCGGTGTGTAGATCGCGGTTCCAATGCCAAAGCCGCTTGCCCCTGCCTTTACCCACTGGGCAAAGTTGTCCGGCCCCGCGCCGCCGACGGCATAAACCTGACAGTCTTTCGGCAGGACGGCACGCATGGCCTTTACCCCATCCGGCCCGATCAGGCTGGCGGGAAAGATTTTCAACCCGTCCGCACCGGCCTTCAGCGCTGCAAAGCATTCTGTTGGCGTCATTACACCTGGCCAACTGGCAAGCCCACGCGCCTTGGTCGCGCGGATGACTTCCGCATCGCAGTTCGGCGACACGATCAGTCGCCCGCCAGCCTCGGCCACTTCGGCAACTTCGGCCACAGTCAGTACAGTTCCCGCCCCGATTTGCGCGTGTTCACCCAAGGCCTTGGCCATCGCAGCAATGGACGTCATCGGATGCGGGCTGTTCAGCGGCACTTCGATCCGGGTGATCCCGGCCCTGACCAAAGCCTCGGCCACGGGAACCGCTTCATCGGGCGTGATCCCCCGCAGGATGGCGATGATGTTGCGATGCGTCATGCCGTTACCCTTGTCCGTGCCGCTTGCAAACCTGCCAACACGGCCTCTGTTCCCGAAACCATGCGCGGTTCCACGCCCTGGGTCCGCAATGCCCGTGCATAGGACTTCGCCAGCCCTTCGGACCCCACTAGCGTGACCGCCTGACCCAGCCAATAGGGCCGCGCCGCAGCCAGTTCCATCCCGATCAGCAACCCGGACAGCCGCGCCCGCGCTGCCGCCGCAGAGAGCCCCGCGATCAGGCCTTCCGCGCGAATGCCGAACAGCTTTGCCCCGATCCGTTCGGGACGCGACAACGCATCCGACAGGCCTTCGTCAAAGGCGGCGTCGTCCCAACCCTCGCCCACCATGCCATGCCGCAAGACCGAGGCTTGCGACAGCAGCGCAAACATCTCGCCGGTCAGGAAGGTCTGGAAGCTGACCACTTCGCCCGCGCTGATATGCGACCATTTGGAATGCGTGCCGGGCAGGCAGATGATCCCGTCATAACCGGGGCTAAGGGCAAGAACCCCGGCGATCTGCGTCTCTTCGCCCCGCATCACATCGGCGGGCGCGGCCTGCTTTAGGCCCGGCACCAGCCGAACCGATATGCGTGCGTCCCTCGTCGGCGCGGCAACTGTCGCCGCAGGATCCAGTGGTGTGCAAGGGACAGTGCGATAGGGCGCCTCGAACCAGCCTTGACGGCTGCCCACCATCCCGCAGGCGATCACTTCTGTCCGCGTTCCGTCGACCAGCCAAGGTGCAATCAACCGCAAAAGCGCAGGTTCAAACCCGTCACGATCCAGCCGCCCCATGCCATCATCCGACACGGCCTCTGCCAGAACACCGCGGTGCCCCATGGCCCAAACCCTCAGGTTGGTTGTCCCCCAATCGACCGCGATCCATTCCACCGTCATTGTTCCGCCTTCTCGCAGGGTCGCCTGTCAGACACGTTCACCTTCCACGACCCACATCGTTGCGGGCCAAGCCACCGGCAAAAGCAGCCCGCGCTGCATGAGCACACGCCCTGACAGCGTCAAGCCCCCCGATTTCAGCGCATTGGGACCGCGTGACTGAGGCGGCGCGTCTTCAGGGTTCACAAGCCGCAGCCTGTAGGTCGCATCGAGATCCAATCCCGCCAGCCTCAGGGGGCGGGGAAGCATCTGCACGCTCGTCTCACCCTGCCCGGCAAAGAGCACAAAGCGCCCGCCATCGGCGGCAACCTGCACCTCGGCGACCACAGCGGGATCGTCGCTGTCCACGCGGCAGATCGTGCCTGCCATCATCCACGCACGATTGGCCTTCCACCATTCGGTCACGGCCTTCAGAACGGCAGCCTCATCATCTGTCAGCGTCCGCAAATCCATCTCGAACCCGAAATGCCGCTGCGCCGCGACCCAGGCCCGGAAGGACATAGGCAGAACGCGCCCCGCCGTATGGCTGCGCCGCGCGCCAACATGGCTTCCGGTCACCGCCGCTGGCAGGAAAAGCGCGGCGTCATGCTGCATCCGCAACCGTTCGATCCCATCAATGCTGTCGGAAAGCCAGACCCGTTGGGTATGCGCCAGAATGCCTGCATCGATTCGCCCGCCACCGCTGGCGCAGCTTTCGATTTCCACCATCGGATGCGCCTTTCGCAACGCCCCCAGCAGTTCGTAAATCCCCCGCGTCTGCGCGGCATCCACTACCGGCAGCAGACGGTTGTGATCCCATTTGATGTAATCAATCGGATACTCGGCCAGCACTTCAGACACAGCGTGGAACAGATACTCCCGCGCGTCAGCCAGGGACAGGTCCAGCACCATCTGGTTGCGGCCCGCCACCTGATCAGCGGGGCCCAACATCCAATCCGGATGGGCGCGCATCAGATCGCTGTCAGGGTTGACCATTTCAGGTTCGAACCATAGGCCAAAGGTCATGCCCAGCTTATGGACATGTGCGATCAGCGGATGCAGACCTTCAGGCCATTTGCGCCGGTCCACGGTCCAATCACCCAGGCTGGTCGTGTCATCATCCCGGCGCCCGAACCAGCCGTCATCCAGCACGAACCGCTCAGCCCCCATAGCAGCGGCACGGTCAGCGATGGCGGACAGATCGGCAAGGTTGTGGTTGAAATAGATGGCTTCCCAGCAGTTGTAATGCACCGGGCGCGGGCGGGCCGCATCGGGCCAGGTGATCACCCTGTCGCGCAGATCGTGCTGGAAGGTCGCGGCAATCCCGTTCAACCCGTGACCCGACCAAAGCGCCAGCAGCGGCGCGGTTTCAAACCGTGTTCCGGGCTGGGTTTCCGACCCCCAAGGATGGCCGAACTGGACCTGACGGCGGCCATCGGGCAGTTCCTCGGCAACCATGCGGTGCCCGCCGGACCAGCCGTAATGCAGGGCCCGCACCTCGCCTTGGGTGTTGGTCGCGCCACGCCCAGCGAAGATCACATAGGGCGGATGCTCATGCCCCGATCGGCCGGTCCGCGCCTCACGCAGGCGGATGCCGGGGGTCCATGCGACATGGTTCAGGTGAAACTCGCGCGTCCATTTGCCGTGGATGTCGATCATCTCGCCATCCTGCGGAGCGGGCAGAACCGGCGCGGCCAGCCAGTGCAGGCGTACGGGAGTGTCCGCCTCCAGAATGCTGCGCAGTTCGATCACACCCGTGGCATGGGCTGTCAGTTCATGGATCAGCCGCAACCCGGCTGATACGCTGGTCAGGCGCAGAAATCCCGCGCTTTGCTCGGCCCGGTCAAAGACAAAGGCAGGCTGCATCGGCATGCCATCCGCCGCCGCCAGCACCAGCCCCGGTTGGCCCTGAAAGGCGCGGCCCGCTTCGGGCGACAGCGAAAGCGCGGGCAAAGCATCCAGCATCCCACCGGTCAGATCATTGCGTGATGCGGCGGCGAGGTGCACAAGATCCTCGCCGGCGGGCAGGGCCGCGCCCCACCAGATCACTTCGGGAATCCCGCCCGAGGTTGTAAGCGCGATGGTCTGCGCTGTGGCCCCTGTTCCTGCGTCCAGACGAAATTCGGTCACTTCACCGCCCCCAGCGTCAGCCCCGCGATGAAATGCTTCTGCATCAGAAAGAACATCACGACCGGCGGCAACGCTGCAAGGATCGACCCGGCGGACACAAGGTGCCATTGCGCAATCCATTGGCCGTTCAGCGAGGACAACCCTGCCGTGATCGGCTGGCTGTCTACGCCTTGGGTCAGCACCGTGGCCCAGAAGAAATCGTTCCAGATGAAGGTGAATACCAGCACCGACAGCGCTGCGATGGCAGGCCGCATCAGCGGCAGCACGATGAACCAGAAAATCCGCCATTCGGAGACGCCTTCCACTCGCGCGGCTTCGATCAGCTCGTAAGGCAGGGCCTTGATGAAGTTGCGCATGAAAAGGGTGCAGAACCCGGTCTGGAACGCGATATGAAACAGCGCCAACCCATACCAGGTGTCATACATGCCAAGTTGCAGCGTCATATCGCGCACCGGCACCATCAGAATCTGGAACGGCACAAAGTTGCCTGCCACGAACATGAAGAACACTAGAATGTTCGCCCGGAACCCGTAAACCGCCAGCGCAAAGCCTGTCATCAGCGACAAGCTGACCGCACCGATCACGGTGGGGATCGTCACCCAAAGCGAGTTCACCATGTACTGCCCGATGGGGGTTTCGGTGAAGATGTAGACGTAATTCTCCCACGCAATCCCCGAGGGCATGCCGAAGTAGTTTCCCTGCGCCAGATCGGATGCAGGCCGCAGCGAGGTGAGGGCCACGCCAAGAAGCGGGAACAGCCAGATCAACAGCGCGATGGGCAAAGCGATGGAATACAGCCATTGCACCGGCTGGCTGGTTTTCTGAATGGGACGCGGGAACATGGATCAGCGCTCCTTCTCGTCGCGCCACATCTTCCAGATGAAGCCCGAAATGAAGATCATCATGATGGCAAACAGGACAACCGCGATGGCCGCACCATAGCCCATACGCAACCCGATCTCGCCCAGCGCCATTTCGTACATGTAGAACGACAGCACGCGGCTTGATCCGAAGGGCCCACCGCTTGTCATGATCGACACAAGGTCGAACGACCGCAGCGCGCCGATGACGGTGACGATCACGGCGATGAAGGTGGCCGGGCGCAGTTGCGGCAGCACGACGTACCACAGCATCTTCCAACCCTTTGCCCCGTCCAGACGCGCCGCTTCGATCTGGTCGGGGGCTACGTTGTTCAGGCCGGTCAGATACAGGATCATCACATAGGCAATCTGCGGCCACAGCCCTGCTGCGATGATGCCGTAGGTCACAAGATCGGGGTCGGCAAGAATAGCCGTGCCATCGCCCGTGATCCACTCCGTCAAAAGGTAAAACAGGCCAAAATTTGGCGCGTAGAACCAGGCAAAGATTAGACCAACGACAACCTGGCTGATGACGAAGGGGAAGAAGAACAGCGACTTGTACAGCCGGATCCCCCGCACCGTCTGATTCAGGAAGATCGCCAGAAACAGCCCGATGGGCAGGGCGAGCATGTACAGGACCAACCATTTGAGGTTGTTCCAGAGTGACGTTTCAAAGGCCGGGTCATTGCCAAGCTCGCGGTAATTCTGGAGACCGATATAGGTGCCGGTGAATTCGCCGTCGCGGTTGTACAAGCCGTTCCAGTCATAGAACGACAGGGAAATGCTTTGGAAGATCGGCCACAGCACATAGACGGCGAACATCAAGGTGCCCGGCAACAGGAACAGCCAGGGTGCGAGGGTGCGCTGGTTCCAGCGTCGTCTGCTGTGCATAGCCGTGGCCGCCGTCAGCGTGCCTGATGCGTTCGCCATAAGTCACCCCCCTGCAAAACGGAAAACGGGCGCCCCCATAGGATGGGGACGCCCGCGGTATCAGATCACTGCGGGAAGAGGCGCAGACGTGCCTGTTCCAGCCGCTCAAGGATCGCCTCAAGCTCTTCGGGCTGAACAAGGAACTGCTGGAAGCCGTCCATGCCAAGGCTGGCATATTCGGCATCTGCGTCACGATCCCAGAACTGGGCAATGCCACCCGTTGCCGTGGAAAGCGAGGCAAAGCCTTCGGTCAGGAAGGGATCAGCCGCATCGACGGTTGCGTTCGCGTTGGTCGGCAGTTGGCCAACCGCTGCGTTCCACTTGGACTGCGCTTCTGCCGAGGCCATGTAGGCAAGGAACAGCTTTGCATCTTCCGGGTTCTTGGCGCCCGAAGTCAGGTGGATGGTGTCCGTCGGTGCTTCTTCGGCCCGTGCAATACCGGGGGTGATTTCCGGGAAAACCATGAAGCCGAGATTGTCGTTCGTCATCCCGCCTTCTTTGAAGACGCCAACGGCGAAGTTGCCCATGACGTAGTGCGCAGCCTTGCCCTGCGTGAAGATTGCCGCCGCATCCTGCCAGTCGATCGCAGCATGATTTTCGGTGACATAGGGCTGCAACTTGGCAAATTCGGCAAACACGGCGCGCGCTTCGGGTGAAGTCCACGAGATTTTGCCAGCGGCGAGGTCAGCGTGGAACTGATAGCCGTTGGTGCGCAGGGACAGGTAATCGAAGATGCCCGCGACCGGCCACTTTGCGACCGAACCGGTGGTCACGCAGTCAATGCCTGCGGCTTTGAACTTTTCGCAGTTGGCGATGAAGGTCGCCCAATCGACGGTTGCGTCAGCGGCCGGCGGCTCGACGCCTGCAGCAGCGTAAGCGTCGCGGTTATAGTAGATGCCCCACTGATAGTAGGTGTAAGGGATTGCATACTGCTTGCCGTCAATCGTGGACGAAGGCACCGAAGACGCCAGCGCTTCGTTCAGCCCATTTGCAGCCCAGACATCAGAGATATCGGCAAACAGACCGGCCTCTACGAAGGGGCGCATCCGGTTTGCGGCATACCAGTTGGCCAGATCCGGCGGATCGGCGGTCAGGAAGTTGCGGATCGCGTTCTTGTACCCTTCGTGATCGAAATTCGTCAGCTGTACGTCGATCTCGGGGTTTGCGGCCTCGAAATCAGCAATCAGCGCTTCGGTGGCCGCAAGCGGAATCGGATCGTAGTCCGCATTCCAGGTGACGACGCGTTTGTCCTGCGCAATGGCCGATGTCGACATCAGCAATGCCGCCACCAGCGCTGCCGCGCCCGCTTTTCTATGGACCATGGTTTCCTCCCGGTTGGTTCCATTATGTGAAACTTAGTCTTGAATATTGAAAACTATGCTGCCTATCGTTTAAGCTGTCAACAGGAACGCATGGGAACGCGATGTCGGCAGAACAGGGTGACGGAACGGTAGGCAAGGCGCTGGATGTGCTCGACATGGTCGCAGCCGCCGGACACCCTGTGCGGTTTTCGGAACTGCTCACAGTGTCGGCCTATCCAAAGGCAACCCTGTACCGTTTGATCCAGACATTGACCCATCAGGGGATGCTGGCCTATGACGCCGACCGCCAGACCTACGCGCTTGGCGTAAGACTGGTTCGGCTTGCACATGCGGCTTGGGCAACCTCGTCCCTGGCCCCGATTGCGCGGCCCTATCTTGATGAACTTGCAGAAGAAACCGGCGAAACCATCCATCTGGCGCAGATGGACAATGGCCAGGTTCTGTATGTCGACAAACGCAATGCGGCCAAGCCGGTTGAGATGTTCGCACAGGCCGGAAAGGTGGGGCCCGCCTACTGCACCGGGGTTGGCAAGGCGATGCTGGCTTACCTGTCAGCCGAAGCTTTGGAACGCGCGATCCAGCGCCAAAGTTTTCACCGGTTCACGACGCAGACATTGGATACAGAAAGCAAGCTGAAGGCCGAATTGGAGGCGATTCGCCTGCGCGGCCACGCCTTCGACCGCGAAGAGCATGAACCGGGAATCATCTGCTGCGCAGTGCCGATTCTGACGCGCACAGGGCGCGTGATCGGCGCGTTGTCCGTCACATCGACCACGGCACGCACGTCGATTGCGGAACTGGAAGCCGGGTCAGACCAGATCAAGGAAACGGCAGCACGCATCGCTGCCGAAGCGGAAAGCTGGCGCTTTCCAGAACAGACTTAACGGAATTCAAGGGGGGACGCGGATGTCGGGAGTGGTTCTACACAAGGTCGTCAAACGATTCGGCGAGGCACAGGTCATCCACGGGGTCGATCTGACAATCGAAGACGGCGAGTTCTGCGTCTTTGTCGGCCCGTCGGGCTGTGGCAAGTCTACCTTGTTGCGCATGGTAGCCGGGCTGGAGGAAACGTCGGACGGCGCCATCCGGATCGGGAACCGGGATGTAACGCAGGTGGACCCATCCGAACGCGGCGTGGCGATGGTATTTCAGACCTACGCACTTTACCCGCATATGACAGTGGCCGAAAACATGGGCTTTGGCCTGAAGATGACCGGCCACCCCAAGGCCGAAACGGATAAAAAAGTCGCCGAAGCGGCGCGGATTCTGAAGCTGGAAGAGCTTTTGTCGCGCAAGCCCAAGGCGCTGTCTGGTGGGCAACGCCAGCGCGTGGCAATCGGACGCGCCATCGTGCGCGGGCCAGAGGTATTTCTTTTCGATGAACCGCTGTCCAACCTAGATGCTGAATTGCGGGTGGAGATGCGGGTGGAAATCGCCCGCCTGCACCGCGAGATCGGCGCGACGATGATCTATGTGACCCATGATCAGGTCGAGGCGATGACGCTGGCCGACAAGATCGTTGTGCTGCGCAAAGGGCGGGTGGAACAGGTCGGCAAGCCGCTGGAACTGTATCACAACCCGGACAACCGCTTTGTGGCCGGGTTTATCGGCAGCCCTGCGATGAATTTCGTCGCGGCCAAGGTGGACGCCGCACATGGTGCGAACGCGCCGGCCTTGGGCGCGACCGTGGCTTTTTCTGGCGGGCTCCCATCTACCGGTTCCAGCGTCGAGATCGGCCTGCGGCCCCAACACCTGCGGGTGACCGAAGGCACTTCCCACCGGGTGGAAATGACCGAGGCGCTGGGTGGCGTCAGCTTCATTCACGTTTCGGCCACCACTGGCGAAAAGCTGGTGATCGAGGCGAAAGGGGATGTCACACCGCCGATGGGAAGCACCGTCGGGATTGCTTTTGATGCCAAGGACGCGCTGTTCTTTGATGCCGATGGCAAACGCCTTCGGTGATCACGCGCCGAGGTGCGGCTCTCCCCGTGCCTCGGCCAATTTCATCTGATGCTGGCGTTCGCGGAAACGCGCACGATCTGCAGCGCTGTATTCATCCTTGCAGGCGGGGCAGGAGACGCCCTCCTCATAAGCAGGGTCCAGACGCGCCTCCGGCGTGACGGGGCGACGGCAGGCCCCGCAAGCCGAAAGATCGCCGGGCACCAGACCATGACCGACAGACACCCGCTTGTCGAAAACAAAACACTCCCCCTGCCAGAGCGAGCGATCCTCGGGGACAGTTTCAAGGTATTTCAGGATGCCGCCCTTCAGGTGAAACACCTCTGACACGCCCTGTTGCAGCAGCCAGTTTGTGGATTTTTCGCAGCGGATGCCGCCCGTGCAGAACATCGCGATCCGCTTGTTGTGAAACCGGTCACGGTTGGCTTCCCACCACTGCGGAAATTCGCTGAAGGACCGGGTGCCGGGGTCGACGGCACCGGCAAAGGTTCCGATGGCCACCTCGTAGTCATTCCGCGTGTCGATCACCGCAACATCGGGCGATGCGATCAGATCATTCCAATCGGCCGCATCGACGTAATGGCCCACACGCGATTTCGGGTCTACGTTGGGCTGGCCCATTGTCACGATCTCGCGCTTCAGGCGGACTTTCATCTTGCCAAAAGGCATCTCGGATGCGGGGCTTTCCTTCCATTCCAGATCGGCACAGCCGGGCAAGGTGCGGATATGGGCCAGAACCGTATCAATCCCCAGCCGCGTTCCGGCGATGGTGCCGTTGATGCCTTCACTCGCCAGCAGAAGTGATCCCCTGACGCCATTGCGCAAGGCGCAGTCCAGCAGCGGCGCGCGCAGGGCGGCCGGATTGGCAAATCGGGTGAAGTGATACAGGGCGGCGACGATCAGCATATCCGGGGGATGCCCCCATTTCCCCGCGAATTCAAGCGCCTCCCATTGACGCAAGGGCGGGGGTTTCCTACGCAGGGTTGAATATACCGCCGCGAGGACCGCCATGCGTGCCGCAGATCAAGCGCTGATCGTGATCGACATCCAGAATGACTTCTGCCCCGGCGGTGCCTTGGCGGTGGCCGAGGGGGACGTGATCATTCCGCGCGTGAATGCCCTGATGGCCGAGTTTCCGGTTGTAGTGCTGACACAGGATTGGCATCCGCCTACGCATTCCTCCTTTGCTTCCAACCATCCCGGCAAGGCTGCATTCGACAGCGTGACAATGCCTTATGGGGAACAGACACTGTGGCCCGACCACTGTATTCAGGGCAGCGATGGCGCCCTTTTTCACCCTGCACTGCGGACGGATCCGGCAGACTTGATCATACGCAAGGGATTTCGCCCCGCGATCGACAGCTATTCCGCGTTCTTCGAGAATGACCGCACAACACCCACCGGCCTAGAAGGCTATCTGCGCAGCCGTGGCGTGGCGGGCGTCACGTTTGTTGGCCTTGCTACCGACTTTTGCGTTGCCTATTCCGCACTGGATGCCGCCCGTCTGGGTTTTGCAGCGACGGTTCTGCTGGGGGCTTGCCGGGGCATTGACCTTGGCGGATCGCTGGCACGGATGGTGAATGACATGCGCGCAGCCGGCGTCGCGTTGGAGGACTGACGTGGTCGATATTGCCTCTCGGGTGCACAACCATAACTGGAAGATCGATCCGATCGTCCGGTCTCTGATCGACACCGATTTCTACAAACTGCTGATGTGTCAGTCGATTTTCCGGAACAAGCCGGAAACGACCGTCACCTTTTCGCTGATCAACCGGTCCTCAAGTGTGCGCCTTGCGGAACTGATCGACGAAGGCGAATTGCGCGAACAGCTGGATCATGTCAGGTCGCTGTCCCTGTCGCGCGGCGAAAGCACATGGCTGCGCGGGAACATGTTCTATGGCAAGCGCCAGATGTTCCGGCCCGATTTCATGGAATGGTTCGAAGGGCTGCTTCTGCCGCCCTATCATCTTGAAAAGCGCGATGGTCAGTATGAGCTGACCTTTGAAGGCAAGTGGCCCGAGGTGATGCTGTGGGAAATCCCGGCGCTGGCGGTTCTGATGGAATTGCGGTCGCGTGCCGTGCTTAAAGGGATGGGCAAGTTTGAACTGCAGGTGCTCTATGCGCGCGCCATGACCCGGCTTTGGGAAAAGATCGAGCGGCTGAAGGCACTGGATACGCTGAAGATTGCGGATTTCGGGACGCGGCGGCGGCATTCTTTTCTGTGGCAGGATTGGTGCGTTCAGGCCATGCAGGAAGGGTTGGGCGAAAAATTCATCGGCACCTCGAATTGCCGCATCGCGATGAAGCGGGATATCGAAGCGATCGGCACGAACGCGCATGAATTGCCGATGGTCTATTCGGCCCTGTCCAACAGTGACGCGGAACTGGCCCAAGCACCGTATCAAGTGCTGGCCGACTGGCATGAAGAGCATGACGGCAATCTGCGCGTCATTCTGCCCGATACCTATGGGACCGAAGGCTTTTTGCGCAATGCACCCGATTGGTTGGCGGCCTGGACGGGGATACGGATCGATTCGGGCGATCCTGCCGCCGGGGCGGAAACCGCGATCCGCTGGTGGAAAGCACGGGGCGAGGACCCGACGCAAAAGCTGGTGATCTTTTCCGATGGTCTTGATGTCGAAAAGATCGAAGAGTTGCACCGCAAGTTTCACGGGCGTGTTAAGGTCAGTTTCGGCTGGGGCACGATGCTGACGAATGATTTCCGGGGCTTGGCGGGTGACCGGCTTGCGCCGTTCAGCCTTGTCTGCAAGGCGGTTTCGGCAAATGGCCGCCCGACAGTGAAGCTGTCGGACAACCCCAACAAGGCGATGGGCCCGCAGGACGAGATCGCGCGATATAAGCGGATCTTTGGCGTTGGCGAGCAGGCGGCGATGGCGGTGACGGTGTAGCCTAGCCCAGAACGCGGCGGGCGCACATCACTGCGCGGGCCAGATGGCTGCGATGGATCGGGTCATCTGGGGCAAGTCGCGGCATGGTCCAACCGACCGAGGCCATGATGCGCGCCATCGTGAAAAGCTCGACCATGTCTACGGCATCGGTCCCATATCCCGCCATCAGCGCATCACGCAGATCATCGCGGGCGGGTTCGTACTGGTTCTGCGAAAGGACGGTGCCCAGATCATAAAGATGAAAGCCGAAACCGCTGTCGTCAAAGTCGATCAGGGACAGGCCCGTTTCTGACAGCAGCACGTTCTCACGTAGCACATCAGCATGGATCAGCCCGCTTTTGCCGCCTGCTGCGGCATGGCGGGGCAGTTCCATGCGCAGGACGTCACGCGCGGCGATCAGCACGGCAGATTGGTAAGGTTGTGCGGCGGGGTGGTCCCAGAAACGGCCCCAGAACGGCAGCTCGCCAACCAGACCGTCGGCATCCCAGCGCGGGCGGGTGAAGTCGACTGGCAATACAAGACCCTCGCTCGCCTCATGCACCCGGCGCAGAAGCTGCCCCAGCAGGAAATGCCGGTCGATCTGTTCCGAAACGCTGTCGGCAAAGGGCTGGCCCGCCTTGCCCATCGCCACACCATCAAGCCAAGACACGACGCTGGCGTGGCGGCGAGAGGTTAGGGTTTCCAGAACGCGCACCTGCAAAGACGTGATTGGTCGGGGAACCGGCAAGCCCAAGGTGGCAAGTTCTGCGCACCACCAAAGCTCGGACGCGATGGCCTCTGCACCCTGATATCCCCTGCGATGAAGGCGTAGCGCCGCACGATCACCGCCGGGAAGTGCGATTTCGAAAACGGCATTCTCACGCGCCAGAATCAGGCGCAGCAGACGGGCATCCCAAAGCGCTGCGGCCTCAATCGCCTCATCACGCAGAGGATCAGTCATTCTCGCCGTCAATCTTGCCGCGCAGCGATTTAACCTCGCCTCGCACTGATTTCGCGGCAAGGCGGCGGCGTTGGCTGCCCAGCGTCGGCTTGGTGGCGATCCGCCGCTTTGGGGCGACCAGCGCTTGACGGATCAGATCGGCCAGCCTTTCACGGGCGATTTCACGGTTTCGGGCCTGTGACCGGGTTTCATCGACCTGAATAACGATGGCACCTTCGGTCGTCCATTTTCGCCCTGCAAGACGCTTCAGGCGGGTTTTGACCGGGCCGGAAAGCTGCGGGGATCGCTCGGCTTCAAACCGCAATTCGACGGCGGTTGATACCTTGTTCACATTCTGCCCGCCCGGCCCCGAGGCGCGCATGAACTGTTCGGACAGCTCCCAATCGGCGATAGCGATGTTGTCGGTGATGCGAAGCATGGGCGCGGTTTTCGGCTGATGTTTCACAAGAGAAAGGGTCGCCTGCGCGGCGACCCTTTCCGAGATCCAAGGAGATGGGCCAGTTAGGTTTCAAGCCCAATCAGATGGTTTGTCGACTGAAGGGCTGCCTTCAGAAAACACGCCCCCTGACTGTCCCGACACCTCTCTCCAATGTAGCTCTAGACACTGGATCACCTCCTTTCAAATGGGTTGCTAGTAGGGCAAACGTGACACAGATTTTGTGTTTGTCAAAACAAATCACGCTACCCTTGCGCCTATATGGCGGATCGCAAAGCGGAACGGCAACAGGGCGATCAGATCAACGGCAATCTTCACACACCAGTCCGCAACGCCCAGCGACACCCAGAACGGGACCGGACTTCCCACCCCCAGAAGCGGCACGGCTTCGGCAGCCCAAGACACATCATTGCCCGGCTCGATGAAGCTGAGCGAGGCCGAGAATGCGATAGTGAAAAAGATCGCCGTGTCGAGCGTGGAGCCAGCGAAGGTGGAAATGAACGGCGCCTTCCACCACGCCTGACGGCGAAGGCGGTCAAAGATGACGATATCCAGAAGCTGTGCCAGCAGGAAGGCGATGGCCGATCCGATAGCAACGCGCAGGGTGACCAGAGGGCCGAAGTCACCCATGATTTGCGTGCCAACAGCAGAGCAGGCAAGGCCGACAACAAAGCCTGCATAGACCACGCGACGCGCGGCAGCCGGTCCTTCGAGGCGGTTCACGATATCCGAGACGAGAAAGGCAAGCGGATAGGTAAAGGCACCCCATGTAAGCCAGGTGCCGATAGGATGCTGGACAAGGATGTTAGAGGCCACCACGACGATGGCCATGGCGAGCACGCCATAAAGCGAAATGCGGGTCATGTCTGTTTTTCCGTTTTGACAAGGTCGCGGAGACTTGGCCCCCCGCGCATCGGGGGACGCGCGCCCCCTACGCCCCGGCCATCCCGCTGTCAACAGGGCTGCTATGGCAACCGCATCAATCGGTCAGCCGATATTCAACGATTTCGGTCGATTGAAAGAAGTTGAAATTGTCATCGGCGAGCAGCGTCAGCCAGATCGCGGCATCCGGGCCGCGCCAGACAGAAATGCCTTCCAGATTGTCATGCTGACCGGGCTGGGTTTCCAGATCGGTCCGCTCGTCTGACAGTTCCGTCTCCGACACTGCAAAGCTGCGAACGCGGCTGGAAAACCCGGCCAGACCGTGAAACTCACGCTCCAGCAGGTAAAGCCGCCCATCCGGGCCGAAATCCGCCCCTACGGCAAGATATCCACCATCGCGGCGCAGGCCAAAGGGTTGATCCCATACGCCATCACGATAACGCCAGACAGGGAAGGGACGTTCCAGTTCGCCAGACCGTTCGGGAAGGGTATAGAGTGTCCCGTCCGGGCCGATGGCCAGCGCCTCCAGCGCCGAGTTGCGCTGCATTCGGCCAAATTCGCGCGGGGTGATCAGATTCTGGGCTGGACCGTCGATAGCTTCATATCGCAGGACCCGGGCGATGTTTTCAAAAGACACATAGACCGTGCCATCCGCCGCGACGGCCATACCTTCGGAATCATTGCGACCGGGATCCAGCGGCGCCTCAAACCGGCCGCGCAAAAAGCGCATTGGGCGGGCGTCGACTGCGGTGATGCGCCCCACGTCGTCGCGGGTGATCTGCCCCCGTGTCCAGGCCCCCCGATCCGATAGGGCAATGAAAGACATGCCGTCTTCTGCCAGTTCGATGGCCGACAATCCGCCGAAATTCGGGTCATCCATCCGCCAAGGGAACGCGCCGACCAATCCTGCCGGCAAGGTCTGGCTGGCGCTGCCCTGCAGGCCAAGAACCAGAAACGCCCCCGCCATCAGGGCGAGGTGAGGACGTTTCGGCATTGTCTGGGCAAATCGGCAAGAGTGTAATCGCGTGCGCCACGCTGGCGCGGCGCGGGTTCGGCATTTGGGTCGGGTTTGGGGTTCAGATATTCTTCCGACACCCACCACATCAGCGTGTCATCACAGCCATCGCCACCATTTGAAAGTTCGCTGACCGTGGGGGTCTGCGTTTCGCAATGCCGCGCGCCACGGGGGCATTTCAGACGGACATGGAAATGCGTGTCATGGCCTTGGATCGGACGTATCTTTTGCAACCATTTGCGATCTGCCCGCGTCGCGGTGCGGCACATCTCGATCTTCACGGCAGCCGCCACAAAGACGCGGTCCACACGCGGGTCCAACGCAGCGGCCCGCATCACGGCCTGATGCCGGGGGGTCCAGTTTTCCGTGATGCTACGCTGATCGGCGGACCGCACGGGGATCGACGAAATCTCTTCCCGCTCGGCGCGGCTTAGGTCAAGGCGACGGGGAGGCAGCATCCAGATATCGGCATCCAGCCCGATCTGGTGGCTGGCATGGCCGCTTGTCATCGGGCCACCGCGTGGCTGGCTGATGTCACCGATGTAAAGGCCAGCCCAACCGATCTGACGTGCTGCTTGGCTGAGTTCGACCAAAAAGTCGATCATCACCGGATGGCCCCAGTTGCGGTTGCGCGACAGGCGCATAGCCTGCCATGTCGGCCCAGTTTCGGGCAGTTGGACCAGACCATCCGCACAGCCCTTGGCATAGCTGCCATAGGGCATGGGTCGGCTATCGGATGCAGTGCTGACAGCGCCGAACAACTGGTTCGCCTTGGTTTCCGCCTGCACGGGCAGCGCAGCCGAAACGGCAAGAACAAGCACTGTCAAAAGCCTGAAAATCATATCTGTTCGCCCCTTGCGCGTACGAAGAATAGCAGAACAAGGCCGATCAGGAACATCACGATCAGCGGAGAGATGCCGATGCGCTGCGATCCGCTGACCGCGGTTACCAGTGCGATCAGAGCGGGCGAGATGAAGCTGGCCACCTTGCCCGACAAGGCATAAAGTCCGAACGCCTCGGTCGCGCGGTCAGGGGTGGTGTGGCGCACCATCAGCGTGCGGCTCGCCGCCTGTAGCGCACCACCCGCCGCGCCAATCAGCGCACCGCAAGCAAAAAAGATCTGGTCAGACGTGCCACCCGCCGGATCCAGTGAGAAGCCCCATAGGCTTTCGCGGGTCATGCCGACGATGATGATGCAGACGCAGATCAGCACGACGATGCAGAACGCGATCACCGGTTTCGGACCAAAGCGACGGTCCGCCTTTCCCCCGATCCATGAGGCGATCATGGCTGTTACGGCCCCGACCACGCCAAAGACGCCGATCTGCGTGATCTCCCACCCCAGCACGCCCGAGGCATAGACCCCGCCAAAGCCGTAAAGGGCATTCAGCGCATCGCGATAGAACAGCGATGAGGCGAGGTAAGCCGAAAGGCTGCCCCGATACCGCAAGGATGCCAGCAGATCACGCAGGCTGGAGAAAGCGGCCGACAAGTTCAGCGGGCGGCGTTCGGTATGCGGTTCCTTTACCCAAAGAAAGAACGGGATCATGAAAACCAGATACCAAATCGCCGTGAATGGGCCGACGGCGCGGGTGCCTTCGCGTGCCTCGGGATCCAGCCCGAAAAGCGGATCAAGTCCGATCAAGGTTTTTCCTGTCGCACTGTTTTCGGCAAACAGCGCCAGCATGATCGCCAAGGCCAGCACGCCACCCAGATAGCCAAAGGCAAAACCACTGCCGCTGACAGCGCCAAGATCGTCATGGTCACCCAGACTGGGCATCAGGGCGTTGGTGAAGATGGTGGCAAACTCCATCCCGATGAAGCCAAGGCCAAAGAACAGCACCGCCCAGAACAGGTTGTCGCCGCCCGGCGCGATATACCACAGCGCGTAAGAGCCAAAGATGTAGAAGGCGGAAAAGAACCAGACCCAGATCAGCCGGCGACCCGTACTGTCGGCAATCGCACCCAAGAGCGGAGCGATGATCGCCACAACAACGGACGCGATGGCAAGCCCGGCACCCCAATAGGCCTGTGCGGCGGCACCCGCGGCCTCGGCATCTAGGCCCTCGCCCATGTAATAACCACGGGCGATTTCGGCAAAATAGGGGCCAAAGATGAAGGTCAGCAACAGTGTGTTATAGGGCTGGCTGGCCCAATCGAAAAAGAACCAACCCCAGATGCGCCGTTTCGCGCTGACTGCCGTTGCCATCCCTGCCCCCTGCCCTGCGGTCTTTGCGCAGAGTCAATCGTGAAATGGCCCGTCACGCAAGCCAAGCCTTTGCATGGCCGTGGGATAAATCAGCGATTTGGGGGCCAGGGCCGGGTAGCTTCGGCTGTGATCCAGGCTTGCACAAACGCGGGCAAGGGTGGGCTTTCGGTGGGCTGGCCCAGCGCGGCAAGCACGCGTTCGGGTGCGATGATCCCATCGGGCGATGTGATGGCCGACCGCAAAATCATGTGGCTGGTGCAGTCATCACCCTTCCACATCGACTGTTCCAGATAGAGAAAGCGATGATCCCAGCCGACACAGCGGCTGTGCATCGTGACCACATCAAAGGCGCGGATGCGGCGACGATAGCGGACAGTGTTTCCCGCCACCGTCAGGCCCCAGCGATTTGCCTGCAGAACAGCTTTCAATCCGGTCCTGATCCCAAGCGGAATGCGCCCAAGGTCATAGATCGTGAGCGTGCGGCCATTGTTCAGTTCGACCCAGGGGTCAAGATCCCATGGCCAGCAACGATGCGTGCTGACATGGGTGCCCAGCAGCGGCAACTGCGGCGCGTTGCGGAACTTCCACAACTCTTTTGCCATGCGGAAGAAAGGATACATCGGTCACTCTCCTGTCTTGGCCCCGGTTGCCCCGTGCAACAGCCAAGGTCAACCCACAACGCTGCGGAAGGCCGTTGCCCTTTTGCGATCCAGCCGCTACCTCTGCACACAACCCATAGTATGCGGAGGCCCCGGAATGACCTCGATCCTGCAAATTCTGCTTCTGATCCTGGATATCGCCCAATGGATCATCCTGGCCCATATCATCATGAGCTGGCTGATCAATTTTCAGGTGCTCAACCTGCGCCAGCCGATTGTGGCCCAGATTTGGGATGGTTTGAACCGCATCCTGGAGCCGATCTATTCCCGTGTCCGGTCGGTTCTGCCGCAGATGGGCGGACTGGATCTTGCACCGCTGGTTGTGCTGATTGGGGTTTATGCGCTGCGGATCATCCTGATCAACAACGCCTCGGCCTTCGTCTGATCTTGATATTGCGTAAACCGCGTGCGGGCGATCCTTGGCCCGCCGCTTGATGATTCCGGGCCCATGACTGAACCGCAGACGCTGCTTCAATCGATCTTTGGCTTTCCGGGCTTTCGCCCCGGCCAAGAAGAGATTGTGGATGCCGTTCTCGCCGGGCGGAACACGTTGGCGATCATGCCCACGGGTGGCGGCAAGTCGCTGTGCTTTCAACTGCCCGCCCTGTGCCGTGACGGGGTTACGGTCGTGATCTCCCCCTTGATCGCGCTGATGCGGGATCAGGTCCGGTCCTTGCGCGAAGCGGGGGTTGAAGCGGGGGCCCTGACATCCGGAAATACCGAGTCCGAGACGGAAGAGGTTTTCGCCGCGCTGGATGAAGGCCGGCTGAAACTTTTGTACATGGCGCCGGAACGCTTAGCCTCTGCCGCCACCCTGCCGATGCTACGGCGGATCAAAACCACCCTGATCGCCGTGGATGAAGCGCATTGCGTAAGCCAGTGGGGCCATGACTTCCGCCCTGATTACCTGCGCATCGGCGAGTTGCGGCGCAGTCTGGGCGTGCCGTTGGCTGCATTCACAGCCACCGCAGATGAGGAAACGCGGGCCGAAATTGTGACGCGCCTCTTCGACGGAATGATGCCGGAAACCTTTCTGCGCGGTTTCGACAGGCCCAACATCCACCTCGCATTTGCGGTAAAGGACAATCCCCGTACGCAAGTTCTGCGATTTGCCGCTGCGCGAAAGGGGCAATCGGGGATTGTCTACTGCGCCACGCGGGCCAAGACCGAAACGCTGGCACAGGCCTTGCGCGAAGAGGGGCATGCCGCCTGTTTCTACCACGGTGGGATGGACCGGGAAGACCGCCGTCAGGTCGAGATGCGCTTTCAGCGCGAGGATGGGCTGATTGTGGTCGCGACCGTGGCCTTCGGGATGGGGATCGACAAACCCGATATCCGCTGGGTCGCCCATGCCGACCTGCCCAAGTCGATTGAAGGGTATTATCAGGAAATCGGTCGCGCAGGCCGCGATGGCGCGGCGGCGGAAACCATGACGCTCTATGGCCCGGACGACATTCGCCTGCGCCGCAGCCAGATTGATGAAGGCCTTGCCCCACCCGACCGCAAGGCCGCCGATCACGCGCGGCTGAACGCACTGTTGGGGTTGGCCGAGGCGATGAAATGCCGCCGTCAGGTTCTGCTGGGCTATTTTGGCGAAACTGCCGCGCCCTGCGGCAATTGCGATCTCTGCGACCGCCCGGCCGACCTATTCGACGCGACTGAGGCGGTGCGAAAGGCCTTGTCGGCCATCCTGCGGACGGGGGAATGGTTCGGCGCGGGGCATCTGATCGACATCCTGACCGGCAGCGCGACGGAAAAGGTTCGCGAACGCGGGCATGACAAGTTGCCGACCTTTGCCGTCGGGCGCGATCTGACCAAGGCCGCATGGGGAGCGGTGTTCCGGCAAATGATGGGCCGCGATCTGGTGCGCCCGGATACGGAACGCCATGGCGCGCTGCGGATGACCGATGCCGCGCGGCCGATCTTGCGGGGAGAGGAAAGCATCACCCTGCGCCGGGATACCATCTCCTCGGCCCAGCCACGGGTGGCCGTGCGGGCGCTGGTGGCCGATGAGGATGCGCCGCTTCTGTCGGCCCTGAAGGCCAAGCGCCGTGCGCTGGCGGAGGCGGCAGGCGTGCCTGCCTATGTGATCTTTCCAGACCGCACACTGATCGAGATGGCCGAAAAACGCCCTGCCGATCTGGATGGGATGGCCGGGATCACCGGGGTGGGGGCGAAAAAGCTGGAAAGCTATGGTGCCGCCTTCCTAGAGGTGATCAACGGCGCAGCTGAAATTCTGCACCCGCAACGGATGCGGCTTGCCGGGCGGCCTGCCGGGCAAGTATTCGACCGACTGGCCGACGCGCAACTGGCGCTGTCGCGGGGCGAAGATGGGACGGGGAAGTTTCTGTCCGTGACACACTCCACCCTTCGGTTGATCGCCGAACGGCGACCTGCCAGCCTATCCGATCTGGAACGGATTCAAGGCATGGGTGAGCAGAAGGTTGAACGGTTCGGGCAGGCGTTTCTGGATGTCTTGCGCGAGGCGTGAGCAAAACTAGATGGTTCGGTAAAGGAGCCTGCAATGTTGACCGTGATTTCCCCCGCGAAACGGCTGGATGAAGAACCCCGCGCCCTGCCTGCGGGTCTGGAGCCGACACAGCCTGTCTTTGCCGCCGATGCCGCAAAGCTGGCGCGGATCGCGCGCGGGTTAAGCGTGGCCGATCTGCGCAAGCTGATGGCGATTTCCGAACCGCTGGCCAAACTGAACGCGGAACGGTTCGCTGCCTTTTCGGCCAAACCCGATACCGCGGCGGTGAAGCCTGCGGCGTTTTGCTTTGACGGGGATACCTATGCCGGGCTGGAAGCGCGGACGCTGGATGCAGATGCGCTGCGCTGGGCACAGGATCGGTTGCGGATCCTGTCTGGCCTTTACGGTCTGCTGCGCCCGCTGGATTTGATACAGCCCTACCGGTTGGAAATGGGCAGCAGGCTGGCAAACCCTAAAGGCGCCGATCTTTACGCCTGGTGGGGCAACCGGATCGCGCGGGCGCTGAACGCCGCAGCGGCCGAGGCGGGAACGGATATTCTTGTGAACTGTGCATCGCAGGAATACTTTGGCGCGGTGGACGCCAAGGCGTTGAAAATTCGGGTAATCACGCCTGTCTTCCTGGAAGGGCGCGGGGCAGAGGCGAAGGTGATTTCCTTCTTTGCCAAAAAGGCCCGGGGCGCGATGGCGCGGTTCATCGCCGAACATCGCCTGACCAATGCCGATGATCTGCGCGGATTTGACACCGGCGGTTATGCCTTTGCGCCGGACCGGTCTTCGGGCGACCGGCTGGTGTTCCTGCGCGATCAGGTGGCAGAGGTCGCCGCCTGAAACACCAGTCAGGCTGCGGTGCTTTGCGCCGCGACGGGGCCAAGCACGGCATCAGGCGGGCAGTAATGCAAAAGCACTTCGACCAGCGCGGATTTGCGCAGCGGTTTGGTCAGGTGGCGGTCAATCCCGGCGGCAAGAAACCGGACGCTGTCATCTTCCATCGCATGCGCAGTAAGGGCGATGATCGGCACCCTGGCGCGCCCGCTTTCAATGCTGCGAATTTCGCTTGATGCGGCGCAGCCGTCCAGTTCGGGCATAGAGATATCCATGAAGATCAGGTCAGGATGGAAGTCCTGCCAGACATCCACTGCCTGACGGCCATTGTCGGCAAAGCGCAGATCAAGATCCAGGTCGCGCACCATCTTGGCAAGGACAAGCTGGTTGGTCTTGTTGTCTTCGGCGGCCAGCACGCGCATGCGGCGGTTTGCTGGCGATGTGGTTGCCGCAAGCGGGATCGTGCTGCCCGTCTGCCGCGTCAGGGCGCGGTACAGATCGGCCCGCAGTACAGGTTTGACAAGGATTTCGTGCAGGATACCCGCCTGCCTTGCGGCCTCGGCATCGGGCAGGTGGTCGGGCGTGACCATCAGGATCCGCGGCTGTGCCGCGCCCCTATGCGCAAGGGCCCGACACAGGGCAAGGCCGTCCAGACTGTCCGCTCCGTGATCCACGAGGATGGCCGCATCCAGACCGGACAGGGCACGATCCAGCGCCTCATCCCCGCTGCGGCAGGCGGTCAAGTCTATGCCGAACGGGGACAGTTGGCGTTCGATGATCGTGCGGTTGGTCGGATTGCCTGCACAAAGCAGCAGGCGGCGCAGGCTGGTGGGCACTCGGGCCGGAAGCGCCTCTTCCGCCACGGGCAGGGTCAGCGCAAAACCGAAACAGGACCCGCTGCCCGGTTCGCTTTCCACCCACATCTCCCCTTCCATCCGGGTGATCAGGCGGCGGGTGATGGCAAGGCCCAGCCCGGTGCCTTCGTACCGGCGGTTGGCGGCATCATCGACCTGGGTGAATTCGTCAAAGATGCGTTCCAGCTGTTCGGTTGCAATGCCGATGCCGGTATCTTCCACCGTGATGTGCAGCCGGGCCGTGCCATCAAAGGGCTGGATCCCGACGACACGCACAAGGACATGACCCGTTTGGGTGAACTTCACCGCATTGCCCATCAGATTGGTCAGCACCTGCCGCAACCTGCCCGGATCGCCCACAAGCCGGGTTGGCAGGAACATGTCATAATCCGTCAGCAGTTCGATCCCCTTCGCGCGGGCCTGCGGCTGCAATAGGATGGCCGTTTCGTGGATCAAACGCTCAAGATCAAAGGGTTCCGGGCGCAATGCCAGATGACCGGCCTCGATCTTGGAATAGTCCAGAATGTCGTTGATGATCGTCAGCAGCGCCTCGCCTGAAGAACGGATGGTTTCGGCAAACAGGCGCTGTTCTTCGGTCAGGTCGGTGCCGCACAGCAGTTCGGCCATGCCGACGACGCCGTTCATGGGCGTGCGGATTTCATGGCTCATGTTGGCAAGGAAGGCGGATTTGGCGCGGTTTGCGGCCTCGGCTGCGGCGCGGGCAGCAAGCAGGGTTTCCTGTGCACCGCGTTCGGGGGTGATGTCGCTGCGCAAACCGACACGGCCACCATCGGGGGTGACGTGATCCTGCGCACGGATCCAGCGGCCATCGGTAAAGCGCTGCTCCACCGCGCCCGACGCGGCGCGATACTCCGCCAGTCGTTCCGTGATCCACGCTTCTTCCCGGCCAAGGGCATCGGCATGCAGGCCGTTACCAAGGCTTGAACGAAGCAGGTCTTCGAACCGTATTCCCGGGCGGATCAGTTCATGTGACAGCGCATACAGATCACGGTAGCGCTGATTGCACATGATCAGGCGATCCTGGCTGTCAAAGATCACGAATCCATCGGGGATCGCCTCAACCGCCGCGCGCAGGCGCATTTCGGCTGTAATGTCGATGGCCAGGCAGACGCGGTCACCGTCGCGGGCGCGCCGATCCTCAAGCCGGATCCAGCGGCCCGATTGAAGGGAAAGTTCCACGGGCGGGATGTCATCCCCGGCGATGCGGTCACACATCGCATCGATCCAGAGGTCAACCTCCTGATCCAGCCGCAACAGCGGCGCGACGGTGGCCAGCAGATCACGATAGGCCATGCCGGGCGAGATGGCACCTTCTGCAAAAGGATGCATCCAGGCGCGGTTCGCCAAAAGAAGCCGGTTCTCCGCATCAAAGACGGCGAAGCCGTCGCGAATGATGTCGATCGAGGTGCGAAGGCGGCGCTCGGCCATGACGGCCGTGGTGTGGGCGCGATCCAGATCGCCGACATAGCGTTCGTTCTGCCCCTTCAATCGTGCAGCCTCAGACCGGGCAGCACGGGCAGATTGGCGTTCTTCGACCACGAGGTCTGAAAGCGCGCGCGCCTGCAAGGCCAGCTTTTCATTGGCCGCGGCGAGTTCGCGGCTTTTCCATTCCAGATGCCGCTCCGCCGCCATACGGGCGCGGCGTTCCTGAGCCAGTCTTTCTGCCGATGTCATGGCCTATGCGATTCCCTGCTGGTCCTTTGGCCAGCATCTGCGAGGTCGGTAAACCAGCGGTAAACGGCGGTGGAAACCGGACGACTCATTGCCAGCCGGTAGGTGGACATGCCAGCATCGGACGCGTTCCAGCCAACCACGGTGCCGTCATGCGTATCCATGCCCTTCTGATTTCCGCCCTTCTGTCATTTTCCAGCATCCCCGCCTTGGCACAGGACCTTGTGCCATCGAAACGGCTGGTTCTGTCGCAGGACATGGACCTGCCGGGAGGCGATTTCGCATCAGCCTTTGACACCACGCTAGAGGCCTGCGAACGGGCCTGTCTGGCCAATACAAGCTGCGAGGCGTTTACTTTCAACGGGCGGAACGGAAGCTGTTTTCTGAAGGCCGGGCCGGGCGAAGGCGCGCCTTATGCCGGGGCGATTTCGGCCTATGTGCTGCGTGCCGCCGATGGTGCGGCTGATCGGGCAAGGCTGCGGCGTGGCGAGATCGGCTTTGTGCAGGATTGGGAACTGTCTTCGGTAACCCAGCAGGCGGCAGGTCTCGCGGGCGATCACATGACCGGCGACTGGACCGCGCCTGATCTGATGGCGGCAGCTATGGATGCCGAGATGTCGGGGGATTTCGACACCGCGTCGCGCTTTGTTGGCGCAGCGATCAACTTGACGGACGCGGCGGGGGATTGGGCGGAATATGCCCGGCTGTTGCTGGCGGCGGGCGAGTCCGAGGGCCCTGATCAACGCAGTTATCGCGAGCGGTCCTATTTTGCTGCTGTGAATGCCTATTTGCGCGCCGAAAGCGCGCCAGAGCGCCACACAATCCTTGTCTATATGGGGCAGGCTCTGGAACGGCTTGATCGCGGCAGCGATACGGTGCGCGCGCTGCGGTTGGCGCAATCCCTGCAATCACGGGATGATACGGCGGTTTATCTGGCCGATGCTGCTGGAAAGTACGGCTTTCGCATCGTCGAAAACCGGGTGGAATCCGACAGCGCCCGCCCGCGCCTTTGCGCGACTTTTTCCGAGGATCTGGCAGGCAAAGGCGTGGATTACGCCAGTTTCGTGCAACTGGATGATCCCGGCCTGACAGTCAGCGCGCAATTCCGCGATATCTGCGTTGAAGGGCTGACCCATGGTCAGCGCGCGACGGTGACCTTCCGGGAAGGCCTGCCTGCGGCGGATGGGCAGGTTCTGGGCGCGTCAGTCGACATCACCTCATATATCCGGGATCGCAGTCCCGGCGTGCGTTTTCCGGGGCGGGCCTATGTCCTGCCCAAGGCAGGCGGGGCGGCACTGCCGGTTGAAACGGTGAATACCGAAGCACTGGATCTGACGCTGTATCGCGTAACCGACCGCAACCTGATCCGTGCGTTCCAGAACGGCTATCTGTCATCCCCGATGGCGGAATGGCAGGAAGCCGATTTCAGCACACAGACAGGAACCGAAGTCTGGAAAGGCAGCGCGACGGTGGGGATGGAGGTCAACCGCGATGTGACCACCCGCCTGCCGATGGCAGAGGCCTTGGCGGGGCAACCGGCGGGCGTTTACGCGCTGCGCGCGTCCGTTCCGGGGGAACAGCCGTGGGAGGTGCCGGCCGGATGGCAGTGGTTCACGGTTTCCGATCTGGGCATCACCACTTTGTCCGGGGTGGACGGCCTGCATGTCTTTGTGCGCGGCCTTGGCAATGCTGCGGCGAAGGCGGGCGTGACGGTCGATCTGCTGTCGAACGGGAATGAGGTTCTAGGCAGCGCCACGACGGATGAGCAGGGCTATGCCCGCTTTGACGCCGGGTTGACGCGCGGTGTCGGCGGAGCTGCGCCCGCGCTGGTGGTCGCGCGCGAGGGCGAAGGCGATATCGCCTTTCTGTCGCTGAACGACCCGGAGTTTGACCTGTCCGATCGCGGGGTTGAGGGGCGCGAAGCTGCACCACCCGTGGACGTGTTCCTGACCACGGATCGAGGTGCCTACCGCGCCGGTGAGACGGTCTATGCCACGGCCCTCGCACGCGACAGCGGGGCGGCGGCCATCGAAGGGCTGCCCCTGACGGCCGTGGTGAAGCGCCCCGATGGGGTGGAACATGCGCGGATGTCGGTCAATGACTGGGGCGGTGGCTATGTATTCAGCCAGCAAATCCTGGGATCTGCTCCGCGGGGCGTGTGGCGTCTGGAGGTGGTGGCCGATGTGGACGCCCCGCCCTTGGCCACGACGACCTTTCTGGTCGAGGATTTCCTGCCGGAACGGATTGATTTTGATGTGACAGTGCCAGATGCCCTGCGTATGGGCGAAGTGGCCGAGATGAACGTCGCTGCGCGCTACTTGTTCGGCGCGCCGGGGGCAGATCTGGCCATTGAGGGCGAGGTATCCGTGCGCGCGGCTGACAGCCTTGCTGGCTGGGATGGCTACCTCTTTGGCCGCCATGACGAGCCTTTCAATGGCGCGATGAAAAGCCTTGATCCCGCCCGCACCGATGCGGCTGGGCTGGCGGCGGTGGCTGTGGTGCTGCCCGATGTGGGCGACGCGGGCCGCCCGTTGGAGGCGCGGATCGCGTTGCGCGTGGCCGAAGGATCAGGTCGCCCGGTAGAGCGGGTGACCACGGTGCCGCTGGCCCCCGCAACCGCGATGATCGGCGTGAAGCCGATGTTCGATGGCGTGGTGGCCGAGAATGGCGAGGCGCGCTTTACACTGGCGGGTATTGGGCCGGATGGCAAAGCCACGGCAATGACCACGCGCTGGGAACTGGTTCGGGTCGAGACGACCTATCAATGGTATCAGAGCTTTGGCAACTGGATGTGGGAACCCGTCACACGGCGGGAACGGGTGGCCGAGGGCGAGGTGGCACTGGATGCGCCGACCGAAATCGCGGTGCCAGTGAAATGGGGTGAATATGAGCTTGCAGTGACGCAGACGGATGGCACGGCGGCGACAACGGTTCCCTTTGCTGCGGGATGGTTTGCGGCAGCGGATGCCGCATCTACACCCGATACGCTGGAGCTTTCGCTGGACAAAGCGGCCTATGCGGCGGGCGATACTGCCAAGCTGCGGCTGGTGCCGCGCTTTGCGGGCAAGGCGGTGGTGATGGTGCTGTCCAACCGTCTCGTCGCCATGCAGGCAGTGGATGTGGTGGAGGGCGAGAATGTCATCGATCTGCCGGTCACCGATGATTGGGGTGCGGGCGTCTATGTAACGGCATCCGTCCTGCGGCCGATGGATGTGGCGGCGGGGCGCAATCCGGCACGGGCGTTGGGGTTGGCCCATGCGGGCGTCGATCCGGGGGCGCGGGCGCTTTCGGCTATGGTTGAAGTTGCGGCAGAGGCCGATCCGCGCGGGGTGCTGCCCGTTGCGGTGAAGGTGGACGGCGTTGTGGCCGGGGAGAAGGCCTATGTCACAATTGCGGCGGTCGATCAGGGAATCCTGAACCTGACCGCCTTCACGCCGCCCGATCCGCAGGCGCATTATTTTGGCCAGCGCAAGCTGGGCGTGGGTATCCGCGACATTTATGGTCGGCTGATTGACGGGCTGAACGGGGCCGAAGGAACCGTCAGGTCGGGCGGTGATGCAGGCGCACAGGCACGGCTGCAAGCGCCGCCGCCGACAGAGGAACTGGTCGCCTATTTCACCGGGCCGGTAGAAGTGGGGGCTGATGGCTATGCCCGGACGGAATTCACCCTGCCCGCCTTCAACGGCAGCGTGAAGGTGATGGCGATGGTATGGTCGAAAACCGGGGTGGGGCAAGCCAGTGCCGATGTGCTGGTGCGCGATCCGGTGGTGGTGACGGCATCCCTGCCGCGCTTCATGTCGCCAGGGGATGACAGCCGGGTGCTGCTGGAGATTGTCCATGCGACGGGGCCTTTCGGCACAATGGGGCTGGCAGTTTCCGGCAACGGCGTGACGCTGGGTGATGTCCCCGCGACGATTGATCTGGCCGAGAAGGGCAAGCAGATCATCGCCGTGCCGGTCACGGCGGGGGCGGAAGGCGTGCAGGAGATTGCCGTCAACTTGACCACACCGGACGGAAAGGTACTGACCAAGACGCTCGCCCTGCCCGTGCAGCGGGGCGACCCCGAGGTGGTAAAGGTGTCGCGCTTTGATCTGGCAGCCGGGCAGGTCTTCAGCTTTGATGATGCCGTGCTGTCGGGCTATGCGCCCGGCGCGCGTGCGACGCTGGCTATCGGGCCTCTGGCGCGGCTGAACGCGCCGGGGATATTGGCGGCGCTGGACCGCTATCCCTATGGCTGCACGGAACAGATGACATCCAAGGCGATGCCGCTTTTGTATTTCGATCAGGTCGCGCAAGCGATGGACCTGCCATGGTCAGATGATGTGCGGGGCCGTGTGCAGGAAGCGGTGGCTGAGATCCTGACCAATCAGGGCAGCGAAGGGGGATTTGGCCTGTGGGGGCCGGGATCGGGTGACCTGTGGCTGGATGCCTTTGTGACCGACTTCCTGTCACGCGCCAAGGCGCGCGGCTTTGATGTGCCGGATCGGGCGATGCGGATGGCGCTGGACAACCTGCGCAATCAGGTGAACTTCGCGCCCGATTTCGACCTTGGCGGTGAGGCGCTGGCCTATTCCCTGATGGTGCTGGCACGCGAAGGCGCAGCGGCGATTGGTGACCTGCGCTATTATGCCGATGTGAAGGGCGATGCCTTTGCTACGCCCACAGCCATGGCACAGCTTGGCGCGGCGCTTGCGGCTTACGGCGAACAGGCGCGGGCGGATGCGATGTTCGCGCGGGCGGGCACCCTGTTGCAGGCAACAACGGTCGAGACGGAACAACTGTTCCGCGCCGATTATGGCACCACCTACCGCGATGCAGCGGCGGTGCTGACACTGGCGGTGGAGGCCGGGTCGAATGCCGTGGATCGTGAGGCGCTGACAAACCGGATCGCAACTTCGGGGCCATTGTCGACACAGGAAAGCACATGGGCGCTGCTGGCGGCCAATGCGCTGATCGACGCGCCAGATGCAGGGGGTGTGACCATCGACGGCCAGCCTGCCGCTGGGCCGCTTGTGCAAATGCGGATGCTTGGGGCGGCCCCGGTGGCGGTCGCCAATGGCGGGTCGGATACGACGCTGACTGTCACCACCTTTGGAGTGCCAGAGGTTGCGGAACCTGCGTCGGGCAACGGCTATGCAATTGCGCGGCGCTATCTGGCGATGGATGGCAGCGCGATTGACCCCGGCTCGGTGCCCACCGGAACGCGAATGATCGCGGTGCTGGAGGTGACGCCCTTCGCGCGCGGCGAGGCGCGGTTGATGGTGAACGATCCCCTGCCCGCCGGGTTCGAGATCGACAACCCCAACCTGATGACCGGCGGCACCCTGCCCGCGCTGGAGGGATTGAACGTATTGGATGTCGTGGCCCATGCGGAATATCGGCAAGACCGTTTCCTTGCCGCCGTGGACCGGATGGACAATCAACCCTTCCGGCTGGCCTATATCGTGCGGGCGGTATCGCCGGGTTCGTTCCACCATCCTGCGCCGTCGGTCGAGGACATGTATCGCCCCGATTTCCGCGCGGTGGGCGAAACGGGCCGGGTCGTCGTGACGGAGTGACGCGGTGATCGGCGCACGGGCCGTTTTCGCGCTGGCGGCCGGGTTGTTCCTTGCCGCCACGGCACGCGACGGATTTGACAATTGGGTGGCGGCAACGGTGTTGCCGCCACTGGTGCCGGAAACATCGGTGCTGGTCGAAGACCGAGACGGCGAGTTGCTGCGGGCCTATACGGTGGCGGATGGGCGCTGGCGGCTTGCCTTGTCGCCGGATGCGGCGGACCCTTTGTTCATCGCCATGCTGATCGCCTATGAAGACGGGCGGTTCATGGATCACAGTGGGGTGGATGCGCGCGCCCTAGCGCGGGCGGTGGCACAGGCGCTGTGGAACGGCGGCGTGGTGTCGGGCGGGTCCACCTTGACAATGCAGGTCGCGCGCTTGCTTGAGGAAAGCGGCACCGGGCGGCTGGACGGCAAACTGCGGCAGATGCGGGTGGCTCTGGCGCTGGAACGGCGGCTGACCAAGGCTCAGATTCTGGGGCTGTATCTGCAACTGGCCCCCTATGGCGGCAACATCGAAGGGCTGCGCGCGGCGACGCTGACCTATTTCGGCAAGGAACCCTGGCGGCTTACCCCGGCCGAGGCGGCGCTGCTGGTGGCCATCCCGCAAAGCCCCGAAAGCCGCAGGCCGGACCGCCACCCGGATCGCGCGGCGGACGCGCGGGATCGGGTGCTGGCGCGGGCAGTGGCGAAGGGAATCATCGACGCCGAACAGGCGCAGGCGGCGCGCGGCGAGGTGGTGCCCGTGGCGCGAAGGGCCGTTCCTGCCATCGCGCCACATCTGGCCGACCGCGCGCGCGTTGATGCGCCGGGCGCGCAGGTGCATCGGCTGACCATCGACAAGGGGGTGCAGGTCGCGCTGGAGGTGCTGGCGGCGGACACAGTACAGCATCAGGGCGAGCGGTTGCAGGTTGCGATGGTGGTCGCCGATCACGCGACGGGGGAAATCCTTGCCTCGGTCGGGTCGGCGGCGTTCCGGGCCGATGCGCGGCAGGGGTTCGTGGACATGACGCAGGCGCTGCGGTCGCCGGGATCAACGCTGAAACCGCTGGTCTATGGGCTGGCCTTTGATGAGGGGCTGGCCCATCCGGAAACCATGATGGAGGACCGCCCGACACGGTTCGGCACCTATGCGCCGCAGAACTTTGACCGGCAGTATCGCGGTACGGTTCGGGTGCGGCAGGCGCTTCAGATGTCGCTGAATATCCCGGTCGTGCAACTGACCGAGGCGATGGGTCCGGCACGGCTGCTGGTGGCGATGGATCAGGCGAAGATCGGGTATCGGCTGCCTGCAGGTCAGCCCGGGCTGGCCATCGCGCTGGGGGGGATCGGGATCAGTTTACAGGATATGGTGCAGCTCTACGCGACGCTGGCGCGGGGAGGTGTTGCACTTCCTCTGCGGTGGCGGGCGAATGGTGACAGCGACGAAGGCGCGCGGGTCGTGTCGAGCGTGGCGGCATGGCAGGTGGCCGATATTCTGGGTGGGCTGGCCCCGCCGCCGGGGGCGCCAGAGAACCGTTTGGCCTATAAGACCGGAACGAGTTACGGGCACCGCGATGCCTGGGCCATCGGCTTTGACGGGAGGCATGTTGTGGGTGTCTGGCTGGGGCGGCCGGATGGCACGCCGGTGCCGGGGGTGTTTGGCGCGGACCTTGCGGCGCCCGTGCTGTTTCAGGCCTTCGCGCGGCTGAAACCGACGCTGGCCCCGCAGCCCCCTGCCCCGCCTGAGACGCTTTTGGTGGCGAATGCACAATTGCCCCTGCCCCTCCAACGCTTCAGGTCGCGCAGCGCGGCCTTTGCGGTAGCGGCAGACGCGCCCGCGGTCGCTTTTCCACCCGACGGGGCCGAGGTGGAGCGTCTGCCCGAAGGTGTGCTGGTGCGGGTCGAGGGCGGAACCGCACCATTTACCTGGCTGGCCGATGGCAGGCCGATGGTCACGGCCGAGCGGAGCCGCGCGGTGGTGTTGCCGCTGGACGGATTGGGATTCCTGACCCTTTCGGTGATCGATGCCGAGGGGCGGTCTGCGCGGGCGCGTATTCGGTTGCGGTGAGGGTTAAACCCGTTCGATGGCAAGACTGATGCCCTGCCCACCGCCGATGCACATGGTAATCAACGCGGTCGACAGGCCCAAGCGTTCCAGCGCGTGCAGCGCCTTGACGACAAGGATCGCCCCGGTCGCCCCGACCGGATGACCCAACGCAATGGCCCCACCTGCGGGGTTCACCCTTGCGGGATCAAGGCCCAGCGCGCGGGTCACGGCGATGGCCTGCGCGGCGAAGGCCTCATTCGATTCCACAAGGTCAAAATCCTGCGGCCGCATACCCAGCTTGGCACAAAGCGCCTGCGTGGCGGGGATCGGGCCAAGGCCCATGACGCGTGGATCAACCCCCGCGACGGCATAGCCAAGGATACGGGCGCGCGCGCCGTCACGCTTGCCACGCGACAGGATCAGCGCAGCGGCACCATCGTTGATGCCACTGGCATTGCCTGCGGTCACGGTGCCGTCCTTTTGGAATACGGGTTTCAGGGCGGCCAGCGCCTCCGGCGTGGTGGCCTTAGGGTGTTCATCGCAGTCAAACATCACTGGCCCCTTGCGTGAGGCAACTTCGACCGGGGTGATTTCATCCCTGAACCACCCCTCGGCCAGTGCCCGCGCAGCACGGTGCTGGCTTTCCAGTGCGAATTCATCCTGCTCTGCACGGCTGATGCCATGTGCAGCAGCCACATTTTCCGCTGTCACGCCCATATGGCCCGTCCCGAAGGGGCAGGTCAGAGCGCCGGTCATCATGTCGATGGCACGGGTATCGCCCATCTTCTGGCCAAAGCGGGCGACAGGCAGGGTATGTGGCGACCGGCTCATGCATTCTGCGCCGCCGACAAGAGCGGTGTCCGCATCGCCAGCAAGAAGGGCCTGGACGCCCGATACCACGGCCTGCACGCCAGATCCGCACAAGCGGTTGACGTTCATCGCCGGCACGGTTTCCGGCACGCCTGCCTGCATGGCGGCCACACGCGACAGATACATGTCGCGGGGTTCTGTATTGATGACATGGCCAAAGACGGTGGTGCCGATCACCGCCCCCTCCAACCCCGCGCGCGACAGGGCGGCCTTGGCAGCGATCGTGGCAAGGTCGATGGGGGCCATGCTGGCAAGGGAACCGCCAAAGCTGCCAATGGCGGTGCGGGCACCTGAGAGGATGAAGATATCGGTCATGTCACGGCTCCTGCTTTCGGCGCACCGTGCCACGCAGCGGCGGGTTTGTGCAGCACTGACGTGGCGTCGGAGTTTCGCGGGTGACAGGCGCGGCGGGCGGTTGACAGTGCCGCATGGGCGGGGGACACCCGGCGCGCACCCTTTTCCGCGAGACGAAATTGAACAGCCTTATTCGCACCCATGCCGCGCTGCTTTTTGCCGGGGTTACGACCTTTACGCTGATGGGGGCGGGGCAGTCGCTCTATGGCCCAGCCCTGCCCGCCTTTGCGCGGGAATTCGGGCTGACGGTGGCGCAGGCGGGGTGGCTGATCTCTGCCTTATGGATCGGGTCGGCGGTGGGCGTCGCGGTGATGTTCTTTCGCGGCCGCGCCATCACCCCGCGCCATGCGCTGGGGGCGATGGTCGTGGGATCGGCGCTGATCGCGGCGGGGTTCGGCTGGGTGCCGACGCTGGTGGGATCGGTGATATTTGGCACTGGATACGGGATTTCCACGGTAGTGTTCAATCCGCGCGTGCTGCGCGCTTTTGGCGTGAAAGGGCCATCGATGGTGAGCCTGCTGAACGCAATGTTCGCCGTTGGCGCGATTGCCGCTCCGTTGATCTTTGTGGCGTTGGGTTCGAACCCGCATCTTTGCTTTGCCATCGTGGCGGGGCTGTGTGCGGTGATATGGCTGGCAGCGGGAACTTCGGGGCGGGCCGAAGAAGGCGCGACCGCAGCGGCATCGAAGCCCTATCGTGTGCGACTGGGGCTGTTGTGCTTTGGTGTGGTCTGCATCGGGGTGGAGGCTTGCCTGATCGGGCTGGGGCCGACCGCATTGATTGCCACGGGCGCAAGCGAGGAGACAGCAGCACGGGCGCTGTCAGGGTTCTTTGTGGCCTTCCTGATCGCACGGACCGCACTGGTGTTTACGGCGCATGTCCTGCCACCCTTTGCGATTTACACCGGGGCCATGGCCGGGGCCGCGCTTTGCGCCGTTGCTGCCACGATCCTGCCTGCGGTGCCGTTCTTCATTGCGATGGGGGCTTTTGCCGGGCTGTTCTTTCCGGGCTTCTTCGTCACCGCATCGCGCCTTATGGGGGATGACCCGCGCGTGACGCCGACGATCATAGCCGCCGGGCTGGTGGGGGGGATTTCATCCCCTGTGCTGCTTGGCCAGTTGCTGGCGGGTCTGGGCGAACGGGGGTTCTTTCAAGTGATCGCCGTGGTCACCGTGGTGACGGCGGCGATTGCGCTGATCCTGTTGCGCCGGATCAGCGCAGAGGTGGCGCAGGGCTGATCACCCGCCCGCCTGCCATGCCTTGACCGCATCCAGCGGCGAAACAAGCATCAGGATGTTAAGAAGCAGGCCATCGCGGATGATCCACATCGTCGCCGCCTCGAACACCACGATCAGCGCGACCGAGGCCCAGATCGGCAAGACGCGGGCGAGAAAGAAGCCCACCACCATGGCGAGGATATCCGCCACCGCGTTGATCACGCTGTCGCCATAGTAATCCAGCGAGATGGTCACCGAACGATAGCGTTCGATCACCGCCTCGGAGTTTTCGACGATTTCCCAGGCCGCCTCGATGACCGTGGCGATGGTCAGCCGCCAGCCAAAGGACAGGCGGCGTGCGACCAACCACAAAAGACCATAGAACAGCAGGCCATGGATAATGTGGGAAGGCGTGTACCAGTCGCTGAGGTGCTGGGAGTTCTCCGAACTCATCGTCTCGCCGTGCCAAAGCTTCACATATCCGCATTCGCAAATCGGCACCCGCCCGACATAGAGCAACCAAAGCGCCGTCAAGGCGATGATGGCCATGGTCACGGCGTAGGAAAAACGGTCACTTTGGGGCATTCTGCAATCCTGAACTGGCTTGATGGCGGAGAAAACCGCAAATCTGCGGGGCTGTCACCCTATTCCTGCAATGATCCGGACCTATGTCATTTGGCATGAGCAAGTATGGACCCACACGCGGAGAGCATCTGTTCCGACTGATCTTTTCGATCTTTGGGCTGGGCTGCATTGGCGTTTTGTTCGCAGTTCAGGGCGTTCCGCGGGGGCCTGGGCTGGTAGAGGTGGTGGGGATCGCCGGGGCCTTTTTTGGCGGGACATTCATCCTGTCAGCGCGGGCTCTGCTGCGACGCAATCAGGGCTGAAGTGGGCGGCGGCCCTGATCCGTTAGAACCCAGACATCGCGGCCTTCGATCACCACCGTGGTCAACGGGCCACCATAGGCAGCGGAACTGTCGATATTCACGCGGTTGCCGTAATGGGTGGGAACGTCCAGCGCGGTATGACCGTGCACGATCAGAAAGCCATGATCGCGGCGGTCTTCCAGAAAGCTGGCCCGGATCCAGACCAGATCGGTTTCCTTTTGCTGCGGCATAGGGATACCGGGACGGATACCCGCATGAACATAGACCACGTCCCCGCGTTGCAGCCATGTCGGCCGAGACGTCAGGAAATCCCGATGCGATTGGGGAACAGCCTCTACCGCTTCGGCGTGTACAGGAGCGAGGGGGCGGTCCATCGCGTTCTTCACGCCATATGAGGCCAGCGTCGCCGCCCCGCCAAGGCGGGGGTGCAGCCAGGCCAGATCAGGGCGCAAGCCCTCTTCCGGTTCGTTCGGATCGTTCAGAAAACGGGTGAACATCCGGTCATGGTTGCCCTTGAGCGTGACCCAGTTCTGCCCTGCCTCGCTGCCGCGCATCAGGTGATCGACCACCCCACGGCAATCCGGGCCTCGGTCCACATAATCGCCCAAGTGGATGACTGGGGCGTCCATATCGCCAGTCTGGCGGCGGTCTTCGGCGATAAGGTCATGCGCCCGCAAGAGCAGATCAAGATGGCCGTGAATATCGCCGATGGCGTAGCTTCGCATCATGCCTGTCCGGGTTCGCGGGCGGAAAGCGCAGGGGTTTCACGCCCCAGCGCCTCTGGTTCTTGAGCCGGTGGCGAACCATCGGCACACCCGTGGGATATTTGCACAACGGGGAAGGGGCAAGGGGTGTTGCCTCTTCCCCGGCGTTTCATCAGGCCACGTCGAATTCCAGCGGCTTGACCTGCTGGAACATGCCGGTGGATTCCAGCGTCTCCACCACCTTGGGATCAATGGCCTGATCAAGGTAGAGGATGGCGATGGCATCCTGCCCCACGCCAGACCGGCCAAGAGTGAAGTTCGCGATGTTGACGTTGTTCTTGCCCATGGTCATGCCCAGAAGGCCGATGATGCCCGGCACGTCTTCGTTGGTGGTATAGAGCATGTGACGCCCAATCTCGGCGTCGATGTTGATGCCCTTGATCTGGATGAAGCGGGGCTTGCCGTCGCTGAAGCAGGTGCCCGCGACCGACCGTTCCCGCTTGTCCGTGACCATCGTCACCTTGACGTAAGCATCGAAGACGCCGGTCTTTTCCTGCCGGGTGGTGGAAATCAGGATGCCACGTTCCTTGGCCACGATGGGGGCGGAAACAAGGTTCACATCAGGATTCTGCGTTTTCAGCACGCCCGCGATGACCGACTGGTTCAGCGCAGCAAGGTTCATCTCGGCCACGGTGCCATCGTAGAGGATGTTGATGGCCTTGATCGGTTCGTCCGTCATCTGGCCGATGAAGGCGCCCAGATGCAGGGCAAGCTTCACCCACGGCCCCATGACAGCGGCCTCTTCCGCCGTGACGTTGGGCATGTTCAGCGCGTTCTGTACGGCACCTGTCAGCAGGTAGTCCGACATCTGTTCTGCCACTTGCAGGGCCACATTTTCCTGCGCTTCGGTCGTGGCAGCACCAAGATGCGGGGTGCAGACGACGTTGGGGTGGTTGAACAGCGGGTTTTCGGTGGCAGGTTCCACTTCGAACACATCAAGCGCGGCGGCGGCGACATGGCCGGCATCCAACGCATCCTTCAGCGCGGCCTCATCGATCAGCCCGCCACGGGCGCAGTTGATGATGCGGACGCCCTTCTTGGTTTTCGCCAGATTCTCGCGCGACAGGATGTTGCGGGTCTTGTCGGTCAGCGGGACGTGGAGGGTGATGAAATCGGCCCGCGCCAGCAGATCATCAAGTTCCACCTTGGTCACGCCAAGCTGTTTGGCGCGCTCTTCCGACAGGAAGGGATCATAGGCGATCACTTTCATCTTCAGGCCGACCGCGCGGTCGCAGACGATGCCGCCGATATTGCCCGCACCGATGACGCCGAGGGTCTTGTTGAACAACTCCACCCCCATGAATTTCGACTTTTCCCATTTGCCCGCATGGGTAGAGGCGTTCGCCTCGGGGATCTGCCGGGCGACGGAAAACATCATGGCAATGGCATGTTCGGCGGTAGTGATGGAGTTGCCGAAGGGCGTGTTCATCACGATGACGCCCTTCTTGGACGCCGCCGGAATATCCACGTTATCGACACCGATCCCGGCGCGACCGACGACCTTTAGGTTGGTCGCCAGTTCCAGCAACTTTTCGGTGACCTTGGTGGCAGACCGGATGGCAAGGCCATCATATTGGCCGATGATTTCAGCCAGCTTTTCCTTATCCTTGCCGAGTTTGGGCATGTAGTCCACCTCGACCCCACGGTCGCGGAAGATCTGGACGGCGGTTTCAGAGAGTTCGTCGGAAACGAGAACGCGGGGGGCCATTTGGGGCTCCATTTCAATAGGGTGTTGGGGGATCGGGTCGGGCGGGTTCACCCCGCCATCCCACTCAGGCCGCTTGTACCAGCGCGGCGATTTCGGCGTGGAAGGCGTGAGCGATCCACGGCATCAGGGCCGCGACATCGGCGGTTTCCACCGTTGAACCGCACCAGATGCGCAGGCCGGGGGGGGCATCGCGATAGGCCCCCACGTCATAGGCCACGCCTGCCTTTTCCAACCGCTTGGCCACCGCCTTGGCGAAGGCCTCGCCATCGGTGATGCGGGGATCGACGAATTTCAGACAGACGCTTGTCGTAGAGGCGTTTGCCGTGTTTTCGGCCAGGTTCTGCAACCACGGATTGGCGGCGCAGAAATCCCACACCACGGCAGCGTTGGCGGTGGCGCGGTCGATCAGCCCGGTCAGGCCACCCACCGATTTCGCCCATTTCAGCGCGACAAGGTAATCCTCGACCGCCAGCATCGATGGCGTGTTGATGGTTTCGCCGACGAAGACGCCTTCGATCAGCTTACCCTTTGATGTCAGGCGGAAAATCTTGGGCAGCGGCCAGGCGGGGGTATAGGTTTCCAGCCGTTCCACGGCACGCGGCGACAGGATCAGCATCCCATGCGCGCCTTCGCCACCCAGCACCTTCTGCCAGGAGAAGGTGGTGACGTCGAGTTTGTCCCAGGGCAGGTCCATCGCGAAGGCGGCGGAGGTGGCGTCACAGATCGTCAGGCCCTGACGGGTGGCGGGAATGGCATCGCCATTGGCGACACGGACGCCTGAGGTGGTGCCGTTCCAAGTAAAGACGACGTCCTTGTCGAAATCCACGGTCGCAAGATCGACGATCTGACCATAGGCGGCAGTTTTCACGGTGGCGTCCAGCTTGAGCTGTTTTACCGCATCTGTGACCCAGCCTTCGCCAAAGGATTCCCAAGCCAGCATCTCTACCGGGCGGGCGCCGAGCATCGTCCACATCGCCATCTCGACCGCGCCGGTATCCGATCCGGGGACAATACCGATGCGATAATCGGCGGGAACGCCAAGAATTTCGCGGGTAAGATCAATGGCTTCCTTCAGCTTGGCCTTGCCTACCGCAGCGCGGTGCGAACGGCCCAGCGGGGCATCGGCAAGATGATCAAGGGTGAAGCCGGGGACCTTGGCGCAAGGGCCAGAGGAAAAGCGCGGATTGGCCGGGCGCTTGGCCGGTGGAGCGAGGTCTGTCATGGTAGCCTTCCAGCTAAAAGCCCCTCGTTGGGGAGGGGTGTCCCGAGGCTGGGGATAGCGGGGCAGACGGGGTGGCACAAGCGCAAAAATTGCCCTAAAGCGGCGGAACGTCGTGCGAAAGCGACGGGTTTGTCCACTATCGGAAACTTCATGTACTTTGCCACGCTGCTGACTGCACCCGCCACGCCGATCCTTGACCGCGCCACAGTAGAGGCCGTGCGCAACGCATGGGGCGGGGGGGGTGCGATCTGGCTGGAACCGGGGGTGGCGGCAGAATTTCCCCTTGAATCCATGCCCTTGAACCGGTGGGAGGTTTGGGAGGGCTTGCAGGCGATGCAGGTCGATCTGGTGGTGCAACCGGCAGAGGGGCGGCGCAAGAGGTTGCTGCTGGCGGATATGGATTCCACGATGATCGAACAGGAATGCATCGACGAACTGGCCGATGAAGCCGGGGTGGGCGCGCGGGTGGCCGAGATCACACGACGGGCTATGAATGGCGAGCTGGATTTCGAGGCGGCGTTGCGTGAACGGGTGGGGCTGCTGAAGGGGCTGCCGGTGGCGGTGATTGACCGGGTGATCCGGGACCGAATCACGCTGATGCCCGGCGGGCGGGAACTGGTCGCGACAATGAAGGCGAACGGGGGCTATGCGGCGCTGGTGTCAGGCGGTTTCACCGCCTTTACCGCGCGGATCGCGGCAGTGTTGGGGTTTGATGAAAACAGGGCCAATACGTTGATTTCAGAAGGTGATTTTCTTGCCGGCACGGTGGCGGAGCCGATCCTGGGGCGGCAGGCCAAGGTGGATGCGCTGGTCGAAATCACCGCACGTTTGGGGATTTCCGAGGCCGAGGCCATGGCCGTAGGCGACGGGGCAAATGATTTAGGAATGCTTAATCGCGCAGGGGCCGGAGTGGCGTTGCACGCCAAACCCGTGGTGGCGGAGGAATGTGATATCCGGATCAACCATGGCGACCTGACCGCGCTGTTGTTCATTCAGGGGTATACGCGGGAAGAGTTCCTTTCCTAGGCGCCTGTCGGGAATCGCGCTTCGCGCCATCGGTGGTTTATGTTCGGTTTCCGTGTGATCTGCCGCCAAGGTTGACCGATGAACCTGAGCGAAGTGTGAAGGGCGCGCGCCGTGGATCGGCCCGTGTCAGTTGGCAGAGGCCGGGGGCGTGATCAGGCCTGCGGCCTCCATCTCGGACCGGGTGGGATACCACATGCCGTTCATGCCGATCGACACCACCTTGACGGCAAAATCCGCGCTGACGCCCCGTGTCAGCAGATGCGTGATCAGCTTGTTCGCGTCACGCTGGCCCTCTTCGTAAACCCATTCTGCGAAGGCGAATTCGTCGTTCCAACCGCTGTCGGCGCGGACGTCTTCGTAATAGGCGCGCATGCTTTCGACGCCCCAGCTGGACGGGTGCAGGCCGATGCGGCCACCGCGGTTCATCACGCGTTCGGCGCCCGAGGAAAACAGGATGGCGCAGGCGCTGGCACATTCACCCTGCACCTCGGTGTTCAGGCCGTAATCCGTTATGATTGCTGCCATTTCATAAGCCGCCTCTATGTAACCACCATCCGACGTCAGGCGCATGGTGGTGATGCGGCCTTCATGGCGTTCGAGGATGGAGCGCAGGGCGTCGATGTCTTCATAGGCGATGTCGCCGATGGTATCGGCGGGCGACATGCCGGAATCCGGGTCGATCAGGGTGGCGTCGACGGGGTGGGCTGTGTCGTAGATCAGGCGGTTGCCGTCAATGGTAAAGCGCGTGTCGGCAAGCGCGGTTCCCGCCAGAAGCGACTGGGTCAGGGTGATCAGGGCGGTTTGCACGGGCTTCCCCTTTATCCGGCATTTTCCGCAGATTAGCGCGGGCGAGGGACTGTGCAAGCGGGGTTTACTTCTGCTGCCGAGGCAGGAATGAAGGCGGGATGTTTTTCGAGGTTGCAACCCACCTTGCTGTGCTGCTGATCCTTGCCGCCTTTCTGGCCGGGTTCGTGGATTCCATTGCAGGCGGCGGTGGGCTGATCACGGTGCCGGCGCTGTTGCTGGCGGGGGCATCGCCCATCGAGGCGCTGGCGACGAACAAGCTGCAAGGCACCTTTGGCGCGGCGACGGCGACCGTCAGCTATGCCCGTGCCGGACATGTCGATCTGCGCCAACAGGTTGGAATGGCAGTGATTTCTGCAATAGGCGGAGCTTTGGGGGCGCTGGTGGCGCATCTGATTCCGGTGGAACTTTTGCGGATTCTGATGCCCGTGGTGCTGGTGGCGGTGGCCTTGTTCTTTGCGCTGAAACCAGGGTTGAGCGATGAGGACCGCGTGCAGCGGATGCGGCCGGGGGTGTTTGCGGTGACGGCGGTGCCGCTGGTGGCGGCCTATGACGGGTTCTTTGGACCGGGGACGGGATCGTTCTTCATGCTGGCCTTCGTGATGCTGGCGGGGTTTGGTGTGCTGAAGGCCACCGCGCATACCAAGCTGCTGAATTTTGCGAGCAATATCGGGTCTTTGGCAGTGTTCATCCCATCGGGTGCGATGTGGTGGATGATGGGATCGGCCATGGCCTTGGCGCAAGTGGCGGGAGCGGCGCTTGGCGCCAAACTGGCGATGCGGGTGGGCGCACGGCTGATAAAGCCGCTGCTGGTGGTGACATCGACGGCGATGGCGGGGCGGCTTTTGTGGCAGGTTTTCGCGTAGTTTTTGCCGTTAACACATGGGGTTAGGTTGAAAACGGCTGTGCAGCGCGTGGTGCAGACGGCTGTGCAGACGGGCGTATGCACGCAGCGAACGGTGGTGGGGCGTTAACCTTAACGGAAGTTCACGCTTTTGGGGCCAGACCCTCAGACCTTGTCGCCACCCCAATCCACCGCCTGCATCTCGCGCAGACGCGAGGCGGTGCGTTCAAACTCAAAGCTGCCCTCACCTTCGATATAGAGCCGTTCGGGTTCATCGGCGGCGGAACAGATCAGCCTGACCTTCGCCTCGTAAAGCGCGTCGATGAGGGTGACGAAGCGTTTCGCCTCGTTGTAGTTGGATGCCGAGAGCTGGGGGATATCTTCAAGGATCAACACCCGAACGGCCTGCGCGATGGCAAGGTAATCGCCGGGGCCGAGGGGGCGGGCGCAAAGCTCCCAGAAAGAGGCGCGGGCGATGCCGTTGGCGAAGCGCGGCACTTCGACCGTGCGGCCATTGACGGGGAGGGTCAGCACCTCGCCCGAAGCACCGCCGGTGAGATCGGACCAGATGGCGTTGATCTCGCCGCGCACGCGACCGGCGGGGTGGAAGTAGACCTGCGCGCCTTGCAAACGGTGCTGGCGGTAATCGGTTGGGCTTTCGAGTTCGACCACATGCAGGCGGTCACGGATCAGCGCGATGAAGGGCAGGAACAGTGCACGGTTGAGGCCGTTCTTGTAAAGGTCTTCGGGCGGGCGGTTGGAGGTCGTGACGATCACAACCCCGGCTGAGAGCAGTTTTTCGAACAGGCGGCCCACGACCATGGCATCGGTGATGTCGTTGATCTGCATTTCATCAAAGGCCAGCAGACGCGTGCCGGCGATGATGGCATCGGCAACGGGGGCGAGCGGGTCTTCGACGCCCTTCTTGCGGGCGTCGTGCATGCCTTTGTGGATTTCCTGCATGAAGGCATGGAAATGGACGCGGCGTTTGGCGGTGATGCCGGTGGCGTCGGTAAACAGGTCCATCACCATGGATTTGCCGCGCCCGACACCGCCCCAAAGATAGAGCCCCTTTGGTGGGGTGACGGGCTTGGCAAAGAGGCCGGCAAACAGGCCGACCCGGCGGTCAGCGTTGGATTCGAGCCAGTTGCGCAGGCCTTCCAGCGTGGTCAGCACGGCATGTTGCGCCGGATCGGCGCGGAGCGTGCCGGAGGCGATGCGCTGGTCGTAAATCTCAATCAGGGTTTGCCGCATACCTTTGTATACTGTCGGGAACCGGGCCTGGGAAGGCCTTGCCGTGCAGGCCGGGAGCAGGCTGTAAGCGGCCATCCCTTTGGATGGGGTTCAGACCTTTGGGCGTGACGCACTTCCGGAGGAGAGGATGCCCCCCTGAGAGTAATATAGGTAAATTGCCTTTAACCGATGCGCGAGTCGATGCGCTTCGACAATGAAGGTGGCAAAGATGCAGAACGCTTTTCAGACTATGCCTGCTGGACTGAACGACGTAAGCTTTGGTCGTAGTTACGCAGTACATGGTGATACAGTGCCAGAGTTCCGCATGCCGCCCGGTTGGTGGTTGCTGCCTGCCGTTGTCGGCGGGATCGGTGGTTGGGTGATGCTGATTTCAGCGATCTTTTTCTAAGGTTACGGCCTTGGCCCCGTGCGGGCGGCGCCTGTGCCGGGAAACGGACTGACGCGCAAGAGGCGGAAATGGCAGTGGCCCATCTATACGGATTGACTCCGATCCGGTCCGAGGCACCGCGCGCACCGCGCATGTCTGTGGAACCAAGTGATTTCGCCACCGTTGCGGACCTGGCCCTTAGCATATCGGGCTGTTCGCGGGTGTGTATCCGACTGACAAACCCTGATACCGGGGAAGTGCGGTTGGCCTTTTTCCCAGAACGCAGAACAGAAGGCACCCCGAAAGGCGGCAGCTTGATCGATCTGCCTGCGGCGCTGTTGGCGCAGGGGCAGCGGGTGGTGCAGATCGCCGGAACAGCGCTGGAGCAAGAGGCGGCCGAGGCCGGTTTTCCGGGGCTGACGCTGTATGCTGGGTTCACGCTGCGGTCACAGGAGGGGCGCAAGCTGGGTGTGCTGGCCGTACTGGATGAGCGGCAAAGCGAGATGCCGGAAGCCGTGCTGCTGCAGCTGCGGCAACTGGCCGAGATCCTTTCGCGCGGGATCGGGATGGCGGCATCGACCGTCCGCACGATGGCGCGGCAATCGCTGGGATTGATGCAGGATCTTCTGGAACTTGACGAACAGGCTGTGTCAGCCGAAGTGACCGGTCTGTTGCGTTATGCCGCCGGGCGGGAGCCATCAGTGGCAGAGGCAATGGCCATGCGCGAGGCCGGGTTGGCGGTGGAAGCGGAAGGTGTGCTTCTACTGACGCCGATGGCGCGCGACATTCTGTATATTCACGGGTTCCGGGTGACCGGGCGCAAACCCGCAGGACCGGCGACCTGATCAGACGGGATCGCGGCGGGTGCGGGGGCCGGATCGGCCCCCTGCTACCTTTTCAAAGCGCTTGGCCGCGATGCATTATTCCCCCTCCATCGCCACGATGCTTTCGCGCAGGCGGCCGACAGCGGCCTTCTTGATCTGGCTGACGCGACCCGTGGTGACGCCGAGGATTTCGGCGATTTCGTAGACGTTCAGTTCTTCGACGAAGTAGAGTTGCAGGACCATCGCCTCACGTTCGGGCAGGTCGCCCAGGGCGCGGCGGAGCATCTTGCGCATCTGATCTTGATGCATCTTGTCTTCGACGGAGCGGTGACCGTCGGAGAAGAGCATGGAATGGTCTGAATAGACCTCATCCAGTGACTTGATCGAGCTGGCGCCGAACTGGGTTTCCCAGTCTTCAAGCTCGGCCACGGTGATGCCCATATCGGCGGCGATTTCGGCCTTTTCCGGGGTGCGGAGAAGCTGCTGTTCAAGTTTCAGCACCGAGGCGCGCATCCGCTGTTGCATCACGATGGTGGCGCGGCAGAGGGATGACGAGGCGCGGAGGTAGTCGATGATGGAGCCGCGGATACGGATGGCGGCATAGGCGGCGAAGGTCGCCCCCTGTCGCGGGGTGTAGCGCTGGGCGGCATCGACGAGGCCCATGTAGCCCACCTGAAGCATATCCTCGACCTCGGCCATGCGGCCGACGCGGCCGTGCATGTGCCAGGCGATCTTGCGGACAAGGTCCATGTGGGAGCGAACCAGCTTTTCGGGCGAGGGCCCTTCCTGTTCGGCATAGCGTTTGGCGAGCATCATTCGCGCCCTTTCTTGGAAAGTTCGGGAAAGCGGGTCATTCGGCAGCCTCTGCCAGTGCAGGCGACCAGCCGGAGGCCCAGTTGCGGAGATCGGCAGGACCGGGGCGGGAAAGGGCGTTGACCAGCCCTGCCCCGGCGGCGATCCGGGTGAGTTTGAGGCCCGCCGTGGCGATGGCCTGCAATTCGTCGCGTTCGGGCCACCACTGATCGAGGCCCGTGAGGGTGACAGTGGGGGCGAAGGCCTGCCAGTCGTGGCAAAGCCGCGCGATGCGCGCGGGGTGGAGGCCGACGGGCAGGCAAAGCACAAGCTCGGCCCCATCGGTTTCGATCAGACGCGCGGCCAGCCCTGCGGCCTGATCGGCGCAATCGGACAGGTCGATGATCTGCGGCATGGCGGTGGACGGCCCCGGAAGGGCCATGGCCTGCGCGATGTTGGGACGGTCGGGCGTCAGGCCCATGAGGCGGCACCAGCCGCGCAGGCGATCCTCGACCAGCGAAGCCGCCGGGAGGGGGGCGATGATCTGCGGGCGCGCGCCGGGCTGGGCCAGCATGAGGCGGGCGGCAAGGCGGGCGGCGAGCATGGATTTGCCCGCGCCGGGGGGGCCTGCGATCAGGATGCGGGTGGGCCATTCCTCGGCCAGGCCATCGGGCAAGAGGAGGTGGCGGATCAGGTGATCCACGGGATCGGTGGCGGCGGCGCGGCGGATGGAAGCCTGCATCGCGGCGGCAAAGTTGGCCGGTTCAGGGGCCGTGTCCCGCCGCGGCGGTTCGGGCGGGAGGCTGGCGGGATCAGCGTTGGGGGGAAGCGCGGTGATTTCCACCATCCCGCCGATATGGCGGGTGGACAGGATCAGCGCATCGGGGCCGAGGCAGCGCTGAAGCTCTTCCATCGCCTTGCGGCTGTCGGCGGCGCGGACGGTGATCGCGGTCATCTGTCAGCCCCCATCATATGCGGTTGCGGTTGCGTGGGGACCATGCGCGGCAGTTGCGGCTGGCCACCGATGGAGGCCACCACTTCGACCCGGCGGTTGTCAGACAGTTCGTTGATGCCCATGACGATGGCATCGGGCAGGTGGGGGCGCAGGAAATGCGCGAAGCTGCGGCGCAACTGGCCGGCGACGATGACAACGGCCTGCTTGCCCTGCCCCGTGGCGGTTTCCAGCGCGTCAGAGATCGACTTGATCAGGGTGCCGGCAAGGCCTGTGTCCAGCACCAGCCCGTCATCGCCGCCCTGGCGGCGGGCGCGGATCAGAAGCTGTTCCAGTTCGGCATCCAGCGTGATCAGCGGCAGGGGCGTGTTGATCGGCACCATCTGTTGCAACAGAAGCGGGATCAGCATGGGGCGCAGGCATTCGGCCATGTCGGCGGCTGACAAGTTGCGCGGGGCAAGTTCAGCCACGCCTTCGAGGATGCGGCGCAGATCGCCGACCGGGATGCGTTCGGCCAGAAGCGCGCGCAGCACGGCGGTGACGGTGTGCAGAGGCACCAGTTTCGGCACCACCGCATTCACCAGTGTGGGCGACACACGGGCCAGCGTATCAAGCAGGACCTGCACGTCATCGGGGCCGATCAGATCGCCCGCATGTTTGTACAGAAGCTGCGACAGATGGGTGGCGATGACGGATTCCGGTTCGACGACCACGTGATCATCGGCCTCTGCCTCGGGCAGTTGGTGGGGAAGGATCCAGACGGCATCCAGACCGAAGGAGGGATCCTTGACTTCGACCCCTTTCAGCTTGCGGGTGGAGTTGGCACCTGGGATGGCAAGCTTGCGGTCAGGATAGACGACATCTTCGCCCCGGATCGCCTGACCGATGCGGATGCGGTACTGGTTGGGCGACAGTGTCAGGTCATCGCGGATGCGGACGCCGGGGACGACGAAACCCATCGCCTTTGACACTTCGCGACGGATGCCGGTGATGCGCTGGACCAGCGCGCCGCCGCCTTCGCCTGCCAGCGGGATCAGGGCATAGCCGATTTGCAGCGAGACGGCGGCATGATCGGCCACGTCTTCGGCAGTGATCGCCTCAAGCCCCGGGCGGGCCGCATCTGCCGCAGGGGCGGCTTTGCCGTCGGCAGGGGCGTCATCCGTGCTGCCATCGCGTTTTTCGGTGCTGCCATACCAGGCCAGAACACCGGCGACGGCGGCGAAGAACAGGAACATCGCGTTGGGCATGCCGGGGACGATGCCGATGATCGCCATGACGCCCGCCACCGGAAGCCAAGCCTGACGGATGTGGATCTGCTTGGCGATGAGGGTGGACATGTCATTCGCGGAAGAGACGCGGGTGACGATGATAGCGGTGGCGATGGACAGAAGCAGCGCCGGGATCTGGGCGACAAGGCCATCGCCGATTGTCAGGACGAGGTAGACTTCGCCTGCCTCGGACAGGCTGAGGCCGTGCTGAAGCATCCCGATCAGGATACCGCCAATGATGTTGATGGCGAGGATGAGGATGCCCGCCATGGCATCGCCCTTGACGAACTTTCCGGCCCCGTCCATCGCGCCGTAGAAATCGGCCTCGGCCGCCACTTCGGCGCGGCGGTCGCGTGCCTGATCGGGGGTCAGGATGCCGGCGTTCAGATCAGCGTCGATGGCCATCTGCTTGCCCGGCATGGCATCAAGGGTGAAGCGGGCCGACACTTCGGACACGCGGCTTGCACCCTTGGTGATCACGACGAGGTTGATGATGACGAGGATCGTGAAGACCAGCAGACCCACGATGAAGTTGCCTGCGATGACGAAGTTCCCGAAGGCCTGGATCACCTGACCTGCGGCGTCATGGCCGGTGTGACCTTCGGCCAGCACGATGCGGGTGGAGGCAACGTTCAGCGCGAGGCGGAAGATCGTGGCGATGAGCAGGAGGCTGGGGAAGCTGGAGAAATCCAGCGGGCGATAGCTGTAGAGGGCGACCATCAGGATCACCAGCGACAGCAGGATATTGGCGACGAAGAACACGTCCAGCAGCAGGACCGGCAGCGGCAGCACCATCATCGCGATGATGACGAGGATCCCAAGCGGCAGAGCAAGGCCGCCCATGGCGCCAGCCACGCCACGTGTTGTCAGGGCGGCGGCGCTCATGCGCGGGGTCCTTTGATGTGCAGGGCAGTTGTCATGGTGCTTGTGATCCCGTCCGGCGGTTCGTCTTCGGCGGGGGTTGTGCAAAGCCCGTGCCAATCCGGGGGGCGAGGCAGGAAATGCTGCGAATTGGCCAAGGCGCGATGGTGGCGCGGGGATGGCACGGGGATTGCAGGGAGGCGGCGACCGAGACTTGTGCGAAGGAAGCCCGCGATGCGCTTTGTTGATGCCGTTATTCTTTCCCTGATCCTGGGCTTCGTGATGGGGGCCTGCACGTCGACTGCACCGCAGACCGCGACGGATGCCCTGCCGCTGAGCGCGACGGACCAGACGGTGCAGCTGGCCGAGGTGAAGGACAATCTGGATGCCGCCGACCGGATGGGCGCGCCACCGCCTGCGGCCGTGGTGGCCGATGACACGCGTCCGCTGAAAGGGTTGGGCTTTGCCCAGATCGCAGGGCAACCCGGCAAGACGACGAATGAAAAGCGCCTGATGGCCATTCGTGCCGCGCGGATGGATGCGCTGCGCGACCTGACGGAACAGGTCCACGGCATCCGCATCAACGCCACGACCACGATCCGCGAGGCGGTGGTCAAGGATGACAGCCTGTCCGCCGTGGTGCAGGGCACACTGCGCGGCGCGCGGACAACGCGGGTGGGCCCGTCGGGCAGCGACAGCTATGAGGTGGAGATGGTGCTGGACCGGGAGACGGTCGCCTATATCGTGCGCGCGCTGAAGGGGCGGGTGTGATGCGGTTTGCACTGGTCCTGATCCTGCTGCTCGCCGCCCTGCCCCTGCGCGCGGCAGAGGGGTTGGTGGTGCAGGCCACCGGTTTTGCCATCCAGTCAGGGGCCGAAGATGCGGCCAGCGCCAAGCGGCGCGCGGTGGCGGATGCGCTGTTGCAGGCGGCGCTGTCGGGTGGTGCCTCGGTTCAGGGGCATACGGTGGTGGACAAGAGCGTGGTCACTTCGGACCTGCTGATCGTGCGTCCTGTGGGGCGGGTGATGCAGCATGAGGTGATCAGCCTGTCGCAGAATGGCGGGACATGGACGGCGGTGATCCGCGCGGTGGTGGGCATGGGATCATCCGGCGAATGCTCACGGCGGCGGAATCTTGAGCTGGTGGTTTATGCGCCGCTGATCCGGGTGCGCCCGGATGCGCCTGCCTGGACAGAGCCGCTGGCGATGGAGGTGGCGAAGGCGCTGGTGCGGCGGCTGGAGGCACATCCGGCGACGCGGCTGGTGCGGGTGACGGATCGGGCCTTTCCCCGGCTGTCGGCAGCGCAAGAGCAGGTGGATTACGCCACGCTGATGCGCGGGTCCGTGCGGCTGCGCGAGGGCGAGAACGGCTTCATCCCGGTGGTGGTGATGGATGTGGGCGGCCTTGGCGCCCGGCCGGAACTGCGGATGGATGTCGAACTGATCCTCATCGCGGCGAACGGTACGGAATCGCGGGCCGCAATCCGCCGCAGCGTAAGCTTGCCGGGGGTTTCCCCCTTTGGCCGCGCGGCGGCGGCTTTCGAGCCGGACCGGCGGCAACTGGCGGCGCGGCTGACCGATGGGGTCGAGGCCGAGATGGACGCCCTGCTGGATATCGAGACATGCAAGCCGGTGGTCGCCAATCTGGCGGTGTCGGGCGGGCATGTCGTGGCCGGGGTCGGGCGCAATCATGGGCTGACGCGGGGCAGCATCGCCTTTACCGCCGATGCGGACCATTCGACGGAAATGCTGGAAGTGGTCGAGATCGGGGCGAACCGTGTGGTGCTGCGCCCGCTGGACCCGGGCCGACCTGCCAAGGCCTTTGCCGGGCGGCCGGTGCGCTTTGTGGAGACGGGGCTATGAAGGTGTTTGCGCTGGGATTGCTACTGGCTTCGCCGGTTGCCGCGATGGATTATGCGGGCGGCGTGCCGGGGGCCGAAGTGGGCCGTCTGGTGCGCGATGCGATGGCGGCGGCGGGTGAAAGCGTGCCGGATTTCGCCGATCCGGCGCGGGCCTATCCGCCCTGTACAGAGGTGCCGATGGTGACACCCCGGCAGGGCAGCTGGGCCACGGCGGAGGTGAGTTGTGCGGCCCCAGTCTGGAGCCGGGCCTTGCGGACGGGCGCGGCACCTGCGCGGCTGACCAGCGCCGAGGTGGATGCGGCGGCGCCGATGGTGGTGACGCTGGCGCGCAGCGTGGCTAAGGGCGTGGTGCTGACGACGGAGGATGTCACCCTGGCCCCGGCGGGCGCACGCATCCCGGACGGGATCTTTACCGACCCTGACGATGTGATCGGACGGCGCACCCGCGCCGCGATTGGCGAAGGGCGGGCGGTGCTGCTGCGGCAGCTGGAGCCGGACTGGATGGTGGCCAAGGGCAATCCTGTGGTGCTGGTGGCCAGTGCGGGCGGACTGTCGGTTTCGGCCCCGGCCGAGGCGCTGGAGGATGGCGGCATGGGTGATGTGATCCGGGTTTTGAACCTGTCGAGCCAGCGCGAAGTGAAGGTCGTTGTGACAGGACAAAATTCTGTCATGGCGCAGACTAACATGCGCTGAAAAACATCCGTAAGACAGCTAAACGGAGGCTCTCATGGTAGACCCAATTTCGACATCCGCTGCACGCCCGCGCATTTCGCGACCGGGGGAAGATGCTGGCTTGCCGGTGCAAGGGTCCGCTCCGGGTGGCGCGACGCCGGCTGTTCTGACCCCTCCTGCGGGCGACAGCGTGACGCTGAGCCCCGCTGCGGCATCCCTGCCCGACGAACTCAAATCCGGTCCCCCGATCGATCTGCCGATCGTGACGGAGATCAAGGAGGCGATCGCGCAGGGAAAGTATCCCATCGACCTTGAGGCGATTACCGAAAGCCTGTTCGAAAACTATCTCGAACTGGTGTCGTGATCCGCTGCGCAACCTTGACCTGCTGACGACCGGAGTACCCGCCATGACAATTGGCATGACTGCCGCACTTCTTGCCACGCTGATGGCAGGGGTGACCCTTGTGACACTCGGCCTGTGGCGGATGCGCCAGCGCGACATGGCGGGGGCCGTTGTGGACGCCGCCGATGCGGATTTTGCACCAGAGGCCGACGCGGAGGCCATGCTGGTTTCGGCCCCCGAAGTGGCAGCCGCCGTGGCCGCGCGGATGGAAGGGCTGATCGCGGAACAGACGCGGCGCCAGGCGGATGTGCTGACTGTGGCGCTGGCCGGGCTGAAGGCCGATATCCAGCATCTGAAATCGGATGTGGAATGGCTGGCGGGCGAGCGGATGATCGAACAGGCCATCCACATGGCGCAGACCGGGTTGCAGCCGGATGACATCGGGCGCGAGCTGGGCATGACGCGGGAAACGGCGGAAACCATCGCAGCCTTCCGCAAGCATTGAGATAAAGAGCAGGGCAAAAGGGCTGGGTGGTGCACAACCACCCGGCCCTTTTCATTTGGGCTTTGCGCAGATCAGGGCAGCGTCGCACAAAGCGCGTTGGTCTGCATCCCGCCAGTGCAAAGATCGCGCAGCATGGCGATGGCCGCATCCTGCGCGGCGAGCCTGTCTTTGGCATCAATCCGGGCCAAGGTGGCATCGCGGGCGGGGCCCGCATTGGGAGTGCCCAGCGCGGCAGACAGCGCCTGCCAGACATAGGCACTTTGCAGATCGGGTTCCGGCAGCAGATCGAGCAGCAGGACAGATCGTTCCAGCATCGCGCGCCCTTCGCCCCCGGCGATGCGCGGATCAAGGTCGGCATTGATCCGGCCGGCGACTTCGGTGCGCAGGTCGGGGGTGGCCGCGGGTTCCATCTTGGTGATCAGTGCCTGCGCGGCGGGAATGCCCGCCAGCCGAGCACGCCAGCCCCAATAGAGCGATTCACGGTCGTTCTGGGGGACACCGAAGCCCTGGGAATAAAGAAGCGCGAGGTTGAATTGCGCCTCTGGATCGCCCGCACGGGCGAGAGAGAGCAGCATCTGCGCGGCCTCGGGCGCGCGACCGGCGCGCAGTTCGGCAATGGCCGTGGTCAGTGTGGGGGCGGCATCCGTTGCAGGAGCCGGGCCGGGCGGCGCGGCGGCCATGTCGGGTGTCGCCATATCGGGTGCGGCAAGCGCAGGGACGGCGGCCAGCAGCCAAAGGGCAAGGGGGGCGGGGCGCATCATTTCGCAGCCGTCAGGATGAGTTGCAGATACAGCAGGCGCTTGCGCGGCATAGCGCGCAGGGGGCGTTCATAGACCACGACCTGCGGGCGGGTGGTGCCTTCGGTAACGAAGTCGATCTCGATGCTGTCGGGCAGATAGACCCCGTATTCTGCCAGTGTGGCCACGGGCTGGGCGGCGAAACGGTCACGAAAGCCGGGGTCGATCCAGATGCGCGCCAGCGCGCGGCCCAGAATATCGGGAAGGTAGCGTTCCACTTGATCGCGGTTGCGCAGGTGGGTTTCGTGGCGCACCAGCGCATAGTCGCGGGGGCGGGTGTCGGCTATCGGCGTTGCGGCTGTGGCGGTGTAATGCGCCACCGCGCTGCGCAGCCGGGTCAGGCTGGGCAGGCGAGAGATGACGGGAACCAGTGCCCGGGACATCCTCTCTTTCATCTGCGCGCCTTTCTTGCTGACAGTCCTATGCCAAGGCAGGAACGGCAGGGTTGAGCTTTGTTTTAGCAAACAGCTTGTGATGACGGCGCAGGGTAAGGCTTTTGCCATTCCTGCCGTTAAGACAGGGGTGATCCACCTGATCGAAGGACAGTGCAACAATGGCAGAGGAAACGGTCAGCCCCTGGCCCGCGATAGCGGGGTTCAGCGTGGTGAGCGGGACGATGATCCTGTGTCTGGGTGCGCTGCTGTTGCGGCCGCCGCCGCCGATGCCTTGGGCAGAGGCTGAGGCAGAGGCGGAGAAAGCGCCGGACAACCGCGAGGCTTTGCCACGGGTCTATGTTCCATTGACCGACACGCTGACGATTGCGCTGCGCGAGACTGGGCCCCGGATGGAGGCAGGGCTTGCATTGGCTGTGCGCGGATCGACGGAGGATCTGTTGAAGCTGAATTCGCTGGTCGAGGCGCGTATCGGGCCGATCGAGGCCGAGGTGGTGCGCGCGGCGCAGGAAGTGGTGGCCAGCAGCGCGGACAGCCAGTCGCTTCATGCGGAACTGCCCGGGCGGCTGCGCGCGGTGATCAACGACCAGATCGGGAGCGATGTCTGGCCCGACCCGGTGGAAGAAGTGCTGATCACCTCGCTGACAGTGAACTGAGGCGGCACGCATCTTGCAACCCCGCGGTGGGACCGACAACCGCAGGAGACAAGGATGACCCCGGAGTGTGAGAGCAAGGACTTGCAGGCAGTGCAAGGCGTGATGGTGCAGGGGATGGTGGTGGAATGCGTGGTCTTTGACCATGCCGACCGCCCCAAGCGGCGGCATCTGTTGCCCTTGGCGGCGCTGCTGAAGCCCCTGACGGGCGGGATCAGCGGTCTTGCTGCCGACGCCAGGTAAGCAGGCGGTAAAGGAAGGTTCCCGCGATCACCAGCGGGAACCACAGCACCAGTTGGCGCAGATCGGGCAGGTTTGACAGCAGGCTGTTGGTGAGAACCGGGTCGAGCAAGCCCAGCCCCAGCAGCGGCGCGGCCGACAGCAGGAACCAGCGAATATTCAGACAACGGTTGCAGGGCGCGGCAGGCCCCTGCCGCCGCTTTTTGCGTTGCGGCGGCGGCGGGTCGGCAAGGGGCGCGTCGGCCATGAGGTCCGCTGTATCCACGGTGGGTTCAGCCCTGACCGCCGCTATAGGCCGCGCGCATCTTGCGGGTCTGGCGCGGTTCGTTGCGGCTGCGGTTGAGAACCAGTTCCAGCGCGGTGATGGCCCCGGCGACAACAGATTGCGCGTGGCGGGCGATGGCCTGCTGATGCGGGGCGAGGCCGCGCGACAGACGATCCATCGCAGTGGCGCAAAGCAGGATCTGTTCCGGATCGCCGTTCCGGATTGCCGTGTTCAGGTCGGCCTCGAGCACCGCGAGTTCGATGCGGGCGGGATCGGTCATCTGCGTCATGCTGCGTTCTCGCTGCGGACGGTTCCGATTTGCTGCCATGCCGACAGAAGGTTGGCGATGTGATCGGCGCATTCGGCCAGCTTGGGCGATGGTTCACGGCGGAAGGCTTCGGCCACGCGGAGACGGCAGTATTCATAGACGCGGAAGAGGTTATCCGAAATCTCGCCGCCCTTTTCGAAATCCAGGCTGGATTGCAAGATGTAGATGGCGGTGAAGGCGCGGTTGACGTGCTGGCTGGGATAGGTGCGGTCCGGCTCTGCCGCCGCCAGAACGCGCAGCGAGCGTTCCAGTTCGCGCAGCGTCACAAGGATGATGCCATGCGGGCTTTCGACGCTGAGCGCCTCGCCATTATCGGTGCGGCGGTACTGGGCGCGGGCATCGAGAAAGCTCATGGCAATGGTCCTTTTGGTGGTTCGAAACAAGCGGCGCGGTGTTCTTCGGCCTTGCATATTCAAACGACGCGGGACGGGGATTTCTTAGGGCCATGGGCGGCTGAGAGGGGCGTAAAAATGCGGAAGGGCGGGAGGCATATCTGCCAACCCGCCCCCGCCTGCAGCAAGAGTTGATATCAGCCGAACAGTGTGGCGCGACGGGCGGTGGCCTGACGCATCACCGGCGCGGCGGGCACGGTGTCAGTGGCCGGGCGGAGGCGCGAATGGGCCAGCAGGCGGGCGGCTTCGCAAAAGCTGTTGGCCAGCGTGTCGGCATCGGCTTCGGTGTCGAAGATCACGTCAAGTTTGAAGCCGCGCACCGCAACCGCTGTGCGGCGCGACACGGCGATGACCAGATCGCGGCGCAGCCAGCCGAGTTGTGCCACCAGAAGTGCGATGCGGCGGATGGGCATCTCTGCCGGGTCCAGATCGATCACCAGCATGTCGGGCGCATCGCGCAGCAGAAGCGCAAGATCGCATTCCGTGGCGTCGATCATGGCGATGGACTGGGTCGCAAGCGCCTTGGCCAGACGCGCGGGCTGATCAGACAGGACCGCGGCGGTGAGGGGCGCACGTGTGAAGCCCTGGCGCTGTTCGGTGACATCGTCAAAGCGCGGCGTGGTCTGGCGGATCGCGTACATGGTGAACCTTTCCGATGAACTGGTGCGCTGTGGCAGGATGCCTGTTCTGCGCCGGGTTTGAATTGCGTTGAAAAGGTGTCTGACACGCTTCGTTAAACAGGGGAAGGAGGGGCAATACCGATGCCGGAGTATGGGATTTTCGGCTAGGCAGACCTACATCCGGACGGATGGGATTCCCTTAAAATATTAATGATTGTTGGGGTTTTCCGGGTTCTGGCGCGGCGTTCTGGCCATCCCAGGGGCCGGTCCGATGGCCCCTTTGTCGCGATACCCGGGCAAGCAGCGATTCAGAGATTCGGACAGGTGCGCGGCTGCCCAAGGGAGGGGCCGGATACCGCGCGGAAGGGGTCTTCGTGACGGTCTGGATGGCCGCCCGACAAAGGTATGGGTCGGGGTGGTGCGAAAGTCGTGTCGGGAAATCGAGAGGCGCGCAAAAGGACCTGAGGCGAGTCAGAAATCTTGTGTCCTTCCTGTGGCAGGCCTGCGAAACGGCCGTCTAGATCGCAAGTTTAGGGCGTTTCGCATGTTTTTTTTCGTCATCAGCCAGAGGTGGCACGCTTCCTGCCTCTTACCCCTCCGAATGCCGGACCAACATGCGGAGCAAGACAATGGCCCTGATCCACATCCTTGACGATGCCTTTGAGGCCGCCCATGCCGTGGCGCAACTGCTGGCCCGCCGCCGTGTGGCGGTGGAGCGGGGGGCAAAGCCTGCGGGTGCCGTGCAGGTGCTGGTGGCATCGGTGGCGGCAGAAGCAAAGCTGGGCGGGGCCAAGGGATTGGCCGAGATGGCGCGCGGCTGCGGGGCGAAATCCCTGGTGGTTGTCAGCGAGGGCGCGGCGGTCTTTGGCGTGACTGAAGAACTGGGCGGGCGGATGCTGCGTGTGGCGCTGCCAGCGACCGGGCAGGTCGCGCTGCGTGACGCCGGGCTGATGATGCTGGTCGATCTGATTGGCGGGCAGGTGCAGGCCATGGTGGCCGCCGATTCCGAAACGGGGCAGCTGATCGATCTGGCAAGCCGCGTCGCACGGACCGATGTGACCGTGTTCATCAACGGGCCGACCGGTTCGGGCAAGGAAGTGCTGGCGCGGCAGGTTCATGCGGCAAGCCGCCGTGCGGCTGCGCCATTCGTTGCGATCAACTGCGCGGCGATCCCGGAGAACATGTTGGAGGCCATTCTGTTCGGCCATGAGAAGGGCGCGTTCACCGGGGCGTCGAATGCCAACAAGGGCATCATCCGCGCGGCCGAGGGCGGCACGCTGATGCTGGACGAAATCTCGGAAATGCCGATGGGCCTGCAATCAAAGCTGCTGCGCGTGCTGCAGGAGCGGTCGCTGACGCCGATTGGCGCGCAGAAGGAAGTGCCCGTCGACATCCGCGTGATCGCCACGTCGAACCGCGACATGCCGGAAGAAGTGCGGGCGCGGCGGTTCCGTGAAGATCTGTTCTATCGCCTGAACGTGTTCCCGCTGACGACCCAGGCGCTGTGCGAGCGGCCCGATGACATTCCGGTTCTGGCCGTGGCGATGGTGCGGCGGCACACGCAGGCAGGCCACCCGCTGCCGATGCTGACGCAAGAGGCGCTGTCGGCGCTGGTGGCGCATGATTGGCCGGGCAATGTGCGCGAGCTGGAGAATGTGATCCAGCGCGCGCTGGTGATGCAGGAAGGTGGCAAGATCACCCCGGCTGATCTGCTGATCCATGCCGCCACGCCCACCGTGACGCGGCTGATGGCGCGCGCCGTCTGATCCGGGGGAATGAACAATGACGGTGGGACCGGTCAACGGGTTTACGCCCTTTGCGGCGGGGGTGATCCGCCCCGAGGGGCCTACGCAAGCGGGCGCAGCCAGCGGGCCGCTGGGCGCGCAGGGCACCAAGGACAGCGGATTTGGCGCACGGATTTCGGGCGCGATCGACGATCTGGCGGCAGCGCAGACCAAGGCATCGGAATCGGCCAAGGCCTTTGAAATGGGGCGGGAGACCGACCTCGCCTCGGTGATGGTGGATCAGCAGATCTCATCCCTTGGGTTTCAGTTTGCGCTGAACGTGCGGAACAAGGCGCTGGGCGCCTATCGCGACATCATGAACATGCCGGTCTGAGACCGGGCGAAGGACTGACACAAGATGGCAATGACCCCGGTTCCGATGAGTGGCGGCAATGCGATGGTGGCGCAGATGAAGGGCGCCGTCAGCAATGTGATGCGGATGGGCAACCAGCCCGCGCTGCGCCGGGCGATGCCTGCGATCCTGATGCTGGGGGTGGCGGTGCTGGCGGTGGGGGGGTGGCTTTTGCTGCGCGAACCGGCGCGGATGGTGCTGTTCCCGGGGCTGGCCGAGGCGGACAAAGCGCTGGTTATGGATGCGCTGGGATCGGCGGGGATCAATGCCACGATCGACAGCATGACGGGCCAGGTCGAGGTGCCGTCGGCGGACTATCACCGCGCGCGGATGCAACTGGCATCGCAGGGGCTGCCGCAATCATTGCCGGATGCGAATGACGTGCTGACGGAATTGCCGATGGGGGCGAGCCGGTCGGTGGAAGGGGCGCGGCTGCGGCAGGCGCAGGAACTGGATCTGGCGCGGTCGATTGCCGAAATATCGGCGGTGGCGCAGGCGCGGGTGCATCTGGCGCTGCCAGAGAAATCGGCGTTCCTGCGGGATACGCAACCGCCCAAGGCGTCGGTCTTCCTTCAGCTTGCCCCCGGTCGGGTGCTGGAAGCATCGCAGGTGGAGGCCATCGTGAACCTGGTGTCCACTTCGGTGCCCGGCATGGCGCGGGGCGATGTATCGGTGGTGGATCAGATGGGGCGGCTGTTGTCGCGCGGATCGGACGATCCGGCGGCGCAGGTGTCGGACCGTCAGTTGCAGCACCGCCTTGAGGTGGAACGGCTGTATCGTGAGCGGATCGAAGCCCTGCTGACGCCGATTGCGGGACCGGGCAACCTGTCGGTGCAGGTGACGGTGGATATGGATTTCACCCAGAGCCAGATCACCGAGGAACGGGTTGACCCTGCAGCGACGGCGCTGCGGTCCGAACAATCGGAACTGGTGGAAAGCAGCGAGCCGGAGGCGCGGGGCATTCCCGGCGCGGTGGCCAATGCGCCGCCCAATCAGGCCGATCTGGTGCCTGCGGGCGAGGCGACGGGGGCGCTGCCCTTGGCCGGGGCGATCACCAACCGGTCATCGGGGACAACGAAGAACTATGAGGTGAGCCGCACGGTGGAAACCACGCAGCCCGCCACCGCACAGATCACGCGGATCAGTGCGGCCATCCTGATGCGGGCGATCCCGCCGGCGACCCCGGTGGAAGAAGGCGCACCGCCCGCACCGCTGTTGCCGGCCGACCTTAAGGCCGATCTGGAAATGCTGGCGCAATCGGCCATCGGGTTTGATGAGGCGCGCGGGGATACGATCACCATCACCGCACAGCCCTTTATGGATGCGGTGATGGTGGAAGCGCCGACCGACCTGTCCTGGCTGCCCGAAGTGCTGCGCCAGTTGGGGCTGATCGCGCTGATCGCGATTGTTGCACTGGGGATCATCCGGCCGCTGCTGACGCGGGCGAATTTCTCGGGCGAGGCGGCGGCGGGTTCGGGTGGTATGAACCTTGGCGGGCTGGGCGGCGTCGAGGTGGCGGCGGGCGACAGTCTGGATGATGTGCAGGCCCGCCTGGAAGCGCGGCGGACAAGGCTGGCCAGTGCCGCATTGGGCGCGAATGTGACCCGCGAAGAGAAGTTCGCCGTGCTGCGCCAGATCGTGGCCGAAGACCCGGGCCGGATCGCATCGGTGCTGCAACGGATGATGAAGGACGACATGGACAGGACGCCGGGGGCGTAAGCGCCCGCCGCCCTGACGAGATGACCCGCCGAGACTGCCCCAAGAGACTGACTGAAGAAGGAGCACCACAATGCCCGCCCCCCGCCCTGCCGGCGCCTCTACCCAGCCTGCGCCGCCGCCTTTGGCGAAGCTCACCGCCATTCAGCGGGCGGCGGTATTGATGATGCTGTTCGGGGAACGTGCGGCGGCCGCGGTGCTGCGCAACCTGACCCCGGCCGAAGTGCAGCAGCTGGGTGCGGCGATGTATTCGCTGGGGGATGTGGACCAACTGACGCTGGAACATGTGGTTGAGGAGTTTCTGGTCGGGCTGAACCGTGAGACGGGGCTGAACCATGGCGCGCCGGTCTATATCCGGTCCGTGATGACCGAGGCGTTGGGCGAGGACAAGGCGCAGTCGATCATCAGCCGGATCAACCCGTCATCTGCCGAGCGGCCGATTGAAATTCTGGACTGGATGGATGCAAAATCCATCGCGGAGCTGATCGTGGACGAACATCCGCAGATCATCGCGCTGGTCATTGCCTGCCTGGAACATGCGCTTGCCGCCGACGTGCTGACACTACTGCCCGAAGGCACCCAGCCCGACATCATCCGCCGCATCGCGGACCTGACATCGATCCAGCCCGAGGCGCTGCGTGATCTGGAAGAGGTGATGCAGCGCAAGTTCAAGGCATCGGCCACGACGCGGGCCAGCCAGATTGGCGGGGTCAAGGCAGCGGCGCGGATCATGAATTTCACCCGCACGCAGACCGAGCAGCGGATCATGCGCGAGGTGCGCAAAGAAGATAAGGACCTGATGCAGTCGATCGTGGACAACATGTTCGTCTTCGACAATCTGGAGAAATCCGACGATCGGTCCTTGCAGACCCTGCTGCGCAATGTGGACAACGAACAGCTTGTGCTGGCGCTGAAGGGCACCAGCGAAGGTCTGCGCGACAAGATGCTGGGCTGCATGTCGAGCCGGGCCGCGGCCAACCTGCGCGACGAGATGGAGGCGATGGGGCCTGTCCGCCTGACCGATGTGCAGGAGGCGCAAAAGACCATCGTGGCCATGGCGCGCAAGCTTTCGGACGAAGGCACGATCGTGCTCGCGGGCCGCGGCGGCGAGCAGATGGTGTAAGCGATGAGCACAGGGGAAAGCCCACGGATGGGAACGGCCGAGTTGATGGCGCTGATCCGCGCATCATCGCAGAAGGGATTTACCGGATCGGCGCCGATGGCGCCACAGGACGCCACCTTCCGCCGCGCGCGGCTGGAGGAGGTGCGGCGCGTCGATCCGGCGGGGGTGCTGCTGGACGATAGCGAGGCATCATCCGAGGCCGTGCTTGGCGGCGAGGTGCTTGGGGCCGATGCGATTGAGATGGCCCCTGCCCCGATGGTGGAAGATCCCGCCCGGCGGTTGGCCGAGGCGCGGGGTGAGGGCTATGCCGCAGGCCGCGCCGACGGGTTGGAAGAAGGCCGGATCGAGGGACGCGCCGCTGCGCTGGCCGAGGCGGAGGCGGGGCTGGTGCCGGCGCGCAATGCCTTTGTCGCCGCGCTGGCCGGGCTGACGGGTGGGCCGGATTTGGCCGAAGAGATTGCAGGGGTGATGGCAGCGGCCGTGCGGCGGCTGGCGGCGGAACGGGCGGGGCAGATGATCGACGCGCTGCCCACCGCCTTTGCCGCACGGGTAGAGGCGATGGCCGACCGCGTGGCGCAAGGGGTGCGGGCGGTTTCCGTCAGGCTGAACCCCGACGATCTGACGGTGATCACGCCGCATCTGGCGGGGCTGGAGGTGACTGGCACGGCAGAGCTGATCGCCGATGCGCGGCTGTCGCGGGGCGATGTGGAGGTGCGCGCCGAAGGCATCCGGCTGGCCGATCTGCTGGAGGCCGGAGAATGAGCCTGATGGACCAGATCGGCGCAGCAGTGGCGCGGCAGGTGGCCGTACCCGCGCTGCGGATCGAGGGGCGCGTGCTGCGCTATGACGGGCTGATCCTCGAGGCGACGGGTTTCCCGGCCAGCCCCGGCACGCTGTGCGAGATCGCCACGGAAAGCGGCGATGTGGTGCAGGGCGAGGTGATCGGCTTTGCCGGTGGGCATGTGCTGATGTTCCTCAACCAGCCTGGCGCGGGGATCATTGCAGGGGCGAAAGTCCGTGTGATCGACGGCGGGCAGGCGGCCGAGGTGGGCGAGGCGCTGCTGGGCCGGGTGGTGGATGCAGAAGGGCATCCGCTGGACGGGTTGCCTGCGCCGCGTTGTGACGCGACATGGCCGCTGGCCGGGCGGTTGATGAACCCGCTGGCGCGGACGCCGGTGGATCGGCCACTGGACGTGGGGGTGCGGATCATAAACGCCGCGCTGACCGTGGGGCGCGGGCAGCGTGTGGGGATCATCGCGGGATCGGGCGTCGGCAAATCGGTGCTGATGGAGATGATGGCGCGATACACCGAGGCGGATGTCATCGTCGTTGGCCTGATCGGTGAACGGGCGCGCGAGGTTGGGGCCTTTGTGCGGTCTGTGATGCAAGGCGAGGCGGCCAAGCGCATTTGCATGGTGGCCGTGCCTGCCGACCGGTCGCCCCTGCTGCGATTGCGTGCGGCGCGGCGGGCGACGGCGATTGCCGAACATTTCCGCAGCAAAGGCAAGCAGGTGCTGCTGATCATCGACAGCCTGACGCGGGTGGCCCATGCCCAGCGCGAGATCGGGTTGGCTTTGGGCGAACAGCCCACGGCGAAGGGCTATCCGCCATCGGTGGTGTCGCTGATCCCCGGGCTGATCGAACGCACGGGGCCGGGACTGCCGGGCGAAGGTGCGATCACGGCGATCTATACGGTTCTGGCGGATGGGGATGACACGACGAATGACCCGGTGGTGGATACCGCGCGGGCCATTCTGGACGGGCATTTCGTGCTGTCACGGCGGCAGACGCAGATGGGGGTTTACCCCGCGGTGGACCTGCCGCAATCGGCCAGCCGCGTGATGAGCGACATCACCGATGCCGCGCATCGGGCGGCGGCGCAAAAGCTGCGCCGGATGATCACGCTGTACATGGACAACCGCGACCTGATGCTGATGGGCGGCTATGTGCCGGGGCAGGACCCCGACCTAGATGAGGCGATCCGTCTCTGGCCGCAGGTGACAGCGATGATCCGGCAGGGCGCGCATGAACCGGCGGATTTCGCGGCAAGTCGCGCGGCGTTGATTGCATTGGCAGGGGGTGAGGCATGAGCGGTTCGTCACGGACGCTGGGGTTGATGGCGCTGAAGGAAAAAGCGCGGATTGCAGGGACGCTGGCCGACCTGCGCACCGTGGTGGCGCAAAAGGCCGAGGCCGAGCGCATGGTGGAACGCCTGCGTGAGGCGCTGGCCAAGCAGGGACAGGTGCAGGGCGTGCGGCTGGCGACAGAGATCGCCGCAGAGCGGAACATGGCTGTGCAGTTGCTGTCTGAAACAGAGCGGCAGCAGGGCCGTCAAGCGGCGCTGGCTGCGCGGATGGCCGAGGAACAGGGGCGGTTGGCAAAGCAGGAGCATCGCCACCAGACGCTGACCGACAAGGCCAAGGTTGCCCGGAAAAGCGAGGCCGAAGAACGGCTTGCCCTGCGCGATGCGGCGATGCCGGCACGTCGCCGCTAAGGTGGCACCGGATTTGCAAGGACAGCTTCGGGTGACCCCCGACCGCAGCGAGGACTGACATCAGATGACGATGCCCGACACCATTGCCCTTCCGCGCGCCCCGGCTGTGACCGAGGCTGCCGCCGCGCCGCGCCATGCGGCCGCGCCTGCGGCGGCAGGTGGCGACGGGTTTGCGCAGACGCTGGCCGATGTGATCGGCCCGGCGGGGGGCGATAAAGGGGCAGAGGTCGCGGCGGCAGAAGCACAGCCTGTAGATGGCAAAGCCGAAGCGGAGCCCGCAGTTGCCAAGGCGGCGGTGGTGCTGGACGATCTGGGGCGGATTGCGGCACTGCTGCCAATGACGGCGGCAGGGGCCGAGGGCGTGGTCGACGCGCCCGAGGCCGAGGGGGTAGAGCCCCCGCCTGCTGCGGCGGTGCAGGCCGCATTGGCCGGGGTGTTGCCGAAGGCCGTGGTCGCGCCCGAAGGATCGGGCGAGGCGTTGCCCGAAGAAGAATTGGCTGAAGGCGAGACGGAGGAGACCGATCCACTGGCGGCGTTGGGGCTTGGCCCTGCGGCCCAAGCCGTGCCCGCAACCCTGCCCGTTGCGGGTGAAGGAGAGGCGGCGGTGGGCCAAGCTGTGGCCGCTGTCATGGCGCAGGGTGCGATGCAGCCGATGATGGCCGCGCAGGCGAAGCCTGCCGCAGGGCCAGTGCTGCCGATTGGCGAGGCAAAGACCGAAGGTGGCGCAGCCACCGAGGTGGATAGCGCGGACGCCCCGACCGAAGTAGGCGAGGCCGTGCAGCGCCGGGAAGCCGCGGGCCTGACGCCTTTGGCGGTGCAGGCAGTGGACCGCCAAGCCGCGCGGGCGGTGGTGGAGCCGGTGGCGGATGCCGTAGTGGAAACTGTGGCCGGCGTGACCGCGCCGACAGGGCAGGCCCCGCAGCAGGCGGTGCAGGTCACTGCGCAAGTGCCTGCCCCGGCTGGATTTGCCGCCCCTGCCCCGATCGCGACCGACCGGCCCGGCTGGGAAGGCGTATTGGCCGACCGGATTGCCGCCGAGCTTTCTGGCGATGGCCAGCAGATGGATCTGGAGCTTGCGCCCGAACATCTGGGGCGGTTGCGGATCCGCCTGGAGATGACCGACGGTCAGGCGCAGGTGCGCTTTGTGACCGAAACGCCGGAAGCGGCGCGGGTGATCCAGCAGAACGAACACCGCCTGTCGGAATCGCTGTCGCGTGCCGGCCTGTCGCTGGGCGGGCAGGAAACTGCAAGCCGCGACCCGCAGGGCGACCAGCGCCCGGCGCGGGGCGAAGGGCCTGCGGCGCGTTTTCTTGAGCGGCCTGTCGAAGGGCTGGCCGCCACAATACCGGGCCGCGCTGCGCGTGGTCTGGTGAACTTGATTGCCTGAGGGAATGAAAGATGAGTGTTGAAGTCGTCGATCCCGCAATGAAGCCGGGCAAGATCCGGAAGATGATCGGTTTGCTGGGCAAGCTGATCCTCGCGGCTATTCTGGTCGGGGGGGGCTTTGCGGGGGGCTATGTCTATTTCGCCAAGCCGTTTTCCCCAGCGCAGGACATGCTGCGCCTGATCGAGCCGGAAGCGGCGGCGCAGGCGGATGCCGCCGCGACCGGAGAGATGCCGGAAAAGGTGGCGAAGGAGATGCCGGAGACGGATCTTTTCGTCACGTCCTATTTCACCTTTCCGGATGCGCTTACGTCGAACCTGATGAATTCAAAGTCTTTCCTGCAAGTTCAGGTGGGTGTTTCGACGCAATATGACGCGCAGGTCATCACCAATGTGGAAACCCACAAGCTGGCGCTGCAATCGGACATGCTGGCGGTGATGGCGACGTTTACCGCAGAAGACCTTGCCGGGACGGCGGGGCGCAAGCGGCTGGCGGATGCGCTGAAGGATGCGGTCAACGAGCGGCTGGAAACGCTGGAAGGCTTTGGCGGCGTGGAGGACGTGTTCTTTCCGTCCTTCATGATGCAGTGAGCGGGATCATGGTGAGCAATCAACGCAAGCTGTCTGCCGAACAGGTGGCCGCCCTGGTGGACGAGTTGCCGGAAAGGCCCGGGGCGGGTGCCATCGAAGGGGTGGAGATCCGGCCCTATGCGCTTGGTTCCACAGAGATTTCCACGATGGGCGAGTATCACGCCCTGCGGATGATCCACGAACGGTTCTGCCGGATCGCGCGCGGGGCGTTTCAGCCCATGCTGCGGGTGCAGCCGCGGATTTCGGCCTTTCCCGCCGAGGCGCGCAGCTTTGACGATTACCGCAGCGGGCAGGACAATTTCCTGTCGCTGACCAATACGCGGATCGAGGAGTTGCGCGGGAGCCATCTGATCGTGATCCCGCCGTCATTCGTCAGCCTGCTGACGGATGCCTATTATGGTGGAACGATCCGGTCGGCCCGTTCGGGGCGGACGGAGTTTACCGGAACGGAATCGCGGGTGATCGAGATTGTCACCGACCGGCTGAACAGTGCCTTGCAGATGGCCTGGCGCGATCTGATGCCGCTGACATTCAATGTCGTGAGCCGGGAAGAGAACATGCAATTCGCCGCCTTTGTGGATGGCGGGGATATGGTTGTTAACTGTTCCTTCATGGTGCAACTGCCAGATGCGGAACCGGCCCGGTTCGATATTCTGTATCCGTTCCAGACACTTAAGCCGATTTCCACGCAGCTGCGTTCGCGCACGCAATCGGAATCGTCCGAGGATGATGCCAGCTGGCGCGAGCGGCTGGAGCGGGCGGTTATGTCCATCCCGCTGTCGGTGCGCACGCGGCTGTGCGAGCCGGACATCGCGCTGCGCCATCTGGCCAATCTGAAGGAGGGGGATGTGATCCCCGCCCGGGTGACAGACACGGTGGAAATTCTGGTTGATGGACGGCCTTTCTTTGAAGCGGTGCCGGGCGAGCTTGCGGGCAAGTCGGCGCTGAGCATCACCAAACGCATAAGGGGTTGAGGGACGATGAACGAAGCGGTCAAGACGACGGGCAACGATGGGCTGCGGCTGTTGGAGAATATCGGCGTCAGGCTGACGGTCGAAGTGGGCCGGACGGAATTGACGATCCGGGATTTGCTAAGGCTTTCAGAGGGTTCGGTGATCGAACTGGACCGGCTTGCAGGTGATCCGCTGGATGTGCTGGTGAATGGCACTCTGATCGCCAAGGGCGAAGTGGTGATGGTGGGGGAACGCTTTGGCATTCGGTTTGGCCAGATCGTGGACCCGGAAAAGCGGGCCGAAACGCTGTAATCCGGCGTTTTGGGGTGTGCAGCGCGTGGTGCAGATGGCTGTGCAGACGGGCGTATGCACGCAGCGGGCTGGGGTGTGACAGGCGGTTAACGGTTGGCGGCGGTGGGGGCGAAGTTTGACGCAAACTTCGCGACGGTTTTTGACGCAAAAACCGGGCCTGCTGACGCAGGCACGCCGCAAGGCGGGCCACGGAATTTGCGTCAAATTCCGGCGCGGTTTTTGCGTCAAAAACCGCTTGCGCGGGCGGGTGGTGAAAAAAGTGCGATATCGCACTGGTTCGGCCGCAAAGCGGCACGGGGTTTGCAGGTGACGGGCAACTGATGCCTTTTGCCGGAGTGCCGCCCCTTGGACGTGATCCGACTTGACCAGATCCTGACGCTGGCGCTGTTCATGGCCGTTCTTGGCCTGGGCTGGCTGGTGGTGAAGATGAACCGGGGCGGGCTGGCCCGCCGGATTGCCGGGAACCGGCGCATGGTGCTGGTGGAGGTGGCCGCGCTGTCGCCCACCGACCGGGCGATGATCCTGCGGGTGGATGCGCGCGAGTATCTGATCCTGCGCTGCCGGGGTGAGGCACCCGTGCTGACGGCGCTGCCGGAAGCCCCTGCCCTGCCCGATGCGGCAGTGGGGGGCGCGGCATGAAGCGGCTGATCCTGACCCTACTGTTCCTGTTGCTGCCCGCCGTTGCCGTGGCGCAGGGATTTCCTGCGCTGACCCTGACCGAAGGGGCGGAGGGCGAAACGACCTATTCGCTGTCTTTCCAGATCGTTGCGCTGATGACGGCACTGACGGTGCTGCCATCGCTGGTGCTGGGGATGACAGCGTTCACGCGCATCATCATCGTGCTGTCGATCCTGCGGCAGGCGCTGGGCACGCAGCAGACGCCGCCCAACCAGGTGCTGGTGGCGCTGGCGCTGTTTCTGACATTCTTCGTGATGCAGCCCACGATGACGCAATTCTATGATGAGGCGCTGTCGCCCTATCTGGACGGGCAGATGCCCGCTGATCAGGCGGTGGAGACCGGGACGCGGATCATCAAGGCGTTCCTGATCGAAAACACGCGTCAGAATGACCTGATGATGTTCCAGCAACTGGCGGGCGATGGCCCCTATGCCACGCAGGACGATGTGCCGCTGTCGGTGCTGCTGCCCGCCTTCATGACATCGGAACTGAAGACCGCGTTCCAGATCGGATTCCTGATCTTTCTGCCGTTCCTTGTGATCGACATGGTGGTGGCGTCGATCCTGATGGCGCTGGGGATGATGATGCTGTCGCCGATGCTGGTGGCGCTGCCCATCAAGCTGCTTCTGTTCGTGCTGGTGGATGGCTGGGCTTTGACCGTGGGGTCGCTGGCGGCCACCTATGGCGTGGGGGGCTGACATGGAATTCGACGCGAATATCGAGCATTTGCAGCAGGCCTATTGGCATATCCTGATGGTTGCGGGGCCGGTGCTGGTGGTGGCGCTGATCACCGGTCTGGTGATCGGGATCGTGCAGGCGGCCACGTCGATCAACGAACAGACCCTGAGCTTTGTGCCGAAGCTGGCGATTTCGATGCTGACCATGGCGCTGGCATCGGGGTTCATGCTGACGGTGATGACAGATTATTTCCAAACCATATTCGAGACGATCCGGGCGATACGCTGATGGGGGGAGAGGGCGCCTTTCCGCTGCCCGGCATGGGGCTGACGGCCATTGTGGAATGGCTGACGGTCTATTTGTTTGCGATGCTGCGGATCGGGGCGTTTCTGATGGCCTCGCCAGCCTTTGGCGGGCGGTTCGTGCCCGCGCAGGTGCGCATCGTGGCGACGGCCATTCTGGCGCTGCCGGTGATGGCGGGCGGGGTGGACCTGCCCGCGCCTGCGGAACTGGCGGGGTTGCAGGCGGTGCCGCTGGTGCTGACGGAGTTGGCGATCGGGCTGGTGGCGGGGCTGGTACTGACGATCCTGTTCGGCGCAGCGTCGTTGGCGGGTGACAGGATCGCGGCCACGGCGGGGCTTGGTTTCGCGGCGCAATATGACGCCTCGGCCGGGGGGCAGACGCCGGTGGTGGCGCAGCTGTTCGGGCTTTTCCTGATCATGGTGTTCTTTTCCGTCGACGGGCATCTGGCGGTGATCCGGATCGTTCTGGAAAGCTATGTCGCCTTGCCGCCGGGCGGGGAGATCGACCTGACGCGGATGGTGCAGGCGGGGCTGATTGCCGGGGGGCGGATGTTCGCGCTGGGCATGGCGATGATGCTGCCGGTGGTAGCGGTGCTGCTTTTGCTGAACATGGCGGTGGGGGTGCTGACGCGGTCTGCGCCCACGCTGAACATCTTTTCTTTTGGCTTTCCGGTGACGATGACGGTGACGCTGGTGCTGCTGTATCTGACCACCCCCGGCATGGCGACGGCGCTGGAGGAGGTGGTGTTCGAAGGCGTGTCGATGCTGGAGGCGGTGCTGCTGGCCCCTATTGCTGGGGGAGGTGGCAATGGCTGAGGAGAATGACGGCGCCGAAAAGTCACACGAGCCGACACAGAAGCGCAAGGATGACGCGGTCGAGGAGGGCAATGTCCTTACCTCGAAGGAAGCGTTGATCTTTGCGGGTTTTGCGGTGGGGACGGGGATGATGGCGATGGCCCCGGCGGTGCTGCCGGATATGGTGCCGCAATGGGGGTCTTATTTCCGGCTGGGCGCGGTGGCCGATCTGGACGGTTTGGTCAGCACGCGGATCAGCGGGGCCTTCTGGCAGGTGCTGGGGTTGGCGGTGCTGGTGGCGGTGCCGATGGTTCTGGCCACCATCGCGGCGCAGGTGGCGCTGGGCGGGATGCACTGGTCGCCCAAGGCGATGGGGTTCAAGGGCAGCCGGATCGACCCGCTGGCAGGCATCAAGCGGATGTTTTCCGGCACGGCGCTGATGGAACTGGGCAAGGCGATTGCCAAGGTGGTGGTGCTGGGGGCGATTTCCTGGGCGATGGTGGAAAAGATGCTGCCCGCGCTGGACCGGCTGTGGCAGCAGACGCCCGGCATGGCAGCGGTGGTGATGGGCGAGGCGACGCTGCGGCTGATGATCGGGCTGGCGCTGGGGCTGGCGGCGATTGCGGTGCTGGATGTGGCCCTGCAGATATTCAAGATGCGCAAGCAGCTGATGATGACGCTGCAAGAGGTGAAGGAAGAGAACAAGGAACAGAACGGGTCGCCCGAGGTGAAGGGCCGGTTGCGGCAGATGCAGATGCAGGCCAGCCGCGACGGGGCGAAACGGCGGCGCGCGCTGGATGACGTGCCGCGCGCCACGGCCATCGTGACCAACCCGACGCACTTTGCCGTGGCGATCCGCTATGTGCCGGGCGAGACGCGGGCGCCCGTCATCCTGGCCATGGGCAAGGGGCCGATGGCGCTGGAGATCATGGCGCGGGGGCGGAAGGTGGGGCTGGCCCCGGTGCAGATCCCGCTTCTGGCGCGGGCGTTGTATTTCACCGGCGAGATCGGGGCCGAGATCAATGAACAGCTTTACGCCGCCGTCGCGGCAGTGCTGGCGCATGTCTATCGGCTGGACCGCGGCGAGGGATCGGCCCCGCCGGATGTGACCCTGCCGCCGGAACTGCGGTTCAGTGAATTTGGTCAGAACGAAGCGAGGGGTCAGGCATGACGAAGCGCGATCAGAGAACCACGGGCGAGATGATTTCGACGATTGTCTTTGCCGGGGGGGGATTGGTGCTTTTGGGCGGTGCGCTGGAGCCGGAGGCGAGCCTCGGGCGGCGGGCCCTGCTGGCGCTGGGTGCGCTGGGCGGGTTCATGGCGGCGGGGCGGTTCCTGATTGCCGCTGCATGGGCGGCTTACCGGGCGGGGCGGCGCTGATGGCACGGGACTTGCTGTGAAGACAGGTAATCGCAAGGAGAAGGTCATGGCGGGCAAGACCGACAAGACGGGCGCCGACAAGACGGGCGCCGAAACGAATGCTGCGGACGTGGCAGCGCCCATCGAGGCGGAGGCGGTCGCGGCACCTGTACTGGCGCGTGATGAAGTTCGGCGTCCCGCAAAGGGCGCGACGGGCGATATGGCCGCGCTGTCTGCGGCGCATCGTGCCTTTGCCGAAGCCGTAATGAAGGGGCAGCGGCGCAACACCCTGCTGGCCGCAGGGGCGGCGGGCGGGGCGGTCGTTTCGCTGGTGCTGGCGGGGCTGGTCTATTTCCAATCAGTCGAGGACCTGCGCGTGGCGGCAGATGTGCAGGCCGAGGCAGCCAAGCTGTTGGTGGAAGAGGTCAAGCAGATCGACGTGATCGGCGATGTTGTGGCCGAACAGCAGGATGTGCTGAAGACGGACCTTCTGGCGACGCTGGAACTGGTGAAGGACGAGATCCGCCGCGCCGCGATGGCGGGGCCAGAGCCCGAACCGGAGCCGGAGCCCGAGGCAGAGCCGATGGATGCCCAGATCGCAAATGCGATCCGCGAGGGGGTGAAAGCCGACCTGAACGTGATGCGCGACGAGATTCTGACGGCGCTGGCAGAAGCCGAGCTTGCGCTGCTGAACGGAACGGGTGATCCCGCCATGACGGAATTGGTAGAGGCCGTGAAGGCGCTGGTCGCTGATGAGGCTCCGCCTGCCCCGGTGGAGGCAGCGGCGCGCAGCACGCCGGCGGCCCCGTCCAAGCCGCGCCCGAAGCCACAGCCTGCGGAACCCAATCCCTTTAGCTATCCTTGACCGATGGACAGTGACACAACATCAGCGGAGCCCGTGACCAGCGCCTTGCGGCTGCGGTCGGGCGGGATCGATCCGGCGGGCCGGGCGCTGGGCCTGCGGGCCGGCGACATGCTTGAGGCGATCAACGGCCGTCCGTTCCGGGGCAGCGAGGCGGCGCTGCGCGCGCGCTTTGCCGAGCGTGGGGAAAAGCCGCTGGCGCTGGGGTTCCGGCGCGGGACGGAACCGTTCCTGGTGCTGGCCACAACGTCGCGGCTGGGGCGGTGGGAGGCAGTGCCTTGCCCGCTGCCCGAAGGGGCGGAAGCGGCCCGGATCGACCCGGAGGGATTGCGGAATTATCAGGTGATGCGGGCCGAGGCGGGGGTCTATGACCTATATCCTGCGGTGCCGTCGGTTCTGGCGATGATTGCACCGCCCTTGTGGCTGATGCAGATGCGGCTTTGGGTGCAGGGGGCCACGGTGGTGGCGGCGCTGGCAGCTGCGATGGTGGTGATGCCTATTCTGGCGGCCGTGGTCTGGGTTGCGGCGGGGCTTTGGGTGCGGCGGACGGCAGTGGCCTTTCTGCGCGCGGACCGGGGCGCACGGGGGCTGCGCTTTATTGGCGTGATCGCCGCGCGGGGCGAGGGCGAGGCCCATGCTGCCCATATGGCGCGGCATCCGGGGGACCGGTACCTGTTCGCCGCTACGGCACCTGCGGAAGAACAGGTGGCCTGATCGGCCTGCGCTGATGCGCAAGGTTTGGCGCTACCGCACGGAAAGAAAAAGGCCCGCTGATGGCGGGCCTTTTCCGTTGCATGAGCGGGAGACCTGTTTTTCCCGACCCTTGCAGGGGTTACATTTGCGCGACGATGGCGCGGCGGCGGCGATCGACCGATGACGGGATGCGCAGCTGGTCGCGGTATTTGGCGACGGTACGGCGGGCAAGCTGAACGCCGTCTTCCTGCCCGATGACACGGGCGATGTGATCGTCGGACAGCGGCTCTTCGGGGTTTTCCGCGGCGATCATCTTCTGGATGCGGTGACGCACGGCAGAGGCAGAGCCTGCTTCGCCCGCCTCATCCCGGTTGGCGAGGGCGGCGCTGAAGAAGCTTTTGAGCGGGAAGGTGCCCTGCGGCGTGGCGATCAGAATACCCGAGCAGACGCGGCTGACGGTGCTTTCATGCACGCCGATGGCCTCGGCCACCTCGCGCAGGACCATGGGGCGCATCCGGGCGGCCCCGAGTTCGAGAAAATCGATCTGGCGGCGGACAACCTCGGCCCCGACCTTGAGCGTGGTCTGGTTGCGGTGTTCCACTGCGCGCGACAGCCAGCGCGCGACCGAAAGGCGTTCGGCGACATAGGCGTTGGCGGTGATCTGGCGGCGAGAGAGGCGGCGGGCTTCGTCGCTGCGCACCACGACGGTGGGCAGGGTGGAGCGGTTGAGATCGACGCGCCAGCCTTCGGCACCGCGGGTGACGATCAGATCGGGGGCGCGTTGCGGGATGGGGGTGGCATCGAAGGTGGCACCCGGCTTCGGGTTGAAGCTGCGGATCTGGCGCAGCATGGATTTCAGATCGTCCAAGGCCACGTTGCAGGCGCGGCAGAGGCCGCGCAGATCGGCCTGGGCCAGCATCGGCAGATGGTCCAGAAGGCGCGCGAAAGCGGGGGTCAGCAGGCCTTGTTCGGCGGCCTGAAGCGACAGGCATTCCGACAGATTGCGGGCAAAGAGACCGGCGGGTTCGATCCGTTGCAGTTTTATGAGCAGTTGTTCGGCTTCGTCTTCCGAGATGAACAGACGGTCTGCGATGGCGGCAAGGGGCTGGCCCAGCCAGCCCGACGGTTCCAGCGCATCAAGGAATGCCTCGGCCATCAGGGTTTCCGCAGGCGACAGATTCAGGCGTGCGATTTCGGCGGAGACATGGGCATAGAGCGAGGGGCCGGGATCGGCGGCGAGCTGACCGATGCGGTCCCAGTCATCACCGCCCGCGCGCAGTTGCGAGGGAAGGGTCAGGTCGCGGGTGGATTTGGGTTGAACAGCGCGGGAGCCAACTTCGAGGAAGGGGTTCTCCTCGGCCTGGGATTCGATGAAGCTTTGCAGGTCGGTATTGCCCATTTGCAGCAGCTGGATCGCCTGCTGAAGCTGGGCGGTGACGACGACCGATTGACGCTGGCCGATGGACTGGGCGGTAAAAAGCTGCATGTTTGGCTCTCCTTGCCAGCAGTTTCACCGATGCCCGCAGGGCCATGCAAAATTTCCGTTTGACACCCCTAAAATGGCCGAAGGCGGGGTTTTCGTCGTAATCTGTTAACCATAAGTCATTGAAAATAAACGATGCCCCCGGTTCGGATGGACCGGGGGCATCCTTTTGTCTGTCGGTAAACCGTCAGCCGCGGAGCAGACTCATCACGTTCTGCTTGGACGAGTTCGCCTGGGCGAGCATCGCGGTGGCAGCCTGCGACAGGATCTGGCCACGGGCGAGGTTCGTCGATTCCTGGGCGAAGTCGGCATCCACGATCTGCGACTTGGCGGCCTGCGTCGAAACCGAGATGTTGGTCAGGTTCGAGATCGTCGAGTCGAGGCGGTTGGACACAGCACCGAGGTCACCGCGCGACTGGCTGATCTTTTGCAGGGCGACGTCGATCACTTCGATGGCCTTTGCCGAAGATTCGGCGGTGGACAGGTCGATATCGGCGACGGCGTCGAGGTCGGACGTGAAGGACGCCGCAGCCGCGTTGCCGAAGAAGCCGGTCGCCGCTGCCGTCGCGCTGACCGCGAAGGATTCGGTCGACGTGAAGCTGACCTGGCCGGTGACGGTGGACGCTGCACCAACCGCGAGAGCCGAGGTGACGGCGGCAGTTGCCGGATCGCCATCTGCGTCAACGGAAAGGGTGATGCCCGGGGTCGTTGCCGTGTGGGTGTAGTCATCCAACGTGATGTTGCTGCCGTTGGCATCGGTCATCACGATGGAGGTGTTGTCATCGCCCATCGTGGCGGTGACGCCGGTGCTGGCCGACTTGCTGTTGATCGCATCGCGCAGCGAGGTCAGGTCCAGATCGCCAGCGGCATCCGTGGAAATCGCCACACCCGTGCCGATCGACGTGCCGTTGATGGTGAAGCTGACCGTGCCAGCCGCAGCAGCAGCGCCGGTGAAGGACAGGGTTGCCTGGGTCTTGGCGGTTGCGGCAACCCCGGTCTGCGAGGACGCGGCGTTGACGGCGGCTGCCAGCGACTCGGCCGATTGACCAGCGGTCGCAGAGATTTCGGCGCTGCCTGCGCTGCCGGTGATGACGATGTCCTGCGCGGCAACGCCGGTGGCAGTAGCAGAAGCGAGCGTCGATTGCTTGTGTGCGCCGATGGCGGTGGCGGCGGTGCTGTCGATGGAGATCGACAGGGTCTGGCCGGCGTCAGCGCCGATCTGGAACTGCTTGCCCGAGAAGGAGCCGTCCATGACCTTCATGCCGTTGAAGGTGGTGTTCTCGGATACGCGGTTGATTTCGGCCAGCAGCTGGCGGGCTTCGGCGGTGATGTTGCCGCGGTCAGAGCCGGTGTTGGTGTCGGAAGCCGACTGCACGGCCAGTTCACGAACGCGCTGCAGCATGCTCGAGACTTCGACATGTGCGCTTTCCGTCGTGTCGATCAGGTTCTTGCCATCGGTCGCGTTGCGGACCGCCTGGTTGATCCCCATGACCTGCGAGGTCATCTTTTCGGCGATGGCCATACCGGCAGCATCGTCTTTGGCGGCGTTGATGCGCAGGCCCGAGGAGAGACGCGTCATCGCCGTATTGAAATCGTTGTTCACTTTGGTCATGTTCGCCTGAGCGGACAGGGCACCGATATTGGTATTGATCGTCGTCATGGCTTCAGCCTCCTGAAAGTTACCGTCGCGCTGTCTTCTGCGCTCGGGAATGACAACGACGTGTTACGGGGATGTTTAGCGTCGGGATGAAAATTCCTGATTTTGTAGGAACAACCCCCCGCCCTACGCGCGCGCGATCCAGATTCCATACACGCGCCCGCAATGATCTGCCTATCTGCACAGGCAGGGGTATCATTGGCAAAGATGCTGCCGTTCTAGGGGACGGAACCAAAATCCCTGGAGTGGCAACATGGATATCGCAACCCTTATCGGGCTGGTCGGGGCGATCGTCATGATCGTCGGGTCGATGATCTATGCGGGCGGGGTTGCGCCCTTTGTCGACTATGCGTCGGTCGTGATCGTGTTCGGCGGAACGTTCTTCATCGTGATGATGAAGATGCCGATGGGCGTGTTCATCGGCCATTTCAAGGCGATGGGAAAGGCGTTCAAGCCGTCCATCTTCGACATGCCCACAATCATCGAGCGGATGGTCGAGCTGGCGGCGATGGCGCGTAAGGACGGGATGATGGCGCTGGAAGGCCAGCAGGTGCCGGACCGGTTTTTTGAGCGCGGTTTGCAGATGCTGATCGACGGGGCGGATGAAGGCAAGCTGGTCAAGGCGCTGAAGCAGGAAATCAAGGCGATGAAATCGCGCCATGAGGGGAACCACAGCGCGTTGAAGGCCTGGATCGACTATGGCCCGGCGATGGGGATGGTCGGTACGCTGATCGGGTTGGTGCTGATGCTGGGCAATATGTCGGACCCGAAATCCATCGGCCCGGCCATGGCAGTGGCGTTGCTAACCACGCTTTACGGGGCGTTGATTGCCAACGTGATCTTTGGGCCAGTGCTTTCCAAGCTGGAGGGATACACCGCTGATGAGGTGACCTATCGCGAATTGGTTCTGGAAGGGTTGCGTGCGATTGCGCGGGGCGACAGCCCGCGCAGCGTGCAGGATCAGATGGTAACCGTGCTGCCGCCCAAAGAGCAGGCGCGGCTGATGGCCGCGTAAGGGGAGCAGGCCATGGCAAGTTCTGCAAAGGTCACACTGCTGCGACCACCGCCCGTCTATGACGAGGACGATGATGATGACCGTCCCGCCTGCCCGCCTGTCGGCGCGCCGGCCTGGCTGGCGACGTTCGCGGATATCGCGACCAACCTTATGGCGTTCTTCGTTCTGATCCTTGGATTTGCCAAGTTCGACGAGGTGAGCTTCAAGAAGATGGCCGGGTCCATGCGGGAGACCTTTGGCACCGAGATGGTGGCACCAATCATGGACAATGCCGAAGGCGGCATGGTTCTGGAGATGGATTTCAAGCCGCAGGGTCTGCCGCCCGATACGGTTGAGGGCGAGGAACCGCCGACCGGAGATGAGGGCCGCGAACCCAACCGCGATGGCGAAGAGGCCGGACGATCCCCCGAGGAAGCGGCGCAGATTGCTGCGGCGCAGGCTGCGGGCGAGGCGGCAGCGCAAGCGATGATGCAGGCGCTGGCTTCGGGCAAGTTGACGGTGGAACAGGGCGACAAGAGCGTGACGGTCAAGCTGGCCGAGGGCGAGGGGCAACCCACTGCGGAAGAGGTGGCTGAGGTGCTGGCCGCGCTGACGGGCGGCGCGGCGGATGCTGCGGGCGATGAGCCGGGGAGCGATCCCGATAAGCAGGTGGCCGCCCCTGACCAGCCCGCCGAGGAAGGCACGGGCGAGCCTGCGCCGGGATCGGGTGGGGCGGGCGGGCCTTCGGCCGGGCGGGCCACAAGCCCGGGCTTTGCCGAGGCCAAGCTGAGCGTCGCCCTGCGGGACCAGAGCGCGCAGGGCCTGGTCGAGGTGGAGCGGCGCGATGGGAAGGTCTTTGTCACCGTGGGTGCCGGTGGGGCCTTTGAATCTGGGTCGGCCGATCTGACCGAACAAGCCAAGACGATCATGGACGAGATTTCGGCCAATGCGCTGGCACCGGATGCCACGATCACGGTGACCGGGCATACCGACAACGTACCGCTGAGCGGGGGGCCGTATACCGACAATTTCGGGCTGGGGGCGGCGCGGGCGACATCGGTAGTGCGTGAGTTGGTGGAAAGCGGGAAGATCGACCCATCGCAGATCGTGGCGGTGTCGCGTGGGGAATCCGCGCCGGTGGCCGACAACACGACCGATGCCGGACGCGAGAAGAACCGCAGGATCGAGATCGAAATCGACTACGGCAAAGCCGAAGGTGGCCCGAATTCTGCAAGTGGGGACTAAACCTTTGGCGGCGGTCTGTCGTTCAGAGTGGTGAAGCATGAGGCCGCAGCATGACCGTTGACATCCTTTCGTCGCTGAACACCAACGGGTCGGGCCTGAACCTGCGGGAATTGACCGCGTCTCTGGTTGCAGCAGAGATCGAGCCGCTGAAGGCCCGGCAGACCAGCCGGTCGGAAGCGGCGCAATTGTCAATCTCTGCACTGGGACAGGTGCGGTCGCAGTTCGGGGCGCTGAACAATGCGGTGGCAACGCTGCGGGAAAACCCGGTTCTGGCGGCAAAGTCGGGCAATGCGGGCGTGGGGGTGACGATCACGGACCCAAGCAAGATCGCCAATTCGACCACATCCATCGAAGTGGAGCAGCTGGCCACGCGGCAGGTGTTGGAATTCGGGGGGTATACGTCGGCGGACGCGCTGGTGGGGGCGGGGTCCTTGCAAGTTGAGGTGGGGGTCTGGTTCGAGGATGTGAACGGGGACCCGGCCTTTGCTTTGAACCCCGCGACCACCGTGAACACGCTGAACATCCCGGCTGGCGTAACGCTTTCCATGCTGGCCGAGACGCTGGACGCGCTGCCGGGGATGGCGGCGCGGGTGCTGGACAAGGGGGATGGCACCTTTTCGCTGGGCATCGTGAGCGAGCCGGGCGCGGGATCGGCGCTGCGGTTTACGGTGGCGGAAACGGTGGCCGGGCTGGCGGCGTTCGATACAACCGCGACGAATGCGACGCGGCAGATTCAGGCGGCGCAGGATGCGGTGCTGCTGGTGGACGGGATCACCGTATCGCGGCCCAGCAATGTAATTGATGACCTGATCCCCGGGGCGACGCTGGACATCACTGCGCCTGCGGGCACGGCGACGACGGTCAGCTTTACCCGCGATATCGAGACTGCGCGGCTGAACATGCAGGCGCTGGTGGAGCAGGTGAACAACACCCGCAAGCTGCTGACCGATCTGTCGGCGCGCGGCGCGGGGGACACCACGGCAGGTGCGCTGGCCGGGGACAGGTTGATCGAGAAGCTGAAAGCGGATCTGACCGGCCTGCTGGCCGCGCCGATCAGCGGCTTTGGCGCATCGGCCAAGCGGCTTTCTGACTTTGGGGTGGCGACCAATCGGGATGGGTCGCTCCGGCTTGATAACACGCGGTTCGAGAAGGCCTTTGAAGCCGATCCGGCGGGTTTCGACATGGTTTTTTCCGATCGGCTATCGGGCAGTGCACCGGGAGTTGAGGTGACCGGCACGCTGGGCGCGGCGGCGCGGGGGGGCAGCCTGTCCTTTATCCGCAACGCGACCACCGGGGAGGCGACGCTGAACGGGGAGTCGATGCTGGGTTTGACGCTGCCCGATGGGCGGGCGCAGTATCTGCTGTTCAGCGGTGATTATGCCGGGATGACGGTGACGGTGCCTGCCGATCTGGAGGCGACCGAGGTGCGCTATGGCAAGAGCTTTCTGACATCACTGGAGACGATGCTGGAGGCGGCGCTGACACGCGGGGCGAACAGCCTGTCGGAACGCGAGGATCAGCTAACCAGCCGGGTGACAGAAGCAACGGACGAGATCACGGCGCTGGACACGCGGGCGACGCTGCTGGAACGGCGGTATCTGCAACGCTTTACCGCGATGGAGACAGCGATTGCCGGGCTGAAGAGCACCGGGAATTACCTGACAAACCTTGTCGCACAGTGGAACAAGGACAGCTGACGCGGCGGGTTGGGGATGGGTGACGGGGGGCCGTTGCCCCCCGGCCAGACGGATCAGGCCACGAGGCCGCGGCGGATGCCGAACTTTTTCATCTTTTCGATCAGCGTGGTGCGGCGCAGGCGCAGGGCATCGGCGGCCTGCGCCACGTTGCCCTGACGGGTATCAAGCGCGGCTTCGATCAGGGCCACTTCGATATCGCGGATGTATCCGCGCAGGTCGATATCGCCCAGACGGCCCAGCGCATCGTGGAACTGGGTGGGATCGGGCAGCTCGCCCCGTGCCTGCGGCGCGGGGGGTTCGGGCAGCACCACCTCGGCGCTGTCCGGGCAGGGCATTTCCATGCCGAGAAGATTGTCGCGCACGTGGCGTGCGGTGACCATGCGGCCCGGCAGCATGACGAAGGCGCGCATCAGGACGTTCTTCAATTCGCGGATATTGCCGGGCCAGCCATAGGCCGACAGCGCGCGCAGGGCGCCAAGGTCGAAATGCGGAACTTCGGCGGCGGGGTTGTTGGAGGTGTATTCCTCGATCAGGCGGGCGAGGATGAGGGGGATATCGGCGGTACGCTCGGCCAGGCTGGGCACGGACAGCGGAAAGACCGAGATGCGGTAAAACAGATCGGCCCGGAAATCGCCCGAGGCGACGGCGGCGGTCAGATCGCGGTGGGTGGCGGTGACGAGGCGGAAATCAACAGACTGTTCCGCCGTGGCACCCAGACGCTGAATGCGGCGGGTTTCCAGCACGCGCAGCAGCTTGGCTTGCAGGGCAAGCGGCATGTCACCGATTTCGTCGAGAAAGAGGGTGCCGCCAGCGGCCTGTTCGATGCGGCCCGGGCGGGCGCGGTCGGCCCCGGTGAAGGCCCCTTTTTCATGGCCGAAGAGTTCGCTTTCCAGAAGGTCCGCCGGGATGGCGGCGCAGTTCACGGCGACGATCGCGCCAAGGCGACCCGAGGCACGGTGCAGGGCTTCGGCCACCAGTTCCTTGCCCGCGCCGGTGGGGCCACGGACGAGGACGGCAGCATCGGACCCGGCCACGGCGGTAATCATCCGCTTGAGGCTGCGCATCGGGGCGGTTTCACCGACGATGATCCGGTCGATCGTGCTTACGGGAACAGGCAGGGCTTGAATGGAAACGGCACGATCAATCCAATGAGTCGTCATGAAGAACCTCCAACGGCAATTGAGGTTCACATGATAGTGAGCGAGGTCGTGATTCAATCTTCCCACGGTCGGGCGGGGGTGGGTGATAAGGATGGCACATGATCTTTGGTCTGGGTTTGGACCATACTTTTGGATGTAGTATTTCTTGTTTAAATACAATGGTTTAAATAAGAATTGATCGTCAGTTTATGGGGCGGAGGAGAGGATGGCACGCATCGCCTCGACCTCGGCCCAGCGGTGGCGGAGTCGGGGGGGGAGATTCTCGGGCAAGGCGAGGCTGACCGTGGCTGCGGCGATGACCATGGGCAGGTCTGGCGGGGGCAGAGTGGCGGTTTGACGTGTGCCGGTGGCGCGGGAGGGGCGTGATGGCGGCGGGTTGTCGGGGGCGGCTTCGGCCATGGTATCGGCAGCGGGGTCTGACGGGGTTTGCGGGGCATCATCGAAGGGGGTTTCGCCTTCGAAGCCATCGGCGGGCGGGGCAGAGGCAAGGGCAACCAGCGGGTTTCCGGCAAAAGCGAGAATGCCATCAAGCTGCGCCGGGATGGCGGTAAGAAGAAGGGTTTCGCCCCCTGCCCCATCGGGCGCATCTAGGGGGGACAGTTGGAAACTGTCGCGCGCGGCCATGACCTTTTGCAGGTAGTTCTGCCCACGTTCGGGGTTGGTAGAATGATAGGCGGCGGCGGCCACGTCCCACGAACCCAGACGGTTGTAGAGTTCCACCATGAAGCGGGCGGCATAGCGGGTGTTGCGGGTGGGATCGATCATGTCTTCGGGCGTGGCAAATCCTGCGGAGTGCCATTTCCAGTTCAGCTGCATGCAGCCCACGTCGATATTCGTGACCCCTTCGGCGACGGCCTGTTTGAGATAGGCCAGCGCCTCTTCGCGGGTGTCAAAATACATGCCCTTGCCGCCCTGATTGAGCGTCCAGGGCCATGGGGCGATACCGCCATTGCCGGTGCCACGACCTGCCTCGACCAGTGAGATGGCGGGGAGAAGGCCGTCTGGCAAACCAGCCTCGGCCCCGGCCTCGGCGGCTAGACGCGCGCAATCCTGCGCGGCGGCAAGGCCGGGCAGGAGCAGGGCGACGGATAGGGCAAGGGCGCGCAGCATAACGATCTGTTGCAAGCGGCGGGCCAGATGCGGGGCCAGATCAGCGCATATAGTCGAAAAGGCTGGTGCCGTTGATTTTCACAAAGGTCTGCTGCGCGGCCTGTTCGGTGAGGAGGAGCTGTTGCAGCCGGGTGATGGCGGCGGCCACGTCGAGATCTTCGAGACCGGCGACGGATTTGTCGATCCGCAGTTTGCGATCGGCCAGGACCTGCGCATGGTCTTCGGCCAGACGACCGAGCGACCCCACCTCGGCCCGCTGGGCGGCGACATGGGTGACGACATCGGCAAAGGCGCCGACCATCCGGGTGGCCGAGAGGTTTTCGGTGCGCAGCCCAACGCCGACGCCTGACAGTTGCAGGCTTGTGTCCAGCGCGACCATGTTGGCGGCGGGGCGGCGTCCGGCATCGGGCTGGGTCAGGTTGCCGACCGTCATTTCACCTGCGGACTGGAAGATCAGGCTTTCGCCATCGGGGGCAAGGCTGGCCGTGATGCCGGTGGTGGGGGTGACGGCGTTGATCGCATCGCGAAGCGCGCCGGGTGCGCCTGCCATCACCTCGGCCGAGATGCGGGCGGTGCCGGTCGGGCCTGTGAGATCAAAGGACAGGGTGGCGGGGTTGCGGGTGGTGGCGGGGGTGAACAGCGCCTGATTGGCGACGGTGTGATTGGGGCGGGACGGGTTGAGCGACGGGGTGAGCGTGGCGATCAGGTCATCAACCATTTCGAACACGCTGCGCGCGCCAGTTTCTGCGCCAGTATCGGTGGGGACGGACATGAACACCTCGGCCCCGTTCAGGCCGGTGGCGAGCGTGGCGGTTTCGGTCATGCGCAGGGTGGGACGGCCGCCATCACCGCGATATTCGATGCCGTTGGGGCCTTGGGCGAAGGGTTCGGCGCTGCCAAAACCGGCGAAGAGCGGCAGGCCCATCGTATCGCGCCCATTGGCCACAGCGATGAGCGCGGTGCGCAGCGAAAGCGCCTCGGACCGGAGGCCGGCGATGCCCTCTTCAGTAATGGTATCGTTGGCGGCCTGGATGGAAATCTGCTGAAACTGGCGGATGATGTCGCCCATTTCGCCTATGGCGAGGTCGGCCTGATCCAGACGGTCGGTGGCCAGCGCGGTGTTGTCGGAGAAGCGGTCAATGGCGGCGCGTTGTTCGGTGACGATGGAGAGTTTCGCCGCGCGCATCGGATCGGATGACGGGCGGGGGTCGTTCTTGCCCGAGGATATCTGCGCCTGAAGATCCGACACCTCGCCCGCGAGACGGTTGAAGTTTTCCATCGCGATCTTGCCGAAGAGGTTGTTGCCGATGCTGGCGGTCATGGGTCAGACCTTTCAGAGCGAATTGATGAGGGTGTCGAACATTTCCTGCGCGACCGACATTACCTGTGCGGCGGCTTGATAGTTCTGTTGCAGTTCCAGCATCCGGGCGGCTTCGGCATCCAGATCGACCGCGCCCTGTTCGGCATCGGCGCGGCGGACGGTATCGTTCACGGCCTTGCGCGCACCAAGGGTTTGATCGGCAGCGGCGGCGCGGGTGCCGGTTTCGGCCTGAAGATCGGCAAGGATGCGGGCAAAGCCGCCGCGCCCGGTGGCGACATCGGCAAAGCGCAGGGCGAGAAGGCCATCCAGCGCGCGGCCATCGTTGCGGCCATCGCTGTTGGGCGTCAGGCGGAAGGCATCGCCCGTCGCGGGGTTGCCCGAAACGTTGATCGACAGCCCGCCGATCACCGCGCCGCCCGTGGCATCGAGCGTGCGGGTGCCGATGGAATGGCCCGTGGCGATGTCGAACAGGCCCACCGTGTTGGTTGCGGCGTCGATGACGCGCAGTTCCACGGCGGGGGCTGCGGTGGGGGGCGGGCCTGCAGTGAGGGTGCCGGACATGCGCAGGGTGCCGGTGCCTGTCATCACGACGATCAGGTCTTCGGGCGGCAAGTTGCTGAGCGACAGGCGCTGTCCGGCAAGCGAGGCGGTGGTTGCGTTCAGGTTCAGGACGCTGCCATCCGAGGTGCGGACATCAAGGCTGGCACCGTTGGCCGAAACGGCCGCGCCGAGCGAGGCGAAGCCTGCGGCATCGGCCCCCGGCAGGATGCGGGCTGGGTTGCCGCCTGCGGGCAGGTTCAAGGTGATGGCACCCAGACCGTCCACCGTGGCGGTGCCGGGGAAGCCGGGGGGGAGCGTGACAGTAGGGCCACCCGTGACGTTGACGGTCCAGAGCGTTGCGCCGATTTCGACCTGCATCGCGACGGGCAGGCCTGCGCCGGTGACCGGCTGGCCGGTCAGGCGGGTGGTCGGGGCCTGTGCAGGGGCAAGGCCGAAGGCGGCGGAGGTGCTGGAGGTGGGGATGGTGATGAAGCCCGCATCCGTGGAGCCGCCATTGACGGTGATTTGCAGGCGGTTGGTGCCGTCGAAGGCGGCGGTCAGGCGGCCTGCCTCGGGCCCGCTGACCTGGACGGTGCCGCCGGTCATGCGCAGGACGTAATCTTGGCCGTCAAGCTGGATGAGGGTAGAGGCCCCGTCACCCGGAAGGGTGGCGAGGGCGGCACCCGTGACGCTGGCCTGCGGCATCTCTTCGCGCAGAAGGGCGGCAAGGCCGGTGGCCACATCGGCGGCAGAGGTGGCAGCAGTGGTGGCGGTGTTCAGTGTGACAGCGCGGCCACCGAGGGTGAGGTTATACGAGGTGGGGCCAGCCAGCGCAGCGCTGCCATCGGCAGCGGCGGACGAGGCGTCATAGGCGGGATCGAAGGCAAAGGTCAGCGTGCGCTGCGCGCCTGCGGCCGAAGCGGTGGAGGAGATCAGGCCCCCCGACAGGGGATCAGCGGCGGAGTCGATGCGGTTGCCATCAATGGTGACGGTGAAGCCTTGTGCCTGCGTCAGCGTGACCTGACCCGACAGGCGCGCGCCGTTCTGTCCTGCGCCGAGGGTGGCAATGGGGCCGGCGGGTTGACCCGTCGCATCGGCGGTTTGCAACGTGGCCGTGCCGCCCGCGCCATGGGTGAAGCCGGTGATGCGGATGTCGGTGCCATCGGCCTGTGTCAGCAGGAGGCGCGCGCCATCGGGCGACAGCTGCGCCGTGATGCCGGTGGAGCCGGACAGGCCGTTGACGGCAAGGGCGAGGCTATCCAGCCTGCCGCCCGCGACAGTGCCGGAGACGGTGAGGGGGGTGCCGTTGGTGCCTTCAAGTTGAAACTGCACGGGGCCGTCGAGAGTGACGCCGAGGGTAGCGGAGGTGCGGGCGGTTGCCTCTAGCCCCGGATAGGCGGCAGTCATGATTTCGGCCAGACGGCGAGCGCTGCTGCCGGCGGGAAGGGTCAGGTTGATGGGGGTGGCACCCGGCTGTTCCAACAGGATGGTGCGGGCGGGAGAGGCGGGGGCCTGCGGCGCGCCTGTCCAGGTGACCGGGGCGGGGGGTTGAAGGGTGATGGATTGCTCGCCATTGGCGAGGGTGCTGCCCAAGCCCATGCCGCGATAGCCGGTGCCGCCCGGTGCCTCAAGATACTCGGCATTGTATTGCGCGCCGGGCAGGAAGCCGTTGGCGGTGGTGAAGAGAAGGGCGATGTCGGCGGGCGACATCGGGGTGCCTGCGATCTGACGGCCCTCGCGGGTGAATATCTGAAGCGTGCCGCCCTGTGCGCTGGCGGGGGCGAGCGTGGCAGGTTGGGCATCGAGCGTGGCCGCGCCAATATTGCCTGCGGTGCGCGAGAGGGTGAGCGCGCCATCGGTGCCCGCGGCGGCGAGGCCGAGGCTCGCGAAGGTGTCGCCTGCGGCGGTATCGAACTGGCCTGCCGTCAGCGCGGCGGCGAGTTGCGCCGAGGTCCAGCCCGGTGGGCGGGGGGAGCCATCGGCAAGCGTGGTGAGGTCAAAGCTGTGCGGCACGCCGTCAAGCGTGACGGTGAGGTTCGTCGTGGTGGCGGCGGCGGCATCGGTCAGCGCGAAATCAGCGCTGGATTGCGCGCCCAGGCTGCTGAGGCTGGCCGCCGTGGTACCGGCGGGGATGTAGCCCACGACGCCCGGGGACAACAGAGTGACGGCCCCTGCCCCGTTGGTGGCCCCGGTGAGTTGGGTGGCAAGCGTGGGCACCGTGGGCGGGGCCACGGTGGTGGGCGCGATGGTGGCGGAACCCGATCCGATATTGCCCGGCGCGGGGGCGACCAGCGTGGAGACAGCGGCGGCCAGACGTTCCGGCACATCGGGCAGGAAGCGCATGTTGGCGGCAAGCCCGGTGGTGGGGTTGAAGGTCAGGCGGTCGCCATTGGCGGGGGCGCCTTCCACCTCGATCGTCACACCCGGCAGGACGAGCAGACGGTCGGCGCTGCCCAGCACGTTGCCCAGCGCATCTTCGGCCCGCCAGACGTTCAGCGCGGTGTCGCGGATCAGGGTGATGGGGCCGGTGGTATCGGGGCCGGTTGGGGTGACGATGGCGCGGGCATCGCCCTGATTGGTGACGGCGCGGGACATGACCCAGCCGTCGAGCGAAAACATCGGGCCGCCCGGCGCGCCGGTCAGATCAAGGCCGGAGGCGTGGACAGTGTTCATCTCGCCCGCGATCTTGCGCGCGAGCGCGTCAATCTCCTGAAGCGCGGTGTTGATCGCGCCCAGCGCGGTGGAATATCCGCCGATCGCCCCGGTGCCGAGCATGCGGCTGTCGCGGGACGTGGCGTCGCGGGTGATGGTGAGCGTGAGGTCGGTAGAGCCGGAGACGGTGAGGGTGGAGGGGCCGCTGCCATCAAGCAGCACGGGACCGCCACCACCGGTGCCGAGCGTGACCGTGGCGCGACCGGCGTTATCCAGCGTGACCGAGATGCCGACGTTTTCGGCGAGGCTGGCCAGCAGACGATCACGTTCGTCATGCATGGGATTGAGCGCGCCGACCGCGCCGTTGTTCACGGTGAAGCGCAGTTGCAGTTCGGCCAGATCGCGCAGGTCCTGGGTGGCCTGGGTGGCCGAAAGGCTGGCGGCGTCATAGGTGTCTTCGCGCAGGCGCACGAGGCCCGCAGCGATGCCCTGGAAGGCCGAGGCGAGGGTGCGGCCGGATTCCATCGCGATGCGGCGCAGCGAGGTATCGGCCGGCGAGGCGGCAAGGCTGCCGATGGAGGCGAAGAAGCCTTCGAGCGCGGCGTCGATACCGCCGGAATTGGGCAGAAGCTGGGTTTCCACCGCCATGGCGGCATCGAGATGGACCTGCGCCGCGGACACATCCGAGGTGGAGGTGCGTAGGCGTTCGGCGAGCAACGCATCAAAGGCGCGGCGGATCTGTTCGACCTGCACGCCCTGCCCGCCTGTGGCCAAGGTGGTGACCGTGGTCTGCGCGCCACCCATCTGCGAGGTCAGGACATCGCGGCGGCGGTAGCCTTCGGTGTTCACATTGGCGATGTTTTCGCCCGTCACGCTCAACGCGGTGCGGTAGGCACCGATGGCCGAGCTGGCGATGTCCATGATGTTGCCCATCAGTCAACCTTGCTGTTGGGGGCGACGAAGCCGGCGAATTGACGTTCCACGGCATCGGCGATGCCGAAACCGGTGCGGCCCGAGGAGGCGCGGGCAATTTCGGCGTCGAACAGGTCGCGGGTTTTATCCACGGCGCTGGAGCCCATGATATCATCGCCCAAGGAACCGGCGCGGGCGGCCTTGAGGAATTGAGTGAGGAAAAGCTCCTCGAACCCTTCGGCCGCGCGGCGCAGTTCCGGGGTGCGGTCGGGCTGTTTGGTAGGGGACAGCGAAATGGTGGCGGGTTTGATGTCCATCAGATCACCACAAGTTCGGCCCGCAAGGCCCCCGCTTCGCGGAGCGCCTCAAGGATGGCAACAAGGTCGGAGGGCGATGCGCCCACAGCGTTGATCGCATCGACCAGCGAAGTGAGGGAGACGCCGGGATCGAAGACGAAGGCGGGGTTGGCCTCTTCGGTCGCGGTCACGGTGCTGTCGGGGGTGACGGTGGTTTCACCCGGCACGATGACCGTGCCATCGCCCGAGACGACGGTGGCGGATTGGTTGACCTGCGGGTCTTCCGAGATCGACACGGTGAGCGAGCCATGGGTGACGGCGGCGGGCGTGACGCGGACATGGCCGCCGATGACGACAGTGCCGGTGCGGGCGTTCACCACCACGCGGGCGGCGGGGGCGTCGGGCGTAACCTCGACGTTTTCCAGCATGCCCATGAAGGTGACGCGCTGGCCCGGATCCTGCGGGGCGCGGACCTGGACCGAGGTGCCATCCAGCGGCGTGGCGACATCGGGGCCGAAAACGGCGTTGACCGCCTTGGCCACGGCAGAAGCGGTGGAGAAGTCGGGGCGGTTGAGGTTGAGGATCAGCGCATCGGTGTGCTGGAAGGCCGCCTCGACCATGCGTTCGACCATCGCGCCGCGCGGGATGCGGCCCACGGTCGGGATGTTGACGGTGAGCGACGATCCGTCCTGCCCTTCGACGCCAAGGCCACCCACGATCAGGTTGCCCTGGGCGATGGCGTAAATCTCGCCATCCGCGCCCATGAGGGGGGTCATCAGCAGGGTGCCACCCTTGAGCGATTTGGCAGAGCCGACGGTGGAGACGGTCACATCGATGACCTGCCCTTCCTTCATGAAGGGGGCAAGTTCGGCGGTGACCATGACGGCGGCGGCGTTCTTGGCGTTCAGATCAGAGGTTTCAACGGTAAGGCCAAGGCGCGAGATCAGGGATTGCAGCGACTGAAGCGTCAGGCCGGAATTGCCATCGCCCGTCCCCGACAGGCCCACGACGACGCCGTATCCCACCAGCGGGTTGGAGCGGACACCGGCGACGGTGGTGATGTCCTTGAGCCGGTCGGCCTGCGCCATGGGGGCGAGGCCGAGCGTCAAAGACAGGGCGATGAGCAGGGCGCGGATCACAGCGGCGACACCACATCAAGGCCGCGGCGCAGCCAGCCGGGACGCGAGGTATCATGCACCGAGCCTGCGCCCACATATTTGATGATGGCGTGCGCAATGCGATCGGACAGGACGACGTTGTCGGCGCTGATGTCTTCGGGGCGGACGACGCCCGTCAGGCGGACATATTCGTTGCCGTTGTTCAGGGTCAGGCGTTTTTGCCCCATGATTTCCAGCATCCCGCCCGGCAGAACGCGGACGACCTGCACCGAGAGGCGGCCCGAGAGCGAGTTGGATTGCTGCGCCTGTCCGCGACCGGCGAAGGATTGATCGGTGCCATTGTCCAGCACGCCATCATCAAGGCCCAGCGTCAACGCATCGGGCATGTCGATGGTGTAATCGTTGCTGCGCGACCCCGAGGCGGATTGCGTCTTGGACGCCTGAAAGCGTTCGGCGAATTGCACGGTGAGGATATCGCCCACCCGCGCGGCGCGACGGTCCGAGGCGAAGATGCCGCCCGAGGAGGCCGTGTAGATGCCCCCGGTGGGGCGGGCGGCGCTGTCGGTATAGCTGTCTTCGGGGAAGACCGGGGCGAAGTTCAGCGACTCTTTCTCCTCGATATAGGTGGGCGTGCAGGCGGCTGCCGCGAGGAGGAGGGTCAAGGCGAGGGGGGCGGATTTCATCGGTCAGCCTCAGAGTTTATTGGACAGGAAGCGCATCATTTCGTCGGATGCGGAGATGGATTTGGAGTTCACTTCGTAGGCGCGCTGGGTTTCGATCATGTCGACCAGTTCCTGCACGACGTTCACGTTCGAGGCCTCCAGGGCGCCCTGGACCAGCTTGCCCATGCCATCCTCATAGGGGGCAGCAACGACGGCGGGGCCGGAGGCGGAGGATTCCACCACGAAGTTTTCACCGATGGGTTCCAGACCGCGCGGGTTGGTGAAGGCGGCAAGCGTGATCTGACCGACTTCCTGTGCCTCGACCTGATCAGGGGTCTGGACCGAGACGATGCCATCGGCCGAGATGTTGATGGCGGTGGCCCCATCGGGGATCTGGATTTCGGGCTGGATCACATAACCCGAGGCGGTTGTGAGCGTGCCTTCGGGATTGCGCGAGAGGGTGCCGTCGCGGGTATAGCCGATACGGCCATCGGGGAGCAGGACCTGCAGGAAACCCTGCCCGTCAATCGCCACGTCGAGGGCGTTTTCGGTCGTTTTCAGGCTGCCTTGGGCATAGAGCTTTTCGGTGTTCACCACGCGAACCCCGGTTCCGACGGAGAGGGGGGTGGTGAGCGCGGTGCCCTCGGACGTGGGGGCGCCAGCGGGGCGGATGTTCTGATAAAGCAGGGTTTCGAAATTCGCGCGGTCGCGTTTGAACCCGGTGGTGTTCACGTTCGCCAGGTTGTTGGCGATGACCTGCATCCGCAGCTGCTGGGCATTGAGGCCGGTCTTGGCCACATGCATTGCATCGGTCGACATCGGGGGCACCTCTTTGCGTGTCTGTCACGGTTGCTTTTGCAAGGCCCGTGCCAGCCCCCGACGCAGGCGCGCAGCATTTTAGCTGCGCGGGGAAAAAATCAGTTCTCGGGCATCCGCAGGAGGCGTGATCCGGCCTCGTCGATTTCCTTGGCGGTGGAGATCATGCGGATGTTCAGCTCGAACGCGCGTTGCAGTTCGATGGAGGAGATCAGTTCCTCGGTCGCGTTGACGTTAGAGCCTTCCAGCGCGCCTTGGGCGATGCGACCGCCCTGATTTGGTTGCGGCAACTGGGTGCCGGGGGGCGGGCGGATCTGGCCATCAAGGCCCTTGATCATGTTCGCGGCGGAGGCGTTGGTGGTGGCGATTGTGCCCACTTCGACGCGTTCGCCGGGTGCACCGTCCAGCGGTTCGATGGTGATTGCGCCCAGTTCGTTTACGACGATCGAACGGAAGGGTGGGATGGTAATGGGTTGCAGGGCGTTGTTGAGCACCGCATCGCCCGCGCCATTGACCAGCGCGCCATCGGGTGTGATGCGCATGTCGCCGCGCCGGGAAAGGGCGGGGCCGCCCTGCCCTTCGTCCGGGCGGATGTAGAACCAGCCCTCGTTGGCAAGGGCAAGGTCCAGCGGTTCGCCGGTCTGGTTGATGAAGCCTGCCAGATCCGAAAAGGCGGCGTGCTCTTCGGGGATCTGGTAAGCCCGCGATTGTAGGACGCCCTGTTCCTCCATCACGAAGGCCTGGCCTTCGGGCATGATGTCGCGCCGGAACCCCGGAACCGTCTGGTTCGCGAGGTTCTGTGCGTTCGCGATCTGCGCTCCCCGGATGTGGGCGATGCTATTGAGCGCGGTGTGGATCAGCTTGTCCATTCAGGTGCGCCTTAGCTGCGGATGTTCATGACCGTCTGCATCAGCGAGGTGGAGGTTTCCATCGCCTTGGCCGAGGCCTGATAGTTGCGCTGCGCCGAGATGAGGTTGACCAGTTCCTCGGTCAGTTCGACGTTGGAGCGTTCAAGCGCCCCGGCGCGCAGGTTACCGAAACCCAGAGTGCCGGCGGAGCCTGCGATGGGCGGGCCGGAATCGGCGGTGGCGGCGAAGGTGGCCTTGCCCTGCACCTTGAGGCCCTGGGTGTTGGTGAAGTTGGCCATCGCGATCTGGCCGACGGGCATGCGGCCCAAAGCACCGTAGGTGGCCCAGATGCCGCCTGCGCCATCGACTTCGAGGTTGCTTAGACCAGAGGCCCTTGTACCGTCATGCGACACGGCCTGAACGGCGAAGGGATCGGTGGTCAGTTGCGACCCGCCGAGGTTGAGCGTCACGCCAGTCGGGCCGAAATCGAGCGCGCCGCCGGCGGTGATGTCGCCTGCCGCGTTGAACGTGACGCGGGGCAGGACCAGAGGATCGGTTGGCAGGAATTCCTGCCCGTCGACCATCATGCGCACTTCATAGACCGTGTCGGTGGTAAGCGCATCGGGGCCGGAAATCTTGATGAAATAGGCTTCGGCCTCGACCGGGGCACCGTCAGCTCCGAACATCGGGACGGAGGTGCGGGTGGCGTAGGTGGTGGGATCATCGGCGTCGAAGGCGGCAACAGGCGGGAAGACCTGCTGGCCCAGCATCGCATCATCCGAGGGGAGATCCACCTGAAGCTGGATTTCGGCGCTGGCGGTGGGCGCACCCATGACCGGGGGAATGGTCATCGGGACGGCCTGACCCAACTGGTTGGTCAGGGCGGTACCGTCCATCGCGACGGGCCAGCCCAGAAGCGCATCGCCCGAGGCGTTGACCACGCGACCGACGCTGTCCATGTTGAAGGCGCCAGAGCGGGTGAAGCGGGTTTCACCGCCCGGCATGTTGCCATTGGGGGCCATGCGGATGGCAAAGAAGCCCTGTCCTTCGATGGCCATGTCCAGCAGGTTGCCCGTCGTGACGACGTTGCCTTGCGAATAGTCCTGCGCCACGCGCTGGACGGTCACGCCAGAGCCGACCGCCGTGCGCTGGTTCGACATTGGCGAGGACGTGAACACATCGGCGAATTCGACGCGGCTGGAGCGAAAGCCGACCGTGCCCACATTGGCGATGTTGTGCGAGGTGGCCGAGATTTCGGTCTGCGCGGCCATCAGGCCGGAAAGGGCGGTGCTCATGGACATGGGGGTGGTCCTTTGGTTCTGGTCGTGTGACGGGGATCAGCGGAAGGCTTCGACTTCGAGCGCGTTCAGCGCGCCGTAGTCTTCGATTTGCAGGGTCAGATCGGCGCCATCGGCACCGTTGCGGGCCGAAAGCACCTTGGCAAAGACGGAAGGTCCGACCTGTGCAGTTCCGGTGTCGGTTGTGGCCGAGACGTTGATCCGGACGGGGCTGCGCTGTTCCGCCATGGCGGGCGGCAGACCTGCCCAGGAGAAGCCCATCAGGCCCGCCGATTGGGCGGTGTAGCTTTCGGTATGCAGGAGCGTGCCGGTGGTGGCGTCAGAATAGCTGACGGTGACAGAGCTTGCGGCGGTGGGCAGATCGACCACGCCGTTGATCGTGCCATCCTTGCCAGCGCGGGCGATGTTGCCGGGGACCAGCACCTCATGCCCCAAAAGGTTGGCGGCGGTGGAGATGCGGAAATCGCGCATCCCTTCGCCAAGGCTGCCGAGCGTGTCATTGACCTTTTCGATGCCGCTGACGGTGGAGAACTGCGCGAGTTGCGCGAGGAATTCGCCGTTTTCCATCGGTTGCAGCGGATCCTGGTTCTTCAGCTGTGCCAGCATCAGGGTGAGGAAATCCTGCTGGCCCAGCGCATTCGTCGCCGCAGCATTGGTGGCGGCGGCGCTGCTGGTGGTGCTGGCGGCAGTGGGTGCGCCGGTGGTGGTGGAGAAGTTGATCATGGCGGTTCTTTCCAGACGCGGTCAGCGGGAAACGGGATGCGGTTATTGGCCCATCTGCACGGTTCGTGCCATCAGGGCGCGGAGGGTTGTCATGGTTTCCAGCGTGTTCTGGTATTGGCGGCTGGCTTCGACCATTTCGACCATTTCCTCTTCGGTATTCACCGCAGCGGCGTAGACGAAACCTTCGGCATCGGCAGAAGGGTGATCGGGGCGGAACTGCTTTTCCGGCTGACGATCCAGCATGACCACGCTTTCGACCGTGGCGGTGGACAGGCCGGCATTGGCCTGTGCGTATTCGGTTGCAAACACCGGGCGCAGAGCGCGGAAGGCGTCTTCGGGCGTGGAGGCCACGGTAGAGGCGTTGGCAAGGTTGGAGGCCACCGTGTTCATGCGAACCATCTGGGCCGACATTGCACGGGCCCCCACATCAAAGACATTGCGGATATCGGACATGGTCATTCCCCTTTGATCGCGGTCATCAGACCGGAGATGCGGCGGTTCAGGAGTTGTAGGCTGGTCTGGTAGCGCAGGGTGTTTTCGGCAAACTCCATCTGCTCCACCGGCAGTTCGACGGTGTTGCCATCCAGCGAGGCGTTCAGCGGCACGCGGTAGCCAAGGCCATTGTCGGCCAAGCTGCCGCCAAGGTGGCGCGATGAGGTGCGGGCAATGTCAAAGCCGCCGCTGGCGCGGGCGAGTTCGGCGTCAAAGTCGAAATCGCGGGCCTTGAAGTTGGGGGTGGCGGCGTTGGCGATGTTGGAGGCGAGGATTTCGCCCCGCTTTTCGCGCAGCATCAGGGATTGGGCGTGGAGGCCTATAGATTCCGCGAAACTGACCGTCATTGTCCATGATCCTTGCTTGCCAGGGAGTCCGGGCGTTCAGGACCGGGGCTTGCAAAGGGCGTGCCAAGTGGCAGGCAACAGGGCGCTATTGCGCGATGACGGGGCCCGAGGCGAGGGACAGGCCGTTTTCGCGCAGTTCCAGAAGGGTGCGTGGCAAGAGGCTGCGGAGACGGTCCAGCGCATCGGCCATGGCCGCAGTGTCGCTGTTGCGGGCGGCCGTTTCATAGCGCGACAGGGCAGTTTGCAGACCGGACAGCCCGATGGCGGCGGCAGCACCAGCCGTCTTGTGGGCGGCCTTGGCGGCGGCTTCGTGGTTGCCCTTGCGGACATGATCGTCAAGCTCGTCGATCAGGGCCTCGACCTCGACAAGAAGGCGGTCGGCGATGCGTTCGACAAACGCGACCCCCATTTCCTGAAGCGTTTCGCGGAAGACATCCTTGTTCAGGACGGCGGGTTCGGGTGGGGCGGGCAGAACCGGCGCGGCGGCGGGCCGGGGCGCACGGCGGGCGTGGTTTGCAATGAGCGTCATCAGCGCGTTGCGGGTGACAGGTTTGACCAGAACATCATTCATGCCGGCGGCAAGGAATTCGGGCATCCGGTCGGGATCGGCGTTCGCGGTGACGCCAATGATCGGCACGTCGCGGCAGGCCCCTTGCTGGCGGATGCGGCGGGTGGCTTCAATGCCATCCATGCGCGGCATGGAGATATCGGTCAGGATCAGATCGAAGGCGGTGGCGGCGGTTTTTTCTACGGCTTCGACACCGTCAACCGCATTGGCAACGACATGCCCGCGCAGGCGGAGCATTTCGGTGAGCAGGAGGCTGTTGATCGGGTTGTCTTCGACCACGAGGATATGCAGCGACAGGTTTTCATCGTCGGGCCCCGGTCCGGCGGCAGTGGTTGCGGGGCTGGCCTCGACCGCGACGGGAAGCGTGACGTCGAAGGTGAAGGTGCTGCCCTTGCCGAGGGCGGAGACAACGTGGATGGAGCCGCCCATCGCCTCGGCCGACAGTTTGGCGATGCCGAGGCCGAGGCCGGTGCCTTCGCGCATCCGGGCATAGGAGGCATCGAGGGTTTCGAAATTGTGGAAGATGCGTTCCAGATCCTGTTCGGCGATGCCGATACCCGTATCGGTGACATCAAAGGACAGGTGCAGCTTGCGGCCATTGTCGACCAGATCCGCGCGCAGGGAGACCGTGACGGAGCCAGCGTCGGTGAATTTGATCGCGTTGCCCACGAGGTTGTAGAGCACCCGCAGGAATAGCTGGCGCGGGGCCGTGACGCGGGGCAACGGACCAGTTGGTTCGTCAAAGCGCAGTTGATTGCCGCGCTTGGCGGCATGAGGTTCGTTTTGCAGCATCAGATCGCGGACAATCTGAAGCGGCGAGAAATCGGACAGCTTGTAGCTGTCTGATTGTTCCGAACCGAGCCGGGTCAGTTCCAGCACGTTGTTGACCTGATCCAGCGCCGCCCAGCCGCAGGACAGCACGATTTCCGACAACCAGCTTTGGCGTTTGTCCAGATCGGTGGAGGTTTGCAGCAGTTCCGTCGCGGCGATCAGGCCGTTCAGGGGGGTGCGCATCTCATGGCTCATCACGGCGAGGAAGCGAGCCTTGGCCTCTTCACCCTTGAGAGCATCGTTGCGGGCCTTGCGCAGATTTTCTTCGCGTTCGATGCGTTCTGAAATGTCGCGAATGAAGGCGATGAACATCTGCCCGCCGCCTGCACCCTTTGCCTCGGCCAGGGCGACTTCGACGGGGAAGCTGCTGCCGTCTTGGCGGCGGCCGGACAACTGACAGCGGCCATCCTGCAACTGCGCGGTGCCGTCATGGAACATGTGGTGCAGCGTGGCGAAAGGATCGGCGTCTTCATCATCCCCTGACAGAAGCTCAGCCAGGCTGAGGCCCCCGAGATCGGCCCGGTTGCGGCCGAACAGCTGTTCAGCGGCGCGGTTGCAATCGGTAACCTTGCCGACGACATCGCAGATCACCAGCGCGTCAAGCGAGCTTTCGATGATGGCACGCAGATTGTGGACAGCGCGTTCGGTGGTTTCGGACCGTCGGCTTTGGGCACGGTTTTGCAGGATGATGACCAAGGACAACCCTGCCATCAACGCCAGCAGACCCAGCGACGCGGCGGCAAACACCTGAAGCGAGCGGCGCAGTTCGGCCCGCCGCGCATCGCCGCCGGTCAACAGATCCTGAAGCGAGGAGACGACATTGACGCGCACCAGATCGGACACGGCGTCCATTTCATCGGCGATGGCAGGTAGGGAAGCAACGAGGGTGGCATCGTCGCCATCCATCAGGGGGGTGACGCGATCAAAGAAGGCGCCCTCGGACCACAGCGCTTCGCGCAGCGTTTCGTTGACCGGAAGGACGGACAGCCTGTCGGACCGGGCAAGGATGTTGAAGCGGCTGTAGAAGATATCGAAACTCAGGCGCAGATCATCCAGCACTTCGGGATCATCAGGCCGTTCCGCCGCCAGCAGAACGGCCCGTTGCAGTTTGAGCGTGTCAACCTCGACCTGGGAAATGGTCCAGGTCGCATTGTCGGAATCGACGGAGGACGACCGTTCGAGTTCCTGATCGATGCCAAGGAACACATAGCCCATGGCAGCCAGCGTGATGACGAAGGTCAGCCCGACAATCAGGTCCCGCACCCGCACCGCAGCGCGGGTGAGTCGGCTTTCCTGAAGGGCTTCGTCAAAAAACTGGCTCATTCAAACATCAGGCACTGCTTTGGTGCGAGGGTGGCACGGTTCCGGACGGAAGTGCCCCGCCCTTAGCAGGGCGAGGCACTTGACTTCACTCTTCGATCGTCAGTCTGGCAAGCTGCCAGATGCTCCAACCATAGACCAGTTCGGTTTGATAGGCAGCCCCGGCGTCATAGGGAAATACGATCCAGAGCGGGCCTTTGTCACGTCGCGAGAAGGTTTCGCCGTCGATGTGATAGGCAACGATCGGAACGCTGTCTTCGATCGCCTCGATGGGGATCTGGACGCTGTAATTGTTCAGCGCGGTGGCGGTGATGGTGCCACCGGTGGCCCCCACGGCATCCAGCAGCGCCCGGAGCGGCACGCCATCATAGCGGTTGGTGCCAACCGTCCAGGTGGAGCTGGTGTCAAACCCCGAAGCGGGCAGTGCCTGAAGCATCTCCATATCGAAGCTGGCGCCTTCGGGGCCGTTGGTTTCGGCGATGGCACCGTCAATGGTGAGGATCACTTCGCCGGTAGGCGCGGCAAGTTCAGCCATCGCAGGAGCACCAAGCGAAAAGGCAAGAAATGCCGAAACAGCCGCGATGCGGCATGAGAAGGGATGAAGGGTCATGAGCACGCTCCGAGCTGGACTAAAATACGTCAGCACAGGATAGCGCAAAACAGTGTTTTCACGATTCCAATTTCGGATGCAATCCCATCCGAAAGTATGGGAGCCGCTCTACTTAGTCGGGATAGGGTTTGTATGGCTTTTTTTTGCAGATGAAACAACCTATCCTGATGGCTGTAAGGTATTTGCCCGGAATGGGTGTAATGCGCTTTCCCCGACTCGGCCCTTGATTGCAAAGGAAAGCCGAATCCCCGGGGCAAAGCGGGCAATGAACGGGAACTGGACAAGGCGATGAGCATGATTGGCGGAGCGGGAGTCGACAAAATTCGCATTCTGATAGCCGACGACCATGAGATGGTTCTCGACGTCTTTGCGATGTATCTTTCCTCGGCACCCGACATGGCGGTGACCACGGCGAAGACGCTGGACGAGGCGGTGGAGCATATCGCGGCGGACGGGCCCTATGATGTGGTGCTGCTGGATCTGAACATGCCGGGGATGAACGGCGTGGCCGGTCTGCGGCGAGCGATCAAGATGAACGGGGGCAAGCCGGTGGCGATCATCACCGGGAACCCAACGCCGCGGATGCTGGACGAGATCATGAATGCCGGGTCATCGGGGATCGTGCTGAAGACGACGGGGGTGCGGTCGCTGGCCAATGCCATCCGGTTCATGCATGCGGGCGAGCATTACATGCCGCTGGAATTGGTGCGCGAGCGGCACAATGCCGGGCGGACGACTAAGAACGGGCGGCTGTCGGACAAGGAGATGATGGTCCTGTCCTATCTGGCCGAAGGCAAGCAGAACAAGGAAATCGCCAACGACCTGAAGCTGGCGGAGCCGACGATCAAGATGCATGTGACCAGCATCTGCAAGAAGCTGACGGCGACGAACCGCACGCAGGCGGTGATCGTGGCGCGGGATCTGGGGCTGATCTAGAGCCGTCGCAGGGCAAATCCTGACGCAGGATTTGCGCCGTTTTCTTACGCAGAAAACGGTGCCTGTGGGATGTCGGTGGTGCAACAAAATCCTGCGTCAGGATTTTGCGCGTTTTCTGCGTCAGAGAACGCTTAGGCCGCTTCTCGGATGGGGGGCGGGTTTCGGGCGCGTTCGCGGACCGAGATGTAGATCGCGCAGGCGATGAGGATGGAGACGCCAAGGATGGTGTAGCCATCGGGCAGGTCGCCAAAAAACCACCAGCCTGCAAAAGTGGCCATGATCATTTCCGTATAGGCGAGCGGGGCGAGAAGCGACGCCTCGGCATGGTCATAGGCGCGGACGATGCAGTAATGGCCGACTGTGGCGATCACGCCGATCAGGAACAGAAGGCCCCATTGCGTGGGGCTGGGTGTCTGCCATGTGCCAATGATCAGCGCCGTGGTCAGGACTGTGCCGATCAGGCTGGTGTGAAAGGTGGTGACCATGGCAGGCGCGCGGCCTGCAATGCGGCGGGTCATGGCGAAGTAGCAGGCGAGTGATGCCCCTGCCCCGAGGGCGTAGAAGGTGCCGGGGTTCACCTCGGCCATGCCGGGGCGGATGATGATGAGCGTGCCGATGAAGCCCACGCAGACTGCCGCCCAGCGGCGAGGGCCGACCTTTTCGCCCAGCACGAAAGGGGAGATGGCGGTGAGGATGAGCGGCTGGACGAAGAAGATCGCCAGCGCATCTGCGATGGGCAGGTACTTCAGCGCGGTGAAGAACAGAAAGGTCGCGGCGATCAGCAGTACGGCCCGCAGCGTGTGATACCAGGGCTGATCGGGCCGGATGGCGGCGGGGCCGCCGTGGCGCAGCACGAAAGGCAGGGTCAGCAATGTGCCAAAGGCCATGCGCGCCCAGACAATCTGCATGACGGGCATCCCCTGCTGGCCCAGAAACTTCGCCACGACATCGAGATAGGGCAGCAGCATCATCGCCATCAGCATCAGCGCGACGCCGATCAGCGGACGGGGGCGGCTTTTGGGCAGGGGGTGCATGCGGGGCCTGAACGCTGGGTCAGGCTGTGGTATCGGGGCCGGGCCGGGAAGCCAAGGGGGTGCGGCGCAGCCAATCGGCCACAAAGCGCGCGGGCGTGCCGGGGCGCAGTGGCCGTTCGAACCAAAGCCGCAGGCCGCGCGGTAGAGTGAGGCTTTGCGCAAAGGGGGCGACAAGGCGCCCATCGGCGAGGTGCTGTTTCACCAGCGCCTGATGCCCGATCAGGATGCCCGCGCCGTTGACCGTTTCCTCGACCGCCAGCGCGTAGAGCGAAAAGACCGGGCCATCGGCAGGAATGAGCGGGGTGTCGAGCGTGGCGCACCACAGCGGCCAGTCATCCTGCCATGTGGCATCTGACAGGCAGGGGTGGCGGGCGATGTCGGCGGGGCTTTGCAGGGTGGCGGCCAGCGCGGGGGCGCAGACGGGGAAGATCACATCGGGCGCGATTTGGCCTTGGGGATCGCCGGAGAAGAACAACGACAGGTCATAGGGGCTGCGTTTCAGGTTGGGCGGGGTTTCCAGTGCGGTGATGGAGATGCGGATATCGGGTGCCGCTGCGCGCAGGGCAGGCAGGCGGGGCGAGAGCCAGAGTTGCGCGATGGCGGGCAACGTGGCGATATGCACGGTGCGGGGCGCGGCGGCGGCGCGCAACTCGCCCGTGGCGGTGCCAAGCGCATCGAAGGCGGCGGTCAGGGCGGGCAGCGATTGCTGGCCCAGCGCGGTAAGGCGAACGCCGCGCGGGGTGCGGTCGAAGAGGGCCGCGCCAAGCGCGGATTCAAGCTGTTTGACATGGGCGGTGATGGCCCCCGGTGTGACCCCCAGTTCCAGCGCCGCCGCGGCAAAGCCGCCCAGACGTGCCGCCGCCTCGAACGCGCGGAGCGCGGTGAGGGGCAGGTCTTTCGGGCGGGGCGGGGCGACGGGCATGGTGAGCCTTAGTTTTATTAACCCTAGGTTTTCGGATTTCTGATTTGCGGGCAAGGGGGAATGGGTGCTGTGATCGGGGAAAGATCAGATCGGAGTGACCGCCATGACAAACCTTTCCCGCCGCGCCTGGGTGCCTGATGCCTGCGAGGATTACATCCTGCGCCTTGCCGGGGAGACGGCGGCGGGCAACGATGCGGCCGTGGAGGCGCGGGTGGAGGCGCTGATCGCGCAGAATCTGGAGATCCATGACCGGGAGTGTTTCAACCTGAACCCGGCGACCAATGTGATGAACCCGAGGGCGGAAGCGGCGCTGGCGCGGGGGCTGGGGTCGCGGCCATCGCTGGGCTATCCGGGCGACAAGTATGAGATGGGGCTGGAGGCGATCGAAGAGATCGAGGTGATCGCGGCGGAACTGGCGGCGGAGGTGTTTGGGGCAACCTTTGCCGAGATCCGCTGCGCCTCGGGCGCGATGGCGAACCTGTATGGGTTCATGGCGCTGGCGAAACCGGGTGATGCGATCATCGCGCCGCCACCTGCGGTGGGCGGGCATGTGACGCATCACAAGGCGGGTTGTGCGGGGCTCTATGGGCTGGTCACGCATGACGCGCCGGTGAATGCGGATGGCTATACCGTGGATCTGGACGCGCTGCGCGAGATGGCGCTGCGGGTGCGGCCCCGGATCATCACCATCGGCGGCAGTCTGAACCTGTTTCCCCATCCGGTGCGGGCGATCCGCGCGATTGCGGATGAGGTGGGGGCCTGGGTTCTTTTCGATGCCGCGCATCAATGCGGGATCATCGCCGGGGGGGCATGGGCGAACCCGCTGGACGAAGGTGCGCATCTGATGACGATGAGCACCTATAAATCGCTGGGTGGGCCTGCGGGCGGGTTGATCGTGACGCGGGATGCAGCGATTGCCGAGCGGCTGGATCACATCGCCTATCCGGGGATGACGGCGAATTTCGACGCGGGGAAGACGGCGGCGCTGGCGATCAGCCTGCTGGATTGGCGTGCGCATGGGCGGGCCTATGCTGCGGCGATGGTGGAGTTGTCACAGGCGCTGGCGCGGGAATTGGCGGGGCTTGGGCTGCCGATTTTTGCCGCCGGGCGGGGGATGACACAAAGCCACCAGTTCGCGGTGGAGGCGGCGGGCTTTGGCGGTGGGCAGACGGCATCGAAGACCTTGCGGAAGGCGGGTTTCCTCGCCTGCGGCATCGGGTTGCCGATTGCGGCGGTGGAGGGTGATCTGAACGGGCTGCGGATCGGGACGCCGGAACTGGTGCGCCGGGGGGTGACGGTGGCGGATGCGCCCGCATTGGCGGCGCTGATTGCCGAAGGGCTGCGCGGGAACGATCCGGGGGCTGTGGCCGCGCGGGTGCGCGAAATGCGGGCGCGGTTTACCGGGGTGCATTTCATCCGGTCTTGAGGGCGGCAAGCAGGGCATCCAGTGCGGGGGCAGGATCGTCGGGCGATTGGGCCAGCGCCATGCCATGCGCCCAATCGATCAGGATGTTGCGCCAGAGGCGGGCGGCGGGGGCGTCAAGGCCGGTCTCGGTGAGCAGGGTTTCCAGCGCGTCGGTGATGCGCTGCGCCTGTGGCGGCAGGGGGCCGGGAATGCGGAACAGCGCGAGCGTCAGGTGGGGATGGGCGCGGGTGGTTTCGGCATAAGCGGTAAGCAGCGCGCGCAGGCGTAGGTGCGGGGGGCCTTCGATCGGGGCGGTCACGGGCGCGTGGACGTGATCGGCGAGGGCGCGGATCAGGGTGTCGCGCGTGCCGATATGATGCTGGATGGCCATTGGCGTGACGTTGAGGCGCGTTGCGAGGGCGCGCAGGGTGAGGGCGTGGTCGCCGTCGCCCAGCAGAGCGAGAGCCTCGGTCAGGATTGCCGTTTGCGTCAGGCGGGGTTGGCTGGGACGGCCCGGTTTCATGCCATGCGCCATGTGGATTGGACGAGGCCAGAGGGGAAGGCGGTGGTCCCGGTGTGGATCAGCGGGATGTCCTGCGGGAGGGTACCGAAGAGCGGGCGGCCTTGCCCGATGAGGACGGGCGCAGTGGTGATGGTCATGTCGGAAATCAGGCCCGCACGCAGGAAGGATTGGACGATCTGCCCGCCATCGACATAGGCACGGTGGTGGCCCTGAGCGGCGAGGTGGTCCATGGCCTGTTCCGGGGTGAGGGCAGCGAAAGTGACCTTGCCGCGCAGGGCATCAGGGACGGGTTGGCCTGCAAGCGCTGCCGACAGGACGAGCACGGGTAAGCTGTAGGGCCATTCGGGAAAGCCAAGGACCGCCTCATAAGTGCCGCGCCCCATGACGATGCAATCCATGCGGGCGATGAAGGTGGTGTAGCCGTGGTCTTCATCCGGGGCATCGCGGGAGATCAGCCAATCCAGCGTGCCATCCGGACGGGCGATGAAGCCATCGAGGCTTGTGGCGATGAAGACGTGGCCGGTTATTGGCATGAGGCGGCTCCCAATAATTTATACACTGTATAATTTATCAGGCACGCAAGATCAAGTGACCCTGACCATAGCTTGGCTCGACTCGGCTCGCTCTTGACGGGCTGGGGCATGAGGCGCGTGGGGAGGCCGCGGGTCAGGCACAGGGCCGGGGTTCCTTAAGGCCGCAGCCCACGCAAAAGAAAACCCGCCAGATCGCTCTGGCGGGTGAGGTGCGCCCTCGGGGGAAGGCGGATCAGATATCGAGTGTGTTCTCATGCTCCCAGCGCGAGAAGTGGGAGACGAAGCTATCCCATTCCTTGTGCTTGAGCTTCAGATAGGCCGCCGAGAATTCGTCGCCCATCATGGATTTCAGCGTCTTGTCCTTGTCGTATTCGCGCAGGGCATCGAGCAGGTTGAGCGGCAGTTTTGGTGCGCCCTTCACGGTATGGCCCTGCTGGTACATGTCGATGTCATAGCGGCGGCCGGGGTCGGCCTTGGTGCGCACGCCATCAAGGCCTGCGGCGATGATGACGGCCTGAAGCAGGTAGGGGTTGGCCGCGCCATCGGGCAGGCGCAACTCGAACCGACCGGGGCCGGGGACGCGGACCATGTGGGTGCGGTTGTTGCCGGTCCATGTCACGGTATTGGGTGCCCATGTCGCGCCGGATGAGGTGCGGGGGGCGTTGATGCGCTTGTAGCTGTTCACGGTCGGGTTGCAGATGGCGGCAAGGGCCGAGGCGTGTTTCATGATGCCGCCGAGGAAATTGCGGCCCTGATCGGACAGCGACAGTTCCTTCGTCGGGTCAGAGAAGGCGTTGGACTTGCCGTCCGGCGACCAGACCGAGATATGGGCGTGGCAGCCGGACCGGTAAGGCCCTTGAACGGTTTGGGCATGAAGGTGGCACGGAAGCCGTGCTTTTCAGCGACAGACTTCACCATGAATTTGAAGAAGCTGTGCTTGTCGGCGGTTTGCAGCGCGTCGTCGTATTTCCAGTTCATCTCGAACTGGCCGATCGCGTCTTCATGGTCGTTCTGATAGGCCTCCCAGCCCAGTTCGAGCATGTAATCGCAAATTTCGGAGATGACGTCGTAACGGCGCATGATCGCCTGTTGGTCGTAACAGGGCTTTTCCGCCGTGTCGTAGATGTCGGAGGCGGCATTGCCTTCGGCGTTGAGGATGAAGAATTCCGGTTCCACCCCCGTCTTGACGCGCAGACCTTCCTTGGCGGCTTCGCCGACCAGCTTTTCCAGCACGTTGCGCGGGGCCTGATCGACGAGCTTGCCTTCCATCGTGGCGCGGGCAGCGACCCAGGCCACATCTTTCTTCCACGGCAGTTGAATTGCGGATGAGGCATCCGGCACGGCCATCAGGTCCGGATGGGCGGGGGTGAGATCAAGCCAGGTGGCGAACCCGGCGAAACCTGCCCCTTCTTCGGCCATATCGTTGATCGCCTGTGTCGGCACGAGTTTGGCGCGCTGACTACCGAACAGATCGGTATAGGAAATCATGAAATACTTGACGCCCTTGTCCTTTGCCCATTTGGCAAGATCTTTGGCCATGTCTAGCTCCCTGTCCTTTTTAGATCGGCTTTGTGCCGTTGTTTTCAGAATCCGCCGTTGCGGCCCGGTATCCAGTTCGTGCCAGCCAGCGGGACGCCTGCCATGGCGGCGGCTTCGATAGTCAGCGCGCAGAGATCTTCGGGTTCGAGATTGTGGAGGTGATTCTTGCCGCAGGCGCGGGCGATTGTCTGTGCTTCCAGCGTCATCACCTTGAGGTAGTTCTTCAGGCGGCGACCGCCGAGGATGGGGTCGAAGCGTTTGAACAGTTCGGGGTCCTGCGTGGTGATCCCGGCCGGGTCTTTGCCTTCGTGCCAGTCGTCATAGGCCCCGGCGGTGGTGCCGAGCTTGTTGTATTCGGCCTCGAGCGCCGGGTCATTGTCGCCCAGCGCGATCAGGGCCGCCGTGCCGATGGCCACGGCATCCGCGCCAAGCGCCATGGCTTTGGCCACATCGGCGCCCGAGCGGATACCGCCCGAGACGATGAGCTGCACCTTGCGGTGCATGCCAAGGTCTTGCAGCGCCTTTACCGCTTGCGGGATGCAGGCGAGGATGGGCATGCCGACGTTTTCGATGAAGACGTCCTGCGTGGCTGCGGTGCCGCCCTGCATACCATCCAGCACCACCACATCAGCGCCCGCCTTTACCGCCAGCGCCGTGTCGTAATAGGGGCGCGCGCCGCCGACCTTGATGTAGATCGGCTTTTCCCAATTGGTGATTTCGCGCAGTTCGAGGATCTTGATTTCAAGGTCATCCGGCCCCGTCCAATCGGGGTGGCGGCAGGCAGAGCGCTGGTCGATGCCCTTGGGCAGGTTGCGCATCATGGCGACGCGGTCGGAAATCTTTTGCCCCAGCAGCATGCCGCCGCCGCCGGGCTTTGCCCCCTGCCCCACCACTACCTCGATCGCGTCCGCGCGGCGGAGGTCATCGGGGTTCATCCCATAGCGCGAGGGAAGGTATTGATAGACGAGGGTTTTGGAGTGACCCCGTTCTTCTTCCGTCATCCCGCCATCACCTGTGGTGGTGGAGGTGCCCGCCGCAGAAGCCCCGCGACCGAGCGCTTCCTTGGCGGGGCCGGAGAGCGCGCCAAAGGACATGCCGGCGATGGTGACGGGGATATCCAGATGGATCGGGTTCTTGGCGAAGCGGGTGCCGAGCCAGACGTCGGTGGCGCATTTTTCGCGGTAGCCTTCCAACGGATAGCGGCTGATGGAGGCCCCGAGGAACAGCAGATCGTCGAAATGCGGCAGCTTGCGTTTGGAGCCACCACCGCGAATGTCATAGATGCCAGTGGCTGCAGCACGGCGGATTTCGGCGTTGACGTCGTTGTTGAACGTCCACGACATCTTGGGCGGCGTTGTGGGGAAATCGCTCATTCTTCGGATGCCTCAGTAGGACGACGCGTTGTCGATATTGAAAGTGTAAAGCTTGCGGGCAGAGCCGTAGCGTTTGAAATCTTCGGGCTTGGCCAGATGGTCGGCTTCGCCACGCTTTAGCAGATCGGCAAGGATGGCGAGGTGTTCGGGGCGCATCTCTTTCTCGATGCAGTCGGCACCAAGGGATTTGACCGAACCGCGCACGAAGAGGCGCGCCTCGTAGAGCGAGTCGCCCAGTGCTTCGCCCGCGTCGCCCAGAACAACCATGTTGCCCGATTGCGCCATGAAGGCGGACATGTGTCCGATGTTGCCATGGACCACGATGTCGATCCCCTTCATCGAAATGCCGCAGCGCGATGAGGCGTTGCCTTTGATGACCAGAAGGCCGCCGCGCCCGGTGGCCCCGGCATATTGGCTGGCGTCGCCGTCGATGATGACGGTGCCGGACATCATGTTTTCCGCCACGCCCGGCCCGGCAGAGCCCTTGACGCGGACGGTGGCCTGTTTGTTCATTCCCGCGCAGTAGTAGCCGGTGGAGCCGCGCACGGTGACATCGACGGGGGCATCAAGCCCCACGGCGATGGCATGCGCGCCCTTGGGGTTGATGACTTCCCAGGCGGTCATGTTGGTCTGGCCCTTGAGGCCATGAAGGGTGGAGTTCAGCGCGCGCAGGCCTTGGGCGGCAAGGTCGAAAGTCTGCATGAATCAGCGTTCCCAGAAGTAGACGGTGGCGGGTTCGGGTTCCCAGACGCGGGCATTGTCGATGCCCGGCAGGTTTACCATGGCGCGGTATTCCGATCCGAAGGCGACGTATTGATCGGTTTCGGCCATGACGGCGGGCTTGCAGGCGATAGGATCGCGGACGACGCCAAAGCCGTTCTTGGTGCCGACGACGAAGGTGAAGAAGCCGTCGAGGTCTGTCAGCGTGGCCTCCATCGCCTCGCCCAGTTTGGCGCCTTCTTGCAGTTTGTGGCTGATGAAGGCGGCGGCGACTTCGGTGTCATTTTCGGTTTCGAACGTCATGCCCGCCTGTTTCAGCACGCGGCGGACGGAGTTGTGATTGGACAGCGAGCCATTGTGGACGAGGCACTGATCCGCGCCCGTGGAGAAGGGGTGCGCGCCCATGGTGGTGACGGCGGATTCGGTGGCCATGCGGGTGTGGCCGATGCCGTGGGTGCCGGACATGCGGGCCACTTCGAAGCGGGCGGCGACATCTTTGGGAAGGCCGACTTCCTTGTAGATTTCAATACCTTCACCCGCCGACATCACCTTGGCACGGGGGCGCAGGTCGCGCATGGCGTGGCGAGCGGCGTCCAGCCGGTCTTCGGGCAGTTCAAGGACCATGTGGGTATCCTTGACATGGCCCGTCACCTTGGCGGCGATGGCGCGGCCAAGATCATCCGTCAGGGTGGCGAAATCGGTATCGGGGTCAGCGGATTGCACGGTCAGCTTGGCACGGCCCTTTTCCGGGCGGCCGTAGATTGCGATTCCGGCGCTGTCGGGGCCGCGGTCTGTCATGGTGATGAGCATATCGGTGAGCATGGCACCGAGCTGAGGCTCAAGTTTTGGGTCTTTCAGGAAAAGACCGACGATTCCGCACATGGCGTCGACTCCCTTGGTTCAGGTTCTGAGGGGAGGCTAGCACCGAAGATTGCACGGCTCAACTGGGAAGAAACTTTTTTAACTGGTGGGCAATGATTTTTTGATTCCGCCCATTTTATGAGCAAATCCTTTGACAGCATGCCGCAGGGGTGTTTCCCTAGGGAAAAGAAAGTTCACACACAGAGAACACCTGCGCGCCACGGGCCGGACGCGGAACAGGTATAAGAAGGGCCCAGGGAGGGAACTGTGTCAGACCTGAGTGCAAGGATTCAAACCATGCACAAACGGGACGTGTCCATTGCTTGGGCTTTCGTCATCGGTTTGTGGCTGGCTGTCATCTTTGTGGCGATTGCCACCTGGTCTCTCGCGCCGTCGTCCGGCGCGCGGACAATGCTGTTAATCGGCGGAGGCGCCATCCTGGTGCTGAACACCGCCGCGATCATGGCGATGCTGCACCATTATCGCGAGGATCGCGACTTCATGTATGGGCTGGACATCAAGTTTCTTGATGAAGCCCGTGCCGCCAAGAGGTGATCCGATGGCACGTTACATACCGCCCAAACAAAGCAAGATCGGCCAGATGATCGACGTGATCGTGTTGCTGATCCTGTCGATCGGTGCGCTTTACATTCCGCTTTGGCTGGGCTTGGCGGGATCGAGCAAGGCACCCGTGCCGATGGACAACCCGACGTGGGAATCCCTTGGCCAGAACCCGGTGATGGTCGAGCGCTGGAATGCGCTGGGTTTTGCTGACCCGGCCTCGGCCGCTGACATGATCACTGCCCGCTTTGACTATTCGTTCACCTGGGGTGCGCTGGCGCTGATGGTGATCGTCATCGTGGGGTATTTCGCGATGATGCTGAAACTGTCCGAACAGGAATACCGCGAAGTGATCGCGGAGAAGTTCGACGGGAAATAGGGGATGGGACAGATGCCACTCTGGTCGATGATCGAATACGGGGCTTGGGCGCTGTCAGCGCTGTTTGCCCTGCACATGCTGTGGGATTGGTACCGCACCGACAGCACCTATTCCGAAGATGTCCTGACCTCTTCCCGCGAAGGCGAGATCGAGGCCATGACCGAACAGCACAAGCTTTGAGGGGATAGGCACATGGCGGATACGGACATCACGTCCAAGACCATGGATGGCATTGGCCCCCATGGCACCAAAGTTGGCCTGCTGCGCGTTCTTGGCCCTGCCCATGTCTGGGCGTTGGGGGTGGGGATCGTGCTGGTGGGCGAATACATGGGCTGGAACTTTGCCGTTGGCAAAGGCGGGGCCTATGCAGCGCTGATCGCCTGCTGGTTTGCGGGGATCCTTTATTCCTGCGTGGCGATGATCGATTCCGAAGTGACATCCACCGTTGCGGCGGCAGGCGGGCAGTATACGCAGGCCAAGCACATCGTCGGGCCGCTTATGGCGTTCAACGTGGGGCTTTACCTTGTGTTTGCCTATACGATGCTGGAGGCGGGAAATGCGATCACGCTGGGCTATCTGATATCGGTGGCCGCCGACATGACCGGGGCGACGGAGGCGATTGACCAAAGACCGTTCATCATTCTGTCCATCGTGTTTCTGGCCTGGCTGAACTATCGCGGTGTGCTGGCGACGCTGACCTTCAACCTTGTGATCACAGCCTTTGCCTTTTGTGCGATCCTTGTTCTGTTTTTTGCGTCAGCCCCGTGGAGCGACAGCACGATGCTGGCTCATGCCGATCTGATGTCAGGGCAGGCCGCCCTGCCCTATGGTTGGCTGGGTGTGTTGGCGGCGATGCATTTCGGGCTGTGGTTCTATCTGGGCATCGAAGGCACGACACAGGCGGCAGAGGAAGTGCGCTCGCCCGCGCGGTCGCTGCCCTTTGGCACGCTGGCGGGGATCATGACGCTGCTGATCGCGGCGACGCTGACATGGTACATTTGCGTGGGTTATCTGCCTTGGGAATACCTTGGCGATGGCGTGAATGGCGCGGTGGCACCGTTGTTCAGTGCGGCGCAGATGACGGGGTCTGATGCGTTGATCCTGATCCTTGGCTTCGGGACGCTGTTTGCGACGCTGGCTTCGGCCAATGGCTGCATCAATGATGCATCGCGGGCGTGGTTTTCGATGGGGCGTGACCATTACCTGCCGCAATGGTTTGGTGCGGTGCATCCGACCTATCGGACACCGTACCGGGCGATCATCTTTCTGGTTCCCATCGCGCTGATCTTTGCGCTGGGGGCGCCGCTGGATCAGGTGATCACCTTCTCGATCCTGTCGGGGTTGCTGGGATATACGTTCATGCCCATCAACGTGATCATGTTCCGCCGCAAATGGCCGCTCGACACGATCAAGCGGGGCTATGTGCATCCGTTCCACCCGATCCCGGCGCTGGTGTTGCTGGCGCTGTGTTCGGTGACCTATTTTGCGGTGTTCCTGGGATACGGGACGCAGCTTATCGCGATGGTCAGTTTCTATATCGTGGTGTCGCTGTGGTTCCACTTCTGGCGCTATCGGTTCGTGAAACGGGCGGATCAGTTCACGATGCCCTGGCCCAAACCGCGCGGGTATTGACGCAAATGAACCGGCCCGCCCCAGTGGTGGGCCGGTTTTCATTAGAAAGATCAATGTAATGGATAGTGCAGCGGCGATCTGGGCGGTGCTGGCCGCGGCCACGGCGGGGGTAGTGCTGGTTTTGTTGCGACGCGCGCAGGCAGCGCGGGCGGCGCGGCGCGGCGCGTTTCTGGGCGCGGCGACGGTATTGTTCGAACAGGTCAGGATCGAGCTGGCCGCGACCGGCTTTCCCCGGATGGCGGGGCGGCGCGAGGGCGCAGAGTTCGACATTCAGGTGGTGCCGGATACGTTGAGCGTGCGGAAACTGCCCGCACTTTGGGTGCTGGTCAGCCTGCCCGGGCCGCTGCCCGTGACCGGGACGCTGGACGTGCTGTTGCGGCCTACGGGCATGGAAACATTCACGAATTTCTCTCGCTTGCCGGTGCAGGTGCAGGTGCAGCCGCCGCCCGGATTTCCGCCCGATTGCGCCATTCGCACCGATGCGCTGGGGCATGCGGCCTTTGCCGATGCCCTGCGCGAGGTGATGGAGACCGTTGATACGGACCGGCTGAAGGAAATTCTGATCACACCGGCCGGAGTGCGGCTGGTGTTTCTGGCGGAGGAAGCCGATCGCGGGCGCTATCTGCTGTTTCGGGATGCGGAGATGGGGCGTGATCCTTTGCCACCTGCGCGACTGATCCCGTTTCTGGCGGCGGCACTGGCCCTGCGGAGCGCGGTCATGGCAGAGACCGAGGAAAGGCGCAGCGCATGAGAAAACCATGGAACCCCTATCTGGTTCTGGCCATCGCGATCGCCCTTCCCGGCGTGGGGCAGGTGGTGAACCGCCAGCCACTGCGCGGATTGATCTTTTTGTTTTTTACAATCTTGCTAGGGGCTTACACGGTGAAGACCGCAGCACCCGACGTGTCGATGATCGGGAAATATGCGGGCGGGATCTTTGTCTGGGCCATTGCCATACTGGACGCCTACAAGATTGCGCGGGTCCGGTTTGAGGTGTGGCGCCATTCCGCCGTCACGCCTGCGGATAGCTGATGATCGACAGATAGCGGGCGGGAAGTTTCACAAGCACTTCGGGGCCGTGTTGGGCGTCGGCGTCGAAGAACAGGCTGTCGCCGGGTTCAAGGTGGAACAGCTGATCGCCGTGGCGGTATTTCACCTCTCCCTCCAGCATGTAGAGCAGCTCAATGCCTTCATGCTGAAACGTCGGGAAGGTATCGGATTCCGTGGTGAGGGTGATCAGATAGGGTTCGACCACCACGCCAGAACTGTTGGAGCCGACATGGCCGAGCAGATGGTATTGATGCCCCGCGCGGGTGCCGCGACGGTCGATCTCCAGATGTTCGCCGGCCTTAACATGTTGAACTTCCCGGCGTTCTTCGAACCCACGGAAGAAGGATGTGATGGGGGTGGAGAAGGCGTGCGACAGGATTTGCAGCGTGGTGAGCGAGGGCGAGGTGATGCCATTTTCGATCTTGGACAGCATCCCGATGGACAGCCCGGTGACCGAGGCGAGATCAGCCACGGTCATCCCCTGCTGGCGGCGAAAGGCGCGGACGGAGCGGCCGATGGCCATTTCCAGATTGCGTTCAGACAGTTCGCGCACACGGTGCGGGTCCTGGCTGAAGGCCGGTTTGGATTTGGGGATGGTGATTTCCTGAGCTGTATCCTGATCGTCCATACTGACCCGCCGAGTGAACAAAGGTGATATCTTTTTCACTATAGGGAAAGTCGGCAAGCGGACAAGTCGGCAAACCACTGTGCCGCAGGCGGTGCAGACGGTGGTGCAGCAAAGTGTATGCACGTCGCGCGCGGTGTGGTGACGGATCAGTAAGCCGAGCGGGCCGCCGTTTCGAGGGCGTGAAAGACGGATGCAGCCGAAGAGCGCGGGCCGATGACCGACAGATACCCCTCGGCCCGGATCACGACATAGCAACCGAGGTGTTCGATCACCGTGCGGGTGGCGGAGCCGGGGCCTTGGGCGCGCAGGTCATAGGCGCAGAGGCGTTCGAACATCGCCGGAAGGTCCGCGCCTTTCACATCAAACCGCGCCCATGCGTCGGTCTGTTCCGTCAGGCTGGCCGCTTCGCCGAAATGGGGCTTGAGGTGCGCGACGATATCTTCATGCGTGGCGAAGGGGGCCTCGATCATCCACATGTCGGGCGAAAGCCAGAAGGCGGCATAGGTTGCGCCTGCCGCGGCCTTGCCGGGGGAAGGGAGCGGGATGCCCGCGACATCGGCGATATCGGCCACGGCTTTCGCCTCGCCCTGCCGTGTGGCGAGGGAGGCGAGCGCCGTATCGGTGACTTCGACGATGGTTACGGGGCCAAAGGTGACGCTGTGAGGGGCGTCATGGCCCAAGGGTGTGATCGGTTTGAGGCGGTGGTCAGCCACGGAGGCGTTCTCCTTCCGGGTCGAAGAAGTGGGGCGAGACGATTTCGACCTCTACCTCTGTTTTGGCGAGCAGGTTCACGGCGCGCATCCTGTCGCCGATGCGGGCGGAGCCGTTCTTCAGATAGCCCAGCGCGATAGAGGATTTCAGGTGCGGGGAATAGACGACGGAGGTGAGCCAGCCGCCATCGTTCGCCGCCACGGGGGCAGCGCCGATGTCGAGGAAGTGGGAGCCTGCGGTGAGAGATTTGGACGGGTCCACGGGTTTGACGCCGACGATGCGGAAGCCGTTTTCGGTGGTCAGCCCTTCGCGTTGCGACAGGACCATGCCGATACTGTCTTTCTTTTTCGACACCATCTTGCCCAGCCCCATGTTGAGCGCGGTGGACGTGCCGTTGAGTTCGTTGCCCGCGACGTGGCCCTTTTCGACGCGCATGACGCCGAGGGATTCCGTGCCGTAGACGACGGCGCCGAATTCTTTGCCCGCCTGCATCAGTTCGCGGATCATCGCATCGCCGTAGCGGGTGGGGACGGCGATTTCATAGGCCAGTTCGCCCGAGAAGGAGATGCGGAAGAGCCGCGCGCGCAGGCCGCCCGCGACAGTGATGTTTCCGCAGGCCATGTAGGGGAAGGCTGCATCGGAAATGTCCTGATCGACGATCTTTTGCAGCAGCTTGCGGGCGTTGGGGCCAGCGACAGAGAATTGCGCCCAGGCCTCGGTCGTGGAGATGAGTTGGACGTCCATGTCAGGGTGCAGGCACTGGCGGACGTATTCGAGGTGGCGAAAGACGGGGACCGCGTTGGCGGTGGTGGTCGTCGTCACCCATTCGTTTTCGCCCATGCGGGCGGTGGTGCCGTCATCCATCACGATCCCGTCTTCGCGCAGCATCAGGCCATAGCGGACCTTGCCGACGGGAAGGGTGGAGAAGGTGTTGGCATAGACCTTGTCGAGGAAGGCACCGGCGTCGCGGCCCTGAATGTCGATCTTGCCGAGGGTCGTCACGTCGCAGATGCCGACAGAGGCGCGGGTTTGCAGCACCTCGCGGTCGACCGACTGGCGCCATGTCGTTTCACCAGCTTCGGGGAACCATTGGGCGCGCAGCCACATGCCGACTTCGACGAAGACCGCGCCCTGTTCCGTGGCCCATTTGTGCGACGGGGTCAGGCGGGTGGGTTTGAATTCATGGGCACGGGACCGGCCTGCGAGGGTGCCCATCGCCACGGGCGTGTAGGGCGGGCGGTAGATGGTGGTGCCCGTCTGCGGGATCGTGCGACCCGTCAGTTCCGCCATGATGGCAAGGCCGGTGATGTTGCTGGTCTTGCCCTGATCGGTGGCCATGCCGAGGGTGGTGTAGCGTTTCAGGTGTTCGACCGAGGTGAAGTTTTCCTGCTTTGCCAGCTTGATGTCTTTGACCGTGACATCGTTCTGCTGGTCGATCCAGGCGCGGCCCTTGCCTTCGTGGACATACCAGAAGGGGGTGATGTTCACGGGTGCATCCTCGGCCTTGGGCAGGTCGGGGGTGTGGGTTTGCAGGCCAAGGGCGGCAAGCGCGGCGTTTGCCTGTGCCGCGCCGGTGGTCAGGGCGGCGTGGGTGGACATGGCGCCCGCGGCGGCCCCTGCGGCGGTCAGGTTGGCGGGGCCGTCGGCGGGCGGGGTGAAGGCGTGGATGGCGTCGTTCCACAGCGGGCGGCCGCGGTGGTGGCTGGCGATGTTGAGGTTGGGGTTCCAGCCGCCCGAAACGCCGAGGGCGTTGACGGAAAGCGTTTCGGAGCGCCCGTTGGCATGGCGGATGGTGACGGATTTCAGGCCGAGGCGGCCTGCGCTGTCGATCACCTGCGCGCCTTTCAGGTGGCGGATGCCGGGCAGCAGTTCGCCTTCCTGCCGCGTGTCGATCACGGCGGCGATGTTCACGCCCTTTGCCTGAAGGTCGGTGGCGGTGCGCAGGCCGTCATCGTTGTTGGTGAAGACGGCGACGCTGTCGCCCACGGCAACGGCAAAGCGGTTGGCGTAGGTGCGGAGCGCGCCAGCCAGCATGATGCCCGGGCGGTCGTTGTTTTCAAACGCGATGGGGCGTTCGGTGGCCCCGCCTGCAAGGATCGCGTGGCGGGAATAGATACGCCAGAGGATCTGGCGGGGTTTGCCGGGGGCCGGGACGGGAAGGTGGTCTGACACGCGTTCGACGGCGGAATAGATGCCGTGGTCCATCGCGCCCACGACGGTCGTGCGGGGCATGAGGCGGACGTTGGGCATCTGGTGCAGGGTGCGGACGGTGTCTTCGGCCCAGTCGGCGCCGGAATGGTTGCCGATGGTCAGGGTTTCCGCGTTCAGGCGGCCACCCATGCGGAAATCTTCGTCGGCAAGAATAACGCGGGCACCGGCGCGGCCTGCGGTCAGGGCGGCCATCAGGCCTGCGGGGCCTGCGCCGATGATGAGGATGTCGCAGTGCAGGAAGCCCTTGTCGTATTCGTCGGGGTCGTCCTGACGGGTCAGGGAGCCAAGACCTGCGGCGCGACGGATGATGGGTTCGTAGAGCTTTTCCCAGTAGGCGGCGGGCCACATGAAGGTCTTGTAATAGAAGCCTGCGGCGAAGAAGGGCGAGAGGCGGTCGTTGATCCCCATCAGGTCGAATTTGAGCGAGGGGAAGCGGTTCTGGCTGTTGGCTTCCAGCCCGTCGAAGAGTTCGGCCACGGTGGCGCGGGTGTTGGGTTCCTGCCGCGCGCCGGAGCGGAGTTCGACGATGGCGTTGGGTTCTTCGCTGCCCGCCGACAGGGGGCCGCGCGGGCGGTGGTATTTGAAGCTGCGGCCCATCAGGCGGACGCCATTTGCCAGCAGCGCAGAGGCGAGGGTGTCGCCCGGGTGGCCGGTATAGGGGTGGCCGTCGAAGGTGAAGCGCAGGGTGCGCGAGCGGTCGATCTGGCCGCCCTTGATGCGGTTGTCTTGCGTCATTTGCTGCGCCCCTTTGCGCGGGCCACATCGCGGGCGAGTTCGACCTTCGTGATCTCGTGCGTGACGGTGTTGCGGGTGACGACGAGCCAGGAGCGGTCGCCCTGTTCGTGATACCAAAGCTCGCGGTGGTCGCCTGCGGGGTTGTCGCGGAGATAGAGGTAGTCGTGGAAGGCGTCCTGCGCGGCGGCGCTGTCGGCGAAGGACAGCGCGTCGGGGCGGTCGATCAGGGCGGCGTCACCGAGATAGGTGAATTCCTGCGCGTCGCGAGGACCGAGGAGGGGGTGGTTGATGATCATGGCTGGCCCTTCAATGCAGGTTGGGCTGCGCGCCCTGCCCTTTTTCGTCGATCATCAACCCCTTGCGGAAGCGATCGAAGCGATAGGCGGTGGCGGTGGAATGGGGTGTGTCGGTGGCCAGAAGATGCGCGAAGCACCAGCCGGAGGCGGGGGTGGCCTTGAAGCCGCCATAACACCAGCCGCCGTTGAAATAGAGGCCGTCGATACCGGTCTTGTCGATGATCGGCGATCCGTCCATCGACATGTCCATGATCCCGCCCCATGACCGCAGAAGGCGCGCGCGGCCGATCATCGGCATGAGGGACATGCCGCCTTCGGCCACGTCTTCGACCACGGGCATGTTGCCGCGTTGGGCGTAGGAGTTGTAGCCGTCGATGTCGCCGCCGAAAACCAGACCGCCCTTGTCGGACTGGCTGACGTAGAAGTGGCCTGCGCCATAGGTCATGACGCCGTCGATGACGGGTTTCAGGCCTTCGGAGACGAAGGCCTGAAGGACGTGGGATTCCATCGGCAGGCGGATGTTCACATGCGACATGACCTTGGACGAGGAGCCTGCGACGGCGACGCCGACTTTCTTTGCGCCGATAAAGCCGCGCGTGGTGTCCACACCGGTGACGCGGCCAGCCTCGGTGCGGATGCCGATGACTTCGCAGTTCTGGATGAGGTCGACGCCGCGCATGTCGGCCCCGCGTGCGTAGCCCCATGCGACGGCATCATGGCGGACGGTGCCGCCGCGCCGCTGCATCAGCGCGCCCTTGATCGGGAAGCGGGCGTTGTCGAAGTTCAGGAAGGGATACATCGCGCGGACCTGATCGCGGTTCAGCAGTTCCGCGTCCGCACCATGCAGGATCATGGCATTGCCGCGCCGCGTATAGGCGTCGCGCTGCGCGTCGGTGTGGTAAAGGTTGATGATCCCGCGCTGGGACACCATGGCGTTGTAGTTGAAGTCCTGCTCCAGCCCTTCCCAGAGTTTGAGCGAAAATTCGTAGAAGGGTTCGTTGCCGTCGAGCAGATAGTTGGAGCGGATGATGGTGGTGTTCCGCCCGACGTTGCCACCGCCGAGATAGCCCTTTTCAAGCACGGCGATGCGGGCCTGCCGGAATTCCTTGGCCAGATAATAGGCCGTGGCAAGGCCGTGGCCGCCGCCGCCGATGATGATGTAATCATAGGCGGATTGCGGTTCGGGATCGCGCCATGCGGGTTTCCATCCCTTGTGGCCTGTCAGAGCCTCGGCGATCACACGGAAGCCGGAATAGCGCATGGTCTGTGTCCATCCTTGTTCTTGGGGGGACTATGGTCCTGCGGGCGGGAAAACATCCATCCGTTTCCGCCAAGCACCCATCCAGAACCGACATTGGGCGATGTGGTTACGGTGGCGTGATGGCATATCATGCATTACACATTGTATTTTGTGAATATGTATCTATATCGGGCACCAAAGCAGGACAGAAGTGAGGTTCGCGATGACCGCCTTTGCAGCAGACATGACCCTTCGGCCCGAGGTGACGGGGTTCTTTGATCCGGCGACGAATACGATCAGTTACGTCGTGCGCGACCCAGCATCTGATGCCTGTGCAGTGATCGATTCCGTAATGGATATCGACTATGCCGCCGGGCGGATCACCTATGACCATGCCGATGAGATCATTGCCTTTATCCGCGACAAGGGGTGGCGGCTGGAGTGGTTGATCGAAACCCATGTCCATGCCGACCATCTGTCGGCCGCGCCCTATATTCAGGGCAAGCTGGGCGGGAAGATCGGGATCGGGGCGAAGATCACCGTGGTGCAGGACACGTTCGGCAAAATCTTCAACGAAGGGACCGAGTTTCAGCGTGACGGCAGCCAGTTCGATGCGCTGTTCGAGGATGGCGACAGGTACCGGATCGGCGGGATGGAGGCTGTGGCGATCCACACGTCGGGACATACGCCTGCCTGCATGACGCATGTGATCGGGGATGCGGCCTTTGTCGGCGATACGCTGTTCATGCCGGATGGCGGATCGGCGCGGGCGGATTTTCCGGGGGGAGACGCGGGGGTGCTGTTTGACAGCATCCAGACGGTGCTGTCCCTGCCCGATGAGATGCGGCTGTTCATGTGCCACGACTATGGCCCGAACGGGCGGGACATCCGATGGGAAACCACCGTGGGCGAGGAGAAGGCGCATAACATCCATGTGGGCGCGGGCGCGACGCGGGAGAGTTTCATCCAATTCCGGACCCAGCGCGATGCGACGTTGGCGATGCCAAAGCTGATCATCCCATCTTTGCAGGTGAACATGCGGGCGGGCGAAATTCCGACCGATGCCAGCGGGCGACCGATGCTGAAGGTTCCGGTGAACGGGCTGTGATGTGATGGCCGATCTGCGGCGATACTTCCCCATTCTGGGCTGGGCGCGTGTTTATTCGCGCGCTGATCTGGGCAATGATCTGCTGGCGGCGGTGATTGTGACGATCATGTTGATCCCGCAATCGCTGGCCTATGCCTTGCTGGCCGGGTTGCCGCCAGAGGCGGGGCTGTATGCATCCATTCTGCCTATCCTGATCTATGCGGTGTTCGGCACGTCGCGCGTGCTGGCGGTGGGGCCGGTGGCGGTGGTGTCGCTGATGACGGCGGCAGCGGTGGGAGAGGTGGCGGCGGCGGGAACGGCGGATTACGCGACGGCCGCGCTGACACTGGCGGCGATGTCAGGCGCGATGCTGCTGGGGATGGGGCTGCTGCGGTTGGGCTTTATCGCGAATTTCCTGAGCCATCCGGTGATTTCGGGGTTCATCACCGCATCGGCGCTGCTGATTGCGGCGGGGCAGTTGGGGCCTTTGCTGGGGGTAAAGATCAGCGGGGATACGCTGCCGGAGCTGGTGTTGGGACTGCTGGGCGGGCTCGGCGGGGCGAGTTGGATCACCGCGCTGATCGGGGCGGCGGCGGTGGGGTTTCTGGTCTGGGTCCGCAAGCGGATGAAGGGATGCTTGCGCGGGTTGGGTGTTCCGGCGCGACTGGCTGATGCGCTGACGAAGGCGGGGCCGGTTCTGGCCGTGGTGGCGACGACGGTCGCGGTCTGGGGGTTGGGCCTTGAGGCGCGGGGCGTGGCGGTGGTGGGGGCGGTGCCGCAGAGCCTGCCGCCCTTTACCTCGCCCGTCTTTGACCCGGACCTGTGGCGGGCGCTGCTGGTGCCGGCGCTGCTGATTTCGCTGATCGGGTTTGTGGAATCGGTTTCCGTGGCGCAGACGCTGGCGGCGCGGCGGGGGCAGCGGATCGTGCCGGATCAAGAATTGGTGGCGCTGGGGGCGGCCAATCTGGGCGCGGCAGTGACGGGCGGGTTCCCGGTGACCGGGGGATTTGCGCGGTCGGTGGTGAATGCGGATGCCGGGGCGGCGACGCCTGCGGCGGGGGCCTTTACCGCGCTGGGGCTGGCGGCGGCGGCGCTGCTATTGACGCCGCTGCTGTTTTTTCTACCCAAGGCCACGCTGGCGGCGACGATCATCGTGGCGGTGCTGGGGTTGGTGGACCTGTCGGTGTTGCGGCGGACGTGGGACTATTCCCGCGCGGATTTCGCGGCTGTAGCGGGGACGATCCTTGTGACGCTGGGTGCAGGGGTAGAGGCGGGGGTATCCGTGGGGGTGGCCCTGTCGGTGCTGCTGCATCTGTGGCGCACGTCGCGGCCGCATGTGGCAGAGGTGGGGCTGATCGCAGGGACGCAGCATTTCCGCAATATCAACCGGTTCGAGGTGCAGACCCATCCAGCGCTGGTGACGCTGCGGATCGACGAAAGCCTGTATTTCGCCAATACGCGGTTTCTGGAGGATATGGTGATGGCGCGGCTGGCGGATGCGCCGGAGGTGCGGGATGTGGTGCTGATGTGTTCCGCGGTGAATGAGATCGACATGACCGCGTTGGAGACGCTGGAGGCGATCAATGCGCATCTGCGGGGCTTGGGCGTGCGGCTGCACCTGTCCGAGGTGAAGGGGCCAGTGATGGACCGGTTGCAGCGGTCGCATCTCCTGAAGTCGCTGACGGGCCGGGTATTCATCAGCCAGTATGACGCCTGGTGCGCGTTGACGGGCGCGTCAGGCGGGCAGGGATAGCCTTGGCCTAGAAGGCCAGTCTTTCGCAAATCAGCAGGGCCGTGACGAAACCCAAGGTGATCAGCGTGCCGCGCGAGGCGAAGGGTAAGGCGAAGCGGATTAAGCCATTCGCAAATTCGGCAATTCTGGCAGACACGCCCCTGTCCTTTCTGCTGCCGTCCCGGTGTAGGGCGGAAAGGGCAGAATGGCAGCGCGTGGGTCTCTTGTGGACGGCGCAAAGTCCGATGGATTGCGCGACCAAGGTCTGGCCCCGGCAGAAACAATGAACGGGCCCCGTTTCCGGGGCCCGCTTTGGCAATGATCGCGGCGCTTATTCGGCGGCGCGGATGAGGCCGTCGCCAAGGATCGTGTCGCGGGCGACGCGGGCCTCGGGGGCGGTCAGGCTGCGGCGGGCCGAGGGGCCGTAGGCGGTGAAATCCATGTCTTCCAGTTGCGGGAAGAGCGACAGGATTTCCTCGCGGGCGGCTTCGGCAAGCGCGCCCCAGCCGACATGGCCAGGATGGAAGCTTTCCGACGGGGCCCCTTCGGCATAGACGATTTCATGCGCATCGAAGAGCATGTGGAAGTATTCCACCTCTGCCGCCTCTTCGGCACGGATCGTATGGTCGTTCACCAGAAGCTTGGCTGCGACCAGCACCTCGGGTTCGTCGAACAGCAGTTCCGCCTGCCAGCCCGACAGCAGCATGCGGTGCTGCGGCGAGACCCGCAGGGTGCGGCTGTTCCCGAGGGTGCCTGCCTCGATCACGATCGGGGCAAAGCGGCCCTTGCCTTCGACGATGCTGGACCCGATCCAACGGATCGGCTGATAGCCGTGATCCATGGTCAGAACCAGATCGCCTGCGGCGAGGTCTTCGATCGCCTTTTCGCCTTCTGCCGTCAGGATACGGCTGCCGCGGGTGAAGCAGACAACCCCGGTGTTTTCCTGGTTCAGCAGATCGCCCGCCACCGCCGTACCGCCGTTCTGGATACGCAAGCCCCCGGCCCCTTGCAGGATGCCATCGGCCTGATCGGCGCGCAGCCAATCCAGCGGGTTGTTGAAGGTCGCGCCCGGGTTGGCCGCGTTGTAGAGGGCGAGGTTGGCTTCGTTGTAGAAGCTGGACAAATCGACGAAGTCATTGTCATCGGTCGCGGCGCCATCGGTGCCCTGGATGCCGGTGGTGGCATCAAAGTCAGTGATGGTATCGGCCCCTTCGGCGACGAAGAGGTCAGCCCCGATGCCACCGGCCAAGAGATCGGCCCCGGCACCACCCGCCACACGGTCACGGCCTGCGCCACCCTGAAGGGTATCGTTGCCCGAGCCGCCTGCCAGCGTGTCGTTGCCGTCGTCACCGACGAGCGAGTCATTGTCGGCCCCGCCGTCGATGCTGTCATCATCCAGCCCGCCGGAGATGACATCGTTTCCGGCGTCACCAGCGAGGATGTCATTGTCATCGAAGCCGAAGATCGTGTCGTCGCCTTCGCCGCCACGGACGGTGTCTTCGTTGTTGGCAGGCAGCGGATCGGTGCCGTCATTGGGCAGATCGGCCGGCGTTACGCCGGGGGTACCACCATAGAGCAGGTCGTTGCCGACGCCGCCATCGATGCTGTCATCGCCTTCGTCGCCAAGGATCGTGTCCGAACCTTCGCCGCCAAGGACGGTGTCGTCATCAACCCCGGCATCGACAGAGTCATTGCCATCGCCAGCGTCGATCAGGTCGCCGTCATCGCCGGTGAGGATGGTGTCGTTTCCGGCCCCGCCGATCACCGTGTCGCGGTCATCCAGCGGATCGGTGTCAGAGAACGGCCCTGCCTCATCCGGGATGGCATTGGTGGCGCGGGTGTTGATGAAGTCATCCCCGATCCCGCCGGTGACGCTGTCGCGCCCATCGCCGCCAAGGACACTGTCATTGCCTGCGCCAGCATCGATCCGGTCATCACCTTCGTTGCCGGAGAGCGTATCGTCGCCTTCGCCGCCGAGAATGGTGTCGTTGCCGAGATTGCCTTCGACGATGTCATCCCCTGCGCCGCCGATCAGGCTGTCATTGCCCTGACCGCCTTGCAGGCTGTCATTTTCATCGCCGCCGTCGAGCGTGTCATCGCCCGCGCCGCCAGCCAGGGTATCGAGCCCTTCGTTGCCGGTGAGGCTGTCATTGCCGTCGCCGCCAATGAGCGAGTCATCCCCTGCGCCGCCGAGAAGGGTGTCGGCTTCGGCCCCGCCATCCAGCGTGTCGTTGCCATCGCCGCCCGTCAGCAGATCGCGACCAGCCAGACCGACGAGCGAGTCATTGCCGGTGCCGCCATCGACGGTGTCGTCGCCCGCGCCGCCATCGACCGTATCGTCACCGGACCCGGCGAGGATGCTGTCGTTGCCACCATTGCCGGCGACGGAGTCATTGTCGGCGCCTGCATCGATGATGTCGTTACCTGCCCCGGCCGTGATCGAGTCATTGCCGGCACCGGTTCCGATGTTGATCGGACCCTGCGCCCCTGCGCCGAGGACGGTATCGCCCGCAGAACCGGTGAGGACGCGTTCGATTTCGGAGAAGGTGATATCGCTGCCGGCATCCCCGTCCAGCCCGTTGACGTTGCCGTTTTCCGGGTTGGTTTCGTAGTTGACCGTCTGGGCCGTGGTCCCGGAGGACATGTCCAGCAGATCGCCTGCATTGCCGTTGGCGGCATCGTCAGGGTTGCCATCGGTGCCATCGCTGCCGCCGAAGATCTGGCCCGCGAGGTTGGGATCGGAGTTGTCGACGGTGAAGACGTCGTCGCCCGAGTTGCCGATGGCCGTATCGGCCCCGCCGACGATGATGTCATCATCGCCTGCGCCGCCTGTCACGCTGTCGGCCCCTGCCCCGCCTTGCAGCGTATCGGCCCCGGTGCCGCCAAGCAGCGTGTCGGCACCTGCGCCACCGGCCAGACTGTCGGCTTCGGCCCCGCCATCGAGCAGGTCATTGCCATTGCCGCCAAGCAGGGTGTCGTTGCCTTCGTTGCCTGTCAGGCTGTCATCATCATCGCCACCGGCAAGGCTGTCAGCCCCTTCGCCGCCAGCCAGAGTATCGTTGCCCAGATCGCCGGACAGCGTGTCATCGCCGGTATCGCCGATCAGGCTGTCGTTGCCGACATTGCCAGACAGGCTGTCGTTGCCGGTGCCGCCATCGACCGTGTCATCGCCCTGACCGGCATCGACCGTGTCATCGCCCTGGCCTGCGGCGATGGTGTCGTTCAGGCCATCGGTGCCGTCGATCTGGTCACCCTGACCGTCGGTATAGGGGATGCCACCCGGCCCCGAGGTGGGCGTCATCAGATCGCCCGCCGTGGTGCCGTCGACCACACCATTGCTGTCGAGCAGGACCCGCTCGATTTCCGAGAAGACGATGGTGACCGTCTGGCCCGAGCTGTTCTGATAAGTGGCGGTCCCGCTTTCGGGCCCGGTGAAGTTGACCGTGGCGTTGGTCAGGCCGCGCAGATCGAGCACGTCACCGGTGCCGCCATTGGTGGGATCGGTCAGGTCTTCGCCTGCTTCGCCGCCGATGACGGTGATGGTGCCATTGCCGGTCAGCGCCGGGTTGACGAGGAATTCGTCATCGCCGTCGCCACCTTCGGCCCGGTCGCCCGCGCCGACGATGATGTCATCGTCATTGCCGCCGCCGAACAGGCTGTCGGTGCCTTCGCCACCGGTGAGGGAGTCTGCCCCTTCGCCACCGGCAAGCGTGTCGTTTCCGGCACCGCCATCCAGCGTGTCATTCCCGGCATCGCCAGTCAGGCTATCCGTGCCATCGGCGCCACGCAGGCTGTCAGCCCCATCGCCGCCGACGATGGTATCGGCATCTGCGCCACCATCAACGGTGTCGTCACCCGCCCCGGCGAGGATGAAGTCGTTCCCGGCTCCGCCTGTGACCGTGTCATCATCGGCCCCGGCGTCGATGGTGTCATTCCCGCCACCGCCGAGGATGCTGTCCTCGCCTTCGTTGCCGTTCAAAACATCGGCATCATCGCCGCCATCCAGCGTGTCATTGCCGGCGCCGCCCTGAAGGGTGTCGCGGCCTTCGTTGCCGGTAAGGCTGTCATCTTCGGCACCGCCATCGAGGCTGTCATCGCCCAAGCCGCCGAGGAGGGTGTCGCGACCTTCGTTGCCGAAGAGCGTGTCATTGTCCGCGCCACCGGTGAGGCTGTCGTCGGACAGGCCACCTTCGAGCACGTCATTGCCGGCCCCGCCATCGAGCGTGTCAGCCCCGCTGTTGCCGATCAGGCTGTCATCGCCTGCGCCGCCTGCCAGACTGTCATTGCCGGTGCCGCCATCGACCGTGTCATTGCCAAGCCCGGCATCGACCGTGTCATTGCCCGCAGCTGCAGCGATGCTGTCGTTCAGCCCATCCGTGCCGTCAACCTGATCGCCCTGCGGATCGGTATAGGGCGTGCCGCCCGGGCCCGATGTCGGGGTGATCAGATCGCCGCCGCCCGTGCCATCAACAACGCCATCGGCGCTGGTGAGGACGGTTTCGATTTCCGAGAAGTTGACCGTGATCAACTGGCCCGTGCTATTGCGGAAGGTGGCGGTGCCGTTTTCCGAGGTGCCGGTGATCGGGTCGGGGTTGGTGTAGACCACGACAACATCCGTCAGCCCGCGCAGATCCAGCACGTCGCCGGTGCGGCCGCTTGGGTTGTTGGTCGGGTCGATGACCGCCTCTTCGAGGGTTTCGCCACCGATGATCGTGATCGGCGCTGTGCCGGTCAGGGTCGGGTCAATGGTGAATTCATCATCCCCCGCGCCGCCCTGCGCGACATCGCCCGCGCCGGACACGATATCATCGTCACCGTCGCCACCGATCAGCGAGTCATTGCCTTCCCCGCCTTGCAGCGTGTCAGAACCGTCACCGCCGGACAGCGTATCAGCGCCCTGACCGCCGGTCAGGCTATCATTGCCCGAGCCGCCGCCGAGGCTGTCATCGCCTGTGCCGCCATCCAGCGTGTCATTGCCGCTGTCGCCTGCCAGCGTGTCGTTGCCAGCGCCACCGATGACGCTGTCATCATTCTCGCCGCCGGTCAGCCGGTCGTCATTGTCGCCGCCATCCAGCGTGTCTTCGCCGGTGCCGCCGTTGATCGTGTCATTGCCTTCGTTGCCGGTCAGGCTGTCATCATCGGCGCCACCGTCGATGCTGTCATTGCCCTGACCGCCAGCGATCGTGTCCTGGCCTTCGTTGCCTTGCAGCGTGTCATCGCCCGACCCGCCATCGACGGAGTCATCGCCGCTGCCTGCACCGATGGAGTCGTTGCCGCCGCCGCCAGCGACGGTGTCATCGCCAGCGCCTGCGTCAATGGTGTCATTGCCGGACCCGCCGGTGACGGTGTCATTGCCCGACCCGGTATTGACGTCGATGGGGCCGGTGGAGCCGCCGCCATTGATCGTGTCATTGCCGGAACCGGTGAGAACACGCTCGATTTCGGAGAAGGTGAGGTCGGTGCCTGCATCGGCATCCAGCCCGTTGACCGTGCCGTTTTCCGGATTGACCCCATAGTTGACGACCTGGCCCGTCGTGCCTGCCGACAGATCAAGCGTATCGCCCGCATTGCCGTTGGCCGCATCATCGGGGTTGCCGCTGGTGCCATCGCTGCCACCGTCCACAGTGGCGTTGACATCGGTCGCCGGATCGGTGCCGTCCAGGGTGAAGGCGTCGTCGCCCGTGCCGCCCGTGGCCGTATCCGCGCCGCCGACAGCGATGTCGTCATCGCCCGCGCCACCGTTCAGCTGGTCATTGCCTGCGCCACCAGCCAGCGTGTCGGAACCCGCATCGCCGGAGACGATGTCATCGCCCAGCTGGCCGTTGATGATGTCATTGCCGTCGCCGCCCGACACGGTGTCGTTGCCGCCAGCAGCGGTGATGTTGTCGTCCCCGAGATTGCCGCGGATGCTGTCGGCGTTGTCGGTGATCCGATCGCCTTGGGGATCGATGTAACCCAATTCCATCAACTCGCCGGAATTGGCCCCGTCCACCACGCCGTCGCGCTGGTCTACCGGCGGCGGCAGGAGGAGGTTCTCGATCTCGGAGAAGGTCACTGTCCGGACCCCGCCCGAGGCGTCGATCAACTCGACCGTGCCTGAGGTGGAGTTGCCATCCGCATCAGGCGTCTGAACGAGATTTCGGTAGCTTACGTAGCCGCGCAGATCCAGCGTGTCATTGTCCGCCCCGGTGCTGCCGCCATCGACGACGATGCCCGAGGTCCGGCCGCCCAGTGCGTCGACTGCGTTCGCGTCGATCAGGATCGTGTCGGAATCGGCACCGCCAGTGATGGAATCGCCCGATCCACCGGTGATCGTGTCGTTGCCGCCCTGACCGAAGATCGTGTCGTTGCCATCGCCACCGGTGATTGAATCATTGCCCTCGGCGATAGCGGAGGGGTCTGTTCCGGTCAATTGGACCAGCCGCACGTTGTCGAGCGATACGCCGATGTTGTCTTCGACCCCGCGACCGCGGAATTCCAGCCGGTTAGTGCCGTCGCCGGAGCCTGCGATCAGATCCAAGGTGATCGTCTGATAGTTTGGCTCTGTGTTGGGATTGATCGAGGCGATCAACTGCCCGCCAAAGTAGACATCGACCGAGTTATCCGAGGCGGCCGGAAGCCGAGCCGAATCCGCAACATCGAAGGTCAGACGGTAGGTTTCGCCCGCCACCATTCCCTGGACATTCTGGCCCAGATTGATGTTACCCGGCGAGCCTTCCATATCGACCGCAACCTGGCCATCGCTGGCTGGACGGCCGGTTTCGGGGTTGCGGTTGAAAACTTCGATCGTTGAGTTGGGGCCTGTGGTCGTCCAGCCGGGGATAGAGCCGTTGCCGACAAAGCCGAACGGATGCGGGCCGAGACCTGTCAGGTCCTCGAACGAGCCGTTGACGATCAGGTTGGTTGTCCCCGGCACGGGAGGCGCGGTGCCACCGTCACCGTACAGAACGTCATTGCCGCTGCCGCCGTCGATCGTGTCGGAGCCCCCAGCGCCATGCAGCGTGTCGTTGCCTTCGCCGCCGGCCAGCGTGTCATTGTCTGCGCCGCCATCGATCAGGTCATCGCCCGCACCGCCGGTCAGGGAGTCACGGCCCATGTTGCCAAGGAGGGTGTCGTTGCCTGCACCGCCGTCAACGACCTCATCCCCGCCTGCACCGGTGACGGAGTCATTGCCTGATCCCAGCTGGAGGCGTTCGATTTCGCGGAAGGTCGCGGTATCGCCGCTGCTCAGTTCGGTGATGCGGCCCGCCTCTGCCCCGGTGAAGTTGACGGATACAGCATCGGACTTTGCGGAAAGATTCAGCAGGTCACCCAACGCTTCGTCATCTTCGCCACCGATGATTTCTTCGTCATCGTCGGTCGGGGTGCCGCCTGTCAGGCTGGACACATCGATCGGGCCGGAGGAGAACACACCCGTGCCGCTGCCATCGTTATGACCGACCCAACCGATGGTGAAGGTCTTGGCGATGTCGTTGTAGACGACCGAAACATTCTTCCAGTCAAAGTTGTCGAGGCCGGAAACTGAGCTGTTGCCGGAAGTGTTCGTGACCGTGATCTCGTTCGAGACCGGGTTACCGTTGCTGTCGAAGACGCGGTATTTCAGCCCGTGCGAAGCGCCGAAAGCCGCGTCGCCTTCGCCATAGACGGCCACGAAATAACCGCTGTCGCCAAGCGCCGTGATGATCGGCGGCCCCGGGAAGGGATGGCCCGGGTTGCTGGCGAGGTTGATATCCGACGCAATGACCGTTCCGGTTGCGCTGTCGACGATAGAGAAGGTCGGATAGGTGGTGCCACCCGTCGCGAAGGTTTCCATGTAACCCACGACGACACGCCCGTTCGGAAGTGTGGTGATGGAAACACTGTCCTGATCGAAGGTGTCAGTGCCGTCCACCGCCGTAGAACCGATGCGGAAATCGTTGGTGGCCGGGGTGCCGTTGGCGTTGAAGATCCGGCCTTCCAGCGTCATCGTGTTGACGTCGTCGGAATAGCCATCGTTGACCCAGACAGCCATCCAGCGGCCATCGGGCAGCGCGGTGATGACCGGCGGGGATTCCCACGGCGTGAACTGCGTTTCGTTGTCGTTGCCTTCGATTTCGGACGTGGAGAAAACGGTATTCCCGTTCTGATCCAGCACCGTGTAGACCGGTTCGTTGAAGCCGGTTTCGGCGTTGTTGCGCGCCCAGCCGATGACGACGTTGCCACCGGTCAGCTGCGTGATCGAAAGGTTGTCGACCTCGGTCGTGTCGGTGCCGTCGATCGCCTGGTTGCCGACTGTGAATTCGTTTGTCACCCACTGACCCGTGGTCGGGTTGTAGATGCGGCCTTGCAGCGTCATCGAGGTGATGTCGTCGGAAGCGCCGTTCTTGGCCCAGACGAACAGGACGTTGCCGTTTTCCAGCACGGTGGTCACCGGCGGGGATTCGAACACCGTCGTGTCGTTCTGCTGGATTGTGGAGGGGCCGGAGACCACCGTCAGATTGTTGGCCGACGGTTGCAGCACCGCGAAGATCGGCTCGTCCGCGTCGCCCTCTGCCGTGTTGCGGACATAGGACAGCATAACGCGACCATCTTTCAGAAGATCGAGGTCGAGGTTATCCCAATCATAGCCATCGAAACCGTCAATGGCGGGCAGTTGGCCCAGGCTGATCTGGCCGGTTGCAGGCGTGCCATCCGCGTTGAAGATGCGCGCCTGCAGCTCCATCGTTTGGAGATCGTCAAAGATCGCATCGTTCGCCCAGACATAGAGCGTGCGGCCATCCGCAAGCGTCAGCATCTTGGGCGGAGACTGGAAGCCGGTTGTCGACGTGTTGATCTGGCTGGGCGAGACGGATCCGGGGTTGAATGTGCCGGTCCCGACCGAGGTGGAGTTGTTGTCAATGTCGTTCAGGAGGAACGTATCGTCACCCGCGCCGCCAAACAGCGTGTCGGCACCAGCGGCACCGTCGATCGTGTCATTCCCGCCGGCGGCAAGAACCAGATCGTTGATCCCGTCGTTTCCGTCGATCTCATCCCCTTGGGCATCTCTATAGAGGGGGCCGATCTGATCTGCGCCCGCGGTGCCGTCGACAGGGTTGTTGGAAGCATAGGGCAGAGAGGTGCCGTTCGAGGTGATCGGACCGGCAGAGAAGACGCCTGTGCCGCTGCCGTCAGAGTGCCCGCCCCAGCCGATGGTGAAGGTGTCGTTGGTTGCGTTGTAATTGACCTGGACATTGTTCCAGTCAAAGTTGTCGAGGCCGGAAACAGAGGACCCGCCATTCGGGCCGACGACCGTGACCTCATTCGTGATCGGGTTACCGTTGCTGTCGAAGATGCGGTATTTCAGCCCGTAGGAGGCGCCGAAGGCCGCATCGCCTTCGCCATAGACGGCCACGAAACGGCCGGTATCGCCCAGCGCCATAAGGATCGGCGGCCCCGGGAAGGGGTGGCTGGGGTTGTTGGCGAGGTTGATATCCGACGCGATGACCGTGCCGGTCGCCGTGTCGACGATGGAGAAGGTCGGATAGGTGGTGCCACCCGTCGCGAAGGTTTCGACATAGCCCACGACGACACGCCCATTCGGAAGGGCGGTGATGGAGACATTGTCCTTGTCAAAGGTATCGGTGCCATCGACGGCGGTGGAACCGATGCGGAAATCGTTGGTGGCCGGGGTGCCGTTGGCGTTGAAGATCCGGCCTTCCAGCGTCATCGAGTTGACGTCATCGGAATAGCCATCGTTGACCCAGACAGCCATCCAGCGGCCATCGGGCAGCGCGGTGATCACGGGCGGGGATTCCCACGGCGTGAACTGGGTTTCGTTGTCGTTGCCTTCAATCTGGGACGTGGAGAAAACGGTGTTCCCGTTCTGATCCAGCACCGTGTAGACCGGTTCGTTGAAGCCGGATTCGGCGTTGTTGCGCGCCCAGCCGATGACAACGTTGCCACCAGTCAGCTGCGTGACGGTGAGGTTGCTCATGTCAGAGCTGTCGGTGCCATCAACAGCCTGGTTGCCGACCGTGAATTCGTTCGTCACCCACTGACCCGTAGTCGGGTTGTAGATGCGGCCTTGCAGCGTCATCGAGGTGATGTCGTCGGACGCGCCGTTCTTGGCCCAGACGAACAGGACGTTGCCATTGTCCAGCACGGTGGTCACCGGCGGGGATTCGAACACCGTCGTATCGTTCTGCTGAATCGTGGAGGGGCCGGAGACCACCGTCAGGTTGTTCGCTGACGGTTGCAGCACCGCGAAGATCGGCTCGTCCGTGCCGCCCTCTGCCGTGTTGCGGACGTAGGACAGCATAACGCGACCATCGTTCAGAAGATCGAGGTCGAGGTTATCCCAATCATAGCCATCGAAGCCGTCAATGGCGGGCAATTGACCCAGGCTGATCTGGTCTGTCGAAGGCGTGCCATCGGCGTTGAAGATACGCGCCTGCAGCTCCATCGAGGTGAGATCGTCCGAGATCCCGTTATTCGCCCAGACGTATAGTATGCGGCCATCCGCAAGCGTCAGCATCTTTGGGGGAGACTGGAAGCCCGTTTCCGATGTGTTGATCTGATTGGGCGACGGGCTGTAGTTCGAGATCACAGACGAGGGCATGGCAGCTGCCTTTACTGGTTAAAAACACTTGGCCCCTTACACCTGAACGCCTGACCTTTCCTGATGCCGCCGCAGGCCCCCTTTCCACCCTGTACAGGCACCAGAACCCGTAGAGTGGAAACCGCAGCACACCGGAAATGACGAGCAGCCGTCAAAGACCGATACAGAGGACACTCTTAGTAGTTTCTTTCCCAGTCGCAGCGGGTTCAGTCGACAAGCGCCAAAAAAGCCGGGGAATTGTCAGAAGTAACGCTTGGCGCCAACGAGGTGGCGCGAAACGCGGTTGGCGACAGGGTTTTTCGACGGTTGGCGGCAGATCATTGTTTCCGATATGCGCAAATGGCATTTTGTGGCATAAGGCCACGGTTCTTGGTTGGGGATTTGGCGCGAATCGTATCACGCCACGGCCCTGCCCGGCGTGTTGGCGGGATAAAGGTGTGCTTTTTGCAGCCGTATACCCCTTAAGCCCGAAGCGGGCTGGCGTTGATGCGAACTACGAGTTGTGTTGAGTGGAGTGCAAGTTGCCTATGAGTGAATTCGCCCGGACTGTTTCCCCCGCACAGGTGGTTTCCACCTTTGGTTCGAGCTTTTACGTTCGTAGCGATTCGGCTGCGGAATACTTTCTTCACCCTGTCTTTCTGCGTTTTCTGATGCTTTCGTTGGGCATCTATACGCTTATGGACCAAAGCGATGCCGCCCAGCTTTTGGTTGGATGGCAATTGCCGATGATGTGGCTGGCGACGGCGCTGACGGTGATCGCGAGCCTTGTCGTGCTGGGTGGTTTGATATTGCGGCTGTATCTGCGCGGCGTCCTGCGCCGCATCTATACGCCGTTCCTGGTGCTGCCCATCGTCATCCTTGCGGAAATCACCGAACAGTCGGTGGTGCATCTGTTGCAGGCCGGGGACTGGAAAACCTTGCCCGACACGCTGACAGATCTGACGCGGAACATGATGGTGGTCCTGCTGCTGGATGTCATGCATGTGCTGTATGTTGTGCCGACCCATCCGCTCGCCGTGCCCCGGACGGACGGGCAGGCGAAGGAAACGCCAGCGGATGCGCCGCCACAACGGGCAACCTTGGTACCCTTCCAGCCAGCCATCGTGGCAACAGAGCCGCCGGAGAGCGTGGAGCAGTTGCCGGAGGAGGCTGAGGCTGTTGAGAGCGGTATTGAAGGCGAGATCATCCGCATCGCGGATCGCACCTTCGCCATTGGGGAAATTCAATCGGTGCGGACCGAGGATCACTACCTGAATGTCGTCACGCGCACCACGCGCAACATGTTGCGGGCAAAGCTTTCAGACCTGGACTTGTTGCATGACGGACGCCACGGGGTGCAGATCAACCGGTCGCAATGGGTGAGCTTTGCGGCGATCGAGTCAGTGGTTGATGAGGAAAACGGTCAGATCACTTTGCAGATGGTGAACGGCGACAGCGCGACAGTGTCGCGCACGCGGCGGCTGGTGTTCATGCAATTGTTCAACGGTCACCGAACCCGGCAGGTCTAGCGCGAAAAGCGCATCGGCAGGGTGAAGCTGATGCTGTCCTGTGACAGGCCTTCGGGCGCGGCGGGAAAACGGCCTGCGGCGCGGACAGCCTTGATCGCCGCCTCGTCCAGCGCCGCATTGCCGGAAGATGCCGCGATGGAGAGACCGGCCAGCGCGCCGGACCGGGTGACCGTCAGGCGGACTGTCACTGTGCCGGATGCGCCGTCAGCGGCCAACGGATAGCGTTTGCGCTTTTCGATCCGGGCGCGGATCTTTGCGCCCCAGTTGGCCGTCAGATCGTTGATGCGGCCTTGTGACAGGCTGGGTGCCTGTGCCTGCCCGCCTTCGCCTGCAACAGCCCCGCCGCCCGTGCCCGCTGCAACCTGCGCGGCGCTGCTGTCTGACGGGGCCGGTTGTTCCGGGCGCGGTTCGGCGACGGGGGCGGTAGGTGCGGGGGGTGCGGGACGGGGCCGGGGCTTTACTGCCGGAGGCGGCGGGGGCGCGGGGGCCGTGTCTGCCTGCGGAAGGGCATCCGGCAGCGCGGGGGCAAGCGGCGGGGGCGTCAGGGACGGCAGCGCCGGGGCAACGTCGTTCAGGGCCGTTTCCGGCAGTGCGGGGGGGGCCATTTCGGGGGTGGCGGGGACGGCCAGTTCGGAAAGCGCGGGCGTATCCGGTGGGGCATCCCAAGCGGCGACCATGTCAGAGACAGATGGACCCGCAGCCTGGAGCGAGATCATGTCAGCCCCGCCTGCCCCGCTGCCCGACGCGCCAGCCGGGCCGGGGCGCAGGGCAAAGGCGCCAAGGTGGAGGCCCAATGCAAGGATCAGCGCAGCGGCGGCCTGAAGCCGAGCGCCGGTCATGGGGTGGCCCCGCCGACGGCGACAAGCTCGATACTGTCGAACCCCAGCGCGGGCAGTCGCGGCATCAAGGCGGCAAGCCGGGTGGCGGGAAGGGCGCTGTCGGCGCGCAAGGTGAGGCGGGGCGGATCTGCGAGACAGTCGATACTGCGGCAGTGATCCGTACGGCTGGCCGCGAGGGCCGCCAGCGCCGCATCGCCGCGCGCATCGCGATAGCCCAAAAGGCCATCGGCGGCGATGAAGAGGGTGAAGTCACCCTGCGCCTCGGCCTCAGTCATGGCCTGTGGGGGGGTGACAGCAAAAGGTTCGGGGGCGGTCATCCGGGCTGCGATCAGGAAGAAAATCAGCAGCAGGAAGATCACGTTGATCATCGGCAGCAGGTTTTCTTCAGGTTTTCGGCGCGGCGGATCGCGGAAATCCATGCGATCACTCCACCAGAACTAGCCGGGTCAGGCCCGCCGCACCCAGCCTGTCCATCACCGCGACCAGCGCCTGAAGGTCGGCCCCGTCGCGGGCGCGCAGGATGATCGCATCATTGGGGGTTTGCATGAGCGGGGCAAGCGCAGCGGCCAAAGCATCGGGCGTGACAGAGACGCCGTTCAGCGAAAGGCCGGTCGGGGTAAGCTCCACAAGCCGGGGCGGACCGCTGTATTCTCCCGCGCCGCCCGCAGAGGACAGCGGCAGCGCGCGGTCGACGCCAAAGCGCGAGGCGAGCATGAAGAAGATCAGCAGCAGAAAGACCACGTCGATCATCGGCGTCAGGTTTGGACGCCGCCGCGTACGGGGGGCATCGTCGAAACGGATCATTCGGCAGCCTGACGCAACGGCGCGGTGTGTCGCGGGCCGTGCAGGATGCGGGTGGCGGCATCCTCCATATCGTGGCGCAGGGAATCGACCACGGCTTCGAACCACGTCAGCGCCACTTGGGCGGGGATGGCCACTGCCATGCCTGCGGCGGTGGTCAGCAGCGCCTCCCATATCCCGCCAGCAAGGAGGGCGGGGTCGGCGCGGGCACCGGCCTCTTGCAGGGTTTGGAAGGCCGCGATCATGCCGGTGACGGTGCCTAGCAGCCCGAGAAGCGGGCCGATGGTGGAGGCGAGTTCCAGCCCCCGCAGACCATCGCGCGCCTGAGCCAGAAGACCACGGGCGACACGGCCAGCCTCGGCCTCGGCGGCGTCGCGGTCAAGGGTGGGGTCGAGCGCGGCGCGCATCACGGCATGGGCAAGGCGGGCGCGGTGCGATTTGCGGTTGGCCAGAAGGGCCAGCGCCTCGGCCGTTTTGCCCTGCGACCAGAGGTCGAGTGCGGCAGCGGTGTGGCGGCCACCCGACCACGCACCAAAGGACAAGAGGCGCATGATCTTCCACAGGATCAGGGCGGCGGTCAGGACGGACAGCCCGGCAATCGCCCACATGGCCGGACCGCCCATGTCGATGAAGGAGACAAGCGACGCCAGCGCGTTTTCCGGCGCCGGGGCACCAAGTTCGACAGCAGGGTCCATGGCATCATCCTTGTGGCAGGAGTCTTGCCTATGATTGGAGGCTTGGGCTTGTCAACGCCAGAGGGCCGGTGCCGACGGGTGTTTTCCCGGTCGCGGGAGGCTGGCAGACCTTGCGCGCGTGAAAGCGACCATCGCCGGTGCCAGACCGGCCAGGCCGCCTTTGCGCGCGGTGGTCAGCGCAGGCTTTGCAGCAGGGCCTGCGAGGGGGTTCCGGTGACGGGCAAGCCTTGGCTGGCCTGATAGGCGCGGATCGCGGCTTCGCTGTTGGCACCGATCACGCCGTCAGACCCCTGCGTATCAAAGCCGCGCGCGGTGAGGCGCTGTTGCAGGGTAATCCGGTCCTGTTTTGTGAGCCCGTTGGCATCGGGCGGGAAACTGCCTTGCAATGGCCCTGCCCCGCCGATCCGGTCGGCCAGATGGCCGACGCCGATCGCATAGGCATCGGAGTTGTTATACCGCTTGATGGCGCGGAAGTTGGCGGTGGTGTTGAAGCTGGGACCGCCCGATTGGGGTTGGATCACGCCACCGGACGGGCCGCCACTGCCAACCTCACCGCCCCAGCGCAGGCCGGGGGTCCAGCCGTTGCGTTGCAGATAGGCTGCGGTGGAAGCCAGCGCATCGGTGGGATCTTCGGACCAGATGTCGCGCCGCCCGTCACCCGTGAAATCGACCGCGAATTGCAGGTAGGAGGTGGGGATGAACTGCGTGTGCCCCATGGCACCGGCCCAACTGCCTGTCATGCGTGCGGCGGGGATGTCGCCGTTTTGCAGGATTTGCAGCGCAGCGATCAGCTGCTGTTCGAAGAACGGCCCGCGCCGCCCGTCAAAGGCGAGGGTCGAGCAGGCCGAGATGACGGGCACGTCGCCGCGCCGTTCGCCGTAGAAGCTTTCCAATCCCCAGATCGCGGTGATGATTTCCGCATCGACGCCATAGCGCGCTTGCAGCGCGTTCAGGGTGCCACGGTGGCGGGCAAAGGCGGCGCGGCCTTTTGCGACGCGTTCATCTGATACGGCGATGGAGAGGTAATCTTCGAGACTGCGGCTGGTTTCAGTCTGGTTCCTGTCGCGCGTCACGACGCCGGGAAGGTAGCCGGTCCCCTGAAACGCTGCCGAGAGGGTGGGTTGCGAGATGCCCTGCGCAGCGGCGCGGTCGCGGAAGGAGGCCACCCAGGCATCGTAGGCACCGTTCGGTACGGGCCGAAGGTCGGCCGGCAGTTCGCCGGGAAACGTGGGGCTGCCGCCACGCGGCAGGCTTGGCGCACATGCGGTGATGCCAAGGCCCATAAGGCCAAGGCTGAAGAGGCGTCTGTTGATCTGCATGGGTCTGCTCACCTCTGTCTGCGTTTTTCGCAATAGTGCCGGGAGTTGGCAGCGCATACAATGGTGCAGGTCCGGCATCGGCTGAATACGGGGGATGCGGCGCTTCGATTGATGGCCGGATGAACGGCGCGGATCAGCGACTGTTTGCGCCGTAACTCGGGCATAGGGGGATTTGCTCAGCGAGGCCGCCCGGCAGGAAATCGCTACCGCAAGAGCGGAGGAACGCCGACGCCGCCGCGCTTATTCGCCGATCACGGGGCCGAGCGTTGCCCTTTCGGTGCGCGTCTGATCCAGTCGGCCTGCGAAAATTTTTCCTTGGACGGAGCGAGCATGAAGACCCTGAACGCCGATTTCACCAATTGGCCAGATGCCGCAGGTTCGAATTCGCACCGCAGCGTCCTTGGCCCCGACCTGATCATCGAAGGGGATGTCACCTCTACCGGGTCTGTCGATGTTGAAGGCAAGATTGTCGGGTCGGTCCGTGCGCCGGGTGTCGTGATTGCGGGTTCTGGTCATGTTGAGGGCAACGTCGTGGCGCATGATCTTTCGGTGCTCGGAACGGTATCGGGCATGATATCAGCCCGGAACGTCCAGCTTGCGCCAAGCGCCATTGTGCGCGCCGACATTGCCCACGCACGGATCGCGATTGAAGCGGGTGCCGAGATGGACGGCAGGCTGCGACGCAAGGCCTGACTGGCCGACTGTGGCATGGGGCGCAGAAAGGCCGACAGGTCGCGTTGTGCCGTTCCTTCGCGGCGGTCAGGCCTTGGCAGGAACGGTAAAAAGGTGCAGGGCGTCGGCAATGTAAGGGCGGAACCCTACGGGCTGCCCGGACATTGGGAAATGGCCCAACTCTTCCATCACCGTACAGGTTGCGCCGGGAATAGCCGCTCTGTGCAGCGTGCTTTTTCGAGCGTGAAAGTCAGGCCATGGATCATCGGCGCGACGGCGCCAGGTCGGCCTTGAGGCGCGGGGTGGAGAAAGGCTTTCACAAGGCGATCCTCCGCGCCCGGGCAGCGGGGACCGGTGTTGCGGCGGTTGCGGCCAGAAGGCCATCGCGCAGGGATTTGCCGTTTTGCCACGGCCCGAAACCCGACGCCACGTTGATGTGGCCCGCATCCCCCAGATCGACAAGATCGCTGCCCCAGACCTTTGCCAGATGGGCAGCGCGGTCGAACTGCATCCAGGGATCGTTCCGGCTGGCGACGACGGTGGTCGGGATATCAAGCCGCAGCTCCGGGATCGGGCCGAAATGGCCGATGCGATCACTGCCTGTCGTTTCGGCCGGTGCCACAAGAAGGGCCGCACGTACCCGCAGATGCGGCCATGTCGCCAGCAGGCGCGCGATCAGCACCGCGCCCAAGGAGTGACCGACAAGAATGCTGTCGGGATGACGCAGGATCATCGAGGCAAGCTCGATTTCCCACACCGCGGGAACCGGACGGCCGGGATCGGGAAGATCCACCATCAGCGCCTTGGGGTCTGTTGCCGCCCACCAATCCTGCCAGTGCGGAGCGGGCGAGCCGTCAAGGCCGGGAACGATCAGTGTCTTGGTCATCTTTTCCCCTTTCGGACTGCGACTCGGCGTCTGCTTTAAATCTAGCAAGTTTGTCGTGTTTTTGGTTCCAAAGATGATTGCGAAAAGGGATGACCATTCCTTTGCAGAAGCCTTAGCGAGAAACCGTGTCTACCGGATAGGCGGTGGTAAACTTCATCCGCTCCATCGCGAAATGGCTGGTGACGTTCTTGATCGGCACCGCATCGGTGAGACGTTTGTAAAGCCGGTCGAAGGCCATCATATCGGCCACGGCGACGCGCAGCAGATAGTCGATCTCGCCTGCCATTCGGTACACTTCCATGATCTCGGGGATCGCATCGGTCGCGGCGGCAAAGGCCGCGCGCCAGTCGGCGGAATGGTCGGGCGCTTCGATCCCGACAAAGACGGTCAGCCCAAAGCCCAGCTTGGTGGGATCGGCCAATGCCACCCGCCCCGTCAGCACGCCGGTGGCTTCAAGCTTTTGGATGCGCTTCCAGCAAGGCGTCTGCGAGAGGCCGGCCTTGTCGGCGATCTGGGCGATGGGCAGGGTCGCATCGCGCATCAGTTCCGCCACGATCTTGCGGTCGATCAGATCAAGGTCTGTCATGCTTTGGCTGCCTTTCCGGCCCGACTGGTGGGCTTGAAACGCAGCATGCATCAAATCAAAATAAAGTCTATGGTCTTTATCGTGTATAAGCGATGACGGGAAAACCCCACAGTCGATCCCTGTTTTCAAGGTGTTTTCCGGCAACGAGGCAGGGTATTGCCCACGGCCCCGCAATCCCGACATTGATTCTCGTCATTCCAGCCCGTAACTCTGATCCATGATCACGCAGAAGATGAAATACGCCCTGAAGGCGCTGCTGGTCTTGGCCGACGAGGCGGCCAAGGGCCAGCCGGAACCCCTGACGATCGAAGAGATCGCCAAGCGGTCCGACACGCCCAAGCGGTTTCTGGAGCATATCCTGCTTGAGGTCCGTAATGCGGGCGTGATCGCGTCGATCCGTGGGCGGTCTGGCGGGTATGTGCTGATCAAGAAGCCGACAGAGGTGTCGATCTCGGAGCTTCTGCGCACCATTGACGGGCCGATTGCCCCCCTGCCCTGCCTGTCGCGCCGCGCCTATCAGCGCTGCGAGGATTGCGCGGATGAAGCGACCTGCCGGATTCGGAAGGTCTTTGCCGATGTGTTCTGGTCCTATCTGGTGATGATCGAATCCCTGACCCTGCAGGACATGCTGCAATCCGGCGTGGTCGCGGATCAGGTTCTGGGCAGCACCTAAGCATCTCACTTCAATAAGAAAACCTCTGCTCACAACGCGGGCTCCACGCCGCCGGCGGAGAATAATCTTCTCTATACACGACAAAGTTTGGCGTGAATTTTCCTTTGCAATACTCAACTATCTCTATCGTTATTACGGAGATGGTAGGGCTGATCCCTGCCTGACAGCGAAGGAGACATGTGATGACTGCTGCACTCCACCTTGATCCGATTGGACGGGCCGGACGCGCGATGTCGGCAATGCCGGCCCCGCTGTCGCAAGCCTGTGCCGTTCGTCTCATCGACCGGCGCACGGGGCAAACCCACCGCATCAATGGCAGCCCTTTGGTGCTGTTCACCAATTCGCCGGACGAAGCCGTGGCAGAACTGCTGTCCGGCCGCGATGCCGCGGTGTGGGAAGCCCGCGTGGAACCCATCGGCGCCGCGCCCCGCAAGAACGGGGGCCGCGAATGACGCCCTCGGCCGCCATCCCGCAAACCATTCTGGGCCTTGTGCCCTACCGCCCCCTCACCCCCAACCATTCCAGATCTCAGCAGGAGAATACCATGCTTGCCACCATCACCCTTGCCGGGACCGTGACGGCCCAGGGCCCAGTCGTTGACGCCCATGCCGATGGCCGCCTGACCATCACCGATGGTTTGCGCCGCCTGACCGGCTGGCCGGTGGCCCGCGCGCTTCGCGGCACCCTGTCGGCCATCGCACTGTCGGTGCTGGCGCTTGGCACGGCGCCCGCCACGGTTCAGGCCGAGACGCTGCTGAATGTCAGCTATGACCCGACGCGTGAACTGTATCGCGAGTTCAATGAGGCGTTCACCGCCTGGTGGGTGGCCCAAGGCAACGAAGCGCCGGCCATCGAGGTGAGCCATGGAGGATCAGGGTCGCAGGCCCGTGCGGTGATTGACGGGTTGGAGGCGCAGGTTGTGACACTGGCCTTGGCCGGGGACATCGACCGGATTGCCGAAACGGGCAAACTGCCCGCAGATTGGCAGACGAAATTGCCAAAGAATTCGTCGCCCTACACCTCGACCATTGTGTTTCTGGTGCGCGAGGGGAACCCGGAAGGCATCGCCGATTGGGGCGATCTGGTGAAGGAAGGGGTTGAGGTCATCACCCCGAACCCGAAAACCAGCGGCGGGGCGCGGTGGAATTACCTTGCCGCTTGGGCCTGGGCGGAAAAGAACGGGCAGAACCCGCAAGAGTTCGTGGGCAAGCTATTCGCCAATGTCCCCGTGCTGGACAGCGGGGCGCGCGGATCGACCACGACCTTTGCGCAACGCGGCATCGGTGATGTGCTGTTGGCCTGGGAGAACGAGGCCTATCTGGCGCTGAAGGAATTGGGCGAGGATCAGTTCGATATCGTCGTCCCGTCGATCAGCGTTCTGGCCGAACCGCCGGTGGCCTTGGTTGAAGGCAACATCAAGTCGGATGAGCAGCGCAAGCTGGCCGAAGCCTACCTGAACTTCCTCTACACGCCCGAAGGGCAGGCGCTGGCCTTCAAGCATTTCTACCGCGCCTGGGATACCTCGGCCGCAAACCCCGAAGATGTGGCCCGTTTCCCGAAGCTGGAACTGGTGGACATCGCCAGCTTTGGCGGCTGGGCCAAGGTGCAGGCAGACCACTTCGCCGACGGCGGCATCTTCGACCAGATCTACGTGCCGAAGTAAGGAAGCAAGATGGGCAAACCCCTGATCCACCGATCCCCCATGCCCGGCCTTGGCCGCAGCATGGGGATCACCCTGACGATGCTTTCCCTTGTCGTCCTGTTGCCCATCGGCGCCCTTCTTCTGAAGGGCGCCAATTACGGTTTGGCGGGCATCTGGGAAACCGTGAACCGCGAACGCGTCTGGGCGGCGCTGTTCCTGTCGTTCCGGCTGTCGCTGTTTGCGGCGCTGTTCAATCTGGTGTTCGGTGTGCTGCTGGCATGGGTTCTGGTGCGCTATCGCTTTCCCGGCCGACGCATTCTGGATGCTGCCGTGGACTTGCCCTTTGCGCTGCCCACCGCCGTGGCTGGGATTTCACTGACGGCGCTTTATGCGCCCAATGGGGCCTTTGGCCAGTTGGCCGCCGAAATTGGCTGGAAGATCGCCTATACCCAATGGGGCATCTTCATCGCGCTGGTCTTTGTGGGCCTGCCCTTTGTCACCCGGACGGTTCAGCCCGTGGTCGAAGAGATCGAGCGCGAAGTTGAAGAGGCATCGGCCACGCTTGGAGCGAGCCGTTTGCACACCATCCGCCATGTCATCCTGCCAATGCTGACCCCCGCCGCGCTGACCGGGTTCGCACTGTCGCTGGCGCGTGCGGTAGGGGAATACGGATCGGTCATCTTCATCGCGGGCAACATCCCGCTGGTGACGGAAATCGCACCCCTGTTGATCATCATTCAGCTGGAAGAGTTTAACTATGACGCCGCCGCCGCCATCGGCATCGCGATGCTGCTGATCAGCTTTGCGATGCTGTTGGTCATCAACCTGATTCAGGTCTGGAGCCGCCGGAGGATTGGATATGTCTGATGCAACCGTGAACAAGGGCACCGCTGCCCGCTTTCGTTCCGCCACCGAGGAAAACCCCGCCACCCGCTGGACCCTGATCGCCTTCGCCTTCGTGGGCCTTGCGATCCTTGTCTTCGCGCCGCTGGTTGCCGTCTTTTTCGAGGCGCTGGCCGATGGCGTCGCGGCATCGCTCAAGAGCCTGGCCTCGCCCGATGCCCGCGATGCAATCCGGCTGACGCTGACCATCGCCGCCATTTCGGCGCCGCTGAACGCGGCTTTTGGCATCGCGGCGGCGTGGTTCATCACCAAGTTCGATTTCCGGGGAAAGGCCTTTCTGATCACGCTGATCGACCTGCCCTTCTCTGTCTCGCCGGTTGTTGCGGGCCTATGCATCGTGCTGATGTTCGGCACCAATTCGTTTGTCGGCGGCTGGCTGGTGGCGAACGGCTATCCTATCGTTTTCGCCATGCCGGGCATCATTCTGGCCACCATGTTCGTGACCTTTCCCTTCGTCGCGCGGGAACTCATCCCCGTGATGATCGAACAGGGCCGGGCCGAAGAAGAGGCGGCGCTGACCCTTGGCGCCTCTGGCTGGCGCACCTTCTGGACGGTTACGCTGCCCAATATCCGCTGGGCGCTGCTGTACGGGGTACTGCTGTGCAACGCCCGCGCGATGGGCGAGTTTGGCGCGGTGGCCGTGGTGTCGGGCAAGATCCGGGGGCAGACCGCCACGATGCCGACCACCATCGAGATGCTGTATCAGGAATACCTGTCCGTTGCGGCGTTCAGCCTTGCCGCCGTGCTTGCCCTGTTGGCGCTGGTCACACTGTTGCTGAAGACCGCGCTGGAAATCCGCCATGCCGATCAACTCGCTGCCGCGCACCGCCACTAGGAGAACCCCTATGCACATCGAAATCGACGAAATCTCCAAGCAGTTCGGCACCACGGCAGCCTTGCATCCCGTATCGCTGTCGCTGCCATCGGGCGCGTTGGTAGCACTGCTTGGCCCCTCTGGTTCCGGCAAGACGACATTGCTGCGGATTCTTGGCGGGCTGGAGTTTCCCACATCAGGCCATGTCCTGTTCGACGGGCAGGATGCCACCGGCCTGACGGTGCAGGAACGCCGCGCCGGGTTTGTATTTCAAAGCTATGCCCTGTTCCGCCATATGACGGTGTTTGACAACATCGCCTATGGCCTGAACGCCCGCCCCCGTGCCGCACGCCCCACCAAAGCCGAGATCGCCCGCCGCGTGACCAAACTGCTGGAGCTGATCCAACTGCCCGACATCGGCGCGCGCTATCCAAGCCAGTTGTCCGGAGGTCAACGCCAGCGTGTTGCGCTGGCCCGCGCGCTGGCCATTGAACCGCGGATGCTGCTGCTGGACGAACCTTTTGGCGCACTTGATGCCAAGGTCCGCAAGGAGCTGCGCCAAGGTCTGCGCGACATCCATGATACGACTGGTTTGACCACCGTCTTTGTGACCCACGATCAGGAAGAAGCGATGGAACTGGCCGATCTTGTGGTGGTCATGTCGATGGGCAGGATCGAACAGATCGGCAAGCCGCAGAATATTCGCGCCCGTCCGGCCACCGCTTTCGTGCGCGACTTCATCACCGCGTGATGGCAAAACGCTGTGCACTGACCAGTTGCTCTATCCGCGCCAGAAGGCGAAACTGACCGCCAGGTTCCGGTTGCGGCTGGATAAAGGGTGTTTGGCGGGTCCGTGGAAAATGGGCCAGGCAACGCGTGGCGAGCGGGGGGCGAAGATGAAGGACAGGCGGTGCGAGGAGCCACAAGCACGGTTAAGGCCCGCACCATGGGAATAGACGTGTCGAAGCCGCCGGTGGTTCTTGTCGTCGGATCGCTACATCACGACATCATGGTCGAGGCCGACCATCTGCCGCGCGCCGATGAAACCGCCGTCGGGCGGCGCTGGTATCCCAAGTTCGGCGGCAAGGGTGGCAATCAGGCCGTGGCAGCGCAGGCCGCAGGGGCGACCGGGCGGATGTTCGGGGCCGTCGGGAAGGACGGGTTTGGTGCTTTCCTTCTGGATGTGTTGAAGACGCGCGGGGTGGACCACCGCTTTGTCCGGCAGATGGATGAGGCCGGTACGGGCATGAGCGTGGCAATTCAGGACGCCCGTGGCGATTACGCGGCAACCATCGTGTCTGGCGTGAACCTGCTGCTTGATCCGGTGGCGCTGGAGCAACCGGCGCTTTGGGAAGATGTACGGGTCCTTGTCCTTCAGAACGAGATACCGGCAGAGGTCAACCTCGCGGCCGCCAAACTGGCGCGGCAAAGCGGGGTGACGGTCGTGCTGAATGCTGCTCCGGCGCGCGAAGTGCCGGCTGAATTGCGCGGCGCGGTGGATGTGCTGGTGGTCAATGCGATCGAGGCAGAGATGTTCGGAACGGACCCGGTCATCGACCTTGCCTCTGCGCTTGTTGCGGCGCGCCAGCTTGCGGCGCACTATGCCAATGTCGTGGTGACTGCGGGTGCGCATGGTCTGGCCGCATGGACGGCCGAGGGCGCCCAGATCACACTGCCCGCCCGAAAGGTGCGTGTGTCCAGCACGCATGGGGCCGGCGACTGCTTCACCGGAACGCTTGCGGCCAGCCTGGCCAGCGGGCAGGCGCTTGCCGAAGCTTGCGCAGCAGCGTCAGACGCCGCTGCATCCCACGTCGAGGGAAATGGCGTTGCAACTGGTGGCCCGGACGGCATCAACGGGCGCGCATGACCACCGGGTTACAGTCGGACTGAACCAAGGAATATTCGCAGGGCACCAGCGAAGACTCCTTAACGCCGGACCCAATTGCTGCGCGCGCATCGGATTATGGCTGGGGGCCAGCGACTGGCGCCGCGCCGTAACCCGCCGCGACAGGCGCCCAAACGCCATCCTCTTTGCAGGCGGCATGTTCACGCCACGATGCAGGCGCATGGGCGTGTGCCGCGCAGCGTTGGCATCGGCCGCCGAAATCATGGCGACGTCCGAAGGTGCACATCATCAGGTAGCGGACCTGAATCTGACCGTGTCCGTCCCGGCCCGGTTTCCCGGAAGCCGAGAGGGAACTTTAGAAGCGCGACTCGAACTTAAGCGACAGTCCAACTGTCGTGGCATCGTTCTGGAAATCGCGCTGACCCAATACATCCAGCGACAGGTTGCTGTTATCTCCGATCTCCTGCGCCAGCCCGAAAGAATAGCTGAGGCCTTGGCCGGATCCGCTATTGCTGGTTTCGCTCATGAACCACCCCAAGCCCCCTGTCGTTGTCAGCTGACCATAGGAATTTGCGGAGATATGTTCCAGGTTCAGGCCAAGGGCAGCCTGTTGATAGGTCGTGCTCACGCCGGGGATCGGCGTTCCACCCAAAGCCAGATAGAACGCACTGGCCTGGTTCACCGACGCAACAGACATCGAGGGGGTTAGGGTCAAGCGCTCATCCACCTCAAAAGTGCCGGAAAGTTTGGCCATCAGCAGGCTGCGCTTGCCCTCGACAGAGCTGAAGGGTGCCCCTGTCTGCGCCACGTGATCTTCAGTACGGCCCGTCAACGCCCGCACCTCGAGGATCACGTCAGAAGTACCAAAACGAGACACGAAATACGGCCCGATCAACCAACCCGTACCTTCGACCTGTCCCGCAGGATCGGTCATACGGATGGAGTCCAGCGTGGCCATGACACCAAGAATAGACTGCGGGCCCGTAGCGATATGGCTTCCGAAGCTAAGCTGGACATAGTGATCCCGCGTGCCGCCCGCCTGCTCCGAGATGCTGCCGGAGAGGCGCAACCACACGGGCCCACCCATGCGGATCAAATCGATCTCCGCTCCCTTAGACGAGAACGACAGCGCAGTTGAATCGTCAGGCGAGACGTCGAGAAGCGGCGTCAGATCCGGCTGGTTCAGGATAAGCGCCCTTGCCCGAGCCGTTTGCATCTTGGTGATCAAGTCTGTCTCGACCAGCGGATCGACGCCATCAACGTTCAGCGTCTTGCTGACGCGGGCCGCCGGCGAAATGGTGGCATTACCCGGCTGGTCCGCCGCCACGGTGCAGGCACCGGGCTTGATGAAGCGCACAACGCCGTCGGTCGTGACCGTGCAAGAGTCCGGGGTCAGCGAAGTGAACTCAACCGGCAATCTGGACGAGGCTGTGGCGATCAACTTGACTTGGTCCCCGGGACGGAAACTGGACTGGACCGGGTCAGGGAAGGTGATGCTCTGCGCGGCAGGGCCGATGTCGAAGCTCTCGGTCACATCCGCCGCCGCCGCAAAGGTCGCGCTGCCCGCCTGCGAGGCGGTCACCGAACAGCTGCCCACGCCCACCAGGCGCAGCGTCGCGCCATGCGTCCCGCCCGTGGTGCAGATGTCGGGCGTCGTCGAGGCGAAGGTCACCGGCAGCCCGGAGGCCCCGCCCGTCGCCACCAGAGCCACCGTCGCGCCCGGCGCAAAGACCTGCGGACCCGGACCGGTGAAGGTGATGCTCTGCGATCCCTGGTTGATCGTAATCGAGAAGGCGGGGGCCGTGCCGGTGAAGGGCCCGGTCCCGATCGATGAATCCGTGACAGTCGTGACCACCGATGCAAAGGTTCCAGCCTCGGTCGGCGTTCCGGAAATCAGCCCGGTGGGCGAGATCGAAAGTCCAGGAGGCAGTCCGGTTGCGGAGAAGGAAGTGTAAGGCGACGCGCCGCCAACGATCAAGATCGGCTGCGAATAGGCGATCCCGGCCGTGCCAGTCGCGACAGGGACAGTTGCGGAGAATGATGGATTGCCCACAGTGACCGTGATCGTCGCATTCGTAGACGTCCCGCCTGCGTTGGCCGCGTTTACCTCGAAGCTGTCCGTGCCGCGGAAACCGACAGGGGGCGTGTAACTGGCGATGCCTGCGTTGCTTATCGACACCGTGCCGCCGCCCGTGGTGGTGCCCGACGTGGCCATATAGACGGTCGGTGCGCCGGTGACTGCGCCACCTGTCGCTACATCGATCGCAGTCGCCGTCCCGCCACCACTGTTGTAGGCCACGGTGGAGCCAAAGGTGAACGGCGTGATCGTGGGCGCTGCGACATAGGTGAAATCGTCCTGCGCGGCATCAACGCTTTCGCCCGCTGCAGTGGTGACCGACACCCGCACTGTACCCGCAGCTCGGGCAGGCGACGGGACCGTGATCACAGAGTCGGAAATGGAGGCGAAGCTGGTTGATGGAACGACGTTTCCGCCAAAGATCACCTGCGTCGCCCCGGTGAAGTTTGTGCCGTTGATCGTGACAAGCGTGCCGCCTGCCAGGGGGCCGGTTATCCGGTTGATCGACTCGACCGTCGGCAGTGGGGGCAGCACCGTGATGCTGGCCGTCTTGAAGGCAGGGTCGCTGTCCTGCACCGCACCGCGCGCATCTGTGACCGTAAACACGTAATTCGTTGTGGGGCTTGCCGCAGTCGGCGTTCCGCGGATCTCACCTGTGTCACTGTTCAGCGTCAGGCCAGGCGGCAGCGCGGGGCTGACCGACCATGTGAAAGGCGCGGTTCCGCCGCTCGTCCGCGTGACCGGGGTGAAGGGGGTGGCCAACACGCCGCGCGTCAGCGTCGTGCTGGCCACCGCCACCTGGGTTTGCGGCAAACCGTTCACGGTGACCGAGGCTGCCGTGGCATTGGCCGCAGTGCTGGCCCCGCCACCCGAAAGGGTGAAGGCTTGCGAAAAGCCCCCATTGGCACCGGCTGGAACCACCGTGATCGTCACCGGATTGCCATTGCTTCCCGCGGCAATCGACGCCGCGCTTGTACAGGTGACCAGTTGGCCGGGGGCGTTGCACGTCCAGCCTGTGCCGCTGCCTGAGGTGAAGAACTGGTTGACGGGCAGAGTTGTCGTCAATGTCAAGGTGCCCGAAGTCGACGCTACGCTGGCCGAGGGCGTGACGGTAAAGGTATAGGACCGCCCCCCCGTCTGCTGGCCCGCCGAAGGGGCGGCAGTCAGGCCAAGCACCGGCACCGCAAGATAGGTGAAGTTGTCATTGTTGGTATTCGCGCTGGCGCCCCCCGCCGTCGTGACGGTTATATCCACATGCCCGGCGGCGCGTGCCGGGGAATTCACGGTAATCGCTGAAGCGGAGTTGGCGATGAAATTCGCCGAAGGGATGACGGTCCCGCCGAAATTCACCTCTGTTGCGCCGCCAAGGTTGGTACCATTGATTGTGACGCTTGTACCGCCCGTCGCAGGCCCGCTGTTGGGGTTGACGGAGGTGATGGCGAGAGCCGCTGGCACGACCGTGCGGGTGTTGATCAACTGGGTGTTCGTTGGCCCCACGAAGGCAACTTCCCATTCATAACGGACCCCTTCTTGCAGGCCGCGGAACCGGATACCGTGATAGGCTGCGGAAGCGTAAGTTGTAGCGTCCGGTGACGTCTGCTGAACGATTTGCAATTCAGAGATGCGGCACATGTCACCCAGCAACGAAGCGGTCACCACCGGGAAAAACGAGTTATCTCTGGTGCCGCTAAACAGCTCTTGCGACGTGGCAGCGAAGCGCTGGACGGGGATAGAATAACTTCCGTTGGCCACTGTAGAAGAAAAGTCGATAAACGACGTACCAGTAACGCCCGCGGTGCCCGCTGGCGAGGCACCGACGCGCAAGTTTTCGAATGCAATTCGACAGAACGGAAAAGTTGATTCAAACCCCGCCAGTGGGACCGGAGCCTGATAATTTCGGATTTGAGCATCAAAGGCTCGTGCAGGGAGGGCGGATAACAAGATCAGCGGTGCGACGCTCTCGAAGGCATCTATCCGCCCCGCCCCTGATCCGTGGCACGGCCGCAGACGGCCCCTTGGGCCGTCTGCACGAACGTGGGCGGACTGTCTGCATGCTTGCACGCTGTGCCTGCCGTCCGGGGGGTGCCTGTGACGGCGTCTAGAACAGGGCAAGTATCCCCTCAACGGCGCCCGCACCTTCCCCAACCTCGTCAATCAGATCATCTCCTAGCCCGTCACCCATCATGTTCCCTGGCACTGGTGGATACCCAATATCGCCCAGATCATTTGTGATCGGGTGGGTCGGCACTTCGGGGAGTTGCAAAAGAATTGGGTCTTCGAATTCCATCCCGGGAAAGGGCTCAATGCCCATGTCCATACCGGTGTTCTCCATCTGAACCTGAGTCTGGACGGGGAAGAGTTTGGCTTCGATCTGAGAATAGTCATGCTCAACAAAGTCGTCGACGGCGTCAAGATCGTTCGGCGCGATCCCGTTCGAGTCAAGCATGTTCGATCCGGATTCATCCAGATCGCTGGTGAACCAGTTGTAATCGTTCTGTTCAAACTCCTCAAGCGGTGGGGCGGACGGACGATAATCCAGCGGACTCAAATAAGAATCGTACAACTCGTTCGGGTTGAAACCAAACTCGTCAGAACCGTTCCAATCAAATGCTCCCAAATCGGAACCTGACGGTTCGATGCCCAACAAGTGCGGATCGAACACCCCATCGCCGAACGCCTCTTCCCCATTTACGGAGTGGTGAAGGTGGGTCTGCAAGCTGCGCAAGACCTTGTTGGCGCTGTCGTCCGATCTTGAGGAATCCCGCTGACGTTTCCTGGACTGTTGCGCAGTCTGGTTTGCAATGGGCAGGACATCACCTATCGGCAACCGCACCGTCATGGGCTGAACAAGACCCAGATTCAGGTTGGGCATCGGCTGGATGCCAACTGTGATCGTGTTCTGCATCAAGGTTTTGCTTGAGAATGAACCCTGCACCACTTGGCTGGTCGACCCGGAGGGGGTGGTCTGCTGCAAGGCAAGGTTTGACAGGAGGGAGCCAAACGGATTGGACGGCACCACCGAGCCCGATCCCACCGGCACCTTGGTGTCGGGCGTCGGAGGGGGGTCCTTTTTCTTGGATATCTTTCGGAGCGGGCTTGGCGGTGCAAAGGGAAACGGATCCTGCGAAGTGATCTTCAAATCACGCTGCCACTTCCGTGTGAGGCTTTCGTCTTCGGGCTCCTCCACCACCTTGCCGTCTTCCGACTCGAGGTTGCGCAGTTCACCACCCAACTTGACGTAGATGTCCTTGATCTGCTCCCGTGACGCGATCTGTTTCAGCAGCGATTCATCGGTGGTTTTGATACCTTTCTTCGTCGAAAATGGCTGGACGTTGATGGCTGTGATGGGCGCGGTGAAGTAGTTCAGCGAGAATTCGATCGCAGCCCGCATGATCGTGCGGACCTGATCGTCAATGCTTTCATTGGCCTCTTGGCTAAGCTTCACCGCCTCTCCGATATATTTCACCCGGTCCGAGTCGTACCGGCCATGCGGTCCGTCGACGTTCTTGTCCGAAAAGAAGCCTGACCCCACGGCCGTCGGATGCTGCATAACCACCTTGGACGTGGAAAAGCCGGAATATCGCGTCGGAATCCGCAATGCAGAACAAAGGTCGATCAGCAGCTCGTAGAGTTTGCGTTCCTCTTTGGTAATTTCTGATTCTTTCCGTTCGTTCAGAAGGCCTTGAATCAGATTTCTGACGGTTGCTGTCGACAGAAGCTCATCCTGTTCGGCCCAGGTGCTGCGATAGCGCCCATCGAGGATCGAGTTCTTGACCAGATCGCCGTTCTCATCAAAGACCCGCGAAAAGAATTTGACGCGCATGTCTTTGGGGAGCTGGATCTTGGGCAGATTGATATCCAAGTCGTTCATCGACCCGATGGACTCACCGAGACTTCGGATCGCGCCCCAGGCCTGTCCGCGTTTTACATAGGTTCTCACCCTTTTGATCTTGGACTTCTTGATGGTCAGAATGTCCTGGTTGCCCTTGCTCGGCGGGCCCGGTGTCAATCCGTCTTTGCCTTTGCTTCGGCGAGGCATCAGTTCGTACCAAGTCCAATCGCGTTCAAGGTATAACTTGCTGCCCCTGTGCCCTGTGGCGTGATCGTCAATGTGATCGTGTTGGTGCCGATGGTTAGATAGTCATGGTAGCCAATGTCCGAAAAATCAGTATTGCGCAGCGCGATGATGGTAGCGTTGCCCTGCGCGCCTTCACCCTTTGTTGACTCGACGCTGATCACCCCGCTGCCTTTGCCCGAGTTGACATTCCAAGCAATGTTCACTGGGCCGCTGCCTTCACCGAGCCAATGCATCAGCGCCAATGTGTAGTCTACGTTGTAGTCCGCCACCTTGAAGGTCAGCGTCACGGATGTTGGCACTTGCAGGTCGCTGGACATCGTCGCGTCGAACCCGTCGGCGTCCACCTGCAACGTGTCCGCCGGCGACACAACCTTGCACGCCCCTCGGGCCGCGCTTGGTGCGATGGTCCAATCTGCTGCGGCAAAGCCGATGGCGCTGCCCGATGTAACGCCACTCGCAGTTAGTGGGTTCAGACCATACTTGCTCAGCGAAAGCGTTGGCGATTGGATCTGGAACCTGTTCGCCTGGGACGATGTTTGCAATGTCGCCGAAACTCCATTGGAGGTTGCAGCATGCGACGCGGTATAGCTGGTGATCGTATGTGTGAACTGAAGTGTTTCATCGGTGCTGATCGGCCCGGGATATACCAACAGCCAATTGGCAGTCATTGAGAAGTCGATCCCGAATTGTGAGAGTTGGCTCGGCGGCAGGACCAACCCGTTGCTGTAGAGGTTAGAAATGACGAAGTCCGGCAGATTGATTGATCCATTGTTGCCCAGCTGATTGTATTGCAGAACATCCCAGGGATAGGATTGCCCGAACAGCCAACTCGGATTGACCGCTTGTTCATCTAGGATGCCAAAGGAACTCCAATCCTTGATGCTCATGGATTGTGAGGCGCCAAGGTTCTGGTTCGCCGAGTTTGTATTCCCACTGGTCGAGGATTGCATCGTGCCGCTGGTGAAGGACTGGCCGGATTGCGACGTGATCGACCCCAACGGCGTCGTGCCGCTGAAGCCGAAAGACATCGAAATTCCGTAAGAGTTAACAGTGCTTTGGTTCGAACCTGACGTATTCTGGACGGTGGACGATGTACCTGTGCCAGAGCTTTCAGATTGCGAACTGCTGACCTGGGCGTTCAGCGTGCGAGGAAAGATGTTGCGCAGGACGATCTTCGGATTGTTGGATGCCGACAGGTTGACCTCATTATGCAGGATCGCCGGATAGTTGGTATAGGCAGTCGCGCTGCTTGGACCCGGCTGGTAGGGGGTGGAATTAGGCACAATCACCCGCTGCATCATCGTGACGAGATAGGCCTGTTCGCTGGACAGGTTCGAAACATCGCGGAACCGCTGCACCTGATAGGTGATCAGTGTTTCGCCAAAGGGAGCATTTTGGCTGTTGATCAACTGTGTGGACCCACATTCTCCAAGTAAGTCGCTGATTTCGCTGTCGTAATCGTGATATTTCGCATATAAATCATGGCGTTGACGGCTGCGAGGGGCGCGTTTCATGGATCACCTGGAGGGTGCG